>JACIXB010000016.1 GCA_014360685.1 Actinomycetota bacterium | reverse complement strand
CGACAACTCCCGGGACATCCATGGACCCCCGCCCTCCGCCGGTCCCTCTCCCAGTCCCGTGAGGCGGGAGGCACGTGGCCCTCCCGCGGGGGCCATCTTCCCTTTTCCGCGTGATAAAATAGCTTGGACGTGCGCCCGGGCGGGAACCCGGCGCGCCGCAAGCAGGAACTGTTTCCCGTCAGGCGGAACAAGGTTCGAAGGAGGAGATCATGGCAGCCGAGAAGCAACAGGCCAGACTGGTGATCATCGGCGGGGGTCCCGGGGGCTACGTGGCGGCCATCCGGGCGGCCCAGCTGGGAAGCGGCGTGGTCCTGGTGGAGAAGGACCTCCTGGGAGGGACCTGCCTCAACCGGGGGTGCATCCCCACCAAGGCCATGCTGGCCTGCGCCGAGGTGGTGGAGATCATCCGGGAAGCGCACGAATACGGGGTTAAGGTGGGTGAACCCGTCCCCGACCTCAAGGCAATGGTGGAGCGCAAGGACAAGGTCAGCGCCCAGCTGCGCAACGGCATCGCCCAGCTTCTCAAGGCCAACAAGGTGGAGGTGATAAAGGGCACCGGGAGGTTGCTCTCCCCCACCCGTGTGGCCGTGGAGACGGAGGAAGAGGAGAAGGTCATCGAGACGGAGAAGGTGATCATCGCCACCGGCTCCGAGCCGGCCCGCCTCCCCACCTTCGACTTCGACCAGCCGGCCATCCTGACCTCCACGGAAGGGCTGGAGCTCACCGAGATACCCAAGTCCCTGATCATCGTGGGCAGCGGGGTGGTGGGCTCGGAGTTCGCCACCATCTACAATGCCCTGGGGACCAAGGTGACCATGGTGGAGCTCATGCCCCGCATCCTGCCCACCGAGGATGAGCGCATTTCCCAGCAGATGAAGCGCATCCTCAACAGGAAGGGCATCGACATCCTCACCGAGGTGACCATCGAGGAGATGGTGGAATACCGCCCCGACGGGGTGAAGGCCCGGCTCTCCAACGGCGACGTGCTGGAGGCGGAGAAGCTGCTGGTCTCCATCGGTCGGTCCCTCAACTCCTCCGGCCTGGGCCTGGAGGAGGTCGGCGTGGAGCTGGGCAAGCGGGGAGAGATAGTGGTCAACGAGCGCATGGAGACTAGCATGCCCGGCGTTTATGCCATCGGCGACGTGGTGGGAGGAGTGCTCCTGGCCCACGTGGCCTCCTTCGAGGGCATCTGCGCCGCGGAGAACGCCATGGGCGTGGATTCCAGGATGGATTACGACGTGGTTCCCGCCTGCATCTTCACCGAGCCGGAGATAGCCAGCGTGGGCCTCACCCCGGCCAAGGCGGAGGAGCGGGGTATTGAGACCCGCATCGGTCGCTTCATGTTCGGCGGCCTGGGCAAGGCCCTGGCCATGGGCAAGGGCCAGGGTTTCGTACAGCTGGTGGTGGAAGCCGCCTCGGACAAGGTCATCGGTTGCCAGATAATGGGGCCCCACGCCTCCGACCTCATCCACGAGGTGGCCCTGGCCATCCGCATGGGGGTCACGGCGGAGGACATGGGGCGCACGGTGCACGCCCACCCCAGCCTGGCCGAGGCCATCATGGAGGCGGCGGAGGCGGCCCACGGCAGGTCCATCCATGCCGCTCCCGCAAGGAAGTAGGGCGCGAAGGTCCTCCCTCCGCCGGCGCGGGAAACCGCCCGCTCCCCACCCGGAGAAGTTGGAAGGGCGGAGGAAAAAGATGTGGCACCCGGAACGGGGTTGGGATATGATGGCATCGTCGTGACCGTACGGACTGGAGGTGAAAAGCAGATGTATCCGGAGGACCTGAAGTACCATCCCGAGCACGCCTGGGCCAGGATCGAGGGAGGCATGGCCACCCTGGGCATCACCTACTACGCTCAGGACCAGCTGGGCGAGATAGTCTTCCTGGAGCTTCCCGAGGTGGGCACGGAGGTCAAGGCCGGCGAGCCCTACGCGGAGATCGAGTCGGTGAAGTCGGTCTCCGACATCTACAGCCCGGTTAACGGGGTCATCGAGGAGGTCAACCAGGAAGTGGTGGAGGCCCCGGAGATCATCAACGAGGACTGCTACGGAGCCGGGTGGATGGTCAAGGTGAAGCTCGGCGACCCTTCCGGAGTGGACGACCTCCTGGACGCCGCCGCCTACGAGAAGCTGGTCTCCGAGGAGGGTTGAACCCGCCGGGGAGGCCACCCCGGGGGCGGCGTCCCGGCCAGGCGGAACCTGAAGTCGCACCATCCAGGAAGGCGGGCCCACGCCCGCTTTCCTTTTTGCCCGCTTCCGTAACCCCTCCGCTGCCCGGGCATCACCCCGGAAACCGTCACCGGCCTGAGCTCGCCGGGCGGGAAGAGGATGGGTTCAGATGCTCACTTCCGTGGCGCTCCCTTCCTCCCCCTCCTCCAGCCATTCCTCCATCTCCCGCCACAACTCCTCGAGGTCCCGGCGCATACGGCCATCGAGGTGGAAATCCTTCATGAATTCCTCCCAGAATTCCCGTAAATCCTGGTCCTCGAAGAATCCCGTATCCCCCTCCGGGCCCAGGTTCTCCTGCAGGAGCTGGTTGACGGGGTCCTCGACGAGGTACCACCTGCCTTCCTCTCTGTTCATCCGGAAGCGCAGGGGTTCCTCCGCCAGGTCGAACTCCTGGCTCCAGCCCATGATGGAGTAAGAGAGTCTCCCCGCGGTGGTGACCACCAGGGCATCGTGGGCATCCTCGTGCTCCACCCTTAACTCCACGGCCGAGAAGCGCACCTCCAGGAAGGACATCATCCACTCCACCACCCCCCCGGGACCCAGGCCCATGTCCTCCAGGAGACCCTGGTCGGCGGCGGCGAGGTAATCCGGGTCGTAGCATTCCTTCAGGGCATCGAAGTCCTTGTCCTCCATGGCCCGCATGTACTTCCGGGCCAGGGCCACGGGATCCCCGGCCCCTGCACCTCCCCTCCACAGCACCAGGTAGAGCGCCAGGAGCACGCCTCCCCCGACCAGCAGTATTCCGCCCACGATCCCCAGCAACAGGGCCAGGCGCTTCCTTCGCGAAGCTACCGGTGCCATGCCGGGAGGCGCGGCCGCCGGCTCCGCCCCCGGGGGCCGGGGATGCGCCGCCTCTCCCTCCCCCGCATGCGGCGCGGCCACCATCCCCACTTCGGCCTTCGCCGACGGTCCTTCCCCGCCCTCCCGAAGGTCGGCGCCGCAGGCGGTGCAGAAGGAAGCTCCCCCGCGGGCCTCTTTTCCGCAGCGCGGGCAGGACCTGCCCCCGCCCGCTTTCTCCTCCACGTGGCTCACCCACCTTCCCCGAGCCTTTCGGCCAGGATCTCGTTCACCAGCTGGGGGTTGGCCCTGCCCCGGGTCCGGCGCATCACCTGGCCCACCAGGAAGCCCAGGGCCTTCTCCTTCCCCTTCCGGTAATCCTCAACCACCTTGGGATTATCTTCCAGCACCTCGTCCACCAGGCGCTCGATCTCGGCCCGGTCGCTGATCTGGGCCATGCCCTTCTCCTCCACCACCTCCCGGGGCGGGCGGCCGCTCTCCAGCATGTCCTCGAGCACCGCCTTGGCCATGGTCACGCTGACCGTGCCCTTCTCCACCAGGTCGATGAGCTCGGCCAGCCGCTCCGGGGTCACTCTGAGGTCCCCGATCTCCAGCCCCCGGGCGTTGAGGTAGGCGGAAATCTCCCCCATCATCCAGTTGCTCACCGCCTTGGGTGGTGCTCCCGCGGCCACCGCGGACTCGAAGTAGTCCCCCATGGCCTTGGAGGAGGAGAGCAGGGCGGCGTCGTGGGCGGGCAGCCTGTAGTCCTCCCGGAAGCGGCGCCTCCTCTCCGCCGGAAGCTCCGACAGGGTTGACCTCACCTTCTCCACGAAATCGCGTCCCAGCTCCAAGGGGACCAGGTCGGGCTCCGGGAAGTAGCGGTAGTCGTAGGCGTATTCCTTGGTCCGCAGGGGCGTGGTCACGTTGGCATCCGCGTCCCAGTGGCGCGTCTCCTGGACGAGGCGACCGCCACCTTCCAGTATTTCCCTCTGGCGCCCGATCTCGTACTCCAGGGCCCGGTACAGGGCCCGGAAGGAGTTCATGTTCTTGACCTCCGTCTTCACCCCCAGCTCGGACGAACCCCGGGGACGCAGGGAGACGTTGGCGTCGCAGCGCAGGCTACCCTCCTCCATCTTGCAGTCTGAGACCTCGAGGTGTTCCATGATGCTCTTGAGCTCCTGCATGAAGAGGCGGGCCTGCTCCGGGGTGCGGATGTCCGGCTCGGTGACGATCTCCAGGAGCGGGACCCCGGCGCGATTGAAGTCCTCAAGGCTGTACTCCGCGCCGTGGATGCGGCCGCTCTCGCTGGCGTGGACCGTCTTTCCGGTGTCCTCCTCCATGTGCACCCGGGTGATGCCCACGCGGAAGGGCCCATCATCCGTCTCCAGCTCCAGGTAACCGCCGATGCCCAAGGGCAGGTCGTACTGGGATATCTGATAATTCTTGGGCATGTCGGGATAGAAGTAGTTCTTGCGGTGGAAGATGCACCGCTCGGCGATGCGGCAGTTGAGGGCCAGGGCCAGGCGCACGGCTAGCTCCACCGCCCGCCGGTTGAGGACCGGCAGCACCCCGGGGAGGCCCAGGCACACGGGACAGGTCTTGGTGTTGGGCTCCCCGCCGAAGGAGGCGTCGCAGGAGCAGAACATCTTGGACCGCGTTTTCAGTTCGGCGTGGATTTCCAGGCCGATGACCGCCTCGTAGTCGCCCATCATCCCACCCCCCTTCCGGCCACCGGCCTCTCCCGGAAGCCAATGGCCTCCTCCATGGCCCGGGCCACTCGCAACAGGGTGGCTTCGTCCAGCACCTTCCCCATGATCTGCAGTCCCACGGGAAGGCCGTCCTCCAGGCCGCAGGGTATGCTGATGGCCGGTATCCCCGCCAGGTTCACGGGGATGGTGCACACGTCGGAGAGGTACATGGACAGGGGATCCTCCACCCTCTCCCCCAGCCGGAAGGCCGGGGTGGGGGAGGTGGGGCTGACCAGGACGTCGTACCGCTCGAAGGCGCGGCGGAAGTCGCCTAGGATGAGGGTGCGCACCTTCTGGGCCTGGCCGTAGTAGGCCTCGTAGTACCCCGCGGAAAGGGCGTAAGTGCCCAGCATGATGCGCCGCTTAACCTCGTCGCCGAACCCTTCCGCCCGGGTCCTGCCGTACATCTCCAGCATGTCCTCCCCCTCCACCCGCAGGCCGTAGCGCACTCCGTCATAGCGGGCCAGGTTGGAGCTGGCCTCGGCGGGGGCGATTATGTAATAGGCGCTCAGGGCGTAGTCCAGGTGGGGCAGTGTGGTCTCCTCCACCTCCGCTCCCAGTTCCTGGAAAAGGGACAGGGAGCGCTCCACGCACTCCCTCACCCCCGGGGTGAGGCCCTCCTGCACGAGTTCCCGCGGTACCCCCACCCGCATGCCCCTTATTTTTCCCTGCATGGCTTCCAGGTAGTCGGGGACCTCCACCCGGAGGGAGGTGGAATCCCGGGGATCGTGGCCCGCGATGAGGGAGAGGAGAAGGGCACAGTCCCGCACGTCCCGGGTGATGGGGCCCACCTGGTCCAGGGAGGAAGCGAAGGCCACCAGCCCGTACCGGGAGACCAGCCCGTAGGTGGGCTTCAGGCCCACCAGCCCGCAGAAGGAGGCCGGTTGCCGGATGGACCCCCCGGTGTCGGAACCCAGGGCCCAGATGGCCTCCCCGGCGGCCACCGCCGCCGCCGAGCCCCCGCTGGAGCCGCCGGGCACCCTCTCCAGGTCCCAGGGGTTGCGGGTGGGCCCAAAAGCGGAGTTCTCGGTGGAGGAACCCATGGCGAACTCGTCCATGTTGGCCTTGCCTGCCATGGTCAGGCCCTCCCGGCGCAGGCGCTGGACGACGGTGGCGTCATAGACGGGAAGGTAATTCTCCAGGATGCGTGAGCCGCAGGTGGTGGGGATTCCCCGGGTGCAGAGCACGTCCTTCACCGCCATGGGGATACCCGCCGCCGATCCGGGGTCCCCGCCCCCAGCCAGGGCAGCGTCCGTCTCCTGCGCCGCCCTCTCCGCTTCCTCCGGGGTGAGGGTGATGTAGGAGCGGACCCGTTCCTCCACTTCCTCTATGCGTCCCCTCACCGAGCGCAGGATTTCCGCGGCGGACACCTCCCTCCGGCGCAGCATCCGGTTCAGCTCCCATGCCGTGGCCTCGTGCAGTGCTCCCATACTATTCCCTCGCCTCCATGGACTTATCCCGCTCGCGCCATCTTCCCGCCACCCCCCAGGCCAGGACCAGGGCCGCCGCCAGGTCGGCCAGCTCCACCAGGGGAACGCGTCCTTCCCACCACTTTCGGGCACCCAGTATACCGCCCATCACGTTGGCATAGAAGAGGATGAGCAGGGCGGCCAGGATGACGCCCATGCGTTCCGCCTCCACGCTGCGTCCCTCGCGGCGCAACTCCCAAACGAGGACGGAGATGTAGTAGATGGCCAGGAGGGAATAGAGGACCAGCGTGGCGGCCTCTATCCAGGCCGCGGGCGACGACTGGTCCAGCACCCATATCCGGCTCTGCCGGCACAACATGGTCTCCCCGTTGGCCAGCACGGCGGCGGCGGCCAGCTGCAGGGGCAGGGACCAGAAATAGGCCCGGTAATCCACGCTCCGGCTGAAGGAGCGGGCGAAAAGGAAGACGGAAAAGGAACTCGCGGCCATGAGTACCAGGGTGGCCTGGTAGAAGGACAGGCTCACTGTGCGGTCTCCCACCCACCAGGACACCGCGGAAAAGAGGGCGGAGAGGGCGGCACCGAGCAGCCAGAGCAGGAACCACAGCCCGGTTTCCCCCTTCACGCCGCTCCGGTAGTGGAACCACACGGCGATGCCCCCCAGCACCAGCGCCGCCGCGATGAGCAGGACGGGGCTCAACGGCCTTCCCCCACCTCACACGATGCGGGGAACCGCGAAGTAGCCACCCTCGCGGCGGGGAGCGTTGGAAAGGGCTTCCTCCTGCGTCAGCCCCGGCTCCACCACGTCCTCCCGCATGACGTTGCTCAGGGGAACCACGTGGGAGGTGGGCTCCACCTCCGCCGTGTCCAGGGATTTTATCTTCTCCGCGTGCTCCAGTACCTGGCCGAGCTGGCGGGTGAACCGTTTTTTCTCTTCGGGGGTCAGCTCCAGGCGGGCCAGCCAGGCCACGTATTCCACGTCCTTGTCGGTGATCATCGATGCTTCCTCCTTGTCCTCCAAGTCCCGTTAGATCTGCGCCGGGGAGGGGGTCGCACCCCCGGGCACATGATAAACCCTCGAGGGGGAGCAAGGCTATCCGCCCAGCAGGGCCAGGAACTCCTCCTCCCCGATGGTCTTCACCCCCAACTCCCGGGCCTTTTCGTACTTGCTGCCCGGGTCGGTCCCCACCACCACGTAGTCCGTCCTGCGGCTCACGCTGGAGCTGACCCTCCCGCCCCGCTCCTCTATGACCCGCCGGGCCTCCTCCCGGGTCATGGAGGAAAGGGACCCGGTGAGGACGAAGGCCATGCCTTCCAGGGGGCGAGGCCCCTCCTCCACCTCCTCCTCCATGTTCACCCCGGTCTCCCTGAGGCGGCGGATGAGCTCCAGGTTACGGGGTTCGTCGAAGAAGGCCCGCACGCTCTCGGCGATGGTGGGGCCGATCTCCTCCACGGAAAGCAATTCCTCCAGGCTGGCACGGGCCAGGTTATCCATGGTGCGGAACCGCCGGGCCAGCACCTCGGCCACGTGGGCTCCCACGTGACGGATACCCAGGGCGAAGAGGAGGCGGGAGAGGGGACGGTTCTTGCTCTGCCGGATGGCGTTCATGAGGTTGGAGACCGATTTTTCCTTGAACCCGGTGAGGGTGTAGAGCTGCTCTTCGGTGAGGTAGTAGATGTCCTCCACGGAGTGCACGTAACCCTTGTCCATGAGCTCCCGGATGGTGGCCGGCCCCAGCCCCTCGATGTCCATGGCCCCCCGGGAGGCGAAGTGGAGGATGCTCTCGAAGAGGCGGGCCGGGCAGTCCACGTTCACGCACCTGGCCACCACCTCTCCCTCCGGACGGTAGACCTTCCCCCCGCAGGCCGGGCAGCGGTCGGGCATGACGAAATCCCGCTCCGTCCCGTCCCGCAGCTCCACGATGGGCTTGATGATCTCCGGGATGACATCCCCCGCTTTGTGCACCAGCACCACGTCCCCGATCTTTATCCCCTTGCGGCGTATCTCGTCCTCGTTGTGCAGGGTGGCCCGGGAGACCGTGGAACCCCCCACGAAGACCGGCTCCAGCACCGCGGTGGGGGTCAGCGCTCCCGTGCGGCCCACGTTGACCACGATGTCCAGCAGGCGGGTGGTCTTCTCCTCGGCGGGGAACTTGTAGGCCACCGCCCAGCGCGGGGCCTTGCTGGTGGCCCCCAGCCTCTCCCGCACCTCCAGGGGGTTGACCTTGATCACCGCCCCGTCCACCTCGTAGGTCAACTCGTCCCGCCTGGCTATCCAGTGCTGGCAGAAATCCAGTATCTCCTCCACGCCCTTCGCCGGCCTCCAGTGCTCGCTGACCCGGAATCCCCAGGCGGCTATCTGCTCCAGGACCTCGCGGTGGGTGCGGAACTCCCATCCCTCCACGTACCCGATCTCGTAGCAGATGAGGTCCAGATTGCGGGAGGCGGTCACGCGGGGGTCGAGCTGCCGCAGGGAACCGGCGGCGGCGTTGCGCGGGTTGGCGAAGGGAGGTTGCCCCTCCTCCTCCCGCTGCCGGTTGAGCTCCAGGAAGGCCTCCTTGGGCATGAAGACCTCCCCCCGTATCTCCAGGAAGGGCACCGGGCGCTCCCCCAGCAGGCGGAGGGGGAGGGTCCTGATGGTCCGCAGGTTGGCGGTGACGTCCTCCCCGGTGATGCCGTCCCCCCGCGTGGCCCCGCGCACGAAGACCCCGTCCTCGTAGGTGAGGGCGATGCCCGCCCCGTCTATCTTCAGCTCGCATATGTAGTCCGTCCTCCCCACCTGGTTCTCCACCCGGTGGATGAAGGCCCGCAGCTCCTCCTCGTTGAACACGTTGTCCAGGCTCATCATGCGCGCCCGGTGCTGCACGGGCCGGAAGGCCTCCGCGGGAGGGGCGCCCACCCTCTGGGTGGGAGAATCCGGGGTCACCAGCTCCGGGTACCTCTCCTCCAGCTCCTTCAGCTCACGCATGAGGCGGTCGTATTCCTCGTCGCTGATCACCGGGTCGTCGAGGACGTAATAACGGTAGTTGTGGTAGTTCAGCTCGCGACGCAGTTCCTCCGCTCTCTTGGCCGCCCTTTCCAGCTCGGAGGTCATCCCTACCCCCCCTTGCCGTATCCGTCTCATCTGCCGATACATCCGTCTCATCCAATAATTTTATACCTCAAGTCCGGGAAAGGCGCTCCCGTCGCGGGACATCCGACGGACCGAGCCGTAACCCCGGACACCGCACCGTCTCCCGGGAACTTACTTTCTCCGTTAGCCGGTATGCAGTCGAGGCCGAGCTCCGCGGCCCAGGCATACGGATTGGTAACTTACTCCCCGTCCTGCGCCAGGCGAAGGCGGTTCAGGGCGCGCCGGGCAAGGCATCCTCACGGCAGATGGACCGGCAATCCCATCCGAGCGCGACACCGCACTACCCAGCCCCCTGCCCTCCTGGTCCCCTATCCCCCGCTAGCCGGCCCTCTCCAGCCTCAAGTCCCCCATGGCCCCCAGCCTCTCCCCCATGATGAGCAGGCAACCCAGCACCCCCTCCAGGCCGACCACCAAACACAGGGCTTCCTCCATGTCCCCGGGGGACTTGGCCCGGTTCCCCAGGGCGGTGGCCGCGGCGTCGGCCAGGCTGGCGCTCTCCGCCACCACCAGGGCGGCATCCGCGGCCCCGGCGCTGTAGGAGGGTCCCACGGTGGCCGAGGAGGTGCATATGCCCAGACCCTCGGGGGGCGTAGGCCCCACCACCAGGGCCAGGCGCCCGCTGAGGGGCGATTCCCCGGCGAAGATCCCGATGCGCCTCTCCTTGCAGGTGCACAGGAAAATATCCCCGCCGTTCTCCACCATCAGCTCCGGGGAGAGGGGCAGCAGGTCCCTACCCACCATCTCGGCCACCGCCCCCGCCACCGCGGCCATGGGCCCCACGCCCGCCCGGGACGCCGCGCGGGCCATGCGCTGCACGATATCCGGGGCGTCACCGGGGACCTCGCAGGGCAGGAAGGAGGTGCCGAAAGGGGGCTGCCGGGAGATGAACTCCTCCAGTTGGAAACGGTGCCGCAACAGGGACTGGAGGGCCTGAGCCCGGAGGTCCCTCTGCGCCCAGATGAAAAGGTCGCTCTCCTTCATCTTCACCTGGAAGGAGACCAGGCCCTCCGCCCGCGTCTCCCGGCGGTAGAAGCGGTGGATATACTCCCTCATGCCGCGGGCCATCAACCTCCCAGGCTGATCCTGGGGAGGACCATCCAGGAGATGAAGGCCACGTAGAGGAAGACCCCCAGGAGAAAGGCCGTCGCCTGGCCCAGCACCAAGGCCTGTTCCACCCTACCGCCCCGGGCGACCGTGCCGGGGGAAGTGGCACCGGGCGTCACCTCCCCGCCGTCCTCCTCTTCCCCCTCCCCGCTCTCCTCCTCTCCCGGGGCAAGGCCGCCCTCTCCGGCGCCGCCCACCATGTTCACCACCCCCAGGACGATGGACAGGGTCAGGGAGACCCAGGAAGCGAATAGCAGGTAGCGGGTCCACTGGTTGGAAGTGAAGTTGGCCAGCCAGGACCCGGAGATGAGGATGATGATGGACAGGGGGATGAAGACCACCGCCAGGGCGGTCAGCCACCGCGCCGCTCCAAAAAGCCTCTCTTCCATTCCCTACCTCCCTTGAAAACCGATTTCCCCATGGCTGCCGACGCACCCGGTCCCACGCCGCGAGACCGCGCCCCGGCCTGCCGTTCAGCGTCCGCCCGGCGGCGGGGTGATGGGGGGGCAAGCCGGGGGCTGAAGCCCCTCATCCTTCCTTGCTCTGGCGATCCTCCTCCCCCGCCTTGCGCCGGGTGACCACCACCACGGTGATCACCGCGGCCAGGATGGCCAGCCAGATGGCGGCGATGGTCACCACCAGCCGAACCGAACTCCCCCCTTCGCCCTTCCCGACCTCCCCTGCCTCCGCCCACGCCGTGGACAGCCCGAGGACGAGAAGCAGGAGCAACGTCAGGGCCAGGATTATCGCTTTCTTCCCCATGATCGTCTTCCCCATGATCACCCTCCGCATCTTCGCTTCCGCTCTCCTCCCTTCATTTTCCTCGAGGGTTCAGACCAGCCTCATGATCAGCAGGGCCACCAGGGCCACGGCTATGGTCAGGGCCCCCAGGGCGATGTCCCGGTTCAGTCGTCGGGCGGCCTCGGGCAACATGCGGCGCGTCTCCCTCCGCATCCTTCTCCAGTCCCTCTTGAAGGCCACCTTGACCCTCTTCTTGAACTTGGCGTAGTTCCACCCGCCCCCGGCCAGGAAGGCCTGGAACCTCCGTGCCGCCCGCACGTACCAGTACTCGATGCTCGCCTTCCGCGGATAGCGGAGGGAAAAGGGGTCGAACTTGAAGAGCTTGAGGTCGAAGAGGTCGGAGGCCGCGGCGTAGAGGATCACCGCCACCCCGGCCAGGGCGGCGATAAAGGCCGCGAACAGGTCCCGGCCCAGGGTGCCGGCTAACGCCATCTCCGGTACGGGCCGCATCTTCCTTCCTCCTCCAAGGTCATTCTTTCACATGAGGCGCATGATGAGGAACAGGGTCAGGGACACGGCGATGACCAGGGCGCCCACGGCGATGTCCCCCTGGTACTCGCGAATGCGGGGCAAGAGCTCCCTCCGTGCGTTCCCGTACAGCTGGATCGCCTGCCGGCTCACCCAGGAGACCGGACGCGCGGTCAGTGAGGGATAGATAACCTCCCTCACCGCGTAAACGGTGGCCTCGGCACCCCTCCTGCACAGGGAGACAACGCCCTCCTTCACCGGCGCGTAAGTCCTTTTTCCCCAGAAGAGGAGCCTCAGGGAACCCCGCGCCGCCGCCAGGTACCAGAAATCCACTCCCAGCCAGCGTGGCAGCCGGAACTGGAAGAGGTCCGGGCCCCGCCTGCGCACCCCCAGCAGGTCCGGCCAGGCTCCCAGCGCGAAGATCCCCAGGCCGATGGCCAGGGGGATGAAGATCTCCCTGATATTGGCCCACAGGAAGATGGGGGTATGGGCCAGGTGTTCCACGTAGTGGGCATCGAGTCCCGGCACCGTCCCCACAGCCGGACCCACCAGCCGCCGCAGCAGGAAACCGGGGAAGAGGCCGTTGAAGAGGACTCCCGCCGCCAGCAGCCCCGAGCCGGCCAGCATCCACCCGGGGGCCTCCCGGACGTGCTCCAGGTGGGAGGCGTGCTCCGGGTCCGGCCTCCGGAAAAAGGTGTAGTAAGTCATCTTGGTGATGTAGCCGATGGTGCCCCCGCTGGTGATGATGAACATGATCTCCGCCGCCTTCACCCACCCCGCGGTGGCCAGGTGGGCGCCCTCTGCCAGGTGGTGGGATTCCAGGATGGCGTGGTGGAGCAGGGTCTTGGAGACGAAACCGTTGCCCAGGGGGATGCCCATGATGCCCAGGGCGGCGATGCACCAGAACAGGGTGGTCAGGGGCATGCGCCTCCACAGTCCCCCCAGCTTGAACATGTCCAGCTCATGGGCGCAGAATAGGACGGAGCCCGCCGCCAGGAAGAAACAGCCCTTGAAGAAGGCGTGGTTGATGATGTGGTAAAGGCCTCCCCCCATGCCCATGGCCCCTTCCGCTCCCAGGTACCCCAGGCATCCCAGCCCGAAGAGTATGTACCCCATCTGGCTGACGCTGGAATAGGCCAGGGTGCGCTTGATGTCCCTCTGCACCAGGGCCAGGAGCATGCCCACGAACATGGTGGCCACCCCAATCCAGATGATGGCCAGCCCCAGCATGCGCACGTCGGCGGCCAGCCCTTCGGCGGCGTGCACCGCTCCCTCCGCCCCGTGTCCCGCCGCGGCGTGTCCCTCCGCCCCGTGGGCCGCCGGCGCCTGCAGGAAGCTGAGCACCGTCCTCAGGATGCCATAGGCACCGACCTTGATCATCACCCCGGAGAGGAGGGCGCTGGCCGGGGAGGGCGCGGCGGGGTGGGCGTCGGGCAACCAGATGTGCAGGGGCACCATGCCCGCCTTGACCCCGAAGCCGGCGATGAGCAGGAGGAGGGCCGCCACCTTGAAGGGACCGGTCAGCCAGGCGCTTTCCACGAGGGGCCGGAAGGAGGTGGTCCCCGCATAGCCCAGGTAGAGGAAAATGCCCCCGATGAGGCTCAGCCCCCCGATGACGGTCATGCCTATATACTTGGTCGCCGCGGCCCGGGCCCGGTCCGTCTCCGAATGGATGACCAGGAGGTAGGCCAGGAGCCCCATGGCCTCGAAGAAGAGATAGAGGCTGAAGAAGTCCTGGACCAGGAAGACCCCCAGGGTGGCGGTCTCGGTGAGGAGCATGAAGAGGAAGAAGCGGGTGCGCTTATGCTCGTGGTCCATGTACCGGAAGGCGTGGACCGAGGCGGCGAACCAAAGGATGGAGGCGAAGAGGGCGAAGAAGGCTCCCACGGCGTCCACCTCCAGGCCGCAGGAGAACCTCTCCCCCAGGCGCAGGAAGCCCAGTTCGAAATACACCGGCCCCTCCCCCAGCACCCGGGAGAGGAGGGAGACCACCACGGCCAGGGTCCCCCCCGTGGAGAGCACCGCGGACCAGTTCCGCACGCGGGGACGCCTCTCCCCTCCCGCCGCGGCCCCCGCCGCCCCCAGTAGGGGGAGGAGCAGGGCCAGCGCCGGCAGGAGGCTGAAGGATAGGACGGTAAGGCTTTCCTCGTGCACTCCCATGCTCACCCCTCAGGGAAAGGGCCGATGGACGCACCGGTTACCTTCTCCATTGCGAGACCGAAGACGCTCAAGCCGTTCACCTCTCACGGGAAGATGACGTTAACCACCTTGCTGACCAGGGAATAGGGGAAGCCGGGCACGTTGCTCCAGATGCCCACGATGACCACCAGGGCGGCCAGGACGACCACCGGGACCACCAGCTTGTGGTCGGCCTCCTTGCCGAAGACCAGCTTGGGATGATGCCTTTCCCCGTGCTCGTCGACCTCGTCACCCTCCCAGCGGAAGAAGGCGATGTAGATGATGGGCAGGAAGTAGGCCGCGTTGAGGAGGGCGCTGGCCAGAAGGACCACGATGTACACCGGCAGGCCCGCCTGGAGGGACCCGCTCCCCAGCAGCCACTTGGTCACGAAACCCACCGAGGGCGGGGTGCCCATCATGGCCAGGGCAGCCACCGAGAAGCAGATCATGGTGATGGGCAGCTGGTAACCGATACCGGCCATCTCGCTGATGTTCTTCTTCCCCGTCTTCACCAGGATGACCCCGGCGCAGAGGAACAGGCAGCCCTTCATGAGGGCGTGGTGAGCGAGGTGCATGACCCCGCCCAGGGCCCCGTCGTGGGCCAGCATGGCCAGGCCCAGGATGATATAGGAAACCTGGCCGATGCTGGAGTAGGCCAGCCTTCGCTTGAGGTTGTCCTGGGTGAGGGCGAAGACCGAGGCCACCACGATGGTGATACAGGCCAGGCTGGCCATCACCACGTAGACTTCCAGCTCCCGCAGGAGGTCCGCCCCGAAGACGTTGAAACAGACCCGGATGATGCCGAAGGCGCCAGCCTTGAGGATGACGCCCGAGAGCAGCGCGCTGGCCGGGGAGGGGGCCGCCGGGTGGGCGTCCGGGACCCAGCCGTGCAGGGGCATGATGGCCGCCTTGACCCCGAAGCCGGCCAGGTAGGTGAAGAAGACGGTCATGAGGGCCGCCCGGCTGGCGAACTCCAGGCTCAGCACCCCGTAACTTCCGAATCCCAGCTGACCGTCTCCCCAAAAGTAATGGGCCACGATGGCGAAGAAGAGCACCGTGCCCGCGGCGATGGCGTAGACCAGGTACTTGTAACCCGCCCTGCGGGCCATGGTGGTCTCCTCGTGGATGATGAGGGGGTAGGAACCGAAGGTCATCATCTCGTAGAAGATGAAGTAGGTGAACATGTTGGCCGAGAAGGCGCATCCCAGCATGAAGGATTCGCACATGGCCATGAAGGCGAAGAAGCGGTTGTGCTTGTGGTCAATGTAGCTCATGGAATAGACGGTGGCCAGCATCCAGAGGAAAGCCACCACCAGGGCGAAGTAGTACCCCAGGGTATCCACGGTTAAGCGCATCTCCAGGCTCTCCACCACGCTGGCCAGCTTAATGGTATAGGTGTTCCCGTCCAGGACCCCGGGGAGCAGTGAGAGGACCACCCCGAAGGTGGCCAGGGAGCCCAGGAAGCAGAGCCACAGCCGCAGCCTCTCCGCCCTCTTGGGAAAAGCCAAAATGGCCAGCAGTGAAGCCCAGGGCAGCAGGACGGCCAGTAGTGGGATTACCGAAAAGGTGCTCTCTTGCATCGACTACCCCCTTGTACGATCACCGCGATGGCAGCGTCATCCATTCAACGGCCATACCGGGCTCGAAGCCAGGTGGTGAACCTGGCGCCTTGCCACGGCGCGCTCTCCACCGGGGCATGACCTGGCCCCGGGAGCGTGGTCCGACCTCATCTTCCTTCACCCGCCTCCTTCTCCGTCACATAGTCCGTTCCCAGCGCCCCGGGAACGCGCTTCTTACCTTATATCCTCCGCCGACGAAGGACTTCCCTCCCGCGCCGGGCGGGAACCTACAAAAGGTATGCCGCCGCCTTGAGGAGCGACGGGATGAGCAGGGAGGAGAATATCCCGAAGAAAAGCGTGGCCAGGGAGAGGGTCCATACCGGAGCCAGCATGGCCGGCGGCGCGTCGCGCCAGGACTCCTCCCAGGCTCCCTCCTTCCCCGCCTGGAAAAACATGTAATAGATCACCCGCAGGCAGTAGACGGCGGCCAGGATGCTCCCTGCCAGGAGTACCACCGCGTACAGCCACTTGCCGCCCTTCACGTTCCCCAGGATGAGATACCACTTGCTGATGAACCCCGCCGTGGGAGGGATGCCGATCACCGAGAGGGAGGCCAGGGCGAAGGCGAAACAGGTCCAGGGCATCTGGCTCCAGGCCCCCTTCAGGTCCTCTATCCTCCGGTAGCCCTTGAGGTAGATGAAGTTCCCGGCGCAGAGGAAGAGACAGGCCTTGGCCAAGCCATGGTCCAGCATGTGGTACATGGCCCCGGTGAGTCCCTCCGCGGTGAAGGCGGTAATGCCCAGGAATATGTACCCGACGTGGCTCACCGTGGAGTAGGCGATCATCATCTTGAGGTCCTTCTGCAGGATGGCCATGATCCCCCCGTAGAGCACCGCCGCAACGGCGGCCACCCCCACCGCATCCGCCGTCCCCATCACCAGGTCCGAGCTCCGCAGGGTGAACACGGAGAAGGTGATGCGCACCAGGGCGAAGGCGCACACCTCCACCAGGAGCCCGGACAGAAGGGCGCTGATGGGCGAGGGGGCGATGGAATGGGCGTCGGGAAGCCACATGTGCAGGGGGAAGAGGGCCGCCTTGACCCCGAACCCCACCACCAGGAGTATGTAGGAGACGATGAGCACCTCCGTGTACCCGGACTCGGCGATGCGCCGCGCGAGGTCGGCCATGTTCAGGGTCCCGGTGGCGGAATAGAGGAAACCCACGGCCAGAAGGACCATGATGGAGGAGGGCGCCCCCATGAGAATGTACTTGAAGGCGGCGCGCACCGGGTTACGGTTGCCGGTGATGGCCACCAGGGCATAGGAGGAGAGGGCCAAAATCTCCATGAACACGAAGAGGTTGAAGATGTCCCCGGTGGCCACGAACCCCAGCATGGCTCCGGAGAGGAGCAGGTAGAGGACATAGTAGGCGGTGCGCTGTCCCCCGCTCACCTCCTTGCCTATGTAACGCCGGGAATAGACGAGGGCCAGGAAGGTTATCCCACACACCACCAGCATGAGGAAGAGCCCCACGTAGTCCAGGCGGATCTCTATGCCGAAGGGCGGCTCCCACCCCCCCAGGTGATAGCTCAGGAACCCGTCGGCGGGTATCCTCCCCATGAGCAGCAACCCCAGCAGGGTGGAGGTCCCCAGGGGAAGAAGGGCGGCGTAGGGAACCCACCTCTCCCGGGCGTAGCCCAGGAAGGGCAGGAGGACCGCCCCCAGGAGGGGGAGGGTGATCATGAAGATGGGGAAATGCCTCCAGGCCCCCAAGCTCACTCCTCCTTCCCGCCTTCCGCGGCCTCCGGCTCCTCCTCCCGCATGAGGCGGTCCACGTCCAGGGTCCCGTACTGCCGGTAGAGGAGGATGACCATGGACAGGGCCAGGGCGGTCACGCTCACCGCCACCACGATGCCGGTGAGGATGAGGGCCTGGGGGATGGGGTTGACCATGCGGGCGGGATCTGCGGCCCCCGCGTGGATGGGGGCAATGCCCCCGTCCAGGTATCCCAGGGAGACGAAGAAGAAGAAGACCGAGGTCTCCATGATGTTCAGGCCGATGAGCTTCTTGATGATGTTGCGGCGCACGATGACCGTGTACAGTCCCACGCAGAAGAGGACCATGGCCGCCGCGTAGTGGTAGTTATGGAGCAGGCGCAATTTCCTCCTCCTCCCTTATCATGGCAAAGAGGATGGAGATGAGAACCATGGCCCCTCCAAGGCCGACGCCCACCTCCACCAGCACGGTGAGCCAGACCACCAGCGAGGGCTGCAGGCTGCGGGCCACCCGGGGCCAGGCATAGGTGAGGAAATTCCCTCCGCCCAGAAGTCCCAGCGCCCCCACCAGGAAGAAGCCCATCACCGCCGCGCCCTCCAGGGAGGCCCGCACCTTGAGAGGTATCCTCCGCGAGGACTCGTAGAGCCCGAAGATGGTGGTGAAGATGATCATGCTCCCCCCGATGATGGCCCCACCCTGGAACCCGCCCCCCGGCGAGGTCTCGCCGTGGAGGATGGTGTACACGGAGAAGAGGATGATGAAGGGGACCACGAAGCGCACCATGGTCTTCACGATGACCGAGGAGGGCACCTCCGAGCGGTCCACGAAGGCGTGGATGACACCTCTCCTCTCCCTCCCCAGTACAGCCAGCACTCCCGCCAGGGCACAGAAGATGACCGTCACCTCCCCCATGGTGTCGTAGCCGCGGTAATTGAGGATCACCCCGGTTACCACGTTCTCGGTGTGGGTCTCCTCCTCCGCCCTCTCCAGGTAGCGGGAGATGACGTGGGTGGCGGTGGGGTTCTCCGGGTCCCCCATGGGCGGCATGTTGGCCACCACGTAGAGGAGGAGCACGGCCAGGGCGACGATGAAGAGGAGGGCCACGACCTTCTTCATTCCTCCTCCCTCCTTCGGGTCTTAAAGATGGTGATGACGAAGAGGACGGTGGTCACCCCCGCTCCCACCGCCGCCTCGGTGAGGGCCAGGTCAGGCGCCTGCAGCCTCTGCCACATGAGGGCCATGATCAGGCTGTACACCGAGAAGATGATCACCGCCGCCAATAGGTCCCGGGCGTTGACCGCCAGGAGGGCGGTGGCCAGGAGGAGGAGGATGAGTACCAGGTTAAGCGCCGTGCCCATCTTCCGTCTCTTCCTTTTTCTTCCAATAGGGTATGTTCCGGCGCAGCGCGGAGCGGCCGATGGCGTGTCCGCATGTGGCGCTGGAAAGGAGCAGGAAACACATGATGAACACCAACTTCAGGAGGTCCCAGGACCACCCGTTGTGCACCGCCATGCCCAGGATCACCGAGCAGGCCCCCAGGGTGTCGCACTTGGTGGAGGGGTGCAGGCGGGTGAAGAGGTCGGGCATGCGGATGAGCCCCGTGGTCCCGATGATGAAGAAGAAGGTCCCGATGCAGCAGAAGACCGCGGCCACGATATCCCTGGCAGCCATCAGCGCACCTCCTTCCAGCCTTCCGCCTCCAGGTAGCGGCACAGGGCCACGGTGACCACGAAGAGCAGGAGGGCGTAGACGATGGCCACGTCCAGGAAGTAGTTCTCGGCCAGGATGTAGGTTACCAGGATGACCACCACCAGGGTTTTGGTGCCCACGATGTTCACCCCCAGCACCCGGTCCTGGGTGGTCGGCCCCACCGCCGCCCGGTAAAGGCAGATGACGGCGTTTAGGCCGATGACCAGGGCCACGGCGGTGAGGAACTTATCCATCGCCTTTCACCTCCCCGGGGGGCTTGACTCCGAAGAGCCAGGCCACCAGCCTCTCCAGCCCGGGGAGTCCATCCTCGTGGTAGGGGCACAGGCAGTGGACGTTGAGCACGTCACCCTTCAACTCCACGGTCACCGTTCCCGGGGTGAGGGTGATGGAGTCGGAGAACACCGTGCGGGGAAGATCCCCCGGAAGATAGGTGCGGTACTCCACGATCCTGGGGTCCACGGGAAGACGGGGGTGGAGGATGATGCCCGCCACGTTGAGGTTGGCCTTGATGATCTCCCATACCAGCCTGACCATGAAGACCGGGAGACGCAGGAGAACCCCCGGCGTGATGCGGGGATCCAGGGCGCGGCCCAGCAGGGCGACGGTAAGGGTCACCACGAAGGCCGCACACACCGCGCCCATGACCAGCTCGTGCAG
Organism: Actinomycetota bacterium; assembly: GCA_014360685.1. Classification (GTDB taxonomy): domain Bacteria; phylum Actinomycetota; class Geothermincolia; order Geothermincolales; family RBG-13-55-18; genus Solincola_A. The sequence continues at coordinate 315,607 of JACIXB010000016.1, read as the reverse complement.
GGCCAGGGATGCGGTGAGGACGACCCAGAAGACGAGGAGGAGAAAGAAGAGTAGCAGCTTGCTCCCGAATGCGCGACCGCTGGTCAATTCCCTGCTCCCGATGTGTACCCGAAACCTGGATCGACACCCGCTGAGGCGCCTAAAATTGGCGGTATTTTAACATGGGCTCCACCTCTTCGCAAAACTGTCCGGAGTCGCCCCCCCGCTCCCTCGCTTTCTTCCCCTTCAGCCGCGAGGAGATGATGGTCCTCCTTCCCTTTCAACCGTGAAGTGCCCGCGGAAACGATGCGGTATCCCGCCTCTCCCCGCGGTGGAAGAGGTATCCCCGGGGAGTGGACCCTCCCTGGACGCGCGCCGCCGCCTTCCCCTCGCCTTCCGCCGGCAGATGGCGGTGATGCCTACGGCAAGGCGCCGTCTGGATACGTCCAGGAGCGAAGCGATTCCGGGGGAGTCAGGCCGTGCGGCGGACCTTCCTCCTCCAGGCCAGGTACCAGGCGGCGGCGACCGCGGCCAGGAGTACCAGGAGGCCCCAGCCCAGGGCGTCAAAGATGCGGTCTATGGTCCTCCATTGGGTTCCCAGGAAATATCCCAGGCAGGTGAAGAGGGCGCTCCAGAGGACGATGCCCGGTATATCGAAACCCAGGTAGGCTCCGAGGGACATCCGGTTGATGCCCGCGGTGACCGGGATGAAGGCGTCCACCCCGGAGAGCATCCTGCCCAGGATAACGGTCAGGCCCCCATAGCGGCGGAAATACCTCTGGCCCCTGTCCATGCCCCGCATTATCCGGGGCCGGTCCCGGTACCTGGATATGAGGCCCCGTCCCAGGCGGCGCCCGATGAAGAAGCCTATCAGGTCACCCAGCAGGGCGGCCACCACGGCGGTGGTGGTGACCATGAGGGGATTTAATTCTCCGTGAGCGGCGTAGAACCCGGCCAGGAGCAGTACCGTGGTGCCGGGAGCGATCCACCCGGTGAGAAAGAGGCTCTCCAGAAACACCCCTCCGAAGACGATGGCGTAACCCCAGTAGGAGAAGAGGGGCATGAAAAAATCCAGCACCCGGTCGACAAGGGAGCCTTGCATGCCCCAATTATACACGGTATCCACTGGAAGTCCTTCCGGGAAGCTCTTCAAGGCCTTCGCCGCTGCCGGCGTGAACTGGAAGAGGCCTCGAACTCCCCGGCGATTTACGGAGGGGCTATCCGCCTATCCCCGCGGCGTTTTTTCAGCCCTCCTCCTCGATGAGGTCCTTGAGGATCTGTCCCGAGGGGTCCTTCTTGAAGGAATTGACGAAGACCACGAACTTGGGGGTCTTGTAATAGGGCAGTTTCTCTTCGCAGTATTCGAGGACCTGTTCCTCGGTGAGGCTGGACCCGGGCTTGAGCTTTACGTAGGCCTTGACCTCCTCGCCCAGGTACTTGTTGGGCACCCCCACCACCGCGGCCTCGGAGATGAGGGGATGGGACACCAGGATCTCCTCGATCTCCCGTGGATAGATGTTAAAGCCTCCCCGGATGATGAGGTCCTTCTTGCGTCCCACGATGAACAGGTAACCGTCGCTGTCCATATACACCATGTCCCCGGTGTACAACCAGCCGTCCTTGAGGACCTTGGCCGTCTCCTCCGGCTTGTTGTAATAGCCCTTCATCACGTTGGGGCCGCGGACGATGAGCTCTCCCACCTCTCCCCTCTCCAGCTCCTTCCCCTCCTCGTCCACCACCTTGACCTCCACGTCCTCCGGTGGAACACCTATGGAGCCTATCTTGTAGGTTCCTTCCAGGGGCTGCATGGTTACCAGCGGGGCAGCCTCGGTCAGCCCGTAACCCTCGTAGATGCGGGCTCCCAGCTCATTATTCCAGCGCTCCATGACTTCGCGCGGAAAAGGAGCGCCGCCACAGATCCACAACCTCACCGAGCCCAAGTCGTACTGGTAGATGAGGGGATGGTTGAGGATGTAGACGTACATGGTGGGGACGCCCATAAACACGGTGACCTGCTCGTGCTGGAGGGACTTGAGTACCTCCCCGGGGATGAAGGACTCGTGAAGGACGATACTGCACCCCGCGTAGATGGAGGCGTTCATCACGCAGCTCTGGCCGTAGGCGGCGAAAAAGGATAATACACCCATCACTACGTCTTGGGTTGTCAGTTTGCAAAGTTTGGCCACCGTTGACGCGTTCCAGACAAGATTGCCGTGGGTGAGCATGCACCCCCGGACCACCTTGGAGGAGGTGGGGGCGTAGAGGAGGGCGGCCACGTCGTCCTCGGAGCGGTCCACGCCCTCCAGGCGGTCGGAACCGCTCTCCAGGAGTTTCTCGTACTGGATTACCCCCTCAAGCTCCGGTGCCTCGCTGACGATGATGCGGCTGATCTGCGAGCACATGGATCCCTGCAACTCCTTGACCATATCGTTGAACTCGAAATTGGTGATCAGGGTCTCCACCTTGGAATCACAGACGATCTTCTCCACTTCCTCGGCCAGGCACATGTAGCACAGGGGCACCACCACCGCACCCAGGGCCAGCGTGGCGTAGTAGGAGATGACGAACTCGGGTACGTTGCGCAGGAGGATGGCCACCTTGGAATCCCCCCCTATTCCCAGCTCGCGAAGGGCGTTGGCCAGCCGATTGACCCGGGACAGAAGTTCACCATAGGTGATGGTCTCGTGCCCGAAGTAGAGGGCCGTAGCGTCGGGATCGCGCTCCGTCGTCCTCACGAGATTCTGGTATAGATTCATGTTTCATCTCTCCCGTCTCTACCCAATCCTGGAGACCCCTTTCGGAACTTCGCTTTCCGAAACGCCGCTCCCCGTCGCTTGGCGCCACGGTCGGCTATTATTCTATCACCCAATCCGTTGGGGATAAACGCATGACCGGCCCCTCTTTCTTTCCTCCGGAGCATCAAACGGTGACGTATTCCAGGCTCTCCATGGCCTCCCCGGTCACGATGCGCACGGAGGCCACCTTGTATTCCGGGATCTTGGCCACGGGATCCAGGGCCGGATTGGTCAGGGCGTTGGCCGGGGACTCCCCGAAGTGGAAGGGAATGAAAACCACGCCCGGGGGCACCTTCTCGGTCACCCGGGCCCTGACCCTTATGGCTCCCCGCCTGGATTCCACGGCCACCTCCTCCCCGGCGGCCACCCCCAGCCTCTTCGCGTCCTCGGGGTTCATCCATACCCGGTTCTCGGGAACCAGCTCGTTCAGCGGCTTTACTCGACGGGTCATGGAGCCGGTATGGTAGTGGTGTAGCAACCGCCCCGTGGTGAGGACCAGCGGATAATCGGCGTCCGGTTCCTCGGCCGGGGGCTTGTACTCCACCGGGCTGAACCTCCCCTTTCCCCTGGTAAATTTATCCACATGGAGAATGGGGGTACCGGGATGGTCGGGAGAGGGGCAGGGCCAGCGCAGCTCGCCCAGCTCCTCCAGCCGGCGGTAGGAGATCCCGGCATAGGAAGGGGTCAGGCTGGCAATCTCTTCCATAACCGCCGGAGCGGACACGTCCCCCATCTCGTATCCCAGCCTGGAGGCCACCTGGGCGATGATCCAGGAATCCTCCCTGGCCTCCCCGGGCGGCTCCACCGCCTTGCGCACCCTCTGCACGCGGCGGTCGGTGTTGGTGAAGGTGCCCTCCTTCTCGGCGAAGGAGGCGGCGGGGAGCACCACGTCGGCGTAACGCGCCGTCTCAGTGAGGAAGATGTCCTGGACCACCAGGAAGTCCACCTTCTCCAGGGCCTCTTTCAGGTGCCTGATATCCGGGTCGGAGAGGAGCGGATTCTCCCCCATGATGTAGAGCACTTTCACCTCGCCGCGCAGTACGGCGTCCACCATCTCCATGATGGTCAGGCCCGGGTTGCCGGGAAGGTAATCCACGCCCCAGGCCTTCTCGAACTTCTTCCTGACCTGGGGGTCGGACACGGGCTGGTAGCCGGTGAAGACGTTGGGCAGGGCTCCCATGTCGCAGGCTCCCTGCACGTTGTTCTGCCCCCGCAGCGGGTTCACTCCCGCGCCCTCCTTGCCCAGGTTCCCGGTGAGCATGGCCAGGTTGGCCAGGGAGAGGACGTTGTCCACCCCGGTGGTGTGCTGGGTTATGCCCATGGCGTAGACGATGGCCGCGGAGGAGGCCCGGGCGAAGGTGCGCGCCGCGCGCCTGATTTCCTCCGCCTCCACCCCGCATATCTCCGCCGCCCTCTCCGGCGGATACTGCTCCACGACCTTCCGGAACTCCTCGAAGCCCTCGGTGCGCTCGCGGATGAACTCCTCGTCGGCCAGTCCCTCGGAGAGGATCACGTTCATCATCCCGTTGAGCAGGGCCACGTCGGTGCCCGGCCGGTGGCGCAGCCACTGGTCGGCGTAGTAGCACAGGCGGATATGCCGGGGCTCGGCCACGATGAGCCTGCAGTCGTTTTTCATCACCGCCTTCTTGATGCGCAGGCCCACGATGGGGTGCCCCTCGGTGGTGTTGGAGCCGATGACCAGGATGCACTCCGCCTTCTCCAGGTCGTCGATGGAGTTGGTCATGGCCCCGCTCCCGAAAGCCGTCGCCAGACCGGCGACCGTGGAGCTGTGTCATAAGCGTGCGCAGTGGTCGACGTTGTTGGTGCCGACCACCGCGCGGGCCAGCTTCTGCAGCAGGTAATTCTCCTCGTTGGTGCAGCGGGCCGAGCTGAGGAAGGCCACCGCGTCCGGGCCCTTGTCGTCCATGGCTCCCCGGATGCGTTCGGCGACCATACCCAGTGCTTCCTCCCAGGAGGCGGGGACCAGTTCCCCGTCCTTCCTCACCAGGGGGGTGGTAAGACGGTCCGGGTGGTGGACGAAGGCGTAACCGTAGCGGCCCTTGACGCACAGGTTGCCCTGCCCCGGTCCCACCATCACCGGGGAGGAGACCTCGATGATCTCGCCGTCCCGCACGTGCAGGTCGATCTGGCATCCGCACCCGCAGTAGGGGCAGGTGGTGCGCACTTTCTCCACCTGCCAAGGCCTCCCCTTGCCCTTGGAGGGTATGGAAATGATGGCCCCGGTAGGGCAGGTGGACACGCACTGCCCGCAGAACTCGCAGGGGGTCTCGGTCAGCGGGCGGTTATAGGGGGTGCCGGGAACGGCCTCGAAGCCCCGGTTCACGAAATCATAGACCCCCACCCCCTGCACCTCGCGGCAGATGCGGATGCAGCGGCCGCAGAGGACGCACTTGGTGTAATCCCTCTCGATGAGGGGATTGTCGGCCAGCGCCTCGTAGTGGTGCTCCTCCCCGGGAAAGCGCGTCTCCTTGACCCCGTACTCGTAGGCCAGGTCCTGCAGCTCGCAATTCCCGGCGCTTTCGCAGGTCATGCAGTCCCGGGGATGGTCGGATAGGAGCAGCTCGACGATGGTGCGCCGGATGCGGCGCAGTTCCTCGGTGTTCGTGCGCACCACCATGCCGTCGGTGACCCTGGTGGCGCAGGCGGGCAGAAGTCCCCGCGCTCCCTCCACCTCCACGATGCAGATGCGGCAGGCGCCAAAGGGGTCCATGCGCTGGTCGTAGCAGAGGCTGGGGATGCGTATCCCGGCTTCCCGCGCCGCCTCCAGGATGGTGCGGTCGGGGGTGGTGACCACGTCCACGCCGTCGATGTTCAAGCGTACCTGCTCCATCCCGACCTCCTCATTCCGCGTAAATGGCCTCTTCCGGGCAGCGGCTGAGGCACAACTTGCACCTTATGCACGTATCGGGGTCGATGGAATGGGGCTCCTTCTTCTCCCCCGAGATGGCCTCCACCGGGCAGATCCTGGCGCAGGCGCCGCACCCGGTGCAAATATCCTGGTTTATCTTCACCGTGATCAGGGCGGGACAGACCCCCGCCGTGCATTTCCGATTGAAGATGTGGTCCTCGTACTCGTTGCGGAAGTACTTGAGGGTGGTGAGCACCGGGTTGGGGGCCGTCCCCCCCAGGGCACAGAGGCTGGCCGCCTTTATGTCCGCGGCCAGCACCTCCAGCCTCTCCAGGTCCTCCGGTTCCCCCTTCCCCTCGCAGATGCGGGTGAGTATCTCCAGCATGCGCTTGGTGCCCAGGCGGCAGGGGACGCACTTCCCGCAGGACTCCGCCTGGGTGAAGGAGAGGAAGTAACGGGCCAGGTCCACCATGCAGGTGGAGGAATCGGCGACGATCATCCCTCCCGAGCCCATGATGGCCCCGGTGGCGGTGATGGCCTCGTAGTCCACCGGGGTGTCCAGTAGGCTGGCGGGCAGGCATCCCCCGGAAGGGCCTCCCAGCTGCACGGCCTTGAACTCCTTGCCCTCGCGCACGCCCCCGCCCACGTCGAAGATGACCTGGCGCAGGGTGTATCCCATGGGGACCTCGGCCAGGCCGCTGCGGCGCACCTTGCCCGCCAAGCAGAAGACCTTGGTCCCCTTGCTCTTCTCCGTGCCCAGTTCCGCGTACTTGTCGCCCCCGTTGGCTATGATCCAGGACACGGCGGCCAGGGTCTCCACGTTGTTGATGTTGGTGGGCTTGCCCCACAGGCCTTCGTTGGCCGGGAAGGGAGGCCGCGGCCGGGGCATGCCCCGCTTGCCCTCGATGCTGGCGATGAGGGCCGTCTCCTCCCCGCAAACGAAGGCCCCGGCTCCCTTCTTGATCTTGATGTCGAAGTTCCAGTCGGTGCCGAATATCCTTTCCCCGAGGAAGCCGCGCTCCCGGCAAGCGGTAATGGCGATCTCCAGGCGTTTCAGGGCCAGGGGGTACTCCGCGCGGCAATAGATGTAGCCCTGGGTGGCCCCGATGGCATACCCGGCGATGATCATGCCCTCGATGACCGCGTGCGGGTCCCCCTCCAGGACGGAACGGTCCATGAAGGCCCCCGGGTCGCCCTCGTCGGCGTTGCACACCAGGTACTTCTGGTCCCCCCTGGCCTTGCGGGCGAAACCCCACTTAGTCCCGGTGGGGAAGCCGGCTCCCCCTCGGCCCCGCAGCCCCGACCTGCTCACCTCGTCGATGACCTCCTCCGGGGTCATGTTGGTCAGGGCCTTGCGCGCCGCCTCGTAGCCTCCCACCGCGATGTACTCGTCGATGCTCTCCGGGTTGATGTTGCCGCAGTTGCGCAGCACGATGCGGTGCTGGTTAGCCAGGAAGTCCCCCTCCCCGGCGGCGGTATCGTCGCTGCGCCGCACCACCCAGTCCTCCAGGACCTCCCCGGAGGCGGCCGCCTGGAGGAGTTGGGGGACTTTCTTGGGGTTAAGGTCCCCGTAGACCACCGACTTACCGTCGGGATAGAAGACCTCCACGATGGGCTCCCGGAAGCAGAACCCCATGCAGCCGGCGATGTCCAGGTCCAGGTCGTAGCCACCCGCCGAGACCTCCCTCTCCAGGGCCTCCTTGACCGCGGCGGCCCCGGCGGCGATCCCGCAGGTCCCGTAGCCCAGTACCAGCTTGGTCCTCCCGTTGCCGCTCATTCTTCCCTCTCCTCGCTCTCGCCCATGTACTTCTTGAGGACCCTGCGCACGTTGGCCGGCTTGAGCTTCCCGTGGGTGTCCTCGTCCACGATCATGATGGGGGAAAGGGAGCAGGCCCCCACGCACATCACCGATTCCACGGTGAACTTGCGGTCCGGGGTGGTCTCCCCGTCCCGGATGCCCAGTATGTTGTAGATCTCCTCGGAGATGAGCTCCGCCCCCGCCACGTGACAAGCCGTGCCGTGGCACACCCGTATGAGGTGCTCTCCGATGGGCTGCAGTCGGAACTGGGTATAAAAGGTGGCCACCCCGTAGAGCTGGCTCAGCTGGTAGCCCGCCCCCTTGGCCAGGGCGCGCATTATCTTCTCGTCCAGGTAACCGTAAGCTTCCTGGGCATCCTGCAGGAGGGGTATCAGGGCCCCCTTCTCATCCCGGTAACGTTCCAGGATCTCCTGCAGGGGCCCAAGGTCGTCCACGTCGGCGAAGCGCTGAGAGCACTTACAGGTATCGCCTTCCATCATCCTTCCTCCTTGGGATGGAAACCCGCCTCTAGATATGGTCCCGGTCCATGCCCTTCAAGCCGCCATCCCGCGCCCTCGGTTGCGGGATCCCGGGGCTTGCACTCCTCCCTCCCCGGGATCCCGCGTCCTTCCCTCCCCGCCCGCGGGCACCCACGGGGATTCCCGCGGCGGGGATCAGAGTTCCAGGTAAGAATGGGCGTAAAGGGTCTCCTCGGTGAGCACCCGCCAGGTCTTGAGGAGCTTGATGACCGTGGGGTCACTCTCGTCCACCGGCTCGCCCTTCACTATCTTTTCCACGATCTGGTACTCCTCGTTCTTGTTCACCACGCCCATCAACTTCTCGTCGTTGGGATCCACGATGGCCGCCGTGAGTCCCTTGACCATGAGCACCGCCAGCAGGGTGCGGTTGAGGAGGCTGCACAGCTCCGGATCGGGTACCCCGTTGGAGACGTTGGAGAGGCCGACCACCGTCCCCGGCTGGGGGTCAAACTCGGCGAAGACTCCCTGCAGCATGTCCATGGAATCGATGAGGGCATGTACCTGGTCCTGAGTAACGGCGATGGGGAGCACGATGGGGTCGATGAGCAGCTTCTCCAGGGGAATGCCGTACTCCTGGGCGGCCATGATGATGTTATAGGCCACCTCCACCCTCTCGTTGGCGTCCCGGGGCACGTTGCCCTGGGCATTGAGGACCAGACCCACCACCCAGGCGTCGTGCTCCACGGCCATGGGCATGAGCTTCTCTATGCGCTCCGGCTGGGAGGAGATGGAGTTGATCATCACCTCGCGGTCCCTGACCGTCTCCAGGCCGGCCTTCATGGCCTCGATGTTCATGGTGTCCAGGGCCAGGGGGACGTCGGTGACCTCCTGGACCGCCTCCACCACGAAGCGCATGCGCTCCGGTCCCTCCTTGGTGGCCGGGCCGAGGTTGATGTCCAGCCAGTTGGCCCCGCCCTCCACCTGCAGGAGTGCCATCTCCTGGATGGGCTTCTTGTCGTACTCCTTCATGGCCTGGCCGATCTTCTTCATCATCACGTTGACCTTTTCGCCGATGATCAGCATTTCCTTCCTCCTTGGTCGCTCTTGCGGTCGACGACTCTCCGCCCTTCCTTTCCTGTATCTTCCATCAATTCCCTCGCCCGGTAGGAGCTGCGCACCAGGGGGGCGGAGGCCACCACGGGGATTCCCGCCTCCTCCGCCTCGGCCCGCAGTTCCGCGAACTCCTCCGGGGAGAGGAACCTCTCCACCTCCAGCTGCTCCCTCCCGGGGCGCAGGTACTGGCCGATGGTGAGCATATCACATCCCACGGCGGCCAGGTCCCGGAAGAGGCGCCGCATCTGTTCCCTGGTCTCCCCGAGTCCCACCATCACCCCGCTCTTGGTGCGCACCTCCGGGCACCATTTTCGGGCGGCCTCCAGGAGACGCAGGGAGCGGCGGTAATCGGCACCCGGCCTCACCCTCCCGTAGAGCTCCTCCACCGTCTCCAGGTTGTGGTTGAAGACCTCGGGCCGCTCGGAGAGCACCGCCATCAGGGCCCCGGGATTCCCTCGGAAGTCGGGGGTGAGCACCTCCACCGTGGCCCCCGGGAGGCGCCTCCTCACCTCACGCACCGTGGCCGCGAAGTGGGCCGCCCCTCCGTCGGGGAGGTCATCCCGGGTCACGCTGGTGACCACCACGTGGCTCAGTCCCAGGGCGGCCGCGGCCCTGGCCACCCTGGCCGGCTCCTCGGGGTCGAGGGGAGCGGGAACGCCCTTGGGGACCCCGCAGAAGGCGCAGTTCCGGGTGCAGGTCTCCCCCAGGATCATGAAGGTGGCCGTCCGCCTGGAATAACATTCCATGCGGTTGGGGCACTTGGCGCTGCGGCACACGGTGTTCAGGCGCAGGTCCCGTAGGAGACCCTCCACCTCCCGCAACTCCCTTCCCGCCAGCACGGGACGGTGAAACCACCGGGGCATGCGGGTGCGGTAATGGCCCCCCACGGTATCCGCTTCGCGCTTCATGCGCCCTCCCCGGACGGTCCGCCGACCTTTCCCCCGTGCAAAGCGGAGGAGACCTCCGCCGCCAACCGGTAAGCTCTTTCCGCCTGTTCTTCGCTCAGCCCCTCCAGGCCGCAGGAGGGGGTGATCATGGCCTTCTCCCGCAGCAGGTCCTCGTTCACGCCGTGGGAGACGAGGAGCCTCACTCCCTCCTCGAAACGCCGTGCCAGGCCCGGTACGTCCTCCTCCTCAACCGCCGGGGTATTGGGAATCAGCCCCCAGGCCAGGATGCCACCTTCCTCGAGGAAACGGGAAAGCTCCTCCGGGTAGAGGGCCAGGCTCTCCATGTACCCATAGGCGTCGAAGTTGACCACGTCCAAGCCGGCCTGGAAAAGGAGCGTCCAGTCCGTGTTCCCACAGCAGTGGGCCCCGGTCAAGCAGCCCAAACCCTCGGTGCATCCCCGGATGGAGTCCACCACCTGGTCGCGGCCCACACTGACCAGGGCGGATCCCACCGATACCAGGTAGGGCTCGTCGAGAAAGATGAGCACTTCCTCCGCGGCCCCGGTGCTTCGCAGGAATCCTTCCATCCAGCGCGCCTTGAGGTTGAGCAGCCTGACCATCACCTCGGCCATCTGGTCGTCGTAGAGGATGGGCCGGTTCCTCCGGTCCAAAACCGTCAGCCCGAAGCTAACCGGCCCGGTCACCTGCCCCTTGAGCAGAGGATACCTCTTCCCCTGGGCGGCGACTCGCCGGGCGAGGGCATGCAGGCCGGAGGCGTATTCCTCGCTGATGGCCGCCCATTCCAGGTCCCCTTCCAGGTAGGCGGTGAGCACCGCCTCCATCTCCTCCAGGAGGTCGCGGTCGGTTTCGCAGAAGACCTTGCGCCTTTCCACGTCCACCACCACCCCGGGGAGCCCCTCGCTGTACTGGGCATACATGTTCTCCCGGAAATCGCGGCGAGGAAGCTGTGGCCAGGCCGGAGCTTCCGCGAGATACCGAAGGGTGAGCTCGCAAGCCTCCTCCGCATCCAGATGGGGGAGGCTGCCTATGGCCGTGGCCATATAGTACGGCTGGAAGGACAACCTTCAGTCCTCCTCGTGGACCTCCCGGACCGGTCGCAGGGAACCCATCCCCGGTCGAGATCTCCGTACTTGCGCCCGTTGCATGAATCTCAGCCCCTCCACCCCCTCCAAAACTCGGCCCGCGCTCCACGCGAACCACCCTTGGGGCAAAGGAAGGGCGCCATAGGATCGTGTATCGGAGGGGAGGCCACGAACGCCTCCCCTCCGCACCGCTCACATCTTGGTGATGTCCACCCCGGCTTCCTCGAGAATCTGGGGTACCACCGACTCCTTCCCGATGGCCATGATGTGCACGCCGTCGCACAGCTTCTCGTCGATGAGCTGGCGTATCTGGCGGGCCATGATGCGGATGCCGTAGTTGAGCCTCTCCTCCTTGGGGGCATCCTCCATCTCCCGGGCCAGGTTCTCGGGTACGAACACGCCGGGGACGTTGGCGTTCATGTACTTGATCTGGCCGGGGCTGGTGAGGAGAACCAGGCCGCAGCAGATATAGACCTTGTCGCTGATCTTGCGCGCCTTTTCCATGAAGCGCTTGAAGTTGTCCATGTCGTAGACGGCCTGGGTCTGGAACCACTGCGCTCCAGCCTCGATCTTCTTCTCGAACTTGAGCATCTGGGGCTCGATGGGCACCGCCTCCGGGGTGACAATGGCTCCCTTGAAGAATTTCACGCCGCCCTTGAGCTCGTTGCCGCCGGAGTCGCGCCCCTCCTCCATGTTGCAGATGAGCTGCAGGAGCTGCACCGACTCCAGGTCGAAGACCGCCTTGGCCTCCTTGTGGTCGCCCGCGGGGATGGAGTCGCCAGTGAGGCAGAGTACGCTGCGTATACCCCGGGTGTAGGCGAAGAGCAGGTCGGCCTCGATGGCCAGGCGGTTGCGGTCCCGGCAGGTGACCTGCAGGTTGGGCTCCCCGCCCAGCTCCTTGATGAGGATGGCCGTCCCCAGGGACGGATAGCGCATCACCGAGGACTGGTTGTCGGTGATGTTCATGGCGTGAACCTTGTCCTTGAGCAGTTCGATGTGTTCGATCATCTCGTCGATGTCCGTACCCTTGGGAGGCCCGATCTCCCCGGTGACCAGGAACTTCCCGGACTCGAGGATCTCCTGGATGGAGGGCTTGGCGTGTTCCTTGATAAGCACCGTCATTTCACTCACCCCCCTCGCCCTTCTTCTCGAAGATCACCCGTCCGGGCTTCATGTTAGCCTGCCAGTTCTTGGGACCGTAGATCCTGCGGAAGCGGTCCAGCTTGCCCATCTTCTCCAGCTGGTTGTAGATGAGGGTCCACCCGCAGTCCTTCTCCTTGCTGGTCTCGCACTTGCCCTCGTCGGTGCCCCCGCAGGGCCCGTTGAGGATGCCCTTATGGCAGCGGGTCACGGGGCAGATGGCCCCGAAGTCCTCCAGCACGCACTCCCCGCACAGGGAGCACTTCTCCACGAAGTGGCCGTGGCGCTGGATGTTGCCCAGGAAGACGGTGTTGCAGGCGGGGTGCACCGGCTTCTCCGTGGCCTCGCGCACCGACTGGGTTCCGGCCCCGCAGCACATGACCAGGAAACCGTCGGCCGCCTCCACGGCCTCCTTGTTCTCCCGGAACTTGCGCTTGGTGTTCAGCTCGTGGCATACCTCTTCGTAGACCACGGTGCCGGTCACCGTCTTGCCCTCGGCCTCCAGCTTGGCCTTCATCTCGGCCACCTGCTCCTCTCCGCCCGTCTCGCAGGTAGTGGCGCAGAGACCGCAGCCGACGATGAAGACCTTGTCCTCGCCCTCGAGGGCCTTGAGCACCTCCTCGAAGGGCTTCGACGTGGTGATGATCATCTCTTGCGCTCCTCCTCCGTTCTTCGACTCTTACCACGACGCGTTATCCTCAAACCGCGAGCCTCTCCTCCCCTCCTCAGGTGGTGGAGAACTGGCGCAGGAAGGCGGGCAGGTCCGCCGCCTCCCGGGTGCCGATGACGATCTCCCAGTCGGGAAGCTCCTCCTCCAGCTCGCCGGAGATCTGGGCCACGTAGCCGGGGATGATCAGCTTGCGGTGCTTGACCTTGTCGGCTATCCCCGAGGTGTTGATGAACTTGGCGATGGTCTCGGGCACGAACTTGCCCGCCGCCCAGGCGGTGAGCACCGACTGGCCGTCCACGTCCACCACGCCCAGCCAGGCCGGTATCTTGCTCCCCTCGATCTCGCCGGAGACGATGAAGTAGGTGAGGGAGAAGTTGGTGGTCACCAGCACCGGGCTGTTCTCGTCGGGGCTGCCGATCTCGTAGAACTTGGAGTCCACGGCCATGGGGCGCTGGGGATCGGTGTAGATGTTGAGTACCAGCACCAGGAGCGGGTACATCCTCCACTGCTCGGTGTGGGAGAGGATGACGATGCCGCCGTACTTGCAGATGTACATGGCCGCCAGGGCGGTCTCGTAGAGCTCGTCGTCGGTCTCCTCGCAGGGGAAGGTGATGGTGGGTAAGCCGAAGGGGGCGAACTTCTGGTTGAGTGCCGCCCGGCGGATGGCCACCAGGTCCTTGAAGGTCTCCTTGGGCGTGCGCGGGGAGGGGTCCAGCACCAGGTCCTTGAGCCCCATGCCGGCGAGCTTCTCGGAGAGCTCGGCCAGCTTCTCCAGGTCGTCGGCCTTCACCGCCAGGGGCAGGTCCTTCTCCTTGGCCAGGGCCCCCATGGCCTCCAGGTTGGCCTCGGTGGCGGCGTAGAGCAGGGGCCGGGAGTCGCCGGCCACCTCCAGGGCGGCCTTCATGACCTCCACGTCCTCGGTCATGAGGATGAGGGGCTTGGGGGTGGCGCCCTTCACCTTCTCCACCAGGGCCTTGAACTTGCCGGCGTCCCCGGAGGCGCACTTCACGGCCACCGTCCCCACTTTTAGGATGACGCCCACGCGCTCGTGGACGCACTCGTTGGCTTGCTTGATGAGCTCGTCCACCTTGGCATCGTCCATGTCATCGCTCACCAGCACGCCCAGGACCGTGGGATTGAAGAAGGTCTTCTCGTGGCGGAAGAGGACCAGTTCCTCCCCTACCTTGAAGGCCTCGTCCCCGACCCCGACGGTGACCCCTCGGATGGGGGGAGCGGCGGCCTCGGCCAGCTCGGCCCGTACCTCATCCGTGACGTAGGGACAATCGTCGAGGTTCGCCTGGCCCGCCGCCAGCTTCATGGCGAAGGCCAGGCAGGTCGGGAACCCGCATTCCTTGCAGTTGGTCTTGGGTAGCTTCTTGAAGATATCCAAGCCCGAAAGTCCCATCTCTAACTCCTTCCTACTAAATCAGCGGTCCTCCCACCTGTTGTATATCCGGTAAAGAGGGAAGGCGCGCACGCCTTCCCTCTTCATGCCTACATGAGCATGGGCTCCATGGTCAGGGCGGGATGTCCCACCTGCTCCAGCCAGGGGAGGATCTCCTCCTCGCTGGTGCCCACGTCCTCGTCGGCGATCTTGTTGATGAAGTCGGGGTCGCCGATCTCCTCGCAGCGCTTCTGGAGTTGTTCCTTGAGGGTCTCCTTGAGTTCCTTGGGCATCCATACGATGCGCTGGAATCCTCCGTCGGCGGAGATGAACTTCTTGGAGGTGATGTACACCTTCCCTATGCCGATGAAGCCCGGCGTCTGCTGGCCGCCGCCCACCGAATTGGCCAGGGTGGAGAAGGTCATGCCGCAGGGGGTCATCCCCTTGTGCTCGCGGTTGACGATCATCACCCCGTTGCACATGGGCAGGAAGGCCACGATGCACTCGAAACACCCGCAGGAGGTCATGGGGTCCTCCATCATGGAGTACATGGTGACCCGCTGGGTGTTGCCCCCCGACTTCTCCTTGACGAACTCGTTGATGGCCGGCCACACGCCCTTGACCGGGTCCTCGCAGTCGCCCTTCTTCACCGGCTGGTTGGGGCCGGTGGGGTCGATCTCGTAGGCCGCCTTGCCGTCCAGCCAGTTGTAGGCCCCGCACAGACCCAGCCTCTCCGGGGAGATGATGCACACGTGGGTGGGGGCGAAGGACTGGCACAGGGTGCAGGAGTAGAAGGTGTCCACCGACTCGTCGGTCATGCCCGCCGTCTTCTCGTCGCGGTAGCGGTAGGCCTGGCGGGCGATGGCCAGCCACTTCTCCACGTCCTCCTGGTTGGTGTAGATGGTCACCTGCACCTTGTCCACGATGGAGGGGAAGTCGTTGAGCAGCTTGGCGTGGATGATCTCCCCGTAGTGGCGGATCTTGAACCCCTTGGCCTGGGCCTTCTTGCTGATGCGCGTCCACACGATGTCGCGCTGGCCCATGTGCCAGATGCCCTCGGCGCCGTTGATGAGGTGGTGGATCTGGCGCTCCAGGATGGACTCGAAGTCCTCCTGCATCTTGCGCCCGGCCACCTCAACCACGATGCCCAGGGGCAGGGCCCCGCCCTCCTCCACATCATCGATCTCCGGGCCGACCACCTCGATCTTCCCGTCGGTGACCTCGTCCATCTCCCGCATGCGCACGTACTCGAAGGCCGGGGTGATGTTCCCCCCGAACTGCACGTACATATCGTCCTTGCGGATGACCTCGCCCTCGAAAGCCGGGCCGTAGGCCATGGGGATGGGGATCTCGGTGATCTGGATCTTGAGGCCCCGCACCTCCACGCACTTCTGGACGATCTCCTCCTCGGGCACGCCGCCCACCACGTGCTCGTAGGTGCACACGCCGGTGGGGAGGATGTCCGGGATGGGGGTGTTGGCGATGGTGGGGAACCCGTAGTTTATGGCCCCCGCCGCGTAGGCGTACTTCTGCTCGTCCACGTAGTCCAGGGCCAGGACGAAGGCGAAGATGCGGTTCTTGTTGTAGCGCAGTACCTTGCGGAAGTCTCCCGGCTGGGCGCCCCCGAAGGACATGGCCGCGCGGGCGGCGAAGCCCAGGGAGTACACCGCCGAGGACATCTCCTTCCCGTAGGGGACGATGCGGGTGTCCCACCCCAGCTGGCGGTCCACCTGCTGCAGCTGCTCGGCGATGGAGACCCCGTCCACGTGGCCGGAGATCCACACGTAGAGGTTCTTCTCCAGGAGCTCCACCACTATCTTATCCGCCATCTCCGGAGTGGAGGCCCGGCCCACCAGGGCGCAGAACCCGGGAGCCGTGCCGTCCACGAACTCCACCCCGCGCTCGCGCATGATCACGTCGTCGGCGGCCCCCAGCCACAGGTCGTCCACCGGGGGGTTGGTGGCGTACTTGCAGCCCTCGATGATCTCCCCGGCGAAGAGGGTGGCGACCCCGGCGTCCAGGGTGTGCCCCAGGTAGGGGACCCAGTGCCTCTGCTTGGGGACCGGGGGCAGGAGGTCCTTGGCGTACCGCAGGACCTGGTCCATGTCCTCCAACTTCTGCACGGCGATCCCCGTGAGGGCGTAGATGATGGGAAGGTAATAACCGGTATTGGGGAACTCCACCTTCGCGGTGGCGCCGACGGCCTCCTTGGTCTCGGCGAGCATGCGCTCGGCCTCGGCCACCTCCTTGTAGGCCCCCTTGATGGCTGCGGCAGCGATTATCCTACTCATCAGATCTCCAACTCCCTTCTCATGGCCATGTCGAAGAGGACCCGTTCGCGCTTGGCCATGATGCCCAGGGCCTCGCGCTTGCTGTCGATGTGGCTGAGTATCTTGCCCACCATCTTCTCCGGGTCCGGCTCGAAGTCCCAGGTGTTCTTGAAGAGCTCACCGTACTTCTTGAACAGGAAGTCGGTGACGTTCTTGGAGCCCATGGTGGGCCACTTCACTCCGAACACGGTGTACACGCCCGAGGCCACGAAGTACTCGCCGATGGAGATGGCCTTCTCGCTCATCCACTCCGGCGCGCACCCGGCCACCGGCAGCTCGCTGATGTCGTCGCCCAGCCCTCCCTCGTGGACCATGGCCGTGCAGGCGATGAGGATGCGGCTGTTGTCCACGCAGGAGCCGCAGTGCAGCACGGGCGGGATGCCCACCGCCTCGCAGATCTCCCACAGCCCCTGGGGGCAGACCTCCCGGGCCACCTCGGGGAGCATGAGGCCGGCCTTGGCCACCGACTGGGCGGCGCACCCGGTCATGACCACCAGGCACCCGTTGGCGATGAGCTCCTTGACCACCCGGACATGGACGTCGTCGTGCTTGACGCGGGGGTTGTTGCACCCCACCACGCCCACCACGCCGCGGATGCGGCCGTCGATGACCCCGTCGTTGAGGGGGCGGTAGGAGGCGCGGAAGCGCCCGCCCAGCATGTAGTTGATGTACTCGTGGTTGAACCCGGCGATGAGGGACTCCTGGACGTCGGGTATGCGCACCTTGCCCCGCTTGGGGAAGTTGTCGATGGCCGCGGAGACGATCTCCTTGGCGATGTCCAGGGCCCTGTCCTCGTGGAACTCGATGTGCCGGGCGTAGGGCATCTTGGCCTTGGGGGAGGTGGTGATGATGTCCGTGTGCAGGCAGCTGGCGATCTGGCCGATGCCCTGGTACACGCACTGCACGTCCACTATCATGGCCTCCACGGCCCCGGTGAGCAGGGCCAGCTCCTGCTGCAGGACGTTGCCGGCGATGGGGACGCCGTGGCGGGTGAGCACCTCGTTGGCCGTGCAGCAGATGCCGGCCAGGTTGATCCCCTTGGCCCCCACGCTCCTGGCCTTCTCCTGCATCTCGGGGAGGTTGGCGGCCAGGACGATCATCTCCGAGAGGATGGGTTCGTGCCCGTGGACGATGATGTTCACCTCGTCCTCCTTGAGCACCCCCAGGTTGACCTTGGACTCCAGGGGCACCGGGGTCTGGAAGAGGATGTCCTGCAGCTCGGTGCCGATCATGGAGCCTCCCCAGCCGTCGGCCAGGGCGGTGCGGGCGCAGGCCAGGAGGATGTTCTCGTAGTCCTGGTCCACGCCGATGGAGGTGCGGTGCATGAGCTCCACCACCTCGCGGTCGATGCCGCGCGGGAAGACCCCCAGCTGGCGCCAGATCTCCTTGCGCGGCTCGGGGGCCCGCTGGGCGAAGGCCAGCTCGCCCTCCTGCTGCCCGAACATGGCCAGGCAGCGCTCGCCCACCTCCAGGGCGATGTCGTTGATGTCGCGGTCTCCCACCTCCACGCCCAGGTCGGCGGCCACCTCCAGGAGCTTGATGCGGTCCTTGATCTCGTAGTCCTTGGCCTCACCTTTCGCGGCCAGGATGAGGGTCTCGGCCACCGCGCGCCCGTGGTCGGAGTGAGCCGACGCTCCCCCGCAGACCATGCGGGCGAAGTTGCGGGCCACGATGGTGTCCATGGTGGCCCCGCACACCCCCCGGCTCTCCTCCGGCTTCTTGGGGTTGATGCGGCAGGGCCCCATGTTGCATATGCGGCAGCAACTGCCCGCCTCCCCGAAGGCGCATCCCTTCTGCTGCTCCACGCGGTCGAAGGCTGTCTCCTGGCCCTCCTCCTTGGCCTGCCTGAGCATCTCCAGCGTGGCCTCGCACGCCGAAAGTTCCTCGATCTCTGCCATGTCTCCAGTTCCTCCCGTGAATTGGTCTCGGGTCCTTCGCGAACCCCTTTCTCTCATATGTCCAAGCCTACCCGGATAGGTCGGCGATGAGCTGCTTCACCAGGCGGATGGACTCCGGGTGGCGCAGGACCAGGATGTCCGCGCCGGCCAAAAGCAGGGCCACCGCGGTCACCGTCTCCCACATGATGCCGCGCTTCTCCGGGTCGCCCCACTCCGGGTAATCCTCCTCGGAGCTCTTGGCCTCTTTGGTCTTCCAGGCCTGGAAGCCGATGTTGGCCAGCATGGGCATCTGGGTCATGGAGTCGTCCTGGAAAAGGGCGGCGATCTTCAGGCGCTCCATCACCGAGTAGGTGTACTCCAGGCCGTAGCCCAGGGCCCCGGTGGTGGGGTCGATGATCAGCTTGTCCGCCTCCATGCCCAGGTTGGTGAGGAGGATGTTCAGCTGTTTGGCCAGGTTGACGTCGATGGGGGTCATGCCGGCGACGGTCTGCTTGTAGCCGATGGCCGGGGCCCCCACCTTCTTGAAGTTGTCCTCCTTGGCCGGGCCGATGAGCAGGTTCCTGCCCTCCGCCTTGGTGGACACCACGCGGGCGATCTCGGCGTCCTTCTCCAGGTCCTCGGTGCCGTAGACGATGACCGGGACCTTCACCGCCTCCTCCACCTTGAGCACCGTCTCCGCCGCCTGGTCGGCGGGGGCGTCGGTTCCCTTGGGGTCGGTGGAGGTGAGGAGGAGGAAAACGGCGTCCGCTCCCCATTCCTCCACGGCCTTCTTAGCCCAGGCCACGGGGTCGTCCTTCACCCCGCCCAGGGCTTTCTCCAGGGCCGGGACCAGCTCGCCCACCTCGTCCATGACCTCAGCGGCCACCAGGGGCTTGTTGGGCATCTCGCCCTCCCATAGATAGAAGGGGAGGCAGGTCTCGCCGCCCACCTTGCGGGCCTTTTCCCCGGCTCCCAGCTCTACCTCGCGGATCTTGCCCTTGGCCGTTTCCGTCGGTAGGGTGAATGCCATCTCTCTACTCCTTTCCGATGTCTCAACCACCAGTGATTATGATATTTTCAACCTCCGTCGAGGACCTTGACCCCCGTCATTCCAGGCCGTGCTGGAGCTTGCAGGCGCGCAGGGCGTTCTTCATGAGCATGCGGTTGGTCACCGACCCCACGCCGCCGGGCACCGGGGTGATGGCCTTGACCATGTCCTTGACGGCGTCGAAGGCCACGTCGCCCACCGTCTTGGTCTTGGGCTTGCCCTTCTCATTCAGCACCGGCTCGCCCTTCTCGTCCAGGACCTTCACCCGGTTGATGCCCACGTCCACCACGATGGCCCCTTCCTTCACCTGTTCCGGGCCGATGAGGCCGGCTTTGCCGGCGGCCACGATGAGGATGTCCGCCCCCTTGGTATGCTTTTCCAGGTTGCCCTTCATGCTGGTGAAGACGTGGCACACGGTGGTGGTGGCGTTGCGGTTGAGCATGAGGAAGGCCACCGGCTTGCCCACGATGTTGGAATGGCCCACCACCACGATCTCCGCGCCCTCGTAGAAGTCCTTGGGGTCCATCTTCTCGTATTCCCGGGCGTAGCGGTCCAGTATCTCCACCACCGCGGAGGGGGTGGCCGGCGGGAAGGTGGGCTCGCCCAGGGCCAGCTTGCCCATGTTGAAGGGGTGGAAGCAGTCGATGTCCTTGTTCACGTCGATGGAGTTGATCACCGCGCTGTCGGAGATGTGCTCCGGGAAGGGACGCAGGGGGAGGATGCCGGAAACCGCCTTGTCGGCGTTGAGCCGCTTGACGATCTCCACCACCTCTTCCTCGGTGACGTCCGCCGGCGGGTTCTCGTTGAAATAGTTGAAGCCCGCCTCCTGGCAGAACTTCTCCACCTGCCCCCGGTACATGCGGGCTCCGAAATCGTCCCCCACCAGTAGGGTGGCTATTCCGGGGGTTATCCCCTTGGCCTTGAGGGCCTCCGTCTCGGCCACGATCTCCTTCATCAGCTCCTCGCCGATGGCGACGCAATCGATGACCACGGTCATAAGCCTCGCTCCTTTCCCTTTTCCGGAGGGGATTCCTTCCTTCCTCCCACCTTAACGTCCCTCGTATCCCATGGATCATTACCCGCGCCCGCGCCACGCGTCCGCGTCAGCGGGTTCATGCGCGGGGATCGCGTGGGGACCGCCTTTCGGGCGCTCCTATCCGAGTTTCTCGTAAGTCAGCTTCACCACGCGGTCCCGCAGGCGGGCGGTTTCCCCGAGGATCTCCTCTATGCGAGCCCAGCGGGCCCCGGCGAAATCCCGGTC
This sequence comes from Actinomycetota bacterium, assembly GCA_014360685.1. Classification (GTDB taxonomy): domain Bacteria; phylum Actinomycetota; class Geothermincolia; order Geothermincolales; family RBG-13-55-18; genus Solincola_A. The sequence goes on along the minus strand of JACIXB010000016.1, from coordinate 294,874 downwards.
CTCGATGCTGTTCACGTTTATCTTCACGTTGAGGGCCGCGCTCTGGGCCGCCGCCTCGGCCAGGAGGACCGCCACCCCGGCGTCGCTCACCGCGCCCACGTTCCCGATCTCCGCCGCCGTCTCCGAGAGGCGGGCCACCTGCAGGCACTTCTCGGCGATCTCGAAGGGTACCTCGGTGGCCTTCTTCAGGGCTTCCTGGATGCGGGCGTTCCGCTCCGCCTTCTGTTCCTCCGTATCGCGGGGGAGCTTGTAAGCCGCGGAGACGTCGGCGTAGACCTCGGTGTCCCTCTGGAGGAGTGTCTGCAGGTCGGCGCGCAACGCTTCCGAATCGCGCAGCAGTTCCTCGATGCGGTCCTGGACGTCGGCGTACTTCTCCTTGCCCAGGGTCAGGTTGGCCACCATGGAGACCAGGGCCGCGCCCACGGCCCCCACCAATGCGGAAGCGGAGCCTCCACCCGGCTCCGGCGACCTGGAGGCGAGCTTGTCCAGGAATACGACCATGGGCTTCTCTACGTACATCGTCAGACCTCCCCGGTCCAAATCCTGATTATCGCACTTCTCCCTGCACAATTCCACCATTTTCATTAAACACCCAAACCCGGTTCACCCGCGCGGCCCCTTGAGGGCTTCCAGGTAGCGGGAGAGGATGCCCTCCACCGCCCGGCGGGCCGGGCTCTCCGGGGGAAGCTCGGTTATGGCCCTTCCCTCCTCGTCCAGGCTCGAGACCATGGGGTCCTCCGGAACCACCCCGGCCACCTCCAGGTTGGCCTCCTCGGCGATGGCCTTGAGGTTATCCGGAAGCCCGTCCCTGACCCGGGACACCACCAGGGCCATGCGGCGGATGTCCAACTTGAGCTCCCGGGCCAGGTCCCGGATGCGCAAAGCGGTGCGCACCCCGCGCACGGTGGGGTCGGAGGCGATGAACATCAAGTCCACGCCACGCGTGGTTCGGCGGGAGAGGTGTTCCATTCCCGCCTCGTTGTCCATGACCACGTACTCGTACTGTTTGGTCATGATGTCCAGGTAGCGACGGAAGATGTTGTTCAAGTAGCAGTAACAGCCCGGTCCCTCCGGCCTTCCCATGGAGATGAGGTCGAAACCCTTCTCCTCCACCAGGGCCTGGCGGAGCATGGTCTCCACCCACACTTCCTTGGACATCCCGGCGGGGATGCGGGAGACGTTCTCGGTGAGGTACTCCCGCACCGCCCCGATGGTCTTCTCCGCCCGGGTGCCCAGGGCCTGGTCCAGGTTGGCGTTGGAATCGGCGTCCACGGCCAGGACCGCCTTTCCCGTGGCGCGCACCAGGTAATCCACGGCCAGGGCGGAGAAGGTGGTCTTCCCCGTACCCCCCTTGCCGGACACGGCGATGACCACGCTCACCTCAACCCACCTCCCTGGCGGTAGCCGCCTCCCCGCCCGCGTAGCGCACCTTCCTCCGGGCCTCCAGTTTCTCCTTCACCGAGGGGAAGGCGTCCAGGTTGGTGTGGGGGAAGAAGAGAGCCGACAGGTAGTGCTCCATGAAGGCGGGGTTCATGGACAGTTCCAGGTAGGTCATCTGCCGGGCTATCTCGTTGGCCTTCTCCAGCATGTCCTTGGACAGGGCGGAGAGGTGGGCTCCCAGGAGGGACCCGTTGCCCACGAACTTCATCTTCTCGAAGCCGATGTCCGGGAGGAGGCCGATGTTCACCGCCTTGTCCACCTCCAGGTAGCGCCCGAAGGCCCCGGCGATGAGCAGCTCGTCGATCATGGACACGTCCATGTCCACCGAGGAGAGGAGTATCTCTATGCCCGCGTAGACGGCTGCCTTGGCCCGCATGAGGTTGTCGATGTCCACCTCGGTGATGACTATGTCCCTCCGGGTGGCGGAGTCCTCCGCCCGCACCAGCACGTACTCCGCTCCCCCCTCCGTGGCCCGCACCCGGTCGGTGGGGAGGTCCGTGTTGATCTTCCCCTTCTCGTTGATGATCCCGGTCATGAACATCTCGGATAGGGCGTCGATGAGCCCCGAGCCGCAGATGCCGATGGGCTTGCGGTTGCCCACGGTGATGATCATGGGCTCGTAGTTCCCGGGGTTGATACGCACCTGCTCGATGGCCCCGCGGGTGGCCCGCATGCCGTGCTTCACCCCGCCCCCCTCGAAGGCGGGCCCGGCGGAGCAGGAGCAGGAGAGCATCCACTCCCGGTTGCCCAGGACCATCTCCCCGTTGGTCCCGATGTCTATGTACAGGGTGAGCTTGTCGGTGTTGAAGATCCCCGAGGCCAGCATCCCGGCCACGATGTCCCCGCCCACATAGGAGGCCACGCAGGGTATGGCGTAGAGGTACACCCCGGCGGCGATGCGCAGGCCGATGTCGCTGCACTTTATCCAGGGGAAGAAGGTGGCCGATGGGATGTATGGTTCCTCGCGGATGTACTTGGGGTTCAGGCCCAGGAGGAGGTGGGTCATGGTGGTGTTCCCGGCCACCACCAGGTGGGTGATGTTGCAGTACTCGATACCCGCCTGCTCCACCAGGGTCTTGATGAGGTTCCAGATGGTCCCCACCACCACCGACTGCAGCTTGGCCAGGCCGGTGCCGCGGGTGGCGTAGATGATGCGGGTGATGACGTCCTCGCCGAAGGCCACCTGGGCGTTGTAGTCTGAGGCCCGGGCGGTGACCTCCCCCGTGCGCAGGTCGATGAGCTCGGCGGATATGGTGGTGGTTCCCACGTCTATGGCGATGGCCGACTGGCGTTTCGTGGTGTCCCCCTGCTCGATGCGCACGGCGCGGAGCTCCTCCCCGCTGTCCAGGACGGTGACCGTGATGTCCCAGTCGCTCTGGCGCAGCATGTTGGGCAATCGCTGCAACACCGGGTAGTCGATGACCACCTCGCGCAGCCCGGCTTCCATGGCCAGCCCCCTCTTCACCCGCTCCGCATCGCTGACGTTGTCGTCCAGGGTCGGAGGAGGGAGGACCAGGTGGACCTTGCAGGTTGAGGGATTGAGTTCCCAGTGGGGGAGTCTCTTCTCCCAGTCGGCGGCGGATAGGAGGTGTCCGTGGGCGGGGACGGGTTCCCGGCGCTCGAAGATCCTCTTGTCGCCGATGCGCGACTCGATGGGGACCCTCACCCGGAGGTCCGAGAGAACCCTGGTCTGGCAGGCCAAGGCGTAGCCCTTGGCTGTCTCCTCCGGAGAGAGCTTGGGGTTGGGCTCCCTCTCCACCTCCCCCTCTTCCACCACCACCCGGCACTTGCCGCAGGACCCGGAGCCCCCGCAGGAAGCGTTGACGTGCACGTCGGCGTCCATAGCCGCCTTGAGGAGGTTCTCCCCCCGGGGGACCACTATATAGCGATTATCAGGAAGGAACAGTACCCTGCAGGTCTCCTCCAAGCGCCCTCCTCCGCGTTACCTCCGGCCCTTCCGGTCGATGCCCCGGTCGGGTGGACCGGGGCATCGTCACCTCTCATCTTCAGAAGTCTTTCACGACCATCAGAACAGGCCCACCGTCCTGCCAGTCTCGTCGATGTCCACGTCCACCGCCGCCGGTCGGCTGGGCAAGCCGGGCATGGTCCTCATGGCCCCGCACAGGGGGTAGAGGAACCCGGCCCCGATGGAGGGACGGATATCCACCACCGGGAGACGGTAACCCTTGGGAACGCCCTTCAGGTTGGGGTCATGGGAGAGGGATAGATGGGTCTTGGCCATGCAGATGGGCAACTTGTCCCAGCCCGCCTCCGTGTACTGCTGTATCTTCTGCTCCGCGAGCGGGCTGTAGTCCACCCCATCGGCGCCGTAGATCTTGGTGGCGATGGTCTCGATCTTTTTCTTGATTGGCCAGTCCAGCTCGTAGAGGAACTTGAACTCCTTGGGCTGGTTGCAGGCCTCCACCACCGCCTCAGCGGCTTCTTTGCCTCCCTCGCCGCCCTTGGCCCACACCTCGATGGGCACGCAGGCCACCACGCCGGCCTCTTCGGCCAGCTTCTTGACCAGCTGGATCTCCTGGTCGGTGTCCGTGGTCCGCTTGTTGATGGTCACCACCACCGGCAGCCCGAAGAGCTTCATGTTCTCGATCATCTTGATGAGGTTACCGGTGCCCTCCTCCAGGGCGGGCATGTTCTCCTTTTTCACCAGCTCCTCGTCGATGGGCTTTCCGGGTCGCACGGTGAAGGCGCCTCCGTGCATCTTCAAGGCCCGGATGGTGCAGGTGATGACCACGCAGTCCGGGGATTTGCCCAGGGCGCGGACCTTTATGTTCATCATCTTCTCCGCTCCGCAGTCGGCGCCGAAACCGGACTCCGTGACCACGTAATCGGCGCACTTGAGGGCCACCAGGTCGGCCACCACGGAGTTGTTGCCGTGGGCGATGTTGGCGAAGGGCCCGGCATGCATGATGCAGGGCTGGTGTTCCAGGGTCTGGATGAGGTTGGGCTTGAGGGCCTCCTTGAGGAGCACGGTCATAGCCCCCGCGGCTTTGAGGTCCTCGGCGGTCACCGGCTTGCCGTCATAGGTATAAGCCACCACTATGCGGCCCAGGCGCTGCCTGAGGTCCTTAAGGTTCTTGGCCAGGGCCAGGATGGCCATGACCTCGGAGGCCACGGTGATGTCGTAACCGGTCTGGCGCGGATAACCGTTCTCCCTGCCGCCGAGGCCGATGACGATATCCCGCAGGGCGCGGTCGCTGATGTCCACCACCCGGCGCCAGGAGATGGTCAGGGGATCGATGTTCAAGGGGTTACCCAGCAGGATGCTGGTATCGATCATGGCCGCCAGCAGGTTGTTGGCCGCCCCCACGGCGTGGATGTCACCGGTGAAATGGAGGTTGAGATCCTCCATGGGGACCACCTGGGAATACCCGCCTCCGGCCGCTCCGCCCTTGATGCCGAATACCGGGCCCAGGGAGGGCTCACGAAGGGTGAGGACCACGTTTTTCCCTATCTTCCCCAGGGCCTGGGTCAACCCGATGGAGGTCACCGTCTTGCCCTCTCCGAGGGGGGTGGGGGTGATGGCGGTGACGTCGATGTACTTGGCGTCCGGGCGGTCCTTCATACGCTCCAGGACTTGTTCAAAATTGATCTTGGCCTTGTACTTGCCGTAGAGCTCGATCTCGTCCTCCTCCAGCCCCATGTTCTTGGCGATCTCGGTGATGGGGAGCATCTCCGCCGCCTGGGCGATCTCAAGGTCGCTCGGAATCATGCTGCAACTCCTTTCTTCTTCCTCCAGTGACGGTCCCTTGCGTTACCTTCGCTCTCTCCTGCTGGCTTGCTTTCCGTTTTTGGGCATATATTTAACCGACGGCTCTCAGCCCCTAAGGCCTGGAGTCCCCGGTGAGTCCTCATCGCGGAACGGGCCCGGTTCTTTTCCTCCCGGACGCCGAAGGTATTATATCCACTGCTCCCGGCCATTGCAAGGAAGGAAGCGGGTCGAGGAACGGGGTGGCAAGGCTTAAAGCATGGGGATTTCGCCCGGCTTGGAGATCGTGCAGGCCTAGGATGTACCTGTTATCCGGGGATGATGGACGGGCGTTCCTTCTCCGGGGCGGCCTCGGACCCCTCGTAGTAGATATCCTCTCTCTCCAAGATGTCCGTTGGGTAGGAATCCACCATCTCCCAACCCAACTTGAGATCCTCGGGAAGGGCGGCGGCGATCATCTCCGCCTGATCTCGCGGTAGCTCGGCCTTGAGCACGGCCACCACCGCCCTCACCGCCCGGTCCGCCTGCTTCACGGACTCCAGGCCCGCGGCCTCCTTCACCTTCCTCAGGAACTCCTCCCGCAGCATCGCATGCTCCCCCTCTCCCTCAAGCGCCGGCGGTGATTTCCTCCCGGGGCGCTCTCGATCGTGTCGCGCCATCCTTTACTCATCGCGCCATCCTTTACTTATATTGTTTCCTCCATGCCGCCCGTTTAATCCCCTTCTCCCTTCCTCCTCCGGCGACCATCGGCTTTCGCATTGGGCCGTGGCGGTCAATGCTTGGAGCGGGACGGCGAAGCAACCGGTTACCTGGGATTTCCTGGAATTCAAGCGCCGCCCTTCCAGCGGGAAGCGATGACCCGGGCCACCTCCCCCTCCCTCCCGAAGAGGAAGTGGTCCGCGCCTTCGAGGAGGCACAGCTCCGCTCCCAGGCGTGAGGCCAGTTCCTCGAGCTTCTCCCGGGAGGCGAACTGGTCGCGCTCCCCGGCCACGATCAGTGCCTCCAGGTTGGGCGTAACCTCCTCTCTTTCCAGGAAATGGAAGAAATCGAACCCCACCATGGGAGGGCTTACCAAGGCCACCCGGAGGCACCGGCCTCCCTTTACCGCCCAGCGCAGCCCCACCCAGGAACCGAAGGACCACCCGGCCAGGGAAAGGTCATCCGTGTTCACCTCCTCCCTCCGGACCAGGAAACCATAGGCTCCCTCCACGTCCTCCGTCTCCCGGAGCCCCCCGGTGGACTCCCCGGCGCTCTCCCCCACGCCCCGGAAGTTGAAGCGCAGGCATGCCCACCCCTCCTTTACCAGGACCTCGGAGATCACGCGGAGAAGTGGAACGTGCATGGAACCCCCGCCTATGGGATGGGGGTGACACAGGATGCAGGCCGGGAAGGGCCCTTCCCCCTCCGGAAGCTCAAGGATCCCCTCCAACCTCAAGTGCTCCACGCTGTCGGCGTAAAAGGCCACCCTTTCCCTTCTCACCAAAGTCGCCTTCCTTTCCTTCTCCGATCCCCCACGGGGTAAATCATACCATCACCCCCGAGCCCCGGGCTGCCCGTGTTGACTCCGGTCTCTGGGGGGCGGCGCAAGGCATCAGGGGACAAGGCAACCATGAGGCCCCCCCTTGGTCGGCTGTTCGTTACTGGGGTTCGAGGGCGGCGCAAGGCGTCAGGGTACAAGGCAACGGAAGGAGGGCGAGGGAGCGCCAGTCCTCCCACCGGCGGGAGGACCACGCCCCGGGCCGAGGGAACCCTCCGGAAGTGGTACATGGTTATACCGATCCCGGCCCCTATCTCCTCGCCCGGCGTCAAGCTCAAGCCAGGCACTGGAAACGGTGAAGGGCGGGTGCCGGGGGCGTTTCCTTGCGCAACGTACAGCGCATTATGATTAAATATCCTCATCCGGGGGATCCCGGTGCGCACGGAACCTCCCGGGGAAGGCGAGGCCGAGTAAAGGCGGAGAGAGGCGGAGAGAGGAAAGGAAGAGATCCGTTGACCGGGTGGGAATGCGGGTCTTCGGATGAAAAGGGGGTAAACCGGGGCATGGAAGAATACGACGTGCTGGTTATCGGAGGAGGCTACGCGGGGCTCTCGGCCGGCGCACTGCTGGCCAAGAAGGGTTACCGGGTTTTGCTCCTGGAAAGGTCGAGGTCCCTGGGTGGAAGGGCCGCCTATCAGGAACGGGACGGCTTCCTGCTGGAATACGGGCTGCACGACAACCGTTTCGCCTCCGAGGGTGCGGCGGCGGCCGTCTTCCGCCGGCTGGGCCGGGAGCTGGAGTTTATAGAGCCCGGGGAACCGGAGCTGTACCGCGACGGTGAATTCCTCCCCCTGCCCAACAGCGTGGGGAAGATATTCCGCTCCCCCCTCCTGCCACCGCGGGCCAAGCTTAGCGCCGCTTATTACCTCGTCAGGTTGGTCCTGGGAAACCCCGAGCGCAAGTACCAGCTCTCCCTCGAGGAATTGACCTCCGGTTGCAAGTCCCCGGAGACCTTGGAGATCATGCGGGTCCTCTCCGGCATCGGCATCATCGCGCCCGACCTCCGGTACGCCTCGGCGGGGGAGATGGCCTCCTTCCTGCGCAAGGCCCTGCGGGCCAAGGCCAAGGTAGGCTACCCGAAAGGCGGCACCCGCCGTATCATCGAGGGATTGAGGGAAGAACTGGAGAAGAACGGGCAGATCCTCACTTCCTCCAGGGTGACCCGCCTCCTCTTGCGGAAGGGAAAGGTAAACCAGGCGAAGACGGAATCCGCCGCTTACGAGGCGCGCGCCGTGGTCAGCGCCATCCCGGTACAGGAGGTGCCCGACCTTTTCGCCGGCAAGGACCTCCCCATCAAGTTCGTCAAGAAGGCCCGTGACCTGGTCCCCACGGCGGGAATAACCCTGGACCTGGGACTCGGTGAAAGGATAAGCGATAAGAGGGGACTCCTGGTAACCCCCGACCCGGTGACCATGGGGCAGTTCACCTCCAACATCGACCCCTCCACGGCCCCGAAGGGCAAGCAACTCCTGTCCTGGTTCTACCCCCTTCCCCTGCCCTGGATGAAAAACCCGGAGAAGGTGAAGAGGGAGGAGGAGAGGATGCGCGAGATGCTGGCAAAGATGTTCCCCGGGATCTGGGAAGCTGTGGAATGGGAACGCGTCATGCGCCTGAACATGGTGGACGGGTTCCTGCCCCGCCCCGGGCAGACACGAGCGGACCGGCCGGGCTTCACCCTCCCCGGGCTGGACAATTTCTTCCTCTGCGGAGACACCACCTGCGCGGAGGGCACCGGCGGCGACACGGCCTTCAATTCCGCCCTCCGGGTGTCGGAGCTGGTGGACGACTACCTGAAAGGGTCGAAAGGGACGGGAAAGGAAGAGGGTTGAACCCGGGGGCCGAGGAGGCCCCGGCGCCCCCGAGGCCGCTTACCCCGCCGAGCGCCGCAAATCCGACTTGGCGGCGATGGGGGGTGGCCGGGAAACAAGGCGCGTAAAGTGGGTGATAGCGAAGAAGCAAATGCGGGCAAGAAAGGAAAGACCTTGGGAAGTTCGGCACTCGCACCATCCACGAGCGTGATACCGATGGTTCGTCGAGAAGCCGGCGAGGGACAGGTACGCGGACGGCTTGACTCGAGAAGGAGTTGCAGAGATGGAAAGACATCCCGATCTGGCCAATGCCGAGGACAGCCTGCTCCTGGTCATTGACCCCCAGGAGAAACTGGTGCGCATGATCCACAACCGGGAGGAGGTGGTGGAAAGCATCACCAGGCTCCTCAAGTTCGCTTCCATCTTCTCCCTCCCGGTGGTCCTCACCGAGCATTATCCCCAAGGGCTGGGATACACCGTGGAAGAGGTCAAGCGGGAACTCCCGCAATACAGCCCCATAACCAAGCGCATATTCAGTTGCTTCGGGGTACCGGAATTCGAGGAGGCCCTGAGGCGGAGGGGGAGAAAACGCCTCCTGGTATGCGGGATCGAGACCCATATCTGCGTGGCCCAGACGGTGCTCGACGCCCTGCACCGCGGCTACCTGGTACAGGTGGTGTCCGACGCCGTGGGCACCCGCCGGCCGGAGGACCACCTGAGGGCCTTGGAGAGGATGCGCGGCGCGGGGGCCACGGTGACCACCTCGGAGGCCCTTATCTACGAGATCACCTGCCGGGCGGACGGGGAGGAGTTCAAGAGGGTCCTGGAGCTGGTCAAGTGAAGGCGAGGGTTATCCGCCGCCACGCCGAGGGACGGTTTGCTCGGTGTTTCACATGTCCTGAAACCTCCTGCCCGGACACAAGAGGGTCCTATGGCAAGAAGCCCGGGAAAGCCGCGGAGCCGGTGCGATGAACCGTAAGCGCCTGCGCTATATGGGTCCGGGGTTGGCCGTAGGCCTTCTCCTCCTGGGGTTGGGCTTCGGCTTCCGGATCTATTACCTGGTGGTCCTGGGTATCATCTTTTTGGGCGGAGCCCTGGCCGCCCTCTCCATGCCCCTCCCCCTCCTTTGAGGCGTGGATACCAGGCGGGAGGAAGGCTTGGCAAGAACAGGCTCGGATGCCAGAATAACCTCCATGGATCGTGAAGTGGACACCTCGGACCTTCCCCGGGATAACTATCCACCCCTGGCCCTGACCGGGGAGCGCACCCTTCCCGGGATCAGGGAGGAGAATTACTGGTTCCAGCGCCACCTGGTGGCCTACCGCTTCCTCCTCCCCCATGCCTCCGGCCGACGCGTACTGGACCTGGGATGCGGGGAGGGCTACGGCACGGACCTTCTGGCCTCCGCGGCCCGGGAGGCGGTGGGAGTGGACCTGGCCCCGGAGGCCGTCTACCACGCCCGCCGCACCTATCGCCGTCCCAACCTGCGTTTCCTCTACCGGGACATCTACGACCTGGGCCTGGAGGACGAGTCCTTCGACCTGGTCTGCTCCCTCCAGGTGGTGGAACACCTCCACCACCCGGACCGCTTCATGGAAGAGGCCCGCCGGGTCCTCAAGCCGGGCGGCCTGTGCGTGATCACCACCCCCAACCGCCTGCTCATCTCCCCGGGCCGGGACACCCCCATCAACCCCTTCCACATCCGGGAGTACGACCACCGGGAATTCCAGGCCTTCATGCGGCGTTATTACTCCCGCACGGAGGTAAAGGGGGTGTTTCACGCCCGCCTCCTCCGTCTCCACGACCGCCTCAGCGGGCGCAATTTCTCCCAGTGGTGCCTGGAACTGCCTCCCCGCCTGGAGAGATACTTCTACCGCCCCCTGTTCATCCCCCTCCTGGGAAGGAGGGACTTCGCCATCCGCGACCAACCCCTGGAGGAAGCCCTGGATTTCATAGGGATTGGATGGAAGGATCTACCATAAATGGAAAGGCGTTCCTTCTCAATCCTCCTGCACACACACATGCCCTACGTCCGCCGCGGCGGCGATTGGCCGGTGGGCGAACAGTGGATACTGGAAGCCTGGGCGGAATGCTACCTGCCCCTCTGGGAACTCGTCGGGGACCTCGCCGAGGGAAGATGCCCGGGAAAACTGGCCCTGACCATGACCCCCATCCTCGCCGAGCAGCTGGAGGACGCCTACCTGCAGGATCGTTTCGCCGCTTACCTGAGGAACCGCAAGCGCCAGGCGGAAGAAGAGGTGCAACGCCTGCGCAACATGGGTGACGAAAAGCGACGCCGCCTGGCCTCTTTTTTCGCGCGGGAGCTGGAAGGCCTGCTGCGCCTCTTCGAGGAGAAATACCGGGGAGGCATGATGGAGGCCCTGCGCCGGGGAATGAGGGCGGGGGTGCTGGAGGTGCTGGCCAGCTCGGCCACCCACGCCCATCTCCCCCTCCTCTCCTCGGACGCCTGCCGGGCGGCACAGGTGGAGATCGGCCTGGAGAGCTACCGGCGCAACTTCGGCCAGGAGCCGGCCGGTTTCTGGCTTCCGGAGTGCTCCTACACGCCGGAGATGGACCGGGTACTGGAGCGCTTCTCTCCCCCGCTGCGCTACGTGGTCCTCGACCATACCGCCCCGGATGCCGCTTCCCCATCCCTCCCCGCCTGTCGGGCCTGCCGGTTGGGAAAGACCTCCCTGGTCGTTTTCTTGCGCGACCGGCTCTCCCACCGCCTGGTGTGGGAACCCGACGGCTATCCCTCCCACGGCGAGTACCGCGAATACGTCAAGCGGGACTACCAGGGCCACGGATTCCAGTATTGGAGGATAACCTCCCCCTCCACCCCGCTGGAGGAGAAGGAGGTCTACGAACCCCGGGAGGCATCGGCCCGGGCGAGGGCGGACGCCGAGGACTTCGCGGCCCGCATGCGGGAGAGGTGGGACCGGCTGGTCGGCGGGGAGGAGGGGAATGAGGGCGCCCTGCTCCTGGCGGCCTACGACACCGAGCTCTTCGGGCACTGGTGGCGCGAAGGCCCCCTATGGCTCCGCGAGGTGCTGAGCCTCCTGGGACCGGAATGCGAGCTGCCCCGCCTGTCGGCGGCGGGTATAAAACCCCAAGGCTTGCCCTCACTCTCCCCCTCCCGCACCGCCTGGAACGTGGACGGTACCTTCTCCACCTGGGAGAACGAGGGCACCCGCGATATCTGGGAGATCACCAGGAGCTCGGAGGAGGCCTTCATCTCCCGCTGCCGGGAAGGACCGGACGCCGGGAAAGCCAGGGCCCTCTTGCAGGCGGCGCGCGAGCTCCTCCTCATGGAGGCCAGCGACTGGTCCTACATGGTCACCCGGGACACGGCGGCCGGATACGCCAGGGAGCGCTTCTACACCCACGCCGAGCGTTTCCGGCGCTGCATGTCCATGCTGGACCGCGGGGAGGCGGAGGAAGAACTCGTCCGGCTGGAGGAAACGGACAACCCCTTTCCCTGGTTGCATGCCGGGTTCTGGAAAAAGCACATGGAATGATCTTCCGTGCATCTCGTGGAGGCGAAGGAATTCTTTTCCATCTCGCCGGCTCGAGCAGGCATCACGGGTTGTCATGATCTGGAATCCGCCCCCGCGTGGGGCTTTATTGCCAACGCACAGTCCGTTTAATAAAATATTTTCGCCCTTCCGGAAGGGTGGGTGGAGATGACGGCGGTGCGGCTTCCAGGGGAGGGAGCCGGCGCTCGTGTGGAAGGTAGGGGGAGATGAAGGTCCTGATCCTCAGCTGGGAATACCCACCCCGCATCATCGGCGGCCTGGGAACCCACGTCCACCAACTGGCGGTGAACCTCGCCCGCCTGGGAACGAACGTGCACGTGGTCACCAAGGATTCGCCCGGGGCGCCGGACTACGAGGAGGCGGAGGGGGTGAAGATACACCGCGTTCCACTCTATCCGCCGGAGATACCGCAGGACGACTGGGTCTCCTGGACCCTGCAGTTCAACGTGGCCCTCCTGGAGAGGACGGTGCCCCTGATCAACGAGCGGATAGGCAAGGTGCACGTCCTCCACGCCCACGACTGGCTTGTGGCCCACGCCTCCATCGCCCTCAAGCATGCCTACCGCATCCCCCTGGTGGCCACCATCCACGCCACCGAATACGGCCGCCACCAGGGGAACCTCCCCGGCCCCATGCAGAGGATAATCCACCAGATTGAATGGTGGCTGACCTTCGAGAGCGTGCGCACCATATGCTGCAGCAACTACATGCGTGACGAGGTGGTGCGCATCTTCGAGCTCCCCCCGGACAAGGTCACGGTCATCCCCAACGGCATCGAGTACGAGATCTTCAACGTCAACCCGGACCGGGAGCGCATCTTCCGCCAGTTCATCCACCCCGACCGCCGCATGGTCTTCTTCGTGGGCCGCCTGGTCTACGAGAAGGGGGTCCAGACGGTCATCGAGGCCATGCCCATGGTCCTCGAGGAAGTGCCGGACCTGCGCTTCCTGGTGGCCGGCACGGGGCCCCACGCCCGGGCCCTGCAGGCCATGATCGAGGAGCTGGGCCTGGGGGAGAAGATAAAGCTCCTGGGGTTCGTGGACTCCGAGGTGCTGGCCCGGTTCTACAAGTGCGCCGACCTGACCGTGGTCCCCAGCCTCTACGAGCCCTTCGGGATGGTGGTCCTGGAGGCCATGGTGGCCGGATGCCCGGTCATCGTGGCCGACACCGGTGGGCTCAAGGAGATCGTGGTCCACGAGGAGACCGGCCTGTGCTTCAAGCCCGGCAACCCGGAGTCCCTGGCCCAGGCCATGATCCGGGTCCTCAAGGACGAGGAGCTGGCCCGCCGGCTCACCGCGGACGCCCGCAGGTTCATAGGGGAGAAATACAACTGGGGACGCATCGCCCGCCAGACCATGGAGGTCTACGAGCGATCCATCCGGGAATACGAATACCGGCCCCGCGTCCTGCACGTCTGTCCTCCCCTCCCCGAGGAACGCGCCGAGGGCGGGTAGGCCGCCCCATGAGCGTAAGGGACCATGGACCCGCGGCTTAAGGAAAGCCTGGACCGCATCTTCCATCCCCGCGCCGCGGCCATCGCGGGAGTTTCCGAACGGCGGGACAATCCCGGGACCCTGCTTTTGCGCTCCTTCCTGGACATGGGATTCGAGGGGGACCTCTTCCCGGTCAACCCCCGCCACGAGGAGATAATGGGGATGAAATGCTACCCCGATATCTCTTCCCTGCCCCGGGTTCCCGACCTGGTCATCCTCAGCGTCCCCCCGGAAGCGGTTCCCGGGCTGGTGCGGGAGTGCGCCGAGGCCGGTGTGGGGGGCTGCGTGGTCAACACCGCGGGTTTCGCGGAGACCGGCCGCCCCGAGGGAAAGCGCCTGGAGGAAGAAATCCGGGAGATCCTGCGCCGAAGCCGCCTGCGGCTGGTGGGCCCCAACTGCATGGGTATCTATTCCGCCCGGGGCAAGGTGGCCCTCTTCGCCGGGATGTTCCCGGTCCCGGGGCGGGCCGGGATGATCTCCCAGAGCGGGTCCATCTCCAGCATCAGCTTCCTCACCGGCATGGAGAGGGGCATCCTCTTCGACAAGATCGTCTCCAGCGGGAACGAGCTGGACCTCAACTGCGCCGATTACCTGGAATACCTGGCCGAGGACCCAGGGGTGGAGATCGTACTGGCCTACCTCGAGGAGGTGCGCGACGCCCGCCGTTTCCTGGACACGGCCTTGCGCATGCGGGGAAGGAAGCCCCTGGTGATGATCAAGGGCGGGCTGACCCCCTCCGGGGAGCGGGCGGCGGCCAGCCACACCGCCGCCCTGGGGGGCAGCGCGGAGATCTTCCGTGGAGCGGCCCGCCAGGCGGGAATCGTGCTGGCCGAGGACCTGGCCCAGATGCTGGACTTCGCTTCCGCCCTCCTCCACCTCCCCCCCTGCGGGGGGGACCGGGTGGCGGTGGTCAGCGCTCCCGGCGGCCTGGGGGTGAACTCCGCCGACTCCGTGGAGAGGGCGGGGCTCTCCATGGCCCGGGTCTCCCCCCGGACCCGGGAGGCGTTGGCTTCCTTCCTCCCCCGGGAGGGCACCAGTTTCTCCAACCCGGTGGACCTGGGATTCGGGGCGGTGGTCCCCGGGAACTACAGGCGGGTGCTCGAGCTCCTGGACCGGGACCCCGAGGTGGACATAATACTGGCCGTGGGGAGCGCCCCCGCCTCCCGCGACGGGGACATCGGGCTGATCCAGGCCATCACCGACGAGGTGCTGAAAGCCAAGCCCGAGATGTCCAAGCCCGTGGTGGTGGTACTTTTTCCCAGCTCCCTGGTCCAGCCCCAGGCGGCCAGGCTGTACCAGGCGGGGGTTCCCGCCTACCTGACCCCCACCGCCGCCTGCCTCTCCCTCCGCTACTACGTGGACTTTCACCGTTTTCCGACCGAGGAAGGGGGATGAGGATCCCGGTCACGAACCCCCGCCCCGGTGACGGACCCCGGTTTCCCTCCGCTTTACGCCGGTGAACCCGGCGGAAAACCATGCGCAACCTCACCCCATGATGCCGCGGAGCCTCCGGGCGGCCTCCTCGGGAGGAAGCGGGTTGATGAACAGTCCCGAGGCCAGCTCGAAGCCCGCGGTGACCACGAGGCGGGGGACCAGCTCCAAGTGCCAGTGATAATAGGCGTATTCCGACCCGTCGCAGGGCGCGGAGTGCAGCCAGAGGTTGTAGGGGGGATGGTCGAGGAGCCCGGCCAGCCCCCTGAGCACCCGGCACAGGATGTCGGCCATCCCCCTGAGCTCCGCCTCACCGGCGCGGGAGAAATCCTCCCCGTGGCGTAGGGGAACGAACCAGGTCTCGTAGGGCTGGCGGGAGGCGAAGGGAGCCAAGGCGGCGAAGGACCCGTTCTCCAGGATCAGCCTCTCCTCCCGCCGGGCTTCCTCCACCGCCGCACAGAGAGGACAACCCCGAGCGGCCGCCCTCCTCCAGCGTCCGAGTTCCTCCCGTATCGCCCGGGGCACCAGGGGAAGGGCGAAGACCTGGGTATGAGGGTGTTCCAGGGAGGCCCCCGCCTCGCGGCCGTGGTTGAGGGTGACCAGGACTTGCCTGACCCACGGGTGCCCGCAGAGTTCGCGGTAACGGAGGCGATAGGCGCGCATGAGCCGGTAGGCCGACTCCGGGTCCATGCGCTCCAGGGACAGATCGTGGCGGGGGGAGTGGATTATCACCTCGTGGAAACCTCGTGCCGGCATCCTCCCGCCGGCCTTGCCACCGGTTCCGGGGTTCTCGACCAGCGCCGGGTAGAGGTTGGGGACCACCCTTATGTTCCATCCCGGCCCGTCCTTGGAACGGGGCCCTTCGCTCTCCGCCCAAACCTCCGGGGGAGTGAGCCGCTCGTTGCCGGGGCAGAAGGGGCAGGGTCCCCTCCCCCGCCCATCCTTTCCCCCTCCCGGGCGCCGGGAGCGCGCGGGCGCCAAGATGGTCCAACCCCCGGTCAAGAGGTCGCGCCTGAGTTCCGGGTCGATATCCTTCTGCGCCACGAACGCCGCACCCCCCGCCGGGTGAAAGCTCCCGGCTAAATCCCATTATTTACCATATAAGTCCGGGTTTTCGCCTCCCCGCCGGAACGGCCCTTCCCCGCGTCTCGCCACGGTCAACGCCCCGTGGGTGATGCCTCCCCGTGGACTTCCCCCGGGACTGAAAATCCGCCGGCCTGCCGGGCAGGCACTCCCACACCCGGCCCTGGAACACCTTCCCCCGGGCAAAGCCGCCCGGCGGACCGCCGTCGGGCACCGGCCGCGCCTTCAGGAGTTGCTCCCGGTTTCCTCCCCGCGTCCACTCTCCAAGGATCCGAGCGGCGACGTCCCGCCGCCTCCGCGGGTGCCTCCAACCGGGCGGGGCCTCCAGCCGATGACCCGCGCCGGCACTCCCCCCACCACCGCGTAAGGAGGAACGTCCCGGTTGACCAGGCTCATGGCCCCGATGACCGATCCCCTTCCCACGGTCACCCCCCGCAGGATGGTCACCTTCTCCCCCACCCAGATATCCCCCTCCAGGCGGATGGGCTTCTTGGTGATACCCTGGGAACGTATGGAGATCTCCGGGTCCCAGTAATTGTGGTCGAAATCCACGATATAGACGGAGTCGGCGAAGAGACACTCCGGCCCGATGTACACCCCGGCGTAGCAGTTCACCGTGTTGTCCGTGCCGAAGATGGTGTTGTCCCCGATGTACAGCTCCCCCTCGTGGCAGCGGATGGCGTTGTTCCTGCCTATCCATACCCAACGCCCGATCTTTATGCGCCCCCCCTTCTTGAGCACCACCTCGTAGCGGCGGGGAAGGAAGATGAAACCCTCCGTCTCCACCCGGGGATGGAGGATCTTAAAACGCAGGAAACGGTAGAGGAAGACCCAGTAACGGGGGGTGTACATGCGCCTGGAGATCACGAAGCGGACGGTGCGGGCGAACCACCTCCAGCCCCGGGGACGCTCCCCGTCTCCCAGGCCCTGGGCCTTCTCCACCTCCCGCACGGCCTCCACGGCCTCCCGGCTGCAGCCCCCCAAGGCGGCCTCCCTTCCCGTCACTTCCCAAGGCAGAGGATCAAGTTGTAGAACCAGTCGCGGGGAAGGTAGCGGTAGAGCACGCGGTCCAGGGCGCGGGCCCTCCTGTAGGTGTTATAGGCTCCCCACCTCCAGCGGTCGGTTATGTTCTCCTCGCTGACGCTCCCCTCCACGGTGCGTATCATCCAGCCGATGAAGCTGGAGCACAGCTCCTCGCACTCGTAGCGGACCTCGCGGAAGCCGACCTTTCGGGCCAGGGCGCAGAGCTCACGGGGGCGGAAGTTGTGGATGTCCACCATGAACTCCAGTTCCTGCAGCTCGTGGTCCTCGGGTAACCCCGCGGCGTGGTAACGGCGCAGCTCTATTCGTCTCTTCCCCAGCCGGCCGCCCAATCTCGCGTACCACCGGATGCCGAAGGAGGCCACGTCCTTGGCCACCCGGGCCAGCCGATGCCCGGCCACCGTGGGCTCCCCGGCCACCACGCATTTCCCCCCCGGCCTGAGCACGCGGTGTATCTCCCGGAGTGAAGCCTCCAGGTCGGGCAGGTGATGGAGCACGGCGTGCCCGATGACCAGGTCGAAGGACTCGTCCTCGTAGGGCAGCTCCTCGGCGTCCGCCTGCCGGAGGTGGACCTTGATGCCCAGCCGCTCGGCGTTTTCCCGGCAGACGTCCAGCATGCCCTGGGAGATGTCGCACCCCCAGGCCTCGTCCAGCACCCCGGCCAGGCCCAGGTTCAACATGGCGTACCCGGTGCCGCACCCGATCTCCATGACCTTAACCCCGCGGGGAAAAGGTCCTCCCAGGCCCAGCTCGAACTTGGACAGCACGAAGCGCGCCATGTCGTCGTCGAAGCGGATGGCCCACTTGCGGTCGTATTCCCGGCTGGTCTCGTCGTGAAAGACCAGGTTGGCTTCCTTGACATCCATAGGAAAGATTATATGCGCGGCCCCGGGGCATAACAACCGGAAGGGGACACGCTTCCGGAAAGGGGAGGCAGGAGGGTCGCGGGGCGAAGCGGAGAGCCAGAGGGAGGAAAACGCGCACGGCCCGTGACGGGAATATGCGCGACCCGCAAGGAGGATGCGCCGGCCCGAGGATAACGCCCCAAGGGAAGCCTGGTTGTAGAATGGATGATGAGCGTAAACCGGAAGGACGGATGTAGGTGAAAAAGGGAATGGGCAACGCCGGGCGGTCCGGTCGGTGGTCCGCGTCGCTCAGGAGATGGTGGGCCCCGGGCGACGTGGTACTGGTCCTGGCCGTGGGCTTCTTGAGCCTCTTCCTCATCCTGCACGGGGTCAGCCGGGCGGGTGGGTCGAGCCTCAAGGTCCGCGTCCTGGCCGACGGCCGGCAGGTGGCGGAATTCGACCTGCCGCAGGGAAAACGATCCCTGGCCATCGACGGCTACCAGGGCAAGAGTTACGTGGAGATCGAGGGGGGGCGGGTGCGCATGGTGGACTCCGCCTGCCCGGACAAGCTGTGCGCGCGCAGGGGGTGGATCTCCCGTCCCGGGGAGAGCATCGTCTGCCTGCCCAATCGGGTAGTCATCGAGGTGGTGAGCGGGGAAGGGGGTCCCGATGTCGTCAACCGTTGACAGGTCCCCCCTACCGGGAATACCCCCCTCCGACCGCCGGGCTTACCTGGTCAGCCGCCTGGGCTTGCTGGTGACCCTGGGGCTGGTCCTTCAGATATTGGAGGGCATGCTGCCCCCCATCCTTCCCCTGCCCGGCGTGAAGCTGGGCCTGGCCAACCTGGCCACCCTCATCGCCCTTTTCACTCTCGGTCCCTGGGAAGCCCTGGCCGTAAACCTGCTCCGCTGCCTCCTGGGCGGGCTGCTGCGGGGAAGCTTCGTGGGCCTGACCATCAGCCTGTCCGCCGGGACGGCCGCCACCCTGGTGATGGCGGCCGTATATCTCATCAAGCCACCTTTCATGACACTCACGGGCCTGAGTATCGCCGGCGCGGTATCCCACAACGCGGCGCAACTGGGGGTGGCCGTATGGTTGGTGGGCTTTCCGGGCCTGGTGAACTACCTCCCCATCCTCCTCCTTCTGGCCTTGCCCACCGGATTCCTCATCGGCTTGCTGGCCCGCAGGCTTCTCCTGTCCCTGGGTGCCGGGTACTTGATCCCCGTGGCTTCGCCCCGCCGCGCCGGCGGAGGAGAGCCGCGGGCGGAAAGCCAACCCGGGGGATGGACCGCGACCACGGTCCCCGCGGGAGGAAACGAAATCCGCACCGGGCGGGTCCGGAAGGCCGAAACGGTCCGAGAACCTGCCATCTTCCTGGAAGGAGTTACCATATGGTTTCCAGGCCGCGAGGACCGCCCGGCACTCGACGGCCTCCACCTGGTGGTGGAGGAAGGGGAATTCGTGGCGCTCACCGGGCTCAACGGCAGCGGCAAATCCACCCTCTGCCGCCTGGTGAACGGACTCCTGCTACCCGGACTGGGCAGGGTGCGGGTATTCGGACTGGACACCTCCTCTCCGGAGGACCTCCGCGAGATCCGCCGCCTGGTGGGCATGATCCTGCAGGACCCCGACCACCAGGTGGTGGGAGCCACCGTGGAGGACGACGTGGCCTTCGGGCCCGAGAACCTGGGGCTACCCCGCGAGGAGATATCCATCCGGGTGGAGGAGGCGTTGAGCCTGGCGGGCGTCACCCACCTCCGCCGCCGCCAGCCGCACTTGCTTTCACCGGGCGAGAAGAAGAGGGTGGCCCTGGCCGGGGTGCTGGCCCTGCGACCCCGCGTCGTCGTATCCGACGAATCCACCTCCATGCTGGACCCCGTGGGCCGGTCCGAGCTCCTGGACCTCCTTCGGCGCCAGCGCGAGGAAAGGGGGGTCACCCTCCTCCACGTCACCCACCGCCCGGAGGAGTTCCTCCTGGCCGACCGCCTGGTTCTCCTGGAGGAAGGGCGGGTGACCTTCGACGGCCCGCCCCACCTTTTCCTTTCCCTTCCCCGTCTCCGTGAGCGCATCGCGGCGCGGGAACCGGAACCCCTCCGCATTTCTCGGGAGTTGCGCGGCAGGGGTTGGCCGACGCCCGAGCACCCAAGGGGCTTGGAGGACATCCTGGAGGGTTTATGGGCCTCGCCTTGAAGGACGTCCATTTCACCTACTATGCCGGCACTCCCCTGGCCAGGGAGGTGCTGCGGGGCGTGGACCTGGAGATCCGCGAGGGCGAGATCCTCTCCCTTCTGGGCCCCAGCGGTTGCGGCAAGTCCACCCTCCTCCTGGTGGCGTCGGGATTGCTGGCCCCTCGGAAGGGCGCCCTCTTCCTGGACGGGATGCCCTGCGGCGGGAGGGAGGATTTCCGGGCACGCCTGAGGGAAGCGGTGGGGATCCTGTTCCAGTCACCGGAGGACCAGTTGTTCGCGGAGACGGTGGAGGCGGACGTGGCCTTCGGACTGCGCCGCTCCTCTCTCCCGCGGCGGGAGGCGAGGGAGAGAACCGCCCGTGCCCTGCGTTCCGTGGGCCTGGAGCCTTCCCACTACTCCCCGCTCCCGCCCTTCGCGCTCAGCCGGGGGGAGATGCGCCGGGTGGCCCTGGCCGGGGTGCTGGTCAGGGAACCCCGCTTTCTACTCCTCGACGAACCTTTCTCCGGCCTGGACGGCGAGGGGCGCGAGCGGCTGGCCCTCCTCCTCCACCGGCTGCGCAGTTCCGGGGCGGGCATCCTCCTCGTCACCCACGAGTGGGAGGAGGTCGATCTCCTGGCGGACCGGGCCGCGGTACTCCACGAGGGGCGCCTGATCCTGGAGGGGGAAAAGGAGAGCGTGCTCGGGGACCGGGAGGGACTGAGGCGCGCCGGCCTGGAGCCGCCGCCCCGGGTCGAGCTACTGCATCTCCTGCGGGCCGGGTACCCCTCGCTTCCCGCCTACGTGCGCAACGCGGAGGAAGCGGCGGAGAGGATAGACGCCGTCATGAGAGGGGGTGCGGGATGAGGAGCCTGCAGCGCATCCGCGTGGGACAGTATTACCCCCTTTCTTCTCCCCTTCACCGCCTGGACCCCAGGACCAAGCTGGCCTGCACATTGGCCCTCCTGGTGAGCGCCTTCCTGGTGCGCAGGCCGGGGGGGCTGATCCTCCTCCTGCTCTTCTGCCTGGCGGCCATGTACATCGCCAAGCTTCCGCCGGGGCAAACCCTGTCCTCCCTCCGTTCGGTGGCCCTGCTCCTTCTGATCACCGCCACGGCCCAGCTCTTCTTCTCCCCCGGGCGCGAGATATGGAAATGGGGACCGCTGTCCGTCACCAACACCGGCCTTTCGAACGGGGTGCTTTACTCCTTGAGGCTGGTTATCGCCGTCCTTTTGCTGGGCATACTCACCATGACCACCGGCCCGGTGGAGATGCTCTCCGGTCTGGAGTCCCTGGCCGCTCCCCTCCGCCGCCTGGGTTTACCCGTCCGGGACGCGGCCATGGTCCTTACCGCGGCCTTCCGCTTCCTCCCCCTCCTCCTCTCCCGCGCCGGGGACATAGCCCTGGCCCAGGAGGCCCGGGGGTCGGAATTCTCCGGCCGCAATCCGGTGCGGAGGATGTTGGACCTCGTGCCCCTGCTGGTCCCCCTGTTCTCGGCCTGCTTCCGCGACGCTGAGGAGCTGGGCGCCGCCCTGGCCGCGCGGGGCTACCGGGGCGAGGCGAGCCGTACCCACTACCGGTCCATGCGCTTCCGATTCGCCGACCTGGCCGCCGTATCCGCCGTGGCGGCGGTGGTGGCCCTCTCCCTCTGGCTGCCTGCCTGAATCGCCGCCCTCCGTGCTCAGCGCAGGGCCTGGACCAGGAAGTCCTCCCAGGGCACCTGGGCCATGAAGTGGTCGTTGAAGTCCTTGATCATCACGTACATCCAGTAGAGACCGTAGATGCCGCAGGTGACCAGGGTGAGGATGAGGAAGGTCACGAAATCCCGCTGGGGCACTGAGGGTACAGCTTGTCCGGCTTCCGAGGCCAGCCCCAGCTTGGCCAGGGCCCCGCTCATCAGGGTGAAGAACTGGGCCTCCAGGAGGTCATGCTGCACGTAATCCTGCATGAGCAGGTAATAAAGGATGAGGGATCCAATCCCGGTGAACATGCAGATGAGAAGCCAGATGGCGGCACCCCGTTCCGCGGCCATGGCGGCCATTTGCACCCGCACCTGCTCCAGCTGGGCGAGTTCCGGCGCGATGAGTTCCTCCCTGCCCTGGGCCTTGGCCCGCAAGGCGGCCACCGCGTCGGCCACCCCGGCCATGCGCCGGAAATGCTCGTCCCTCCTCTGCACCAGCTTATAGACGATGTACAGGCCGTAGATGCCGCAGGTGACGATGGAAAGCAGGATGGCCATTCCGGGATCGGTGATGAAGTCCGTGCTCGCCCGGGTACCCACCTGGTACTCGAGGGGGCTTCCGGGCTGCGCCGCGTAGGAACCTCCTTCCATGCCTACCTCCTTTCTCCTTCCGGCCCCGCGGGCCCTTCATGCCTCCACGCCAAAGAGAAAAAGCCGTATCGCCCATGCGGCCACCAGTAGGGCTAAGCCTGCTTTCGCCAGGCGCCTCGCGGACTCCTCGCCGGGGCGGGGTAATATACGCCGCGAGGTCACCCGCTCCAGGGCAAGCCCGGCGGTCATAGCGGTTACCGACAAATAAAGGGGCGGTCCCAGCAGGTGATGGCGGAAGGCATCCGAGAAGCGTCCGTGGGAGACGGCGGCGAAACTGCGGGTCATCCCGCAAAGCAGGCATGGAAGTCCGGTGAGCCGGCGGAAAAGACACCCCGGTGACAAGCGTTCCACCCACCCCCTGAGGTAGGGGTAGAGGAAGGACGAAGCGAGGATCAGGGCTCCTCCCGCGAGGAAGGCCTTGTCCCCCTGCAAGCCTCGACCCCCGCTCACCGCCCCGTTGTGACTGTGCGTAAAAAGCTCCATTCCCGGCGACGGATGGAGGTATCTTTCCTCGTTTTTTTCCATGTTTTCCCGAATCCTTCCACGATATTACCCCGGGCCCGGTCATTCCACGCTTACACGACGGCCCAGCGGTACACGAGCTTCGCCACCCCCTTGAGCGATCCAACCCATCAACGGTCACGCATCCGCCATCGGCCGAGACCACCGGGTTCCGCCTTCACCCGCTCACCTGCAGCGCGGCCCCTCACCGCACCCGGCGGGGTTCCGCCGACTGCCACTGGTGATCCACCCGCTACCCGGCACCCTCCCTGCCCTTCCTCTCCCACGGAAGGCTTTCAAGGTATTTATTCGTGTTGCCCTGCCGATCCCCTTTCTCGCATATTATTCCCATCCCGGGGCGCAAACATGTGGGGGACGCGCCCGCCGACCCTCGTCAAGACCCGCAAGGGTTCCGGGAGCGCACCGTATCTTCCTTCCGACAATCGAAAAAGATCGCCTTTTAACCCAGGCGCGTCTCCCTTCGCAACGGCGCGAATCGTGACCCGGGAGTCGATTTCCAGAGGTAATCACCGTTCGTGCACCTGGGACCAAACCGGGGCGGGGCCGGAGAAACAATGTTTCGGGACTCGACGTTCAAGGATATCCGTGCATACACCGAGAATTAACCTGTGACGGGGTGGAGATAATGAACAACCGGCGTCGCGGCGGACAAAACGGTTTCACCATCGTGGAGATGATGATGGTCCTCCTGATCATCGCCATCCTCCTGGGCATCGCCTTCATCTCCTATTCCTTCTCCCTGGACCGCACCCGGGAGACAGCCTGCCGCGCCAACCTGAAGAACATAAGAGGGGCACTCAGCGTTTACCAAGCCGAGCATGAAGCCTACCCCCCTTCCCTCCAGGAACTGGTGCCCGATTACCTGGAGGCCGGCACCGATTTCCAGTGCCCCAAATCGGGGCAGGAATATCTCTACGACCCGTTGGAGGGCAAGGTCTCTTGTCCCTATCACCAGGAACTGTGATCCCGGGGAGGAAGGATAAGCCATGAGATACGCCAAGTTCGAGCGCCTGGTACTCCTGGTGATGGGCCTGGCCGTCGCGGCCATGGCCGTGGGCATGGCGGTGCAGAAGACGGATGCCGTGGAGGTCCTGGGCCACTGTCTGATGATGGCCGTGGTGGTGGCCGGCCTCTACGGGGGAAGGCGGGGCGCCGTCCTCTCCTTTCTGCTCTGCCTGGCCCTCTACTCCGCATGCCGCCTGGCCTGGAGAGGGGATTTCCAGGGCGGGGTGCTCGCCCAGTTGATAGGCGCCAAGTTCCTGGTCTACGGGATCATGGCCTTCCTCTGCCACAACATCCGCGTCCAGTTCCGCTACTTCTTCGTGAAGATGGAGGAACAGGACCTGGTGGACGACGAGACCCAGGTGGGAAACGCGCGCTTCCTGCGCCGCGAGATCGAGCAGCGAGTCCTGGAACACGAGAGGTACGGGAAACCCTTCTCCCTGGTGTTCTTCTCCTTCGACCCCGCCCTCCTCTCCCGAACCAGGGGAAGGGGGGCGAGCCTTCTCCGCGACGTCACGGTGAACGTGCTCAAGAACGACACCCGAGCCGTGGACGAGCTGGCCCGGGTGGGGGACCGCCTGGTGGTCCTCCTCCCCAACGTGGGCCCGGAGGGCGCCAGGGCCTGCGCGGCGCGTCTCCAGGACAAGATCCAGGGGATACTCCGTGGCCGAGAGGAGGAGGGCCCGGCCGCGGCCCGGACGAGCACCTTCTCCTACCCCGAGGACCGCGAGGCGGTGGAGGATATCCTGGCCGAGCTGGGGGAAAACCCCTGACCTCGCTGCTTTTCCTTCCCCAGAACGACCTGTCCGGGTCACCCGTCGCGCTGTCCGGTGCACGGGGGCTGACCCTCTCCAGGGGACGCGGGGCGAACCCCCATCGCCTCCGCCGCGTCGAACCCCGCGGGTAGTGGATGTCCGCTTCCCTCCCCGCGATCCCTCCCCATGCGCACCGTTTCCCGGATCACGGAGGTCACCCGGGGATGGACGAGCTTCCTTCCCGCCACCCTGACGCTCACCCAGAAACACGCCCCGCCGGCAGCCACCGCTGCCGCGATCGCCGCTCCCTGGTTGGCCTTCCCTCCCGCCGCGAGGAAGAGGAGGAAGGCCAGGAGATAGGCAGCGGCCATGGCGAGCAGGGGAAGCCCGAAGGCCAGGAGGAAGGAGAGGAGCACGGCCCGGCCGGGGACTTCCAGCCCCACCTCGTCTCCTTCCCGGGCCCCGGTATCGTCGAGGGCGATGATCTCCACTTCCTCGCCGCCGCGCCGGGAGAAGATGCCGCACGCTCCGCACCGCGCACAGTCGGAGGCGGCCACGCGCACCCTCACCCATCCGCTCCCTCTTTCCGTGACCACGCCCCTGCATTCCATGGGAACAGTATAATCCACGGGTGGACAGGCGGTCTCCCGCCCCCTTTTCCCTCTCTATCCCCCTTCCCGCCGACGGTCCGCCGTCCTCAAAAGGAAGCTGGTAAAATTTCGGATTCCTAAAAAAATTTTTTTGGAAATTTCGAAATACTTCTGGACATCCTCCGGGTGAGGGATTAAATTACAATACGGTTTTATTTTGCCCGGAACAGGCGGTTTTCCCGCGGACATGGAGCATCGATGAGAACAGTGGCAGGGATTAACGCCGGGTGGCGAAAGAGGATCAGGGGTGGAGTCCATCCCCCGGACAATAAGCATTACACCGCCGAAAAGCCCATAACCCGTATGGAAGCCCCGGAACTTGTGGCCATCCCTCTCAGGCAGCACATCGGTGCGCCTTGTTCTCCGAAGGTGAAAAAGGGAGACCGGGTCCTGGTGGGCACGGTGATCGGGGATTCCGAGGCCTTCGTATCCGCCCCCGTGCACTCCAGCGTCTCGGGAACGGTACGGGAAATAGCGCCCCATCCCCACCCGGTGGGCGGGGAATCACCCGCGGTGATCATCGAAAACGACGGCCTCTACGAGCGTGATCCTTCCCTCCAGCCATCGCCATGGGAGGACATGGGACCCGAGGATATCCGCCGTGCCGTCCGCGCGGCGGGTATGGTGGGGCTGGGCGGGGCCGCCTTTCCCACCCACGTGAAGTTGGCTCCGCCCGGGGAATTCCCCATCGACACGGTGATTCTCAACGGCGCGGAATGTGAGCCTTTTCTCACCGCCGACTACCGCCTGATGCTCGAACAAACCGAGGAGGTGGTGGAAGGACTCCGGATCATCATGAAGGCCGTGGGGGCCCCCCGGGCGGTCATCGCCGTGGAGGACAACAAGCCCCTGGCCGTCCGGAAGCTGGCGGAGGTGGTCCGGGACCCGGCCATCGAGCTGCGCACATTGAGGACCCGTTACCCCCAAGGCGCGGAGAAGGTACTCATATCCAATATCCTGGGGAGGGAAGTCCCCTCCGGGGGGCTGCCCATGCACGTGGGGGTGGTGGTGAACAACGTGGGCACGGCGAGGGCCATCGCCCACTACTTCCGAACCGGCTTGCCCCTGGTGGAGAGGGTGGTCACGGTGACCGGATCGGTGATCCGGGAACCCTCCAACCTCCTGGTCCCCCTGGGCACCAGCTTCGCCGCCGCCGTGGAGGCTTGCGGGGGGTTCATGTCCCACCCGGCCAAGGTCATCATGGGCGGACCCATGATGGGCCTGGCCCAGCACACCCTGGAGGTTCCGGTGGTCAAGGGGACCTCGGGCATCCTGGCCCTTTCCGACCGGGAGGCGAGCTATGAGGTACCCCGAGAGCCGGTATGCATCCGCTGCGGCCGCTGCGTGGAGGCCTGCCCCATGAACCTGATCCCCACCTACCTGGCGGTCTTTTCCCACCGCGAGAGATGGGAGGAGGCCCGGCGTTTGAACATCAACGACTGCATAGAATGCGGGTGCTGCGCTTATGCCTGCCCCACGCGGAACCCCATCGTGCAGCTGATCAAGTTCGGGAAGGCGGAACTGGCCCGCCTCAAGGCCGCCGAGGAAAGACGGGCCCGGGAAAGGGAAACCTCCGCCGGGAAGGAGGGCGGCGGTGGAAACCACTAGGTTCATCCTCTCCACCTCCCCGCACATCCGGGATCCCATAACCACCCGGAAGATCATGTGCCAGGTTATCGTGGCCCTGGCCCCGGTGACCCTGTACTCGGTGGTCATCCACGGCGTCCACGGTTTTTACGTCATCGTATCCTCCATCGCCGGGGCCCTCCTTGGCGAGTTGGCGGTGCAGAAGGGCAGGCGCCTCCCGGTGACCCTGGACGACTGCAGCGCCTTGCTCACCGGCTTGCTCCTGGCCCTCACCCTCCCTCCCAAGGTCAACTGGTGGATAGCCCTGGTGGCCGGCCTGGTGGCCACCGTGCTGGGCAAGCAGGTCTTCGGCGGGTTGGGCCACAACCTCTTCAACCCCGCCCTGGTGGGCAGGGCGGTGGCCTTCGTCTCCTGGGCCGCCTACATGACGGCGGGATACGTCAAGTCGGCGGCCATAGGCATCGCCAGCACCCCGGCGCATAAGGCCATCGAGAAGGCGGTGGACGTGGCCGGAGGGGCCTCCCCGCTGGCGGCCATGAAGATCGTCTACGATCCCTCCCTCAGTCCCGTGGGACCCGGCGGTGTTCCCCACGGGATCCAGGCATCCTCCTATTACAAGCCCCTGCTCCTGGCCAACCCCTGGGGGTGCCTGGGAGAGGTCTCCGCCCTGCTCCTCGTCCTGGGGGGTATCTACCTGGCGGTCACCCGCATCATCGACTGGCGGATCCCGGTCATATACGTGGGAACGGTCGCCGCTCTCACCGCCATCACCGGGAGGGATCCGCTCTTTTATACCCTGGCGGGCGGGTTGCTCATCGGGGCCATCTTCATGGCCACCGATTACACCACCAGCCCCCTGGCCCCGCGCGGCAAGGTGATCTATGCCCTGGGGCTGGGCCTGGTGACCTGGCTCTTGCGCTTCTGGTCCAACAACCCGGAGGGGGTGATGTTCGCCATCCTTTTCATGAACGGCCTGGTACCCATCATCGATCGCTACGTCCTTCCCCGCACCTACGGGAAGGCAGCCCGGACCAAGGAGGCGAGCGGGCCATGATGCGCCACGTCCTCAACCTGGGCCTGCGCCTATTCCTGGTCTGCGCCGTGGCTGCCGCCGGCCTGGGGTTCACCTACTCCCTGGTCAAGGACCGCATCGCCCAGGAAGAGGCCAAGCGAAGGGCGAGGGCGGCGGAGGCGGTCCTGTCCTCCATACCCGCCCAGCCGGAGGAGAGCGAGGAGCTCACGGCCTTGCTGCAACCCGACTTCCCGGATCTCATCACCGTCTTCGAAGGCTTGGACGAGGCCGGACGGCGGGCGGGCTACGCCTTCGTGCTCAAGAGCAAGGGCTATAACTTCATCACCATGGCCGTAGGGGTGGACCTGGAGGGCAAGGTCACCGGCATCAAGGCGGTGACCAACGAGGAGACCCCCGGGCTGGGAGCGGTGGCCTTGGACTCCGAGGAATACCTAGCCAAGTTCCAGGGCAAGGGCCCGGAGCCCCTGACCCTCAAGGTGGACGTGGACGCCTGGACAGGGGCTACCTTCACCTCCAAGGGCATCGCCAACGGGGTGAACATGGCCCTGGAGATGTGGAAAAGGCTCCAGGAAGGGGGTGGAGTTTGATCGTGGAGGAGAAAAAAAAGACCCTCTGGGGGGAGCTGCGCAAGGGATTCATCACCACCAACCCCCTCCTGGTGCTCATGGTGGGCCTGTGTTCCGCCCTGGCCATCTCCACCCGGGTGGAGAACTGCATCTTCATGGGGCTGGCGGTCATCTTCGTGCTCACCTGCTCCAACGTGATCATCTCCCTCATCCGCAACTTCATCCCCGACCAGGTGCGCATCCCCATCTACATCGTGGTCATAGCCTCCTTCGTGACCATCGTGGACCTCACCCTGAAGACCATCCCCGCGGTCTACGAGCGGCTCGGGGTGTGGATACCCCTCATCGTGGTCAATTGCATCATCCTGGCCCGGGCCGAGGGTTACGCCTCCAGCGCCAAGGTCTCCCACGCCCTCATGGACGGGCTGGGCATCGGGATGGGGTAC
This sequence comes from Actinomycetota bacterium, assembly GCA_014360685.1. Classification (GTDB taxonomy): domain Bacteria; phylum Actinomycetota; class Geothermincolia; order Geothermincolales; family RBG-13-55-18; genus Solincola_A. The sequence continues at coordinate 265,875 of JACIXB010000016.1, read as the reverse complement.
ACCACGGTCCTTTTGATCATGAGCGTCTTCCGGGAGCTCTTCGGGACCGGGAAGATCGTCCTCTTCGATAAGACGATCATCAACCTCCACATCAAGGCGGTCCCGGTCATCCTGATCATGTTCCCGGGCGCTTTCATCACTTTCGCCCTGCTCTCGGCGCTGTTGCAGTGGTACCAGGCACGCAAGAAACCGGGGACCGAGGAGGGTTAGAGATGAACGAGGCCTGGAGATACTTCCTGCTCTTCTTCGGCGCCTCCCTGGTGGCCAATATCCTGCTCATCCGCTTCATCGCCCTGTGTCCCTTCTTCGGGGTTTCCACCAGTCTGGAGACCTCGCTGGGGATGAGCATCTCGGTCATCTTCGTCATGACCATGGCCACCTCGGTGAGCTGGATCGCCTGGAACTACGTGCTGAAACCGCTGGGGGTAGGGGAATTCCTGTACATCCCCTCCTTCATCCTCATCATCGCCAGCCTGGTTCAGTTCGTGGAGATGGTCATCAAGAAGACCAGCCCTCCGCTCTACCGGGCCATGGGCATCTACCTGCCGCTGATCACCACCAACTGCGCCGTCCTGGCCGCGGCCACGGAGAGCGTCAAGCCGGGGTTCTTCACCAAGCTCAACGTTCCCTACCATTACGGCTTCCCCGAGGCGCTGGTCTACACCATCGGGGTGGCCGCGGGGTTTTCCTTGGTGCTCATCCTCTTCGCCGCCATGCGGGAAAGGCTGGAACTGGCCCCCATCCCCAAGTTCTTTCGCGGGGTGCCCATAGCCTTCATAACTGCCGCCCTCTTCTCCCTGGCCTTCATGGGCTTCGCGGGGATGTTCAACCTGTGAGGGGTGCAAGATGGACTGGTCCCTGGTCTGGAAAGCGGTGATAAGCCTGGCGGGGTTCGGTATACTCCTGGGGGCCATCCTGGCCGTGGCCTCCCGGCGCTTCCACGTGGAGACCGACCCAAAGGTGGCGGAGATCCTCGACGCCCTGCCGGGGTCCAACTGCGGGGCCTGCGGGCTTCCGGGCTGCGAGGCGGCCGCCGAGGCGGTGGCCAGGGGCGACGCCCCGGTGAACGTGTGCCGGGCGGGAGGCCCGGATGTCACCCTTGCGGTGGGGAGGATCATGGGCCTGGAGGTGGAGGCGGGAGTGGCCCAGGTGGCCCACATCCACTGCCGGGGCGGCAGATCGCTCTCTCCGCCGGTGGCCTTCTACCAGGGAGTGAGTTCTTGTCGTGCCGCTCACATGCTGGGAGGGGGAAAGGCTTGCCCCTTCGGCTGCCTCGGGCTTCAGGACTGCGCCGATGTCTGCCCGGTGAGCGCCATCGCCTTCGACGAGGAGGGCATCAGCCGGGTTAACGTGCGCAGGTGCACGGGGTGCGGCCTGTGCGCCGACGTGTGCCCCCGCGACCTCATAGAGATGGTCCCCTCGACGGCCAGGGTCTTCGTGCGCTGCAGGAGCCAGTACACGGGAAAGAAGGCCACCGCGGTGTGCAAGGTGGCCTGTATCGGCTGCCGGCGATGCGAGAAGGCCTGCCCGGCGGATGCCATTCACGTGCAGGACGGGTTCGCCTCCATCGACTACGAGAAGTGCACCAACTGCGGGGATTGCGCGGCGGTCTGTCCCACGGATTCCATCCAGGTATGGGTGGGGAGGGAAGGGCACCCGGAGGGCGGGGAATTCGTGGTCCCGGAGAAGAAAAAGCGCCCGCGTAAGGAAGGGGGCGGAAGGGAAAAGCCGGAGGCGCGGGAGGAGGCCCCTCCGCGGGAGGGCGGTGAACCTTCCTGAAGTCTCCCGAATCCGTCTTCAGGCTCCTCTGAGCCAGCTCAAGACCGGCTCCAGGAAAGGGTATTCCTCGCCCAGGGCCCTGAAACCGGGTCCCTCCAGGGCCCCGAGCCTGCGGACCCAGGGCAGCCGGTTGTCGTAGGCCACCTCTACCCTGTACCCGGCCTCCCCCCCGAGTTCCCCGGACACGCCCTCCAGCAGCTCCACGGCCAGGCGGCGAAAGAGACCGTGCGGCTCTTCCTCCCCATTCCCGAGGTCCGCGGGGAGAAAGAGCCCCAGGAGCCCGGGGGCCCGAAAAACGGCGAGGGCCGGGCGATAGATCAGGGCGAAAAGGCGGTTGCGGAAACGGAATACGTGGTGCCCGCCGTGCGGGAGGCGGCAGGTGCCTTCCTCCCTCTCTCCCCGCTCGCAGGAGGGAAAAACCCTGTCCACCGTTTCCCGGAAAACGGCATCCAGCGCCTTGCAGGACCGTTCCCACGGCGGCAGTCCCCGAAAGGAGGCCTCGAGGAAGAGGGAACCCCGCATGGGAAGGGCTTCCACATTTTCCATTTCCAGGGGTTCCAGGAAATGGACCAGCCCCCGCGCGGCGTAAACCCCGTAGACGTCCTCCCCTATCCCGGCCAGGCGGCGTACGTCCTCCGCTTCCAGCCTCAACAGCCTGGCACGCAGTCGCACCCGTCCCCAATGACCGTGCTCCCCACCGGGAAAGAGGACCGGTAGGCGGGGAAAGTCCCGGGTGAGGACATCCCTCACGTGAGCGGGAAAGTCGGGGCGGTCGAAATCCCTTCTGCGGAGGGCATACAGGAAACCGACCCTCGTCCCATCCGGAAGCCGCGGTAGGCGGCATACCGGAAGGTAATGCGGTGAGGCCCGGGGAGGCGGCTCTCCCCGGCGCAAGGCGGCGCGCATCTCCCCCATCACGTAGGCCGGATAGTAGGCGCGGGGATGGTATATGGCGGCGTAGGGGCTGAGCATCCCCTCCGTTTCCACCGTGTCCCCCTCGCGCAGGGACTCGCGGAGGATGGCCTCCTTTATCCCCTGCACCTCCAACCCGCGGTGATGCGCGCCGGTTCGATCCCTGCCCACCGCCGAGGCATGCCCGGAGAGGGCGTAGCATATGGCAAACTTTCCCATCTCCTCGGCCAGGAGGTTCCGTTTCCTGGGCACTGGAGTACGATATCTTTCATCCATGAGGACCATTATAACCGCCAACCCCCGGGGGCGGGTTGAGCCTCAACGCTTCCGGGCCGGGAGATCCCCGGTGGGCCCGAAGCACCCATTTGCGCCGGGAAGGCGGTGCTCCATGTCCTCCCCGTCCCCTTCCGGAAGGCCGCGATTCGCCATCGCCCACCACCTTCCCACCCGCGGGGAAGATCCGCCTTGCACCTCCCCCGAGGGATCCTGCACGCCAGGTGTAACCCCTCCTCCCCGCGGTAACTGTGGATTCGTCCCATGTCTTCACGCCGCAAAAGAGACGAGCTCGCCGCCTTATGGTGCTTGAACGCGCCACGCAGCGGCCTCTCCCGCATGCCTTCCTCATGACTTGCCCGCCGACCAATTCTCCCGGTAAGGTGTCCGGGCAAGGGGCCATTCAAACCCCGACGCCGGCCCCCTCGTCCCCTGTCCCCCCTCCCGATTCCCATATAATCGCGGCACGATCGTCCGTTCGATGATAAGATAATCCCGGCGTGTCCGTTCGGGAGGGTGGAAGGAAAGGGGGGTCGAGATTTGACCGCGGCATCCGAAGTCACCATCTACGGCGCCGGCATGTCCGGACTGGTGGCCGCCATCGACCTGGCGCGGCACGGGTACCGGGTGACGGTCCACGATCGCGAGGCGGGCTACGGCGGGGACAGCGTGTACAATCCCTCCACCCATACCACCTCCATAGACGTGGAACGAACCTCGGAATACATAGGGATCGACCTCTCGCCGGTGTTCCATCCCCTGAGGCGCTGCCCCTTCTACTTCCACGAGGCGGTATTCCACCCGCCCCTGGAGGTCCTGGATATGTACACCGTGGAGAGGGGCAACCGGCCCACAAGCCTGGATACCCTTCTATTCGCCGAGGCCCGCAAGCTGGGGGTGGAGTTCCGCTTCAACTCCCCCCTCCGAAAGGAAGACCTTTCCAGGCTCCCCGAGAACACCATCATAGCCTGCGGGCTCACTCCCAGCGTCTACGAGATGCTGGGCATCCCCTACCTGCGCTGGTACGGTTGGATCTCCCGCGGGGAGATCGGCTTCAGTAACCTCTCCTGGATCTGGGTGGACGAGGTGATCTCGGAATACGGTTACCTCAGTTCCTGCAACAACTACTACTTCGACCTCCTCTTCTCCAACCGGCACATCGACCGCAAGGCCCTGAACAAGTACCGGGATTTCATGGTCCGCCACGAGGGGGTGGAACACGATAACTGGACCTACGTCTCCGGGGCGGTGCCCGTGGCCAGCCCGGACAACCCCCGGCTTTTCCACCACGGGCTCATCCTGTGCGGGACCATGAGCGGGGCCATGGACCCCTTCTTCTGGTTCGGCATCCTGGGAGCCCTGGTAACCGGCAAGGTGGCGGCCATGGCCGTCTACGACCGTTCCAGGGCCTTGGAGGAGTTCGACCGTTTCAACCGCGGCTACCGGCGCGGGTACATTTTTAAAAACCGGGTCTGGTATCGCATCCGGCCCCACGTCAACTGGCTGGAATGGCAGATGAGCCTGGTGGGCCCCTCGAGGATGAAGAAGCTCGCCGCCCTGTACTTCAGCCGCTTCCGCGCTCCCTTCAACCTCCCCGGCTTCGCCCGCCTGGGCGTCTACTGAACACGGCGCGACATCCCCGGGGACCGCTCGCCGGGGTGGGGCACGATCCCTCCTGCACCCACCCCTCTCGCCCGGGAAGGCTCCCGGAAGGCGGGCGGGAAGGTATTCCGGAATCGCTCGGGAGAAGTAAACGCCGTGGAGGGCCTTCTCCCGCGAGCCGGGGTTCGGCCGCGGCGAGGGCCTAGGCCGGGGGGACGTTTATCCGGTTTTAACCGCCGGAAGGGTCGAAGGTCTCGGTGAGCCGGAACGCTTAATTCCGTTTTCCCCGCAGGAAGGCCCCTACTCGGGAGGGACGATCCGCTCCCCCACGCGGGGCGGCATGGCGTTATATACCTCCTCCACGCGGAGGGCATAGCGGCCCCTCCCCGCAGACAGTAGCTCCCCTTTCACCTTGTAGGACTTGGCATCCATGGTCACCAGGGCCATGGCCGCCGGACAGGGGGTGCGCACCTCCGCGAGCTCCCGGTTGTAGGCCGCCGCCCTGAAGAGCAGGAGCCCGCTCCCCTTCTCCACCACCGGGAGCACCGGTATCGCCCGGGGATACCCGTCCTCCCCCACCACCGCCAGGGCCTTGATGGAGGTGAGCATGGTGAACTTCTCCCTCACCAGCCGGGGCATCTCCACGCCCCCCGGCAGCCCGTCCCGGCGGGCCGCCATCAAGCGGACCAGGTCCAGGGGTATGGAAAGGAAGGAAGCCCGGCGCACCGGGTCCTGTTCCCGCACGTCGATGACCCCCGCCGACCTCACTCCGGAATAGGCGTTGTAGCGCATGAGGGGCGAGGAATCGATGGCCTCCTTGTAGGGACCGGTGCGCTCGAACCCCCGGAAATCCCCGGTGAGGGTGACCATTTTAAGCTTGGTGTCCACGCAGGCCATGCCCACCCGGGGGTTGTTCGCCAGGTATTCCTTGCTCCTCCACATGAGGAATTCCCCGAAGATGAGGCGGTCCTTGCGCCCGTCCGGAGGGGGTTGCAGGGTGACGATGAGGGCCACGTTGGGACGTCCCTCCGGGTCCACGGTGGCCAGGAACTTGGCCGCCATCTCCTCGGCGAAAAGTTCGCGCGCCTCGGGCGAGAGCTCCATCTCGGCCCACCCCTTTCCTTCTCCCTTGCGCCTCCCGAACGGTCACCGTCTCCCCATCCCGAAGGTCCAGAGGGATGGCTTCCTCGGTAGCGGAAACCCCGCCGGACGACGATTCAAGCCTCGGCCCACCCTACTTGGTTCCTCCGTTCCGCGCCGTGGCCCCCGACCAACGGGCCACGGTAAGCCCCTCCTCCCCGGCCACCTCCGCCAGCCTCTCCATCTTCTCCTCGGCGATGAGTCCCCGCCCGGCCAGGGGAAAGATGAGGTCCAGCCGGCGGTATTTGGCGTCGCAGGTGTTGTTGAAGGCTAGAAGGTCGTACCTCTCCACGGTGGGAAGCTCCTCCCGGATGAAGCGGGCGATGAGCCGGATGTTCTCCTCGCCGTCCGTGTAGCCGGGGATGACCGGGGTGCGCACCCACATGGGCTTGCCCTCCGCCGCGATGCGGCGGGCGTTTTCCAGGACCAGGTCCAGGGGAACGCCGGTCCATTCCCGATGGACTTCCGGGTGCATCACCTTGAGGTCGTAGAGGACCAGGTCGGCCAGGCCCACCAGGGGCTTCAGCCTGTCCCAGGCCACTCCCCCGCAGGTGTCCAGGGCCAGGTGGATGCCCTCCGTCTTGAGCTTCTCCATCAAGGCCCGGGAGAACTCCACCTGCAGGGAGGGCTCGCCCCCGGAAAGGGTCACCCCTCCTCCCGATTTCTCGTAGAAGACGCGGTCCCGCAGGACCTCGGCGGCCACCTCTTCCACCGTCCTCACCTTACCGATGACCTCCAGGGCGGCGGCCGGGCAGGCCTCCTCGCACCGGCCGCAGGCGTCGCATCTCTCCCGGTCGATGACCATGCCCTCCGGGGTGAGGGTCAGGGCCCCGTGGGGACAGGCTTTCAGGCAGTCGCGGGCGCCGATGCAGCGCACCTCGTACCACACCAGCTGGGGCCGCCGGTCCAGGCCCTCCGGGTTGTGGCACCAGGGGCAGCGCATGGGGCATCCCTTGAGGAAGACGGTGGTGCGGATGCCCGGTCCGTCCTCCGTGGAATAGCGCTGCACGTTGAAGACCACGCCGGTGATCCCGGCGGGCTCAGAGGCGGTGGGATTCCCGGGCGATGATCTCATCCTGTATCTCCTTCCCCAGCATGACGAAGTAGGCGTTGTAGCCGGTGACCCTCACCAGCAGGTTACGGTACTCCTCGGGACGGCGCTGCGCCTCGCGCAGGGTGTCCGGGTCGATGACGTTGACCTGCAGGGCCGTCCCCCCCTTCTCCCCGTAGGCGCGGAGGAAGGCCATGAGCTTCTCGATGTGTTCGGCGTCCCGCAGCAGGGAGGGGCTGAAGCTGATGGTGTGGGAAGCCCCGTTGGGAGCCGTCTCCAGCCCCAGCTTGCCCACGGAGAGGGTCACCGCCGTGGGCCCGTTGCGGTCCGCCCCGTCCACCGGCCCGATGGCGTTGGAGAGGTAGGTTCCCCGCTTCCTCCCGTCGGGGGTGGCGGCGGTGGAGGGAGCGAAGGATATCCAGTAGTTCCAGGAGAGGTAACCCCCGCGGTACCTTCTCCCGGTGGCCGGGGAGGTGCGCCTGAAGACCGCCTCCGTCCAGGTGCGGGAGAGCCAGCGGGCCACCTCATCGGCGTAGTCGTCGTCGTTCCCGTACTTGGGGGCCTTGTTCAGGAGGGTCTGGCGCAGGGCCTCGTTTCCCTCGAAGTCGTCCTCCAGGGCCCTCTTCAGCTCCCCGATACCCACCTTGCGCTCCTCGAAGACCAGCTTCTTCACCGCGGCTAGGGAATCGGCGGTGGTGGCGAAGGCCACCCCCTCCACGGTGATGTAGTTATGGCGCGCCCCTCCCTGGGTGATGTCCCTTCCCTTCTCCGCGCACCCCCCGACCAGGGCGGAGAGGTAGGGGGTGGGCTCATACTCCGCCCGGATACGGTCCGCCTCGTCGCTGATGTCCAGGACGTAGTCCAGGAGGGCCTGGAGTTGGACCTCGAAGGCGCGGCGGAACTCCTCCCAGGTGGAAAACTTTTCCACGGGACCGGTGTCCGGGCCGATGCGCTTCCCGGTGGCCGCGTCCCGTCCGCGGAAGAAGACCATCTCCACCGCCTTGGCCAGGTTGACGTTGACGTCCACGGTCCCCGAGCGGTCGTCACCCTGCAGGGTGTTCTCCAGGCAGCCCACGGGAGCATAATCCCAAAGACGCTCCTTCGGCAGGCCCTGCCACTCCAGGCCGCGCATGGAGTTCTCGTCGAAGTTCATGAGGAAGGGGGAGCCTTGGGCCCGGGCGATCATCTCCGCCACCCGCCGCAGGAGGGCCTCGGGGGTCTTGGCGTGCAGTCGTATATTGGGCTTGGGCTCCAGCATGTTCATCTCCTCGATCACTTCCAGGATCAGCCAGGTGAGCTCGTTGGAGGCGTCGTCACCCCGGGCGTCGATGCCCCCCAAGGTCATGAGCTGCCCGAAGCCGGAGTTGATGCCCTGGTTGCTGAGCACCCGGCACTGGAAGTCGTAGGCGTAGTTGTGCTTTACCCAGTAGCACTGCAGGATCTCCTTGGCTCGCTCCCTGGTGAGCCGCCCCTCTTCCAGGTCTTTCCTGTAATAGGGGTACATGTACTGGTCGAAGCGCCCGTGGGAGAGACCGGCCCCCGGGTAGGATTCCGCGGCCATGACCAGCATGTGAGCGAACCAAATGGACTGCACCGCCTCGTGGAAGGTCTCCGCCGGCTCCCAGGGGACCTTGCGGCAGATGCGGGCTATCTCCCGCAGCTCCGCCGCCCGGACCGGATCTCCCTCCTCTCCGGCCAGGCGCTCCGCCTCCTCCGCGTAGCGCCGGGCCAGGTCCCGCGCTCCCTCACAGGCTACGATCAGCGCCTCCAGGAAATCCCGGTAGGCGGGGTCGCCGGAGGCCTCCCTGCGTCGGGAGAGGTCCTCGCATATCCCGCGCAAGCCCTCGCGCAGCACCCGCGGGTAGTCGGGGATGAGGTGGCCGGGGACGGCGCCGGTATTGCCGATGCCCAGCTCGTTTATCTCCGCGCACCGCTTCCACCACCGGTCCACGGCCTTCCTCCAGCGCCTGGCCTCCCTGCGGTTGTGGCACTTGGAGAGGGCGGTGTTAAATTGTCCCCCCACCACGAGCTCGCCATCCAGGATGTTCACCGGAAGGTGGCGGCGGCAGACCTCGCGGAAGAAAAGGGCCCGGCGGAGTATTAAGGGCTTGTCCCAGAACCCCTCCGGGAGGTCCACCCTGCGGGCCAGGACCTTAAGGGATTCCGCGAAGTCCCCCATGAAGGGCACCATTTCAGGGATGATGCCCCAGTTCACCGGGGACCACACCTCGTCCCACTCCTTCCCCGTGGTGAAGGGCAATACCTCGTTGCGGAAATAGGGTCGTTTCTCGATGGAATAATATTCCTCCCGCAGTCTTCTCACCCGCGGGGAAAGATTGTCCGAGGGCCGCCAGATGCGGTCCGGGGTCACCACCTCGCTCTCCCTCACCTTGCTCACCTCCCGGCTCGGCTCAACGACGCCTGAAGGCGCCGGGCACCTCCACCCGCCGATTCCCGCCTCCAACTTTTATCATAGTACACCACCCCGCGGGCGCATTGACCCGCATTAAGGTCGGGGCCGGGGTTCGGGCGCCTCTTCCCGCCCGAAGCCCCGCGAGCGGGTGAGGACCGGGGTGCCGTCTAGATGAGGTTCTGCAACCGCCAATCAAGAAGGGACTTGCCCACTTCCAGCAGGCGCAGGTCTTCGAGCATACGGGCGGCGTCGCCTTCCAGGGAGATGCGGGCTTCCTCCAACAGAAGGCGCGTGGACTCCACCCATTCGGGGAGCTCCTTCCCGAAGAAGAGCAGCAATTCCAGGCGCTCTCTGCCGTTCTCCTCTTCGCCGAAGGTGAGCTCCAGGAGGCGCCTTCCGAGGACCCGGTAGGCGGTGAGCTCCACCTTCCTCTGGGCCAACGCGGCACGCACGTCGGGCGGAACGGCAGCGGGGTCCAGCGGGGACACCAGCATGTGGTGCCAGCGTTCGAGGTAGGCCACGATCACCGGGATGGCGGCCGTCCTCTCCCAGAGGAAGAGGGACCTGGATACACGTTCGTGCCCCTGTCCCTCCTCGCCCACCAGCCGCTCCCCGGGAACCCATACCCCGTCCAGGATGACCCTGCCGTGGGGGGAGGTGGCAATAAATCCCAGCTCCATCTCCTCCACCTTCACCCCGTCGCTTTTCTCCACCAGGAACGCGGAAAGGCCCTTTTTCCCCGCCGCAGGGTCAGTGGAGGCGACGACCAGGAAGGCGCCCGCCGAGGGAGCGTTGGTCACCGGGCCTTTCTCTCCGCTGATGACGTATCCTCCTTCCCGGCGTTCCGCCCTGGCCCGCATTCGCGAGGGGTCGGCATCCGATCCCGGCTCGGAGACCGCCGCGGCGCCCACCAGCTCACCCCGGCACAAAAGGGGGAGGTAACGCTTTTTGAGGTCTTCCGAGGCGAAAACCTGCAAGGGGTAGGAGCACAACATCACGTGGTCCAGAACGCTGAGGGCCAGGCCGAGGTCGTACCCCTCGGAGGCCAGGATGGCCACTCCCTCCACGAACTCCTCCACCCCCCATCCCTCGCCCCCGTAGCGGCGCTCGATGGGGGCCCCGAGTATGCCAATGTCGGCCAATTTTTTCCATATCTTCCTGTCCAGCGCTCGACCCGATCTCCTCTCCACGCTGGGAAGTACCCTTGTGCGGGCGAAGGTCCTCAGCTCCTTGGCGATCATCCCGCCTCCAGTCCAAACTCGATCACGGATCCGCGAACCGCAGCGCCCGGCCCACGCGCCGTCAAGAGTTTCCAAGCTCCCCGGCCGGATGCGGCCTCCATTCCCATGATAATCCGCCCCGGCACGGGCGGCAAATCTTCAGCGATGCAGGAGGGGAAACCTTGCCGGGGTCCGGTCGGCGCCTCGAGCCCCCCTTTCCGACCTACCCGCTGAAAGACGGGGTCGCAATGCGGAAAGGTCTGCGTCGCGGGGGAAGGGCGAGTTACGCGCTTCCCGCACGTTCAAATCCCGGCGGGTTCGCCCGCGGGCGGAACGGTGTTGCCGTCCTCTTTCCCGGACAGGTTCCCGAGGAGGAAAGCCCCTTGGTAGATAATGTACTTCGGATGCACGCCGCAAGAAGAAACCCTTTTCGCGTGGACCGAGGGGGGAGATAACCCGGCCCGCCGGCCGGCGTTCAAGCGCGGATGGCCTGGTTCAGCTTTTCCGTGAAGTCGATGAGCTCCTGCATGGTGGGGAACTCCTCGCTGGCGAAGCAGAACTCCTCCGACCAGGGGTTGAGGCGCATGGCTTCCCTCTCCTCATCGGGGAAGGTGCGCACGAAAAGCTCGTAGAGCGCGGTTCCCCGGAAGACCACCAGGGGGAAGAAGGTGGCCTCGCGGATACCCTCCCGGCGCAGGATGTCCACGGTGCGTTCCATGCTTTCCCGCGTCTCGCCCGGAAGCCCGGCGATGAAGGTGAGGATGGGAGAAAGGCCGTGGTCGCGTGCGGCGCGGGCGGCGCTGAGTATCTCCTCCCTGGTGGTGCGCTTTTTCACCACCTCGCGCAGGACGCGGTCGTCGAAGGATTCAGCCCCCAGGGCCACGGTGCGGAAGTTGCTCTCCCTGAGCCCCCGCAGGACTTCCGGGGTCAGGGAATCGGCGCGGGTCTGGATGTGGTAGGCATAGGGAACCCGTCGAACGGTTTCCAGTAATTTCCATAAACGCGGGCGGTTGAGGGCGAAGGTGGCGTCCCCGAAGTAGAAAGACCGATCCCCCTCGGTGAAACGTTCCCAGCAGAAATCGAGCACCTCCCTGACGTAAGCGGGGGAATGGAAACGCGTCTTTCTCTTCCACAACGCGGGGTCCAGGCAGAAGGTGCACTCCTCCGGGCACCCCCGCGAGGTGAGGAACCCGGCCCCGGGGATGTAGTCGTCTAAGGGGTTCAGGCGCTTCAGCAGCCGGTGGCGGTCGGCGATGCGGAACTCCTCGGCCACGGTGTAGATGTGGGGAAACCGGTCCAGGTCCTTCTCCCTCCGCCGCTCCCGGTTGTGGATGACGTTGCCGCCCGTGTCCCTCCAGGTGAGTCCGTCGATGTGCGAGAAATCCCTCTCCCCGCGCCGCAGGCTCTCCAGGAGCTCCAGGGCGGTCCACTCCCCCTCGCCGCGCACCACGAAATCGGCGGCCCCGTCCTCCATGATCTCCCGGGGATGCATGGTGGCGTAGATGCCGCCGGTCACCAGCCTGGAGTCCGGCAGCATCTCCCTTATGCGCCGCAACATCTCCCGGGCGTGCCGGGCGATGTAGTAGATGGAGATGGGAAAGAGGACCACCCGGGGCTGGAGGTCCCGCAGGGAATCTTCCAGGTTTTTCCTCATGAGCGCCAGGGCCTCTTCTCCGCCCACGGGGGCCGTGGAGAGGGCCTCGTCCGGAAGCCCGTCCTCCCGTTCCCGGAACCAGGATTCCTCCCGGAAGACGTCGGCCACCAGGTTGAGGACCCGCAGATCCCAACCCTGTCCCTTGAGGAAGGCGGCCACGTACATGGCGCCGTATTCCGGCACCAGCAGGGCCTTGTTGCGTATGGCGGCGTAGCGCACCTGCCATAAGGGGTGGGGTTTGGTCTCCACCAGCCCGAAACCCCAGGCATCGGATATGATGACCGCGGAAAACTCGTCCTTTTTCACGTTCGGGATCCAATCCACACCGGGACACGGGGCCGGCGGCCGCCCTTTCTCCGCATCCCGCGCCTTGCCGCTCCGTGTTCCTCGTCCGCCCTCCAAGCCGGCGCCTCACGTATCGGGCTCCATGATAAACCAACCTCGTCCGCCGGGCCAAATCGCGCCCCTCGGCACGGCCTCCCCGGGAAACGGCCTCCCTTGGCAGCCCCGAACCTCCCCTCGACCCTTGGCCCGGGGCGTGCAAAGGGAAAGGCGAGGCAGTGCCTTCCCGGCCGGGCTTCGAATCCGTCCAGGGCCCGCCTTCGACCGCGCCCGGGGCGGCGGGGGATCCTCCGAGTCAGCCCAGGATGCGCTCCGCGCAGAGGATGGCCGACCGGGCCGCCCCTTCGATAGCCAGGCCCCGCCCCAGGTAGGTGTCCCCGGCGAAGAAAAGACCGTCCACGCCCGGGGCCTGGACGTCGGGCTTGAAATCACCGGTGAGGCCGGGCTTGCGGGCCAGGCCGTCGCACCCGGCGGTGAAGTAGGGCAGGGCGAACTCCACCTCCCCGTCCTCGAAGCGGTACATCTCCTTTATGTCCTCCCAGTGGGCCTGGAGCAGGCGGTGCCGGTTGAACTTGTCCTCCACCTCCTCCGGCTCCACCACGTTGTCGGTGACCAGGAGGTAGCGGCCGGGAGGGGCAACGCCGGGATCGAAGGCGGTGGGGGCGAAGGCCTGGAAGGGAAGCCCGGTCCGCGGCGAGCGCAGGGCGGACATGAAAACGGTGCGTTCGTAAAGCGGCCTTCGCGTGGCCACGATGTAGCCCAGCAGCCCGGTGCGCTCCCCGCGGATGTCCTCGATGCGCTTCAGCCACCAGGAGGGCAGCGGGGAGTGGCGCCGGTCGAAGTCCAGAACCTTGTCCAGGTGCCAGATGGGCAGGGCCAGGACGATCAGGGGGGCGGTGACCAGGTCGGTGGAGGGCACGCGCCATTCCCGGGCTATGGGGTTTCCGCCCTCCCGGGCCACTTTCACGCCCACCGCCCTGCGGCCCTCGAAGACCACCATCTCCACCCGGCGGCCCAGCTCCAGCCGACCTCCCATTTTCTGGAAAGCCTTCGCCAAGGGGGCGATTATCCCTCCCATGCCCCCCCGGGGATAGGCGGCGATGAGCACCGCCCGCCCCTTGCGCAGGGCCTCGCGGGCGATGTACAGGCACTCCCCCGCCGACTGCTCGCGGGTGTCGGGAATGGTGGTCATGATCATGCTCATGTTCTCCCATACCTCGCGCAGGCTGCCGGAGATTCCCTTACCGTCCAGCCACTGGTCGAAGGAGCGGTTGTCCCAGGCCCGGAAGCCCTCCTCCTCCATGGCCGCCACTTCCTTCATGACCTCTATGAAAAGGGCCTTCTCCTCCTCCGTGAGGCGGATGAAGGACTGCATGTCCCGCCACTCCCCGTCCTGGTAGAGGTCCAGGGTGGTGGAGAAGGAGGCCCACTCGAACTCCACCCCCACCCTGGTTCCCAGCTGGTGACAGTACCCTTTGTCCCCCATCTCGATGAGGTGCAGGCCGGTGTCCACCCGGTATCCTCCGGGCAGGTCGTAGGACTGCATGCGGCCCCCGGGTTGCGGGTACATCTCCAGGAGGAGGGTCCTCTTCCCCGCCTGCTGTAGTTGCGAGGCCACCCCCAAGCCGGCGATTCCCGCCCCCACTACGATGGCATCGTAATCGCTCATCCTCCTCCCTCCTTCCTTTCCTGGCCTTCCGCGTTCAGCCGCCGGCCATGCGGGAGAGGAGGAAGATCTCGTCCCCCTCGCGCAGAGGAGTGTCCTCGCCGGACGAGGGCTCCCCTTTGCGCATGGCCACGATAAGGGGATGAAACCTCTCCTTCTCCGCGTCCCACATCTGGGCCGGCATGCGGGAGGCGTACTCCTTCCCCACCAATTTGAGGAGGTCTCCCAGGCGGGAGCCCTCCGGGAGCTCGAATTCCCTCTCCTTGTCCCCCAGGTGGTGCCGGATCAACCCCGTGAAACGAACCTTGACCCGCATGTCATCCCTTCCTTCCCCGGACGGCCTCCGGCGGGAGGCCCACGTGTTTTCCGATACCATGTCGGTCAGATAATAAATTAAATTTAAACCATCTCCTCACCTTCTTCCACCTCCGGCACAGGGATGGTTCTCTTGGATTCCGGTAAAGAATAGGGGCCGGCGAAATCCGCCGGCCCCGCGAAGTTCCCGCCTTTTCAGAGCTTGCCCAGCAACAGGCGGCTGATGATCAGCTTCTGTATCTCGGAGGTCCCGGCGCCGATGGTCCCCAGCTTGGCGTCCCGCAGGGTCCTCTCCACCGGGTACTCCCGGATGTAGCCGTAACCTCCGAAGATCTGCACCGCCTCGTTGGCCACCCGGAAGGCGGCCTCGGTGACGAAGAGCTTGCATACGCAGGCCTCCATCATGGCCGGTATGCCCTGATCCTTCATCCAGGCCACGCGGTAGACCAACAGGCGCGCGGCGTCCAGGAGGCACTTCATCTCCGCGATCTTGAAGGCCACGGCCTGGAACTTCCCGATGGGCCTGCCGAACTGCTTGCGCTCCCTGGCGTACTCCACGCAGCGCTCGATGTTGGCCTCCATGGTACCCACGGCGGGGGCCACCATGATGGCGCGCTCCCACTCCAGGGTGGCCTTGCCCACCCCGTAGAATCCCTCTCCCTCCGCGCCCAGGAGGTTCTCCGCCGGTACGCGGCAGTCGGTGAAGACCAGCTCGGCGGTGGGAGAGGTGCGGTTGCCCATCTTGTCCAGCTCCTTGCTCACCTCGAAGCCGCCGAACTCCTTCTCCACGATGAAGGCGCTGATGCCCGCTCCGCCCTTCTCCTTGTCGGTCACGGCCATGACGATGCACAGGTCGGCGATGGGGCCGTTGGTGATGAACATCTTGGTGCCGTTGATGACGTAGTAGTCGCCGTCGCGCACCGCGGTGGTTTTTATGGAGGCGGCGTCGGAGCCGGCGTCGGGCTCGGTGAGCCCGAAGCAGCTGATCTTCTCCCCGCTGCATATCGGGGGCAGGTACTTTTTCTTCTGCTCCTCCGTCCCCATCACCCATATGGGCACCGCCCCGATGATGGTATGCGCGCCCCAGGAGAGGGACATCCCGGCGTCGCCGCCCCCGGCGCCGAAGGCGTCCATGGCGATGGCCGTGTCCAGGGCGCCGGCGCCCGAACCTCCGTACTCCTCCGGGAAGGGCAGGCCGAGCAGGCCCATATCTGCCATTTTCTTCCATCCATCCCAGAAGAACTCCCCCTTGCGGTCGTATTCCTCGGTGAAGGGGGCGATCTCCTTGGCGGCGAACTCCTTGACCTCCTTGAAGAAGGCCTTCTGTTCCGGAGATAGCTCGAAGTCCATGCCTTACCTCCTTTTTCCTCATCCGTTGCTCTCTTGCGAGGCCCTCCCTCTTGCTTCCGGGCCCGGTGACCGGGATCCGCCGCCCGGGCGGACCCGGCTCATCCCCACGCGGGCCGCCTATTATACTAACATCACCCGGGGAACCCTTCACCTCCCGGCCCATGTTTTCGGGCCACATGGCAGCCGCACCCCCGACGATAAGACAAGCGCCCCTCTCCTTCCCGCTCCCCTCCGTGAATCCGGGGGCGAGGAAAAAGCCTCCTGCTCCTTCGGTTCCCCCGGCCGCCGCTCGAAAGTGGCGGCATGCGACCGGTGCGGTAAACGATCCTCGGCTGTGCGGCGGCGACATCACACGCCGGTCACCGGATGGGACTCGGGAAGCCGTATCCTGCCGGAGCTGCCTCCGCGGGGAAAGCGGCGGACACCGCCGGGAAGCTGCAGCCGGCCTTGTTCCTCCGCGGCCCCTTCCCGAGTACCGTCGCAGAAAACCTTCCGGGGCGCCGGGCGGAATGAGTACTCCGGTACTCAGCGGCCCTGGAGGGAGCGGGCCATCACCAGGCGCTGGATCTGGTTGGTCCCGTCCCAGATCTGGTTGATCTTGGCGTCCCGCATGAGCTTCTCCACCGGGTAGTCGCGCATGTACCCGTAACCCCCGAAGACCTGCACCACGTCGGTGGTCACCCGCATGGCCATGTCCGAGCAGAAGGTCTTGGCCATGGCCGCCTCCCGGGTGAAGGGCATGCCCTGGGTCTCCATCCAGGCGGCCTTCATGTACAGGAGCCTCCCCGCCTCGATGTCCATGTCCATGTCCGCCAGCATGAACTGGATGGCCTGGTTCTCGATTATGGGGCGGCCGAACTGCACCCGCTGCCGGGAGTACTCCACCGCCGCTTCCAGGGCGGCCCGGGCGATCCCCACCGAGCTGGAGGCCACGGAAACGCGGGCCTTGTCCAGGGTGATCATGGCGATCTTGAAGCCCTGACCCTCCTCGCCCAGGCGGTCCTCCAACGGTACCCGGCAGTCGGAGAGGATGACCTCGGAGGTCACCGAGGCGCGCACCCCCATCTTGCGTTCCTTCTTCCCGCCGGAAAGACCCGGGGTCCCCTTGGGCACCAGGAAACAGGTGAGCCCCCGGGTTCCCTTGGAGGGGTCGGTGGAGGCGTAAACGGTGTGCAGGTCGGCGATGCCCCCGTTGGAGATGAAGCACTTGGTCCCGTTGAGGACGTAGAAATCCCCCTCCCGCACGGCGGTGGATTTCACCGCCCCGGCGTCGGAACCCGCCTCCGGCTCGGTGAGGGCCATGGCCGCCAGGGAGGGACGGGAGGTAAGATCGGCCAGGTACTTGCGTTTCTGTTCCTCGCTGCCGGCCACCAGCAGGGGGGTTACCCCCAGGTTGTTGGCTCCCAGGATGGTGGCGAACCCGCAGCACCCCCAGGCCAATTCCTCGTTGACCAGGCAGGCGGTGAGGAAATCCATCCCCTGCCCGCCGTACTCCTCCGGCACGTAGGTGTAGGTGAGGCCGGCCCGGAAGGCCTTCTCCACGAACCACTCCGGGTACTCCTCCCGCTCGTCGTACTCCGCGGCCACCGGGCGGATCTCCCGCTCCGCGAACTCGTGGGCCACCCTGCGGATGGCCTCCTGCTCCTCGCTCAACCGGAAGGAAATCATCTTTGCACCTCCGCAGCCTGCTCCTCTTCCCCGTTCCCCCGGCGGCGCAGCGGGTTGGATCCCGTCCCGCGCCAAGGTGGGAAGGCCCCGGCCGCCATGCCCCTCCCCGCCCGCCGCCTCTAACATCTACCTGCCCTTGAAGGCGGGCTTGCGCTTCTCGATGAAGGCCTGCATGCCCTCCTTTTGGTCCTCGGTGGAGAAAAGAAGGGAGAAGCACTTGCGCTCATAGGCCAGCCCGGTGTAGAGGTCGGTGTTCATCCCCTCGTTGACGCAGGCCTTGGCGCAGGCCAGGGCCACGGCCCCGTTGCGTATGCAGCGCCTGGCCAGTTCCTTGGCCTCCTCCATGAGCCTCTCCACCGGCACCACACTGTTCACCAGCCCCATCTCCCGGCAGGCGTGCACGTCGAAAAAGGAACCGGTGAAGATCATCTCTTTGGCCCGGTGGGGCCCGACAAGGCGAGGCAGGCGCTGGGTGCCGCCCGCCCCGGGTATGATGCCCAGGGTTATCTCCGGCATGCCGAAAACGGCGGTCTCCGAGGCCACGATCATATCGCACACCAGGGCCAGCTCGCATCCCCCTCCCAGCGCGTAACCGCTGACCGCGGCGATGACCGGCTTGGGTATGCGCTCTATCTTCTCGAACCCGGACAGGTCCGCCCCGTAGGCGTTGAGCATGTCCGGGGCGTACTTTCCGGCCATCTCCTTGATGTCGCCGCCGGCGGCGAAGACCTCCTCGCCCCCGGTGACGATGACCGCCCGCACGGTGTCATCACGCGCCAGCATGTCCGCCGCCCGGCCCAGCTCGGCGATGAGTTCCAGGTTCAGGGCATTCCTGGCCTCCGGGCGGTTCAGCCGCAGCACGGCTATGCCCTCCTCGTCGCGCTCCACGACCAGGTACCGGAATTCCGCGTTCTCCATGCCCATCTCGCCTCCTATTCTTTCCCTGCGTGTCCCGCGTGATCCCCGCGGCGAACACCCCTGTCCATGCCGGCCATCGTACGCCGATTACCCCCGCGCGCGGCTTCCTCTCTCCCAACCCCTCGCGTTCTCCGCATCCCCTTCCCGCCCTTTCCGGGTGCGCGGGATAAGAGACCTCCACGACCGGGGTACAACCCCTGGCCCTTCCCGCGCGGCCGGGAGCGAGGGATTTGTATGGTAATATTTTCCATCAACGCCGCTTCTTGAAAAGGCGGCGGGGTGATTGACCTGGCATGCCGACCGCCCCTTGCCTTCCCGCCCTTCGGGGTGGAAGGGCCGGGCGCCCGACGCGAGACATAAAACATCCGCCAAGCGGAAACGGCGACCGGTCAAGGGAAAGGCGGCCCCCCGTATCCCCGTACCGCGGGAAGCTCGATCCGGCAGGCGTTCAGACCGTTCCGTCGGAGGGATGGCCGCAAACCGCTATCCCGAGAACTCCCCGCGCAGGACGGAGTCCGGCCTTCGCCGGGATGACCGGCCGTATCCCGCCGACGGCCTTCACTCGAAGAGGTCTTCCTCTTCTTCGCTCTCCCCCTCCCCGCTCTCCTTTTCGGGCCCCCTCCCGGGGGCCGCCGGGGCGGCTTCCGCGGACACGGCCTTCTCCTCCATACCGCCGGGGGCCGCTCCCTGCGACGCCCTCTCCTCCGCGAAGCGGCGCATGTTGCGCGCCGGATCGCCGCTCGCGAAGCACGTGGTAAAGGATTCCAACTCCAGCTCCATGCCGCGGTGGAGGTCCAGGTCCAGGGAACGGCTCAGGCAACGTTTGGCCAGGTATACGGCCGTCCTGCCGCCCCGGGAAACCTTCTCCACCCATTCCCGCACCCTGGGGATCAGCTCCTCCTCTTTCACCACCTCGTTGACCAGCCCCCACGCCGCCGCCGTCTCCGCATCCACCACGCGCCCGGTGAGGAGCATCTCCTGAGCCCGGCGCAGCCCCACCAGGCGGGCCAGCCTCTGGGTGCCGCCGGCCGAGGGGATCATTCCCAGCCGGATCTCCGGAAAAGCGAAGCGCGCTTCCGGGGTGGCCAGAGCCAGGTCGCAGGCCAGGCAGATCTCCAGCCCCAGGCCCATGGCCACCCCGTTCACCGCGGCGATGGTGGGGAGGGAGAAATCGGCGATGCGCTCCGTGATCACCTGGGCCTCGCGGGCACGCCGCCGTGCCGTTAAGGGAGTGGCGCCCTCCAGCTCGCCGAGTTCCATCCCCGCGCAGAAGGCATCTCCCCGCCCGGTGAAGACCACCGCTCGAACCTCGCCCCGGGATTCTAGGGCGTTCAGGCAAGCCCAGAGCTCGCGGGCCGAACCGCGCCGCAGGGCGTTGAGCCTCTCCGGACGGTCGAAATATACCCATCCGGCACCGTCTATCACTTCCCAGGCGATGGAGCTCCGTTCCTCCACCTCAGCCCCCGTCCGAATCCCCGCAAGACACCTCCAGTATCACGGAGGGCGAAATACCGCCACCCGCACCGCGCCGAGTCGCCCGCCGTGGTCGGCCCGCTTTCCCGAGGTCATCCCTCCCCGCGACCGCAAATGCCCCGCGCACCCCGGCCGGCCTCGCGGCCCAGGAGCCCCGCGGCCACCATGCGGCGCAGCGGCGGGCGTCGATCAAAGCTTCCAGTAGCTCTCCTGCTTGCCGCTGGAATAATCGTAATAACCCCGCCCGGTCTTGCGGCCCAGGAGCCCCGCGGCCACCATGCGGCGCACCAGCGGCGGTGGATAGTACTTGGGGTCACCGGTGTCGTTGTAGATGGCCAGGCAGGCGTTCATGAGCACGTCGATACCGGTCATGTCCGCCAGCTCCAGGGGACCCATGGGCAGGTTGTAACCCAGGCGCATGGCCTTGTCGATGTCCTCGGGGGTAGCCACCCCGGCCTCCAGCATCCTGGCCGCCTCCATTCCCATGGGGAGGTAGAGGCGGTTGGCGATGAAGCCGGCGTGGTCTTTGAGCACCCGCACCGTCTCCTTGCCCACCGACTGGGCCCACTTCTCGGCCACGTCCATGGTCTCCTCGGAGGTCTGCAAGCCCCGGATTATCTCGCACAGGCGCATGAGGGGCACCGGGCTGAAGAAGTGGGTCCCCACCACCTTGTCCGGCCTTTTGGTGGCCGCGGCGATGGAGGATATGGGGATGGCCGAGGTGTTGGTGGCCAGGATGGTGTGGGGCGGGCATATCTCGTCCAACTGGGCGAAGACCTGCCTCTTGACCTCCAGGTCCTCGAAGACCGCCTCCACCACCAGGTCGCAATCGGAGGCTTCCTTGAGGTCGGTGGTGGTGGCCAGGTTGGCCAGGGCGGCATCGTGCTGCTCCTGGGTTATCTTCTCCTTGGAAAGGAACTTCCCCAGTGAGCTCCGTATGGCCTCCATGCCCTTGGCGGTCCGCTCCTCGTCCACGTCGTGCATCTTCACCTGGTAGCCGGCGAAGGCGGTGACTTGGGCGATCCCGCTGCCCATGAGGCCGGATCCGACGACGAAAACCTTCTTGATCTCCATTACCGCTGACCTCCCCTGCTTCTTCCTTACCCTGCCGTGCTCCTAACCTCTTGAATCCCTCTGGAAACCCCGTCAGGCGGGAAGAGGCCTTGCCCCGGAGAAGCCGATGCGCCAGGCCCGAAACCTCCCCGGGTCTCCGCGATCCTCCGCCGTTTCAGCCGCTTTCCAAGTATATCACAACCCGTGTCCCGCCCTTTTCACCCGCCTGCAGGCCGCCCGTCCCCGAAGGTGGTTGACCAAGAGGACCAGGGCCAGCAGGGTCGCGGCCGCCATCTCGGCCCCTCGCCTTCGGAGCATGAGGTCCTCCAACCAACGGACCGCTTCCCTCCCCCGGGAGAGGAACCCCAGGCTTTCGCCCCGCCCGTGGGAGAAGGTGCCCACCTGGGCCCGAGCCGTTTTCGCCCAATCTTCAAGGCTTTTCACGCCCTCCACCTTGGGACCTCTCCTTTCCGCGCCTGCCGGAAAAGAACCGCTTTCTCGCCCGCCTCCGCCCGCCTGTCCCCCTCGCCCCGCGCGTGCAGGGGAACGCCGCACCTTGTCACTCCGGGAACCCCGGCCGACTTCCGGCACCCGTTGCCGCCTCCGCAGTCCACGTAACCCTCCGGGAGCCGCCTCAAGGGAGGGGTCAATCCGCGAACAGGGAAACGTGGCGGAAGGAGCCCACGTCGAAAAGCCCCCGGTCGGTCAACTTGAGCTCCGGGATCACCGGCAAGGCCAGGAAGGAAAGGGCCATAAAGGGCTCCCGGAGGGTGCACCCCAAGGCCCAGGCCGCTTCCTGGAGTCCCCGGACCCTGGCCGCCACCTCCTCCAGGGGCAGGGTGGACATCAGGCCGGCCACATCCAGGGGAAGCTCGGCGAGTACCTCGCCTCCCCTGGCCACCGCCTGGCCCCCTCCCATGGCCTCCACCCGGCGGGCGGCGGCCAGGATATCCCGGTCGTCCACTCCCACCACCACCAGGTTGTGGGAATCGTGAGCCACCGTGGAGGCCAGGGCCCCCTCGCGGAGGCCGAAGCCCCTTACCAGACCCAGCCCCAGGTTTCCGGTCCCCCTGTGCCTCTCGAAGACACAAGCCTTGAGGATGTCCCGCGAGACGTCGGATACCACCCTCCCCTCCTCCACCCGGGGCGCCTCGACCAGGGACTCGGTGATTATCTGGTCGGGCACAACGCCTATGACGCGCACCCTGTCCCCCTTTGCGGGGATGTCCAGGGGCGGTAATCCGTTCCAGTCGATCTTCATGGCGCCGGGTGCGGGGGGTGCCGGGCGCCGCGGCCCCAGGAAGGTCCCCTCCTCGGCCACCAGGCTCCCCCGCTTGAAGACCTTGAGGGTCCTGAAGCCGCGCAGGTCCTCCAGGACCACCAGGTCCGCCCACCACCCGGGGGCTATCCCCCCTCTCCGCGCCAGCCGGAAACGCCGCGCCGGGTTCAGGGTCACCATCCTCAGGGCGGTCACCGGATCCAGTCCCCCTTCCACCGCCTTCCGGAGCACGGCATCGAGGTGCCCGTTCACCAGGAGGTCACCCGGCTGCTTGTCGTCGGTTACCAGCAGGCAGCGGGCCTGGTTTCGGGAATCCACCAGGGGCAGGAGGGCCTCCAGGTTCTTGGCCGTGGAGCCTTCCCGTATGTAGATGTACATGCCTTTCTCCAGTTTTTCCCTGGCCTCCTCCAGGTCCACGCACTCGTGGTCGGATTCCACCCCCGCCGCCAGGTAGGCGTCCAGTTCCCTCCCGCGCAGGCCGGGAGCGTGCCCGTCCACGGGAAGGTCCCGGAAGGCCTCCAGCTTGGCCCACACCGAGGGGTCCCCTCGAATGACGCCGGGGAAGTTCATCACCTCCCCCAGGCCGATGACCGCCTGCTCCCCCCGGAGGGGAAGCAGGTCCTCCACCTCCAGGACGGCCCCCGCGGTCTCCATGGGGGTGGCGGGCACGCAGGAGGGGAGCATGACCAACACCTCCAGGGGAAGGTCTTCCGCCAGGCGCATCATGTAGGTAAGGCCTTCCGCGCCCAGCACGTTGGCTATTTCATGGTAATCGGTGACCACCGCGGTGGTCCCCCGCGGCACCACGGCGCGGGCGAACTCCGGAAGGGAGACCATGGAGGACTCGATGTGCACGTGCCCGTCGATGAATCCAGGACACAGGAATGATCCCCGGAGGTCCACCACCCGGCGGGCCGGCCTCTCGCCGAAGCCGGCGATCCTACCCCGGCATACCGCCACCGGGCGTTCGCTTATCTCCCCGGTGAAGACGTTGACCACCCTTCCGCCGACCAGGAGAAGGTCAACCTCTCCCTCCCCGCGGGCCGCTTTCAACAACCTCTCATCACCGGACAAAATCTCCTCCTTTCCGCCTTGACCGTGCCGCCCGAGCCGCGGAATCGCCGGCTCCCTGGACCGAACCCGCCGTCCCCCACGTCTCCCCCGGCCCGACCGGGATAAGGAAAAGGCCCGAGGGCAGCGCCGCGAAAGGCACGGAAAATTTCCCTTTTCCAAGGTGAAATGGCCTTGAACGCCGGATACCGGACACCTTCCCCCCCTCGGTGACGGGGACTCAGATGACCGGCTCCTCCTCCAGCTCCCCCGGCTTGCGCAAGCCCTCCGCCGGGTAGGTGCGCATCTCCAGGATGACCTTGAGGGATCCGTCGCGCATGGCGTACTCGAAGGCCTGCAGTCCCATTTCCAGGGGAAAACGCCGGTCGATGAGGTCCTGCACGTTGATGAGCCCCCGCATCAGGGCGCGGATGGCCGGTTGGAAGGGGCCGCACCGGGAGCCGATCACCTGCACTTCGTCCACCACCAGGCGGGAGATGTCCAGGTCCACCCTCTCCACGAAAGTGCTCTTCTGGACTATGATGCCCGCCGGCTTGACCAGGTCCCGCGCCAGCCGGAATCCCTCCGGGCGGCCGGTGCACTCCACCACCAGGTCGAACCGTTCCTCCGGACGATACCCCTCCTCCAGGGCGGTGCGGATACCGAGGCGGTCCAGTATCTTCAGCTTGTGAGGGTAGCGCCCGACGGCCACCAGGGAACAGCCGGTGAGGCGCATGACCTGGGCGGCAAGGAGCCCCAGCTTTCCGTCCCCCAGCACGGCCACCTTCATCCTGGGGGTAACGTGCACCTGTTCGGTTATGCGGAAGCAAGCCGCCAGCGGCTCCACGAACACGGCCGTGTACAGGGGCATGGTATCCGGGACCAGGTGCAGGTTGGCCAGGGGGAGAACCACGTACTCGGCGAAGGTGCCGTCCCTTCCGCTGATACCCAGGGTGGTGCGCTGCGGACAGTGGCGCGCCCTCCCCTCGATGCACATGGGGCAGACCCCGCAGGAACAGTTTATCTCCCCCACCACCCTCTTCCCCACCCACTGGGGATTGTCGCTCCTCTCCACCACGCCCACGAACTCGTGCCCCAGGATGCCCTTGAAATCCGCGTAGCCCCGCACTATCTCCAGGTCGGTGTGGCAGATCCCGGCGGCCATCACCTTGATCAGGGCCTCTCCCGGTCCGGGCTCGGGAACCGGCAGGTCGTCCCTCAGTTTCAACTCCCCGTCGAAATACAGGCCGAGCATGGCGCAACCCTTCCTCGAACTTCCCAAACACCCGCCACCGCTATTCATAATAAACCATTCGGGGCGCACATGGATGGGCATCGCCATCCCGGCGCCCCTGTTTCTCTGCCACCCGCGGCCGGAGACCCGCCGACGGCCCGCTCCCACCATTTCCTCGCGGAAAGGGGACCGGTCGCACCGGCGGGGAAACGCGCCCGAGTCCTTCGTCAACCCTACTAAGGAAGGCGACGAAATCTCCCGGCGACAAGATCCGATGACCCCATCTTTCCCGGCGGGGGTTCCGGATGTTGAAACGTTCCAGTTGGCGCCCCAGGGTTGAAAGGGATCGAGAGACCACCAAATCCCCCCTGGCGAAACAATCCAGGCCCGATCAAGAAAGGGCGATCCCTCAAGCGTTCAACCCGACCTCTTATCGCCTCGAGGCGTTACGCCCTTCCCCGAACCTGGGCTATACTAATGGGCAATGGGCAAGGCTTCGGAAACGGTTAAGGAGAGGGGGTCCGAACATGATCATCGACAGCCACGTACACCTGGTGGGAGAAGGGTGGATCGATCGCAGCTTCTTCATCGGCATGGCCCGGGTGGCCACCATCCCCGTGGGCCGGGCTACGGGGGAATACCCCGACCCGGAAGCCCTGGTGGACAGCCTGATGCCCGTCCTAGCCGACACCACCGGAGAGAAAACGGTGGCCGGCATGGACGCCGCCGGAGTGGATAAGGCCTGCATCTTCGCCGTGGACTACGGCCTCCTGGCCGGGGAACCCCCGGTGTCCATGGAGGAACAAAACCGCATGGTCGCCGAGGCCGCCAAGCGGTTCCCCGACCGCCTCATCCCCTTTTTCACTATAGATCCACGCAGGCCGGGGGCGCTGGACCTCTTCCGGCGCGGCGTGGAGGAATGGGGAATGAAGGGGTTGAAGCTCCACCCCACCTCGGGCTACTATCCCCACGACCCGGCGGCATACCCCTTCTACGAGAAGTGCCTGGAGTACGGCATCCCGGTCCTCTTCCATACCGGGAGCCAGCCGGCCCCCATGAAGTTTCGCTTCACCCAGCCCATCCACGTGGACGACGTGGCCGCCGACTTCCCGGACCTCCCCATAATCATGGCCCACGTGGCTCACCAACTGTGGGAAGAAGCCCTTATGGTGGCCGGCATCAAGACCAACGTCTATTTCGACATCTCCGGATGGCAGATCATCTTCAACAGCCATCCGGAGAAGTTCTACCGCATGCTGCGCACCGTCCTGGACGAGATCGGACCCTGGAGGGTCTTCTTCGGGACCGACGGGCCCTACCTCAACGTCCTCTGCCCCTGGGAGCGCTGGGTCAAGGCCCTGACCGAGCCCGATCTCAGCTGCTGCCCGGAGGTGTCTTTCACCCGGGAGGAGATAGACATCGTCATGGGTAAGGCCTTCGCCCGCCTGCTCAAGCTGGGGTGACCGGCGGGATCCCCCTCCCCCTTTACCCGGAGCCCCTCCCGGGCAGCGGGCACTTCGGGTGATGGGTACGGCGCGGCGAGGCTCCCGCTCCCCTAAACCGTGGTCACCGTTCCCGGTTCCGTTGTTTCCTCTTCCTCCTCCCACTCGGCTCGGGGATGGGGCCTGCCCCTGGTGATGAGGGTGATCACGGAGGGCAGGACCAGGAGGCTGGCGGCCAGGGATACCACCAGGGAGACGGCGGTGATCAGCCCGAAACGCCGGATGGGGGCCATCTTGGAGAGGGAGATGACCATGAAGGCACCCGCCATGGAGACCACGCTGGCCAGGAGCGGCTTGCCCACCCGAACCACGGATACGTCCAGGGCTTGGGCCACGCCCACCCCCTGGGGCGCGTATTCCTCCAGGAAACGGTGGGTGACGTGGATGCCGTAATCTATGCCCATCCCAATGATCATGGAGGCCACCAGCACGGTCATCATGTCCAGGGTCCAACCCATGAGGGCCAGCAAACCGAGCTCCGCGGCCACACCGGCGATGAGCACGGTGAGGGTGGCCAACCCGTAGGCCAGGGAGCGGAAGATGACCACCAGCACCAGGCCGGAGAGGAGGAGGGCCAGGACGGCGGTGCGTATCTGGGTGGGGACCAGGTTGCCCAGCATGGCCACGGTCATGGGGGTCATGCCTCCCAGGCGGTAACCCACATCCAGGGGCCCGAAACATTTATCCGCCGCCTCCTTGAGCACGCGCTCCTTGTCCAGCATCTCCCGGTTGTCCCGGGCTCCCTCGCTGAAGACGCTGATCAGGGCGGCGCGGTGGTCGGCGGAAATGAGCTTGCCCTCCTGCGGCCCGAAGAGCCGGGCGATCTCGGCCAGGTCCTCCTCGGCCTCCGCCGGCGTGGAGGGGAGCGCCGCCGCCGGATCCGCGCCGGGACTCGCTTTCCCGGTCTCCACGCGGAAATCCTGGATCAGCTCGGCCAGGCTGGAGCTGCCCTGGGCGGTGAAATAGGGGGAGGATGCGATCTCCTCCTGGAAACGCCGCATGGCCAAAAGCACCTGGGGGTCGAGAACCTCGCCGGTGACCAGGAGCACATCCTGCTGCACGCCGCCGAAGATGCGTTCCTGCCGGTATTGGGCCTGGAGGGAGGGTATGTCCTGGGGGGCCAGTGCACGCAGGTCCGGGGTGGTGGTGAGCCGGAAAGCCCCCATGACGCAGACGAGGACGGCCAGGACGTAAATGGCCACCACAGCGCGGGGCCGGTCCTGGGAGATACCCGAGATCCTCCCCATGATCCTGTCGAACCTGGAGCTCCCGCCGGCGGCGAAGATGGCCACCCCGCGCGGGGCCCCGGCGCGGCCCCGGCGCAGCCTGCGCCTCTCGCGCAGCACCATTAGGGCGGGGAGGAGGGTGATGCTGAACAGGAAGCACACCCCGATGCCCACCGCGCCCATGAAGCCGAACTGCTGTAGGACGTCGAAGTCGGAGAAAGCGAAGGAGGCGAAGCCGAAGAAGGTGGTGATGCAGGCCAGGAAGATGGCCACCCCCACGGTGACCACCGCCCGGTAGGCGGCTTCCCTCTGGTCCTTGCGTATCCCGAACTCCTCGTAGAAGCGGCTCATCATATACACCAGGTTGCCCAGGCTGATGCCCAGGACCATGGGCCCCAGGATGGCGGAGACCATGGTGTAGGGGATGCGCAGCCAGCCCATCAGGCCGTATATCCAGACCGCGGAGATCACGATTACCAGGAGAGGAAGGAAGATGTCCGTCAACCTCTGGAAAGTGAGGTAGAGGAGGGCCATGAGCACCAGCACGGCGATGAGGGCCAAAAGCCAGGTGCTCTGGATGACGTAGTTCTCCAGGTCGCGGTCGATGGAGGGATCCCCGCTCACGGTCACCGTGGCCGGGACCTCCCCGCCCTCGAAGTAGGAGCGGAAGAAGTCCTCGAAGCGGCGGGCCGCTTCCCGCGTGCCCTCCGTGCTCAGCTCGGGGTTGACCTTGATCCATACGGCGGCATAGCGTTTGTCCTTGGAGAGCAGGGCCGAGCCTTCCTTACCCACCGTCCACTTGTAGGCCACGGGGTTGGACAGGTACTGCTCCACCCCCTTCTCCAGGACCTCCTCGAAGGGGAGGGTCCTGCTCGGATCGGAGGGGTCGGGGACTAAGGTCCCCTCGCCGAAGAGGACCACGGTGGAGATGTCCTTCACTATGGGTCCGTACTGCTTGCGGGCCTCGTTGATCATGTTGCGGGCGAAGCCGGAGAGGAAATGTTCCACGCTCACGTAATATTCCTCTCCCACCTCCTTGGCCATGTTCTCCTCCAGGAGGAGGAACTTCTTGATCATGGGATAGGTGAGCAGGTAATCGCTCTCCACCATGGGGACCTCGGTATTGATGCCCCCGAAGAGGCGGTCCACGTCCTTGATGGTCCGGGAGGCCTCGTACTTGCTGGGAATGAGGTCCTTCTGCCCCGCCTTGACCTCGATGAAACCCATCCCCACGGCCACGGGCACGGTTATGAGGAAACAGGCCAGCGCCACCCAACCTGCGTGATCGCGGCACAAGCGCGCGAAGAACTTCAAACCTCCTCCTTCCCTCCGAAAGGTCTTCTCCTCCGGGCGGTAGCCTGGTTCCTTTCCCGATCCCGCCCGCGGCCCGGATCCTCGCCTTCACGGCTTTTAATATATTAACTTTTTCTGTCCCCTTTGGTCACAACCCTTCCGGTGCGCCGGACTCGAGGAGGGCTCCGTTCACCCTTTCCCCTCCCCGGCCCTTGCCTTTCGCCCCCGGGTCCGGGTGAAGAACCGTGCTCGGGTTAAAGCCGGCTTCCCACCGGCTCCCGGGCGTCGACCCGGCGATGCCCCTCTCCCCTCCCCGCTCCGCCCGGCAGAACGGGCGCTTCCCTCCCCCCGGCGGCTCTTCGGGGTTGGCCTACGCGGAGCCTCGCCCGCCCTTCCCGCTCCCTCGGAAACCACCGCTGGCTTCTCTCCTTCCCGGCTCGGAGAACGGGTGCTATGCTCTTCGCAGGGCGCAAGGCGGCGCGTCAAGCGGCGGTCCCGGGGAAAGGAGGGACAAAAAGGAGGGACATGTCCTATCTCTTGGTGAGCCCGGCCACAAGATACGACGAGGAAACCCTGGCTCCCATGGTCTCCGCCATGCTGGACCGCAGGGGCATCGATTGGTCGCGGAAGACGGTCCTGGTCAAGCCCAACCTGCTGGGCCCTTTTTCCCCCGATTCGGGAGTGGTCACCCACCCCCTCCTGGTGAAGGTTATCCGCGAGGAACTCCGCCGGCGCGGTTGCCGCGTCCTGGTGGGGGACAATCCCGGCGTGCGTGGTTACGGCATGGTGGGGCGCATGGCCCGGGTCACCGGGGTGGACCGGGCGGCGGGCGGGGACTTCGTGAACCTCGGCCTGCGGCCCCGCGGGGTGGAGATCCCCTCCCGGTACGTGGACCGGGTCTCGGTATGCTCCGAGGTCCTGGAGGTGGATCACTGGATATCGGTTCCCAAGTTCAAGACCCACGTATCCACGGTGATCACCGGGGCGGTGAAGAACAGCTACGGGCTGCTGGTGGGAGGGGAAAAGGCACGCCTTCACTCCCTGGCCCCCCGGCCGGACCGGTTCGGGGAACTGCTGGTGGACGTCTACGCCCTGCGGCCCCCGGACCTGGTGATCATGGACGCGGTGACGGGGATGGAAGGGAACGGGCCCTCCGGCGGGTCACCACGGCAGGTGGGCCTCCTGCTCTCCTCGGACAGCGGCGGGGCCATGGACCTGGCCGTATGCTTCCTGATGGGCGTGGATCCGCATAAAGTGCCCTCCCAGAGATACGCCGCGGAGAGGGGACTGGCCCCTTCCCGCTTGCAGGAGGTGGAGGTGGAGAGTGACTTGGCGCCCATTCCCGGTTTCCGGCTTCCCTCCACCCCGGCGCGCCTCGATCCCGGGGGTATCCTGCAGCGGACCGTCTTCCGCCGCCTCTCCCGTCCCCGGCTCGGCGTGGATCGAAGGAAATGCACCGCCTGCGGTTCATGCGTCAGGGGATGCCCTCAGGAAGCCATAACCATAAAAGATTACCCCCGTTTCGACACCGCGCGATGCATCGGCTGTTACTGCTGTTACGAGCTCTGTCCCCAGGGGGCGGTGAGGGTGGGCCGCCTGGTGGACTTCCTCCGCCGGTAGCCGGCGGGCATCTCCGGGGCTTAAAATCTAATCGGACGCCTTGAACGCCAATCGGCGCCGCCGGATCTAAAAGACCCACGGCGCGGCTCAAGTACCGGCGGCAAAGCAAGAGCGGGAAAGCGGGGATCACCGGCGAGGCGGCGGGTTGGGTACCGAGAACCTTGGCCATCCCGTACCCGGCCCTCGGCGTCACGGCAAGCGGACGGAAGAAACGGTCTTCACGACAGGAGATCAGGAGATGACCCTACTCACCGACCTCTTCGACCGCGAACTCCTGAGGCATCCCGAGTACGTGCTCCTGAATTTCGAGGACCGGGCCTACACCAACCTGGAGATCTACCGCGAGATCTGCCGCATGGGCCGCGCCCTCCTGCAGTTGGGAATGCAACCGGGAGACGTCCTGTTGGTGCACATGGAGAACGTGCCGCAGTTCACCCATCTCCTCGGGGCCTGCGCCAAGACGGGGGTGGTCTTCTGTCCCACCATGTTCCTCATCAGCGCGGACGAACTTTCCTGGATTGCCGAGCACTCCGAGGCCTCCTACCTGGTGACCACCCCCAACCTCCTGGACAAGGTGCGCCTGGCTTGCCCGCGCCTGGTGGAGAGGGGCAAGGTCATTCTCTGCGAGGATAAGGCGGAGGGCCTCCTCTCGCTGGAGGAGCTCACCGCGGAACAGCCGGAGACCCTGGAGACCAACCCCGACCTCTCCGACGATGACGTGGCGGCCATCCTCTACACCTCGGGAACCACCGGAAGGCCCAAGGGGGTCATGCTCACCCATCGCAACCTGGGGAGCAACGCCTACTCGGTGGTGGAGACGAACAAGGTCACCCCGGACGAGGTCTCCCTTTCCGCCCTCCCCCTGGCCCATTCCTACGGGCTCACCGTCTCCCTGCTTCCGGGCATCAGGGGTCTTTCCTGCGTGCTCATGCGCTGGTTCGACGCCGAGGAGGTCTTCCGGCACACGGAGAGGTACCACATCCGGACCATGACCGGCGTGCCGGCCATGTTCATTCAGCTCCTCAACCACCCGCGCGCTCCCCGTTACAACGTGCGCAGCTGGAAACGCCTGCAGAGCGGGGCGGCCCCCCTCCCCGAGGATATCCTCTTGGCCTTCAAGGAGAAGTTCGGGGTCTACATCTACGAGGGGTACGGGCTCACCGAGGCTTCACCCGTGGTTTCCTGCCAGCGGCCGGACATACCCTTGAAACCGGGATCCGTGGGCCCCCCCATCCAGGGAGTGGAGGTGAGCATCCGGGACGACTTCGAGAGGGAGCTGCCTCCCGGGAGCCCGGGGGAGATCTGCGTGCGGGGCCCCAACGTGATGAAGGGGTATTTCAAGGAGCCCGCGGAATCGGAGAGGGCCCTGCGCGGGGGCTGGCTGCACACCGGGGACATCGGCTACCTGGACGAGGACGGTTACCTGTACATCGTGGAGCGCAAGAAGGACCTCATCATCACCGGGGGGTTCAACCTCTACCCCTCCGAGGTGGAGCAGGTCCTGGAACGACATCCCGCCGTGCGGGAGGCTGCGGTGGTCGGCGAGCCGGACCCCGTGCGCGGGGAGGTGGTGCACGCCTTCGTGGTCCTCCAACCGGACAGGGCGGTCACCGAATCGGAACTCGTGGAATTCACCAGAAACCACCTCGTCTACTACAAGGTGCCCCACCGCGTAACTTTCCTCCAGGACCTGCCCAGGACAATACTGGGAAAACCTTCCAGAAAGGAACTGAGGGAAAGGCTGCTGCGCCGCTGACCGGCCGCCGTTCCCGCCCTTCACATGAGGGACATCCCGCGTTCCTCGGACACGCGCCGGCGCAGTTCGCGGAGTAGGACCTCGCCGGGAACCCGTGCCCCGCTTTCCACCTCCCCCAGGAGGGAGTGCAGGGCGCTGAGCAAGGGGGTTCTCAGTCGGAGGCGTCCTGCTTCGCGCAGCAGGAAACCGGTCAGGTAATCCCTTTCCGTGATCCGGCCGGCCACCGCGTCGCGCAACATGGGAGGCGGCAACCGGTTCCAGACCGCATCCTCCCAGGGATCCGCGGGAACCTCCACCTCCAGGCCCGCGGAGGCGGCCACCAACGAGCACTCACCGGATGCCTCCCGGACCCACCCGTCCACCTCCTCCCGTCCCCTCAAGCTCCCCGGGTTCTCGGCGCAAAGGGCACAAAAGGCGCTTACGGGAGCCGCGGAGAGCAGGCGTGAGAAGACGGCCCTGCACGTGTCCTTTGCCAGCTCCACGTGACCGGGGAACCCTCCCCGCAGGGCCCCGACGAGGGCCTCCAGGCCCGGGGGCACGGCGACCGCCTCCCGGGGCACGGCGGGTCCTATTACCAGGGAACGACAGCCTTCCACCTCCACCGCCCCGCCCCCGGCCTCGGCGGCAGAGACCCAGGCCAGCGCGGTCCAGGCCCTCTCCTCCCCGACCAGCTCCGCAAGTCCCTCTCCCGCGTTCCCCTCCTGAAGGGAGAGATAGAAAGTGTCCCGGTGCACGAAGGGACTGAGGGGCCGCAGGGCATCGCCACCGGCATGGGCCTTGACCGCCAGGATGAGGACGTCGAAGGGCTCACCGCCCTCCGAGGGGCTGCGCACCTGTGGCTTGCTCTCCCCTTCCAGGACTCCCCGCAGCCTGAGGCCATCGGAGGCCAGCGTAGCCCGGCGTTCCGCGCGGATCTCGTAGAGGGCCACCTCCACCTCCGCGCCGGCCAGGATATGGGCCACAAGGCTGCCCATGGCCCCGGCCCCCACCACCGCCACGCGCATATCCGCCAGCTCCCTTCCCGCCCCAGTCTGACCCGTGGCCCCAACCCGCAATTCCTCATGGCGTGGAGTCCCCGGTTTCCGGAGTCCCGGTGTTTCCCAGCCCCGGATTCTCCGGGCCTTGAGGCGGACCTTCCTCCGGCGGCGGCTGCGGCACCGGCCTGGAGGTCCAGATGAAAAGCGGCGTTCCCACGCTCACGTGGTCGAAGAGCTCGATTATGGCCCAGTTGGCCATGCGGATGCACCCGTGGGAATATAGCCCGGGCACCAGGTTGTTGGTCCCGTGTATGAGAACCGTGCCCCCGGCAGCGCTGGTCACCAGGGCCCTGGCCCCCAGCGGGTTGTCGGGTCCCGGTTCGATGCGGGGAGGCATGTTCTTGGACCATTCCACGTTGGGGTTTATCCACACCGGGTTGGCTTCCTTGCGGATGATGTAGAACTTCCCCAGCGGGGTGGGATACTTGGGTTGGCCCGTGGCCACGTAATAGGTCTTGATGAGGGTGTCCTTGTTATACCACTTCAGGGTATTGCCCATTATGTCCACCACCAGGACGGTCTGCACGTCCTCGCTCTTTAAGGAAGGCGGGGTCACCGCCACCACCGGCTCCACCACCCGCTCCCGCGAGAGCAGGGCGTCTTCCACCCTCTGCAGGGTGGCCTCCACGTCCATGCGTAGGCCGTCCCGGGAGGGGTGGAAGGTGAGTTTTCCGGTCTGGAAGTCGAAATCCAGGGAAGCGTTGGCCACCTCGCAGTATATCTCCGCGGCTATGGCATTCAGCTTCCCGGACAAAAGATCCCGGTCCAGCGAGTATTCCAGCCCTATGTTTATGTCCAAAGGGCGGTTGAATGCCCGGCGCAGCGCTCTCTCGAAGATCGATCTCTCCCACCCCGCGCGGTAGGCCATGTCCACCAGGGCTTCGACGTCCACGTGCAGGTTGAGCTCCTGGGGGTCGATCACCCATTTCCGCCCCCGGAAACTCAAGGTCAGTGGGGTCATGAGGGGAGACACGGCCTCGTCGCGGATCCTCGCCGACGCCTCCTCCCGGGTCATGCCGGTCACGTCCACCCCCAGCACCACGGTATTGGGGAACATCTCCCCTTTGTGGCGTGAGTCGGCCAGGACGCTCACCGTCGAGGCGGCCAGGAGAAAAAGGCCGATCACCAAAAGGACGAGCAGCGCCCAGCGGGCCACTCCGCTCCTGGGCCTGAGGAAGGAGAGAAATTTTTCCCAGTTGCTCATCCTCTCCCTGGTCAACCTTTTCACCTCCTTGCCTTTGGTTTGACCGGGTTTATGACGGTCTTCCCCATGCCCGGGTTCCTTCTCCGGCCCTGGGGCGGGTCATGGTCCGCGGCCTCATCCCTTGCGAGACCTTGCGAGACCGGCCGCATGCGGGCCGTACCGAAAAAAGCCTCCTCCGCGCCGGCCGTCCGACGCCGCCTACCAGCGGTCCACGAATTGCTGAAAATAGCTCAGGAAGCTGTACTCGGAGAGCACCCTCTGCCTTTCCTCGTGGAGGCTCCTTATACTGCGCATATCCCGCCACTCCCCCTTCATCCCCTCGGCCTCGATAAGGGTCACGATCTCCAGGTTGCGGCGGCGAAGCTCCTCCAGGCGCGGATAATATCCCGGGATGTCCATGGCCAGGAGCTCCTCTCCCCGGAAGCGGGAGAGGGATAGGCACTTGCGACAGCGGAAACAACCCTCCTCGGGCATCTCCTCCAGGAGGGCGTTGCACAGCGGACAGCGACGCTCCGAGTCCTGCTCCTCCAATCCGGCTCCTTACCCGGCATGCCTCCCGGTTCCCGTTACCCGGCAAACCGGAAGAAAGACGAAACATGTTCCATCAACATTATCCTATGCTCCCACCCGGGGCACAACGACCCTCCCCCATCCTCACCTCCACGTCCCTTGGACTCTCCGCCCAGGACGCCCGGCGCCCTATTTCCGGCAATCGCCCCCGGCTTCCGGTTTAAACCCGCCGGCCCGGGCTCTACGCTTAGGTCGCCGGCGCCTTATCTGTTCAGGGGGATAGGGATCGCCCCCGCCTTCCCCTACTCACGAGCCTCATCCGGGATGAGTGGGGTGGTCTCCCTGCCTCCTAAGCCTCGGGACCGGCCGGGATCCCGCGGCCATCCCCACCCGGTTCGGGGTGGAAATAGAACGCGGGAGGCTTGGGCCTCCCGCGTCCGAATCTCCCGGTCGGGCTGTCGGTTACCCGCGTGCCTATTCCTCCGCCGCCTGTTCCGGAGCCGGCCCTCCGCCCATGAGCAGGCCGACGATGAGGATCAGGGCGCCCACGATGAGCAGGGCCCAAGGGATGTACACCTTTACCAGGTTTATCTTTCCCGCCCCGTCCTTGGCGTCCTCTATGCCGGCCTTCACCGTGTCCTGCGTGGAGGCGAACTCGTAGGAGAATATCTTACGCGCCTCCCCCAGCTTTTCCTGCAGGGCGGCCAGCTGGGTTATGGCCGGCCCCAGCCGGGGGTCGGAAACATACTTGCCCAGGATGGGCTGCAGCCCGGCCAGTGCCTCGGCGTCCACCTTCATGGTCAGGGTCTCCACGTCCTTGTACACGTCAACCGGCACGCCCGTCTTGGGCTCCACGGAGAGCTCCTGCTCCATGGTCCAGTAGTACTTGAGGGAAATGGGGTTTTGCAGAGCCTTTTGTAGTTCCTGCAGGTCCTGGGGTTGCATGGCCTGCACGGCCAGAGCCAGGAAGGCGTCCACATCCACTCCCGCCGCCTTGAGCGAGGGCTTGATCTCCTCGAAGGTGGTGGTGGTGGGAAGGCCCATGCCCTTGACGTAGGCCTCGACCACCTCCTTGTCCTGGAAAGCCAGCTTGAAGTTGTAGACGGTTACCCCCTCCTTGTCCTCCTCGCTGACGAACTCCGTCTCCACCCCCTCGCCTATCTCGTTCTTCCACACCGAGTAAGTCTCGTCCTTGGAGGTGTCGAAGGGGAAGAGCGGGTAATAGGTGCCCTCGCGGTTGACCACGTTCTCGGGAGTCCAGGCATAAGCCCGGTCGTCCTTCACGTTCTCCATGGTCCTGCGGTCCAGCACATAGACGAATTCCTGAGCCGGCTGGGCCATGCCTCCCACGTTAAGCTCTATGGACTCCCGGAGGGGCCCCACCGAGGAATCGAACTCCTCGGTGAGGGAGGTGATCTTCTGGGTCACCACGAGGGGCATCTTCTGCTCCTCTCCCTCGGCCAGCGGCTGGTGGGTCAGAGGGTCGACGTACCAGGTCATCTCTCCCTCGTACTTGTTCTCTATATCCACGTCGTCGGGCAGTTTCACCAGGGCGTTCACGGCGATGGCCCACCAGAGGATGGCCGCCAGGATGAGAACGATCCCCAGTACGATAAGTATCTTGCTCACCGCTCCCTTCATCATGACCTCCTCGCCTATTCCGTCCAACCCTGTCTTATCTCCCTCCGGAGTAAGTATTCTACCATTTGTTCTGACATACCTTTTTTCCCCGCCCCTGTCGCCCCTTACCTCCTTCGGGCGTTTCCCATCCTCCCCCGATGCGCTTCATTCCACCTTCCCTTTCTCCCTCCAGCTTGCCCTTGTTCTCTCCTCCCGGGCGCACGAATCTCCTGCGGCCGCGTCATTCCATGTCATTTCCTCATCCCCGGCGCGTAGCCGCAGGAGACGTGCCCTCCCACCCAGCCGTTGTAGTACCGGAAGTACACGGGCCTCTCCGCCACCACCTCCCCATCGGCGTGCAGGGAAACGGATATACCCTCCTGGTAGGGTACCATGGAGTTCAGGTTCAGCGTGGTGCGGGCACGTTTGGGAAGGGTGACCTTCTCCTTAAGGAGCTCGCCGCTCTCGGTGGAGATCCACACCTCCCCCTGGAGGTCCTGTTCGGACGGGTTCTGTATGCACAGCCAGTTCTCGAAGCCCGATCCCGTGTATCCCTCGGCGAAGTACCAGTGCCGCGAGGGCCACTTTACCCCCACCGCCACGTCCCCTCCCCGGCACCAACGGGAGTACTCGTGATAGATGGCCCTCTCGGCCACCAGGGGTCCGTCGCCCTGCACCATGACGGATAGCTCCAGGCCGCTTCCCGCCCGGCGGTTCACATCCACCGTCCGGCGGGAAAACGGCGGCAGGTATTCCTCATCGGTGATGCTCATCCCTCCCGAGGTCTGATAGGTTATGGTGGCGCGGTTCACGTACCCGTTGGGGTTATACAGGCACAGGTACTCCTGGAAGCCGGGTCCCGTATAGCCCTCGGCGAAGTACCAGGTCTGCGTGGGTCGGCTGGTCCCCGGGGAGACGTGGCCTCCGGCCCATTTTCCGGCGTAGAGGAAGTACATGGGACGTTCGGCCACTATTTCCCGGTCGGAACTCACCTTTACCGATATCTCGTTGCCGTAGCCCGCGCTTCGGTTCACGTCCAGGGTGCGGCGCTTGCCGGCCGGCACCACCAGGCTCTCCTCGGCCAACAAGCCTCCCTGGCAATAGTATTCCACGTCCACCCGGGCATCCTCCGCCCCGGGGTTCAGGAGGCACAGGTACTCCTGGAAGCCGGGTCCCGTATAGCCCTCGGCGAAGTACCATTCCTTGGCCGGATTGCTGATCCCCGAAGAGACGTGGCCTCCGGCCCATTTTCCGTCGTAGAGGAAGTACATGGGACGTTCCACCACCAGGGGCAGGGGCGAGTCCACGCTTATCCCCAGATCCCGGCCCCGGCCCACCTCCTCCGCCACTTGGATGGTGACACGGGCATCCGCCTCCGCCCGGTAGGAGCGCGCCACGGTGTCGCCGTCTGCGAGGTGGTAGGAGACGGTGAAGTCCACCGCCTCCCGGTTGGGGTTGAGGACGGTAAGCCACTCCTGGAAACCATCCATGGTGGTCCCCTCGGCGAAATACCATTTTTTGGCATAATTGGCCACCACCAGGTCGCGGGAGACGGCGGCCGACCCACCGTTGAGGTAGAAGGCGTCCGCGGCCAAGCGGTAGGTGCCGTCATCAAGGGCGGAGGTATCCACGGTGAAGTCGAAGGGAGGCGCGTTGCGGCTTCCCACCAACTGGCCGTCCAGACGCAAGTCCACCCGCTGCAGGCTGTCCAAGCCCACCAGCTGGAGGGAAACCGCCACCCTTCCGCTGCTGGGGCGGTTCTCGGGGGGCATGATAAAGCTCACCCGGGAGGGCATCCGTATGCCGCGGAATATGGCCTGGGCCTCGCGGGCCAGGTAGGCGTCGTCCCTCAGGAGCTGCTCCTCCCGAGGATTGGAGATGAAAGAGGCCTCGGTGAGGATGGCGGGCATGGTGGTGTTGTTGAGCACCCCGCAGTAATCCACCAACCACACCCCGTTGTTGGGGAGACCCAGTTCCGCCACCAGTTCGGCCTGCACCGCGTTGGCCAGGGCCAGCGACTCCTGGCTGGCCTGTTTGGAGACCAGGGTGATCGTGTAGTTAACGTCACTGTCACTCACTGAATTGTGGTGTACGCTGATAAAGCGGTCCGCCCCCCAGGAATTGGCCATCTGCCAGCGCTGGGTGATGCTCACCGATACGTCGCTCTCCCGGGTCATGAGCACCTCCGCCCCTTCGGCCGCCAGGAGGTCCCGTAGCTTGAGGGCCACCTTGAGGTTGACCTCCTTCTCCTGGAGCCCGGTGGGGCCCACGGCTCCCGGATCGCTGCCCCCGTGGCCGGGGTCGATGCAGAATTTCCACCCGCTGAGGCTCCCCGCCCTCGCCGTTCTCGTTCCCGGCGGGAGGACGAGGGAGAGAAGGAGAACGGCCGCCAGGAGAAGAACGGGACAAGCTTTGAGCGCGCGCGGCGTGGGTCTGGTCCGGCACAGGATGCGGTATTCCCCGGATGAATATCCCTCCATGAGGACGGCAACGCCTCCTTTCCCGTTTCTCGTAATGCTTATTCGACGGTCACAAGGTCAAACCTTGAGCGCGGATTCCCACGGGAAGGAGGATAGGGAGACCTTGAATCCCTCAGCCCGAAAGTTCGGATAGAAAGCGGGAAGCGTCCCGGTCACCGGGGTTTATGCGCAGTACCTCCCGGAAATCTTCTTCCGCACCGCTCACGTCCCCCTTCTTCTTCCGGGCCAGTCCTCGCGCCAGGTAGGCGGGGTAATAATCGCGGTTGAGGATGAGGGCACGGTCCCAGTCGTCCACCGCCTCGGTCCAGGCATTGAGTAAGGCGTAACATATCCCCCTCTCGAAATAGGCCTCCGCCGAGCCCGGCTCCAGGCTTATGGCCCGGGAGTAATTCCTTATGGCCTGGCTGTACAGGGGGTTGTCGTCGTACTGGATCTTGTTCCTGTAGGCCCTTCCGGCGAGGATATAGGTTTCCGAAAGGTCGGGCCTCAACTTGACCAGCCGCTTGAGATCCCGCAGGGCGGCGGTGTAATACCCCCACTTCATGAGCGTCTTGGCGCGGCGCAACAGCGCGGCGTCGTTGAGGGGATCCTCGTCCAGGACCCGGTTAAGGTCCCGCAATGCGACCTGGTCCTCCTCCGCGCGTCGGCGCTCTTCCCGGTCAGCCTCCCCCTCCAGGAGTCTGGAGAGCAGCGCGGCCACCGCCCGGGAGCGCACCATCCCCATATGGGTGCAGGGCCACCCCAGGCGGAGGTTCTCCGCCCCCTCCAGGAGGCAGCCCGTCCAGGGCACCACCGCCGCGTCCAGGGGAGTGCATATGGACCAGTAGGGAGGGCCTTCCTCTCCCCATGTCTCCAGGTAGGCCTCGGCGAGGTTCCCCAGGAAGGTGCTGCGGGGGAGCATCTGCCGGGCGGCCTTGAAGGGGAAAAAGAGGTAGAAGGTCAGGGAGCCCCGGTTGGGGGTACCCAACATGACCAGGCGGTACAGGAATTCGGCCCCACCCAACCCTTCCACCATGAACCTGGCCGCCAGGCCACCCAGGCCCTGCCCGATCAGGGCCAC
This sequence comes from Actinomycetota bacterium, assembly GCA_014360685.1. Lineage (GTDB taxonomy): Bacteria > Actinomycetota > Geothermincolia > Geothermincolales > RBG-13-55-18 > Solincola_A. The sequence continues at coordinate 226,175 of JACIXB010000016.1, read as the reverse complement.
CTTCTCCGCGCCGGAAAGAACGCGGATCTCGTCCACTTTATCCAGGAGCATCCTGGCGCTCCAGCGTATGTCCCCGGAATTGAAATTGGGCATGCGTAAAGTGTATACCGCGAAATCCAGGTTACGCAGGCGACGCCGCAGGGCCGCGGAGAAGACGTACAGGCGCAGGAATCCGGGTACGAAGATGACGGGATACCTGCCGCGGCGTCGCGGGTCGATGTCCTCCACGGTCTCCGAACGCCGCGGCATGTCGCATTCCCTACGGGTGACGACCTTGGGCCTCAAACCGGCTCCCTCCGCTCGCATGCTCAAAGGCTCCAAGGCAAACCGCTCGGCGAGGAGCGCACGGAACTGAACGCCGCCGCCCCCGCTCCCGGTTTTGACCTCTCCCTCCAATCCCTCCCCGCCGGTGACCTCCGGACAAGGCTCCCGGAGTCCTCCGCCCACCGCGAGCGGGATTCATGACCCCACCCCACGGCGTCCAAAGGATATTTACCAATTAATACCATGCGGGCTCTCCGCCTTCACCCGGTTTTCGCCGCTCACCCCGTGACCGGACTCCGCTTGCCGACACCCTCAGGGGTCGGTTTTCTACCTGGCCCACAGGGGCGGGACGCGGGCCGTGCTGCGGTGGAGCACGGCCTTGGCCAGGAGCCATGTGGATTCCCATACCGGGAGCGGCACCATGCGGACAGGGTGTATCCCCATGAGGGGAGCGAGGTTGGCCAGCACCGACCTCAAATCGTTGCATCCCGGTGAAAGGCGCACCCTTCCTTTCCCGAGCCTGCGCAGAAGCACGGGGTAGGCCTCCTCGGCGGCGCAATCTCCCACCACCAGCACCGGGCCCTCCACGGCTTCCAGTTCTTTTTCCTCCCACCCCTTGCCCATGCAGATGGTGAAGCCCCCCCGGCCCCGGAAGTCCACGTGGAGCATCTGCAACAACATGCGCGTGTTCAGGTTGCAGCCCTCCCGGCAGCATCTCTCCGATCCCTCCAGGATACGCACGTCCGGGGGAAAGACGGGAAGGAGCTCCGGGGTGTACCGGCGCCGGAAGGGCTCCCGGTCCCCGATCACTTCTATGCTTTCCAGGTCGATGCACCCCTGCCCCTCCTCCGCGGCCAGCTTGAGGTGTTCCACCTCGCGGGGGTCGATGCCCAGCAGGTCAGCCCCCACGGCGTCCACGGCCAGTGTATCCTCTCCGCCGATGAACACCCCCAGTTCCTCCACGCATTCCTCGGCCAGCCCCTCGGGGGAGTAATGTCCGTGGTTCATGGCGTGCAGGCCCTCGATGACCGTGAAGTGCGGCCTGACGAGCATGAAGATGTCGGCGAACTTGCGGTGCAGGTTCCAGTTGTGATCCCGGATCCGGTCGGCCTGCATGATCAACCCGAACTGGTTCTTGACTCCCAGGGTGACCGTGGCCATGGAGTGGGTCTTCAGCTTGGGAAGGGAGAGGTAGAGGTTCTCGTCCCTCCCCTCCATAAGCCTCTCCTTGACCCACCGGGAGACGTGGACCTTGTATCCCAGGGTGGGAAGGGTCACCTCCACCTGCCGGCCCTCGTCCAAGTAGAGGGGTATGGCCCCCGCTTCCCGTGCCGCCCTCTCCAGGCCGCTGACCCGGAAAACCAGGCGGGTGAAGTTGCCCTGCGTGCAATTGTCCATCACGTATACCCTGGAGGCGCCCGCGCGGTAGAGAATACCGGCCATGGCCTTCACCGCCCGGGGATCCGTGTGGCAGTAAGGCTTGAAGTCCACGGCGTTGACCTTGATGAAGGCCTCGCGTCTCCCGCCCAGAACGGCCTCCGCGCCCCCGAAAGGACGGAATATCTCCTCCAGGGCCCCCTCGATATCCCCCTCCACTACCGGGGCCACCACTACCCTGGTCATAAAGCCTCCTTTCCGCCCGCCATCCGCCTTTCGAGGTCTAAGCTCCGCCCTGAAGCGCCTCTCCCGGTCACCGCCGTCCCCCGTGCCTTCCCTCCCGCCTCACCGGGAGCGAACGGTGTCGATCCAGGGCAATCTCCCTCCGCCCCTTAATCGCCGGAACCCGGGTCGTGAACAGGGATCAAAGACCCCTCCCGCATACCCGGTGCGGCGTTATCCTGACCCCTTACGGGCATCCCGCATCCCTGTCACAGGTGGGCTATGGCGGAGAGCTCCACCCGGAATCCCCCGGGGAGGTCCACCCCGGCCACGCTGCGCGCCGGGAAGGGCCGGGGGATCATCTCCTCGTAGACCTCGTTGAAAGCCGGGAGCTCGCCGATGTCCTTCAGGTACACGTATACCATGAGCAACCTGTCCAGGCCGCTGCCCGCTTCCCGGAGGGCCGCCTCCAAATTGCGCAAGACCACCATGGCCTCCTCGCGGATATCCCCCTTGACCTCGTGCCCGTCGCTTTTAACCGCCAGGAGGCCGGAGACGAATACCATTTTTTCCCAGACCAGGAACGGTGAATATGGTCCCCTCAGAGGGGGAAGCGCGCGGTTTTCTCCCCGGCTGTCGGAATTCCTCATCACCTCTACCCCCGTCAAGGGAAGTATACCAGAACGGCGGATCTTCTCGCCGAGTCCACCCCTCCGTTGAAACCACCGTGATCCGGGTGACGGTGGGAAGGTAGGCCTCGCCGGCCCGGGAGCCCGGGGAGGGTCATCCTCGCGGCCCGGGGGGGAAGCGGGTCTCCGCGGCCTTTTCCAGGATCCGGGTGACGGTGGGAAGGTAGGCCTCGCCGGCCCGGGAGCCCGGGGAGTACATCCTGGCCAGCAGGAAGTAGGAAAGGGCCAGGAAGCCGAAACCCGACGCCAATCCCAGGGGCACGCCCCAGGAACCGCCAAGGAGAAAGGATCCCAAAGCCCCGCCCACGCCAAGGCCCAGGAGAAAGGCCAGCAAGGGAACGCCGTACAGGATATAGGCGGCTTTCAAGGCCACCCGCAGGGGAATTTCCACCTCTACCCGGTCCCCCCTTTCCGCCCCCGCCGCATTGCGGGCCTCCACCACCATGGTATCCTCGTCGGCCACCACGCAGCAGGATCCGCATCCCTCGCAGAATCGCCCGCGGGGAAAGGTCACCTTCACCAGCTCCCCGCGGACCTCGGTCACCACCCCCGCCTCACGGCGGGTACGGCGCGGCTCGGGCCCCGCCAGGTTCCTCCAGTGGGCCAGAGCGTATCCCTCCAGGTCACCCGCCCGATCTCTCATCCTCTCACCACCTTATCACGATACGGGATGACAGCACATCATCACGGCCCGGGTATAGATCAGCCCTCCCCTATCGCCCCAGGAAAGCCGAGTCGCGAATGGGCCTCCCCTTGCGCCTTCCTCCCGCGATCCCCGGCCGATCTCCCTCCGCCGCACCTTTCGTCTCCGCGACGCGGCCTCCTCGAGGCCCGTAAAGTCCCTACGCCTATCCACCAGGGCGGCCGGCGTACTTTTCCGGATGGCGGTCGAATTCCTCCTTGCACTTAGGATGGCAGAAATAGACCGTCTTCCCCTGGTACTCCGAGGTGGCCGCGGCGTCCTTCTTGCGTATCTTCATGCCGCAGACCGGGTCGACTACCTTGCCCCACATAACCTGCACCTCACTTCCCTTTCCCGTTGGAGGGCGACGGTCCACGTGCCCGCCGTCCATGGTGGCGCGGTCACGAAATCCCCGCAGGCGCAGGGAATTTCCCACCACGGACACGGAGCTGAAGGCCATGGCCCCCGCGGCGAATATGGGGTTGAGCAGGATTCCCCATACCGGGTAGAGCACTCCCGCGGCCAGCGGTATGCCCACCACGTTATAGAAGAAAGCCCAGAAGAGGTTCTGCCGGATGGTGCGCAGGGTGGCCCGGGAGAGGCGCACCGCCGTGGCCACCTTGCGCAGGTCCCCGGAGATCAAGGTGATGTCCGAGGTCTCCAGGGCCACGTCGGTACCCGTCCCCATGGCTATTCCCAGATCCGCCCTGGCCAGGGCTGGGGCGTCGTTTATCCCGTCCCCCACCATGGCCACCACGTGTCCCTCCTCCTGCAGGCGGGCTATCACCGCCGCCTTCTCCGCGGGCAACACTTCCGCCAACACCCGTTCGATGCCCGCCAGGCGGGCCACGGCCTTCGCCGTGGAGTGCCGGTCCCCGCTGAGCATGGCCACCTCGATACCCATTTCCCTCAGCTCGGCCACCGCTTCGGCGGCCATGGGCTTCAACTCGTCGGCCACGGCTATAAGACCCAGGAGCTCGCCTTCCGCGGACAAAAAGACCACCGTCTTTCCCTCCCCGGAAAGGCTTTCCGCCGTCTCCCGAAGGGGGCCGATGTCCACCCCGCTGCGGGCCATGAACTCCGCGTTTCCCAGCCGTATCACCTTTCCCTCCCAGCGCGCCTCCACTCCCATGCCCGGGTGGGCACGGAAATCCTCCGCTCCCCCGTGGGCCAATCCCCTCCTCTCGGCCTCCTTGACTATGGTCTGGGCCAGGGGATGCTCGCTGCCGCTCTCCACGGCGGCGGCGGCCAGCAGGACTTCCTCCTCGCTCCTGCCCTCCACGGAGAGGATTTCCGTGACCTCGGGCCGCCCCCAGGTGAGGGTTCCCGTCTTGTCGAAGACCACCATGTCCAGGCGTCCCGCTCTCTCCAGGATCTCGCCCCCCTTGATGAGGATACCCATCTCCGCGCCCTTCCCCGTACCCACCATGATGGCCGTGGGAGTGGCCAGGCCCAGGGCGCAGGGACAGGCGATCACCAAAACAGCCACGAAGTTGAGGAGGGCGAAGTTGAAGGAGGGCTCCGGACCGGCAAACAACCAGGCCAGGAAGGTGACCACGGCCACGCCGATGACGGCGGGGACGAAGACCGAGGCCACCCGGTCGGCCAGGCGCTGGATGGGGGCTTTGCTCCCCTGGGCCTCCTCCACCAGGCGTACGATCTGGGCCAGGACGGTGTCGCTCCCCACACGGGTGACCCGAAATCGGAAGTACCCGGTGGTGTTCAAGGTGGCCCCGGTGACCTCGTCCCCGGGACCCTTCTCCACCGGCAGGGGCTCCCCGGTGAGCATGGACTCGTCCACGCTGCTCCACCCTTCCTCCACCACCCCGTCCACGGGTACCTTCTCCCCGGGACGCACCGCCACCAGGTCCCCCACCCTCACCTCCTCCACGGGCACCTCGTACTCCGTGCCCTCCCTCACCACCCGTGCGGTCCGGGCCTGCAGGCCCATGAGCCTGCGGATGGCCTCCGAGGTGCGTCCCCGGGCCCTGGCCTCCAGGAAACGGCCCAGGAGGATGAGGGCGATGATGGTGGCCGAGGCGTCGTAGTACACGGCCAGCTCCAGGCCGGTGCCGCTGATGAAGGAGGGGAAGAAGGTGGCCGTCACGCTGTACAGGTAAGCGGCGGTGGTGCCCACGGCGATGAGGGTGTTCATATCCGCCGTGCCGTGTCGCGCGGCCTTGAGGGCGGAGCGGTAGAAGGTCAGTCCAGGCCAGAACTGCACCGGCGTGGCCAGGGCGAAGAGGACGAGGAAACGGGTCCTCTCCGACAGCGAGGAGAGGCCGGGAAGGTGCATGCCCAACATGGAGAGTATCAGGATAACGGCGGCCGAAGCGGCGCTGTACGCCAGTTTCACGCGCAGGAGCCGGGTTTCCCTCGCCCTCATCCGCCGCTCCCGGTCCAAGGCTTCCTCCCCCTCCGCGGGGGGAAGGAGGCGGTAACCGGCGGCCTCCACGGCGCGGGCCATCTTGTCGAAGTTCGCGCTCTGGGGATCGAAAAGGACGGTGGCCCGCTCCGTGGCCAGGTTGACCTCCGCGCTCGCCACCCCCTCCACGCCGGTAAGGGCCTTCTCCACCCGGGCTACGCAGGAGGCGCAGGTCATCCCCTCCACGCCAAAGACCGCCCTCTCCAGCCGGGCCCGGTAACCCAGGTCGTTGATGACCTGAACGATCTCCTCCAGCCCCACCCGGCCAGGCCGGTAGGAAACGGTGGCCTTTTCCGTGGCCGGGTTGACCGCGGCCTCCGTAACGCCGGGCATCTCCCGCAGGGCCTTCTCCACCCTGGAAGCGCAGGAGGCACAGGTCATGCCGCCGACCCGGACCACCACCCGTCCGCCGGGCCCGCCGCTTGCGCCCTCGCCTCTCTCCTCCAACTCCCGGGGACTGGTTACTTCATCCATTTCTTCCCGCACTCCTCGAATACCGCCTTCGCCGGGCTGGAATCCACCGGCCCTAATCCCATTATTCCACCTCCGAGCACGATTGAGGCTGATCCCGAGCATAAAGTTTCGGCCTAAAGGTGTTCCCGGAATACCCTCCACCTTCAACCCTTCAGGTCCAGAAAACCCTCTCCCGCCGCACGATCAAGGGAAGCGGGAAAGGGAGTGCCGCGCGCCTCGCTTTGGCTTTTCCCGGCTGCGCCCGCTTCGTGCCCCCTTTGGCTTATACTTTGGGCGGCGGAGGAAGGGATGGGCTTTTTAGGCCCCCTCTCCCGCCGCACGATCAAGGGAAGCGGGAAAGGGAGTGCCGCGCGCCTCGCTTCTCCCGAGGCACGGTTGGAAAGTTCTGCCATGTAAAGGTGCGCCGTGGATGAAAGGTCGAATTTCATGGACGGCGGACACCGGGAAGAAAAGGGCCTTTCCGTCGACCGGTCACGGATACGGCGTGGCCTTTTGGCGGCGGTATCCCTTTCCACGGTCACCCTGGTGGTCATCTCCCTGGCCACCATGGGAAAGGAGATACCCTCCGCCCTATCCCGCCTCTCGCCCTTCTACCTGGCGCTGGCGGTAACCCTCTCCCTGGGTCGCTGGCTATGGTCCGCCCTGCGCATGCGCCTCCTGGTGCGTGCCGTGGGCGGGGACATCTCCTTCTCACACCTGGTGAAAACGGTATTCGGCGGCTACTTCACGGGCATGGTCACCCCCTGGAGGGCAGGCGGGGTGACCGGGGAGGCCGTCTTCCTCTACTACTACGGCCTGGGGGCGGGAGAGGCGGCCGCCGTGGTCTCCTTCGGCGCCTGCGTGTCCTCGATCCTCCTCATGCTCAGCTTTCCCCTGTCCATCTGGCTGGCCCAGGAGAGTTTCCGCCTTTCCTTCACCCTGAAGGGTTTCCTTTTCTCCGCCCTGGCCGTGGGCCTTCTCTTCCTGGCCCTGGTCCTGTTTTCCCTCCTCCGTCCCCAGGCCGCCCTGGACCGGGTGCTCCTGCGCCTATCGCCGCCCTTCCTCCGCAAACGGGAAGGCTACCGGCGCTTCCTGGCGCGACTGGGACAGGAGGTGCGCTCCTTCTCCTCCTCCCTGCGGCGCATGGTATTCCTGGGAAGGGCCAAGCTGGCGGCGGTGACCGCGCTTACCCTGCTTTTCTGGCTCACCGGCTTTCTGGCCGTGCCCCTCGCCCTGGTGGGGTTGGGGTATGGTTCCTATTTCTGGAAATCCATAGTCGCCCAGCTGGTGGTGCAGATCCTCATGCCCTTCATACCCATCCCCGGGGGCAGCGGGCTGGGCGAGGTGGGCTTCCTCTACGTCTACAGCCGCGTCCTCCCGGATGTCGGGCTGGCGGGCCTTCTCACCCTCATCTGGAGATTCGTCGATTTTTACCTGGGCATCCTGGTGGGAGGAGCGGCCTTCCTGCTCATACTGAGGGACGTCGAGCGACATCCCCGGAAGCCGGTTAGAGCCGAACGAGACTCCGGGGAAGGGCTTTAACGCAAGAGGAAACCCCTCCGCCGGTGGCGGAACGAGTCCCGGCCCGCACGGGACGGCAAAACGTAAGCCTCGAACGCCAGGCGGCCCGCCTTCGTGGACGCCCAAAAGCGTCCCGCGGGCGGACACCGTTTCCGCGCTCCTGCTATAATCTGTCCGTGCCGGGACCCGGAAGTCACCCGGTCGCGGAGCGGGAGAGGGAAAATGAAACTGCATCTCTTGCCCCTGGGGATCACCGTCGAGGGGAGCGGGGCGGATACCGTCCTCTCCATCCTCGCCCGGGAGGGGCTGGAGGTGGCCAGCGCCTGCGGGGGACGCGGCACCTGCGGCAAGTGTAGGTTCCATATTTTGGAAGGTAACGCCGCTCCGCCCACGGATGCGGAACGGCGCCTGCTTTCCGGGGAAGAGCTGGGCCGGGGAATAAGGCTGGCCTGCCAGGCCCGCCCGGCCGGCGACCTCAAGGTCTACCTGCCCGCCACATCCCTTGTCCGCGGGCAGCGCCTCCTGATAGAGGGGACCTGGGAGTCTCCACCCCTCGACCCTCCGGTGAAGATGCGGCGGTTCGAACCGTGGACCCCCTCTCCCGGAAGCCGTGTTCGTTCGGACCTGGCCCTTCTTCTCCCCGGGGAGGAGGGGGCGGGCAAAAAGGCCTTGAAAACGGACCTCGAGGGCCTCAGGGAGCTGTCCGCCTCCCTGCGGTCCGGGAGGAGGGAGGTGGGCGTGGTCCTGCGCCGGGGGGAACTTCTGGGAACGGCCCGCCCCGACGCCGGGGCCCTGGGGGCGGCGGTGGACCTGGGCACCACCAAGGCGGCCCTTTTCGTCCACGACCTGGCCACCGGGAAAGCGGTCTCCTCCCACGGCTTCGCAAACCCGCAGGCACGATACGGGGAGGATATCGTCACCCGCATGCAGTGCGCCCTGGAGGACAAAGGTAAGGGGAGGCAGCTGGCCGACCTGGTCCGCCGGGAAATAGACCGCGCCCTGTCCGGGATGCTCTCCGGCACGGGGTATTCCTGCCGGGACATCCTGGAGGTGGTGGTGGTGGGCAATACGGCCATGCACCACCTCTTCCTGGAATTGCCGGTGGAGGGGCTGGCCCGCAGTCCCTACCTCCCGGTCACCCACCTTCCCCTGGAGGTCAAGGCCCGGGACCTCGGCCTCTCCCTGCATCCCGCCGCGGTCGTCTACCTTCCCCCGCCCGTGGCCGGTTACGTGGGCTCAGACCACCTGGCCGCGCTCTGCGCCACCCGCCTGGCGGAACGCGAAGGCCCGTGCCTGCTCCTGGATATCGGGACCAACACCGAGGTCTCCCTGCAGGTGGGAGGCCGGGTCACCTGCTGTTCCTGCGCCTCCGGTCCCGCCTTCGAGGGCATGGGCTTGAGCCAGGGGATGCGCGCCGGGGAGGGAGCGGTGGAGAGGGTGGAGGTCGGTTCCGGGGGCGAGCTCGAGGTGAGGGTCATAGGGGACGCGCCGCCGGCCGGAATATGCGGCTCGGGCATCCTCTCCGCCCTCTCCGCCCTCCTGAAAACGGGAGCCCTGGAGGCCGGTGGCCGCCTGCGACCGGAACACCCGGGGGTAGGCGATAAGGACGGGGAGCCGGCCTTTTGGCTGGTACCCCCGGGAGAAGGCGGCGGGAGCGGCTTGGCCGTCACCCAGTCGGACGTCCGGGAGATACAGAAGGCCAAAGGCGCCGTTCGCACCGGCGTGGAGGTCCTTCTGGCCGAGGCCGGGGTATCCTACTCCGAGGTCAAGGAGGTCCTCCTGGCCGGGGCTTTCGGCAGTTACCTCGATCCTCTGGATGCCCTATCCATCGCCATGTTGCCCCCCTTCCCCCTGGAGAGGATACACCAGGTGGGAAACGCCGCCGGGGCCGGGGCCCGCTCCATGCTCCTGTGCGAGGATTTCCGGCGCGGCGCGGAAGAGCTCGCCGGGAGCCTCGAATACCTGGAGCTCTCCACCTACCCTTCCCTGGCCCTCCTTTTCGCCGCCTCCATGTACCTCACCGAGGAAGGGGTGTCCCGGGCCAAGGCCCGCCTGAAGGCCTGAGGCACCGATGTATCTCTCCACCACCTGGAGGTAACTTGGAATGGCATTTCTTTCCAGACCCTCGGCGGCCTTCTTGAAGACCGAGGCGGGGTCGATGGTCCGCCCGGGTAGGGTCCGCCTCAGGCCTGGTAATCCTCGAACCGGTAGACGTTCTCCGCGTCCGGCGAGAACCAGTCTTTGAGAACCCGGTCCAGGTGCTTCTCCGAGGGGCTCTTGGGTATCTCCTCCACCACCTGGAGGTAACTGGGAATGGCATTTCTTTCCAGACCCTCGGCGGCCTTCTTGAAGACCGAGGCGGGGTCGATGGTCCGCCCGGGGAAGGGAGCCACGGCGGCCACCAGGTCGCTCTCCCCCGGGGCTCCCGAGGCGGCGGGGATACCGTAAACGCAGACCTCGGAGACGTCGGGATGCTCCCCGATGACCTTTTCCACCAGGTCCGGTTTTATGAAGTCCCCGGCCCGCCGCAGGGCCCCGCCCTTGCGGTAGTCGAAGAAGAACCACCCTTCCTCGTCGCGGTGGACCATATCCCCCGAGCGCAGCCACCCGCCGCGCATCTTCTCCGCCGAGGCCTCCGGCTTCTTGTAGTAATCCACCTTGGTCTGGGTGAGCATGCGGCAGATGAGCTCGCCGGTGACCCCGGGCGGCACCTCGTTGTCCTCCTCGTCCACCACCTTCATCTCCACCAGGCCGGGGATGGGCTTGCCGAAGGAACCGATGGGCCCCTCGCCGATGGGCTTGTAGGCGAAGCCCCCCTCGATGGCCCCGTACCACTCCAGGATCTGCACCCCGAAGCGGCGCTCGAAGTCCTCCCAGATGGCCCGGGGCGTGCCCGCGGAGATGACCATGCGCACCGGGTTGTCGGCGTCGTCCGGCCGCGGGGGCTCGTTGTAGATGCCGGACATCATCCCCCCCAGCAGGGAGAATGTGGTGCACCCGTAGCGGCGGCAGATGTCCCAGATGCGGCTCTTGGTGAAGCGCTGGCTGATCACCGCCGGGATTCCCATGGTAAGGGCCGGGAAGAGGGTCACCGCCTGCGCGTTCCCGTGGGCCAGGGAGAGTCCGGTGTAGAGTACATCGTCCTCGCGGTATCCCCATACCAGGTAGCCCAGCAGGCAGTACATGGCGTTACGCCGGGAATCAAGGGTGACCCCCTTGGGGTTCCCGGTGACCCCCGAGGTGTAAATGATCTGTACCGGCGCGCCGGGGTCATCCACCCGATCCTCCAGGAGCTCTACCCGCCGTTCCTCCAGCATCTCGTTGACGGTGGGGTACCGGGAGGCAAGCGCGGGGTCGGCGTCCGGCTTGAGGTTCAGGTAGATCTTCCTCAGATTGGGGATCCCCTTGGCCGCCTCCTCTACCTCGGGCAGGAGGTCGGCGGTGGTCATCACAGCCACGGCGTCGGAATCGGCCAGTTGGTAGGCCAGCTTCTCTCCCTTGGCCCGCGGGTCTATGGGCACCAGGATGGTGCCCAGCATGGTGCAGGCGGCCATGGCGTAGACGAACTCGGGATGGTTGCGCATGACCAGGGCTATCTTGTCCCCCCGAGCGAAACCTTCCCGCCGTAGGCCCTGGGCAAGCCGCAGAGAATTGGCGTAAAGCTTTATGTAGGTGAGCTTCTCATCCGGGTACTGGCCCCCGTTCTCGAAGATGAGGCCCAACTTGTTGGGGAACTCCTCGGCGCGCAACTCCAGCAATTTGGAAAGCAATCCCTTGTGTTCCCTCAGCCGGGAACGCGCCACCGCCCTGAGGGCCCCCTTGACCACCTCCGGGTGAGAGAGGAGCTGAGCCAGCATGTACAGGCGGGGATCCCTGGTTTCCAGCTTCTTCATGAACTCCGACTTGGTGTTCACGTCCATATAACCACCCCCTCCGCATATTTTCACACCATGACCTCACGACCAGGCCCGAAAGCGCTTTTACCGATTTATGCCCCGTCAATCGCTTGTTTCCACCGCTATCCATAGTATAACGCCCGCCTTCCCTGGCCATGGAAGAAGGATGCGAGAAGGCACAACAGCATCCAGCCCGGCCAGGCCCTATCCGGGGCCCTTGTACCTCTGGAGAGCCGCGGTTTGGAACGGGGAAAAGCCTCCGTTCACCAAACCCCTTCTCCCCGAGAAACCGCCTCCGGGAAGGACTCCCATCCTCCCGTCAATACGCCCCTCGCAGCGCCCATGGCTACCTCCACAAAGCGGAGGTTCTCCCAGGTCCCGCCTGCGCGCGGTTCACCGTCTCCCCTTTCCGCGCCGGACGATGCCCGTTGCCCAAGGGAGCCCCGGCCGCATTCTCACTTGATACCCATAGGGGTATCAAATATCAAGACCTGACCCCTCAGGGCATTTCCTGCCATCTCTTACCGCCCTTGATCCAGGTGATGCGCGGATAGTCTCTCTTGACCATGGAGTCGGCGTTCACCCGGGGGTAGCCGAGGACTATGCCCGAGACCGGTACGTAGGGCCACTTGATGTCGAAATATTTCTTCAGGCGGGGGACCATCTTGGCCGCCACGGCCACGAAGCCCAGCCAGCAGGTGACCAAGCCCAGCGAGTGGGCTGCCAGCACCATGTTCTGCCCGCAGATGCCTATGTCCAGGGACATGTTGTTTATTCCTCGCTTGTCACCCAGGAGGACAATCAGGCAGGGCGCACCCAGAAATACGTCCTCGGGCTTAAGGATCGCCTTCCCTCCGGTCATAGCCCTATGATCCGCCATCCGCGGCGCCAGAATGGACAGGGCCGACATCAGGCCCCTTACCCAAGCCTTTTCCCTCCCGGAGAAAAAGAGGTTGGTGAGGTTCCGGAAAAGGGGGTCCATCATGTCCGCGATCTTGTCCATCTCCTCCCGGTCGTTGACGATGATGAAGCTCCAGGGCTGGCAGTTGCCATGGGAGGGGGCGAAACGCCCTGCCTCCACCACCCGGCGCACCAGCTCGTCGGGGACGGGCTTGCTGGAGAAGATACGGTTGCTGCGCCGCTTGTAGATGACCTCTTCCACGGGGGTAAGGCCCTCGACCCCCTCTACCTCCGGAATGATGGGATAACCGTCATCGGGGTGGAGGAGCACTGTTTTCCAGAAACCCTTCTCCACGTGGTAGAAGCCCTCCATCCGGATGGCGTCCTTTTCGCAATGGGCCACGCAGGCGGAGCAGGACATGCACGCCATGCTCTCGATCTGCCTGGCCTTTCCGTCCACTATCTCCAAGCAATTGCATGGGCAGCCCTTCAGGCAGTTTCCGCATCCGGTACACTTCTCGTCATCGACCACTATCCTGGAGTTCGACCACACCTCCGGGTGGGCCGGCAGATAAGTATAGCTGAACTTCTCCGGTGCCAACTCCATTCACCTCCTCTTTCCCGCCGTCACGCCAACAACATCCAGCCTCGCCCCTGCAGACGATTGCCCGGGATACAGCCCTTTATATAAACCTCCATGCTTGATTACCTGTCTAAAATACTAAAACGTGCCCTCTCAGGTGCCCTGCTCCACCATGTCCAGGAGGCGCAGAAGCTGCTCCTCCTCGGGGCGGGGGAACATCTGGCAGTACTTGGCATCGCGCATCAGCCTCTCCATTCCGTAGTCGCGCATGTACCCGTAGCCCCCGTGGATTTGCACCCCGTCCATGGCCGCCTGGCAGGCGTTGGCCCCTGCCCTCCTCCAGGCGATGATGGCCGGCCCCAGGTCCTCCACGCCGCAGGCGCGCCGGATTATCGCCTGGCCCTCCTCCATGGAGCAGAGCATGCGGGCCAGCATGAGGCGCATGGCCTGGTGCTCGATGATCAGCTTCCCCGCCTGGTACCTCTGCCTGGCGTAGTCATAGGCCTTCTGGAAGGCCTTGCGCACGATGCCGTTGGCGATGGCCGCCAGCCCCAGGTAGAGGGTCCGCTCCGTGGCCGTTACCGCCTCCTTCTCCGATTTGTCCAGCACGAAGACGGGCTCGGCACTCCTCATCTCCAGGGTGGCGAAGTTGCTCACCCTCCACCCCAGTGGATAGGGGTCGACCCTGGTCTCCACGCCTTCCGCTCCCGTCCTCATGTAGGCGGCCTTCCTCCCCTCCCCGGAGCCCGGGAAGAGCAGGGCCACGGTGCCCTCAAGCACGTTGAACACGAAGGGAGCGTTTCCGTTGAGCTTCCCGTCATCCAGGCTCACCTCGCCGGCGGTGGCCACGGTGCACAGGGGCCGCCCCTTGGTGAACTCCTCCACCAGGTCCTTGCGGTCCACGTAGACCAGGGGGACCAGGGCGGCGTTGTGGAAGAGGAGGGCGGCGGCGAACCCCGCGCACTCCACGGCGCTCTCCTCCAGGGCCACGCAGAGGGAATAGAGGTCCACTCCCTCTCCCCCCAGTTGCTCGGGCACCAGGGCGGCCAGCATGCCCATCTCCCCGGCCTTTTCCACCGCCTTCCAGAGCAGCGGCGAGTCCACGGTGTTCTCCAGGTCGTCGGCCACGGGTGCCAGTTCGGCGGAGGCGAAGTTCAAGGCGTTGCTGCGCAGCACCGCGTACTGCTTGGACTCCTTGGCCCAGGGCACCCCGATCATGCCATCACCCCCTTCTTGAACGGGCGGGGGACTTCCACCCGCAGGGTCTCCTCGAAGCGGACGTTGTTCACCACCAGGCGGTTGAGCTGGTTGGTTCCCTCGTAGATCTGGGTGAGCTTGGCGTCCCGGTAGCACTTCTCCACCCAGCGACGCTCCTCGGAATCCTCGGGGCCCATGAGGCTGAGGGCCCGGGAACAGAGCTCCATGGCGTTGTCCGCGCAGGAGAACTTGGCCAGGGAGGCCGTCTCCAGGAGCTGGGTCATGTCCTCGTCCTTGATGTAGAAGCGGAGGACGGCGTTGATCATGGCCTTGCCGTAATAAGAGTTGAGGAAATTACGCATTATCTTGTTCGTCCGCAGGGACGAGGGCAGGCTGAGGGTCAGGTTCATCACCGGATTGTCCAGGGCCTTTCCGAATATGCAATCCCCCAGAATGGCGTTGCTCATGTACAGCCCCCGGTTCTCCTGGACCATCCCCCACATGTCCGCCAGGGCCATGCGGATGCGATCCTCCTCGATGGGCCGCTTTCCGTTGCGCTTTGACTTGGCCCAGGCCAGGAAGTGCTGGAAGGCGCCCCGCGCGATCCCCGTGGCTATGGCACCCACCGGCCCCCGGGAAGCGGCCATGATCATGAGGATGCCGTTGCCCATGCCGTCGCCCTCGTAACCCAGTAGGTGGGAGTCGGGGACGAAAACGTCCTCGAAGAGGAGCTCCGCGGCGTGGGCGGCCCGCTGTCCCATCTTGAGCTCCACGCGGGGAGTGGAAAATCCTTCCATGCCCCTCTCCACCAGGAAGGTGGTCCAGGTCTGCAGGGGCCGGTTGCGGTCCAGGGCGGCGCACACCGTGAAGTACTTGGCCTCGCTGCCGTCGGAGATGAAACACTTGCGCCCGTTGAGCACGTACCCGCCCTTGACCTTCTTGGCCTCCAGGGAGAGCTTGGCCTTCTCCAGGTACTCCGGCTCCTCCACGTCCGTCCCCGCCGAGGGTTCGGTGATGGCGTAGGCCATGGTCACCGGCTGTTGCTTGAGCTCACCCTCCACGATCTCCCGGAGCACCGTGTCCCAGTGGGCCATGGCCCCCGAGGTGATCACCGGGGCCACCCCCAGGCTGTGGGCGCCCACGGCCAAAGCGATGCCCGAGCACCCGGAGCACAGCTCGTCCATGAGCAGGGAGGTGTTGGCGACCATGAACTCGCCGGCGATCCCTCCCAGCTGCTTGGGGATAAAGATGGAGAGGAAGCGGTACTTGCAAGCCTGGCGCATGATCTCCCAGTCGAAGTATTCCGGCTCCCTCTCCATGCGCATGTCCAGCTCCAGGGCGCGGGGCACGGCGAAGGTGCGGTTGAACTCCTCGGCCTTCTCTACGAGGCCTATGGCCTCCCTTACGCTCTTCTTCCGCCCGCTCTCCCAGAGCGCGCGCAGGATGGGAAAATCCCGGAAAAGCCTCTTTCCCGTCTCGCTCAGTTCCTGACCCAACATGTTACCCCCTTTTCCGACCTCTCGCCGATCGCCAAGACACCTTTCGATTTGATCTGACGGCTTATACTATCCAACGACTGATGGAATCATTCAATGCCTCCCTCGACCCCCTTTCACCACCCCGTATACCTCTTCCGCCCAGCCGTCGGTTGGTATAAGGGAAAAATACCCGGCTGTCCGCAGTCCGCGTCGCAGCCCGCTCCATGGACCATAATCACACTTCGTGATGACCTGCCTTTCCGCAGTAACACGTGCCTTGTGGTTCCCCAGCCCGCGTTCCTGTTTTGGGCCTGTTCTCCCCCCTTGCTCCAAGCCTCTCCCGCCGTGTCCCCCAGCGTCCAGGATGGCCGATTCGATGTCTCCTTGCCTGTGCCGGTAACCCCCTTCCGGGGACAACCCATGGCCATACCCTTATCGGGACCGGCAGTCCTCCAACCGGTAGACGTTCTCCGCGTCCGGCGAGAACTGGTCCCGGAGCACCCGGTCCAGGTACTTCTCCGAGGCGCTCTTGGGGATCTCGTCCACCACCTGGAGGTAGCTGGGGACGGCGTTCCGCTCCAGCCCCTCGGCCGCCTTCTTGAATATGGAAGCCGGGTCTATGGTCCTCCCCTCGAAGGGGGCCACGGCGGCCACCAGGTCGCTCTCCCCCGGCGCTCCCGAGGCGGCGGGGATGCCGTAAACGCAGACCTCGGAGACGTCGGGATGCTCCCCGATGACCTTCTCCACGTAGGAGGGGATGATGAACTCCCCCTGGCGGCGCAGCCCGCCCCCCTCCTTGCGATAGTCGAAGAAGAGCCACCCCTCCTCGTCCCGGTGCACCATGTCCCCGGTGCGCAGCCAGCCTCCCCGCGTCTTCTTCTCCGAGTCCTCAGGGCGGCCGTGATACTCCACCTCCGGCTTCTGGTTCACGGCGCGCATGAGCAGCTCACCGGTGACCCCGGGAGGCACCTCGTTGTCGTTCTCATCCACGATCTTGTACTCCATGAGGCCCTCGATGGGCTTGCCGAAGGAGCCTATGGGCCCCTGGTCGATGGGCTTGTAGGCGAACCCGCCCTCCACCGCCCCGTACCACTCTAGGATCTTGACATTGAAGCGCTTCTCGAAGTCCTCCCAAATGGCGATGGGGGTGCCGGCGGAGATGACCACCTCCACCGGGTTGTCCGCGTCGTCCGGGCGCGGCGGCTCGTTATAGATGCCGGACATCATCCCGCCCAGGAGGGAGAAGGTGGTGCACCCGTAACGGCGGCAGATGTCCCAGATGCGGCTCTTGGTGAAGCGCTGGCTGATGACGGCTCGGATGCCCAGGGCGATGGCGGACATGAGGGTCACCGCCTGGGCGTTGCCATGGGTCAGGGATAGGCCGGTGTAGAGGATGGAGTCCTCCTTGTACCCCCAGACCATCCTGGCCAGGGCGGTGTACATGAGGGTGCGGGTGGCCTTGACCACCACCCCCTTGGGGTTGCCGGTGACCCCCGAGGTGTAGATGATCTCCATGGGCAGGGTGGGGTCGTCCACCCGGTCCTCCAGCTCGTAGATGTCCGGGCCGTCCACCAGCTCGTTGATGGTCGGGTACTTGGAGGCCAGGGAGAGGTCCGCGTCGGGCTTGAGGTTCAGCCAGATGCGCTCTATGGCCGGGATGTCCTTGGCTATGGCCTCAACCTCGGGTAGGAGGTCCGCGGTGGTGACCACCGCCTTGGCTTTGCTGTCTCCCAGCATGTAGGCCAACTTCTCGCCCTTGGAGCGGGGGTCGATGGGCACGAAAACGTAACCCAGGAGGTTGGTGGCCCCCATGAGATATACCATCTCCGGGTGGTTGCGCATCACGGTGGCCACCACGTCTCCCTTGCCGATGCCGCTCTCACGCAGGCCCTTGGCCACCTTGAAGGTGTTGGTCACCAGCTGGCGGTAGGTGAGCGGCTCGTCCCGGTACAGGCCGCCGTTCTCGAAGATCAGCCCCACAAACTCGGGCTTCTCCTCCATGCGCGTCTCCAGCTGGTGGAACATGAGCGCCGGGTTCTTCTCGGACATCGTCATCACCTCGCCCTTTCCTGGTATCCTGTATGCAACCTGGCTTCCTCTTCCCTGCATCCACCCCCGGGGATCCCGTCTTGGGCCAGTATGGTCCCCACGGGCAGTCGTTTCGTCACGCAAATCTCAAGTACCAGTCCTGCGGATTTCGTTTGTCCCCTGATCCCGTTCCGGCGCACCCTTACACCTCCCCCGGCCAACCGGCCTGATGTCACATATTGCGTTTCCCCAACCATTTCCGCGCCGCGGCGACCTTTCACCGGGCGGAACCTTCCAGCCGCGGATGGCACGCTGGAAAGATGATTTTGCCCCCGGGTCAATCCTCCCCTTCACCGATCCCACGGGGCTTCTGAGGACAGCGGCGACGGCTCATTACCTATGATGGTCATTCTCAGGTTTGTCAGCCCTAAACAGCAAGTTTCGCAGCCCCTACCGCCGACCTCACGGATAGATTTTATACTTTCTCAAATCTCCCTGCTAACCTGGCTCGCCGGTATTAAATGTTACATACCCGAGTATGTTATTATTTTTTAATATTAAAGGTGGCTCCTGTCAAGCGTTTGGAAGAGGATAAGGCGCGGAACCTGCGCCGCGGGTTGCCGAAGAGCGTCGGCTTCGGTCTCGGTGGGAGTCGGCCGGGCATAAAAGAGGCGACTTGCCGGGAAGGGCTGAAGAATAAAGAATAGCGATGGAACCGGACGGACGCTCAAGGACGGGGCGCGCGGTGGTCGACAAGGGGAGGGGGGAGAACGGTACCCCTGGTTACAGCGGTAAGAACTCGGTGCGCGTCCGTTCCGGGAGCCGAAGCCGACCAACGGAAACCGGAAAATCTCGTGAGGCCTTAAAAGGGGAGGAAGCATGAAGGAAAAGAAGGCCTTGGGCCGCAAGGAAAGGGGTTTGCGCACCCGCCAGCGCATCTACCGGACGGCCATCGAACTCTTCGCCCGCAAGGGATACGAGAACGTCAGCGTGGACGAGATCTGCCGCCGCCTGGGACTCACCAAGGGGGCCTTCTACGCCCACTTCCGCTCCAAGGATCAGATCATCCTGGAGGAGTTCATGAACATGGACCGTCACTACGCGGCGGCGGCTGAAAACCTCCCTCCCGAGGCCAGCAGCCTGGAAAAGTTGCGGAGGTTCAACCGCGAGGCCATCCGGCTGATGTCCGAGCTGGGGGTGACCCTCATGAGGGTGCTCTACCACTCCCAGATCGCGCCCCACATGCGGGAGCCCTACCTGATCAACCCGGCGCGGAATCTCTACCTGATCACCGAAAGGCTCATCCGGGAGGGGCAGGAAAAGGGAGAGATACGTTCCGACCTACCCGCAGCGGAGTTGACCACCGTGCTCATCAACGCCTTCCGGGGCCAGCTCTACCACTGGTGTCTCACCGACGGTTCCTTTGACCTACTGGAGGCCTGCGACCAACTCATGGAGCTCATCCTGCGCGGGATCAGGGCGTGACATCCATCCCGCCGGGCGAGAAGGCCACCAAAAAGAGGGGTGCCCTTACGGCGCGCTCCTGAGGATGAAACCCTATGGAATGGCTCGCCCCATCACCCCTCCCGCCGGTACGGGGAACGCGACCGGGAGACCCGGAGGGCATCCCTCCCCGCTCTCCACGATCCGGGAAACATGCCGGACGCTCAGAGATCTACCTTCACCCTTGAAACGGGGATGAAAGCGAGGCGATGGTTGGTTGGGCGCTCCGGGCAAGCGCCCTAACGGTCCACCCTCTCCAGGATGTGGATGCACATGGCCGCCTCGCCGGTGCCGATGAAGCCGCCCCCGTTCTCGGAGAGGGCGATCCTCGCCCCTTCCACCTGGCGCTTGCCGGCCTCCCAGCGCAACTGGGTCACCAACTCGTGGATCTGGGCGATGCCCGAGGCGCCTATGGGATGTCCCCGGCATTCCAGGCCACCGCTGGTGTTGATGGGCAACTTGCCGCCCAGCTTGGTGGCCCCGGACTCGGCGAAGGGGCCTCCCTCCCCCTCCCCGCAGAACCCCAGTTCCTCGGTCTGCAGGAGCTCGCCGAAGGCCGTCGCGTCGTGGACCTCGGCCACGTGGATATCCTCCGGGCCCACCCCGGCCTTCTCGTAGGCCTCGGCGCTGAGGCGTTTGCCGATGAGATCCATCTCGCCCCCCTCCGGTAGGCTTCCCGAGGTGAGGACGGAGGCCAGTATTTTCACCGGCCGGGCCCCGGTCATGCGCTTCAAGGCCCTCCCGGAGCACAGGATGGCCGCCGACGCCCCGTCTCCCATGGGAGCGCACATGGCCCGGGTCAAAGGATAGGCCACCAGCCGGTCGGACAGCACCTCCTCCACGGTCATGTTCACCTGGTACTGGGCCAGGGGATTGAGGCTGGCGTGGTAGTGGTTCTTGGCGGCGATGACTGCCAGCTGCCGCTGCGTGGTACCATATTTTTCCATATGCATGCGGGCGGCCATGGCGTAGATGTCCATGAAGGGGGAACGCCCTCCGCCGCCCCCCTCCGCCTTCACCTCGCCCCGGGCCGCGGCCTCCTCGGCCTTCTTCCGCTCGTCGGCCTGGAAGGCCTCGATGACCGCCCGGATGAACTCCACGTCGGCGTTGGACATGAACATCTCGAACATGGCCTGCTTGTTCTCCGGGTTGTACATCTTCTCCACCCCGATGGCCAGGGCGATGTCGTACTGCCCGGCCTTGATGCCCAGGTAGGCCCCGTGCAGGGCGCTGGTGGCGCCGGCACAGGCGTTCTCCACGTTCATCACCGGTATCCCCTGGATGCCCAGGGGGGTGAGGGCCACCTGGCCGCGGATGCTGTGCTGC
The DNA here is from genome assembly GCA_014360685.1 of Actinomycetota bacterium. Classification (GTDB taxonomy): domain Bacteria; phylum Actinomycetota; class Geothermincolia; order Geothermincolales; family RBG-13-55-18; genus Solincola_A. The sequence goes on along the minus strand of JACIXB010000016.1, from coordinate 205,631 downwards.
CCGGTGACGATCCCCCAGAAGGAATTGGAGAACCAGGCCGCCTGGATGTCCTTCTTCTCCACCGGGCAGTCCTTGAGCAACACGTCGATGACCTCCGCGGTCATCTGCTTGATGCTCTTCTCCGGGTACTTGCCGAAGCGGATCATGCCCACGCCCACGATGTATACGTCGTCTTCCATACCTTCCTCCTTCGTTCCTCCCTTGCCGCACGCAATCCGGTAACATTCTTCCCTACACGATCAACGCGCCGGCAACATGATTTAAACATACCGTGGTATGTAACTCAACCCGTTCCGCGACCGCCGCCCCTTTACGTCCACCGCGGGGCCGGACGACAGGGCACTACCCCGGCCTTTCCCGACCCTTGAGGAAATTGCCGGAGGGAAGTCACCTCTTCCTTGCAACGCACTGGCTCTCGAAAAACCGCCATCCGGGGAGGCGAAAACCCCACTGCAACCATCCTCTCCCCGGTGGCGCAGCGAACCCGTAGCCCATACGGCTCGCCTTGAACATCGCCCGCACGGAAGATGGCGGAGAGCTCCTCGTGGACCTTTCCCTTCCCGCCGCCGGGCGCGCCCCTCTTCCCTTCCCGGGAGTCCCGGCCGGCTGTCTTTACTCCGCCCCGCTTCTCTGGGCGGGGGGAGGGGAGGAGGAGATCATACCCCCGGCGATGAGCAGGTTCTCCATGAGCAGTACCTGGTTGCGGTCCTCCACGCGGAGGGCGTCGGCCAGGCTCAGGCAGTTCAGGGCGGCGTTGAGGGCGTCCTTGGTGAGTCGCAGCCCGAGCGGCGATTTCTCCAACATCATGCCGGCCGTCTCCCTCGCCCGCGGCATGAGTCGCTCCTGCGGGCATACCTCGTTGACCAGGCCCATGCGGTAAGCCTCCTCGGCACCTACGACCTTCCCGGTGAGGAGGAGCTCCGCCGCCTTCCCCCAACCCACGATGCGCCACAGGAGGTAACTGGACCCCACGTCCGCCCCACCCAAACCGATATTGATGTAGGAGGCGCAGAACCTGGCCCCGGGAGCCGCCAGCCGCACGTCGGCGGCCATGGCGAAGCTGAACCCCGCCCCCATGGCCGCTCCGTTCACCGCCGCTATCACCGGCTGTGGGCAGGCGCGCATGAGCTCGATGAGGCCGGAAAAGCGCCTCTGACCCTTCCACATGCTCGTGCCGCTTATCCCCTCGCTCATGAAACCCCCGGAAGGATCGGCGGCCTCCTTGAGGTCCAGCCCGGAGCAAAACCCTTTCTCTCCCTCACCGGTAAGGATGAGGACCCGGCAGTCGTCGCGGTTCTGCATCTCCCTCCAGAACAAGTTGAGCTCCTCGAGCATCACGGAGTTCACCGCGTTGGCCCTCTCCGGGCGGTTGAAGGTCAGGATTCCCAGCTCCCCCTCCAGCTCGAAGCGTAAGGTCTCGAATTCCATGCCTCCCTCTCTCCTTTCCAGGTTTGTCCGCGTGGCCCCCTGCTCTCCCTTCCACCCACGCCGTTTCCCGGGTCACTCCCGGCGGCGGCTTTCGGAAGAGGCAGACCTTTACCTCATACAGCCTCCAGAAAGGAAGCCTGCCCCAGCCTACTCCGGGTCCGCAGGCTACCCCGTGACCCGGCATGGGAGAGCAACGGGGTATCTCCGGCGTCGTCACTCCCGGGCCTTTCCGTATCCCAGACCCCGAGTACTATCGCCGCAGGTTCACTCCTCGGGGCGCAGGTCCAGGTCTCCTTCCAGCTCCAAGATCCTTATCCGGCTCCCCGCCCCATCTTTGCTCACCACTACCGACCTGGTGGTCCCCTCCTCGTCCCCCACCACCCAGGTGGCTTCCAGCTGGTCACTTTTCAAGGGCGCGCCCACCTTCTCCCCGTACCACCGGAGAACGGATCGATATTCATCGGGGGTCACGTATTCCGCCTGGTGGGTGACGAGCACCTTCTCACCCCTTGAGGCGCGCGAGACCAGGGCACTCCCGGGAACCAGCCCGGCCCCCGGATAGACGGGGGTCCCCAGGGGTTCCTGGTTGGGATCGAACTTCCAGACCTCCACCTGCAGATCGGACCCCTCTCCCTGCAGCTTTACCACGCCCCCTTCGCCCGCCTCGGCGTTCCTCTCCACGCTCACTTGGGGACTCCCGGCCCCTTCCCCCTTTCCCCCGCAACCGGGAAACACGGCCGAGAGTGTAACCAGCAAGAATGCCATAAGCGGCATGCACGCCTTTTTAACCAAATTCCATCCCTCCCCGTCTCGCGAAAACCTCCCCCTTCAGGCCACGCCGCGGGCCATCCCCGCTCCGGAACGGCCGCCGCTGCCCCTTTCCGCGGGGCAGCATCCACCCGGCAGCATCCACCCGCAAGGGTATATTACCACCCGCCGAGCCCAGGCAAGCACCGGCCGACAACGGGGCGCGGGAGCTCTTCATCTCCTTGCAAGAAACACGGGGGCTCTCCGCGGGGGATGGGCGCCAACCCTCGCAAGCCACCCCAGGAAACCGCTGGCGAGGCGATTGGTTTTCCGCCTCCCGCAGAAAAAAAGGGACGGGGTCATCCCGGAGGCGCTCCCGGCTTCACCCCCACGGCTCCAAGCATCCCGCCTAAAAAGGCTGGGGCCATTCACCGGATGGCCCCGACACCGACTTTCCAACCGAGGTCCTGTCAACCGGGGCATCAAAGACCATCGGCCTTTTTCCGATTTATAATTATACTAACTTTCATCAAAGGTACCGGGTGCACCGAGGCGAGTCCCGGGGAGGCCGGAAATATGCCCGCGGGAGGGCGGTTCCCGCGCGGAACGGACTCAAGTGCCTCGAGGAAAGGTGGGGTGTTCATTTCCGGGAGGGAGCGGTGACCAAATTCATCTTTTCCGCCGTGGAGGCCGCGCTCCTCCTGGCCATTGCGCTGGCCACGGCTTTGGCCAGGAAACGCACCCGGGCACACAAGTATTTTTCTTTCTTCCTGCTCACCGTCTCCCTGTGGCTGGTGTCCGGCTTCGTAGACCGCCTCTTCGTTCAGCCCTCCGTGCTCCTGGTCACCATGGAGTACCGCTTCGCCTACGCCGCCGCCGTGACGGCGGTGGCCTTTTTCTTTCTCTTCGGACTGGATTTCTATCGGGGCCCGCGCCGCGGGGGGCTCCTTGACCTGGCCGTTTTGTCCTCCGGATTCGTCCTCTCCCTGGCTTCCTCTACCGACCTCTTCATCTTCCGCGCCGAGGCGAAGAACGGGGTTTACCTGGTGCAGTACGGCAGCCTTTACCCTTTGTTCGTGGCCTACTTCGTCTCCCTGGGGAGCGCGGGAATCCTGTGCATCTTCCTGAAATGGCGCCGTTCCCGCAGCATGGACCGTTGGCGGGCGCTGTACATGCTCATCGGTTTCGGCCTGTTCTTCTTACTGGCCTCCGTGCTCACCATAATCCTGCCCGGCCTTATGGAGAGGGACGTGACCTCCGATTACACCTACATGGCCTTCGTGATCCCCGCCGCCTTCACCGCCTACGCCATGTTGAGATACCGGCTTCTCGACGTGCGCCTCGCCGCGCGGCGCCTGTTCGCCTACCTGTTCTCGCTGGCCATCTTGGGGATCCCGGTTCTGGCCCTCTTCTGGGTCCTCCAAGGCCGCTGGCCGGAAAACCCCACCTTGAACAAGGTCATCTCCATCCTCCTCCTGGCCGCGGCCCTGGGGGTGGCCCCCGCGGCTCGGGAACTGGGTTACCGCTTGGCTCCCTTCTTCCTCTTCCCCGGCCTCTACGACGAGGAGGAGCTCCTGCACAGGGTTTCCGAGGTGCTTATCACCCCGGACATACGTACCGGAATCCGCGAATCCACGCGCCTCATCTGCGAGAGGCTGGGCCTCTCGGGGCTCACGGTGGTCATACCCCGCGAGATATTCACGGGAAAGGGAGACTGGCTGGCGGGGACACGGCGCGGCGAGGGAGGTCCTGCCTCCTTCCACGAGATCTCCTTCTCCGGCTCCCCGCTGCACCGGCTGATAACACGGCCCGCGGTGCTGGAGGACATCGCCGCGGGACGAGAAGCTTCATCCCTGGAGGAAAAGATGAGGGAAGCCGGCCTGGTAGCCCTCCTCCCCATCCGGGGGAGCCTGGGGGAGGTGGGGGTGCTTTTGGTGGGGCAAAAGGTACGGGGAGCGGTGGACCCCGTCGACTTGGAGTTCCTGGGCCGGTTCTGCGAGCGGGCGGGGATCTACATCGAGAACTACCTCCTCTCCAACTACCTGCTCACCCAACTGGAGGAGGCCCGCAAGGCCCAGCGAAAGGTGGAGGAGCTGGACAACTTCAAGACGGATATCATCAACGTGACCTCCCACGAGTTCCGAACCCCCATAACCATCCTCCAGGGTTACGCCACCATCCTGAAGGATCGCTACGTTCAGCTCAGCCGGGAAAAGCGGCGGGAATGCCTGGAAAACATCATCCACTCCTGCCATCGCCTCACCGCGCTCCTCGACCAGTTCATAACCATATCCCGCTTCCAGAACAAGGAAACGCCGATGGTCAAGCAGGTGATCCCGGTGCGAAAGGTGTTCGAGGACCTCAAGAACGAGCTGGAGCCCGACCAGGGTTTCCGGGTCAAGAGCCAGGTCCCAGAGGAAGGGGTCATGGTATCCACGGACCGCTCCTACCTTACCATGCTCCTGCGGAATATCCTGAGCAACGCCATCCGTTTCAGCCCCCCGGAAAGCCCGGTGATCATGAGGGCGGACCTGGAGGAGGACAAGGTGCGCATCTCCATCCGCGATTTCGGTAAGGGGATGGATCCCTCCGAGGTGCGCAACATATTCAACCCCTTCGACAGTCTGGAAGATGTGGACAAGCACCACTCGGGTGCCGGCCTGGGCTTGTATATAGTGCGCCTCATCGCCGACCTCCTGGAGACGGAGATCGAAGTGGACACGGAGCCGGGCAGGGGGACCGAGTTTTCCTTCCGGCTGCCCCTCTGGCGGGAAGCCACCTGATCCGGGAAATCCGCTTAACCTGCGGGGAAAGCCGTGTTTTTATGAAAAGTCCTTCTCCCCGAAGTGTGGGCAGTGACGATGGTCGCTCTTCCCGCTGACCGAAAAAGGCCTTGTAGTTAAAGTGCCGATTTGTTATCGAACATTAGACACTAAGCGTTTTACCCACACTCCATGGCGAAGAGCCATATGGTATTTTATTCCTCTATCTCCAGGATGTAGTAAACCTGGGCGTCCATGCGCTTGGCGCGGACCGGCACGTTCACTTCCGGGTCGCGGCTCAGGGTCTCGATCAGCCCGGCCAGGAACTCCTTCGATCCGCAAAAATCGAAACCGGCGACCCTTTTACCCTCACGCATGTAGGAGAGCATGGAACGGAGCATGGACTTGACCAGCCCCATGCCCTGCACCGCGGGATCTACGAAGATGGAGGTCACGTAATAGAACCTGCCCTCCTCCACCTGGAGCGGGAACCGCTTCCTTATGTACTCGGGGTTGATGTAAGCCACGGAGGCTTTCTCCAGGTCGTTGATGGCCAGGGCCAGCCCCCTGGGCTTGCCGTTTTCCAGGACCACGAACTTCAGGTATTGGTAATCGCGCAGGGCTTCAATGAAGGAATCCCGGTCGTAACAGGCCTGGTCCTGGTAGGTGTCCAGGTGACCGAAACTCTCTTCGTACTTCTCCCAAAGGTAATCCTCCCACTGGACGGGAAGATCATCGCGGTAGAGGCGGGTTACGATCGCCTCTCCGTTCCTCTCTACTGCCCCTTCCATGCCCATCCCCTCCATGATCCATCCGACTCCACTATCCAAAACCCCCATGCCGACTGGGGGTTAGGCCGTGTCCCGTGGCGCCGTGACGGCCCCTTCCGGCTCTGCCTCACGATGATTGGATCTCCGCGTTCCCGCACAAGAAATAGACCTCGGGAGCAGAGAAGCCGTTGAACTCCGTGGCGCAGACATTGCTGTAGGCCCCCGCGTTGAGTATGTAAACCCGGTCCCCGCATCTCAACTCGGGAAGGAACACCTCCCGTGCCACCACGTCCTCCGAATCGCACGTCGGACCACCCACGTTGTAACATCGGAGGGATCCTTTGCCCTCCGCATAGACCTGGTAAGAAAACCTCTCCTTCTCCTGAACCGCCTCCACCAAACCCTGGTAGGTTCCGGCATCGATATATACCCAGTCCATGCCCTGGCGGCGCGCCTTCCCGATGACCGTGGCCACCATGACCGCCGCGTCCCCCACCAGGGCCCGCCCAGGTTCCATGAGAATCCTCGGCATCCTCTGGAAATGCCCCTTAAGGGCCAGGTTGATATGGCTCATGAACAGTCTCTTTTCCGGCGCCGGCTGGCGGTAGGAAACGGGGATACCTCCTCCCAGGTTGAGAAACTCCAGCTTCAAGCCCTCCCGGGCAGCCCGGTCCCATACCCGGGCCGCGGCGGCCACGGCCAACCACCAGGCTCGAGGATCCAGGCACTGGGAACCCACGTGGAAGGAAAGGCCCACCGGCCTCAATCCCCTCCGGCGGGCCAGCCAGAGAAGGCGGTGGGCATCGTGAAGCGGGGCCCCGAACTTCCCGGACAAAGGGAAGACGCTGGCCCCCAGGTCGGGAACGGAGATCCTCAGGTAAACCTTCCCCCCCGGCGCAAAACGGGCCAGTTTCTCCACCTCCTCCCGCGAATCGAAAGCGTAGGTATCCACTCCCGCTCCCCAGGCGCAGGCGATATGCCCCTCGGTCTTGATGGGGGCGCCGAAAATGATCTTTTCCGGTTTCACCCCTATCTCCAGGAGGGCACGGATCTCCGCCCAGGAAGCGGCCTCGAAACCGGAGTCCCAATCTCGCAACAGGCCGAGGAGGAAAGGGTGATCGTTGCACTTGACGGGGTAAAAGATCTCCACCCCGTTCAGGAGTCGCCGGAAAAGAAGGTAGTTCTCGAGGAGCCTGGAGATGTCAAAGGCCAGGAATGGAGTTTCCGTATGGGCATGCCTCTTCTTTATCTCACTTATGAAAATGTGATCGGCCAGGCCGACATGGAGAAAGGAATCGTGGCCGCGGCACCGCATGTCTTCCCGGTGATACCGATGGTGGGGCCCGGGGGACGCGCCGTGGAACCCATCCACAAGGGAGGGTTGCAAATAGGTGGAGCCATCGTCTCCCGCCACCTCGAAAGGCCTTCCATGGACGTTGCCGTCTGAACCGGGAAAACGCCCGTATATCCCGAGGATAGCCTTCGCCAAATCCCGGATGGAGGGCCTGGAGCCAAGATGAAAGCCACCCATGGAGGCACCCTGCTCTTCCCCCGCTGCGCCGCCCCCCGGCGGCCGGACAGGAAACCCCGTGGAAGTCCGTCCCCCCGATTCCGTCAGCAACTCCGAAAGCATGGCGCCCCACCTCCGTTCGAGGACTAGGCCTTCAAGACTCACCGTCCGTGATTCACCCTTCCCCTCGGGGCGGGTTAAAGATGGTTCGCGGGTCAATCCCCCGATCGGCCCGTCCCTCATCCCGCGCCGCAATGCCCCCATCCCGCCCCTTTGGGAGACATCCCGATGATTCCGTATCCCGACGCAGGCGGGAGGTACTCTCCGCGGATAAATTGTATACCCGCTTTCCATATGATTTACATGCCTCACCCATATCTCAAGCGAGCAAGGGCCGGGGTGAAGCCCGCACCTTCCCTTTCAACCACAGCGCAAAGTATTGAGAAACGCAAGTGATCGCCGGAGTCCTTGAATCGATCCTTCACGCTTGCGCAGGTCCATGGAGCCACCGGGGCCTTTCGCCATTCACCGCGCCCTCAAACCCGTCTCGCGATAACCAGCAGGGTAAGGGCCTTCAGTGGCAGCTCACGGGGCTGAAACCGGGGATGGCCGAGCTCTTCCGGCCCCGGCGGACGGCTTCCGCCAGGAGGCGCATGGAGATCTCCGGGCCCAGGGTCTCCGCCAGTCCCTCCAGCAGGTCAACGCGGGATCGCAGCCGGTACCAGACCTGGTGCTTGAAGCGGTGCACGGAGGCGAAATTGCGCGTGAAGCGGGCGAACTCCTCCTCCGCCCTCTCGGGTTCGCTGACCGCCATGGCCGCCACCCTCCCGCTCACCAGGGCGCCGGAGATGCCGAATCCCATGAGGGGATCCATGGCCCCGGATATGGTCCCGCAAAGGATGAAACCGCGGTGGACAAGGCGGGGGTTGTCCGGCACGGCCAGGGGCACCACTCCCTTCACGTACTCCCAATCCTCGTGTTCCAGCCCCTCGGCCCGGAGCATGAATTCCCGGTAGCGCCGCAGGCATTCCCCGTTTACGCCTCTCCCGTAGGAGAAGAGAAGGTTGTAATAGAGGCCGTTACAGAAGGAAGCGTACCCGTACTCGGTTACGCACTCGTCCAGCCAGATCCAGGCGTATCCGGAGCGCCCGCTCTCTCCCCGGGACATCCATCCTTCCCAGGTGACATAAGGTATTTCCAGGTACTGGTAAGCCTCCTCGTTGAGCCCGCAGGCGATGATGGTCCCCGGCGGCAGGGCCTCCATGTCCTCCCGGCGCAGGGCACGACCGAACTCGAAATCCACGCCCGCCTCCAGGCACTTCTCGTAGAGCAGGGCGTCCAGGCCGACGGGGCGCGAACTGCGCTCCACGGCATAGGCTCCTGCCGCCGGCAAGGGAAGGCGAAGGTCGTGGAGATAGAGGGATATGGACTCCACGCGGTGGAACGCGGGAGAGAGGTCCAGGCCCACGTACTGCGAGGTGGCCTCCAGGTCCAGCGGCGTCACGTGGGTGGAGGGGTTGAAGATCCGCGAGCCCCCGAAGGAATCCTCCCTCTCGCGCACCACCACCCGGAAGCCCATCCTTGCCAGGTTCCAGGCGGCTACCATCCCGGACATGCCCGCCCCGTAGATGATCGCCTCTCCCCGCCCCATCAGTGCGACCTCCTCTCCTTTCCGCCGGCATCCTCTGAATAGTCCAGAAAACGCCGCCTCGGCCCCCCGGAGGGTAATCCTCTCCCCTCCTCACCCGTGCGATCCATCCGTTGAACGACCCGTGCCGCCCACCTCATCCAGGAAACCGTACCTCAATCCCCCGCTTTGGCGAAAGAGCAAAAATTCCGTTCCCCTACCTTCCCTGAGCCGCACCTCGCAGGCCCTACGCAGGGCGGGAAAATCCGCCTCTTCCAAGAATTCCCGCAAGAGCTCGATCCTCTCCTCCGCCTCCGATTCCCCCAGCTCCCCACGGAGGTAATCCCGGGTCAACCTCTGGTATTCCCGCCGCGCCGCCGTCTCCAGGCAGTGTTCCTCGTCCGCCCTCAACTCCACGGCGGGAAAAGGTCTCTCCCGCCCTTCTCCCATTCCTCCTCACCTCGCCCGGCGATGAGATCCACCCGGCGTGCGAAGGGGCATGCGCCGGAAGCATACCCGCCTCCCGTGCGGGAAGCCTTTACCCCTCCTACACCGCATCACGGTTTTCACGCCTCCACCCCATGCCTTTCCTCAGGCCCCGCGACCTCAGCCACCAAAAGGCCAGGAGCAACGACCAGGCGAAGAGGAGCGAGCATCCCGCAAACCACCCTGCGATTCCGGCCGTCAGAAGAGGTTCCAGGTTGAAGGCGCTTCCCGCCACCGTAAGACCCGCGGAGGCCGCCAAGGCGGCCACCGCCGCCCAGAAAACCGCCTTCAGCGCTGCCCGCAACCCGGTCACCTCCTCGCCCCGCGGCTTACCCTACCGGCGAAAGGAGAATACCAGGACGATTCTATCTCATTTTGTGCGCGCGGAGCGGGAAGGGTAGCGCCGCTGGGCCGCACCCCATGTTTTTCCGCACCTCATGTTCTTCCCGCACGACGGCGGCGATCAACGTCATATCCACGGCATGCGCCCGTTTTCGGCCGCCCCGTGGATATTCCATTCCCCAGAGAACCGTCCCGGGGGAAAGGAATACCTTCATGGATATCCGCCTCCGGATATGCGGGGCGACCAAGAAAAGCATAAATGGAAAGAGGAAGGGGTTTAACCCCCTTCCTCTCAGGTTTACGCAGCTCAGGCAGTGCGGCGCCTACGTAGTGTTCCCAGGGACAGGAGCAGCACCCCGGACGACATGAGCAGCCCGATCCCCACCAGCAGGAGGGTCATGGCGAGGCCGGTGGCGGGCAGGGTACCCGTCCCTCCCCCCACGATGGGAACCAGGGGTGGGGTCACCGGGGGCGTGACCACCTCGCCTCCCACCATCACGGCGTTGAGAAAGTCCACCCGCTCCTCCTCTCCGGGTAGGAGCTCGAAGGACACCTTCGTCGGGGAGGTGGCTTCATAGCCCTCGGGCACCACTTCCTCCACCGCATAAGTCCCGGGCTCCAGGTTGCAGAAGAGGTAGAAGCCCCCCGCGGTGGTCACCCGGGTGTCGATAATCACTCCTCCGCCGTCCAGGAGGTTGATGGTGACTCCCGCCAACCCGGGCTCTGTTTCATCGGCCACGCCGTCGCCATCGAGGTCCAACCATTTGTACCCACCCACCGCCGCCAGGCGGGCGTTGAGGAAATCCACCCGCTCAACCTGACCCGGTTGGAGTTCCAGGTCCACCGACGCCGGGGAGGTGGCGTAATAACCGGTGGGCACTTCCTCCTCGAGACGGTATGTCCCTTCGTAGAGGTCGAGGAACTCGAAGCGTCCGTCCTCGCCGGTCAGGGTTTCCAACAATTCCGCTTCCTCGTTGGCTTCCTCGCTGCGTAGGGTTATCCTCACTCCCTTGAGAGGCGGCTCGGTCTCTTGGTGCACCCCGTCTCCGTTCTCGTCCAGCCACTTGTACCCGGTCACCGAGGCCGGCCTGCGGTTGACGAAAACCAGGTGAGCCTGGTCGCCGCTTTCCAGTTGGACCTCCTTGATGGCGGGACCTACCGGCAGCCATCCCCCGGGAACGGTCTCCTCCAGCACGTAGTAGCCGGGCATCAACCACCCGAAGTCGAAAAGGCCATGGTCATCGCTCGCCCTCTCCAGGGGAGGACCGTCATCCCCGGCCTCCCGGAGGATGAAGACCACCCCCGGGATGGGTTGGCCGGTGGAGTAATCCAGCTTCTCTCCGCTCAACCTGGCCATCCTGGCGTTCAGGAAGAACACCAGGGCGTCCTCCTCGGATCCCAATTCCAACGCGAATTCCTGGTTGGTGGTAGGAAAGTAGCCTTCGGGAACCAATTCCTCCACCCGGTACAGTCCGGGCGGCAGGTCGCCGAAGGAGAACCCGCCGGACTCGCCCGTTGACGTCTCGCCCACGAGGACCCAGGAGGGTGCGAGTTGAAGCCTGCCGGTGGCCGCCAGGTCATAATATTCGGCCCTGTACAGGCGGATGGTAACCCCGGAAAGCCCCGGCTCTCCCGCGTCGAGGAGTCCGTCCGCGTCCAGGTCCAGGTACTTTGCTCCCCCGATGCTCCCCTTCTCCTCCTCGGGTATCCGGTAGTTCAAGAAGGCGGGTTCGGGGTAGGAAACCTCCCCCTCCTCCACCCATACCAGCCGGCTGGTGGGGCCTACCGCCGCCGTCCCCTCCGGGAGCACCTCGCGTACCTCGTATTCGCCTTCCTCGAGGCCGGTGAAAAGGAAGGAACCGTCGGAGGACGTGGTGGTCTCGTCTATCTTCACCCCGTCCTTCCAGAGCTCGATGGTTATTCCTTCCCAGGGAGGGTCGTCCTGGTCGAGCTGTCCGTCCAGGTCGATGTCCTGATACTTATAACCCCTTATCTCCCCCGCCTCCGGCTCCCGGTCCCGGACCAGGATCTCCACCTCCACCTCGTCCTCCAGGCCGTCGAGGACCGCCTTGTTGTGTAGCGTGTATTCACCCGGCTCCGAGGCGTTGAGGTCCTTCTGAATGACCACGGTGTAAGGCGCGTTCTCGAGGTCCAGCTCCCACGGCCCGGTCAGGCTGCCCGCGGGCGACCCGTTGATGGTCACCGACTTGATCTCGTGGTCCAGGCCTTCCGCGGGGTCCATCCACTCCACGTCGGAAAGGCTCAGCGGGTTCGTCCCACCCGCCGTGGGCTTGGAGAAATCCTCGCGGCTGTGGAAGGTCCAGTTCTGCATGCCCGGCTTCGGTGGGTCGGGCTTGTTGCTGATGGTTATCTCGATCAGGTTGCTGAATGCCGTTACCTCCTCCAGGGAAACCGGCAGGGTGAAGGTCCCCGAGTAGGAATAGACGTGAGGCCCCCCGGTGGGGATGGCATCGTCACCCAGGGGCACCGTGGTGCTTATGCTGGACGTAGCCGGCAGCCAGGAGGATCCGCCCGCCTTGTACCAGACCGTATCGGATACGCCGATGACGTCTGCCGGCCACTCCCCGGTGTTCTCAACGAAGATGTTCCCCGCCACATAGTAGGCATCTCCAGGCGTGGCCTCCACCGTTATGGTGAAGGTCACCTCCCGGGTCTCCCCAACCGTCATCTCCATCTCCTGCACCGAGGCCGTCTTCTCCAGGTCGATAGACCATCCCGGCGCGCGGACCACGTCCACGCCTTTCCAGATGTCCAGGCTGGTCACCTCCCAGGGGTCCCCGCCGACCACCGTGCTCATGGAGGCGGCTACATCCTCGTCCTTCGCCATCTCCCCGCCGCCGGATGCCAGCGCGGGCAGGAAGGGGAGGGATAGGAACAGGGCCAGGATGGATACCAGGAAGGCGTTAAGAAACCCTAACCATCTCCTTCTGGTTTTCATTTATGTTCACCTCTTTCCGTCTCTTCTCCGCGTCTTGTCTGCGTATGATTTTCGCGGTCCGGTTCTTTCCGAACCTGCCCTATTTCAAAGCCTCCTTTCGGGGCGGGTCTTGATTCCCACCGCTTACCTATGAGGCTAAACACCTCCCGAAAGAGGCCGAAAAATCGCGAATCCGCGCCATGACGTCCTTTTTTCTCCGTGCCGGCTTTCAAATCCCCGTTACTTGCCCGACTCTTGGCGCTTGAAGGAATCCGATCCATCCGCACGTTCCATAAGTCGACCCAAAGGAAAACCGGCCTCTTTTCTCAAGAGGCCGGTTTCACTATTAGCTCATGGCGGCCGGTGAGTGACCAGCTTTCGGCCGCCTTTCGCAGCTTCCTCTTGGAATTCTCTACATTTACTATGTAGGAAGTATACCCTATTCAATTGTGCTTAAAACTATCTTATTTCCACCACCCCTTCCATGACCTGGGTCATAGCCCGAACCGCCGCCTCTTGGCTTTACCGTCGATCCCTTGCGCCGGCCTCCTTTCTCTTCCTCAACTCCTCGTAGAGTGGGTTGGGGTGCAGGAAGCTGAATTCGTAATATCCCCGCGCCACGTCCAGCTTCAGTTGTTCGGCCGGCACCTCGGCCAGCTGCAGCATCTTGGCGTCCCTCCAGTACTTCTCCAGGTGGTAATCGGTGACGTAACCGTAGGAACCCATGAGCTCCATGGCCCGGTTGGTCACCTCCACCGCCGCCCGGCAACAGTGCGCCCGGGCCAATGATGCCCGGGAAAGGGAGGAGGCGGAGGCACGGGCGGCGAGACCCTCCAGGGAATCCAGGACCAGGGCGGCGTTGACGTAAACGTCCCTCCCCGACTGGATGCCCTCGGCCATGTCCGCCAGCATCACCGCGCACACGGTGTGCTGCCGGATAGGCTTACCCGCCGCCAACCGGTCGGAGGTGAAAGCCAGGACCTCCTCGAAGGCTCCCTGGGCGATTCCCACGGCCGTGGCGGCGGAAAGAAGCCGCTGGAAGGCCAGTCCCTCCCGGAGTAGGTGCGCGTCCTCCCCGGGGCCCGCCGCCCGCCAGGAAAGCGGTGTCCTTACCTCGTCGAGGTATATGTCCCCCAAGGAACAGGGGAGCAGCCCCGCCTTCTCCCTGGGCCTCACCTCCAGGCCCTCCGCCGGAGCCTCGCAGTACACCAAAGCCGGCTCACCGTCCACCCCTCCGCCTCCAAGAAGGCCGGCCACGCAGTATAAGCCCGCCCGACCGGCGTTGACGCACCAGGCCTTCTTCCCCGCCAGGACCAGCCATTCCCCGCTCGCCTTGACCCGGGTTTTACACCCCAGCGCCCCGAGGTCCGGGTTGAGGTCGTCGCCGAGGGCCGGCTCGTCGAAGAGGGCCGGGGAAGCGAAGAAATCGCCTTCCTCTCCCAGGAAGCGTGGGGCGAAGCGGCCGAGCACCTCGCCGTTGGCGGCCAACGCCGCCGGGCGTAGGGACAAGGCGGAAGCCGCCGCGCTCACCGCCAGCGAGGCATCCCCGCGCCCCAGCTCCTCCATGGCCAGGCACCAGGCGAGGTAGGAGAGCAGTCCCTCCCCTCCATGTTCTTCGGGGATGATAGCCCCCGGAAGCCCCAGCTTCTTGAGCTTCACCGCCAGTTCCCGGAACCGTGCATCCTCCCCGGAACGGGCTTCCCGGTCCAGCTCCCTGCGCACCGGGATCACCTCCCGGTCCGCGAAATCCCGCAGAGATCCCGCCAGCATGCGGTCCGCCTCCTTGAGCGCGCCGGGCGGGAAACGCCTCTCGCGGTCCTCGATACAAATGTCACTCAATCTCCCTCACCTCCCTGCAATCCCCGCAAGCACGCCATGGCGCCCTTCCCCGCACCCGCGGATTCCTCCTCGACCTTCGAATCACCCGCTTACCCCCTACGTCGCCTCCTCCAGGCGGACGGGGATCGACCGGGGCAGTGGATGGTGGATTGACTTGCCCTTCGCCGAACTCAGGGCTTGCCCCCTTTCCCCTTCGCCGGCTCGTACATCTCGTTCTCGTAAAACTGGTCGTAGGGATAGTATCCCCGCGCCACGTCCAGCTTGCCCAGTTGCACGCCGCCCTCCCATAACTGGATGATCTTGTTGTCCCTCCAGTATTTCTCCACGTGATAGGCGGGATCTCCCCCATAGAACCCCATGAGCTCCATGGCCCGGTTGGTCACCTCCACCGCCATGTCGCAGCAGAAGACCTTGGCCACCGTGGAGCGGGAAAGCATGTACCGGGAAGTGCGCGGCCCGTAGGTTTCCGGGTGGTCGAACATGTAGGCGGCGTTGACGTAGGCATCCCTTCCCACCTGGATGCCGATAGCCATGTCGGCGAGGATATTGGCGGCCTCGGTATGCTGGCGTAGGGGCCTCCCGGCCATCTTGTGATCCCGGGTGAAGGCCAGGACCTCCTCGAAGGCTCCCTGGGCGATGCCCACCGCCCAGGCGGCGCTGAAGAGGCGGGCGAAGATGAGGTTGTCGTGGAGGAGCACGGCGTCCTCTCCCGGGCCCGCCGCCCGGTAAGCCCGGGGGACCCTCACGTTGTCGAAGTAGAAGTCACCCTCCCGGCTGGCGCGGAATCCAGCCTTGTCCTCGAAGCGTCCGAAGGAGAAACCCTCGATGGGCACCGGGACGTATATGAGGGCGATGCCCTCGTCTCCCAGGGAGGGATCGGTGTTACAGACCACGCAGTAGACGTCGGCTATGCCCGAGTTGGTGGGCCAGACCTTGGAGCCGTTGATCACCCACTCGTCTCCGTCCAGTACCGCCCGGGTGTGGATGCCCCGCCCCTGCATGTCCACGTTCTCGATGTTGCACCCCCCGGAGGGTTCGGTCATGGCAAAACAAGCCACGTAAGGTTCTCCACTGGTGAAGCGGGGCCCGAAATCCTCCAGGAGGGTGTGATTACCGGCTATGACCGCCGGCCGGAAGGCCCAGGCGCCGCCCCCCAGGGCGGCCACGCAAGCCGGTTCGCCCCTCCCGAACTCCTCCAGTATCACGCAGTAAGTGAGGGCCGAGGTGAGGTTCCACCCCCCGTATTCCGGGGGCAGAAAGGCGCCCTGGAAACCCAGCCCCACCAGCTTGCGCTGCACCTCCTCCACCAGCGAGAAGTCACCCCGGGTGCTCTCCTCCATCTCCCTCCGGATGGGCTTTATCTCCCGCTCGATGAAATCGCGCACCAGCGCGGCCAGGAAGCGGTCTCCCGGCCCCACCAGCTCGTGCATGAAGCGATGTTCCGGATTCTCGATGCACGCGGGCTCCATCATCCATCCCTCCCCTTGCCTCGGATTTGACCCCCTCTCCGCCTGCCGAGGGCTTTTCCGGCGACAGCCCAGACCACACGCCCCCTCCCGCCGAGGACTTCTGCGGCGAGACTCAGGCCCCCTCTCCGCCTGCCGAGGGCTTTTCCGGCGACAGCCCAGACCACACGCCCCCTCCCGCCGAGGACTTCTGCGGCGAGACTCAGGCCCCCTCTCCGCCTGCCGAGGGCTTTTCCGGCGATAGGATATAGGAGACCGTGGAAGGGCCCGCTTGCGACCAATCGATGCGGGCCCTTCTTCCCTCCACGGCCTCGTAGAATGCTCCCAGCCTGCCGGCCATGAGCAGCTCCTCGTAAGGGTTATCCACCCACACCCGCAGGATGCCTCCGGAAGTGTATTCCACCTCGCTGGCCAACCCGTAACCGTATACGGGGAGCTGGGAGAGCATCTCC
The DNA here is from genome assembly GCA_014360685.1 of Actinomycetota bacterium. Taxonomy (GTDB): domain Bacteria; phylum Actinomycetota; class Geothermincolia; order Geothermincolales; family RBG-13-55-18; genus Solincola_A. The sequence continues at coordinate 189,264 of JACIXB010000016.1, read as the reverse complement.
TGGAGGAGCCGACCCCTCTCCTCGTCGGGCAGGCCGAGCAGGCCCAGGTCGCGGAGCATGCGAAGTGTCCTGTCCCTCTCGGCATCCACGATGATGGGCACCACCTCCTCACCCAGTTCGCGGACCAGTTCCCGGATGACCATGCGCACGGAATGGGCTTCCCAGTTGATCATGCGGGTGTTGCGCCTCCGGTCCACGATGACCCCCTCCCCCTCCCTCCATTCCAGGTGCCTTAACTGAAGCGGGACCCCGCAGCGGGGGCAGAGGTGGTGCCGGAAGTGTCCGTCCTTGAGGGGAGGATAATCCACCTGCAGCCGGTCGGCGATCTCCGGCTTGGACTCGGTGGCCTCCACCCGTAGGATGTACCCCTCTCCCTCCTTTTTCCAGAAAGCCCGGTAGGGCTTTTTCTCCAGGGCCTCGAAGGCTCCCACCACCACCGCGGCCATGAGGTCCAGGTCCCAGGGGTTGCGGATGTAGGCCTCGCCGAAGCGCCCCGGCCTGTACCTGAGGGTACGTGAGTGAGCGGTTCCGGTGAGAGCCGCCAGCTGGTGAAAAAAGTGCACCGCACCCCGCTTGAGGGGAAGGACGCGCAGGAAAACCATGCGCGCCGGGTTGTTGAGCAGTCCCTCCACCACCTCCCGGACGGAGTTGCGTTCCGCCTCGTAGAAGATGCGGTTGACCGGGAAGCCGAGTCCCTCGGATATGCGCCGCCTTATCTCGGGCAGGAGGTCCGCCTCGTAGAATATCTGGCGGTATCGCCGGTTGCTCAGGTTGACCACCGTCCCGTTGGGCATCCAGGCGTTGAGGCGCCCGATTATGCGCGGCACCCCGCAAATGGAACAGCGCCTGAACCTCACGCTTCCTCCCTGCAACTACGGAGGGCCCCTTGATCTCCCCAAAGGTCACATCGCCGCCGGCAGCCTTCCCCAGCCTAATAGATACCCAAGCCCAGGCGGCTTTTAAACTGCCGCCGGGACCGTTTCCGGCTTACCGTCACCGGTTCGAACCTCCTCTTGCACCCGGTTCCGGGGGGAGCGTTCCACCTGCCTTGGCCTGGGTTCCTACCCGGGGGTCCCGAAGCGGGAGGTGGAATCCGCCGCCTTCCGCCACCCCATCCCCGGGTAAAGCTGTGCCCGGCGCAGCTTGATCCCGGCAAGGAGGCGCATCGAGGGGCAACCCCCCGAGGCCCGCGGCTCCTTTCTTACACCAAATCCCATACCCAGCAAAGCATGTGGTGCCCGGGGCGGGAGTCGAACCCGCACGGGATTCCCCGAGGGATTTTAAGTCCCTTGTGTCTACCGGTTCCACCACCCGGGCACCTGCGATTATTTTATACCTTCGGGCATCCACGCCAAGCCCGCGAAGGAATTCCCGGCAACGGCGATCATAACTCCAGTCGCAGGCCGCGGCGAAGGGCCTCCGCATCCCACCGACCGCGATCCTCGCCGTTGACGACGAGGGCGTGACGGCGCCCGGGGTCGCGGAACTTGAGGAACATCCCCCGTTCCCGGGGGCCTCGTCCCACGGGTATTTCCAGTTCCACCCCCTCACCCTCAATCCGGCAGCCCACGGCCTCCGGGAAATCCACCGGCTAGGCCTTCCCCCTCCCCACGTCCACCAGGACCTGGCCGCAGGACTGGTAAATCCTGGAGTATGGTAAACGGCGGTTCCCGGTCCCCAGTCGTTGTGGATGTACCCCGCCGTGGTCCCGTCGAAACACCGCCTTCTGAACGCCTACAAGGACGAGCTCCCCGTCGTTGTGGATGCATCGCATCCCGCCGTGGTCCCGTCGAAACACCGCCTTCTGAACGCCAACAAGGACGAGCTCCCCGTCGTTGTGGATGCATCGCATCCCGCCGTGGTCCCGTCGAAACCGGAATGGGCGTAGTTCTCCTCTATGGCCCCCAGGAGGGAGGGGCGCATAAGGGGGTAGGGTTCCCGGCCCAAGTACATGGTGGCGAAGCAGGCCCGCAGGGCGGCCAAGCCCCGCTCCAGCAGCTCCTTCTCCCCGGTGTGTAGATAATGGTCCACAAGCAGGGGAGCGACGAGCCCCTGGCGGGCATCGTTCCATTCCCCGTCGGTGTTCCGGGAAGCGAACCCGCCCAGGAGGTCGATGGACATGGTGGGGGGCGACCAGACCTGCTGGTAGCACAGTAGCCGGTCCAGGACCCCCGCAGGCCGTCCTCACCAGGTTGAACTTGCTCTGCATCTGTATGCAGGAGGGCATGACAGCGGAAAAGCGGCGCAGCTGCCGGCGCAGGAGGCGCAGGCCCGCGGGGTGATTGACCACGTGGGCGGCCCCGAAGCGCAGTATGCCCGGGTAAAAGGAGGGGAAGCGGATGAGGAGGCGTCCCAGGACCGGCCCGGACCGGGAGGGCGGACGCAGCGAATTGAGGTTGAAGGTGAAAATCCCCCGCAGCGTTCCCCGCCCAAGTGGATCTCCGCCCGGTTCTCCCCTTCCAGGAAAAACCAACGCGTGGCAAGGCCGGCCGGCCTCCGGATCCCTTCCGCGAAAGGGAGGTAGAAGCGGCAGGGATCGGATTCCCTTTCCAGGGTGACCAACCTCATTGCCCCGCCTCCGGAAAAGAAAATCCCCGGCCCTTTCCTCCCGTCTTACCCCCGTGAAGCGAAAGGCGTGTTTCCAAACGCGCCTCGGATCGAGGGCCGGCGCCGACAGCCGATATGCCCACCTTTACCGGCAGGTTCTTGGACTTCAAATACCCCACTCGAAGAGGGCGCGCCGTCGCCGGCGCTCCCCAAGCCCCCTCATCCTCCGGCCAGGGTCCTCACCGCCTCCACCAGCTCCGAGGGCTGGAAGGGTTTGGTCATGTAGAGGTCGGCGCCGAGAGCCATGGCCTTCTCCCGGTCCTCCCTGAGGCTGCGCACGGTGAGCACGAGCACGGGTATGTCCCTGGTCTCCTCGTCCTCCTTGAGCATCTTGAGGATCTGGAAACCGTCCACCTCGGGCATCATGATATCCAGGATGATGACGTCCGGTCGCCGGCGGGTCACCGTCTCCCGGGCATCCTTCCTTTCCTCCAGGCCCATGATCTGGAACCCCTCGTGTTCCAGAATGGTCTGGAGCAGCTTGTGGATGGCCGGCTCGTCGTCTATCACCATTACCTTCTTGCCCTGCATAATCCTCTCCCGCAGGTGAAACGATAAGCGTATCGCCCCCTTGAGGCTTGATATATTTTACAATCTCGAGCCCCTCCCCGCTACTCTGGTAAATCTTTCCTTTCGGCGATCCGGAGGACCAGGCCGTCCAGGATGTCCTTTTCACTGACCAGCAAACGGTCCAGGGCGAATTCCCGCATCACCGCCTTGAGCACCGCGCATCCTCCCACGATGACATCCGCCCTGTCCCGCTCCAGGCGCATGTAGTCCTTCCTCTCCTCGAGGGGAAGGGAGGCCAGTCGCCGGTATTCCTCCTCCACCCCCGAGCGGTCGAGCCAGGTATGGTGTATGGCATCTCCGTCGTATTCGGAGAGTCCCAGTCGGATGCCGGCCAGGGTGGTGACCGTCCCGGCCAGCCCCACCGCCAGGTCGGGGTGGGGAGACCCCCACTCCCTGGCCAGGAGGGCCAGTTCCCCCCTCAGGTGTTCCTCCATCACGGCGAGCTGCGCCGGATGGGGCGGGTCGGAGAGGAGGAACCTCTCCGCCATGCGCACGCATCCCACGTTGATGCTTCGGGCGGACATTACCCGGCCCTCCCTCCCGAGAATGAACTCCGTGGAGCCCCCTCCGATGTCCACCACCAGGACGAGACCGGGAGAATCCCAGGGTCCTCCCAGGTCGTGGGTAGCCCCCAGGAAGGAGAGAAAGGCCTCCTCCTCCCCGCTGAGGACGCGGGGCCTGGCGTCCAGGACTTCCTCCGCACGTTCCAGGAAGTGGGCCGCGTTGCGGGCGTCCCGAACCGCGCTGGTGGCCACCGCATCCAGGGCTTGGACTCCCTCCGCGTCGATCAGCGCGCGGTATTCCGCCAGCACGCGCAGGGTCCGCGCCTCGGCTTCCGGGTCCAGGCGTCCCTCCCGGTCCACTCCCTGCCCCAGGCGGGTTATGGTCATGCGACGTACAAGGGTGCGGAGAGCCGGTCTCCCTCCCGCCTCTTCCAACTCGGCCACCAACAGGCGCACCGAGTTGGTGCCGATGTCCACCGAGGCCGCCCTCATCTCCTCCTCCCCAGAAAGGGCCGGCAATCCCCGGGGCACTCCCGCCCCTGCGGGTCCCCCAACTCCGCGTGCACCATGGCGCCTACCGGGTTGTCGCCCCCGGCGAGATAATGCGCCAGGTGGGCGTGCAGGCATTTCAGCCCACCGGCCACCGTGCCTCCAATGCCCGCGCGGGAGGAGAAAAGGTCCCTCACCTTTTCCCCGCAACCCAGGCGCTCCGCCCACTCCTGCCGCAGGCTCCGGTAATCATCCTCCGCCGACTGGAGGGCGGAGGCCAAGCGCCGCTCGGCGGACAGGCGCTCCCGGAGCCTATCCCGGAAGTCGCCGTTCTCCAGCCGCGAGACCTCCCGCTGCAGGAGGGGGCAGGTGAGCCAAAAGAGGGTGGGGAAGGGAGTGCCGTCGTCCAGCAGGGGGGAGGTGGCGATGACCTGCACCTTGCCATGCGGGCACCGCGAGGCCACCCTCACCTCGCCCCTCAACCGGCGCCCGAGTTGGCTTTCCGCCAGGCGGCGGTCTTCCTCGCTCAGGGCGCCGCCTTCCAGGAGGTCCTCCAGTCTCACTTATCCTTGCGCGCGGCCATAAAGATCTTGAAGTCCGCCACCGCCAGGTCCTCCCCCCTCTGGTTTTTCACCACCTGGCGGAAGGAGACCACCCCTCCAGCCTCTCCCTTGTCCCTCTTATCGGTCACCTCGGCCTCCACGTGTATGGTATCCCCGATCTTGGTGGGCGCCACGAAGCGAACCCGGTCCATGCCGTAGAAGGCGACGATGGCCCATTCCGTGAGCGGCATGAGCCCGCTGGCCGCGGAGAGAACCAGCATGCCGTGGGCGATCCTCTCCCCGAAGGGGCTCCTGGCCGCATACTCGCGGTCCACGTGCAGCGGATACCAGTCTCCGCTGAAGGCGGCGAACATGACGATGTCCGCCTCGGTTATGGTCCGTCCCCGGCTCACGAACTTCTCGCCCACCTGGAAATCCTGGTAATAGCGCATGCCTCCACTCCTTTCTCTTCGCTCCCCCTACCGTGTACCTCCAGCCAGAGTATAACCCAGGAACGGGCTTTCCGGCGGTTGGAACACGGGCGGTGATTCCCCCTTGCCCCCTGGCCCGCCCATGGGAGTAGGAACGCGAGAAGCGGCGGGCGCCATATCCCGGCAGAAAACCGTCTCGGACCACGAAAACGCCCCGGGGAGACCACTTCCCGGCGCCGTGTCCATCGGGAGAACGGGCCCCGGATCCCACGGGAGCGGCCATGGACCATCGAGGCGTGGAGAAGCCCGGCGGATCAGAAAGCGGAAAACATGGGCTCCCGCCTGCCCCGGGCAACGGCAAACGATCCCCCGAGGCCGGAGGAAGCCCGGCGGGACCTCGAAGCCCGAGGCAAGCGCCGGTTGACCTCCACACCCTCCCGGGTTATCTTATGCATAACGAAATGTTAAGTTACGGTTAATAGTCGGCGGAGAAAGGAGAGGGAGATGACGGTAGGGCTTTTTTTCACCGAGGAACACGAGATGCTGCGCAAGAGCATCCGGGAGTTCGCCGAGAAGGAACTGGCCCCCCACGCCGAGGAGTGGGAGGAGCAGGGCGGCTTCCCCGACTGGGTGTTCACCCGCATGGGCGAGCTGGGTTACCTGGGACTCCACTACCCGGAGGAATACGGGGGCGGCGGGGGCGACTATTTCTGCAACATCGTCCTGGCCGAGGAGCTGGCCCGCTCCGGAAGCGGCAGCGTGAACATGGCCATAGCCGTGCAGGTGGGCATGGCCACCCCACCCATCCTGGCCTTCGGCACCGAGGAACAGAAGCAGAAGTACCTGGTGCCGGCCATCAAGGGGGAGAAGATCGCCTGCCTGGGCATCACCGAGCCCAACGCCGGTTCCGACGTGGCCAGCATCCAGACCTACGCCGAGAAGGTCCCCGGGGGCTGGAAGGTCAACGGGAACAAGATCTTCATCACCAACGGGGCCCGCGCCCACTTCATGACCCTCCTGGCCCGCACGGAGAAGACCAAGGGCTACAAGGGCATGAGCGTCTTCCTGGTGGACACGGACACCCCGGGCTTCGTGGTCAACCGCAAGCTGGACAAGGTGGGCATGCGGGCCTCGGACACGGCGGAGATCTTCTTCGAGGACATGTTCATCCCCGAGGACGCCCTCCTGGGGGAGGAGGGGCGCGGCTTCTACAATATCATGTGGGAGCTGCAGGGCGAGAGGCTCATCGGCGCCGCGGCGGCCATAGGGGGAGCCCGCCTGACCCTGGAGGGAGTCATCGAGTACACCAAGGAGAGGGTGCAGTTCGGGAAGCCCATCTGCAAGAACCAGGCCATCGCCCACCGCATCGCCGACCTGGCCACCAAGATCGAGGCCGCCCAGTCCCTGGTGTACATATGTGCCTGGAAGTACGATCACGGTGAATACCCGGTGAAGGAGATCTCCATGGCCAAGCTGATGGCCGCCCAGGTGGCCTTCGAGGTGGCCGACGAGGCCCTGCAGTTCATGGGGGGCTACGGCTACATGATGGAATACCCCGTGCAGCGGGCCTGGAGGGACGCCCGCCTGGGGCGCATCGGCGGCGGTACCGACGAGATCATGCGGGAGATCATCGCCACCACCCTGGGGCTCTACGCCTGAGTAGGGAGCGGAACCCCACCTCCTCCGGGCTGTGGCCGGCGAGGCGGGTGGAGGGGACCGGCGTGTCCCGCACTCCGATGGATAGTCGGGTCGTTCGGTCCGCTTGAACCGTCTCGTGGGGAGGGAACGGCTACCGGGTCAGACGAACTCCCGCTTCTTTGGGCTGACGGGGCGAAGGGCGCGGCACACCGCGCCCTTCGCCCTTCTTGCCCGCGTCCCGCTCAAGCATCGCGCGGCTTTTCACCGCCGCCCGACATCCCTTGGCCCGCGCGCTCATCCAAACCGCGGCGTTACAGGCACGCGTCGGGCGGTCGTCTCTCCCCCTCGCCCTCAGGGGAGCCAGACCACGGCTTCGCCGCCCTTGAGGACCTCGCTCCCGTCCTCCTTCTCCGCCCACACGTCGAGGACCACCAGGTTGCCCTCCAGCTTCTCGCGCACCCGGCCCTTGAAGATCACCGTGTCCCCGGGGATGACCATTCCCCGGAACTGGCAGGAGAGCTTTTTGAGGTACCCAGGGTCCCCTATCCAATCCATGACCGTTTTGCCCAGCAGGGCCATGTTGAACAGGCCGTGGGCGATAACGTCGGGGAGCATGGCCACTTCCTTGGCGAAGTAGGGATTGGTATGTATGGGATTGAAATCCCCGCTGGCCCCGGCGTAGACGATGGCGTCCATGCGGTCGAATTTGTGGGAAAAACTGGGAATTTCCTGCCCCACCTGCACGTCGTCGTACTTGATGTCGCAGAGCTCGATCATTGCGCCCCACCTCCCCTTATGATGAAGGTGGCCCGGGCTCGGCACACCAGCTCCCCCTCCTGGTTGCGCGCTTCTCCCTCGTAGACGATGAAGTCCAGGTTCCCCTTCTCGTAGATGTCGGCCACCTTGCCCGTCTCCGTGATCACGTCGTTGGGCTTGACCACCGTGAACCACTCGAACTCCTGGGCCCCGTGCACCAGCATGGCCAGGTTGAGCTTGATCTCCTGGTCCAGGAGCATCATCCCCGCGCCGCGCAGGGCGTACACGGCGGCGAAGTTGGGCATGGCGATGATGTCCCCATACTTGGTCTGCTTGGCGAATTCCTCGTCGTGGAAGATAGGGCGGTGGTCCTTGGCGGCGGCGGCGTACTCGCGCATCTTTTCCCGCCCGATCTCGTACTTGATGGGGCCGTAGGTCTTGCCGATCCACTTGTGGTCGATCATGAGCCTCCCTCCTTTCCCGACTCCCTCCCTTGGCGGCGCCCCGGATGACCCCCCGACTAAATGGCCGAAGAGCAAGAAGATTTTAACATAATGCGGCGACGCGCACGGCCGGGACGGGCAGACCGGACAGGGATATCGATCGGCGCAACCGGGTAAGAACGCATTCCCTTTTCTTTCCAGGACAAGGCCCCGCAGCCCGGAACCGGCGCGGGGCCCTCTTCCTCTTTCACCGATCCCGCCGCCCGCGGCGAGGGGGGTTATCCTCGTCTCCCCGGTCCGAAGGCGCGACCGCCCCGGAAGAGGACTCTGTGCCCTCACCTGTGAATCGGCTTCCGGGTCGACGACCTCACCCTCGCATCCATCCCCGGGGCAGCGGCCCTCGGATGCTCACCCGGAGCACTCCCGGTCACGCGTGCGCAGGCGATCGCGTTCCATGTCGCAATCTCCCTTACCCTCGCCCTGCATGCCCGGCGGGGAGCCGGCATGGGAGTACCCGGCACCGTTAACGGAGCTCCCCGCATCCTCCGGAGCGCCTTTTCCGTAATCCGGGCACTCCCCGGCGGCAGGGCAATCTCCCTCGCGGGAGCCTTCGGCACAGGAGCCGTCCTCGGCCCTCTGGCGCAGCCGCTCCTTGGCCCCTTCGCACCGTCCGGAGCACTCCCCGTTCATCTCCTCGAGGCAATGCTCGGCGCGGATCCTGTTCTCCTCGCTCCCGTTGCGGACGGCCTGCCCTTCCGCTTCCCCCGCCCGGGTCCCGGAGAGCAGTCCGGCTTTCACGGCCGTCCCTCCACATCCGGACCCCGACTTGCCTTCGCCGGCGGAAGCGGCTACCGCCGCCCCGGCGGTCACCACCGCGGCCACGGCCAGGAGCACGGCGATGAAAACGACCTTTCCCTTCATCTTCTCACCTCCTTTCGCTCTTCAACCCCTAATACGCCCCCGGAGGCGGAAATATACGCGATCCGTCCCGGCCACCAGACGTCCGGCCCAGGTAATGACACCCGGAACCCGCCTTCTCCGAATTTCCGGGGTTCTAGCCCTTGTCAATCAAACCCGCGCCTGGGTTTACCTCCGCGGAAACCCGGGCAACCGCCGCAGGGATGTTTTCGCCTACAAGAACGGAACGAATGGACCCCGTTTCTTTCCGTAACCATCCCGCTTGCCCACTCTCCCGCTCCGAGCCGCACGCGGTCCGGTCTCCCCGTATAACCGCACGGGCGGCTCGGCGTATATAATCCACGGCGTAGACGTATTCACTATGGGAAAGGAAGAGGGCTTGGAATCCCTGGAAGAGTTGGCCCGCAGGACGGCGGATGGAGACCTGGAGGCCTTCGGAGCCATCTACCGGGCCCTCCTGGACCCGCTCTACAGGTATTTCTTCTGGAACCTGGCCCTCAGGGAGGAGGCGGAAGACCTCACCGAGGAGGTATTCACCAGGTGTCTGGCACACATCGGGGATTACGATCCCCGCAAGGCGCCCTTTCGGGCCTGGGTGTTCCGAATAGCCCGCAACATGCTGGTGGACCACCTCAGAAAATCCGCCCGGAGGGAGAGGAAGGACGCGGCGCGTCGGGACCCGGGGCAACCCCCGGTGGCGGAAGCTCTCGAGGAGGAGGAGAGACGGCGCGCGGTGCGCGAAGCCCTACGCGAACTGCCCGCTACCCAGAGGCAGGTGGTGATCATGAAATACTTCTCCGGGATGAGCAATGTCGAGGTGGCTGCGGCTTTGGGAAAGAGCGAAGGAGCGGTAAACGCCATCCAGCACCGCGCCCTGCGCAAGCTGGGTGACATACTGGAAAGACGGGGGTGGAGGGAATGAGAAGGGCTCCGGGGGGGCTTCGGGAGGGAAGGGCCGCCACGCGTCAAACAAGGGGCGCGTGGGAAAGCCATGCGTGGGTCACGTGGGTGATCCGTGACCCTTTTCCTCGGCGCCGGCTGCCCGCTGCCTGAACGGCCGAAATTCCGAAGCCGAGCTTTGGGGGACAAAGGGGCAACGCCACGCGCCGCCGTACCGGGGGGCGGCCGGTCGGGAGGTCTGAGGACATGTTCGAAAGGACCAGGGAGAAGGCAAGGAGGGCCGAGGAAATCCTGCGAGGGATACAGTCCCCGCCCGCCCCACAAAACCTGCGCGAATTCGGGCTGCAGAGGATAACCGCCCGCGCCTCCAGAGCTTCAGGGGAAAAGGGGGAGCGGAGGTACCTGCGCCACCCGGCCCGCATGCGCCGCGTGGTGGCCGTGCCCCTGCTAGCCCTCCTCCTGTTGACCGGCGGCACCTCCGGCCTCTACGCGGCATCCGCCAACGCCCTTCCCGGCTCCGCCCTTTACGGCAGCAAGATATTCTTCGAGAGGGCCCGCCTGGCCTTCACCGCCTCGCCCTCCTCAGACGCCGTTTTGGAGATGAAATACTGCGAGCGCCGCGTGGAAGAGCTGCGGGGAATGCTGGAGCCCGGGGATTCCCGGGATTGGGAAAGGTGGCTCAGGGAATATCGCCGCAACCTCTCCCGCGCGGAGCTGCTCCTGGAGACCCTGCCGGAAAGCGAATCCCGAGACCTGTTCCTGGGTTTCGAGAGCACCTTGAGCGAACAGGCCGAGTTCCTGGAGGAGGTCCTCGCCGGAGCCCCGGAAGCGAGCCGTCCCATCCTGGAGGAAGCCTACGCGGAATGTCATGGGAGGATGATGCGCGTTCGGATGCGGTGCGGCATGGAGGGAGAAAACGGCTGTCATGGGGAAGGGCGGCAACCATCCGGCGATGAGGGCTCGGGGGATCCTCAACGCCAGGGAAGCCCCGGCGGTGGTGGAGGGGCGGGGATCCCCTACCGGCTCCAGGGGATCCGGGTCCTCTTCCCTGGGTGAGGGCGAGGAAGGATACGGCGATGTGGTTTCTCCCGCGCCACGGGGGGAGAAAGCGACATCCGTTGCATGGCAGGGCCGGAGCCCCACCCGTGGCCCCAGGGAGGGGATGGGTACCGGGAAGGCGGGCGCCCATGCGGCTCAGGGGGTCGCTTGCCCTTCCTCCTCCCCGCTCGCTTCCTCCACGTCGTCGAAGACGATGAGGGGGATCTCGCCGGGTTTCACGTAACCCATGCGGCGCGCCTCACCCTCCACGTACTCCTCGCTGGAGGCGCGATCCCTGCGCTCCTCCAGATCCCGGGTCAGGGATCGCTCCGCTTCCAGCTGGGCCTCGGCACGGGCCAACTCCCTCCTGCTCTCCAGGTAGTGGGTCACCGGCCGGTAGAGAACGGCCGCCATCAGGGCCAGGGCCAGGAGAAGCCCCAGCAGGGCAACGACACGACGGCCTCGCGAGGTACGGTTTTTCCTTTCCCTGCGCGCCGGGGGAGACAGGCTCCCGTCTTCCCCCCTCCCGTTTACCGCATCCCGTCTCTTCACCACCCGGAGGTCCGCCTTCCGCGCCGCGGCTCCTTTCCCCACCGCGGCATGCGACCTCGCCGCCCCACCTTCCAGCTGGCCACGATCCGCGGACGGCGATCTCCGGCTCCCGCCGCCACCGCCGAGGCGGGAGCGCTTCCCGGAAGGGATAGCCTCGGGAAGTGGGCGTCTCCGCTTCCCGCTGGTCCGTTCAAGGACACCGTTTTCCTTCCGCGCCCCGCCATAGGCGCCGCGGCCCTTGCTTCCCGCCCTCTCTAACGCCACAGGGCTCCTCCTCATTTTTATACAATAGTTATAAGAAACAACTATGTTTTTATTTTACATCATATAAATAAAACTACAACTCTAATTTACAGGAATTACGGGGCAAGGCGGCCTTTTTCATTCCCTGCCGGAAATCACCCGTGGGTCGGCACCCTCCCCGGAAGCGGAGGGGATGGCGTAGGACGGGGGTTTTCAGGAGGGCGGCCCTTCCTCCGTCCAGGTAAGTTTTTCCTGCAGGCGCCGCAGCCTCTCCTTCTTGGCCTCGTCGATACGCTGGTAGGCGAAGTCGCTCTCCTGGGTGTAGAAACCCGTATCCGCCGCCTTGTTGGGATCCAGGGCCTCGGAGATCCTCCTCTGCCAGCGGTTGAAATGCCCGGCCAGGGGACTCATCACCTTGCGCACCGGGGGGAGGAACGCGGAGAGGGGGGTCATGCACTGCTCGATGGCGTTGAGGGTGGAGGTGAATTCGATGGGATTGAGGTTCTCCAGGCTGACCGGGTTGTCCACACGGTAGGCGTAGGTTATCTCGCAATGGGCCCAGGTGTTGTTCTCGTAGGGGACGAAATAGGGGTTATCCCCCTCGTCGTCCATGATGGCCCCCTTCTCTATGAACTCCTTCTTGGCCTCCGAGATGACGTCCACCCACCTCATCTGGGTGTCCAGCGCCTCGTTTCCGTCCAGGCAGGTGCCGAAGATGCCCCCGGGCCGGAAAGCGAGGGGGATGATGCTCACCCGCAGGAAGTTCAGAGGCATGAAACGGCTCATGGGCCCCAAGAGGCGGAAGTCCACCAATATGCCGCGGTGCCGGTCCACGATCTCCTTGAGCACCGCCTCCTGAAAGTCCGTCTCCTCCGGGGTAGCGCCGGCCAGGACGAAGGTGAGTGGATACTTCAGGGTTCGGGTGAGCAGGGACCTGAGGGCCCTGGTCTCCAGGAGCTTGAAACCCGAATGGGGCATTATCAGGGCCACGTAAGCCACGGCAGCGATGCGCACGGCGGCGTAACCTATCTCCGCTTCCCCGATCTCGTAGAGCGCATCGGCGAATTCCCGCGGGCCGGGGAAGACCAGGAGGTAGAACCTCAGGTTGGGAGGGGCTTCCACCCGGGAGTCGAGCACCAGCCCCTCGGCCTCCATGCGCTGCGGCCCGGGCCAGTTGTACAGCTTCACTGCGCACTTGGTAAATATCCCCAATCCGGAAAGGGCCCCCAGGGCCCCGCGCATCACGCCCCGCAGGGAAGGCCCGGGCCCGTCCCCGGAGAACCAGCCCAAGCCGGAACCAGGGGTCCCCAGCCTCAGCACCTCCCCGTCGGGGAGGACCCATTCCACCCCCAACACGTTGCGGGCACTGTAGCTCATGTAGATGCAGTCATGACCCACCCCGCTCATGGAGGTGGCGCTGGCCAAAGGAGAACAGGATGGCCCGGCGCCGATTATGTGGGTGTTCAAGCCCCGCTTCATCACCTCCGCCTGGAGCTGGGCCCCGCACACGTAGGGTTCCACCACCGCATACATGTTCTTCTCGTCGATTTCCAGGATGCGGTCCATGCGCCGGAGATCCACCTGGACCACTCCCTCGGTGCTGGGACCGCCTATGGCACCCCATCCCGTGGAGAGGGCCTTGAACTTCAGGCCATGGCGGTTGCAGGCCCGCACCACCTCCTGGACCTCCTCCGTGCTTCCCGGCAGCACCGCCGCCACCGGCCTTTTTATCCACAACTCGGGGTCGTCGTTGAGGAAGGGCTGCCAGGCGTAACCCTCCAGCACCGCGGGTTCCCGGGACACGTTCTCGGGGCCCACTATCTCTTCCAGTTCCCGGTAGGCCTCCTCGGAGATCATGGCTCACCTCCCTGCCGTTCAACCCGCCTCCGGTGAGGGGTGGAAAAAATATTGGTAATCATTTCCTGTAAGCGCCGGTGATGGACCTTTCCCGCGAACAATGATAAGCCGTAGGCCAAGGTCGCGCAAAACTGCCCCTGTCGGATTCGCCCGATTCACGGCCTCGGCGCCCGCCCCCCGCCTCCCTCCGACCCGGAAGGCTGGATGCAAAACGGAGCAACAATCCCGGCCGGCACTGCGGCGCGCTCTTTCCGCCTTCGGCGAGGCGAGAGCGTGGACGCGCGGTTGCGATTCATCCCCGGTACCGGACGGGCTTTCCGGCCATATCCGGCATTTTCCCGGTACAGAGGGTCGACCGGGGAGCACCGTCCACGCGCCGGATGCCCTCAATCCTTGGAGGGGGGATCGTCCCCCCGGGTGAAGCAACTTATGGTGTTGGTGGTGGGCAGCCCCTCCGTGTCGCGGTATTTAAGTCCGGCAGTAATGACCACCGGTTCCCCGGGCCTCACGTATCCCTCGGCGCGGGCCAGGTCCCGCGCCGCCGCGAAGGTCTCCTCCGCCCCGCCCCGAACCTCCAGGAGGCGGGGTTGCACGCCCCAGTAGAGCGCCAGGCGCCGGGCTACCCGGATGTCGGGGGTGGGAGCGAGGATAGGTTGGCGGGGACGGAAACGGCTCATCTGCCGGGCGGTGAAGCCGGATTCCGTGGGAGCCACTATGACCGCGGCGTCCACCTGCAGGGCCAGCTCGCAGGCGGCCATGCATACCGCCTCCACCGTACCGGAGCCGATCCAGCCTTGCCGCTCGTGAAGCCACGCCGCGTAGGGTAGCTCTTCCTCCGCTTTTCCCACGATGCGCCTCATGGTCTCCACCGCCTGCAGGGGATAGCGCCCCACCGCAGTCTCCCCGGACAGCATCACCGCGTCCGTGCCGTCGAAGACCGCGTTGGCCACGTCGGTGACCTCCGCCCGGGTAGGGGTGGGATATTCCATCATGCTCTGGAGCATCTGGGTCGCGGTTATGGAGGGTTTGCCGTGCCGTGCCGCCGTCTTGATGATGCGCTTCTGGAGCAGGGGGATGTCCTCCAGGGGCATCTCCACCCCCAAGTCCCCGCGGGCCACCATCACCGCGTCGGCGCTCTCCACTATCTCCTCCAGGTTGTCCACCGCCTCCCTCTTCTCGATCTTGGCCACCACGGGGAGTTCCCCGCCCATCTCCCTCAGCGCTTTACGCAGATCTACCACGTCCGCCGCGGAACGCACGAAAGACAGGGCCACCCAGTCCACTTCCAGCTCCAGGCCCAAGCGCAGGTCCTCCAGGTCCTTCCCGGTAAGGGAGGGGAGCGGGACCTCCACCCCCGGAAGGTTCATCCCCTTGCGCGAGGAGAGCTTGCCTCCCTTGAGCACACGGCAGACCACCTCGTCCCCCTTCGACTCCTCCACCTGAAGGGCGATGGCCCCATCGTCGAGGAGAACCACGTCTCCCGGCCCAAGGGCCGCGGGAAGCCAGGGATAGCTTACGCTCACGACCTCTTTATCACCCGGCAGGTTACGAGTGGTTAGGCGGAAGGTCCCACCTTCCCGGAGGTCAACGGAACCCTTCCCGAAATCCCCTATGCGTAACTTGGGACCCTGGAGGTCAAGGAGGATGGCGATCTCCTTTCCCGAGGCGCGCGAGGCCTTCCTCACCGCCTGGACCTCTTCCCTCAGGACCTCGTGGTCGGCATGGGAGGCGTTCAGGCGCGCCGCATCCATCCCCGCCAGCGCCATGCGCGCCAAGGTCTCCGGGTCCCGGCAGGCCGGTCCCACGGTGGCCACCACCTTGGTCTTGTATTCCGCTCTCATATCGCTTTCCTCAACGCGTGGCACAAGGCCACCCGGGCACTGAATCCCGACATCGCTTCCGCGCTCACGGCATGCGCCGCGCCCCGACCCCAGGAGAGGCGGGCCTCGCGCCATAACCGACAATCTTCCCCGCCCCGAAATGCCCGGAGCCATCCCCGGCGGGCGGGATTGCCGCATGCCGCGACACCCCCCTCAGTCCCGTCCCCTTACCGGGCACCGGGGCGACATGGGGCGTCCAAGCCCCCTCATTCCAGGACGAGGCGATAAACACCGCCGGGTCCCCACCACAATATCTCCCCGGCGCTCTCTCTCCAGGCCAGCGGGGCACCGGCCGTGCCGACATCCCGGTAGCGGATGATGACCCGGCGACGGGTATCCAGTATCTCCAGGCCTTCCAGGCCCCGATAAGCCAGTCGCGTCCCCCCTCTCTCCGGGTAGAAGAAACGGGACGAGAAGTCCGCGCCCAGCCCATCCGTGGAAAACTTCTTCTCCTCCTCCCCGGAGGGCTTGACCTCGAACCACACCGCGCGCGTCTCCCCGCCCCGGGCATAGGGTCCCACGTAGAGAAAAGAGCCGGGTTCCGGCCACCACAGGTAGCGTGCTTCCTCCCTGCATGGGTGCCGGTCGACCCAGGCGCCTCCCCGGACATCCGCCTCCTGGATTATGGATCCCGTGTCCCGGCCAACGCTCAAATCTTCCCCCGCAACCAGGCAAACAAATCGGTTCCCCAAGGGATCCCAGGCCGCCGGCCCTCGGCTCTTCCCGAATATCAACGGTTCCCCGCCGCCCTCCGTCCCCACCACCCGGAACTC
The DNA here is from genome assembly GCA_014360685.1 of Actinomycetota bacterium. Taxonomy (GTDB): domain Bacteria; phylum Actinomycetota; class Geothermincolia; order Geothermincolales; family RBG-13-55-18; genus Solincola_A. Next base: position 173,124 of record JACIXB010000016.1, on the reverse strand, counting down.
GTCGCCATTGCCTCCCCCGATGGAAGCCCGGTACAGGACCCGGCGCCCGTCGGGAGATGGAAGGGGGTCTTCCTCGAATTCCGGCCCCGCGGCGAGTCCGATCGGGGTCGGCGGTTCCCGCCTGAGATCCAGGGACATGATATCCCCGCCATCCTCGAAGACCAGGGTGAGGGAATCTCCCGCCCAGTGCGCCCGGTCCCCCCTGATGTCCCTCTCCCACACCACCCGTCCCCCGTCCTCCAGGTCCAGGACCAGGAGCCGCTCGCCGTCCGTCCGGCCGCGGGCAACGGTCGCCAGGTAGCGTCCGTCCATGGAGGTCTCCATGTAGGCTATCTCCTCCTCGAAAGGCAGGAGGAGCTCCCCTTCAGCCTCCCTCTCCTCCACCGCTGTCCGGGGAACGGCCACCATCCCGGAAAAGAGGTTAAGAAGGTAGTAGCTGAGGCCTACCAGGATGAAGCAGGAGGCCAGCATGACCAGTACTATGGTCAGAAAACGCCTTGAAATCCCGCCACCTCCCCTACTACCCGTCCCCGCCGCGGCATCCCCCCGGGATACGGCGGGGAGCAAAACCAGCCCGCCCGGGAAGGGGAACCCGCCACCTCCTTAAACGCAACCGCCAAAATCAGGTGCTTTTCCTACTACCCGTCCCCGCCGCGGCATCCCCCCGGGATACGGCGGGGAGCAAAACCAGCCCGCCCGGGAAGGGGAACCCGCCACTTACGCAAGAACGGCCGGTAAAATCCGCCCCGACCCTCCACCCGACGTCCCCACATAGCCCGGTCTGCTTTCCGCTCCCGTTTCCAAGGCCGTTGCGCCGTATTTCGGGGCAAGAAACCGATATACGCTTAAAGCCGGACAAGCCTTCCGCCTGAGCCCGGGGGTGTCGTAAAACCGGGAGGACGGCAATCAACGCCGGAGCGCGCCTTTCCCGGCGTAAAGAGCCCCCTTCCCCAGCATCTCCTCGATACGCAGGAGACGGTTGTACTTGCACACCCGGTCCGTCCGGGCAGGAGCTCCCGTCTTTATCAGGCCGCAGTTGGCGGCCACGGCCAAGTCGGCTATGGTGGTGTCCTCGGTCTCCCCGGAACGGTGGGACACCACGCACAGGTATCCCGCCCCGGAGGCCAGGCGCATGACCTCCAGCGTCTCGCTGAGAGTCCCTATCTGGTTGAGCTTGATGAGGATGGCGTTGGCCACCCCCTCTTCCACCCCCTTGCGCAGGCGCACGGGATTGGTCACGAACACGTCGTCCCCGACCAGCCTGACCTTATCCCCCAGGCGGGAGGTGAGCAGGGCCCAACCCTCCCAATCCTCCTCGGCCATACCGTCCTCTATGGCCATGATGGGAAAGTCCTCCACCAGGCCGCGGTAATATTCCACCAGTTCCTCCGCCGCGTATTCCCTTCCCTCCCCGGAGAAACGGTACTTTCCCTCCGCGTAGAGCTCGGTCGCCGCCACGTCCAGGGCCAGGGCCACGTCCTCGCCCGGCCGGTACCCGGCGGCCTGTATGGCCTCGGTGATGGCCTCCAGCGCCGCCCGGTTGTCCCGGAGGTCGGGGGCGAAACCGCCCTCGTCTCCCACCCCAACCCGCAGCCCCATCTTCTTGAGGACACCCCGCAGGGCATGATAGACCTCCGCGCCGGCGCGGAGGGCCTCCCCGAAGCTCTCCGCGCCCCAGGGAAGGATCATGAACTCCTGGATGTCCACGTTGTTGTCGGCGTGCTTGCCCCCGTTGAGGATGTTCATCATGGGAACCGGGAGAACCCTGGCCGCCACTCCTCCCAGGTAGCGGTAGAGGGGCAACCCCAAGGCCGCGGCGCAAGCCGACGCGCAAGCCAGGGACACGGAGAGCAAAGCGTTGGCCCCCAGCCGGGATTTGTCCTCGCTCCCGTCCAGCTCCAGGAGGGTCCGGTCAATCCCCCACTGGTCCGAGGCGTCCATTCCCACCAGGCGGGAAGCGATGACCTCCCGGACGTTGTTCACCGCCCGCAGGACTCCCTTGCCCCCGTACCTCTCATCCCCGTCCCTTAATTCCAGGGCCTCGAAGGCACCGGTGGAAGCCCCGGAAGGCACCATGGCCCTACCCGTAACGCCTCCCTCCAGGAGCACCTCCGCTTCCACCGTCGGGTTCCCGCGCGAATCCAAAACCTCGCGCGCCGTGATCGCGGCTATCTCGAGCATCCCTTCCTCCCCTCAACCACTATCTCCGGCCTCAGGACATGGCGTACATGACGATTATACGACATGGAAGGGACCGGGTTTCCCCAGGGGCGGCAGGCTTCCAGCACCGCATCTCCTCTTATTTCGAGTACGGTGCAAGGACTCGGAGCCCGTCACGCGCAATCCTCATGGGCCGGAAGGACACGCCGGGGATCGGCCTTCGGAGCAGGGGGAGAGCGGCGGCGTCCCGTCCCGGCATGCACTTGCCCCCTGGAACGTATTTCCATTTCAACCGCCGATCCGCCCCCCATCCCCGGCCGAGGCCCGTGACCCGGCCGTGCGGCATGTATTCGGATGCCTTTTTGTCCCGCGGGGCGATACACCATCCCTGCCAGGTATTTTTCCGCTTGAAACGGGTACGTGGAAATGCCTTCGATGGCGCCCTCTCCCCCGACCACCCGCACCTCCTCCGGTGCGGGGTTGGGACAGGGCGATTACGCCTCAGCTGCCGGTGTAACCCTCGGCGAAGTACCATTCCGGGGCGGGAGTCGGCGTACCCTGGGAACAGCTTCCCCCGTCCCTTCCCTGGTAGGAGAAATACATGGCCCGCTCGGCGGCTATGTTCCCGTCCGCCAGGACGTGGATGGAGAACTCGGCATCCTCCAGACCCGAGATCTCGTCCACGTGCACCGTCCCTCGGGAACGCGGGGTCAGATACACCTCTATTTGTCTACGGCTGCCGTCCACGCGCATGAAGGTCAGGACGGCCTTCACCGGATGGGGGTTGGGATTGGCCAGAAGAAGCCAGGTGTCGAAATCTCCCCCCGTGAAGCCCTCGGCGAAGTACCAGTCCCGGGAGAGCTCCCTGATTCCCATGGCGTCGTGCCCTCCCCTTCTTCCCCGGCAATTGAAATACATGGCCCGCTCGGCAACCAGGGGCGCGTCTGCCTCCACCAGGGTGGAGAATTCCTGGTTTTCCATGCCCGGAAGATCGTCCACGCTCACCGTGGCCCTGCTCCTGGAAGCCACCGGTACCTCCACTTGCCGCGTGGACCCGTCGGGGAGGAAGAAGGTGAGCCTCGCGGTCACCTCATCCGGGTTGGGGTTGGCCAGGAGGAACCAGGCATCGAAGCCTCCGCCGGTGTAGCCCTCGGCGAAGTACCAAACGGTGGCCGGGTCGGGAGCGCCCTCGGCGGCGCTCCCCCCTCCCAAGTCCCGGTACCCGAAATAGACGGCCCGCTCGGCCACCACCGGGACATCGCTCTCCACCTCCGCCGTGAACTCTCCCTGGTCCAGGCCGGGCTCCTGGTCCATCCAAATGGTCATGCGGGAGGAGGGGGCCACCGTATAATACATCTCATCCGCTTCCCCCCCGTTGCCCAGGAAGGAAACCGCCAGATGCGCCGGGTTAGCCGGATCCGGGTTCTGTACCAGGAAGAAGGTGTCGAAACCGCCCGCCGTGTAGCCCTCGGCGAAGTACCACCGCCGCCTCGGCTCACGGAGCCCCAGGGAGGCGTGGCCACCCTTGCGCCCCAGGCCCAGGAAATCGAAGTACATAGCCCGCTCGGCCACCACCGGCACATTGGAGCTGACCTTTATGGACACCTCGGCATTCTGGACCCGGTCGTTGACCTTCACCGTAAGGCGGCTGTGGGGCTCCACGATGCACTCTTCCTGGAGCGTATCCCCGCTGTTCAGCATGTAGGTTATGAGGCACTCGGCGCTCTCCTCGCTGGGGTTCTGAAGGAGCAGGTATTCGTCGAAGTTCTGGGAGGCGATGTAGAAGAAATGGGTTTGAAGCCCCACGATGGAGGCGAAGAGCCTCCCGGAGACCACCCTGCTCCCCCCGCTCCCGAAGACGCGTATCTCCTTGACCCGGCCCGAGGTCCACCGGGAGACGACCTCTACCCCGTAAAGGGCTCCCACCGCCGTCTCGGGGCGGGAATTGAGGCGGTTCTGCAGGTCCCCCCAGGACATGGTGACCCTCCAGTGGTGATCCTCGTCCGGGGCGCAGGCATCGTCGGGAACCGGCCTCAGGTAGGGCACGGGATCACCGCCCCAGGCCTCCTCCGGACCCGCCGTGTAGCCCCCGCAGCAGGTGTCGTAGGCGGCGATGATGGGCTGGCCGTTGTAGGTGATTATCTCCCCCGCGGTGGCGTTGACCGCGGCCACGATGTTAGGTCGGGTGGATGGATCGATCTGCTCGTTGAACGACTGGCAGCAGCTCCCATAAGGACATATGTCGTAGCCGTCCGCGGAGTGCTTGCCCCGGGCGATGCAGGAGAGGACGTAGGTGCGCGCCGCCACCACCAGCACCCGCAGCCCCTGGGCGGGCCAGGTGTCCGGTTCTTCCTGCAAGCGGTAGAGATATTCGCGCATGGTGTAGGGACGCACCACGCCGTCACGGCAGAGGACCCGGATGACCATGTCGTCGCTGATGCGGGAGAAACTCACGCCCGTGTAATAGGTGCGGATGATGTCATGGTACTCCTCGCCCCGCAGGGCGCGGTAATAGACGCCGGCCATGCACAGCCCCACCCCGTGCCCCTTTCCGTAGCCGATGAAGGTGACGTTCCCCCCACCGGCCACCGTGGTACCCACGCCGGGCACTGGCCCCGGCGCCGTCCCCAGAAAGGCCAGTAAAAGGCCGGCGGTTATGGACAGGGCTATCCTGCGGTTTTTGCCCATGTTCTCCTCCCCGATCGCCTACGGACCATCCCGGTCAAATGTTTTCAGCACCCCGTACCCTTATACCAAGGGCCGCAGCCATGGGATGGGCTTCCGGTTTTGCCGTCCTCCCCGCGCTTCCCGGCATTCTCGTTGAGCGTACCACCCTGGAGACAGCGGAACCATACCCGGCATAGCCACCTTGAGCTTCCTGGTTTAAACCTCAACCTCGCTACCTCCTTTGATCTTTAATATAACTATTTTAACAATAATTATCAAATTTAACAGAAAGTTGAAATATCCAATAGAATGGCCGCCTACCCTCCCTTTCGTATATCACGGGCTTGTTTTCCTTTGGGTTGAAAGTTCCGCGTGCGGACAGTGACCTGGTTATCATCCGGGACGTCACGGGAACCGGACGTAACATGCCCTTCCCCGGCAAGGTCTCCCGCCCCTTCTCGCCCGGTTCCTACCCGTTTCAACGAAATTATGGGCGGTCTCTCCTTCTTTCCTAACCTCCAAATCTCCCGTTTTAAAAGCTGAGCCGCATGGCGATTGGCGCACCGCCTTCAAGGCAAAGCCTGATGAGGATCCACCGGTGGAAGGGGGATATCGATGAACTCTTTTTTAATCCTGGACGGGAAAACCCCCGCGATCCTCCTCCGCCGAATGCGGCGCCAAGAAGTGGGCCAAGCGCCCCTCCGCCGAATCCAGCGCCAGGTAATGTTGGCGCTTTTCAAGCACGCTTTCGGCCATCAGTTCCCGTACCGCCGCCTCGACCAGGCGAACCGGCCTGCATAGAAGGGATGCCAGCCAGTCCTCACTGACCAGGAGGAAGGGATTGGCCGCGAAGAAATCGGCTATCTCCTTCTTGATCCTCCGCAGGGAAGAAAGCTCCTCTTCAGAGGGTTCACCGGCGTCGGTCCGTATTCCTCGCACGACCACCTACCGAAAACGGTGAAATCCGACCACCCATGTACACGAATTTGACGCCCTTTCCCTTTGCCGCCCCATCGTCGAGGTTTGCCATAATATAGCATCTCCGCAAGCCGGCGTCCACCTTTCCGACTTGGGCACTTGTTTCTGACCCGTGTGGTGCCCCCGAACCAGAGCACGGCGATCTCGAGCGTGGGAATCCCTCGTTCCCTCCATGGGGGGCCGGGGTCAGATTATGCCTTCCTTGATGGCCTTGATTATCAACTGGGCGCGGTCTTCCACGCCCAGTTTCTGGAAAATGTGTCGGAGGTGGGTTTTCACGGTGCTCAGGCTGATGGAGAGCTCGCGGGCCACGGTCTTGTTGCTGTATCCCTTGGCTACCAGCCTGAGGACCTCGTATTCCCTTTCCGTCAGCCCCGGCTGTTCCTCCTCCGCCCTCTCCCCCTTTTCCGGACCCAGGGGAGCCCCGGGGAGGCGCTCGGTGCGGAACAGGGTGCTCACCAGCTTCCTGGCCACGCTGTCGGAGACCAGGGGGGTGCCCATGTGAGCGGCTCGAATGGCGTCGAGGAGCTCCTTCCGCGAGAGGTCCTTGAGTATATAACCCATGGCCCCCGCCCGGATGGCCTCCGACGCGATCTCGATGTCGTCGTACACGGTGAGGATCACCACCTGGACATGCGAGGTCTCCGGGTCGGACTTGAGGTTCCTTATCACCTCGATGCCGCTCATGTCCGGAAGTTTTATGTCCAGGAGCATGACATCGGGACGCAGGGCGCGGGCCGCCTGGATGGCGGCTTTTCCGCAGTCCGCCTCGCCCACCAGGCATATCCCCTCCGTCCCCTTGAGGAGGTTGCTTATCCCCATGCGCACGATGAGGTGATCGTCCACCACCACCAGGCGGATTTCCCCTTCCACGCTTCCTCCTTAAGACGGGCGGCCCGCGGCCTTGGGGACGAGCAGGCTTACCCTCGTTCCTCTCCCCGGTCCGGTCTGCACGACGAGCTTGCCTCCCGCCAGCTCGGCTCGTTCCTCCATGTTCTTCAAACCCAGGCTCTGCCCGAGGGGGTTTCTCCGCGTAACTTCTTCGAGCACGAAGCCCACCCCGTCGTCCTCCACCTCCAGGTAAACCCGGCCGTCACGCTCCTCGAGCGACATCCTTACCCTGCGGGCGCGGGCATGCCGGGCCACGTTGCACAAAGCCTCCTGGGCCACGCGGAACAAGGTTATCTCCGCCAGGGGATCCAGACCGCGAAGGGGACCCCGACATCGGAAACTCACCTCCAGGCCGCTTTCGGCGCCGAACCTCTCCAGGTAGGAAGCCAACGAATCCCTTAATCCCAGCACCTCCAGGGAGGAGGGGCGCAGGTCGGAGATCAGCCGGCGCAGTTCCCCGAGTCCCCGGCGGGCCCGTTCCCGTACCTCCGCCAATCCGCCGGCTAATTCCATGGCCTTCCCGGATTCCCGCTCCAGCATATCCACGGCGTAGAGGATGTCCAGGAAGAAAGGAGCCAATCCGTCATGCAATTCCCTGGAGATGCGTATTCTTTCCTCTTCCTGGGCAAAGGAGACTTTCTGTGCCAGTTCGCGCAAGCGCCGGTTCCGGTCCGTCATTTCCTGCACCAGACGCGCGTTGAGCAGGGAAACCGCTACCTGGGCTGAAAGGGCCACCAGGTGGTCCAGTTCCTCGAGGCTGAAGCGCGAACCGTCCATCTTTCCTCCCAGCCAGAGGAAACCCACCCTTTCCCCTCCCACCTCCAGGGGCATGGATATGGCCTCTCCCGCTCCCTTCTCTTCCCAAAGGGATTCCCTCACCACACCGCCGCCATCGTGGATGCGCAGCACGCCCAGGCTGAGGTACTCGATCCGGCAATCGCCCCGTTCAATCCTCTTGCCCACCTGCCAATAACTGGTAAATTGCCCCCCGGGAGTATCGAAGCTGTAGGAGTCCCTCCAGGGGTGCATGAACATCCCCGCCTCCACTACCCCCACATGTTCGCGGGCCATGTGTTCCGGGTGAGAGGCGAACCCGATAACCCGGTAGCGGTCAAAATCGTTCTCGCGAACCATGAGGGCGCAGGACGCCAGTTCCAGGGATTCCCTGACCACCCTGGCCACATCGGCGGCCAGCTCGGGAAGATCCCTTACCGTGCGGATGGACCTGCTCAGCCCCTCCAGGGCGGTACCCGCACGGCCTTCGCGGCGATATAACCGCCGCGAGACGAGGTTGTCGGCCCATCTCACCACCGCCGGGTAGGTTACGAGCAAGGGGGTTGCGCAAACCAGGAAGAGGGCCATCCCGAACCATCCCAGTTCCACCTTGAGCCCATAGCGCAGCAGGAAGAGTAAAAGAAGGCATGCGGACAAGCTGAGGGCCATGGCCAGGGAATGGGCTAGGGCCCTCTTGGAGGCGGAACGGAAATCGAGGAAAAGGCCGTGCCGCATGATGCCGTAGCCCAACAAACCCACGAAGAGTATGCCCGCCTGGGGGGTGGTTACGCTACCGCTCCATCCCAGGTTCTGAACCAGGTTGGCCAAGAGCATGGGAAGGGGCGCCAGGGCGAGGCACACCAGTCCCCGCCGCCGATGCAGTGAATCACTCCTCCGGCTCTCCAGGAAATGGAAGAGCATGGCCAGCAACACCATGGCGAAACCGAGACCGGTAAGCAACCAGAAATAAGGGGTGCGTGCAACCTCCAGGTCGTGGATGTTGTCGCCCAAAAAGTAATCGGAATATATGATCCCGGTGGCATACAGGAAGAAAAGGCTCAGGAGGAAAGGGGCGTATATGGCTGCGATTACGGCGAAGGCCTTCCTCCAGTCGTGCATGAAAGCCCTGGTGCGCGGAAAATACAGGGCCAGCAGCAGGAAGGTGGGGACGAGGGGAAGCTCTCCGATTCCCTGGAAACGGGTCCAGAAAATCTTGGCCTTGAGGGTGGAGGAGGCTATGGTCAGGCCGTCTCCCAACGCCCATAGGGCGAGGAAGAAGGACATGGCGAAGAAGAGGATGTTGGCCAGCCGCCGATGTCTCCTGACGAGCACGAAGATACCGATCGCCAGACTCAGCAGCCCCGAGGCGGTGGTGATAAAAAGGGAGAGTTCTCCTTTCATGGGAAAATTATAACATCCGGTGGATACCATACCCTGCGCGAACCAAAGGCAGCGCAAGGAATCCCCTCTCATCTCCGGATCAAACCCCATCGTGAAGATGGTATGGCAAACGGCGAAGAGGTTCCATTCTCCCGGAGTCCTCCACAAGAGACCCGCATTTTCGGGATGCCTATACTTGACTGAAAATGTGAATTCTTTTCCCGATAGTATTTCTAAGGGAAACCCCGGACAATATCCATCCATATAAGGCAATAAGCTTGGCCACGATATGGGCGGACTTCGTCCAGCGATTGGTACAATCGGAATGGGGCAGTCAAACCGGCCTATATACCCGGCCCTTACAACGGGCGCCGGCAACCGAAAGCCCTTCGCCCTTCCACATCATGACGGCAAAACGGCACGAGTTGGGAAAATTCATGGGCCCTCCAACGCAAACGTGTTTCGGCGGATAAAAGAATGTGGGTGGAAGGGCAGAATTCCCGAGGATAACGATTTACCTTGTCCGTGGAATTGTTCTTTAGTGAAAAGAATTCCCTGCTTCCGGAGCCGGGGATCGGATATGCCATAAGGAAGAGCCTGGTATCAGGGGAAGGGAGGCCAGTTGGGAGGTATGTAGACCCCTGCATCCATCACCCGGAACTGACAGTCGCCAAGCCCGATCAATTCTGACCTGTACACAAAGATGTGGATCACCAGCTCTTTGACGGCCCCGCCGTTGGGCCAGTCGGACTCCGCCTTGACCAGGTCCACCACCAGGTCGGGATCCATGAACACCAGCAGTTCGGTGAGGAAGGTCTCCCCGGCCGGCGTGTTAAGGGCCTGGGCGACCGCCGTGCCGTCCAGGTGGGAAAGCAGGTCCACCAGGAACTGGTAGCCGTAGTCGTTGAGCAGCTCCGCCAGGTCCGCGCCGCTCATGAGGGGAAGGAGCCTCTCCAGAAGGGAGTTTCCGGGATGCATGGCATACTCCTGGTTGACGGCCTCCGCGATCACCGAGCCGTCCAGGCTGGATATGAGGGCGGAGAGAAAGGACGGGTTGTCGTTCAGCAACCGCGCCACCACGGCGGGATCCAGGGACTGCAACAGAACCGAGGTCATGCCCGGGTTGGCGTTCAAGGCCAGGGCTATGGTCTGGGCGGTGGTGGCGTCCAGCTGGGAGACCACCGCCTGGATCATGGCCTGCGAGGCGGCATTGGCGTTCACCGCGGCGGCGATGAGGGGGGCCACCAGGCCGGGGTCGAGGTTGGTCACCAGGGCGGAGACCATTCCCTCCGGGTCAAGGTTATTCGCCAGGCCGTCGGCGGAAGCCTCCGCCACCTCGGGCCCCAGGTTGGCCAAGAGCTTGCGCAGGAACTGGTACTGGGGATCCGCCTGGGCCCGCTGGCAGGAGTAATTCAAGGCGTAGGCGGCGGCCACTCCCACCACCGGATCGATGTTGGAGATGAGGACCCTGATGAAAGACGGGTTGGTGTTCAATCCATTGGCCAGGGCCACTCCCACCGCTCCCGTGGTGTTGGCCAGGAGCCCGGTGAGTAGGTTGTCGGCCGGGTTCGCAGCCACGTTCCGGTTGATGCCCTGAGCCAGGGCCGCGGCCGTATCCTCGCTGATATTGGTCACCAGCACGGATATGAGGTCCTGTCCCAGCGGATGCGAGGCCACGTGGGTGTTGATTCCCTTGGCCAGGTACTCGGCGGTCAGGGAACTGGCGTTGGCCAGGAAGTCACGCAGGAAATCCGGGTTGGCGTTCACCGCCTGGGCGACCACCGCCGGGTCCAGGCCCCCGATGAGGGCGGACAGGAAATCCCGCGTCATGCCCTGGGCCGCCGCCGTCCCCAGGCTTCCCTCCAGGTCGGAGAGGAGGGTGCGCAGGAAATCCGGGTTGGCGTTCACTGCCCCCGCGACGGTCTCCGGATCCAGGTGGGAGATAAGGGAAGCCAGGAAATCGGGGTTGCGGTTGGACCCCTCCACCATGGCCGCGGCCACGGGGGGCGAGATCCCGGACAACAGATCGTAGAGGAAATCGGTGTGCGCGGAGAGGGCCGCAGCTATGGGCACGGGGTCCAGCGCGGCCAGGAGCGCCCCGATGAACTCCGGGTTCTGGTTGAGCCCCTGGGCCACGGGGACCCCCAGCGAAGGAGGTAGCAGCTTGGACAGCTCCTCGGAGATCTCCGGGTGGGCGTTGAGGGCGTTGGTCACGATGGCCGGATCGAGGGCCTGCAGGGCCTCCACGATGAGGTCCGGGTTGGCCCCCAGGCCCGCCGCCAGGCCCTCCCCCACCTGGGGTTCCAGCAGGGGTAGGAGGTCGGCGGTCATACCCGGGTTGGCGTTGACCACGTCGGCCAGGACGTTGACGTCCAAGAGCCCCAGCACCCGGGAGAGCATGGCCTTGTTGGAGATGAGGTCGGCCACGAAGCCGGGGTCCACGTAGTCGGTGGTCCTCCGCACCAGGTCGATGGAGGAGTTGATGAGATCGGCCACCACGGCGGGGTCCAGGAAGTTCAAAAGGTCGTTCACGAAATCGGTGGCCGACATGAGGGCCCCGGCCACGGGGACGGGCTGCATGTAGGGAGCCGCCGCGGAGAGCATGGTGGTGGAATTGAGGATATCCGCCAGGTATTCGGGAGAGATGGAGCGGATTATCCTCACCGCCGAGGACACGTTGGCATTGAGGGCACCGGCCAGAACCGCGGGGTTCAGGTAGCGCATGACCGAGGCCAGGAAGGGGCCGTTCTGGTTGATGACGCCGGCCACCACCGCGGGTTCTATGTAGTCCAGGGAGGCGGCCAACATGTTCCCGTTCTCGTTGACCACCTGGGCCACGACCACCGGATCCAGGTAGGAGACCAGGGCCGAGAGAAAAGCCCCGTTCTCGTTGACCACCCGCGCCGTGCCCGCCGGATCCAAAAGCCCCATGAGCGAGGTTAGGAAGGGTCCGTTCTGGTTGATGACGCCGGCCACCACCGCCGGGTCCAGGAAGGACATCACCGCGGAGAGGAAGGGCCCGTTCCGGTTGATGCCCGCGGTCAGGGCTTCGGCGTCGAGATAGCCCAGAAGCTCGGCCAGGAAGGCACCGTTCTCGTTGACCACCTGGGCCACGACCTGGGGGTCCAGGTAGCCCAGGAGCCCCGCCAGCAGATCTCCTGAGCTGTTGACCACGTAGGCCACGGCCTCCGGGTCCAGGTAGGGCATGGCCGCGGAAAGGAAGTCCGGGTTTTCGTTGACCACCTGGGCCACGACCGCCACCGTCCCCTCCTCCACCATGGCCTTAAGAAGCCGGGAGACGAAGTCCGGGTTCTCGTTGAGGGCCTCGGCCACCGCCCGGGGTTCGGTGTATTTGAGCATGTTGGAGAGCAGCTCGACGTCGGAGGCCACCTTCCCCAGGAGGGATCCCAGGGGGCTCCGGGAGGGCAGGACCATGATCCCTCCCACCACCAGGAAGGCGGCCAGAAGAACGATAACCGCTACATTGACCACCAATTGTACGGGCTTCTTCATCAGAAACACGGCTCCATCACCCGCCCGTCACCATACTCCTCCGGCAGCACTGGTTATGAACCCCCAACCCTTAATGTCAATCTCGAAGATAAATCTCAATCTAAGTCGCACCCCGATCCCCAGGTGATGGAAAAGACCATCGCCTGAATTCACGCTGTTGGTGATGGCATCCCCCAGCACCACCGCCAGGTCCGGGTTGGTGGCCATCATGTCCACCAGTAACTGCTCGGAATAGGGCATGGCCTGGTTCATGGTCTGCAACGTTTCGTAGGCATCCAGCTCGGAGAGGATCTCGCTCACCAGGTTCCCCAGGCCGCCCTCCAGGGCGTCGGCCACCAGGTCCCCCCGCAGGAGGCTGGGGCCGGGATTCGCGCCCAGCAGGCTCCTGGCTAGGTCCATCCCCGCCTCGTCGGTCACCCGGTCCAGCACGGCGGCGTCCAGGTTGGCCAGCAGGTTGCGCAGGAAATAGCCCGGTGCCTGGCCAGGGACGGGACCCGAGGCGGCGTCGATGCCGGCGTTAACCCCGGCGGCCAGGGAAGCGGCGTCCAGGCTCTTGATCAGGGCGTCCAGGAAGGAGGTGTTCCCCTCCAGTGCGTCGGCTATGGCCTCCACGGTGTGGTCCTGCGTTCCGGCCAAGGTTATGTAAAGCGCCGAGTCCTTGCCCCCGGCGGCCATGGCGTTCAGGCCCCTGCCCACGGCCCTCCCGGTGTCCTCGTTCAGGTTGGCTATGATGTTGTTGAGGAAACCTGGGTTTTGGCTCGTGCTCAAGTTCAGGCCCTCGGCCAGCGCCCGCGCCGTTTCCGGGGCCAGGTTCATCATGATCACCTCCATGAGCCCCGGGTTGGCGTTGGCGGCCTGGGCCATCCTCACCCCGGTATCCGCCTTGAGGTTGCCCACCAACTGGACCAGGAACATGGGGTCCCCGTAACCGATGGCCTCACCCGCCGCGGCGGCCACGTCCTCGTCGAGGTTGGCGACGAGGTTCTCCAAAAACCCCCTGGTGTTGAGGTTGGTCCCCTCGGCCATGGCCTGCCCGGTGGCGGAGGAGAGGTTGGCCAGCACCTCCACCAGGAAGGAGGGGTCCTCGTTCACCGCCTCGGCCACCGCCCGCCCCAGGTCTCCGTCGAGGTTGGCCAGGAGGTCCCGGGTGAGGGCGGGGTTCACGTCCAGGGCCTGGGCTATGACCGCCGGGTCCAGGTAGGAGATGAGTTGAGCGAGGAAGGTGCCGCCCCGGTTAAGCCCCTCGGCGACCGCTCCGGCGAAACGGGAATCCAGGTAAGAGGAGAGCTCTTGCGTGACATCCGGGTGCAGCGAGAGCAGGGTGGCCAGCCCGTGGGCATCCAGCTCCCCTATCAGGGTGGCCAGGAAATTCATGTTGTTGTTCAAGCCCACGGCTATACCCGCCGCCGCCAGGGGGGAAAGATGGGCGGAGAGTTCCTCGGTGAACCCGGTCGTGGCCTCAAGGATATCCAGGAGACCGTCCACGTCCAGGTTGGACAGCGCGGCGTCCACCAGGTCCGGGTTGTTGTTCACCCCTTCAGCCGCCGCCTGGGCCACGCTCTCGTCCAGGTTGGCCAGAAGGGAGGTCAGGAAGTTGCCCGCGCTCTCCAGCACCCCGGCCAAAAAGGCGGGATCCGAGCTGGCGATCATGCGTTCGATGAAATCCGGGGCCAGGTTCAGGCCCAGGGCCGCCGCCTCCCCCAGCGAAGCCGGGAGATCGGCCAGCAGGGAGGCGATGAACCCGGCGTTGGCGTTCAGGGCCCCGGCCAGGGCGGATTGGTCGATGAGGGGGATGACCTGGTTGAGGAATTCCTCGTCGTTGGCCAGGTAGGTGATGTAATCGTCCCTCAAGTAACTCACGATGGCCGCCACGTTGTCCCCCGTGCCGTTAAGGGATGCCGCCAGGCCCCGGGGGTCGAGCTGATCCATCACCGCCTTGAGGAAATCGGCGTTGCCGTTCAGGGCGGCGGCCACGGGTGCCGGGTTGAGGAGCCCCAGGATACGGGTGAGAAACTTCTGGTCCGAGGCTATGCGCGCCGAGGCGCTCGGGTCCATGCGGTCGACCACCCCCACTAGGAATGACTTGTTCTGGTTGATGGCGGTGATCAGGCCCTGGGGGTCCATGTAGCGCATCATCCCCGCCAGGAAGGAGCCGTTGGCGTTCACCGCCGAGGCGAGGACCCTGGGGTTGAGGTTGCGCAGGAGGTTGGAGAGGAAGGTCGGGTTCCCGTTGATGGCCTGGGCGGTGGGAGCGGGATCCAGCATGGAGAGGAGGGCGGAGATCCAGCTCCCGTTGGCGTTCACCGCCGAGGCGATCACCGCCGCGTCCAAGTGGGAGAGAAGTTGGGAGGTGAAACCCGGGTTGGCGTTCATGGAAGCGGCCACCACCGCCGGGTCGAGGTAGGAGACCAGCGCGGTCAGGAAGGGCCCGTTCTCGTTCACCACCCGGGCGATGACCTCCGGATCGAGCTCCGGAAAAAGGGAAGCGGTGAAGTCCCCGCTCTGGTTGACGGTGTCGGCCAGGGCCTGCACGTCCAGGAGGGGGAGTATCCTGGAGATGAGCTCCCCGTTCTCGTTCACCGCCCGGGCCACCGGCTCGGGATCGAGCTCCGATACCAGGGCCAGCAGGAAGTCGGGGTGCTCGTTCACCGCCCGGGCCGTGGCTTCCAGGTTCTCCGGGTCCTCAAGCTCGGCCAGGAGCTGGGAGAGGAATTCCGGGTTCTCGCTTATGGCCTTGGCCACCTCGTGGGGATCCAGCCCTTCGATGATGCCGGCCAAGGTCTGCCGCTGGGAGGCCATCTTCCCCAGTAAGGTCCCCATGGGTCCCTTGACCGGGAGGAGCATGACCACTCCTCCGGCGACCACCCCCACAAGGAGGAGGATGACCACCAGGTTGACCACTATCTGCACCGGCTTACGCAACAACATCTTCCCAGTTCTTCATAGTAGTCGCGCTCATCACCAGTCGTAGCGTTCCGCATCGCCCTCGATCTTGCTCCAGCCCGCCATAGGAATGGGCAGGATGTTCGCCTGCATCCAGACCTTAAACCAGGTCACGTCCAGGAAGGTATAAGGCCGGTATTTCAGCCTCGGATCGTCGTAGTAAGGACCACGGTTGGCCGGATCGTTCAGATCCCCTTTTGTATTCCTTATGCCCGTCGCGTTGTTGATCACCCTGATGATCACGTCGGCGTCCAGGCCGTTAAGCAGGGTGGTGAGGAACCCGCTCGGATCGCCGGCACCCGCGTCCTTGAGCAGGTCTTTCAAGGTGGTCCCCAAGTGGATGGAAGTCTTGGGCCCGGGCCCGTCGGGATCCCAACCGCCGGCGCGTTTCAACAGCTCCTCGGTGAGCTGCGGGTTGTTGCTCAAAACCCTGCCCACGATGGCCCCGTCCAGGCCCTGGAGCAGCGCGGTCACGAAGTTCCTGCCCCCCGCCGTTGAGAGGGCGCCGTTTATGGCGTCGGCCAGGGCGTCGGGGTCGAGGTTCTGGATGAGGGCGATGGTCCAGTCGGCGTTGGCGTTCATCTGCTCCGCCGTGGCCTCCCCGTCCAGGTTGCGCAGCAGGTATTCCACCAGGGTGGGGTTGGCGTTCAACCCCTGCGCCGCCGCCCTGGCGGTATCCTCGTTCAGGCCCAGGATGAGCTGCGCCAGGAAGGTGTCCATGTCGTAGGGAGGCCTGTTTATGACCTCCACTATCACCTGGGCGAAATCCGGCGAGGTGGCCGAGAGCATGGCCTCCAGGAAGGAGGGGCTCAGGTTCAGGGAGTTCTCGTTCAAACCCGCGGCGATCTCGCTTCCCACGTAACCGTTGAGGTTGGGGAGGAGTTCCTCCATGAGCTCCGGGTTGGCGTTCAGCCCCGCCGCTATCTCCATTCCCACCGCCTGGTTGAGGTTGGCCATGAGTTGCAGGCTGAGATCGCTGGTGTTCTGGTTGAGGCCCTCGGCGACGGCCCTTCCCACCTCGGGGCTCAAGTTTTCCACCAGGGGACGGATGATCCCCGGATTGAGGTTGAGGGCCTCGGCGATGCGCCGGCTGGTGGTCCCGTTGAGATAGCGGGCCACGGTGCTCGCCGTGGCCGGGTTGGCGTTCATGCCTTCTGCCACCGCCCGCGCCGCCTCCGTGGAGAGCTCCTGGAGCACCCCGGCCACGAACTCCGGGTTGTCGTTGATGGCCCCGGCCAGGACCTCGGCATCCGTGGCCAGGATGAGGGACTTGATCATGGACTGCTCCGTGGGCTGGGCGGCGTCCGCGTTGACCCCCTGGGCCACGGCCTGGGCGATCCCCTCGTTGAGGAGGGGGATGAGCCCGGCGATGAGAGCGTCCGCGGCGCCGGAGTTAAGGATGCCCGCCAACACCTGCGGATCCGCCGTGGAGAGGACCGTGTCCAGGAGGGCCGGGTTGTCGTTCAGGGCCTGCGCCGCCGCCTGGGCCACGTTGTCGGGCAGGAGGGCCAGAAGGGTGGGCACGAAGGTACCCGAGAGGTCCAGGGCATGGGATACGGCCTCCGCATCCAGGGCGTTGGTGAGGTTGATCAAAAGATCCGGGTTCTGGTTGGATCCCCTGAGCATGGCCGCCACGGTGTCCGGGGCGATCCCCTCCACCACCCCGGTGAGGAAGGAGGGGGCCTGGGACAGGGCGGAGGCCAGCTGGGCCCCGTCCAGGTTGGCCAGCACCGCGCGCACCAGGTCCGGGTTGGTCTTGAGGGCCTCGTTGGTGATCTCGGCCAACGCCGGGTCCAGGAGGGGCAGGAGCCGGGTGACGAAATCCGTGTGCTCGCCCAGCGCCGCCCCGACGGCCGCCGTGTCCACCAACGGCAATACCCGGGTGAGCAGCGTGCCGTTGTTGAGCATGGTGGCCACCAGCTCGGGGGAGACGGCGTCCATGACCTGGAAGACGAAATCCGGGTGGGCGTTGGCGATCCCCGCCACCCAGGCCGGATCCAGGGCCTGAAGCAGCCCGGAGGTGAAGGGGGAGGAGTTGTTGGCCGCCGCCGCCAGCACGGATGGGTCGAGCGCCGCCAGGAGGCGGTTCATCCATCCCGTGTCGTGCGCCGTCACCGCGAGGACGTTGAGCAGCAGGTCGTTGGAGAGGTACCCCAGAAGATCGGACGTGGAATCGGCGTTGGCGTTGAGCACCGAAGCTATGGTGGACGGGCTCAGGTGGGCCATCAGCCGGGACAGGAAGGTGGGTCGGGCGTTCATCCCCGCCGTGAGGACCTGGGGGTCCAGGTGGCCCAGTAGCCCGGAGATGAAGGGCCCGTTGGCGTTCACCACCTGGGCCACCACGGCGGTGTCCAGGTATCCCATGAGGTCGGAGACCAGGGTGGGATTGGCGTTCATGGCCGCGGCCAGGACGGCCGGGTCCAGGTAGCTGATAAGCGCGGTCACGAAGGGGCCGTTCTCGTTCACCGCCTGGGCCAGGACCGGGGGGTCCATGGCCGCCGTGGAGGCGGTCAGGAAATCGCCGTTTGCGTTGACCGCCTCCGCGACCACCTTGGGGTCCAGGTGGCCCACCATCGCGGATATGAAATCACCGCTGCGGTTGACCACCGAGGCTATGGCCGCCGGGTCCAGGTAATCCATGAGGGCCAGCGTGAATTCCGAGGACCGGGGGTCGTTGAGAGCCGCGGCCAGGGTGGCCGGGTCCAACTCGGAGAGCAGGGCGGATATGAACTCCGGGCTCTCGTTGACCTGCCGGGCGATGAGTTTCGCTCCCTCCTCACCCAGCTCGGCGAAGAGGTCGCTCATCATGTCAGGATTCTCGCGCAGGGCCTCGGCCAGCTCGGCCGGGTCCAGGTTGGCCAGGAGGCCGGAGAGGTTTTTCTTGCTGGAGAGCACTTTTCCGATCAGGGGACCGGCGGGGTTCCGGGAGGGGATAAGGGCGAAGGCTCCCAGGGCGACGGCGCCCACGAGGATGATGATTACCAGTAGGTTGATAATCTTTTGGACTGAAGTCCTGAGCATCCCGGCCTCGCTTCCCGCCTTCAGCCTAGCCCTCTCCCTTACCCGCTCCCGACCGTCTCTCCCTAATCACCCTGATCCGCCGAAACGATGCTCCGCCGGCCCCGCCAGTCACGCCAAATCCTGCCAATTTATGATGAGGGAAAACCTTTTGTCGCCCGACAGCCCACGCGTACTGCCCGATCTACGACCCTCGGCGATAGTATATAAGATCATCAAAATTATATGAAGACCTTGGTCCCCTGAAAAGACCTTTTTTGCATCCTTTTTACAAACCGGTAACATCCCCGTAACATCCGGGCCGGTAAGGGTCGCCGTTTATTTCCTTTTCCCCGTTCCCCCTACCATCAAACCGCTGCAAAGACCGGTCTTTCTTCTTTTTCCCCTCCTTCCGGCAGGGGATCCCTCCCTTGCCGCCTTCGGCTAAAACCACCAAAAGATTCTCTTTCCCGCGAAGTATCCCTTTTCCGCTTCCCAAAAATAAGTAGAGAGTCCAGGGAGGCGGTCTGCAGGGAGGCGATCACCGATCCATGGGCACGATGGTTGCCTCTCGCGCCTCGCGTGCCCCGGATCGGAGGATGGAAGCGCCCCCGCTCCGGCAAGTTTCGGGAAAGCGAGCCGCTCTCTCCTTCCTCCAGGCCTCAGGGTTGGAGGACCCCTACGGCCGCCGTACCGCCCTCCCTTCCCGACCAGTACATGGCCCTTTCCACCACCAGGGGGCGGTCGGAGGTCACTCGCACGGAAACGTCCCGGTCGGGATCCGCCTCGTTGACGGACACCGTAAAGCGGGCTCCCGCGGGCACTGTGACCGGGTAGTCATGGGTGGTCCCGTCGGGGCGCATGAAGGTCAGAAGGGCGTGGGCAAGATCCCCGGAAGCGTTGTACAGGAGCACGAACTCCTCAAAACCGTGGTCCGTGGATCCCTCGGCCAGGTACCAGGTCCCGGCGGCGGTGAGGGAACCGGCGCCGGCGTGTCCGCCCGCCCGGGCATGCGTCCCCGCGGGCCAGTACATGGCCCGTTCCGCTACCACCGGCATGTCGCTGGTCACCAAAACGGAGACGTCGTTCCCGGGAACCACGTCGGCGACGTTGACCGTGCTCCTCGAGCCGGGCCCTACGGAGATGGTCCTTCGTGCCCCGGTACCGTTCTGCAGCCTGAAGTCGAGGATCACCACCGCGGCATCCGGGTTGGGATTCTGGATGAGCACGTATTCCTCGAAGTCGAAGGCCGTGCACCCCTCGGCCAGGTACCAGGAGATGGAGGGGGCCGGGACTCCCATGGCACCATGCCCGCCGTCACGACCGTTCCAGTACATGGCCCTCTCGGCCACCACCGGCTGGTCGGCGTGCACGTGGGTGGAGACGTCGCCCTCCGGGACCAGGGCGTTGACGTTCACCGTGAGGCGGGAGTAGGCGGCCATGGGGAAGGTTTGAGGGGGCAGGGGGCCGTCGGAGCGCATGAAGGTGACCTCCACCTCCACCGGGGAGGGATTGGGATTCTGCACCAGGACGTACTCCTCGAAGCCGAAGGCCGTGCACCCCTCGGCCAGGTACCAGTCGGTGGAGGGTCGGGGCTGGGTGGTGTTGCGGAACACGGTGATCGCCATCTCGCCGCTCACCGTCCCGCCACCATCGATGGCCTTTACGGCGACCTCGTGGGTCCCCTCCTCCAGGTCGGAGAGATCCCAGGAAGCGAAGGTATGCGACACCGACGAGGAGGGGACGGCCAAGGTGTGGGTCTCCTCCAGTTCCCCGTCCACCCACAGCTCCAGGTACTTGATCCCGATGTTGGCGGAGGAGGCGGTGGCGGAGACCTTCCCCGAGGCGGGATAGGAATAATCGTCCGGCGAGGTGATGGATACCAGGGGAAC
Source organism: Actinomycetota bacterium (assembly GCA_014360685.1). GTDB lineage: Bacteria > Actinomycetota > Geothermincolia > Geothermincolales > RBG-13-55-18 > Solincola_A. The sequence continues at coordinate 152,929 of JACIXB010000016.1, read as the reverse complement.
CCGCAGGGAGGAGTGGAGGTCCAGGAGCCCCCAGCCGTACTCCTCGTCGTAGCCGGGGGAGCCCAGATCCCGGGCCCCGTCCCGCAGGCGCCGCCACACCTCCTCGGAGGTGGAACCGGGATATTCCGCCCGCACCAGGAGGGCGGCGGCGGAGACGTGGGGGGCGGCCTCGGAGGTCCCGTTGCCCGCGCCGTAACCGCCTCCCAACCGGGTGCTCCAGATGCCCTCTCCCGGGGCGGCCAGGTCCACGCTGGTGTTGTGGTTGGAGAAATAGGAGCGGTCCCCGTCCGGACCGATGGAACCCACCCCTATGACGTAAGTGAGGCCCGCGGGATAGTTAACCTGCGTGGTCCCCTCGTTTCCCGCGGCGGCGACCATCACGCAACCCCGGGAGTGGGCGTATTCCACGGCATCCTGGAGCATCTCGGAGAAGGTGGTGGAGGTGAAGCTCATGTTGATCACTGCGGCGGCGTGGTCGGCGGCGTGGTATATGGAGTTGACCACCGCGTCCAGGCTGCCTTTTCCGTTGCTGTCCAACGCTTTTACGGGCATGATCCCGGCGTGCCAGTCGATGCCCGCCACCCCCCGGAGGTTGTCGGAGTTGGCGCAGGCGATGCCGGCGATCATGGTCCCGTGCCCGTCGTCGTCGGCGGGGTTGGGGTCGCCGTTCACGAAGTCGTACCCGCTTGAGAGGATGCGGCCCGCCAGGTCGGGGTGGGAGAAGTCGATGCCCGTGTCGATCACCGCCAGGGCGAGGGAGGAGGAGCCCCTCTGCAGGTCCCAGGCCGCGTCGGCGTTGATGCCGTAGGTGTCCCACAGGTTCCACTGCTGGGGATACCTGGGGTCGTCGGGGACGGTGACCGCGGCCCGAAAGACCAGGTTGGGCTCCGCGATCCTCACCAGCGAAGAGGCGAGGAGCTTCCGGCAGGCCTCCAGCTCCCCCACCCCGGGCCGCAGGCGCAGGCGCAGGGCCCGGCGCACGGGTTGGGCGGCCAGTCGTCCCAGCACCTCCGCGGGGTCCTCCCCCAGAAGCGCCGCGAAGGCCACCAGGAGGCGGGAGGCGCTGGAGAGGGTGGGCTGGGCAAGCTCAACAACCACCTCCCCGGGAATGTAGGAGCCGGTCGGATAATGCACGGGGTCCAGGTTCTCGAGGAGGGCCGCCTTCGCCGCGAGTGGGCTTTCCTCTTTCCCGGCCGGAAGGTGGATCCCGCGAGCGGCCCCCCATGACCCCCCGGCGGGCAGGAGGATGACGGCGACCAGGAAAAAGGCGGCCAGCGCCACTGTCATCGCCCTCGCGGTTCCCATGCCTGCATCTCCCCGTGACTTCACGCCTTCCGGTCCTCCTTCCTCCCGGCCCTCACCCGCGCCGGGGATTTCACGCCGCGCCGCGGCCCGTCCCGGGACGTCATCCGTCATCCATGACGGTTTAAAATTCTATCGGCTGCGGGGTGGGGAAACTTTTATCTTCACGCCGTCTGAACGTGACCCATCTCCGGGGGGATCCCTTCCTTTTATCGGAGGAAGAGCGTTTTCGCTCCGTCGGTCAGGTCGAGGATGTCGATCGATACTCGAAGGAACCCCCCTTACCTGCCGCCCGGCCGGATCATCAACCCGGCCGGTATGCGATGGAAAAGGGAAACGAGCACATCCTCCCCCGGCAACGGTTCACCGCGGCGTGTTACGTCCCGTGCCTCGGGAGATGCGCCACCCTCGATCCGGGTCCCTTTTTACATCGCGGGAAACCTTGAAACAACCTCCCCTTGATGCCTCATGGGGGAAGGCCGGCGGATCGACTCCACCCTTACTTCATTTCCCCCCCATCCCCGAGGTGAAAGCGGAAGGAGCCGACCCCAAACCAGGCGCCGCCTCGTCGAGAAACCACGACGGCATCGTCCATCTCGGAAAAACGCGTGTCCCGGAATCCGGTATCGCGGGACCTCCGGAAGATCAGTCATCCCCGACCCTCCTGATCTCCGCTCCCAGTTTGGAAAGTTTTTCCTCCAACTTCTGGTACCCGCGGTCGATGTGGTGGATGTCCAGGACCTGGGTCTCCCCCTCCGCGGCCAGCCCGGCCAGGACCAGTGCCGCCCCGGCCCGCAGGTCGGTGGCGCAGACCTCGGTCCCGCTCAACCTCCTCCCCCCCCGCACGATGGCGTGGTGGCCCTCGATGGTGATGTCGCACCCCATGCGGTTGAGCTCGTCCACGAACATGAAGCGGCTCTCGAAGACGTTCTCGGTGACCACGGAGGTCCCCTCGGCCAGGCTCAGGAGGACCATGATCTGGGGTTGCATGTCGGTGGGGAAGCCGGGAAAAGGGAGGGTGGCCACGTCCACCCCCCTGTATTTCCTACCACCCCTGACGCGGACGGCCTCGCCTTCCTCGTCCTCCTCCACCTCCACCCCCACGGCCCGCATCTTCTCCAGGGGAAGGGCCAGATGTTCCGGCCTGAAGCCGGTTATGGCAACGTCCCCCCCGGTGACCGCCGCGGCCACAGCGAAGGTCCCGGCCTCGATGCGGTCCCCGATGACCGTGTGCTCCACGCCGTGCAGCTCCGCCCCGCCCTCCACTTCCAGGATGGGCGTACCCGCCCCGCGTATTTCCGCCCCCATGGAGACCAGGAAAGCGGCCAGGTCCTGGATCTCCGGCTCGCGGGCGGCGTTCTCTATGACCGTGGTCCCCTCGGCGCCCAAGGCGGCCATCATGAGGTTCTCCGTGGCCCCCACGCTGGGGAAATCGAGGACGATATGCCTGCCCCGCAGGCGGGATGCCCTGGCGTACACGTAACCGTGCTCCGTGCTTATCTCCGCCCCCATCTCCGCCAGCCCGCGCAGGTGCATGTCTATCTTCCGCGAGCCGATGTTGCATCCGCCGGGGATGGCCACCTTGGCCTCTCCGAAGCGGGCCACCAGGGGTCCCAGGACCACGATGGAGGCCCGCATGCGCCGCACCAGGTGATAGGGGGCCTCCCGTCCCTTGAAATCCCCCGCCCGGACGCGCATGGTGCCCTCCTCCCATGCCACCTCGACCCCCAGGTGCCGCAACACTTCAGCCATGATCTCCACGTCGGTGATCTGGGGCACGTTGTGGATGACGCATTCCTCGGGGGTGAGCAGACCGGCGGCCATGAGTTTGAGCGCCGAGTTCTTGGCTCCCCCGACCCTCACCTCCCCCCGCAGGGGGTTCCCGCCTGTGATGACCAGTTTTTCCCCGTTCATGCAGCGATAATAGCATACCCAAGCCATGCCTGACGTGGGGTGTCGAGGATTAACGGGGGAGATCGCTCCGTCGCTCCGCTCCTCGCGATGACCTTTAGGGGGACTCGCGAAGACGTTTAAAAAGGAGCGGTGACATAATGGGAGTGCCACGGTGATTGGAAGGAGGGAGAGAATCCGGGTGCGCGGGGATGGGTAAGGTCAGCGGGAGCGGAGGCGTTCCAGGCGGGCCTCCTCCTTGCGCACCAGGGCCTTCTTGACCTTCTTGAGGCGGAAGATATCCTCCCGCATGCGCTCCTCCAGGCTCATCTCGATGAACTTTATCTGCTCGTCGAAGTCGGGGATTACGATGTTCTCCAGAGCGTTCACCCGGCGGTTGGTCTTGCGCAACTCCTCTCCCAGGCGGCGCAGCCGGGTCTCGATATCCGCGCTCTCGATAATCACGTCGATGATCTCCTCGAACTTCTCCGCCGCGGAGTCCACCCGGCCGGAGACGCCGGTCACGGCGTATCCCCGCTTCAGGGCGTTGCGCATGGTGCTCTGCCCCTTGCGGATCACGGGGATGGGGACCCCCATGACGTGGGTGCCGGTGATGTCCACCAACACCTCTCCCTGGGAGGCGAAGGAGGCCGACCTCACCGCCGGGCCCCCCTCCTTGGCCTTGGCCATGGCCAGATCGTACTGGGCGTCCGCGGTGACCCTCTCCAGGCGCAGGGACAGGCGCATGGTCTCGTCGATGATGGGCATGAACTCCTGCAGGAGGGCGTCGCGTTTCTTCTTGAGCAGGTTCATGCCCTGCTCAGCCAGGGCTCGGTTGGCCCTGCGCTTCAGAAGCTCGCTCCGCGTGGGGTGTACCTGCTCCACCTATACTCCTTGCGGAAACCCGTCATCTTTCCGGAATCTTCCGCCGCGCCCCGCGGCCTCAGCCCTCGGAGGCAGCGAACTCCCGGGCGTACTCCGGGTTGTAGTACTTCTCTATATATTCCGTCTTGATGCGCTTGATGGCCTCCTTGGGCATCATGCTCACCAATTTCCAACCCAGCTCCAGGGTCTGCTCCAGCTCCCGGTTCTCGTCCTTCTGATCCAGGTAGTTCTGCTCGAAGGCGTCGGCGAACTTGAGGGCCAGCCGATCCATGTCCGTGAGGGCCTCCTCCCCCACGATGGCCACCAGGCGCCGCAGGTCCACGCCCTCGGCGTAGAAGGCGTAGAGCTGGTCGGCCAACCCCCGGTGATCGCCGCGCGTCCTGCCCTCCCCGATGCCCAGGTTCATAAGCCGGGAGAGGCATGGGAGCACGTCGATGGGCGGGAAGATGCCCCTGCGGTGCAGCTGGCGGGAGAGGACGATCTGTCCCTCGGTGATGTACCCGGTGAGGTCCGGGATGGGATGGGTGATGTCGTCGTCGGGCATGGTCAGGATGGGGACCTGGGTCACCGACCCGGGCTTGCCCTTGATCCTCCCCGCCCTCTCGTAGATGGAGGCCAGGTCGGTGTACATGTACCCGGGATAGCCGCGTCGCCCCGGCACCTCCTCGCGGGCGGTGGAGATCTCGCGCAGGGCCTCGCAGTAGTTGGTCATGTCGGTGAGGATGACCAGCACCTGCATGTCGTGCTCGAAGGCCAGGAACTCGGCCACCGTTAGGGCGCAGCGCGGGGTGAGCAGCCGCTCCACGGTGGGGTCATCGGCCAGGTTGAGGAAGAAGACCACCCGCTCCAGGGCCCCGGAACGGGCGAAGCTCTCCTGGAAGAAAGCCGCCTCGCGCCTGGTGATGCCCATGGCGGCGAAGACGATGGCGAATTCCTCGCCCCCCAGGATCTTGGCGTTGCGCACGATGGCCGCCGCCAGCTCGTTGCCGGGGAGACCGGCTCCCGAGAAGATGGGGAGCTTCTGGCCGCGCACCAGGGTGTTCAGCCCGTCGATGGCCGAGATGCCGGTCTGGATGAAGTCGCGGGGCTCCTCGCGGCTCCAGGGGTTGATGGGGGAGCCGGTGACCTCCCTCTCCTCTTCGGGGAAGACCTCCGGGCCCCCGTCGATGGGCCGACCCATCCCGTTGAGGATGCGCCCCAGGAGGTTCACCGTGCAGGGCATCTTGGCCACCTCGCCGCTGAAGCGGACCTTGGTCCGCTCCACGTCCAGGCCCGCGGTGGGGCCGAACACCTGGACCACGGCCAACTCGCCGTGGAGCTCGATGACCTGCCCGTACTTCACCGACCCGTCGGCGGAATGGATCTCCACCATCTCGTTGTAGGCGGCCCCCTTCACCTTGCTCACGAAGAGCAGGGGTCCGGCCACCTCTCCCACCGTGCGGTACTCGGTGGTCGCCAGGAAAGTCCTACCATCTGCCATTCCCTATCACCCGTTTCCTTTATTTTCCATGTACTGCCATGGGGACACCGGGAGCCGGATCCCACCCTTACCACTCGCCCAGGGAGCGCAGCTCCCGCTGAACCCTCTCCAGGAGATCATTGAGTTTCTCCTCCGCTTCCTCGGAGGGGATCTCCTTCATGCGCGCTATCTCGTTCTTTATGGGATGCTCCGTGGCCTGGCGCAGCGGCACCCCTTGCACCAGCACCTCCTCCAGGCAGTCGTAGTAGGTCAGGATGACCTTGAGCATCAGGTACTGTTTGCGTAGCGAGCAGTAGGCGTCCACGTCGGAGAAGGCGAACTGCTGCAGGAAGTCCTCGCGCAGCATACGGGTGGTCTCCAGGACCGCCTTGGCGAAATCGGGCAGGGCGTCCGGGCCCACCAACTGCACGATCTCCTGCAGCTCCACCTCCTTCTGCAGCAGGCTCATGGCCTTGTCCCGCAGGGCCCTCCAGTCCTCGGCCACGTTCTTGGAGTACCAGTCTTGGATCTGTTCCAGGTACAGGGTGTAGCTCTTGGTCCAGCTGATGGCCGGGAAGTGTCGCCGATAGGCCAGGGAGGTGTCCAGGGCCCAAAAAGCGCCGGTGATGCGCAACGAGTTCTGGGTCATGGGCTCGGAGAAGTCCCCTCCCGGAGGGGATACCGCCCCGATGGCGGTGATGGAACCCATCCGGTCGTCGCTTCCCAGGCACACCGCCCGGCCGCAGCGCTCGTAGAAGTCCGCCAGGCGGGTGGCCAGGTAGGCAGGGTACCCCTCCTCGCCGGGCATCTCCTCCAGGCGCCCGGAGACCTCACGCAGGGCTTCCCCCCAGCGGGAGGTGGAGTCGGCCATGAGAGCCACGTTGTAGCCCATGTCCCGGTAGTATTCGGCCAGGGTGATGCCGGTGTAGATGGAAGCCTCGCGCGCCGCCACGGGCATGTTGGATGTGTTGGCCACCAGGATGGTGCGCTGCATCAGGGGGACCCCCGTCTTGGGGTCGATGAGGTTGGGAAACTCGGCGAGCACCTCGGTTATCTCGTTGCCCCGTTCCCCGCAGCCGATGTAGATGACGATGTCCGCGTCCGCCCACTTGGCCAGGGTGGTCTCGGTAACCGTCTTGCCGGTCCCGAACCCCCCGGGGATGATGCTGTAACCGCCCTGGGCGATGGGGAAGAAAGTGTCCAGGATGCGCGTTCCGGTGATGAAGGGGACGGTGGGCTTCTCCTTCCTCTTCACCGGCCTCGGTACGCGGGCCGGCCAGGTCTGGTACAGCTTTATCTCCGTCCCGTCCTCCAGGAAGACCACCGTCTCGTCCACGGCGAACTCCCCCTCCTTGACCTCCGCCACGCGGCCGGCGATCCCCGGAGGCACCATGATGCGGTGGACGATGTGAGCGGTCTCCTGGACCTCGCCCACCACGTCGCCCTCCACGACCTCGTCTCCCACGTCCACCAGGGGCTGGAAGCCCCAGCGGCGGTCGCGGGGCAGGGCGTCGGTGGAGACGCCGCGGACCACGAAGTCGCCGTAGCGCTCGGCGATGTCCGTGAGCCGCCTCTGTATGCCGTCGTAGATGGAGGTGAGCAGGCCGGGACCCAGCTCCAGGAGAAGGGGCTCCTCGGTACACAGCACCCTCTCGCCCACCCGCAGGCCGGAGGTGTCCTCGTAGACCTGCACGATGGCCGTGTCCCCGTCCAGGCGCACTATTTCGCCGATGAGGCCCAGCTCGCCCACCTTGGCGATGTCGTACATCTTGGCGCCGGACATGCCCTCGGCGCTGACCACCGGCCCGGATACCTTGACGATGGTTCCCTCGATCATATGCCTACACTCCCCGTTCTCAAGTTCTCCCGCTGCTGGTCTTCAATCTAATTCTGGGCCACCGGCCAGCCGCCTTCAAGGCGGGCGTCACTCTCCCTCCCGGGCTCTCAGGGTGATGTCGAAGCCGATGGCACGGTGGATGAGCCGGGCCAGGTAGGCTCTCCTCTCCCCGGCCATCTCCACCGTCTCCTTGATGGGCAGGGGGATGACGATGGGCCGGTATATCCTGTCTATCTTTTCCTGGGTCTTCTCGTCGATGGCGTTGTAGAAACTCTCGTTCACCGCCAGGATGCCGGCGTCGGGGTCGTCCAGGAGGGCCTTTATCTTCTCCCGAGCCTCGTCGGCGTTCTCCACCTCGATAACGCTGACCCCCGCCAGGCGGAACCCGTCGGCGGTCTCCGGGTCGGTGATCACGATGGCCTTGTACAACCTCCGTCACCCCCTCGCCGCGCCCTCGCGGGCCGTCTCCTCCTCCCAAAGGAAGAGCTCCTTGCGGATCTGGGACTCGATAAGCCCGATGCTCTTTCCCCGCATGATGATGCGCAGGTTGGTGATTTCCAGATATTTCCTCCACATGTAATTGATTATCACCCCGATCCCCAGGGGGTCCCTGGACATGCTCAGGCACCTGCGGATGAGGTTCTTCTGCAGCTCGTCCTCGAAGGCCGCCTCCCCCCTCTCGTCGAAATTCTTCCAGGCCGCCTGGAGGGGTCCCCGGTACTCCGGAAAGCGCCGCAAAAGGGCCTGGTAGACGTTTTCCGGCCGGCTCAAGGACATCAGGCGGGCGAACTCGTCGGGATCCTCCAGGCTCCCCCCGGGGACGAAAAAGTCATCCGCCCGGGAGGCCTCCAGTTCCATCCCGCAGATGCGCATCAAGGTGACCAGGTTGACGGCGTCAACCTCCAGCCTGACCACTTCCCGCACCAGGGAGGTATCGGGGTCCCTGTTCCGGAGCTCCCCGGCCACCTGCCGGTAATGGAACCTGTCCAGGGCCAGCTCCAACACGGAGAGGTCGTGCTCCCGGAGGTATTCCACCAGGTGCTCGCTGATCGCCCTCCCGTAGCGGATGGGCCACTCCATGCCGAAGACCACCACCGCGTCCAGGGCGGCCCTCAGGTCCGGCTGATTGATGATCTCCTGCAGGACGGCCTCGTCCAAAAAACCCACGGGCACCAGGATACGCTGGATCTCCTGCTTGGGGACCAGGGCCCGCAGGCCCCGCAATATGGTCTTCAGGTTGTATAAGTCCCAGCGGGAGAGGAGCAGGTTGACCAGCTTCAGGGGCTTTCCGGTGAAGAATTCCTTGATCTTCCCGAAGTTCCGCACCAGGTTGCGGTTGAAGGCCCGGTCCACTATGGTGGGCCTGGCGCCCTCGAGCATGAAATGCTCCAGGTCCTCCTGGTACTCCGTCTCCTCCAGGACCCCCAGGGCCCGGTTATAATCCGGGGCCGCCAGGAGCTCCCGGAACACGGACGGCGCCAGCAGGCGCGAGGTCATGGCCCGTACCCGGGCGTTGGCATAGCTGTAATCCTTTATGGGAACTTGAACCATGGGCAAACTCTCTCCGCCCTCTCTAGATGGAAAGAGGGGGTCTATCCCCCTCCTCCGGCGGCCTCCACCTCCTCGCCGAAGAGGAGGGCGGAAACCTGCAGGCGCAACTTCTCCCGCGCCCGGTTCAACCTCTCCTCCACGGTGTTTATGATGCGCACCCTCTCCTCGGGGTCGGAGATCACCGCCCCTCCCCGGGTCTCTATGTCCGTCCGGACCTCGAATTCCACCCCCCGGCGGCGGAGGATGTCCTCGGCCCGTTCGCGGTCCGCGGGATCCACGTGGACCACCACCTTGCCCCCCACCCGGGAGATGCCCTCCTCGATCAGCCCGGCCAGGATGTCGGGATAGTCGACCCGAGATCGCAGGTCCTCCATGGCCGCTACCGCCTCGGACAGGGCTTTTTCCACCATCCTCTCCTCTGCCTGGATGATGGAGTTCTTGGCCCGCAACCGCGCGGAATAGAGGATGGAGGTGGCCTCGCTATCCGCCTCCGCCCTTATCCTGTCCAGGCGGGACCGGCGTATGGCCTCCGCCTCCTCCCTAGCCTTATCCAGTATCTGCTTGGCCTCCTGCTCGGCGCGCCTGAAGATCTCCTGGCATTCCGCGCGGCACTCCTCGTCCAGCGCCTGCAGGATGTCTTCTACGGACATGTCCTCACTTCCCGTCCCGGTGAATTCGCGGGGCCTTCACGGGGAAGGGTCCCGCCTTATTCGGGTTTCAAACCCGTGATCAGGAAGCCGATGACGAACCCCAGGACCACCATGGTCTCGGGGATGGCGATCATGATGATGGCGTTACCCGCGAGCTCCGGCTTCTCGGCGAGGGCTCCCGCCATGGCCGCTCCGATCTTGGACTGGGACCAACCGGTGGCCAGGGCGGACAGTCCGATGGCCAAAGCTGCCCCGATGGCGATGAGTCCGAGTTCCAAACTATTCACCTCCTGAGCGTTTGAAGGGCTTGTAGACTACATCTGTCTCCTTGTAAAACTTGGTGAAGCTCTCCACCAAGTTGAGACGAAGGGACTGGATGGAGGGGCTCAGCACCCCCAGGGCGATGTTCAGGGCATGGAGCAGCGCGGCCACGATCACCCCCAGGAAGACCATGGCGCCCCCGCCGAACTCCGCCCCCAGCTCGTTGGCCACCTCGGCCAGGATGACCGAGGCCAGGCCGATGCCGTAGAGTCGGGCGTAGGAGAGCAGGTTCCCGAAGGTGAGGGCGGCTTCCAGCCCGCCGCCGAAACCGCCCCCGTAACCGGCCAGCCCGATACCCGCCACGGCCATGATCGCCCCCACGGGCATGGTCACCGACTTGATGCTCTTGATCCCCCACACGCCGCCGAAGATGGCCACCAGCCCCAGGAGGAAAAGCAGGTAGCCCAGCTTCTCCAGGGCGTGCTTGCGGTCGCGGTGGCGGATGCCGTCGATCAGCCCGATGACCAGTGCGCTCCCCATGTGCAGGACGCCGATAAGGATCACCACGATGAGGAGGAGCTTGAAAAGATCCGGGTTGGCCTGGGCGATGCGCTCCAGGGGCCATCCCCAGGGCTTGCCGCTGGAGGTATAGCCCCATACCCACTTGACCACCATGTGGCCGGCGGCGTCTTTCCAGCCCAAAAGCCGGATGAGCACGTCACCGAAGAACTCGAAGTACAGCAGCCCGAACACGATGGTGGATATGGCACAGATCAGGAGCACGTTGGCGAAGAGCTCGAAGAACAGGCTCCGTGACCCGCGCTTTTTGAGTAAGCGCTTCATGAGGAAGACCACGCCCAGGAGCACCAGCCCGTATCCCATGTCCCCCAACATGAAGCCGTAGAGTAGGGGGAAGAAGATGGCCACCAGGAAGGTGGGGTCGATGTAACCGTACTTGGGGGGATTGATGAGCATGTAGATGAACTCGAAGGGGCGCACCGCGGCCGGGTTCTTGAGGGCCGTGGGCGCCTCCTCCAGCTCCTCGTGGGTGGGGATCTCCTCGGTGAGCTCCACCTTGCCCTCGAACTTCTGCTCCAGCACCCGCCGGGCCTCCTCCACCTTGTCCGAGGGCATCCAGCCGGTGATGACGAAGACGTGACCGCTCTGGCCGAACTTGGGGATGGCGTTGAGGGACTCGATGCGGTCGGCCAGGTATTCCTTGAGGGCCACCAGGGTCACGTACCAGTCCTCGGAGATCTTGCCCAGGTCCTCGCGTACCTTTTTCAGCTTGGGAGGTATCTCGTTCAGGCGGGTCTCGATCTCCTTGAGGGCCTCGTCGTAAGGCTTGTCGGAGAGTTCGCTGGGCAGGCGCACCTGGTTGACGTTCTCGGTGGCCAGGAAGTTGTGTACCTGCTCCGAGTAGCGCTTGTGGAACACCAGGATGGCGGCGTGGGTGTTCTCGTCCACCCGGGCCGAGAATACCTCGCACTGCTTATTGGTTATTTTTTCCAGTTCCTTCTCGATGTAGTCGAGGACCTGCTTGTACCTCTCCTCCACCAGCAGGGCCACCGAGGTGTAGTTCTCGGTGGCGGTCACCTTGCTGGCCAGAGGATAGACCTTCTTGATGATGGGCTCGTACTTGGAGAGACGGGATAGCTCCACCTCGAGCTCGTGCTTGTAGTTGATGAGCTCGCGGGTGGCCTTTTCCTCCTCCTCCACCATGGAGGATATCTCGGCCAACGTTTTGTCCTGGAAGGTCTTGTACTTCTCCTCGATCTCCGCGCGGGTGATCCTCCTCTCCGGGGGAGCCAGCTCGGAGAGGATGGCGTTGTTGCGCATGGCCAGGTTCTGAAGGAGGTTGCGTTCTTCCTCCAGGGCGGGATCCATCTCCATGGGCAGGAGATCCGCGTAACGGGGTCCCTTCTTCTTGGTTATATCCTCCAGGTGAAGGGTGCCCAGGTCCTGAAGGGTCTCCAGCACCTGGAAGAAAAGGGACTTGAGTCCCACGATCTCCACTTTGGACATGGTCAAGAGCATTTCCGTCTCCCCCTACTTCGGATGAGATTGGGTTCCGTCCTGCCGGCTAACTCCTTCGATTCTACGACATCCGTTTCTACGTTCTTCTCCAGGCTCCGAACCTGCTACGACCCGGGAGTCTGCGGCGAAATCACCGCCTCCACGATGAACTCCACCGCCCGGGAGAGGTTTTCCTCCCCCCGCCTTTCCACGGCGGAGATTTCCCGGGCGGTGGATTCCTCGATGGCCCTGACCTCTTCCTGGGCAGCGGCGATGATCTTCCGGTAGGTGTCCTGGCCGAGCTCCTCCAGGGTGGCCTTGCGCTTGATGGCCGCCGCCTCTCCCTTGGCGTCCTCTATGAGGCGTTCCGCCCTGGCCCTCTCGGCGTTTACCTTGGCGCGGATTTCCGCTTCCTTGGCGGATATGCGGCTGAATACCTCGGTTCGGGATCCGACGAACTTCTCCTCCAGCTGCTCGGCTATCTGCCTGTGCTTCCTCTTCCCTCCGCGGGCCTTCTCCCTCGCCTTGTGCTTAGCTCCTGCCATGGTGTTTCGACCTCTTGCTTCGAACCTGGCCGGCCGTCCGTCGGAACCCTATAGGGCGATGTTCGGCATTCACGCCTGTCGGCATCTCTTCTCAACTCCCGTAACATAATATATTCCGCCTCTGAGGGTGTCAATAAAACATAGGTGGTAAAGGCACCGGGCGTGAACCGCCCCTCGCCCGCGAGCCCGCTCCCGCGGACCACACCTCCCCGGGGAAGAGAAAGCCTCGCCGCTTCCCGGGGAGGTTAAGGGTTCAGCCCCTGGGGGTGTCAATAAAACGCAGGTGGTAAAGGCGCCGGGCATGCACCGTCCCTCGCCCAGGACGTGTGGTGCACGGGCCCTCCTTCCCACCCCTCGGGCCGACCCTCAGGCGGGAAGCCGGCGCGTGGCCTCCTGGTAGATGAGCAAGAGACCGTAAAGGGTGAGCAGGGGATCGTGGTGGTGCACGGTGCGGCACTCGGAGACCACCACCTCGGCCAAGCCCCCGGTGGCTATCACCGTAGCCTTCTCGCCCAGCTCGGCGAGCATCAGTTCCACCAGGCGGTCCACCTGCCCGGCGAACCCGAAGACGATCCCCGATTGCAGGGACCAGGTGGTGTTTTTGCCGATGACCGAGGGAGGGCGTTGCAGCTCAACCTTGGTGAGGCGCGCCGCGGCCTTGAAGAGGGCCTTGGATGATATCTCGATCCCCGGGGCGATGGCCCCGCCCAGGTATTCGCCCCGGGAGGAGACCACGTCCAGGGTGGTGGCGGTGCCGAAATCCACCACGATGCATGGGCCGCCGTAGCGGCGGAAGGCGGCCACGGCGTTCACCAGCCGGTCCGGTCCCACCTCCCGGGGGTTGTCCACCAGGATGCGGATGCCCGCGTCCAGGTTGTGGCCCACGATCAGGGGCTCGAACTCCCAGTATTCCCTGGTCATGTGCTCCAGGGCCATGGTGGCCGAGGGAACCACGGAGGAGATGATCACCGCGTCGAAGTCCTTGAAGCTCAAGCCCTTCAACCCCAGGAACCCCTGGTAGTAGAGGGCCAGCTCGTCACCGGTCTTATTGGCGTCCGTGGAGATCCTCCAGTGGCCCACCAGTTCCTCGCCGCGGTAGGCTCCGATCACCGTCTGGGTGTTGCCCACGTCGATGGCCAGCAGCATGACGACCTCCCTTTCCGCAACCGCCGATCCTTCGTTGGCCTCCCTCAAACGCCTTCCGTAACCGCTCCGCGGCCGGAACCGGCGGTCGTCCTCCCGCCGTCCCGCCTTCCCGGTCACAAGCAAAGCTCCAGGGCTATGTCCAGGGCGGGAGCGCTGTGGGTCAGGGCACCCACGGAGATGAAGTCCACCCCCGTGGAAGCGTAGGAAGCCACGTTCTCCAGGTTGATCCCCCCGGAGACCTCCAGTTTCACCCTTCCCCGCGCCAGGCGAACCGCCTCCCGCACCTCCTCCACGCCCATGTTGTCCAGCATGACCACGTCGGCCCCGGCCTGGATGGCCTCCTCGAGCTCCTCCAGGTCTTTCACCTCGACCTCGATATTCGCCTCCGGTCCCAAAACCTCCCGCGCCCGCCGCACCGCCTCCGCGGTCCCGCCCACCGCCGCGACGTGGTTGTCCTTGATGAGCACCCCGTCGTAGAGGCCGAAGCGATGGTTCTTTCCCCCTCCCGCCCGCACCGCGTACTTCTCCAGCGCCCGGAGCCCCGGGGTGGTCTTACGGGTGTCCAGGATCTCCACGCCATGGGGAGCCGCGGCGGCCACGAAGCGCGAGGTTAGGGTGGCCACCCCCGAGAGGCGCTGCAGGAAATTGAGGGCCGTCCTCTCGCCCTCCAGGATGGAGGATACTTTTCCCTCCACCACGGCGATCTCGGCGGGTGCAGCGGGGCGGTCGCCGTCGCCTACCAGGGGTTGGAAACGCAGCCTGGGATCCAGCAGGCGGAAGGCCATGGAGGCCAGGGGAAGGCCGGCCACCACCCCCTCTTCCCTCAGGACCACCACACCCTTTCCGCGCATTTCCGGAGGTATAACGGCCCTGGATGTGATGTCCCCCTCGCTGCGCAGGTCCTCGTCAAGCGCCCTACGGACGGCCTCCAGACAGATACGCCTGAACTCCTCGTCCAAGGGGGGTCAGACCTCCTCCCACCAACGGTAACCGGATCCCGTGAGGCCTCCCACCGGCCTCAATTCCCAGGATAAACCATTCTCCCCCATGCGGAAAATGATGTGCCGCCTCCAGAACTCCGCCTCCCCGGGGAAGTCCACCCGGAAATGGCATCCCCGGCTTTCCTCGCGCAGCAGGGCGGCGCGCACCATGAGCCCGGCCAAAAGGATCATGTTCTGAACCTCGAAGCCGGCCGGGGAGAGGTAGGACGACTCCAGGATGGGGCGGTTCTTGGCCAGGAACCTGGCCGCCTCGGTCAGGCTCTCCCTGCTGCGCCGGAAGCCCACGCCGTTCTGCATGGCCTGCTGGAGGGAACGCCGGAGCAGACTCACGTCCACCGGGACGTGGCGGCGCCTTGTCCTGTGGCTCACGCGCGGGGTCCGCGAGCGTACGTCCGCTCCCCGGGCCACGGCTTCCTCCAGGTCTTCCATTATCCTCCAGCTGAAGACCAGGCCCTCGAGGAGGGAGTTGGAGGCCAGGCGGTTGGCCCCGTGCACCCCGGTGCAGGCCACCTCGCCGCAGGCGTAGAGCCCGGCTATCGCCGTCCTTCCCCGCAGGTCGGTGACCACTCCGCCGCTCATGTAGTGGGCGGCCGGGGAGACGGGGATGGGCGTCTGGGTGATGTCCAGGCCCGCCTCCCGGCAGTGGCGGTAGATGGAGGGGAAGCGCGCCTTGAGGGTCTCCACGGGGATGCGCGTGGCATCCAGGAAGAGGTGGTCCCGGTCCAGCTCCTTCATCACCCTGACCATCTCGTTGACCACCACGTCCCGGGGAGCCAGGTCCTCGAGGGGGTGCACGCCGCGCATGATGCGCCGCCCGCGGTGGTCCACCAGGACCGCCCCCTCGCCACGCAGGGCCTCGCTGATCAGCCAGCGCGGGTTCTCGGGCACGTGTAAGGCGGTGGGGTGGAACTGGAGGAACTCCACGTCGGCCACCTCGGCTCCGGCGCGCAGGGCCATGGCCACCCCGTCGCCGGTGCATATCTCGGGGTTGGTGGTCACCGCGTAAAGTTGCCCCATGCCTCCCGTGGCCAGGACCACGGCCGGGGCGCGCAGGTAATGCAGGGAGCCGGTGTCGGCGTCCATGGCCAGTATCCCCAGGCAGCGCCCCTCGTGGGTGACGACGTCCACGGCGTAGTAATCTTCCAGGATCTGGAGACGCTTGTTGTACACGAGACGTCTGATGAGGCAGGCCTCCAGCTCGCTTCCCGTGGCGTCTCCCTGGGCGTGGGCCACCCGGCGGCGGGAATGTCCCCCCTCCATGGTGAGGTCCAGGTGGCCGTCAACCACGTCGAAATGGGCACCCACCTCCTCGATGAGCTCGGTTATGCGGCGGGGGCCCTCGCGGACCAGGACCCACACCGCCTCTTCCTCGCACAGCCCTTTCCCCGCCTCCACGGTATCCCGGAAGTGGAGCTCCGGGGAATCGTCGGCACCCAACGCGGAGGCTATACCCCCCTGGGCGAACTTGGTGGCCGTGGCTGTCAAGGTGGTCTTGGTCACCAGAACGACCCGGAAACGGCGGGCGGCGCGCAGCGCCGTGGAAAGGCCGGCCACGCCGCTTCCCACCACCACCAACTCGCAGTCCGTGGTGGGAAGTTCTTCCAGCTCGAAGTTGACGAGGTAACGGGGGATCACTTCGCGCCTTCTTCCCGCCCGGCAGCCCTCAACCGATCGAGAGCATCCTCTCCACCGCCCGCAGGGCCCGGACGCGGGTCTCCTCGGGCACCGTTATCCTGGGCTCCATCTCCCTCAAGGACCTCTCCACCTTCTCCAGGGTGATGACCTTCATGTCCGGACAGAAGGGCTCGGTGGAGGGAAAATGGAAGCGGCGTCCGGGGAACCTCTTGGACAGGGGGTAACCCATTCCCGACTCGGTGAGGATTATGAACTCCTCCCGGCCCGATTCCTCCACCACCCGGAACATGCCCGAGGTGCTGGCCACCTCGTCCGCCAGCTCCAGGACCTCCGGCCGGCATTCGGGATGGGCGATGACCAGGGCTCCGGGATGCTCCTCCTTCAGCCTGCGTACGTCCCCGGCGCGTATCCCGTCGTGGATGGGACAGCATCCCTCCCAGATGATCAGCTTGCGGCCGGTGACCTTCTGCACGTACCTCCCCAGGTTCCCGTCCGGGGTGAAGATTATCTCCGGGGCCTCGATGCTCCGGACCACCTGGACGGCGTTCCCCGAGGTGCAGCAGTAATCGCTCTCCGCCTTGACCGCCGCCGTGGAGTTCACGTAGGTGACCACCACCGCCTCCGGATGTAGCTTGCGCAGGGTCCTGATCCCCTCCGGGGTCACGGTATCCGCCAGGGGGCAACCGGCCCCCGGCTCCGGGAGGAGGGTGACCTTGTCCGGGTTGAGGATGGCCGAGGTCTCGGCCATGAAGTGCACGCCGCAGAAGACCACCGTACGGGCCTCCGTCTCCGCCGCCTGCCTGGCCAGCCCGAGGGAGTCACCCACGAAGTCCGCCAGGTCCTGTATCTCCGGGGGCTGGTAGTTGTGGGCCAGGATGACCGCCTGCCTCTCCCCGCGGAGGCGGTTTATGCTCTCCATCAGTCCGTCCCGTTCCAAGAAGCGTTCACCCTTCCCGTTTCATCGCCGCCCCGCCGGGTTGGAAATATTTCCCTTCAACTGGAAAGCGATTCGGCGTGGCTTCATTTCCGCCATCCCTCGACGCTCTTTCAGCCGCGCCCTCAGCCGGGCAGCAACCCCACCCCTCCCCGAAAAGGATAAAAAAAGGCCCCACCCCGTTCCCGCACGGTTCTCCCGATCAGCAGATGTCGTCGGCGGCCACGTGGTCTTCCACGTGGGTCACGCGGTTGAGCTCGTCCACGTAGACGATGCGCGGCTTGAGGTCCCGGACGTCATCCTCGTCCACCACGGCGAAGGAGAATATGATCACCTTGTCCCCGCGGTGGATGAGGCGCGCCGCGGCTCCGTTCATGGTTATGGTGCCCGAACCGGGAACGCCGCCTATGACGTAGGTCTCCAGCCGGTTCCCGTTGTCCACGTCCACCACCATGACCTTCTCGTAGGGGAGGAGGTCCGCCGTCCGCATCAAATCCTCGTCGATGGTAATGCTTCCCACGTAATGCAGGTCGGCGTCGGTGACCGTGGCCCGGTGGATCTTGCTCTTGAGCATTATGCGACGCCTGGCCATCTCTCAGTCCTGTGTACCTCGCTCCCGCCTCCGCGGCCTCCCTCGTTCCCTTCTCTTTTCCTAACTAATATATCACAACCGGCCGGGAAAGGGTCGAGTGTCGAATCTCCGGCCGCCCATGGGACGGCGAAGCGCTTTCACCGGTCGGGGTGTGAAAACCGAAGATCGAAGATGCGAAGATCGAAGATGTGACCCCATCAAGCTTCCAGGAGAACGTTGTCGATGAGGCGGGCCTTGCCCACCCGCGCCGCCAGGGCGATGAGCACCTTGCCCTCCAGCCTTTCCACGGGGCGCAGGCCCTCCCAGTCCACCGCCTCCACGTATTCCGGCTCCACCAGCGGTTCGGATTCCAGCATCTCCCGCACCGCCGCGAGCACCTCGCGGGTTTCCCTGCGGCCCTCGCGCACCATCTCCTCCGCCCGGCGCAGGGAGCGGTAGAGAACGGTGGCCGCCCTTCTCTCCTCGGGACGCAGGTAGACGTTGCGCGAGCTCATGGCCAGCCCGTCCTCCTCCCTCACCGTGGGACAGACCACGATCCGGATGTCGAAGTTGAGGTCCTCCACCATCTTCTGGATGACCCTCACCTGCTGGGCGTCCTTGAGGCCGAAATAGGCGCGGTGGGCGGGGATGATATGGAAGAGTTTGGCAACCACGGTGGCCACGCCCCGGAAGTGCCCCGGTCGCCGCGCCCCGCACAAACCCTCGGTTACTCCCTCCACCTCCACGTAGGTGAGGTAGGGCCGGGGATACATGTCCTCCACCCGGGGGTGGAAGATGCAATCCACTCCCGCCCGGGCGGCAATCTCCACGTCCCTGTCCAGGTCGCGGGGGTATTCCCGGAAGTCCTCGCGGGGACCGAACTGGATGGGGTTCACGAAGAGGCTCACCACCACGAAATCGTTCTCCTCCCGGGCGGCGCGCATGAGGCTCACGTGGCCTTCATGGAAGAAACCCATGGTGGGGACCAATCCGACGCTCTGTCCGGCTTCCCGGCGCTCCATGACCATCCGGGTCATCTCCCGCGGCGCGTTTACGATGCGCACACCCATCCCTCCAGGCACATCCCCGTCACGCTTCCGGGCGGGTTCCTTCCCGCCTCAGGAATAGCGCTCCAAAAGTTCCTCCATCTCCTGGCTCCGGGAGCGGCTCAGGTTGGCTTCCGCCAGGTCCAGGGCGAAGCGGGTCAAGGCCACGTAGGCCCGCAGGTGCTTTTCCCTGTCCTCCTCCTCCAGCTTCTCCAGGTGACGCCTCACGATGCCTATGTCGCCCCTGGCCACCGGACCGGTGAGGGCTTTTTCCGTCCCCAGGCGGCGCAGGTTGCCCACCGTTCCCTCGATGAGGGGAAGCAGGGCCCGCAAGGCCTTCTCCCCCTCCATTCCGATCTCCTGGTAGAGCAGCTCCGCCGCGTGCTCCAGGGCCACCAGGAGGTTGCTGGCCATCACCGCCCCCAGGTGGTAGAGCACCTTGTTTTCCTCCGCCAGCCGGACCGGCTCCCCGCCCAGCAGCCGCACCAGGCCCTCCGCCCACTCCACGGTACGCGGATCCCTGGCCGTGACGGCGAAAACCGAGCCCGGTATTTTCCTTACCGCCCCCTTGACGTCGGCGAAGGTCTGCAGGGGGTGGACGCTCGCCGTGGCCGCTCCGGCCTCCTCCGCCGCCTCCAACACGTCCAGGCCCAGGGCTCCGCTCATGTGCACCACGTAGCTCCCCCTCTTTATGGCCCCCGCGCTGGCCAGGGTGATGCAGGCATCGGCGATAAGGTCGTCGGGGGTGGTGATGAGGAGCACGTTCCCCCTTTTGGCCGCCCTGACCATGTCCGTGGTCAGGTAGGAGCCGGGGATGTATTCTCCCGCCCTTTTCAGGGATTCCTCGCTGCGGCAGGCCACGGCGGCCACCTCGCGCCCCGTCCGGGACAAGAGGTAACCTACCGCGGTGCCTACCCGCCCGCCCCCGATGACCACGAAGCGGTCGCCCTTCCTAGCCACGCCACTCCCCCTCCTCGAAACGGCCCACCCGTCGCAGACCCGCGGGAAGACCTCCCTCCTCCCCGGTGGAGGCTTCCCGGCCGGGGTCCAGTTCCCGCAGGGGGACGAGGACGAAATCCCGCTCTCCCATGCGGGGATGGGGTATCACCAGGTCCTCCTCCTCCCAGGCGATATCGTCGTACAGCAGGATGTCCACGTCAATCACCCTCGGCCCCCAGCGCACCCCTCGCACCCGTCCCATGGCCTCCTCCACCTCCCGGCAGGCCTCCAGCATCTCCCGGGGACTCCGCCGGGTGGAGACCAGGGCCACCAGGTTGAGGAAATCCGGTTGTTCCACCGGGCCCCATGGTTCGCTCTCGTATATGGAGGATACCTCGAGGACCCTCACTCCCCGCAGGGAATCCAGCATCCTCAGGGCGGAGAGGAGGTTCGCCCGGCGGTCGCCCAGGTTGCTCCCCAGCCCCAGGAAGGCGCGGTGCTCGTACCCTTCCTCCCTTCCACCGCCGGATTCCCCGGCCCCGCCGGTCCGGCCCGCCCCCGGGTCGCCCCGGTCGGCGACTTTCCGCATCCTCCCTCACCGCCCTCCTTCCCCGAAAGACCCGGACTCCCCTCCGCCGCGGCGGAAGACCATCTCCACGGCCACGTCCTCCACCTCGCAGCTCATGGGCGCCTCCGGCTTGTGCACCCGTACCAGGGCCCGGATGGCCGGGGTCCCGGCCATGACGTACTTGCCTATCTCCGCCGCCAGGGACTCGATGAGCCGGAAGGGCTCGCCGCACACGATATCCCGGATACCCTCCGCCAGCCGGTCGTAATCCACGGCCAGGGAGAGCTCGTCCTCCCGCACCGCCTCGGAGGCCTGGTAATCCAGCTCCAGGTCCACCACGAAGACCTGGCCCTCCTCCCTTTCCCGCGGGGTGCAGCCGTGGTATCCAAAGGCCTTAAGCCCGGTTATCAGGATCCTGGCCAAACCTTCCCCCTCGCGCACCTCTCCCGATTCCCCTCCCGCCCATGGAGAAAGCATTCCCCGGCCGCGTGACCGGCCCTCATCCCCGCGCTCCATGCGACACCCTTCCCGCTTCCATGGAAAAACCTTCCGGACCCGACTCGCCCGGCCTCCCACCCGGAACCCCCGGGCGGCACGAAATACCTGGAAAAACTTTCCTTTAATTCCATGCCTCGCGGCCACCGGGTTATGCGTCCGCGACGCCGCCGGCCTTTCCCGGGACCGCTGACCCCTCCGGCGGGGTGGTCATTCCACCCTGGCCGAGAGGAGGGAATCCGTGGTCTCCAGGGAATCCACCACCTCCATGCCCTTGATCACCTTTCCGAAAACGGTGAAGTAGGCGTCCAGGAAGGTGGAGTCCTGCTTGAGGATGTAGAAGTCGGTGGTGGCGGAATCGGGCTCCGGAAGCTGGGTCTCGGGGTCGCTGGGCTTGGCCATGCCCACCATGCCGCGCAGGTTGGAGAGGCCGATCTCGTCCGTCACCTTGGCCACCTCGCTGTCACGGGTGATGGCCTCCTCCAGGGCCGCCTGGTCGGGCTCGGCCTCCCCGTATTCCGCCCGCAGGGACTGGTAGTGGCTTCCGGTCTGGACCACGAACTCCTCCACCCGGTACCAGCGCAGGCCGTCGTAGAAACCCTCTTTCGCCAGGCCGGTGACGTGCTGGACGGTCAGGGGGGCTTCATCCCCGTAGAGGCCGATGACTATCTCCCCCTTGGTGGTCTCCAACACCAGGCGGGAGGTTATCTTGGGCTCCTTTTCCCTGTCCTTGAGGTTGTTGGCCAGGATGACCAGGCCCACGGTGATGCCCACCGCGGCGAGGACCCCCGCCACGGCCAGGATGCGCATGCGCACCTCCCTCTTCCTCTCCCTTTCCTTCCTGGCCTCCTCCTCCTTGCGCTGCTGCTTCAACTTCCGGGCTCGACCCACTTCGACCTCCTGAAGACCGGGGTTTCCCCGAACCGCGGGGTTCCTCCGCTACCCTTCTCCGTTCCTCCAGGCTCCCTTCCCGGCGACGGCCTCCGCCACCCGGACCACCCGTACCATCTCCTTCACGTCGTGCACCCGCACGATGTCCGCCCCCGCGGCCACCCCCAGGGCTACGCTGGCCGCCGTGCCCTCCAGCCTCTCCTCCACCGGGAGATCGAGGATCATGCCGATGAAGGACTTGCGGGAGGTCCCCAAAAGAAGCGGGTAGCCGAGGGATTTCAGCTCCGGGAGCCGTCGCAGTATCTCCAGGTTGTGGCGGAGTGTCTTCCCGAAACCGATGCCCGGGTCCAGGATGATGTTGGAGGGATCGGCCCCGGCCCGGACGGCCGCTTCCGCCCTCTCCCGCAGGAAGGCGGCGATCTCGCCGATCACGTCACGGTAATGGGGGCTCACCTGCATGTCCTTGGGCATTCCCTGCATGTGCATTAGGCAGAAGGGCACCCCCCTCTCCACCACCAGGGGGAGCATGTCCGGGTCCAGGCGCATGGCGCTTATCTCGTTGACCATGGCGCACCCGGCGTCCAGCGCCCGTCGGGCCACCTCCGCCTTGGTGGTGTCGATGGACAGGGGCACGCCGGCCCTCCCGGCGAGCCCCTCCACCACGGGCATCACCCGCCGCAGCTCCTCGTCCAGGGAGATGAAATCGGAGCCCGGCCGGGTGGACTCACCCCCTATATCCAGGATGTCCGCCCCCTCCTCCGCCAGCCGCAGGCCATGCTCCACGGCATCCTCGGCCCGGAAGAACCTGCCGCCGTCGGAAAAGGAATCCGGGGTCACGTTGACGATGCCCATGACCAGGGTACGCTCGCCCAGGCGGTATTCTTTCCCCCCCAGGAGGAGGGTCCTCGACTCCTCCCGGAAGGCGGGGGCCAGGACCTCCTCCAGCTCCGCGGCCAGCGCCTTGAGCCCGAAGGGCTGCTCCTTGAGGCGCGCGATGAGGGCCCGGTAATGCTTGAGGTTGCCGGAGATCACGGCGGGGACCTCCTTCTCCCGGTAGTCGAAGACCTCCCGGGGGAGGGAGACCTCGCCGCCTATGGAGAGCATGTTCTGCTTGAGGATGTTGGCCGCCCGGGTATCCAGGCGGTCCACCCGGATCACGCGGTGGACCATCTTGGGGGCCATGATGGCCCGCCCGCGCTCGCTGGGCCCGATCTCGTCCAGGCGGGCGTAGGCCTCGCGCAGGTCTTCCACCCGGAGCAGGCGAGGGTTATAGCGCATGGGCTCTCCTCAGCTCTTCCGGCGTATGAGGGCCATGGCCTCGGCGCGGGAGGCGGCATTGGTGTGGAAGGTCCCGCGCACCGCGGAGGTGATGGTCAGGGTACCCGGTTTCTTCACCCCCCGCATGGACATGCACAGGTGCTCGGCCTCGATGACCACCAGCACCCCCCGCGGCCGGAGGGCTTTCACCAGGGTGTCGGCGATGGTGGTGGTCAGGCGCTCCTGCACCTGGAGGCGCTTGGAGAGGACGTCCACCACCCGGGCCAGCTTGCTGATGCCGGTTATCTGCCCCTGGGGCCCTGGGATGTAGGCCACGTGGGCCTTTCCCAGGAAGGGCATGAGGTGGTGCTCGCATATGGAATAGAGGGGGATGTCCTTGACCACGATCATCTCCTCGTGTTCCTCGGTGAACATGGCCTGGATGACGCTGGCCGGGTCCACGTTCATGCCGCAGAGGATCTCCTCGTACATCTTGGCCACCCGCTCCGGGGTGTCCACCAGGCCCTCGCGCTCCAGGTCCTCGCCAATCCCTTCCAGGATCAGGCGGACTCCCTGCTTGATCTTCTCCCGGTCCACCTCTCACCTTCCACGCATCCGGCGCTTCCGCGCATCCGGCGGGAACTTCCCTTCCCGCCCTTCCGCCGTTTGGCCGTCGTGGGCTCGCCCTCACGGGGCGCTCTCCCATCCTCCGCGGATCCATGCGGTCCGCGGCCCTTTCCGCCCCGGCGAGCGGGGGACGCGCTTCCGCGTTCCCGCCCCCAGGTCTGCGTCACCCGCATATTATAACCCAAGCCCCGGGCGGAGGAGCTTCCCCGGGAAACGGCGGTCACCCACGCGGGAGGAGCGCCGCCCCCACGCCGAGCGCCATCGTCCTTCGGACCTCCAGGGGATATGTGCAGGGCGGTTTTTCCGTATCGGCGGGTGGCCCCATGGCATCCCCGGGCGGGATCCCGGCCGGCGGGGACATCGGCTCCAGCAGCCCCGCCCCGCTCCCTGCGCGCCGGGGACTTCCCGGTAGTCAACCCCGGCCGCATGGGCCGGAGTCCCGGGGACGACCCGCCGCGCTCTCGATATCGGGGTACCCGCGGGTGCAAGGGCAACCCGGGTAGGGCCGTCCGCTCAAAGGCCGAGCACCGGGAAATGCGCGCGGGAAATAATCGCGCAGGGTGCGCGCGGATATGGAAATCGAGCCGCTCCATCCGCCCCGGGCCGCGCTTACCGGAGAGGAGCGCACGGCGGACGCCAAGAGGTGCGGGAAGAGTTCCGGCTTACGAGGCCGAACCCCGGTGACACGGCATGTACGCGGATAAACGTGGTGGACCCTCTCCCGGGAATGCGGACCTGCGCCTCACTCCGGCTGGATGGCGGGCTTCCCCTTGATGGGCGCGGGTGGGCGCACGGCCTCGCGTTCCTCCTTCCTCTCCTCCCGGGAAGGGGCCTCCGCCGGGGCGGCGCTCTCCAGGTCCCGGCCCTCGAGTAGGGCCATGAGCTCCTCCTTCTCCAGGGTCTCCCGCTCGATGAGGGTGCGGGCGATGAGGTCCAGCTTGTCGCGGTTGCGGGTGAGGATCTCCCTGGCGCGCTCGTAAGCCTCGTCCACCAGCCTCCTCACCTCGCGGTCGATCTCGTAGGCGATCTGGTCGCTGTAGTCTTGGTGGGTGACCAGGTCCCGCCCCAGGAAGACCTCCCCCTGCTTCTGACCCAGGGTGAGAGGCCCCAGCTTCTCGCTCATCCCGAACTCGCAGACCATCTTGCGGGCCAGCCGGGTGGCCTTCTCGATGTCGTTCTGGTCCCCGGTGGTGATCTCCCCGAATACCATCTCCTCGGCCACCCGCCCCCCCAGGAGCATGGCCAGCTCGTCCACCAGCTCGGACTTGGTCACCAGGTACTTGTCCTCGGTGGGAAGGGTGAGGGTGTAACCCAGGGCCTGCCCCCTGGGGATGATGGATATCTTGTGCACCGGGTCGGCGTTGGGGAGCTCGTGGGCCACCAGGGCGTGCCCCGTCTCGTGGTAAGCGATGATCTCCTTCTCCTTGTCGCTGATGAGCCGGGTGCGCCTCTCCGGCCCGGCCACCACGCGGTCGATGGCCTCCTCCATCTCCTCCATGTCCAGTCTCTTCTTCCCGTGGCGCGCCGCCAGGAGCGCCGCCTCGTTGACCAGGTTGGCCAGGTCGGCGCCGGTGAAGCCCGGTGTCCTCCGGGCCAGGACCTCCAGGTCCACGTCCTCGGCCAGGGGCTTGTCCCGGGTGTGCACCTTGAGGATCTCCATGCGACCCTGCAGGTCAGGACGGTCCACCACTATCTGGCGGTCGAAACGCCCCGGCCTCAGGAGCGCCGGGTCCAGGATATCCGGGCGGTTGGTGGCGGCGATGAGGATCACCCCAGCCTTGGTGTCGAAGCCGTCCATCTCCACCAGGAGCTGGTTGAGGGTCTGCTCCCTCTCGTCGTGCCCTCCCCCCAAGCCGGCCCCGCGGTGACGCCCCACGGCGTCTATCTCGTCAACGAAGATGATGGCCGGAGCGTTGGCCTTAGCCTGCTCGAAGAGGTCGCGCACCCGCGAGGCTCCCACTCCCACGAACATCTCCACGAAGTCCGAGCCGGAGATGGAGAAGAAGGGGACCCCCGCCTCCCCGGCCACGGCCTTGGCCAGCAGGGTCTTTCCAGAGCCGGGGGGCCCGTAAAGCAGGACCCCCTTGGGTATTTTGGCCCCCAGGGCTTGGAACTTTGCAGGGTTGGCCAGGAAGTCGCGGATCTCCTTGAGCTCCTCCACCGCCTCGTCCACGCCGGCCACGTCCTTGAAAGTCACCTTGGGCTGGTCCTTGGAGACCAGCTTGGCGCGGCTCTTGCCGAAGGACATCACCTTGCTTCCTCCGCCCTGCATCTGCTGGAAGAGGAAGAAGAAGAGGATCACGATGAGGATGAAGGGGAGCAGGTTGAGGACCACCCCCAGGAAATCGAAGCCCCCCTGGGTGTCCACCTTGATCTCCAGGTTGCGGTAAACGGCGTACTTGGCGGCTTCCTCGGCATCCGGGGAGTCCGCCTTGGCCCGGTAGGAGTTGATCTCCTTCACCAGGTCGCTGGTGTAGTCGGCGGGGAAACTGACCTCGAACTCCTCGCCGCTCTGGAGGGTCCCCACCACCACGTGGTCCTTGTCCTTGATGGTCAGGGAGGCGATCTCCCCGGCCGCCAGCCGGTCCTGGAACCAGGAGAGGTCGTGGACCTTCTTGGTCCCGAAGATGCTGGGGGACTTGGTCCACACCAGAAGGATGACGAAGGCGATGACCAGGTAGAAGATGGCCGTACGCCAGATCTTCTTGTTTCCGGAGTTCAAGGCCCGTTCCTCTCCTTTCCCCGGGATGTCGTGCGGCACCCCTCCCGCGCTCGGCTGACCTCGCCCTTACGACCGTCCGGCGGGAGAGCAGCGCCCGTACCCCGTCCGCGGGGCTGATGCCACGCCGTCTTCCGCGTACCACCGGCGAAACCCGTCCCCGGTAACCCTCGGGTCCCCGCGAGGTTCATGCCCGGTTGGACTCCACGTTTCTTTCTTCGACCTCGCGGAACCGGGACTGAAACCCCGAGGCGGGAAGGAGGCACACCGTTTGCCTCCTCCGGTTTCCTCCGGTTCCATCGTCCCCCGGACCTCACGCCTCCTCGAGCACCCCCACGTAGGGGAGGTGCCGGTAATGCTCGGCGTAATCCAGGCCGTATCCCACCACGAAGAGGGGAGGGATGTCGAAGCCGCAGTACTTGACCTCTATGTCCACCTTACGCGCTTCCGGCTTGTTGAGCAAGGCGCAGATCTCCAGGGAGGCGGGCTCCCTCTGGCGGAGTATGCGGGCTATGTATTGAAGGGTCAACCCGGTGTCCACTATGTCCTCCACCAGGAGCACGTCCCGTCCCCGTATGTCCAGGTCCAGGTCCTTTATGATGCGCACCACGCCGGAGGATTCCGTGTCCTTCCCGTAGCTGGAGACGGCCACGAAATCCACCTCCAGGGGGAGGTCCACCCGGCGCACCAGGTCGGCCAGGAAGACGAAAGCCCCCTTGAGGATGCCCACCACCACCAGGTCGCGGTCCCGATAATCCTCGGTTATGCGGCGGGCCAACTCATCCACGCGCCGGTCAAGCTCCCGGCGCCCGATGAGCACCCTGCCCGGCTTCGCTTTCACGGCTCACTCTCTCCCCTCATCCCGCGATCCCTCCCCCCGCCTTTCCCCGCCTTCTCCTTCCGGGCCTATCCAACCGCGCTTCGCGCGTGTAGGGAAGGAGGGCCCCCGGTGGCTCCGGTCCTCATTTTACCCCAACCGGCCGGGGAGATGACACGGGAGGGGGCGGTGGATCACTCCCTCCTTCCCGCATTTTTGTCTGGTTCGATGGGGACCGCGGCCCGGTCTCCACGTTTTCGACAGGGAACCCAAGGGCTCGCCGAGAGGAAACGCCGCCCGCGGTCCCGGACGAAGGTGCGGCCCCCGTCATTTTTCAACCCCAAAACCCCGTGGGAAGGGCGCGGCATGACAAGGGTAGGGGGCCCCGATCCATGGGAGAAATACGGTAACGGAACCGCGGGCGCCCTGGAATACCTCGCGGGCGCCAAGGCGAACGGCGTGGCCGCATCCAGGTAGGGCTTTACTCCAGGAGTTCGCACCTCAAGGCCCTCTCCGTCCGCGGCGTGACCTTGAAGCGCTCGTCCGGGCGATAGCCCACTACCCAGGCGATCTCGCCACCCGACTCCAGCACGGCCACCCTCTCCCTTTCCCGGCGGGGGACCTTCAGGTCCACCAGGAAATCCTGCAGCTTGCGGGTGCCCGGCGCCCCCAGGGGATGGAAGCGGTCTCCCGGCCTCGTCCTCCTCAGGCGCAGGGGAAAGTCCAGGCGGTCGGCGTCCAGCAAGGCCACCCGCGGGTTATCTTCCCTTGGGGAGGGCATCCCTCCCGTCCGGCTGACCAGCTCCACCCTTAAGCGTCTCCCTCCGGGCAATGGATACTCGCCCTCGCCGGGCACGTCCACCTCCGGGAAGCCCCTTTCCTCCTTCCCGGGAGGAGCGGCGCCGAAAATAAGCCGGCCGTATTCCCGGGTCACGCGCAGGTCTCCCGCGAGGTCCAGGGAGGCGCTCCCCCCGCCCTCGGAGAAGCGCAGGATGTCCTCCAATAGGTGGTAATCGGGCTCCGCCCCCGAGCGGCGCACCAGGCGGGCGACGAGTTCCCGCCGCAGCGGGGGAGGCAGGGCGAACAGGTAGGAGGAGCTCACCTCGAGGTTGCCTCCTTCCTGGCGCACTCCCTCGGCTTCC
This sequence comes from Actinomycetota bacterium, assembly GCA_014360685.1. Taxonomy (GTDB): domain Bacteria; phylum Actinomycetota; class Geothermincolia; order Geothermincolales; family RBG-13-55-18; genus Solincola_A. The sequence goes on along the minus strand of JACIXB010000016.1, from coordinate 124,745 downwards.
GCCTCCCGGGCCCTTTCTTCCAGCCACTCCCAGACCTCCCCAAGGGCCTCCGCCTCCCGAAGGAGCACCTTCCTGACCCCCGGGAAGTGCTCCTCCAGGAAGGGAAGCACCACGTGCCTCACGCGGTTACGGGGGAGCCTGGTGTCCCGGTTGGTAGGGTCTTCCAGGGGCGCAAGGGGGAGGAATCTCGCGTACCGCTCCACCTCTTCCCTCCAGATGAGACACAGGGGTCGGACGTAGGGTCCGCGCACCGGCGGGATCCCGGCCAATCCCCGCGGGCCCGCCCCGGTGAAGAGGCGGAGCAGGAGGGTCTCCACCCGGTCGTCGGCGGTATGGCCGGTGGCCAGGCGCCGGGCACCGCTCGCCGCCAGCTCCTCCTCGAAGGCGCGGTAACGCGCCTCGCGGGCGGCCTCCTCGGGGCTCAACCCCTTGGGCCTGGAGGCCTGCACCTCCACCCTGACCGAGCGGAAGGGCAGGCCGTAATGCCGCGCCGCGCCCTTCACGTACTCCGCCTCGCCGGAGGACTCCGGGCGCAGTCCGTGATCGACGTGCAATACGCGCAGGGATACCCCCTCCCGGGGAGCGACATGGGCCAGAACGTCCAGGAGGACCAGGGAATCCACCCCCCCGGAAACCGCCGCCACCACCAGGTCCCCGGGGGAGAACATCTTCCAGCGCCGAACCGCCCGGAGTACCCTCTGGATGACGTGGAAACGTTCCTTTTCCCATCTCATGGGGACTCAACCTCCAACGGCCGGCGACGGGCCTGTCCGCCTGCCGGGGTCAGGGAGCGGGCGTCCACTGGAGGAAGGTCCTTCCATCCGCCTCGCGCAGCGCCAGGTCCACACCGGGGCACCTCTCCGACCAGGCGCGCAGGAAATCCTCGGCCGCCGTGCCGGACATGAGCGCCGGCCTTCCGGCCTCGATGAGGATCGGGAGGACCTCCAGCCGCTCCAGGCGGCCATCCGCAAAGCGGCAGCCCAAAAAGATGCTCCGCCTCCCCTCCTCGCTCTGGGAGTAGAAGACCAGGTTGCCCAGGGAATAGAAGACCGGGATACCCTCCACCACCTCCATGCCCTGCACCACGTGGGGATGGCAACCCACCACCAGGTCGGCCCCGCCCCGTGCACACACGGAGGCCAGTTCCCGCTGCCGCTCGGTGACCTCCGAGGATCCTATCTCTCCCCAATGCATGAAGACCACCACGTAAGGGTACTCCGCCGCCGCCCGGCGCACGGCCTCCTCCACCACCGTGTTTTCCGCGGGAGCCACGCCGGCCCGCCCCTCACCCGCGGCGTAGGAGGCCGGCCCCACGTCGGAAAAGGAGAGGACTGCAACCTCTCCTCCCTCCTCGTCCCGGAGCACGGCCGGCTCTGTGGCGGCCTTTAGGGAAGAGCCGGCTCCGGCAGTGTCGATGCCCGCCATGCGGAGGACGTTCAGGGCCTCCTCCAGCCCCGGGGAACCGAAATCCATGGCGTGATCGTTTCCCAGGCACACGACGTCCACTCCCGCTTCCGCCATGGACGGTGCACAGGAGACGTCGCCGCGCATGGCGTAAAAAGGCTGCTCTTCGTTGACCCCGTGCATGGACCCGCACAGGGGTCCCTCCAGGTTGACCAGGACGAACCTGTATTCCCGAAGGAGGTCACCCAGGTTCCGCCAGGGATAGGAGGTTCCGTAGGCCTCCACCAGCTGGGCCATCTCCAGGGCGAAGGTCACGTCCCCGCCCAGCCCCACGGTTACCGTTCCCACGGTCTCCGGCCTCCCGGCCCCGGCCTCCTCCACCGCCTCAACCGCCGCTTCGAACTCACTCGGAGGCGCCCCGCCGTTCCCCGGGGCCGTGGCCAGGAATACCAGAACGGAGGACAGGATCACCAGGAGGCCCAGTAGGGTTAGGAAAGCCGCCTGCCGCCGGGCGAGATTCCTCTTCAGGCGCCCCTGTACCAACCTGCTCATACCTTGCTCCTGCTTCGCCTTGCGCGTCCACCCTCAACATGGTGGGATATCCTAATCTTAACCCTGAATCGGGGCACGACATTAAAATGGAGCCCGTCCCCCTATTTCGCCCCTTCTCAGGCTCATGAGGGAACAGGCCCGCCTCAAATCCAGATGATCTCGCACCACCTCCGCCAGGCGGCCCAGGTTCCGCTCCCCCACGTAATCCCGATGCCCGATCCCGTCTCCGGGCCCCAGCCCCTGAATAGCCGCAGTTTACCGGGAAATCCCCTCCCGGAACACGGCAGCCACCGCATGCGCCCAAAGGCGTGGCAACCGCGGTGATCCCGCTCACCCCGCTGAAAGGTCGAAAACGCCTTACCCTTCCCCGAGGCGGCCTCGATCGCCGGGAAGGATATCGGGCCGCGACCATCGTCCCAGGCATATGGCCACGGCCGGGACGCATCGGCCCGGGGGCCGTCAAAGCCTCTCGATGACCATGGCGATGCCTTGGCCGCCCCCGCAGCAGAGGGAACCCAGCCCGTACCTGCCGTCCCGGTCCTTCAGGGCGGTCATCAGGGTCACCAGGATGCGCGCCCCGGTGCAGCCAACCGGATGGCCCAGGGCGATGCCGCTGCCGTAGATGTTGGTCTTCTCCATGTCCAGGCCCAACTCCCGGATGCAGGCCACGGCCTGGGCGGCGAAGGCCTCGTTGAGCTCGATGACATCGATATCTTCCAGCTTTAGTCCCGCCTTCTCCAGGGCCTTGGGGATGGCGTATATGGGGCCCACGCCCATGATGTCCGGGTCCACGCCCACGTAGGACCAGGAGACCACGCGGGCCAGCGGCTTCACGCCCAGCTCTTCCGTCCTCCTCCCGGACATGACCACCAGGGCGGCCGCGCCGTCGTTTATCCCCGAGGCGTTGCCCGCGGTCACCGTGCCGCCATCCTTGAAGGCCGGCTTCAGGGCGGCCAGCTTCTCCAGGGTGGTGTCGGGGAGGGGATGCTCGTCGGTCTCGAAGACCACCGTCCCCTTGCGCGTCTTGACCTCCACGGGGACGATCTCCTCCCGGAACTTCCCGGCGGAGATGGCCGCCGCGGCGCGGCGCTGGCTCTCCAGGGCGTAGGCGTCCTGCTCCTCCCGGGATATCCCGTAGCGTTCGGCCACGTTCTCCGCCGTGAGGCCCATGATCAGCCCGTTGTAGGGGTCGGTGAGGATGTCCGTGAGGCCATCCTTCATCACGCTGTGGCGCATCCTCCGGCCCCAGCGCAGGTCGTCGTTGTAGAAGGGGATGTTGCTCATGCTCTCCACGCCCCCGGCCACCACCACGCCGGAATCCCCCAGCTTTATGGAGCGCGCGGCGTCCACCACCGCCTGCATCCCCGACCCGCAGGCCCGCCCCACCATGTTGCAGGGCACGGTATAGGGGATCCCCGCCTTCAGGGACCCCATGCGCGCCGGCATGCACAGCTCGTCGTAGCGCACGGCCACCTGCCCGAAGATGACCTCGTCCACCTGGTCGGGAGGGACGCCTGCCCTCTTGAGAGCCTCACCTATGACGATGCGCACCAGCTCGGCGGGCATGACCTCCTTGAGGCTTCCCCCGAAACGGCCGACGGGGGTGCGGCAACCGCTGACGATGTAGACCTCCTCCATTTTCCCTCCTTGCCTTCTTCGGTGCCTTTCCACATAAGATGCTGTGAACCCTGCCGCCATGACCCGGCGTGAAATAACCCCGTGTGAGATGCCGGGCCACCTCGCCCGTGGATTCCCCCCGGGCAACGCGATCCTTTCCGCCCCGCGCCGCACGGCCCGCGACGGTCCGCAATCTGCAATATTATATAATGTTGTTTACGCTCCTCCCCCAAATCCCAGAGGAGTTAAACGGGTCTTGATTGGATACAGGTTCTCATAATGGTATGGGGAAGTATGGTCCATCGCGACCTTTTACCCATTGCCACCAAATAGAACTGTGTTCCTTCCTGTCCTCACTTCAGACCCTTGAAAAAAGAGGCCCGTTCTTCCGGAGCTGGGCGAAGAAAAGCCTAACCGTGCCGCCGATGGATTTGAGGGCTGATAAAAGAGGCTCTTCGTTCGGTGTTCGCTGCTTTTGGACCCCCACCTCGGGAAATTCAGAAAAGGGCCCGGTAATACACCGGGTTTCATACCTCGTTAATGATGCGGTGCCCATTCCTGACCTCGAGCCTCCCTTCCTTGAAACTAATTCCGGATATCTTATTTCGGTTCCTCCGGAAAGCCTTCCATTATCGACCACCTCGGATCTCTCCTACAGGGGATGACGTTCATACCTCAATCCCCGCGGTACGGTAGCGCAAACCTTTTTACCTCCTGAGTCCGCCGGAGAGGATGGCAGGAAAGAGGAAGGCCGGCCGTCGGCCGGCCTTCCCAACGCCCTTCCTTTCCAGCGCCCATCCCCTCCAACCTACGGGCGGCAAACGGCGGCCGCTCCGCCCGAAGTTCCTCCGTCCGCGGGAGGCTCACTCCCCGAAACCGATGGAGCAGGTGCCCCCGGACATGACCTTCCCGGTATCCGGACTGCGGTATACGAAGTACATGGCCCGCTCCACGGCCACGCCGGCCGCGTAAGCCTCGCGGCAACCGGCGCCTTCCGCTCCCGGATCCTCCATGTACTCGGCCTCTATCCTGGTGGACACGTCCGCGGAGGCCAGGGAGGGGTCTTGGTCGTCGACCTTGATGGTGTAACGGTAACGCGGCGGGCAGGGGTACTCCTTCACCACCTCCGCGCCCTCCGGGGTCATGTAGGTGGCGGTGATCTTCACCCAGCAGTCGTTGGGGTTCATGACCAGCACGTAGGTGTCGAAGCCCCCGCCCGTGTAGCCCTCGGCCAGGAACCAGCGGCCGAAAAGCGAGGGCGTGCCTATGGAGGTGGCGCCGTCGGCGGCCGCCTCGTAGCGGAAATACACCGTGCGCTCGGCCACTATACAGGCCGCATCTTCGGACGACGAGGCCCCGGAACACCCCCCGGAGGGGCAAGCCCTGACCATGGTGGACACGTCGGTGCCCTCCAAGCCGGGAACCTGGTCCACGAACAGGGTGTCCCGCGAATAGGCCGGCACCCCCTCGTGGGTCACGCTCACCGGTTCGGATCCCGGTTGGTTGGAGAAGAAGGTGTAGGTGATGTCCACGGGGTAGGAATTGGGGTTCATGGCCATCACCCAGGTGTCGAAGTCCCCCCCGGTGTAACCCTCCGGCAAGTACCACACGGGCGCCGGGCTGGTGGTCCCAATGGAGGACGAGCCCCCGGCTTTCCCGTAATACTCGAAGTACATGGCCCGTTCGGCCACCAGGGGTTTCCCAGAGATTATCCAGGTGGACACCGGGGTGTCATCGAACCTGACCTGCAGGGGATCCGAACCCGGCGGAGGTGGGTAGGTGGAGGCGATGTAGTTGTCCGAACCCTCCGTCCACACCAGGTCGTCCAGCTTAACCGTCACCCGCCTGCCTGCCGGTACGTCCAGCTTGAAGGGATAATACCGGCCGTCGTCGGGCTTCATCAGCTTCAACCACACACCATCGGCATCCTCGTCCCCGGGGTTCATGAGCAGCACGTAGGTGTCGAACTCGCCCCCGGTGTAACCCTCCGGGAGATACCAGGTGCTCGCCGGACCGGAAGCCCCGATGGAGCAGTGTCCCCCGGCGCGCCGGCCTCCGTAGTTGAAGTACATGGCCCGTTCGGCCACGATGCCGCTCCCCTCCACCCTGACCTCCGTGGCCACCTCGCATCCGGCCTCCAGCTCCGGCAGGCCGTTCAGGTAGACGGTGGTCCGGGTCTCCCCGCCAAGGGGGACCTCAAGTGGCTGGAGTTCTCCCGCCGGGGTGAAGAAACGCAGGGTGGCAACGGTATCCTCCTGGTTGGGGTTCTGGATGAGGATCCAGGTGTCGAAATCGCCCCCCGTGAAACCCTCCGCGAAATACCACCCGCTGGTGCCGCAGGCGGCGCGGAAATCCCCGGGTGCCCCGTGGACGGTGGTAGCCGGCACCATGAACAAGCACAACAAAGACGCGAGCAGGAGAACCCCGACCCTAACGCTCCCCCTCATATCCATCACCACCTTCGCCTTCCTCGTGGTAGGTGAAAATAAAAACCGTGGGAACCCAAACCCTCGTGCAGCCCATGGCATCCCCCCTCTCAGGCCCTCATCCCTTTCCCCGCCGATCCCTTTACCTCCCCATGCGGCCGGACTTGCCCCTCCAATGCCCATTCCGCGGAAGGTCCCGGAATCGGGTCACGATCCCCTCGCTTAAAGGAGGGGAAAAGAACTCCAAGCCGCGCGCTTCCGCCCGTGGGTCCGCCCTGTGGCCTATCGCGCCGCATGCCTCGAGCCCCGGGCCACCGCGCGCCGGCCGGTAGTTAAATACAAGGCCGCCGCCCCAAGAGCGGCGACCTTTTTCGTCATGGCTCCCTCCTTTCGCAACCTGGAATATGTATCGGTAAATAAAGGTTTTTAACTTGAGCTCCCGCCTAAAAGGCATCACCCGATCTCCGGACTCACGCAGGGAATCCATGGGGGCGGCGATAAAAATCCTGTGGATACGGCACAACCCGATTCATTGGATCGCCCCCGTCGATCCGGCCTATCAGGTCCCTCGCCTCCGGCCCTTGGGGAAGGGGCTCCCTCTCCCCTCGCCGACCGGGAATCCCCGGCGATCATGCAGTAAGGTGGAGCTCCCTAATGATCCATTGATAGGCGCCGGTTCGTGGGGCGTGGATCGTAGCCGTTCATACCATGCCCCCCGATGGACCACGGTTGAGGGGGGAGGGACAAGACCCCGTGCTACTGCGCCGCACGCCCGGCCTTCAAGGACGTGACGGCTCGGTGGGCGGGGGAAGAAAAAACCTCGCCCGGCTCCTTCCGATCGTCCGGGCGGACCAACCTTTCCGGCCCCGTCGTCCTCGTGGGACGCGGCGGGCTCAGCGGCTCTTAAGGAAACGGGCCACGGAGCGGTCGTAGGTCCTCTCCACCTCGGGAGGGAAGAAGCAGGCGGGGAGCTCCCCGTTGCGGCGGTGGTAATGGAGGCACTCGCAGCAGTAGCCCTTGCGGGAGCAGGGCTCGTAAGTGCAGTTGCACATCTCCAGGTTGGACCGGTGGTTCTTGCATTCCTGGGCCATGATTCGCAACCTCCTTACCCGTCTCGTGCCACTCTCTTCCATCCATTCCCCGGACGGGACCCTGGATTTCCGCGACCCGCGGCGGATATCGACGCGCTAAACGGCCGATCCCCGGTCGACCTTACCGCGCCCGCCTCGGGGAACTGGTTCGTGCTTGCACATCATTTCCCAAGTCCCGAAAGGCGGCGGAACCTATCCACCGGCCAAGCCTCGGTCGGCGGGGCCGTAGATGATCACCACGTCCCCGGGACGGGAACCGGTGCGGGAGGCCAGGCTGCCCCCGTTTATCCCCAGGGCCATGACCCCCGAGGAATCCTCGAAGAGGAGGGGGGTTCCCGCCTCCACCTCCCCGAAGGTGGAAACCAGGAGGACCTCCATCTCCCCCTCCCCGATGCCCACCATTACCCGGTCCCCGAGCTGGTATCCGAGTCTTTCCACCTGCTCCGGGTAGGCGTTGAGGCGCAGGGACCCGAAGCGGTCCACGTCGATGACCGAGGCGTATACGGCTCCCTCGCCCTCCCGGGCCCGTCCCCAGGGAGCGGGCACCAGGTCCTCCACCTCCATGGCCATCCCCATCTCCGAGGGGTCCACTCCCAGGGAGAGGTGGGCGGCCACCGGGGCGAAGAGGTCCCGGGCGTGGAAGGTGGGGTGCACGGGGTGGCGGAAGAAATCCCGGTTCTCCAGGAAATAGGCCCGGCTTACGCCCCCCAGCCGTTCCGCGGCCGGGAGGAGCAGGCCGTTGTCCGGCCCCACCAGGAAATCGCCGCGCGCGCACTCGAGGACCACGGCCAGGCGCCGCGTGCCCACCCCGGGGTCCACCACCGCCAGGTGAACCCCCCGTGGCATGTGGGGCAGGGCCGCGGCCAGGACGAAGGCCCCTTTCCCGATGTCGAAGGGCGGGATGTGGTGGGAGATATCCACGATGACCGCCCGGGGGTTGACGGAGAGGATGACCCCCTTGACCGCTCCCACCCATTCCTCGGAGGTGCCGAAATCGCTGGTGAAGGTGATCAGCCCGGCCATGCCCGCTTCCCCATTCTCCATCCCCATTCCCATGCCTCTCAGTCACGCCCCAGCACGGTGACCGTCACCCTACGCCGACGCGGCCCGTCGAACTCGCAGAGGAAGATGCCCTGCCAGGTCCCCAGGGCCAGGTCCCCCCCGGACACGGGTAGGAGGGCCGAGAAGCCCACCAGGCCGGCCTTGATGTGGGCGTCGGCGTTCCCCTCCCGGTGGCGGTACCTCCCCCGGGGCACCAGCCTTTCCAGGTGCTCCAGGATATCCGCGGCCACATCGGGGTCCGCGGCCTCGTTGACGGTGACCCCGGCCGTGGTGTGGGGGATATATACCTGGCATACGCCCTCCTCCACCCCCGAACGCCGTACCACTTCCCGCACCCGGGAAGTGATGTCCACCATCTGGGACCTGCCGGCGGTGCTCACCTCGAACTCGCCTTGGCTCATAAAATCCCTCCGTATTCCACTCATCCTCCGCCCTCCGGCAACCGGACGCCCTTTCGCGCCGCGAGGCCCACGCCGCCCATCCCTCACCGCCTCTCGCCGTCTTGTTCCGGTGCGGGCTCAACCCAGGCTCATGCGCAGGGAGGCCTCCAGGTTGAAGGGCGGCAGGTCCTCGGGGTCGATGACCGCATCCACCACCGCCGGTCCCTCCGCCGCCAGGGCTTCCTGCAGCACCGGCCGGATATCCTCCACCTTCTCCAGCCTCCACCCCGCGGCCCCGAAGGAGCGGGCCAGGGCGGCGAAGTCCGGGTTGCCGTGGCAGGTACCCAGTATCCTCCCCTGGCACTGTATCCTCTGCCGTAGGTTGAGCACCCGGTACATGTGGTCGTTCATCACCAGCACCAGGACCTTGATGCCCTCCCGGCAGGCGGTCTCCAGGTCCTGCAGGGTCATCATGAAGTCCCCGTCCCCCAGGATGGCCACCACCTCCCGCTCCGGCCGCACCAGCTTGGCGGCCAGGGCGGCGGGGAAGCCGAAGCCCATGGCCCCGAAGTTCACCGCCGAGAGGAAGGTGAGGGGCTCCAGGCAGGGGAGGAAGGCCATGGGGTAAAGGAGATGGGTTCCCGCTCCCACGGTGACTATCCTCTCCTGGGGGAGGAGGAGGGAGAGCTCGTGTATGACCCGGGCGCCGGAGAGCGGCTCCCGGTCGGAGTTCCGGGCCTGCTCCACCAGGGCCCTCCACTCCGAGCGCTTTCCTTCCAGGAATTCCCACCAATCCCTGCGCTCCGGCGGCCGGTAATCCCTCACCGCGTCCACGGCTTCCAGCAGGAAGTCCCGCACGTCGGCTTCGATGGGCAGCTGGGGTCTCCGGCGGCAGTTGAGCATGGCCTCCATGTCTATGTTCACCAGCACCAGCTCCCCGGGGATGGGAAGGGTGTACTCGTAGGAGGTGAGATCGGAGATGACGCATCCCAGCCCCAACACGACGTCGGCCTCCGAGAGGGCGGCGTCGGCCACCGTGTTTCCGCCCCCGAAGCCCGCCCTTCCCAGGCACAGGGGATGGTCCTCGGGTATGGTACCCCGCCCGTTGCCGGTGGTGACCACCGGGACGTGGAGGGATTCCGCCAGCCGCACCAGGAGCTCCGAGGACCCGGAATAGGCCACCCCTCCCCCGGAGAGGAGGAGGGGTCTTTCGGCCTCCTTCACCATTTCCAGTGCTTTCCAGACGTCCTCCACGTGCAGGGGAGGCCGGTGTTCGGCGGCGAACCGGAAGCGCGGGGCCTCCACCTTCACCTCCTCGTCCCAGACGTCCTCGGGTACCTCGATGAGCACCGGCCCCCTCCCCCCGGAGACGGCCAAGGTATAGGCCCGGGAGAGGACGGCGGCGGCATGGTCCGCCTCCTCCACGCGGAAAACCCCCCGGCACAGGGAGGAGAAGACGGAGAGGTGGTCGACCTCCAGCATGCCGTCGCTGCCCCGCAGCTTTCTCTTCACCGCCCCGCTGAGGACGATCATGGGGCTTCCGTCCTTGTAGGCGTTGGCCACGGAGATGAGGGCGTTGAGGGTACCGGGGCCGGAATGGGTGAGCACCACGCCGGGGACCCCGGTCAGGCGGCCCTCGGCGTCGGCCATGCTGGCCGCCACCTGCTCGTGGCGGCAGGACACGTAGCGGATGTCCTCCTGGTGGTCGTAGAGGGCGTTGACGAAGGCGAAGTTGGAGGTCCCGATGATGCCGTAGATGCGCCGGACCCCCATGGCCTTGAAGCCCTCGATGAGCATCTGGGCGCAGTTCATGAGCCCCTCCTTTTCTTCGAGTCCCGGGTTTTCCGCGGCAGAGCCGGGTACCTTCCCTCAGGAAATTCTTCCCGCCTCACGCGCGTCGACGACATGTTCCGCCCCTCCGTCTACTCCACCCCGTTGACCACGAAGCGGGGCTTCTCCCCGGAGAGCACCCGGGTGACGTTTTCGACGGTCACCTGGAGCATGCGCACCCGGCTCTCGTTGGTCCCTCCCGCCACGTGAGGGGAGAGGATGACCCGGTCCGACTTGAGGAGGGGGTTGTCCGGGTCCACGGGCTCCCGGGCGAAGACGTCCAGCCCCGCCCCGGCCAACTTCCCCTCCCGCAGGGCCTCGGCCAGGGCTTCCTCGTCCACCACCTCCCCCCGGGCCAGGTTCAAGAGGTAGGCCTCGGGTTTCATGAGCGAAAGCCTTTCCCGGTCGATGAGGTGGCGGGTATCAGGAGTCAGGGGGACGTGGAGGGTGACGATGTCCGAGGAGCGCAGGAGTTCCTCCAGCTCCGCGTATTCCGCTCCCAGCTCCTCCTCCCTTTCCGCGGGGAGGCGCACCAGGTCGTGGTAGAGGACACGGCACCCGAAAGGCTTGAGGCGAGCCGCCACCTCCCGGCCGATGTTGCCCATGCCCACGATACCCACCGTCTTGCCCTGCAGCTCGTACATCCCCAGGGTGAAGACCTCCTGCTGCCCCCATTCCCCCGCCGCGGTCTTGTGGTGGAAATACAGGGCCTTCTTGAGCAGGCAGAGCATGAACATCACGGCGTGCTCCGCCACCCCCACGGCGTTGGCCGCCCCCACGTTGGCCACCGGTATCCCCGCCCTGCGGGTGGCCTCCAGGTCGATGTGCTGGTAACCGATGCTGGGCTGCTGGATGAGCCGGCATCCCCGCGCCGCCTCCGCCACCCGGGCGTCGATGGGCAGGCGGAAGGTGAAGTCCCCGATGATCACGTCCGCCCCGCGCACCGCCTCCTCCAGCCCCGGCCCCGGCTCCCCGGCATATACCTCCACGGTGATCCCCTGGAGGCCGGAGACTCCCCCCAGCATCCCTCTCACCGCCTCCTCGGGAAGGGGCGAAAGTACCACCACCCTGGCCATCTACATCCACCTCCCCTGTACTTGGCCTTAATTCCAGCCTTGTTTTCCCCGGCCACGCACCGCGTTCCCTCCGGCCCGGCCCTCACGGACCCGCCTCGCCTCGGCCACAACCACTTCTCCGGGCAGCGGATCAACGGGAAATCCCGCCCCCTTCAAGCGTTTCCCGTGGCAAGCTCCGCTTCGGCGCTCCCCGCGAAGCGGCGTCCGGACGGATCCCGACCTCTCATGCCCACCTCTCCGCGGACGGCGATCGCCCCACACCATTATTATCCATGCCTGGAAAGGAGGCCAACCCGTCTTCGGCAAGGGGGCCGGGCCGATCCAAGGAAAACCAGCTTCCAGCGCTGGTCGATACCCGTCTTAATTCGCAACCCGGGGAATGACGGGCCTGATCCAAATAAATCTGGTCTCCATCGCCGTTCAATAGTCGACCTGGGCATTGACACCCGGGGCGTGGGAAGCCGATCCAAGGGAAACCCTCCCGGTGCAGGTGGGATAATTTTCCACACATGAGGGGTAAGGGCAGCGGTCCCTGGTCCCGGGATACCGGTGGGACCCCGCCCCGGCCGGCGGCATCGCCAAGGGAAGGCAAGGGGCCACGGGCACGCTTCACGGGTGAAGCCTCGCCTCCCTTATCAAGGTAAGGGGATCGTACGGGGTTGGGGAAAACCCCGCGCAGCGAGCCTCGGATACAGGCCATATTCCCCCATTGGCGGCGGGGCCTCGGACGGGAAAGCTCTCCACCCACGTCTTGATTCACAGAATGAGATGACTCGCACTCCGCCTCTTCCGCAAAATACGGGAACCGCCATGTTCGGAGAAAAGGATGAGGGGATCCTCTTCATGGAAACGCGAAGCATCGCCTTTTTCCCCTCGCATACAGTAAACAACGGGCCACTCGACCTGGCCCGATCTCCCTGTAGGCCGGGTATCTGGGAATTGCCATCAGCTACAAGATCTCCGATACTAACACTGACCGATATACGTGAAACTAAGACGCTCGACAGGCGAAGAACCGTTAGTCTCCATTCCAGGCGGCATTGCAGGCGGGGAGGCCATCCGCGGGAGGAAAGAAGCGGGGTCGATCAGGCGGCGTGCATGGGGATGGATGGGTCAGAGGATATCCTTGTAGCGTTCCACCTCCCGGGCGCGCAGGGCGAGCCTCTCCTCGGGGGTGGCCTCCAGCACCTTGCGCAGGGCATCGGCCAGGATCACCGGGTTGAAGGGCTTGACGATGTATCCGTCGGCGCCCATCCGCCATCCCCGGGCGATGTCCTCTTCCTGTACCTTGGCGGTGAGCACCACCACGGGAAGATCATGCAGCTGCTCGTCCTCCCGGACCAGCTTGAGGATCTCCCAGCCGTCCATCTGGGGCATCATGATATCCAGGACCAGAAGGTCGGGACGGTTCTCGCGCATCATGCGCATGGCCGTCTTCCCGTCCCAGGCCTCCTCAACCTCGAAGTTCTCCAGCTCCAGGTTGATGCGCACCAGTCGGGTCACCATGGGATCGTCGTCCACCACCAGAACCCGGTAAGCCATGTCCATCCTCCCCGTAACGCTCCCAACCTTTGATAACCAAGTTTAGACCTTAAAACCCGCTCCTGACAAACCGGCAGCGGGCTCTCGAGCCCTTTCAACCGTTATTCCTCCCGTGATCCGCGCCGACCATTCCCACACCGGCAAGCTCGCGGCGGGAGCCCGTCCCCTCTCGGACCCCGAAAGCGCCCGCCCGGGCCATGCCGCGCCGCCGGAGCATCGGAGCCCGATCGGCCCTCCCTTCCGGTTGCGAAAGAGAGGGCATCCCACGGGGCCTCCCGCAACTCCCGTCTCCCGAGAGGCCCAGGCGTCCCCTCCCCTCTCCAACCGGGGCTTGGGATCCCTCCTGGAACAGCTGGAGAATCGCCCGCTTTTCCGCCGACCTGCCCTTCTCGCTTCGGTTGCTCGCCGCGGACCGCCCTTTTTAAATCGGGATTGTTTCAGGCCCCGGACCTTCCTCCTCAGGAAACGGCCGCATCCTCCGCTCCATAAACCGGATGCCGCGGCCATCTTCCTCCTTTGAGCTTATCGGTAAACACGGCCATGTCCTTCACCCGTTGACTTCCACGTTTCGCCAGGCCTCCCGGCACGTGCCCGCGTGGCTAGGCGACGACGATCTCCGGGCATAGACGCCCGGACCGGGCAAAGGCCTTGCCCGCGGCCTGGCCTCCTCAAGCCAGCCTCGCATCCCGAGGCCGAGAGGGCTCGCCTTCCGAGGAGTCGATCCCCTTTCCGCCTCCAGGCATGAATGCCCTGAACGGGAGGCGGTCGCTGCGCCCCGGCGGTGTATTTAAGGGTCGCATTCTCACGGTGCTATAATCTTCCTTGTTCGGCCGGCATAAGCGGCGCCTCCACCTCCGGCGCCTGGATTCGAGGGAGGGCAGGATGAGTTACGAAATCTTTCAACCCGTTCACGACGATTTCCGCCGCAACCTCCGCCAGTTCGTGGAGAACGAGCTGGCTCCCCATGCCGACGAGTGGGAGGAGGCGGAGGAGTTCCCCCGCTGGGTGTTCACCCGCATGGGGGAGCTGGGATTTTTAGGCATGTCCTACCCGGAGAAGTACGGCGGGGACGACGACCGCATCGCCGAGGCCGTGTTCCACGAGGAGATAACCCGTTGCGGCTCGGCGGGGGTGGCCGCCGGGCTGGGCGCCCACATCGGCATCGCCATGCCCCAGATAAACCGCTTCGGCACCGAGGAGCAGAAGGAGAAATACCTCATCCCGGGCATAAAGGGGGAGACCATCGGGGCCCTGGGCATCACCGAGCCGGAGGCCGGCTCCGACGTGGCCGGCATCCGCACCTACGCCGTGAGGGACGGGTCGGACTGGATCATCAACGGCTCCAAGACCTTCATCACCAACGGGGTGCGCTGCGACTGGGTGGTGGTGGCGGTCAAGACGGACCGGGACAAGGGATATGCCGGCATTTCCCAGTTCATCGTGGACCGCGGCACCCCGGGCTTCGAGACCTCCAAGAAGATCAAGAAGCTGGGCTGGAAGGCCTCGGACACCGGGGAGCTCTCCTTCATCGACGTGCGCGTGCCCGCCGATGCCCTGCTGGGGGAGGAGAACCGGGGCTTCTACCAGATAATGGCAAATTTCGTCTGGGAGCGCCTGATCATGGCCCTGGGGGCGGTGGCCGGCGCCCAGCTCCTCTTCGACATCGCCCTGCAATACGCCAAGGAGAGGCAGGCCTTCGGGAGGCCCATCGGCAAGTTCCAGGCCATCTCCCACATGCTGGCGGACATGGCCATGGAGATAGAACTGGGGCGGGCCTTCACCTACCACGTCCTCAAGCTCTACGTGGAGGGCAAGGAGCCGGTGAAGGAGGTGGCCATGGCCAAGCTCTACACCTGTGACATGGCCTGCCGGGTGGCCGACCGGGCCCTGCAGATCCATGGCGGCTACGGTTACACCGAGGAGTACCCGCTGGCGCGTGCCTACCGCGACATGAGACTGGGGCCCATAGGCGGAGGCACCGACCAGATCATGCGGGAGATAATCGCCCGCTCCTACGGCTTGTGAGGCTTTTGCCCACGCCTCTCCGGCAGACGGCCACATCTTCACCGCGCCGGAACGGGCGCCGTCGGGGCCCAAGACCTGATGGCACCCGGAGGTAAGGGGCCCGGGAGGAACCAAGGATCAAGGTTAGAGGGTCGAGGAACCCCGATTTGCTCCGGCAACATGGGCATGGGCCCGATTTCGTGAACCGGATCCCGCCCGGGATTTAAGGACACCGCCGCCGGGACTGCCGAGGATGGGTTATCGCCGTGCCCATCCGACTACCAATCTCTTCCTTCCCCCACCGCTCAGGCCTGCCCGCCTTGCCGGCGATACGGCCGCGGACACCGGCGCCCGAAAGGGCGCGGATCACGCGTTTTGGCGCGGCGGCCGTCCGCCCCGGAGGACCTTTCGGAGGGCGGCCTCCAGCTCCTCGGGACACCGGGACCCGAAGAGGACCTTCCTCCCGTCGCGCAGCACGAGCTGCACGCCCCGGTTCCCGGAAACGTTGTATGCCTTGCCACCCTTCCAGCCGTAGCGTATTCCCCACCCCCCGTACTCCAGGACGGGGCGGTAATGGCGGGCCTTCGCCTCCGCGATCTCCTCCCGGGCCAGGCGGTGCCAGCGGCGGTGGAAGGGGTAGTAGCGGTAATGGAGGCCGTCCTCCCGCACCTCCACCACCAGGCGGGTGGAGAGGAAGAGCCAGGGAAAACCCAACCCCACGAGGAGCCAGGCGAGGACCATCAACCAGCCGGGAGACGGTCGGCCTCCCGGGGGCCTGCGCAATACCACCTCCCGCAGGAAGGCGTACCAGGCGAAAACCGCCGTCCCCAGGACCACCGCGTAGATCCACCACTGGTGAAAGCGTTGTTCCTCACGGAAAAGAGTTTCTACTTCCCCGCCTATCCGCATATGTGTTCCCTCCTCCTGTCCAGGCTAACCGCTCCCTTTCCCCACCTCGCGAGGGAAACGCCTCCGGCCTCCTCCTTTACCCGGCCCTCCGCGCCGGGTTTCCTTCCACCTGTGCACCACGGCCCATGCCGGTCACCCTCCCCCGACGCCGGGGTTGAGGGTTCCAGCCATTCCCTCCACCAGGTTCTGCGTGGACCGACCTGTGGAGGCGATTAAGGTGGAAGGTGTTCCTCTTCTTCCCTCTTCCTGGAACCCGCCGGGCGGGATTTCCCACCGCTTCCGAGCCCGGGCCCCGCGTTTCCCGATGCCCCACGTTTCCTGGTGATTCTCTCCCTACACGCTACCTTTCCTGCCTTTACTATTCAACCTTTATATTTTCCCGGCCGTGTTCTCGGGCCCCGGATGGTCCCCGGGTCCCTTCGGGGAGGCCGTTTTCGGTCACCCTTCTCACCCGCTGTCTTTCGGTATCTCCCCCTGGAATCCCCCTTTCAGGATCCCCGGTCGGACTCTCCCTTCGCGTCCTCGGAGCCGGCCCTTCTCTCCCTCCAGTAGGCCAAGGGGAGAAGGAGCGCCGCGGCCGTCAGGCTCACTCCCTGGAAGAGGTACCTCGCCGATGCCTGGGGATGATAGCGGAAGAACTCGACCAGGAAGCGCACCGCGCCGTATCCCCCCACGGCAAGGAGGAAGAGATCCCAGTCCCCGGATACCCTTCTCCTCAAGCGGAGCAGGAGGAAAAAGAGCGCCAGGTCCAGGGCCAGTTCGTAGAGCTGGGTGGGATGCACGGCGGTGTAGGAATCCGGGAAGGTCACCGCCCAGGGTAGCCCGGAGGGCTCCCCCCCGCAGCAGCCGTTGAGGAAACACCCCACGCGGGCCACGGCCAGGCAGAGCGGCAGGACGAGCCCCACGGCGTCGGCAACCTTCCCAGCCGGGAGCCCCATCCTCCTCACCGTGAGCAAGCAGGCGGGCACGGCCAGGGCCAACCCCCCGTAGAATACCAGGCCCCGCATGTTGAGGTCGAAAACGGAAGGCCAGTGGGCGGAGAACTCGCTCCAGTGGCCGAGCACGTAGAAGAGCCGAGCCCCCGCCACCCCGCTTATGGCCGCTACCGCGCCCACCGGGTAGATGGCCGACCCATCCAGCCCCTTGCGCTTCAGTTCCCGCCCGGCGAGGAATGTCCCGGCCAGAAAGGCCAGGAAGAGGAAAACCCCGTAGGAATAAACGGCAAAGGACCCTATGTGAAAGAGAACCGGACGCAACCGGCATTCACTCCCTTCGTGCCCACTCCGGCGGAGGCCCAGCCGGTCCTCTCACCCGCGGGAATGCCATGTGCGGTATCTCCGGAGATCCGTTCACCCGCCCATGGCGGCCGTAAACAGTCTAACAGACGGCGACCCCCTTTTACGTTCCCGCGGACCCGAGAACGGAGCCCGCATAATCCGCAAACGCGAGGCACGAAAGGCGGCCTTCCGCCCCATTCACGCGCGCAAACCCCCACGGTCATCTTATGGTTTTTCAATGATACGCCACGAGATCCTTTCCCCGCTGCCAGTCGCTGAACCTTCGATCGTGCGTCGGTGGATGAAGGCATGGAGTACCGGGCCCGCTTTCCATTCCGCGTGGATCGGCAACCGTGTTTGAAGTGAGCGACGAACCGGCGCCCCCACACCCAAGGGCCTTGAATCCCCGTACGACGCGCTGAGCAAGGCGGGGGAACGATCTTGGTCCTCATCCGGAAGGATTAGAGCGGGTTTTTCCCATCGAGATGCAAAGCGTCCTGCTTTTTCAAGGGTTTAAGGGATGGGGAACTTTTACCGAAAGCCCGTTTCGGGGAGCGCCGACGGCGGATACCTTCGCGGGGGTGTTTGAAACACAAACATGCCCGCGGCGGGCGAAGTCCGGGGAGGTGCTCCAAGGTCACAAGAAGCCCGCAGGGGCGTCGATCGGTAAAAAGTTACCTTCAAACAGGGGAGGGCGAAGATCGTTGCTCAGGTCGAGAGATCCGTCTGAGAAGGAAAGGCTGAGGACAAGGAAAGGGATCGGCCCGCGCAGCTTGGGTTCGGGTGAAGGACTGAAGGCCGGGAAAGCACCTTTTCCGGATTTCCGGGAAAACCCGGGGAGATCGCCCCCGTTTGAAGGGTACGCCAAGGAGGGTTGACCACCCCGAAACAGGGGAAAATTAAAAGAGGCGAACAATCAAGCCGCCTGAAACAAGAAAAGGAGGTGAAAGGGATGTGGCCGTCTGCGAGCATGAGGGGGGTTGCCGGCGTCATCACGTTCTCCCTGGTGGCCATGGCTTCACTGTCCATGATCCTTGTCCTCTCCGGATGTGGCGGATCGACGCCGAAAACGCCCCTCACCACCGTTATTCCGGCCCTCGGAGGCATGAGCGTGGAGGAAGCCGAGGCCCTTCTCTCCGGAGAAGAACTGGGACTGGGAACCCTGATGGAGGAATATTCGGACACCGTGCCCGCCGGCCTGATCATCCGCACCATGCCCCCCGAGGGAGAGGAGGTGGACCGGGGAACGGCGGTGGACCTGGTGGTCAGCAGGGGCCCGGAGCCGGTAACCCTCCCCGACCTGAGGGGAAAGTCCGAGGGGGAAGCGGTGTCCATCCTGCAGGGATTGGGCCTGCAGGCCAACCTCCAGCGATCCTACAACGAGTCCGTCTCCGCCGGGCTGGTCTGTTCCTCGGAGCCCGCTCCCGGCACCCCTCTCGCCAGGGGTTCGGCGGTGACCCTCACCGTGAGCCTGGGATCGGCCTACGTCACCTGCCCCACCTGTCGGGGGAAGGGGACGGTAACCGTCGCCGAGACCTGCCCGGAGTGCGGCGGTTCCGGCGTGTGTTACGGGTGAGGGGGTTCCAGCGTGCCGTGCAGCACGTGCGGAGGAACGGGAACCGTAAAGCACACCGAGACCTGCCCCACCTGCGGGGGGCGGGGGAGGGTCCACCGCTGAGCGCGTCCTCGAGAAAGCGTCGTGCCGGGCGGGTCCATGAAGGCCAAGCTGAGGACACCCCCCTCTTCGCCGGCGGATGGATACCCGACGCGCGGGATGCGCTTTCCCCCAACAGGATGATGACGCGGGGCTGCCGCGCTCCCCTTCCGGGGCCCACGGGGCGCAGACGTGGATGGTGTACCCCTGGGGCCATGTTCCCGGGATAGGTGACCGGTTTCGAGGGGAGAAGGGCGCGGTCCCGCGGTTCGACCCCCGGGAGCTTCCAAAGAATCACCTACTACCATCGGAGCGTGACTATCAGACCATCGGCGGATACTGTAACCCCTTTCCTCTTCCGTTAATAAGGGCGTGAAAAGGGTCCCACGGGAGGTGCTCGGAAGATGAGGGGCTGGTGCTCTGTGGCGAAGGGCTCCCTCGCTGTTTGCCTTGTGGCCCTCCTTCTTCTTTTTCTCCTGGCCTTTCCCGGGATGACCGCGGCGGCCGGGGGGGTCACGGTGGAGGTCTCCATAGCCCCCTGCGTGCGCGTCCGCGCGGACGGCACCCTCCAGAGCAACATACCCGCGGTTACCCAGCGGGATGCGGGTCACCTCCTCACCGTCACCGCCAAGTGATGTGTGCTCCCCCATCGCGTGCATCCAGTCGCGTGCGTCCAGAGGTTACCTACGGGTGACCTTAAGGCTCACCCGGAAGCGGCCGCGCAGGAACTTGACCAGGTACCAGGCTCCCGTCCCCGCTGCCAGGAAGATAAGCCCCCAGAGCAGGGGCAGGGCCCAGAAGCCGCACCCGGACCGCTTCTCGGTGTCGAAGGTGTACATGTCCGGCCCGTACTTGATGACCGCCTCCGCCCGGAAGTACCCCAGCGCGGGAGGCGCGGGCAGGAAGCCCTCGAAGTAGCGGACCGTCCCCGGGAGGATGGTTATCTCCCCCAGGTCCAGCATCCCGGAGCCGAAGCCCGCCCGGGCGCGGTAGGCGATCTGGGCCTGCAGGGTGAGGTGCACGTTCCCCGTGTTCTCCACCTCCAGGTGGTACTTCATGCTCCGCGCCGGCCACCCCCCCTCTCCTCCCTCCGGGGTCCCCACAGGGAGAGGAAATCGCTCTCCACGGAGAGGGCCTTGATCTCGGCGTCCCTCACGATATCCCCGGGCACGGTGACCAGGATGAGAGAGCCTATGCGGTAGGTAGGCTTGACCCCCAGGCCAGGCGGCGGCTGCGAGGCGTCCTGGAAGAAGAGCACCGAGTAGTGGCCTCCCGGTTCGGCGTCGGGAGGCACCGCCAGGGTGAAGGGTTCCTCGTGTTGGACACCCGGGGGGAGGGTCAGGCGGTCTCGCTTCATCTCGATCCACCGGGAGCAGGAATAGGTGTAGTACCCGGGTTCGTGGAACTCGTAGCTGTTGTCCGGCTTGATGAAGAAATCCATGGGGTAGACCAGGAGCTCCAGGTCGCCCTGGGTATGGTTGACGAGAGTTATGCTGAAGTCCAACCTATCACCCGGACGGACGGTCAATTCCTTCTTCACCGGGGACACGGTGAGGTCGAACCCTTGGGCCCTCGCCTCCCGCGCCCCCGCCGGGAGGAAAGCGAAAACCGCCAGGCCGGAAAGGAAGAGGACGACCAAGGCCAATGACCTAGCCGCCGCTGGGACTGGATTCCTCCGGCTACCCGATACTTTCCCTCTAACCCGCAGATCGGACCGCAAAGCGCATACCTCCCTCGCCAGGTACTTCATCTCCACCCTCACCTTTTATCCAGGCATCAGGAATACGGGCTCTCTTGCTCTATTTTTTCGGCGCCAAAGCGGCACATCTCCTTTTCTCGCGCCATCATTATGGCCCAAACGCAAAGGGGCGACAAATCCCGTTGCGCCCATCGCCCGATGCCTCCGGCCCCGGAAACGAAAGGCGGGGTTTTCGTCCTTTCCCCATCCGGTCCGGGACCCTGGCCCCATGGTTTTCCCGACCAACGCCCTCCCCTGCCTTCCGGGGTTACCGCTGCAGGGAGGATAAAAACGGCGCCTCTGAGGGCCATGGCCTGCGACGACAACTCCTGGATCGTGTGAACCTACAGGCCCTCCCCTCGGCCTTCTCAAGCCCTGCGGCCTCGACCAAATTCCCTTATAAACGACATGGGCTCGCCCGTCCACGCCGCAGCCCCCCGGGATGATGGCAAACGGGAGGGCCCGGCTACCGCCGGGCCCTCCATCCTTGACGGCCACGTTTTTGTGGGCAAACTCCTCACTGGGCCACCACCGTGTAGGTGTGGACGGCGGTGTAGGTATCGGGGGCGTCCTCCCATTCGATGTCCACGCGGTAGCTCACCGTGACATTGATGTTACCTCCCCGGCTCCCCTCGGCCACCATGACGGCGCTGCTGCCGAATTCGGTAGCCGAGCTCTGCTTGGCCGTCACCCTGCCGTCGCTGCTGGACGAGGTGAAGGTCAGCCTGGCGCTGGGTATGTAACCGCTGGCGCTGGTGAGGTCCCTGTCCTTGGTCACCTCCAGCCTCCAGGGGCGGTTGGCGGAAACCGCGGCCCCCAGGGTGTCGGTGTAGACACCGTTCCCAGTCGGGCCGCCGTCCGGGAGCAGGGAACCACCGAAGTCCACGGTTGTCTCGCTCACCGTGAGGCGCAGGGCCTCGGCCACCGTGGCGGAGACGGTCACGCTCTCCGGGTTGGCGGCCTGGGCGGGGACTCCCAGCAGGAGCACCAGGAGCAAGGAGGTGACTCCCACCATCCCCAGGATTCTCATCCTCCTTTTCATCTCTCCTCAACCTCCTTTGCGCATAAATCGGGTTCAAGGACCTCTTCTCATTCCCTTTTATCGGGACTCCGCTCCCCTCCCTTACCGGAAAACCACCAGCGCGGATATCGGGAGGGTGAACGGCGCCTCCCGGCGGTTAAACGGTGCATAGGCCAAAAGGCCGGAGGGGTGGTTTGTATCCCTCCGGCCTTCTCTTTTACTGGAGCCGGCGAGGAGACTCGAACTCCTGACCTGCTCATTACGAGTGAGCTGCTCTACCTGCTGAGCTACGCCGGCCTAAAAAGATTATATGAGGTCAGGTATTGAATTTTGATACCCTAAGGGGTATAAACTGGTGAGTCGTCTCCTACGACGCCGGGGAGATCGAAAAACTGGATAGCCTCCTTCTTGCCATGAATTTCAAAATTCAAGACCTGACCCCTTTTTAGAGGCGGGGGGAGATCTCGATGTCCATGAGGTGTTCCTTCATCTTGTGCGTGAACTGCAGGGTCTCGAAGACGTCGCTGATGCGTTTCTGTATGGCGGCGATGCGCTCCTCGTCCCTCTCCGGATGGAAGAGGTGGCGGAACCTGCCCTGGGCCTGTAGGTACTCCTCCACCGGGAGGAGCTTGGCCTGGCCCTGGATGATGCGCTGGGTGCCCGCCGTGTAGGTGGTCCTCCCGTTCTCGTGCTCGTAGAGCATCCACATCCCGGTCTGGACGGCCAGCCTGGCGATCTTCACCGTGTGGCTGGAGGGGAACTTCCATCCCGGGGGGCAAGGGGCCTGGATCTCGATGTAACGCGTACCCCTGATCTCCCGGGCCTTGGCGAACTTGCGGAACATGTCCGTGGGGTAGGCCAGGGAGGCGGTGGCCACGTAGGGGATGCCGTGGGCCACCATGATCTGGGCCACGTCCTTGCGCCATTCCTCCTTGCCCTTGGTGGTGTTGGTGGTCCAGGCGGCGTAGGGGGTGGCCCCGCTGCGCTGGGTCCCGGTGTTGGAATAGGCCTCGTTGTTGTAACAAACGTAGATGAAGTCGGCGTTGCGTTCCGCGGCTCCGGAGAGGGCCTGGATGCCGATGTCGTAGGTTCCACCGTCCCCCGCCCATACCAGGATGGTGGGCTTCTCCTCGAACTCCCCCCTGGCCACCAGGCGCTCGGCGGCCGCGGTCATCCCCGAACCCACCGCTCCACCGGTGGCAAAGGCCATGTTCAGGGTGGGAAGGTTAAGGGCGGACACCGGGTAGGGGCTCTGAAGGACCGAGGTGCAGGAGGCTATGACGCACAGGACGGTGTTCCTCCCCAGGGCCTTGAAGGCCACGCGCAGGGCCGCGCTCCCCGGGCATCCCTGGCAGGCGGCGCTCCCCTGCAGGAACAACTCCTCGGCGGGAAAATCGCGCAGCCTCACCGCACTCCCTCCTTCTTCCAATACTCCTCCAGGCTCCTCTTCACCAGGCGGTGGTGATCGTTCAGGCGCACGGCCGGCCAGTGGCTCCCGGGGAGCAACTTCCCCTTGAAAGCGGCCACGGCGTTGTCCACGATGAGGTCATAGGGCACATCCCTCCCCCCCAGGCCGGTGACCATGCCGTGGATGGAGGGACCCCCGTTCCCGTAGACCGCCGCCTTGACCTCGGAAAAGAGGGGGCCTTCCAGCCCGAAGGAGACGGCACGGTCGATGACCAGCGCCACGCGCAGGGGAGCCAGCAACTCCCGGAGCTCGGCCACCGGGAAGGGACGGTAGGAACGGATCCTCACCAGGCCGCAGGGGTAGCCCGACTCCCGCAGTTCATCCACCGCCACCCGGCATTCCGAGGCCACCGTCCCCATGGCCAGGAGGGCGTATTCCGCGTCCTCCATGCGGTAGGCGTCCACCAGCTCCCCGTGGTATCCGCCCACCACATCCCGGTACTCCCGGGCGGCCTCGGCAATGACCCGGCGGGCGTTGTCCATGGCCTGCTGCATGGAGAACCGGACCTCCTCGTAATCGTCTGGGTAGATCACTGATCCGTGAGTGAAAGGATACTCGAGGTCCAGCTTCCAGAGGGAGCGGAAGGGGGGCAGGAAGCGGTCCACCGCCTCCTGTTCGGGTATATCCACCTGCATGTAGGTATGGGACATGACGAAAGCGTCGTAGCACACCATGACCGGGAGGATGACCCGCGGGTCCTCGGAGATGCGGTAGGCCTGGATGACGGTGTCCAGTATCTCCTGGTGGTCGGCGCAATAGAGCTGGATCCAGCCCGTGTCCCGGGCCGCCATGGTGTCCTGGTGGTCGCACCAGATGTTCCACCCCGGGCCCAGGGCGCGGTTGACGTTGACCATGACCATGGGCAGGCGCACGGCGGCCGCCCAGTGCAGGAGCTCGTGCATGTAGGCCAGGCCGTGGGCGGAGGTGGCGGAGAAGGCGCGCACTCCCATGGCCGCGGCGCCGATCATGGCCGCCATGGCGCTGTGCTCGCTCTCCACGGGGATGTACTCGCATTCCATCTCCCCCTCATCTATGAAGCGGGATATCTCCTCGATGACCTGGGTCTGGGGGGTTATGGGATAGGCGGACACCACCTCCACCCGGGAAAGGCGCGCTCCCCAGGCGGCCACGTGGTTACCGGTCTCCACAAGCCTCATCTTTCAACCTCGCTCCTTTGGCGCTTACCATACATCTCGGGTCCATGGGACACGCCCACCGCCGCGCCGGGCATGCGTCCATTCCGGGCACGCGTCCGGGCCAAGGACTTCCGGTTCCCACCCGGCCCCGCCCACATCTATTCGCCCTCCTTGACCATGCGCATGGCCTTGGTGGGACATTCCTCGGCGCATATGCCGCATCCCTTGCAGTAATCGTAGTTTATCTCCAGGTCCTTGGTTATGCAGGCCTCCGGGCAATATATCCAGCAGAGCAGGCACTTGTTGCACCGCTCCCGGTCGAGGAGGGGGCGGAAGGTCCTCCAGGACCCGGTCTTTCCCACGCTCCCCTCCGAGGGCACGGAGAGGGTGGTGAGAAAACCGATCTCCTCCGGCTTCTCCCTTCTCTTCCTTGCGGGCATCGCGCTTACCTTTCACTTTCCTCGATCCAGGACAGCCGCCGGGGCTTCACGCGGCCTGGATATCCAGTACACCTAAAGGATAACAACCTGCCCGGCGGCCGAGGTTATCCGAAATCAAGGCGCGGACGCGTGCGCGCCGGGGATCCGCCTCAGGAGGCGGCGGTCCTCTCCCGGCCCTCCTTCCTCCCCGCCACCGCCACCTCGCGCACGGAGGTGAACCCCCTCCGCGCCGCCTCCATGCTGGCTTCCAGGCGCGCGGGGGGTATGTTGCGGCGTATGACCTCGTTCACCACTTCCAGGGGTATGATCTCGGTGACGTAGGACACCGCCCCCAGGAATACCTGGTTCAGGACGGGCATTCCCTCCACGACCATGCCCAGTTCCAGGGCGATGGAGGTGGCATCCAGCGCATAGGTGCGGAAGGGGAACCCCTTGAGTGCCGCATCCTCCTCTTTCCCCTGGTTCACCAGCACCACCATGCCATCCTTGGTCCCCTCCCTGACGGCCGCCTCGAGCAGGGTGGGGCTCATGACCACCAGGAAGTCCGGGCGGTATATCTGGCTGCGCAGGTGGATGGGGCGGTCGTCCATGCGCACGTAGGACTTCACCGGCGCCCCCCTTCTCTCGGCACCGAAGAAGGGGAAGGCCTGCACGTGCTTTCCCACCAGGTCCCCCGCCTGGGCCAGGAGGTTGATGAGGGTCACCGCACCCTGGCCGCCCAGGCTGTGAAAACGTATCTCTACCATTATTTTCCTCTACATAACGAGGGCCTTTCCGCGGCTTACGGGGCCGTCAAAGCCCGTCTCCTGCATAAATCAAATATATAGCACACGCAAGTTTGGCTTGTCGACGAGTGGTCGGGGGTATTTTGGGACTTTCCTACGCCCCGCTTCCTCCCCGCATGCCGCAGGCTTCCCGGAACCCGCAAGGGGTGGGCGCGAGGCTCAGCCCGGAGACAATTCCTCGTCGGTGTCCTCCACGATCTCGTCCTCCACCTCTTCCTCCTCCGGCTCCACCTCCTGGGGCGGAGGGCCGAAGTAGGTGGCCGGGACGGTGAATTTCTCCCCGTCCTCCAGTTCCAGGACCACCCTCTCGTGGAGGACGTCGTGGGCGGCCACCCTGGCCTTTCCCCTCTCCGTCTCCACTTCTTCGCCCACCGCCGGCACCCAGCGGAGGAAGCGGCGGTAGGCGTCCTGCTCGTAGTGGAGGCAGCACATAAGGCGGCCGCATATCCCGGATATCTTCGCCGGGTTGAGGGGCAGGTGCTGTTCCTTGGCCATGCGGATGGAAATGGGGTGGAAGGAAGTCAGGAAGGTGGCGCAACACAGGGGCCGGCCGCAGGGCCCCAGGCCCCCGATCATCTTAGCCTCGTCGCGTACCCCTATCTGCCGCAGCTCGATGCGCGTCTTCAGGGTTGAGGCCAGGTCGCGCACCAGGGCCCGGAAATCCACCCGCCCCTCGGCGGTGAAGTAGAAGGTTATGGAGCTGCCGTCGAAGGCGTAGTCCATGTCCACCAGCTTCATGGGCAGTTGGTGCTTGGCGATGAGCTCCAGGCACTTGCGCCAGGCGCGGTCCCGGCGGAACTCATTGCGCTCCTTCTGCTGGCGGTCCCGGTCCGTGGCCCGCCTGATGACCTTGCGCAACTGCCGGGAATTCCCGGGGTCGGGTATCTCCCGGGGAGGGACCACCACCACCGCGAATTCCGGGCCCTTGGGCGTGGGCACCATGACCTCGTCCCCCACGCGGAGGGACAGCCGGTCGGGATCGTAGTAATGGACTTTCCCGTCCTTCCTGAAAACCACTCCCACTACCGTGGCCATTCTCTACCTCCCGGCATCCGCCTCGAGGCCGTCGGCGCGAGGCGGAGGCCAAACTTGGACCACAATCCTCCATCCTTTCCCCGGCCTCCGGACCCTTTCGCTCCCGCGATGGCCCGTGAACCGGGACCCTGGTTGCCCGGAAGTCTCCCCTCCCGGCCCCCGCGGGGATCAGCATCTGCTTCTCAGTTCCAAGACCAGGTGGGAGAAGAGCAATTCCTCGTCCACGTTGGCGTCCAGCGCCCTGCCCGCCTCCTGCAGCCTTTCCAGGCACCCGCGCACTCCCCGGGCGTCGAGGTGTCGGGCTTCCCTTGCCAGTTCCTTCCTCCACTCCGGGTTGAGGAGCAGGGTATCCCCCACCTCTCCCCCCTCCTCCCCCACCAGGATCAAGAGCATTATATCCCGGTAAAAAGAGGCCATGCCATCGAGGAAGTCATGGGCGGCCAGGCGCCTGGCCCTTTTGTCGCGGCGGGAAGCCTCCTCCTCCCGGCGCTTGCGCAGGCGCTCCGCGCTCTTCTTGTCCAGCGCGGAGAGGTAGGCCTCCACGCTCTCCCCCCCGCCCTCGAGCCTGAGCTCGTGAAGTTCGCGGCGGCACGACTCCACCTTGGCCAGCGCCTCGCGCAGGGTGAGGCGGCGCATGAGGGCGGCGCATTCCACGCCCTTCCTCCAGTAGGCGGCCGCTTCCGGGTAACGCGCCCAGAGAACGGCGCGGCCGAAAATCCCTCCCGACCGCCGCGCCAGGGACCGCGCTTCCCCCGGGGCCAAGCCCTCTCTGTTCACCAGATATTCCTCCAGCTCCCCGGTGCCGATGGAGGCGAAGCGTACTTCCCGACAGCGGGAGACCACGGTGGGGAGAAGGTTCTCCCGGCTCTCGGAGACCAGGATGATGTAGGTTTCCGGGTGGGGCTCCTCCAGGGTCTTGAGAAAGGCGTTGGCCGCTTCCGCGGTCATGGACTGCGCCTCGTCCACCACCACCACCCGGCCCCGCCCCTCCACGGCCTTGCGGCTTAGGAGGCCCTCCAGCTCCCTTATCCTCTCCACCCTGATGCTCATCCCCTCCGGCTCCACAATGTGCAAATCGGGGTGCACCCTGGCCGCCGCTTTCCGGCAGGAGGGACAGCCGTCAGCTTCCCCGGTAGGGCAGAGGAGGGCCGCGGCCACCACCAGGGCGGTGGTGAACTTCCCCACGCCGCGCGGGCCGGTGAAGAGCAGGGCATGGGGTACGTCTCCCCGGCGCAGCATGGAGCGGAGGTGTTCCACGGCCACCTCCTGCCCGAATATGTCCTCCCAGCTGCACGCGCCGCCCTGGGCCAATTACTCACCTCCATGTCTCATCCCCCTCCCCGAGCGAGGGACGGGGCGGCGAGGGGAGGGTAACCCCCCAAGGCTTATCGCCTAAGAGCGCGGGGAAGGGAAGTGAAAAGCGCGTCCGCACGAGGGTTTCAGGCTCCCGCGGCATCCCCGCGGGAATCTCAGGCCAGGAGCTTCATTACCTCCTCCATCACCCGGTGATGGATGTTCTCCGGCTTGTCCGCCCCGTTGAGCACCACGTATCGGCTGGGGAAGAACTTGGCCAGGGTACGGTACGCCTCCTGCACCTGCTGGTGAAAGGATTCCGGCTGCCCCTCCATCCTGTCCATGGCCTTGTTGCGCTCTTCCAACCTCTTCAGCCCCACCCGGAAGGGTATCTCCAGAAGAAAGGTCAGGTCGGGATAGAGATCGTCGGTGATCCACTCGTTCAGGTTACGCACCCCTTCCAGCCCCACTCTCCTGGCCACCCCCTGGTAGGCAAGGGAGGAATCCAGGTAGCGATCGCATAGGACCACCTTCCCCGCCTCCAGGGCCGGCTTGATGACCTCGTAAACGTGCTGGGCACGGTCGGCGGCGTAGAGTACCGTCTCCGTGAGGGGATGCATCTCCCGGAAGGAAGGATTCAGGAGGATACGCCGTATCTCCTCGCCCAGCCTGGTTCCTCCCGGCTCATGGGTGGCCACCACGTCCACGTTCATGCGGATGAGGTGGGCGTGGAGCATGTTCATCTGGGTGGTCTTCCCCGAACCCTCCACGCCCTCGAAGGTGATGAGGACGCCCTTTCTCTTTCCCGTTGTCCTCGTAAACTGCCTGTTGCTCATCTCCTTCCTTTCCTCCGCGCCGTCCCGTCAAGGGAAAAGTTTATCCCCCGCGGCGGTTCCCGTCCACCGTCAACCTAGGCCGTTTCCTCCTAAGCGGATGGTAAGCCCTCCCCGCTGAGACGCGGAACCGCTGGGTGAGCCCTGAACCCTCGTCCCCCGGCACCCGGCGCCGTCCATGGCCGGGGAAACCCGTATACCCCTCCGGGAACGCTGAGGCCCCGGCCCGCCTCACCACCGGGCCAAGTGGGCGAAGACGTCGCCTCCCTTGAGGTCGTAAGCCACGAGGACCGGGAAGTCCTCCACCTCCAGCTCGTAGACGGCCTCCGGCCCCAGGTCCTCGTAAGCCAGGAGGCGTAAGGCCCGGACCCGGGAACCCAGCAAGGCCGCGGCTCCCCCGATGCCCACCAGGTAGAGCACGCCGTTCTCCGCCAAGGCCCGCTTGGCCTCCGGGGAACGGGGCCCCTTGCCGATGCAGGCGGCGATGCCCTCCGCGGCCAGGCGCGGCGTGTAGGGATCCATGCGGGAGGAAGTGGTGGGCCCCACGGAACCGGCGGCCTTGCCCGGGGGAGCCGGGGTGGGACCGGCGTAATAGATTATCTCCCCCTTGAGCTCCAAGGGCAGCCGTTCTCCCTTTTCCAGGGCTTCCACCAACCTGCGATGGGCCTGGTCGCGGGCGGTGACGAGCCTCCCGGTTATAAGCAGGCGATCCCCGGCCGAGGCCCTCTCCCGGAACTCCAGGGAGAGGGGAGTGGTCACCTTTATCTCCCCGCCGTCTATCATCGCCTTTCACCTCGCTTCACCGTAAATCCGGGGTGATCGCGGGATCGGCCCTATTGTTCCCGCCCCGGCTCCCGCGACCCCGTTCAACCCCGGTCCCTTTCATCTTTGGGATGTTTTTCCAATCCAGGGTCGAGCCCGGCCGCTTCCTCACCGGCCCCGGGGTGGGGGACCGGAAGCCCCTCCGCGTCCTCCCCCGGGCGAGCACGGTTCAAGTCCCCCTCCCCGTGTTGCCCCATCCTATGGAATATATTACCAGTCCACTCCCCGGCGAAACAGCGGTGGAAGGAACGCTGCCCGTACAGCCCGGCCGTCAGGATCACCACGCCCCCGATGAGCAGTATGATCTGGGGTCCGTTGAGGAGATAGCGGAAATCCGCGTACCTGCCGTCTATCTCCCCCTGGTATGAACCACCCAGCCGGACCAGCCAGAGGGAGAGGGGTCTCAGGCCCAGCTTGCGTCCCAGCCCGGTTATCAGGTCCGCCAGGGGACCGGCCAACATGATGGACACGAATATGGAGGCCCGCATGATCACCTGGATGGTGGCGAAGGCCCTGCCCCGGTACTCCTCGTCCAGCCTCTCGTGAAGGAGGGTGACCATGCCCACGATGGCGTATCCCATGAAGATCCCGCCCAGGAAGGCCACCAGGAAGGATATCCAGGTCACGGTGACCAGGGAGAAGAGGACCACCCCGGCCCCGAAACCGGAGATGGCCAGTCCCAGCACCCTTTCCTTGCGCACCCGGTTCCGGAGCACCCCGGCCAGAAGCGAGCCGCCCATTATCCCGAAAAGCAGTGTGGTCAAGATGTACATGAAGGTGGACCCGCTTCCCCCCAGCACGTAGCGCACGAAGCTCACCGTGAGCACGTAGATGGTCCCTCCCCCCAGGAAACAGGCCAGGGTGAGGAGGAGCACGGTGCGCGTGAGGTTCCCTCCCCACAGGTAGCGGAAACCCTCCCGGAAGTCCTCCCTCACCTGCCCGGAGGTCATCTTCACCCGCTCATCGCGTGGGATCTTCTTGAAGGCGATGTGGTAGATGAGCCAGGCGGAGGCCAGGAAGGTCAGGGAGTCGATGAAGAAGGCCGCCTTGTTGGGATCTATCTTGCCCATGAACCCGGGGTTGATCCTCCCCAGCCAGGAGATGAACCCTATGATGCTCCCGGCGATGGCCGTCCCGAAGGCCATGGAGGCATAGAGGGTGAGCATGTTCATGGAGTTGGCGGTGGTGAGCTGTTCCGGCTCCACCAGGTCGGGGATGCTGGCGTCCTTGGCCGGCCCGTAGATGATGGTGAAGGTCTCGATGGCGAAGACCAGCAGGCAGATGAAGAGGAGGTTGCCGGCGAAGGGCAGCAGGACCACCAGGGCGGCGCGGGCGAAGTCGCAGAGGATGAGGGTGGACTTGCGGTCCAGGCGGTCGATGATCACCCCGGCCAGGAACCCCAGGAGTACGGCGGGCAGGAACTTGGAGAGCATCATGAGGCTTATGGCGTAGCTGCGCCCGCCGGATATCTGGTCCACGTAGGCGAAGAGCACGGCCACGATTATCCAGTCCCCCACGGCGGAGATCATCTGGCCCAGCCACAGGAAGAGGAAATCACGGTTGCGCAGGAGGCCCCGGTAGGCGGTCGGCTTTATCTGTAGGTCGTCCTCCGTGCGCCGGAAACTCCCCGGGCGGTAATCGGTGCAGCTCTCCCCGGTATCCTTCTCCATATCCCGTCTCCGCCGGCTCAGAGCAGGAGGGTGCTGCGCCGCAGCGCGTGGCACCCCAGGACCACCCCCACCGGGAGGCAGGCGATGTGGGTGGGAGCTTCTTCCAGGTGGACGTCAAGGGCCGTCGTATCCCCGCCCAGGCCGGCGGCCCCGATGCCCGTGGCGTTCACCTCCTCCAGGAGCTCCTCCTCCAGGCGGGCCAAAGGTTCGCGGGGATGCCTCTCACCCACGGGTCGGAGCAGGCCCCGCAGGGCCAGTTCCAGGGCCTCCTCGGCGTCTCCTCCCGCCCCCGCGCAGACCACCAGGGGAGGGCAGGCCTGTGCCCCCTTGGCCCGCACCGTCTCCAGGACCGCCCGGCGAACCCCGCCCTCGCCCTCCCCGGGAAGGAGCATGAAGAGGCGGGTGGCGTTCTCGCTTCCCCCGCCCTTGGCCAGGAGGGTGAGGCGCGCCCCTCCCTCGGGCCCGCCCCGGCCGACGTGCACGTGGACCGGGGTGTTATCGCCCCGGTTGCGTCGCTCCCCGAGGGGAAAATCCACCATGGAGGAACGCAGGGGCACCCTGCGCGTGGCTCGGCGCATCCCCTCGTCCACCGCGGAGCGGAAGCCGGATGGCAGGGCCACCCCCTCCCCCAGGTCCACGTAGAGGTGGAACATCCCCGTGTCCTGGCAGAGGGGCAGTCCCTCCCTGCGGGCCACCTCGGCGTTCTCCAGGATCATGTCCAGGGCGTACCTTCCCCGGGGGGAGGATTCCCGTTCCCTGGCCTTCGCGAGGGCCTTCTCCACGTCCGGGGGAAGCTCCAGGGAGGCCTTGACCGCCAGCTCCTCCACCGCCTCGGTGATCCGCGAAAGCTCAAGAACGCGCCAGCCACCCATCCAGTTCCTCCATCCTGCCGCCAATGAGGCGGGCGCACTCCTCGAGGGCCCTGAGCTCTTCCCCGTTCAGGGGCAGCTCCACCACCCTTTTCCAGCCCCCGGCGCCCAGCACCACGGGGACCCCCATGAAGACGCCCTTCAGGCCGTATTCGCCGTCCAGGAGGACGCTGGCCGTCACCAGGTATTCCTCGTCGCGGAGGACGGCCTCCACCATGCGGGCCGCGCAGGCGGAAGGGGCGTAGTAGGCGCTTCCCGTCTTCAGGAGGGAGACGATCTCCGCCCCTCCCTCCCGGGTCCTCTCACAGAGCTCCTGGACTTTCCGCGGCGGGAGCAGTTGGTCCAGGGGGACCCCGGCCACGGTGGTGAAGCGGGGCAGGGGGAGCATGGCCTCCCCGTGGCTGCCCAGCACCGTGGGTTGGACCTGCGCGGGATGAGCCCCCACTTCCCGGGCGGCGAGGAAGGCCAGGCGGGAGCCGTCCAGGAGGCCGGCCATGCCCATTACCCGGTGCCGGTCCCACCCGGTGACCCTCCAGGCCAGGTAGGACATCTCGTCCAGGGGATTGGTGACCATGATGATCACGCTCTCCGGGGCGGCGGCGGCGGCCGATTCCACCACTTTTCTAACCACCTCCGCGTTCCTCCCCATGAGATCCGCCCTGGACATCCCCGGCTGCCGGGGGAAACCCGCGGTCACCACCACCACCTCGCTTCCCTCGGCCAACCGGTAATCTTCCCCTCCCTCCACGCTGGAGGAGGAACCGGCCAATGGCAGGGCCTGGGAGATGTCCAGGGCCTTGCCCCGCGCCAGGTCCCCCTGGATGTCGATGAGGGCCACGTCGGCCAGCCCGGATTCCGCTATCCGCATGGCAACTGTGGAGCCGACCATGCCGGCCCCCACCACGGTCACCTTGCGCATCTTTCGACCTCCTTCAACTTCCGCCGGCCATGGCGTTATTTTCCTATAAGCGGTCCGGGGGCGCAAACCGCGGCCCGCTCCAGGCCGCCGGGAGTGGACGCGCGGGACAGGCCCTCCCCCTCCCGGTCCCCGGACACCGGTGCCCTGTCCCGGCCAGGCATTCGGGAAAAAATGGTGGGGAAACGGCTTCCGCGGCTGAATCCGCCCGCCGGCGCGGCGCGCCGGGAATAGGGCTGGGCCCCGCCCTCGGCCGCCATCCCCCGTACGGCCGGGAGGCCTTACGGCCCCTATGACCCCTCGCCGGGATGGCCCTCTCCCCCGGGCGGAGGGTTCCGGTCATCCGCGGGGTTTTCCCGGCTCTTGGTGGGGCAGGAGGGGTCCAGGCAGAAGGTCCAGGGTTTCCTTCCCCGGCTCACCATCCTCACCTTCGGCGAACCGCATTCCGGGCACACCTCGTCCGCGGGCACCAGGTTGCCGTTCTGGGGAAGGGGATAGGTCACCGTGCATTGCGGGTAATTGCTGCAGCCCACGAACCTCTTCTTGCTCTTCCTGGCCCGGATGACCCTCAAGGGGGAACCGCATTCCGGGCAGGTGCCCAGCACGCGGTCCTCCCGGATGCCGTTGCGGATCTCCGCCGCCACCTGCGAGCGGCTGCTCTCGAGGAGGCGCATGACCTCCTCCAGCATCTCCCGGGACTTGTCCACCACCTCCCGGCGCGTTTCGGCGCCCTCCACGATGGCGTCCATGTCCCTCTCCAGGGCGGCGGTCATCTCCGGGGAGGAGATGACCCCGGCGAACTTGCGCAGGGCCTCGGCCACGGCGATACCCGTCTCCGTGGGGGCTATGGGATCCCCGTAGATGTAGCCCCTCTCGTAGAGGCTCTCGATGATGGCGTGGCGGGTGGACTTGGTGCCCAGCCCCAGCTCCTCCATCTTCTCGATGAGCTTGCCTTGTGTGTAACGAGGCGGGGGCTGCGTCTCCCCCCTCTTGGGCGGCGGGGCGTCGGCCACCTCCACCTCGTCGCCCGCCTCCAGGTGGGGCAGGTCCACCTCCTTCTTCCTCCCGTAGGGATAGAAGCGGTACCACCCCTCCTCCACGGTGCGCGACCCCCGGGCCACGAAGGGCTCCGGGCCGCAGGTGAGGTCGGCGCGCACCGAGAGCACCCGGGCCGCGCCGGCCAGGGTGGCCATGAAGCGCCTGGCCACCAGCTCGTATATCTTCCACTCCTGGGGGGAGAGGTCGCCGGGGGAGGCGGCCGCCGTGGGGTGGATGGGAGGGTGGTCGGTGGACTGCCTGCTTCCCCGCGTGGGTACCAATTTCTTCCTGGCCAGGAGCTCCCCCGCCGGCTCTCGCAAGGCGGAACTCTTGGAGAGCTCCCGCAGTATGCCCCTGAGGTCCAGGGAGGGCGGGTAGACGGTGTTGTCCACGCGGGGATAGCTTATGTAACCGTTCATGTACAGGTTCTCGGCGATGTTCATGGCCTTGGCCGCCGGGAAACCCAGGGAGGCCGCCGCGGTGAGGAGCCCGGTGGTGTTGAAGGGGATGGGAGGCTTGACGGACCTCTCGGTGGCCTTCACCTCGCGGACCACGGCCTTCCCCTCCAGGCGGGAGTGGGCCTCCTCGGCCTCCTCGAGGGTGGGGAAACGCTCCCTGGCGTGGAGGGCCTGGAAGGTCTCCCCCTCCTTGCGGCATTCTATCTTGAGGGTCCAGAAGGGGGTGGGGACGAACTCCTTGCGCTCCTTCTCGCGGTCCACGATGAGGGCGAGGGTGGGGCTCTGGACCCTGCCCACGGAAAGGAAGTTCTTTCCAAGTCGGGTGGAGGCCAGGCTGATGAAGCGGGTCAGGCTGGCCCCCCAGATGAGGTCGATGTCCTGGCGGGCCTCGCCCGCCGAGGCCAGGTTGTAGTAGGGCTCCTCCAGGTGGGCGAACACCCTCTTGATCTCCGAGGGGGTGAGGGCGGAGAAGCGCGCCCTCTTGACCTTTATGTCCGGCCGCACCTCCCGGATGATGTTTATGGCATCCACGCCGATGAGCTCGCCCTCCCGGTCGAAGTCGGTGGCGATGATAACCTCGTCCGCCTTACGGGCCTCGCTCTGCACCGCCCGCACCAGGGTCTTGCTGGTGGGGACCTTGACGATGTCCGCCCGGATGAGCTCCCGGGGCTCCACCTCCTGCCACTGCTGGTACTGCGGGGGGAAATCCACCTTGAGGATGTGGCCCTTGAGCCCCAGGCAGTGCACCTCCTCCCCGTTCATGCGGAAGGCGTACACCGGGTTGCGGGAAGAGGAGAGGGGGCGCGCCTTTCCGTCCGAGAGGATGGTGGAGATGCGCCGCGCCGTGGTGTTCTTCTCCGTGATGATGAGCTTCATGGACCGCCTCTCCCCGAAGGCTCCTGCATGGTAATTTATGGAACCTGGCCTTTCCCGCCCATCGTTGTTCTCGCGCTCCGTCCTCCGGCAAGCATTCGGCAAATATGCCTATCATATTAATGTTGCGCCGTCAAGGAACGCTCCCCCTTCCTCCCCGCGCTTCGCGGCCGGGAACAGGGTGGCATCAAGTCCCTTGCGTCACCGCTTGACCTGCCTGCGCAAACCCCGTCGTTGGCCGGGTGCCGGGCTTGTAACCATGGTGCATCCTCTCGGTCAAGTGCCCACGGCATGGGCCGAAATTGAAATTTTTTTCATCCCCGGCGGGAAAATGAAAAGGGCGCCGCCTCGAGGGCGGCGCCCCATGCACTCCGGAGCTCAACGGATGAAAAGCGGCGCGAAGACCAGGGCGATGACCGACATGACCTTGATCATTATGTTCATGCACGGGCCGGCGGTGTCCTTGAAGGGGTCTCCCACCGTGTCGCCCACCACGGCGGCGGCGTGGGTGGGAGTCCCCTTCCCCCCCAGGTTCCCGGACTCGATGTACTTCTTGGCGTTGTCCCAGGCGCCCCCGGCGTTGGCCATGAAGATGGCCAGGAGGAAGCCCACCACCAGGGCGCCGGCCAGGTAACCGGCCAGGGCCTGGTTGTCCCAAAGGCCGATTACCACCGGGCTGACGATGGCGATGGTGGCGGGGGGTACCATACGCTTGAGGGCCGCGCGGGTGGAGATGTCCACGCAACGGGCATACTCCGCCCTAACCCCCTCCTTGCCCTCCTTGAGCCCGGGTATCTCCCGGAACTGGCGCCGCACCTCCTCGATCATGTCGTAGGCCGCGCGCCCCACGGCCTTGATGGCCATGGAGGAGAAGAGGAAGGGGAACATGCCCCCCAGGAAGAGGCCCACCACCGTCTGCCAGCGCCCCAAGTCGATGATCTCGATGCCCACCGCCGTGGTATAGGCCTTGAAGAGGGCCAGGGCGGTGACCCCGGCGGAGGCGATGGCGAATCCCTTGGCTATGGCCGCGGTGGTGTTGCCCAGGGCGTCCAGGCTGTCGGTTATGCGGCGTACCTCCGGCGGCCGCCCGCTCATCTCCGAGATGCCCCCGGCGTTGTCGGCGATGGGGCCGTAGGCGTCCACGGACACGGTCATGCCCGTGGTGGAGAGCATCCCGATGGCCGCCAGGGCGATGCCGTAGATCCCGCTGTTGGCCACGTCGGGCATGGCCCAGTTACCGGCCAGATAAGCCCCGGCGATGGCTGCCACCAAAAGGATTATGGCGCTGGCGGTGCTTTCCATGCCCTCGGAGAAGCCGGCGAGGATGGTGGTGGCCGGCCCGGTCTGGGAGGACTTGGCGATCTCCTTCACCGGGCGGAAGCGGTCGGAGGTATACAGTTCGGATACCCAGCCGATGGCCAATCCCGCGGCCAGCCCAGCCACGATGGAGATCCAGAACCCTATGGGGTTCTTCACCGCCTCCAGGTCCCGGAGCCAGAAGAGGCACACGAACAGGGTTCCCAAGGTGGTGAGGAGGGCCGCGGTATAACTACCGGTGTTCAGCGCTCGGGAGAGGTGGGAACCCTCCCTGGCGCGGACGAAGAAGCTGGCGATCACCGAGGCCAGGATCCCCACCCCGGCGATGATCATGGGAAGCAGCATACCCTTGGTCACCCCGTCGGCGCCGGAGACGGCGAAGACGGTGGCCGCCAGGGCGATGGGAGCCACGATGGACCCCACGTAAGACTCGTAAAGGTCGGCGCCCATCCCCGCCACGTCACCGACGTTGTCCCCTACGTTGTCGGCGATCACCGCCGGGTTGCGGGGGTCGTCCTCGGGGATCCCCGCCTCCACCTTGCCCACCAGGTCGGCCCCCACGTCCGCGGCCTTGGTGTAGATCCCGCCGCCCACGCGGGCGAACAAGGCCACCGAACTCGCCCCCAGGCTGAAACCGGCGATGATGGAGGCCTGTCCGGCGGGGTCGGTGATCACCTGCCACCATTTCACGAAGACCAGGTAGACGAGGGAAAGCCCGAAAAGCCCCAAACCAGCCACGGTGAGGCCCATCACCGCGCCGCCGCGGAAGGCCACCAGCAGGGCTTCACGCACCCCTTTCTCGGCTCCGTGGGTGGTGCGTACGTTGGCTTTGGTGGCTATGTTCATGCCCACGAACCCGGCGGTCATGGAGCAGAGCGCACCGAAGACGTAGGCGATGGCCGTATAGATGCCGGTATAGGTGCTTTCCCCGCCTCCCGCCGGCTTGTACCAGATGAAGATGGCGATGAGGGCGAAGACGACGATAACGAACCCGGCCAGCACCTGGTATTCGCGGCGTATGAAGGCCATGGCCCCTTCCCGGATGGCCCCGGAGATGGACTGCATCTTCTCGTCCCCGGCGGGCTCCCTGATCACCAGCCTCGAGTAGATGAAGGCCATGACCAGGCCCACCAGGGCGGCGCCGCCGGTGGCTAAGGCCCAGTACTCCATATCTCACTCCTTCCCTCTTTCCCGTCGACTGCTCCTTCGCGGCCTTAAACTATATTCGAATGTTCGAGGCGTGCACCGGCGATGGATAGTGTTTCCCCACCTCCTCCGCCGCCGGCGTCATCGACCCGATACCCCTTACCAACGGTGAGCCGGCGCCCCTTCCGGGGCCTGGACATAAACAACCACCTTCTCATCCAACCTTAGACTTCACCGGCTCGACCAGAATCATAATGGTTTTTCGGCACTTCGACCCCTGTTTCCTGGGCCCCTCAAGGGACCGACAGGCTTGTTGAAAATTCGGAATGCCGAAATTATAATTTGGGATACTCAAAATTTCAAGGACCCTGGGAGGGGTGATGAAGACCTCGAAACACGCGTCCTTATTAGACCAGCACTGCGATTACCTCAAGCACATCTTCCGGCTCCAACAGACACAGAGCCCGGTCTCCACCTCCGCCCTGGCGGAGTCCCTGAAGGTGGCTCCCTCCACGGTGACCGACACCCTGAAGAAGCTCTCCCAGAAGGGCCTCATCAACTACACCCCCTACCACGGGATAACCCTCACCCCGGAGGGCGAGAGGCTGGCCGTCAAGGCCATCCGGAGGCACCGCATCGTGGAGCGCTTCCTCACCGACATGCTGGGCTTCGAGTGGCACGAGGCCCACGAGGAGGCCCTGCGCTTCGAGACCCAGCTCTCGGACGAGGTGGAGAGACGGCTCTTCGTGGCCCTCAACAAGCCCAAGGTCTGTCCCCACGGTTACCCCATACCCTCCAAGGTGGAGGACGTGAAGGTGGAGGAGACCACCCTCTATTCCTTGGAACCAGGCGAGACAGCGGAGGTCATCAGCGTCAAGGACGACGAGCCGGAGCTCCTGCAGTTCATGGCCTCCCTGGGCATCAAGCCCGGGGTTAAGATCAAGGTGGTGGCCAAGGACCCCTTCAAGGGTCCCCTCCAGGCCGTGGTGGGGAGAAGCCGCCGCACCGTGGGTTGGCACCTGGCCAACTCCATCCACGTCAGGAAGCTCTGATCCCCCAAGGCGCCCGCAGGTGGCGGTGCTGACAAGCGTAACCCTAACCTATCACCTACCCTAGAACCGGGTGACGCTCATAATCGATCGGCGAAATCCATGCCTCATCCGCGAAAGGGCCGCCTCACCGGCCGGAGGGATCAGCTCCGGACTGCAGGCGCGCTTCCAGGTCGGCTATGGCCTGGCGGAGCTTGCTCTGCCGGATGGCGGTGGTGAGGTCGCCGCGGGTGCGCTCGATGATCCCCCGGGCCATGTCCGTGGTGCGGCGGAGGTTACAGGTTATGGCGTCCGGGTAATCGAAGGACACCAGCAGGTAGTAAATGTCGTCCATGTGGGAGAGGAGCTCGTCGCTGCGCTCCAGGTGGCCCTCCCGGATGAGGTCCAGGATGGCCCGCCGCAGCTCGCCCACCGCCTCCCCCAGCCCGTTCAGGTAGGCTGGATATTCCACCCCCAGCTCCTCGGGACCCGGGAGGGGTTCCCGGTAGATGAGGGCGAAGGTGGCGCGGGCTTCGGCGTATTCCTTCTGGGCGTCGTGGACGAAACCGGCGGTATAGACCTCGGGGTGGTCCTCGGTCATGTGGGTGATGTTCGAGGACAGCGCGGCAGCCTGCTCCAGAAGCCTCTCCGCCTCCTCCCTCTCCCCCCGGTGCACGGCGCGGATGACGTAACTGGAGGTCTGGACCAGGGAACGGCAAAGCCTGAGCACCTCCTCCCGGGTATTGTTCTTGGCCTCGAAGTCCGCCCTTATCCGGGTGCGCAGCGCTTCCCAATCCATTTCCGCTCCCTTCTTCCCCAAGGGTCATTCCCGCGGAAACCGGCCCCTTCCACTATAAAACACCGGGAGAGGTTTCGGAACCTCGCCACCCTCGCCGACCCTGGTGGGGCCTCCCGCCCTGACGGAAAAAGGCCCCACGTGGCGGGCGGGGAGAAAGGAAACCACACGCGAGGCGGAGAAAAGCGGCCTGGAACCCGGAAGGAGGGCGATGAGGGGTCCCCCTGTCCCCGCCCTAAAACCGGGGCTCCGCCTGGCGCAAACCCCTCCCATATAATCTAGCTCTCTCCCGGTCAAGCCTCGGTCCGCCCGCCGAAGATGGGGAGCCGGGCCCCTGCCCATCCCCGGACCCCGGGGGAGAGAAGGTGACCGGAAGGCGGCCGCTCCCGGCGTGCCCCCGGCCGACGGGACCCAAGCGTCTCCAGGCAGGCCATCAGAACCCGCGCCTTTCCCCATGTTCTATAATGGGTGCTGCCACGGGTGCCGCCGTCTCTCGCCGGCCCGGCAAGAACGGAGCGGTACTATGCCTTGGGAAAGCCACGCCGGGGGAGGAAACGCAGGAGTGGCCCGGGAAAGGGCTCGCCCAGCCGTGGCGGCCCGGTGAGCGACCCGTCTTCCACCGAGGCCGAGGGAAAGGAGCAGGATGATCGCCGGAAGGGGAAAACGCATCCCTCCCTTCATGGTCATGGAGGTCCTGGAACGGGCCCAGAAGATGGATAGGGAGGGCCGGGACATCGTGCACATGGAGGTGGGGGAACCGGACTTCGACACCCCGCGCTGCATAAAGGAGGCCGCCTACCGGGCTATGCTGGAGGGAAAGACCCGCTACACCCACAGCCAGGGGGTGCGGGAGCTGCGGGAGGCCATCTCCGCCCACTACTACCGCAAGTACCACGTGGAGGTGGACCCGGACCGCATCATCGTCACCAGCGGGAGCTCCCCGGCCATGCTCCTCCTCTTCGCCGCCCTCCTGGACCCCGGGGACGAGGTCATCCTCTCCAACCCCTGCTACGCCTGCTATCCGAACATCGTGGAGTTCGTGGACGGGAGGCCGGTGGAGGTCCCGGTCTTCGAGGAGGACGGCTTCCAGTTCCGCCCGCGGGAGATAGAGAAACGCTTGAGCGCGAGGACCCGCGCCGTCATCATCAACTCCCCCTCCAATCCCACCGGCAACCTCTTGGAACCGGAGGTCATGGAGGACATCGCCGCCGTGGCCGGGGATAAGGTCTTCGTGGTCAGCGACGAGATCTACCACGGGCTGGTCTACGAGGGCCGGGAGCATTCCATCCTCGAGTTCACCGACCGCGCCTTCGTGATCAACGGCTTTTCCAAGCTCTACGCCATGACCGGCTGGCGGCTGGGATATCTCATCGCCCCGCCGGAGTTCGTACGCCCGGTGCAGAAAATGATGCAGAACCTCTTCATATCAGCCAACGACTTCGTGCAGTGGGCGGGCATCGCCGCCCTCAACGAGGCCGCCGAGGACGTGGAGGCCATGGTGCGTACCTACGACCAGCGCCGCCGCTTCCTCCTCCCCCGCCTGCGGGAGATCGGCCTCGGGGTTACCGTGGAACCCCAGGGCGCCTTCTACGTCCTGGCCAACGCCAGGCGTTACACCTCGGATTCCTATTCCCTGGCCATGGAGCTCCTGGAGAAGACCGGGGTGGCGGTCACCCCGGGCATCGATTTCGGGAGCGGCGGGGAGGGATACCTCCGTTTCAGCTACGCCAATCGCATGGAACGTCTCGAGGAAGGGATGCGGAGGCTGGAGGAATACCTTTCCCGCCGCCGGAACGGCCTGGCGTAGTTTCTACCTGTTGTCCACGATGCGGGTGGCCTTGAGGATGCGGGAGGGATCGTATATCTCCGGGGACTGCACGTACTCGATGCGCGGGGTTATCCCCACCGCCTCGCGCACCCTGTCCACCACCTCCCTCTCCAGGTCCTGGCGGAGCCTCCCGGCCACGGAGAGGCGCAGGGTGAGTCGGTCGTGGCTCAAAGGGTCGCCGGGGTCCTCCTTCTCCACCACCAGCTGGTACTCCACGACGCCCCGCACCCCGGCCAGCTGGTTCTTCACCGCCTCCGGGTTGACCAGCCTGCCGTCCACGCGGATGACCTTGTCCGCGCGCACGGCGTAGGTGGAGCCCATGCGGATGACCAGGCGCTCCCCGGCCCGCCCGCAGTGGGGGCAGGTGCCCCTCTCCAGGGCCGCCAGATCCCCAACCAGGTAGCGCAGGAGCACCGTGCCCCGGCGGTCCAGGTGGGTGAGGGCCAAGAGCCCCAGCTCTCCCTCGGGTAGGGGGCGCAGGGTTTGGGGGTCCAGGACCTCCAGGTGGTAAAGATTGGGAGCCGGGTTGTGGTTGCCCCCGGACTCGCAGCACTCCACGAAGCTCCCCTGGCATTCGGTGAACCCGTAACCGTTGATGATGAAGGCGTGTGAGGCTTCCCCGGGTAGGTGAGCGCGCATCTCCTCGCGCATCCCCTCGGTGACCGTCTCCCCCAGGGAGAGCACGATGCGCACCGAGGAAAGGTCCACTCCCATCTGTTCTCCCCGGAGGATGAACCTCCTCTCCTGCCGTCCCATGCCCGCCAGCACGGTCACCCGGTGCTCGGCGGCCAGTTCCAGGGCCTCGTCCAGGGAGCGGTGCAGCGGAAAACCCGGTGCGTCCCTCCCGGTGAGGGCGTTGACCAGCTTCATCCCCAGCAAGGAAGCCAAATGCACGGTGCGGTAAAACCCGATGTGGGGCAGGTTCCCGTAAGGGAAGAGATTGAACATGGTATCCCGGGGGGTCATCCAGCATATCTCGGCCATGCGGCGCATGGCCAGGCTGATGTTGAACATGTCGTAGGCGGTGTTGAAAAAGGGGGCCGGGGTACCGGTGGAGGTTCCCGAGGTGTAGGTGATCTCGTAGGTCACGTCAAGTTCCCCCGGGGGGTCCACGACCAGCAGGAAGGCCAATGGGCTGCGCAGGTAGGCCTCCATGGGAGTGACCGGTATCCTCTCCAGGTCCTCCAGGGTGCGGACCTTCTCCCATTCCACCTTCTCCCGCCGGAAGAGTTCACGGTAGTAGGGGCTGAAACGGGCGGCCAGCTCCACTTGCTTCCTGAGATTGTGCGCCTGGAGCCCGGACAGCTCCTCGGGACTCATCCATAGTGGATTTTGTGCATCCCGCCGGTAAATCTCCCAGGAATCAACAAATTCCCGGGCCTTTTCCGGGGTGACCTCGCCTACTCTCATCCTTGACAGCACCTGGACAGCCTCTTAAGCCAAACGCGCCTCGCGGCGGACGCCTTCCCGACGCCGCCATTAGATTATAAACCACCTCACCCCATGCCTCCCGGAACTCGCCGACATGGCGACTCCGCATGGGGTGGGTTCAACGCATCCCACCCGGGTTCTACCATCCCCACCTTCCGGGGTTTGCAAGCCTTTCAAGCCCTTGCCCGGACACCGGACGCGCCACCTTCTATCGCCTGATCACTTTCACGCGATTCCATTACGGTGGATAAACAATATATTTCGCATATTGTCGCTACATGCGGCCGTTCGCTTCCTTCCCCCGGGCTCCCTGGAGAAGCCCGTTTCCCAAGTCCGGCCTTCCCCGGGATTCTACGCCGGGCCGCCTCCCCGTGCCGTCACGCCGTCCTGCCCTTCACGTCGCAAAGGAGGAGGGTGAAATCGTCCTCCATGGATTCCCCGCAGTAGCGGCGTAATACCTCTACCAGATCCCCCAGGAAGGCCTCCGCGGACCGCGAGCCCGCTCCCCTGAGGAAGCGCCGCAGGCGTTTCTCCCCGAAGGGGCGGCGGCGTGAGTCGCGGCAGTCCACCACCCCGTCGGTGTACAGGAAGAGGCGGTCGCCGGGCTCCAGGTCCACCTCCTCCACCTTCAGGTCCAGGGTCTCGAAGGCCCCCAGGATGGTGCGTCTCTCCGAGGGCAGGGGGGCCACCTCGCCACCCCTCCGGATGAGGTAGGGATCGTTGTGGCCGGCGTTCACGTAGCGGAATCGCAGGGTACGCAGGTCCAGCTCCCCGTAGATGATGGTTATGAAGCGATCCTCCAGGCGGTGGGGGTAAAGGGCGTGGTTGGCCTTGCGCAGGACTTCCAAGGGGTCCCGGACTTCCACGGCCTC
This sequence comes from Actinomycetota bacterium, assembly GCA_014360685.1. Taxonomy (GTDB): domain Bacteria; phylum Actinomycetota; class Geothermincolia; order Geothermincolales; family RBG-13-55-18; genus Solincola_A. Next base: position 81,108 of record JACIXB010000016.1, on the reverse strand, counting down.
GGCGCGCACGGCACTTATGGCCAGAGTGGCCAGGAGCGCCGCCGGGATACCGCTCCCCGCGGCATCCCCCACCATGACCACCAACCTCTCCCCGTCCACCCAGAAATCGTACCAGTCGCCGCCCACGATACGTGCCTGCTCCATGTGGGCCACCACCTTCACCGCCTCGTTCTCCAGGGAGTTCTCGGGAAGCAGGGCACTCTGGATGCTGGCGGCGATCTCCAGCTCCTTGTCCACCAGGGCCAGGTGCTGCAGCCGTTTCTGCTCCGTGATGTCGCGGAAGACGCAGATGACGTTCTCTATCTGGCGTTTCGGGTTGCGGATGACGGAAAAGGACCCGCTTATCCACACCTTATCCCCGTTCCGCCTCGTGTATTCCATCTCCGGGAGGGTAGCCCTCTCTCCGCGGAAGGCGGCCTCTATGGGGCAGTCCAGCATCGAACAGGACCCTGGCTCCGGGTTTTCCTCACCGTAGAGGACCTCGTGGACGTGTCGGCCCAGGGCCTCCTCCTGCCGCCAACCGAAGAGCTCCCCGGCGGCAGGGTTGAAAAGGACGATGTTCCTGGAGCGGTCCACCACCATGATGGCCTCGGGGTTGGCGGAGACGATGGCCTCGCTGCGCTCCCTTTCCCGGTAGATGCGCTCGTTGGCCTCCAGCTCCTGTAGCCTGCGTTCCCTTTCCTGGATACGCTGGCGCAACCCGGCTTGAAAAAAGGCTACCGCCGCTTGGGCGGCGATGACTTTCACCGTCTCCATCTCCTCCGGTTCGAAGAGGCGAGGAGAACGGGAGTTCCCCAGCACCATGACCCCGGAAACCGCCCCCTCCCGGAAAAGGGGTATGACCAGGCAGGACCTAAGGTTGAGGGTGGCCAGGTGGCCACGGTCCACGCGGGGATCGTTCTCCACCTCGCCAACCGCCACCATCTCCCCCCTGCGTACCGCATGTCGGATCGCCAGGTCCGCCTGGTAGAGAAGGAGGCGGCTTCCCCTCAGCCGCCGGTTCACCGGGGTGGTCAGGCCGTGGCCCCTTACGAACTCCAGTTCCTCTTCCTCGGGATGGTAAAGGAAGAGGATGCATTTCTCCACCTTGGCCACCTCGGCCATCTTGCGCAGGATCACGCTTACCGCCTGGTCGAAGCCCACCGCCGCCGCCGCCTCCTCGGCCAACTCCTTCATCATCTCCATCTCCCAGGCGCGCCTCCTCTCCAGCTCGAAGAGGCGGGCGTTCTGGATGGCCACACCCGCCTGGGGGGCGAAGGCGGCCAGGAGGGCCATGTCCAGGCGGTCGTAGGAACGGGGTTCCGCGTCGTAAAGCTCTATCCCCCCCAGGGGGAGGTGGTCCTTGAGGATGGGGCAGGAAAGGGCGGAGCGGATCATTCCGCCGCGGGCCGGCACGGGAAGGGAGAGACCGCGGAGCCGGTCGTCCGCGCCGCTTATCGGCGTCCCGGCCTTGAAGGCCAGCCCCAGGAGGGAACGCTTCGGGTCCACCCTCCGGCCCTTCGTCCATGGCGGGGCCAGGCCCATCTGGGCGACCAGGACCAACTCCCCTGCGCCCTCCTGGAGAAGGTAGACCGCTCCCATGGGGGACTGCACGATCCCCGCCGCCACCTCGAGTATCTGGTTCAGCACCACCTCCAGGTCCATGGTGGAGGTGATGGTGCGTCCCACCTCCAGGAGCCCGTGCAACTCCCTGAGCTGGCGGCTCACCATCTCGTCCTTGGTCTCCAGGTAGGAGGCGGAAAGGGCGGCGAGGATCTCGGCGTTCACCTCCCCCGAGGCCCTTAGGAAATCTATCCATTCCTGGGTTCCCAGCTCGCCGTCCCTGACGGCGGGAAGGATGCGGTCCCAGATAACGGACTCCACCAGGAAGACCGCCCGCACCAGGTCCCCCAGGGGTATGTTCTGCATTACCCGGCTTCTCCCCACCCGGCGGGCGTATGCGTAGAGTTCGTCGCGACCGGTGCCGCGGCCTACCAGGAAGTCGGTGGTACGTCGGATGAGCTCGATGATCTGCCTGCGGATATCGGCCTTGGCCTCCCCGGAGAGGGCGGCATAGGTGGGGATTCGGCGATCGAAAACCTCTTGTATCTCCTGCACCAGGCCGGCGAGGCGCAGGGAAAGCTTGCCGGCGAAATCGTTCAGCATCGGCCCACCCCGTCTCACCCACCCCCCCGGCGCGCCACGCACGCAACGGGGGATCGTTCCTCGACCAGCCCTCGGCACGTTGGTGAAAAAGTCCCTTATGCTCTACTCTTTACCGTGGCCGCATCTTCCATCCCGCATGCGTGGGACGGTTTGCCGGCGCCGAGGCACGAACGGGAACGGCGGGAAGGGGGTTCCGCGGATCCCCCTTTCCCAAATCGATCTTTACGAATCGAGTATATGGGGGGCGGAAAACCTCTGTCAAAAATGGGAGAGATCACCCCTTTCTTCCTGTTTTGTCTTGTTTTGCCGGGACGATAGGGTGGTCTCTCGTACTTTTTCAACCCTAAAAGCGCCTACTGAAACGATACAGCATCATGACCGGGTGGCGTCTTTATCCTTTCCACCCCAAGAGCGCCTGCGGAAACGGAAGGCATCATGGCCCGGCGGGTGGATCGGCGGGGCGTCGCCAGCCCACGCGTGCTACTTATCTCCACGGGTGGAGGCACATGCGGGAAGCACGGGGTGAAACGGCGGCAGCACAACGCTCCGCCTGGAAAACGGGCCTCCCCGGGCGGGTAGATCAGCGGGAGGCCGCCTCCTCCTGCATGCTCTTTATCTTCATGAGCTGGGTACGGTAGGAACGCTCCATCTCGTCCAGCTTCATGGTGATATATACGATGGTCTCCTTGAGGGAGGGGATGAGCACATGTTCCAGCGCGTTCACCCGGCGCCGGGTACGTTCGATCTCCTGGGCCAGCAGGCTCACGTTGTTCTCCACCTCTGCCAGCCTGACCAGGTCCGGGATGAGATCCCGGTAGTTCAGGAGGGCGGCGTCCAGGGAGAAGGGGGTGGAGATCAAGCTGTAGCAATCGAACTCTCCCTCCATGCGCACCTCGAAATGGGGCACGCGCACCCCCATAATGTTGGCCCTCTCCACTTCCACCTCCAGGTCCACGGTGGGCACGGAGAGGGACTCCTCCACTTCCTCGGTGATGACCTCGGAACGGGCGATGGCGAAGATGAGATGGGCGTCGGCCAGCCGGGCCTCCATCTCGCGGCGCAGCCTGCGACTTTCCTGGACCAGGGCCATGAACTGCTTCATGAGCTCGTCCAGCTTGTCCTTGAGCAGCTTGTGCCCCCGCTCCGCGATGGCCGCGCGCTTGCGCAGCTTGAGCAGCTCCATGCGATTGGGATTCACCTGGATGCGCGCCACTCCATACCTCCAGTTTCCACTTTGGACATGAACGGGGACTGACCCCGATTTATGTTTTTGGACATGAACAGGGACTGACCCCGATTTATGTTTTCATGTATTTCTTGATGTGCTCCTCCTTGACCCTCTTCAGCTCGGAGCGGGGTAGGATGCGCAAAAGCTCCCACCCGATGGTCAGGGTCTCCTCTATGCTGCGGTCCTCGTACTCCCCCTGGCGGATGAAGCGGTCCTCGAAGGCCTCGCTGAACTGCACGAAGAGCCTGTCCTCCTCCGAGAGGGCCGCCTCGCCCAGGATGACCGCCAGCTCCTTGGCCTCCTTGCCCCGGGCGTAGGCCGAGAAGAGCTGGTTGGAGAGGGGGGAATGGTCCTCCCGGGTCTTGCCCGGGCCGATGCCCTTCTCCTTGAGGCGGGACAGGGAGGGCAGGACGTCGATGGGCGGGTAGATCCCCCTGCGGTGCAGGTCCCGGGAGAGGATGATCTGTCCCTCGGTGATGTACCCCGTGAGGTCGGGAATGGGATGGGTCTTGTCGTCGTCGGGCATGGAGAGCACCGGGATCTGGGTGATGGAGCCCTTGGCCTCCTTGATCCTCCCCGCGCGCTCATAGATGGTGGCCAGGTCGGTGTACAGGTATCCGGGGTACCCCCTCCGCCCGGGGACCTCCTTGCGGGCGGCGGAGATCTCCCGCAGGGCCTCGCAGTAATAGGTCATGTCGATGAGGATGACCAGGACGTGCATGTCCAGGTCGAAGGCCAGGTACTCCGCCGCGGTGAGGGCCATGCGCGGGGTGGCGATGCGCTCGATGGCCGGGTCGTCGGCCAGGTTGATGAAGAGCACCGCCCGCTCGATGGCCGCCGTGGAGCGGAACTCCTGGATGAAGAAATCCGCCTCCTCGAAGGTGATGCCCATGGCGGCGAAGATGACGGCGAACTCCTCCTCCGCCCCCAACACCCCCGCCTGGCGGGCGATCTGGGCGGCGAGGCGGGAATGGGGAAGCCCGGCACCGGAGAAGATGGGGAGTTTCTGCCCCCGCACCAGGGGGTTGAGGCCGTCGATGGCCGAGATCCCGGTCTGGATGAAGTCGGTGGGAAAGTCCCGGGCATAGGGGTTGATGGGGTTCCCGTTGATGTCCAGCCTCTTGTCCGGGATGATGCGCGGGCCGTTGTCGATGGGCCGGCCCAGGCCGTCGAAGACCCTCCCCAGGATGTCCCGGGACACCGGGAGTTCCAGGCCGCGCCCGGTGAAGCGCACCTTGGTACGGGCGATGTCCAGTCCGCTGGTGGCCTCGAAGGACTGCAGGAGGACCAGGTCCTCCTCCACCTCCAGGACGTTACCCAGCCCCACGGAACCGTCCGGGAACTCCACCTCCACCAGCTCGTTGTACTTGGCCCCCTCCACGCCCTCCAGGAGGATGAGGGGCCCCACGATCTCCTTTACCGTCAGGTACTCCTTGAGCATCTTCTCCGACTCCTTCCCGCCGACATCCCGCCGCGCCCCCGCTGGACCGGGTGGACGAGCGGCACCTTCGAATCACACCCTTATTCCCGTTCCCTTCCATCCTCTTCCATATCCTTATTAAAAACGCTCCCCAACCGATAAAACGCTCCTCGCCTAGGCCCTCACTTCCATGGCCTGCCCGGCCAGCTGCTCGGCCACCTTCTCCTCCAGGCGGTCGAAGCGCTCCAGTTCCTCCTCGGGGATGAACTTGGCCCGGGCGATCTCCTCCTGCACGGGGAGGTCGATGAGCTCCTCGATGGGCCTCCCCTTCTCCAGCTCCCGGCTCGCCAGGTGGTGGTAGGTCATGATCAGCCTGAGCAGCCGGTACTGCTTGCGCAGGGACGTGAAGGCATCCGCGTCGTCGAAGGCGTTCTGCTGCAGGAAATCCTCGCGCAGGGACTTGGCCGTCTCCATGATCAGGCGCTCCTGGTCGGAGAGGGCCTCGATACCGATGAGGCGCACCACCTCCTGGAGTTCCGCCTCCCTCTGCAGGATGCCCATGGCCTCCTCGCGCAGCTCGGCGTAGGCCGGCTCCACCTCCTGCCTCCAGAAGTCCTGCACCTTGTCCAGGTACAGGCTATAGCTGTTCAGCCAGTTGATGGCCGGGAAATGGCGGGCGAAGGCCAGCCGGTCCTCCAGCCCCCAGAAGACCTTGACCACGCGCAGGGTGGCCTGGGTCACCGGCTCGGAGAGATCCCCTCCCGGAGGGGAGACCGAACCTATGGCGCTCACCGAACCCTCGCGGCGGTCCCCGCCCAGGCATACAACCCTGCCGGCACGCTCGTAGAAGGCGGCCAGTCGGGTGCCCAGGTAGGCGGGGTATCCCTCCTCCCCGGGCATCTCCTCCAGGCGACCGGAGATCTCCCGCAGGGCCTCCGCCCAGCGGGAGGTGGAGTCCGCCTGCAGGGCCACGTGATAGCCCATGTCCCGGTAGTACTCGGCGATGGTGATCCCCGTGTACACCGAGGCCTCGCGGGCGGCCACGGGCATGTTGGAGGTGTTGGCGATGAGCACCGTGCGCAGCATGAGGGGCTCCCCGCTGTAGGGGTCGGTGAGCTCGGGGAACTCCAGGAGCACGTCGGTCATCTCGTTCCCCCGCTCGCCGCAGCCCACGAAGACCACGATCTGGGCGTTGGCCCACTTGGCGATGGCATGTTGGAGGACGGTCTTCCCCGAGCCGAAGGGGCCGGGCACGCAAGCCGTGCCCCCCTTGGAGATGGGGAAGAAGGTGTCCACGATGCGCTGCCCGGTGACCAGGGGCTCGTAGGGGGCCAGCTTCTCCGCGTACAGGCGGGGGCGGCGCACCGGCCAGCGCTGCATCATGGTCACGGGGACCTCTCCCCGGGGAGTCTCCACCACGGCCACCACGTCCTCCACGGTGAACTCCCCCTCCTTGACCTCGGAGACCTTGCCCTCCACCCCCACCGGGACCATGATGCGGTGGGTGACCACCTTGGTCTCCGGGACGGTGCCCAGGACATCCCCCGGGCCCACCTCCTCCCCCACCTTCACAGCGGGGGTGAAGGCCCACCTGCGCTCGCGGGAGAGACCGGGTTCCTCCACGCCCCGGGTCACGTAGTTCCCGTACTTGGCCCGGATGACGTCCAGGGGCCGCTGCACGCCGTCGTAGATGGAGGTCAGAAGGCCTGGCCCCAGCTCCACGCTGAGAGGTTCGCCGGTGGATATCACCTCGTCCCCCGGGCCCAACCCCGCCGTCTCCTCGTAGACCTGGATGGAGGCCAGGTTGCCCCGCAGCTCGATGATCTCTCCCATCAGGCGGTCCTTGCCCACCTTGACCAGGTCGTACATCTTGGGGTCGGGCAGGTCTCTGGCCACCACCAGGGGTCCGGAAACCTTGACCACTACTCCCGCTTCCATCTGGTTCTCCCCTCTTTTCCGCTTACCTCTCCGTCCCTCGTTCATCGGCCCGGAAAAGTATTCCTAAAACAAATATATTCCCATAATCTACCATTAACCTCATCTCTCCAGGTCGGCGCCCACCGCCTTGACCACGCGTTCCCGCATCCGGGCCGCCGCCGTCTCCCGGCTTCCGGTCACCGCCGGGATGGCCAGCACCACGGGCAGCCCGCCGTGGGGCGGGAAGCCGGGCACCTCCCGCTCCAGGACCTCGAAGACCGGCTCGGTGACCATGATCACCGCGTATCTGTCCAGGTCCAGCTGATTCCAGATACGTGGACCGTCCTCGGGAAGGGGAGCCACGAAGGCCTCCACCCCCATCGCCTTGAAGCCCAGCGTGGAGGTCCTGCCCCCGATCATGGCCACTTTCCTTCCCGCCATCCGCGCCGACCTCCCTCCTATATCCTTTACTTCCCGCCTCCTCGGCCGGTCGCCCGTCCTACCGCCTTTACTCCAGGTAGGGCTTGCGGAGCATCTTCTCCACGACCTCCGGAGCCAGGTTGTGCAGCTTGGCCATGAGCAGCATGCGCACCATGGTCACCTCGTTCTCCCGCGCCCGCACGAAGGAGAACACCGGTTCCACGCCCACCGATATGCGGCGGCTGGCCCGCAGCATGTCCATGATGTAATCGTCGCTGCGGCGGTCGAAGTCGCTCAGGCCCGGCTTCTCCTCCCCCTCTCCCAGAAGTTCCAGCAACCGCGAGGAGTAACGGGTCTGTTCCAGCTTGCGCAGCATCACCTCATCGCTGTCCCCGTATACCTCCAGGAGGTAGGAGATGGGGATGTAACCCCCCTCCACCAACGAACTCTGGAGGGCCTCCCGGTCCTTGCCCAGTCGCCTCGCCCGGAGCATGGCCTTCAGGTTGGCGAAGTCGATGCACGTGCGGGCGAACTCCACCAGGAACTCGCTCCCCTCCCGCCGGGCGAGATACAGGCGGTAACGCAGGTAGTGGCGGTCGATGACGGTCTCCGTCTCCTGAGGAGAGGGCTCCCTCTCCACCACCTCCATCACCACTTCCTTGTACGGGGAGGGTAGTTCAAGGGGGTTTTCCACTCCCCGCCTCAGGACCTCGACGTCCATCCTCCCCAGCCGGGACAGGAGGGCTTCCTCCCCGGTCCCCTCGAGACGGGCCTTGAGCAACACCTTGAGGTTGTGAAAGTCGTACCGGCACTGGAAGAACTCGAAGAGCACCGAGTCCTTGGGGAGGGCTCCCCGTAGGAACTCGTAGACGTCGTGCAGGTAATTGATGAGCCCGTCGTCCACCTCCCGGGCCGTGGAGGATCCGGCCAGGTAATCCCCCATCTCCACCTCGTCCAGGATGTGCAGGGCCTCCTGGAAATCGGCCTCGATGAGCCTCCCTATGTGGTGGGGCATGAGGAGTTTCATCTCCTGGGCCCTTATCCTGCCCACGGCGTGCCCGTAGCGCAGGGTCTCGTGGAAGGGCTTGATGGCTCCCAGGTCGATGCGCAGGTAATCCGGGAGCTTCCTCAGCTTCCGGCCCTCTGCCTGCGGCGAGGGTTGTTCCTTCAGGGGATCCACTTCCAGCCGGTACTTCCGGTACATAACCTCAGCGGTCCTTCTCCTCGTCGGCCCCGAAGAGGATGCGCGACACCTCCTCCTCGCTCTCCTCCCTCACTCTCTGCAGGACGGCCTGCGCCGAGAGATTGGTCTCCGTCTTCTCGCCGCGCAGGATCACCCCCCGCTCGAAGGGGGCGTCCTCCTCCGCCAGCTTCAGTCCCCCGGCCAGGCCCCTGGAGCGGAGCTCGCCGTTGAGCTCCTCCAAAAGCCCCCCGTCCAGCAGCTCCCGGTCGCGGGAAGAGGGCACCAGCTCTTCCCGGCCGCTGGTCACCGCCTCCAATACGACGGCCTTGAGCCAAGCCCGGTACTCCTCGGTCCGGAGGCGTATGAAGTCATCGGAAACCTTCCGGAAAACCTCCTCCAGTAACTTGTCCTTGGCCGCCAGGAGGTCGATGCGACCCTCCAGTCGGGCCCGGCTGATGATCCTCAGCCGCTCGTTCTCGGCGCGGATATGGAAGGACCTGGCAATGGATTCCGCCTCCAGCCGCGCTTCTTCCTCCGCCTCCCTCTTGATGCGGGCGGCTTCCTCCTCCGCCTCGGCCAGGATGCGGCGGCTCTCCTCCCGGGCGTCGCTCTCTATCTTCTCCAGCAGCTTCTCCAGGGACATCTCGCTCCCCCGCGCCGGGCCTCAGATTCCCAAGGTCGAGTAGAAGGGCCTGATGACCACGAAGAAGTAGAGGATGGTGATGATCAGGGAGAGCACGGCGTAGGTCTCGACAAGCGCCGGGAGAACCAGCGCGCGACCTACTTCCTCCCGACGCTTGGCCACCATACCCGCCGCGCCGGCCGCCGTCAGCCCTTGGTAGGCCCCGGAGACGAAGCACACGAAGCACACCGGGAGGCAGGCCAGGAAGATCTGGAACCCCACCCACCCGGGAAGGGCCTCCCACCCGGAGCCCGGTTTCATGACGAAGGCCACCAGGACCCCGGTGATGAACCCGTATATGCCCTGGGTGCCCGGAATGGCCACCAGTGGCAGCAGGGGACCGAAGCGATCCGGCAGGTCGGTGAGGACGCCCCCGGCCACGTTGGCGATGTAGGTGATGCCCATGGCGGAGCCCGATCCTCCCCCGATCACCGCCAGCGCGGCTCCCAGAAGCGCCCAGTGCAGGCCGGATAGTCCTCCGAAGGTAGCGTTCATGCCTGACCTCCTTTAGCGATCGTCTATTACCACTCTATCCGTACGGAGGGCGAGAGGCGCGAAGGGCTCTCCCCCATCCTCGTAGAACTTCCCGAAGAACTCCACGTACTGCAGCCTCAGGGGATGGACGAAGGCGCTGAGCAGGTTGATGAGCAGGTTGAAGATGTGCCCTCCAGCCAGGATGACCACCATGATAAGCACCCCCAGTACGGGAATGCCCAGCATCATGGTGGCCATGCGGTTGACCACGCTGCCGATGGCTACCGTGGCCATGCCCAACGCATAAAGCCGCATATAGGAAGCCACGTCCCCGATGGTGCTGCTGAAAAGGCCATACAGGTTGTATAGCCCCCCGAAAATCTTTCCCCACACGCTCTTGCTGTACAGGCTGGAAAAAACCAGTACTCCAGCCGCGCCGGCCAGCGTAAGGTATAAGCCGATGCTGGTCAAAGGACCCAACCCCAATCCTCCCCCCAGGGCCAGGACGGCCAAGCCCACCCATAAAAGCAGGTTTGTGCCCTGCTCGCAAAGACCGCGCCACAACGAGTTGTGACGGATGTTGTCGTACATCTCTATGGCCACCCCTATGAAGATATGCGACAGCCCCAGGGCGGCACATATCAGCATCATGGGTACCGGGTTGAGGAGTATGTCCAGAGATCCCCTGAACTTGAGGAATGCGGGTAGGTAGTCCGACTCGATTCCGAACCAGCCCCGGGTGAAAACGCCCACTATCATGGTGGCCATGCCACAGTACAGGATAAGCCGGAAAAACCGCCTGGCGGCCTCGGAGAGGTCGAGCTTTTTCATGGCCAGCCAACTGGCCAGGGTCAGTATGGCTCCGTACCCCACGTCCCCGATACACATACCGAAGAAGAGGACGAAGAAGGGAGCGACGAAGGGGGTGGGGTCCGTTTCTGCGTGGTGCGGCAACCCGAAAAGACGAATGATGGTCTCCGCAGGCCTCGTCCTCTTCCGGTTGACCAGCAAGGTGGGAGGGATGTCCTCCTCCCCAGGCTCGGAGAAGTCGACGTCCAGCTCCTCGCCCAGGTCCGCCAGGCCCTGGAGCAGTTCCTTCCGCCGCGATTCCTCCACCCATCCCTCTACGACCACCACCCTATCGGTGCGCAAGAAGTTCTCCTTCACCTCCTCCTTGAGCAGTTGGTTGCGCAGGTAGTCGTTGAGGGCCAGGAGCTTCGGCTTCACGGGCAGCTTATCCTTTATCCGCCCCTCGAGTCCCTCCTTCTCGGCCCCCAGCTCCTCGAGCTCTTTCTCCAGCCGGTTTATCTCCTCCTGCGGCATGCCCTCCACGCCCGGGAAATAGACCTCTTCCACTCCGTATTTCTGCTCCAGTTCCCGGAACGCGTCCAGGCTATCCCGGTGCACGAGGACGGCCAGGTAGAGGCGCTCTCCTTCTCGGCGCAGCTCTTCCCAGTAGGAATGAGGGCATACGGCCTCCATCTCCTCTGCCCAGGGGGCATAGGAGGGAACGCCCATGGTGGCCAGCACGGCATGAGACCAACGCAGCCTCCTAAGGTCGCCCAAAGGGAAAAGGAGGCCCCTCCAGTGGCGCAGGGCCTCCAGGTTTCTCTTGAGCTCCGAAATACGGCTCTCGGTGTGCCGGAGTTGGATGTCCACCTCCTCCAGCTCCCGGTACAACCCCTCCAGGTCCACCTCCCGTTCCACCCGCAGGAACTCCTCGTAGGTGAGGTGGATCTTCTCCTGGAGGAAGCTCCCTAAAAGCCCGCCCTTCTTCTCCTCGAAGCGTTCCAGGAGTTCGATGAGGAACTCGGACTTGGAAAGGGCCAGCCGCAGCTCACGCGCCTCCGGCCGGCACGGCTCGGCCATCCCGCCCAACTCCTCTTCCAGGAGGGAAGCGAGATCCACTACGTGCAGGGCCCCCAACTCGTAAAGGCGCTGGATCAGCTGGTCCTTTCGTTCGCAGGGGGCCAGAATGGTGGCCTTGGACATACTGGCTACGGGCATGCCACACCTCTCCGCCACGTTAAAAGGAGGCCTTACCGGCCTCCCGCAACCTCTTCAGGATGAGCTTTTCCGCCTCTTCCCTCTTCTTTCGGGCGGCGTCCAGGACAGCGGATTTCCTCCGGGAGAACTCGGAGGTTATCTCCTCCGCTTCCCGCCTGGCTTCCTCCAGCCTGCGCTCCAGCTCTCTCTCCCCGGCCTCGCGGGCCCTCTTCCTGCCTTCTTCCTTGAGGGCCTCCGCTTCCTCCCTGGCCTTCCTGACCAGCTCCTCCGCCTCGCGGCGCGCGGCGGCGATTACCTCCGAGGCGGACTCCTCCGCCTCCTTCACCCTCTTGAGCTTATCCGCGGCGCTCTTCATCTCCCGTTTTCCTTTCCCTCACCGACGCGCAGGACAAGATCGGGGACTTTACGGACGGCGACCATCCAAGAGATGTTCTATACACCCTCCCTCGAACCGGCGAGTTTTTCAGTTACCCGTAATTATATTTTCGGAATTCCAAAATTTTATTTCCGGCCGTAGACATATTAATGCCATTCCGCGCTCTTGACAAGGTCCACACAGGGGATGGAAGAAGGGCGTTTTTGCGGAAGGCGAGAGGGAGTATTGATCGGAATGCCGCTTGTATCCCAGTGGCCCCATTTCGCCACCGCGAACCGTTCAGGCTTTGAAGAAACGGCGGGACGCATGGTCGAGATATATATAATTATCCCCATGACCAGGTCAATGCGGTGGTCCCGCCCGACCGATGCGTCCGGGAGGCACGTTCCACCCCCCTCGAGGATGTGGCACGAGGAAATCAACCGGTGAGGATGCGTTTGAGGTCCGCCTCCTTTTCCGGTTCGGTCACCGCGATCACCGTGTCTCCGGGCTGGAGGACGGAACTTCCCTGGGGAATGATCACCTCCTCACCGCGGATGATGGACACCAGTACGCATCCCCGGGGAAGACCCAGGTCACGCAGGGGGACCTCGCAGGAGCGACAGCGGTCTTCGGGCAGGTCCAGCTCCACCACGGCCAGCTTCCCCTTCTTCAGCGTGTGCAGGGTGATGATGTCACCCACCGTGGTGCGCTCCTCGATGAGCTGGGCGATGACCGTGGTGCTGGATATGGCATCGATACCCAGGCGGTTGAATATCCTCTCGTTCTTGGGGTTGTTCACCCGGGCCACGGCCCTGGGCACCCGGAAGTGAGTGCGCGCCAACTGGCAGGCCACCAGGTTGTCGTCGTCGTCCCCGGTGACGGCGGCGAAGACGTCGGCCCTCCCCACCTCGGCCTCCTCCTGGAAACGCAGGTCGCAGCCATCCCCCTCTATGACCGTGGCCGAGGTGCGGGAGGCGATCCTCTCGCAAAGCTCCCGGTTGCGCTCGATCACCGTCACCTGGTGACCCTTGGCCTCCAGCGTCTCGGCCAGGAAGGAACCCACCTTCCCGCCGCCCATGATCACGACCCTGATCTCCACTCCCCCCTTGCTCGAAGCCCGGTGATTGCCCCGCCTATTCCCACTCCGCCGCCGGCCGCCTCTCGGGAGGCGTCGGGCGATATTGGATTATACATTCACGATCCCCACTCCCTCTCCCCCGTTCTCCCATCAGGTCGGGGTCCCGGCCCCCAGGGTAAGCGGCCTCGGGCTTCCGGGCGCCCCCTCCCTGGCCAGCAGCCTCCGGAGTCGGTCCAGGCGCGGCGCCAGAACCGCGGCCACCACGGTGTCGCCCCCGCGGAGCACCGTCTCCGGCGAGGCCACCGTCGTGTCCCCTCCCCTGGTCACCAGTCCCACGCGCAGCATCTCCTCCCCTTCCAACTTGCCCGCCCTCACGGCCCGCCGGCGCTCGGGGTACTCGAACTCCACCACCAGCACCCTGTTGTTGGCGGTCCTGGAGAGTATGCGGGGCCGGTGGGGCAAGAGACGCTGCATGACCTGTTCGGCCAGCAGGGAGGTCCCGCAGACGAAGTCGATGTCCAGGGCCTGGTAAGTCTCTTCCTTGTCCGGGTTGAAGAGCCGGGAAATCACCCTCTTTACCCCGTATATCCCCCTGGCCACCTCCGCGGCCATGAGGTTGGTGTTGTCGTAGTTGGTCAAAGCTGCGAAGGCGTCGGCTTCCTTTATCCCCGCCTCCTCCAGGACCTCCAGGTCGAAGGCCATGCCGGTATGGAACTCCCCGTGGAAGGTCTTGCTTAATCTCTCCCCCGCCCGGGGGTCGCGGTCTATGACCGCCACCCGGTAGCCGTCCAGGGAGAGCATCTCCGCCAGCTGCGATCCCACCCTACCGCACCCGGCCAAAACGATCCTCCAACCGCTCCTCTCCTCCCGGGAGGCTCCGCCCAGCCCCAGGACATCCTGGGGTGGTCCGCCCGCCAAGGGGATTCCCAAAGCCCCCGCGAAATCCTCCCAGGAGAACTCCTTCACGTTTACGGCCAGCAGGAGCCGGTCGCCGGGAAGGATGGCCGTATCGCGGTCCAGGTAAAGGGGTTTTTCCTCCCGCGTGAGGGCCATGAGCCTGGATTTCCCGGCCTGCCTTATCTCCGAAAGTCGGCAGCCCCGGCTGGCGGGGGGAACCTCTATTTCCAGCACTTCGCAGCCGCCCGGCTTCTCCACGTGTTTCAGGGCACCCCGCCAGGTCAGCTCCCGGTGGAAGGTCTGGGCCAGGAGGGCGCTGCCGGATATGTAATCAATACCCATGCCGCGGTAGGTGAGCTCCTTATCCGGGTTGTACACCCGGGCTATCACCCGGGGCACCCCGTAGATGCTCTTGGCTATCTCCGCGGCCATGAGGTTGGTGTTGTCGTAGTTGGTGAGGGCCACGAAGGCGTCGGCTTCTTCTATGCCCGCCTCCCGGAGCACCTCCAGGTCGAAGGCCACGCCGGCGATGGCCAGGCCGTTGAAAGGAAGCTCCAGCCGCCGGAAGGACTCCGGATCGCGGTCGATGATCACCACGTTATGGTTTTCGTGGGCCAGATGCGTCGCCAGCTGGGAACCCACCCGACCGCACCCGGCGATCACCACCCTCATAAGGCCGCTCCTTTTCAGCCGAGGCCCAGGATCCTCCTCAGCTCCTCCGCTTTATCCGCCTCGGATACGAATAACACCTTGTCTCCCTCACGGAGGACCAGGTCCCCGCGGGGGATGAGCAGACGGCGGTCGCGCAGGACGGTGGCCACCAGGGTCTGCGGCGGAAGGTTCAGCTCCCCCAGGCTCTTTCCCGCCACCTCGCTCCCCGCCTCGAGCACCACTTCCTCCACGGCCAGGTTCTCGCGGCGCAGCTTGAGAAGGGTGACCATGTCCCCCAGGGAGATCTCCTCCTGCACCAGGTGCACGATGATGGAGGCGCTGCAGATGGCCTCGTCCACGCCCCAGTCGGAGGTGAAGAGCCACTCGTTCTTGGGGTTGTTCACCCGCGCGAAGACCAGGGGCACGCCGTACTCGAACTTGGCCAGGTAGGAGATGACCAGGTTGTCCTCGTCGTCCCCGGTGACCGCGGCCGCCACGTCCGCGCCAGCCATCCTGGCCACGTCCAGTATCTTGGGCTCACAGGCGTCCCCGTGGATGATGGCCGCCTCCGGAAAAGCCTCGCGCAGTTCCTCGACCCGCTCCAGCCTCTTCTCCACCACCACCACCTGGTGCTCGCCGCGCAGGGCTTCCAGGAGATACCTGCCCACCATCCCCCCGCCCAGTACGATGATGCGCATCCCCGTCCTCCTCACCTCAAACCCAAGAGCCTCTCCAGTTTGGACTGGCTCTCCTTGGTCACGGCCACGTAAAGGATATCTCCCTCCCGCAGCACCGTCCCGGGGAGGGCCAGACGGGCGCCCCCCTCGCGGACCACGGTCACCACCTGGACCTCACCGGGCACGTTGAGGTCGGCCGCCTTCCTCCCCGCAAGGTGCAGGGGCAGGTCCAGCCTCACAAGGTCCACCTCTCCGCTCCCGAACTGGAACTCGCTGTCCAGCTCCCCGTGGGATATGAAGCTCAGGATGCGGTGGCCGGCCCAGGCCACGGTGGACACGGTGGGGATCCTCAGCCGGCGGTAGATCTCCGCCCGGCGGGGGTCGTAGATGCGGGTTATGACGCGCGGGACGCGGAAGTATTCCTTGGCCAACCGGGCGCTGACGATGTTGCTGTTGTCCCCGCTGGTCACCGAGGCGAAGGCGTCCGCCCTTTCGATGCCCGCCTCGATCAACGCGTCGCGGTCGAAGACCACTCCCTTCACCTTCTTGCCCGTAAACCCCTCCCACAGGTTCTCGAAGGCTTGGGGGTCCTTGTCGATGACCGCCACGGTATGGCCTTCCCTCTCCAGCATGTAGGCCAGGTAGGATCCCACCCGGCCGCACCCGCCTATTACCACGTGCATCTCCTCACCCCCGCACCAACGATTCTTTAACCCTCCAGTTGGAGCTCATGGGAATCGGCTCGCTCATTACCATTTTCTACCATAAGAACATTCTCCGGTTGCCCTTAGGCCTCTCCGCGTCGACCCGTCGGCCATCCTCGTTTCCAGCGCTTTTCCCCCGCCGGAAGAGGCCCCCGGCTTGCTCCCGCCGAATGCGAAACCTCCCCTCTCGATAGTAGCATTCGCGAAACCTTCCGTGCATCCGCGCTGCACCCACTTCGGCATCCAGGTACGGCGCGCCTCTCCGCGTCGATCATCCCCTCGCTTCCCCAAATCCCCTTCCATTAAGTCAACAGCCTCCTGATCGGCTCGCATGCCTTCCGGCTTCGGTCATCTCACGGCAACCCCGCCGTCGAGTCCTCGACCTCCGTATGTAAACCCCTTCGCCCCGCGCTCCCACCCTCCGTGAAGGCACTTCTTTCCCCACCTCCCGGTCACCCCTCATCTCCCTTCTTCCTCCTGCGCAGGTAGGCGCGCACCAGGGCCTTCCTTACCTCATCCGCCAGGAGGCAGGTGGGGATGAAAGGCACCAGGAACAGCCAGTCCTTGAAGGCGATGGGCGCGGTCTCGAAGATACGGTTCAGGAAGGGCACGTAGACGATGAGCACCTGCAAGGAGACCTCCGTGGCGATCCCCAGGAGGTAAAGGCGGTTTGTGTGGAAGCCCACCCGGAAGATGGATTCCCGCGTGGTGCGGCAGGCGAACCCGTTGCCGATCTGGGTCATGACGATGCCGGTGAGGGACATGGTGGTGGCCTTCACGTAGGTGAGGGGTTGAGCCTCCTTCACCGCTTGCAGGTCGGCCCCCCACTTCCAGCCGAACATGTACAGGTAACCCAGCATGCACACCAGGGCCTCCAGGGGTCCCAGGAATCCATAGGCGCGGAGCAGCACCCGAAGGTTGAGCAACCTCTCCTCCATGGGCCTCGGAGGCCGCTCCATGATCCCCGGTTCCGGGGCCTCCGTACCCAGGGCCAGGGCGGGCAGGAGGTCGGTCCCCAGGTCCACGGCCAGGATCTGGATGATGGTCAGGGGCAGGGGGATATTGAAGATGACCATGAGGATGAAGGGGACGATCTCCGGGATGTTGGAGGCCAGGATGTAGGTGATGAAGCGGCGGATGTTGTCGAAGACGGCCCTCCCCTCCTCCACGGCGGCCACGATGGAGGCGAAGTTGTCGTCGATAAGGATCATGTCCGCAGCCTCCTTGGCCACGTCCGTTCCCGCCCGGCCCATGGCGATGCCTATGTCCGCGGTCTTCAGCGCCGGGGCGTCGTTCACCCCGTCCCCGGTCATGGCCACCACGTGTCCCATGTCCTTGAGCGCCTGGGCGATGCGCATCTTGTGCTCCGGGGCCACGCGGGCGAAGAGTACCTCTTCCTCCGCGAGACGCCTCTTCAATTCCTCGTCGCTCATCTCCACCAGTTCCGCCCCGGTGATGATGGCCGGCTGCCCCTGCACCATGCCGATGCGCCGGGCGATGGACTCCGCGGTCAGGCCGTAATCGCCGGTGATCATGATCACCCGTATCCCCGCCATGCGGCACTTGCGTATGGCCTCCTCCACCTCGGGGCGCGGGGGGTCCATCATGGCCGCCAGCCCCACGAAGGTGAGGTCCGTCTCCGTGTTCTCCACCTCGTAGCGGGTGAGATCGGGGGGCATCTCCCGTACGGCCAGGGCGAGGACGCGGAGGGCGGAACGGGCATAGCGGTCGTTGACCCCCATGATGCGGTCGCGGTCCTCGGGCCGCATCTCACGAATCCCCTCCGGGGTGAGGATGCGGGTGCACCTGCGTACTACTTCCCCCGGGGCGCCCTTCACGTAGGCCTTTCTCGACCCGCCCTCCTCGCAGACCACGGTCATCATCTTGCGGGAGGAGTCGAAGGGGAGTTCCACCACCCGTGGGTGCTCCTCGCCCACCCTCTCGGGGTCCAGTCCCCCCTTCATCCCCAGCACCACCAGGGCGCCTTCCGTGGGATCCCCGATGATGCGCCACCGTTCGTCCTCCTGCAGCAGGCGGGAGTTGTTGCACAGCAGGGAGACCAGCAGGGGTTCCCTCAACCCCTCCATCTCCTCCGCCGAGAGGCGCCTCCGGCCATTGCCCTTTCCGCCCTTTCCCTTTCGATTGCCGTTCCGCTTGAGGAACTCGCCCTCCGGCGCGTAACCCACCCCGCTGACCTCCACCTCCATCCAGGGCACCCAGAGAGAGCGGACGGTCATCTCGTTCTGGGTCAGGGTCCCCGTCTTGTCCGTGCAGATGACCGTGGTGGAACCCAGGGTCTCCACGCTGGAGAGCTTCTTCACCAGGGCGTTTCGCCGGGCCATGCGCTGGGTGGCCATGGCCAGGGCCAGGGTCACCGTGGGAAGCAGGCCCTCCGGGACGTTGGCCACGATGATGCCGATGGCGAAGATCATGTTCTCGGCGAAGGGGAGCTTCACCACGTACTGGCCCAGGAGGAAGAAGACGACCCCCAGGCTCACGGCCAGGACGGCCACGAACTTGGTGATGCGCTTCATCTGAGTCTGGATGGGAGATTCTTCCTCTTCCACGGCTTGGGTGAGCCGGGCTATTTTTCCGAACTCGGTGTCCATCCCCGTGGCGTAGACCACCGCTCTGCCGCTGCCTATGGTCACCGTGGTCCCCATGAAGACAAGGTTGAGGACGTCGCCCAGGGAAAGCCCTTCCTCGATGACCGCCGCCGCGGAGCGGCGCACCGGCTCGGACTCCCCGGTGAGGGCGGAGTTGTTGGTGCGCATATTCGCGCTGGCCACCAGGCGGGCGTCGGCGGATACGTGGTCGCCCTCCCTAAGGATCATCAGGTCGCCGGGCACCAGCCGGGTGGCCTCGATCTGCTTTTCCTCGCCGTCCCGGATGACCGTGGCCATGGGAGGGAGCAGCCTCCTCAAGGCCTCGGTGGCCTTCTCCGCCTTGTATTCCTGGATGAAGGTGAAAACGGCGTTGACCACGATGACCCCGATGATGGCCCAGGCCAGGGGGGCCTGGTCGGCGATGAAGGACAACACCGCGCCTACCCACAGCAGGATGGCGAAGAAGTTGGTGAAGTGGGACAGAAGTTTCTTCCACAGAGGAGTGCCGCGTATCTCTTGTATCTGGTTGGGGCCGTATTCCTCCAGGCGCCGGGCTGCTTCTTCCTCGCTCAGCCCCCGTGGGGAGGTATCCAGGGCCTGGTAGACTTCCTCCGGGTTAAGACGGTAGATCTCGGCGATGTCTTTCATCCTCTAACCTTCCCGCCCACCGGGGGCCTCGCCTCCCTCACCCGGGTCGAGGGCCAAAGCGACCCATGATCATGGAAAAGGATACTAAACGCGGTGGCATCAAGTGTCAACCTGCGGAGAAGCCGCCTTTTTTTCGTGTTTCCATAATTTAGCGGGAACACGGGTTAACTCGGCGACCTCCTTACAACCCCTGGAGCATCGGTTGAAGGACAGGAGGCGGGGGATGCAGCGGGTATCCCCTCCCGGGCGCCGGCCGTGCCTGGAGTATCCTTCTACACGTGGCCCCGGCGGGTAAGCGCCGGCCTCTTGCCCCCGCAGTTTCAAGGAGTGCCCTCGGCTCCCGGACTACCCTTCTCTCTTCCACCGCCCTCGCGAAGCCAGCGGGAATATCCGGCCAGCTTGCCGGCCACGCGCACCGCCCTCTCCGGGGTGGAGGCGGTAAAGACCCCGGAGTCGCGCATGCGGAAGGAGGCGGACCGCTCCCCCTCGTTGACGGCCACGGCGATGATGGGTTTCCCCTCTTCCTTCATCAGGCGCTTGATACGGCGCACCACGGCCAGGTCCGTCCACTGCAGGGTCTCCGCGGGATCGATGCCCCCGCTGCCCTCCCGGGTGCGCCCGCCGTGCTTGCGCAGAGACTCGCGGAAGCCCTTCCAGATGGAGAGCTGGAAGAAGGGAAGGAGGCGGGTGCGGCGGAAGAGCATGTTCAGGAAGGGGCGCACCGCGGTCTTGAACATGTTCTCCAGCCAGAAGTCCCTCCCCATGAGGGTGCCCATGCTGATGACCATGTCCACCTCCGGGCAGCGGGCCAGGGCGTCGATGACCCGGAAGTGGTTGGAGCGTTGCACGTTGCCCACGATGTCCACCGGGTTGCGGCGGCTCCAGAAGGCCGGGAGGTAGCGGTCCAGCTCCTCTATCACTTCCTCCGGGAGGACGGCCATCTCCAGGCCCTCGCGGTCGAAGTAGTCGGCGGCGGCCACCCCCCACCCTCCGCCCAGGGTCATCACCGCCGTCCGCGAACCCCGCGGGACGGGAAGGGCTGAGAAGGCGGCGGCCAGGTCCACCAGCTCCTCGGTGGTCTCCGCCTCGATGATCCCCGCCTGCTCCATGGCCCCCCGGAAGAGCTCATAGGGTCCGGCCAGGGAACCGGAGTGGGAGAGGACCGCCCGCTGCCCCTGGCGTCCCTTGCCCGCTTTGAGGGCGATCACCGGCTTGCGGGGGGTGATGCGGCGGGCGACTTCCAGGAATTTCCTCCCATCTTTCACCCCCTCGATGTACAGGATGATGGTCTCCGTCTCCGGGTCCTCGCCCAGGTATTCCAGCCAGTCGCTGATGTCCGTGTTGGCGGCGTTGCCGCTGCCGATGAAACGGCTGAAGCCGACTCCCTTGCGGTACCCCCAGGTCATGAGCTGCACCCCCAGGTTCCCGCTCTGGGAGACGAATCCCACCCCCCCTTGGAGGGGAAATACCGGGGCGCCCAGGCAGCAAAGGGAGCTGGTCTTGCTGTAGATGCCCATGGTGTTGGGGCCCACGATGGTGATCCCCGCCCGGTTGGCGATCTCTGCCAGTCGGCGCTCCAGCCGCGCCCCCTCCTCTCCCACCTCGCTGAAGTTGGAGGAGACGATGACCGCGTTCTTCACCCCCTTCTCCGCCGCGTCCGCGAGGACGTCGGCCACCTTCCTGGCCGGGATGGCCACCACCACCAAGTCGATCTCCTCCTCCACCTCCTTTAGGGAGGGGTAGGCCGGGAAGCCCAGGACGCGCTTCTCGCGGGGATTGATCATGAAGAGCTTCCCCCGGTATCCTCCCCCGATGATGTTCATGGGCATGTTGAACCCCCATTTTCCGGGCAGGTTGGAGGCCCCCACCACGGCGATGGAGCGGGGGTTGAAGAGCTTTTCAAAATCCCTCGTCAAGACCACTGCCGGCTCGCCCAACTTCCTTTTTTCGTGTTCCGAATCGCTTCGTGCATCTTACGATCTCTTTTGATCCGCTGCCGGCGTACCCCCTACATGGCACCCGTACGGAATTCCGCAACTAGAATGCGCGATGTGACGGGCAAGCTCGCGGCACTTTTACCCATCGGAAATCAGCAACCTTTCGGAGAAACCGCTTCCGCGCATACAAGGCCGTGGGCGCAGTTTTTCGCCGTCTCAGTAACCTCCAACGGGTCCCCCCGACTGGCCCAGAAGCTCTTCGTACTCCTCGTCCAGCCTCTTCTGGATATAGGCAATATCCTCGTCGGTCAGATGGCGGAACCTCCCCTGGGCCTTCAGGTATTCATCCACCGGGCGCCTCTTGGATACCTTGTAGGTAAGTCTTTTCTGTCCTTCAACGATTTCAAAAAGGTTAAAAACCCCCGTCTCCACCGCCAGCCTGGCTATCTCCACGGACTTGTCCGGGGGGCAACGCCAACCAGTGGGACAGGTCGTGAAAATGTGCAGATAGGCCGGGCCTCTCGCTTCCACCGCCTTGGTCACCTTCTCGTACAGGTCCCTGATGTGGCTGATGGAGGCCGTAGCCACGTAAGGGATGCGGTGGGCCGCGACTATGGCCAGCATGTCCTTTTTCCAGGTCGACTGGCCCTTGGAAAACCTGCCCGCCGGGCTGGTAGTCGTGGAGGCCCCGAAGGGAGTAAGGCCCGAGCGCTGGATTCCGGTGTTCATGTATGCCTCGTTGTCGTAGCAGATAAAAACGAGGTCGTGTCCCCGTTCCAGTGCTCCCGAAAGGGCCTGCAGGCCGATGTCCGCGGTCCCTCCGTCTCCCGCAAGCGCCACCACATTAATGCGTTCCTCGGCGATACGTCCCTTGCGCATGAGTGCTTTATAGGCTGCCTCGATGCCCGCCGCGGTTGCCGCCGCGTTCTCGAAGGCGGTGTGGATCCAGGGAACCCTCCACGCCGATTGGGGATATGGGCTGGATATGACCTGGCCGCATCCCGTGGCTTCGGCTATTACCGTATTGGGTCCCATCGCTTTCAGGATATGGCGAAAGGCTATGGTTATCCCGCAACCCTGGCAGCCCCGGTGTCCGGGACTGAAATATTCCTCGAGGGGCAATCTTTTTAAGGCGAACTTCTTGCGGCTCGATTCCCTCTCCAAGGTTTATCACTCCCTGACCCCGTACATCTCGTAATACGGCATCTCTTCGTCACGGGCATAAGACAATGCCTTTTCCATCATCTCCATGAAACCTTCCACCATGATATCCCTTCCCGACAATCCGGCTACGAAACTCACCACCCGGGGGCAATCCGCAACATCGTGGAATGCAGCCCGCAACTCGTTGGCGATAGGTCCTCCAGCGCCACCCACGGAAAGAGCCCGGTCCACGACGCATACCACTTCAGCCCTCCCTAGCGCGTCAACCAGGTACTCGCGAGGGAAAGGCCTCCACAGCTTGAGTGAGGCAAGCCCCACCCGGAGGCCTTTCTCGCGCAGCCGATCGATGGCCAGCCGCGCGGTCCCGGCAAATGCCCCCGCCATAAGTAAAATGACCTCCGCGTCCTCCGACCTATACTGGCTCAAGGGAGCGTACGACCTTCCGAACCTCTTTTCCCACTCCCCCCAGACTTCAAGGATGACGTGATAAGACGATCTCAACTCCTCGTCCTGCCTCTTCTTTATCTCCGAGAAAAACTCCGGGGGGGCGAAAGCACCCATGGTCGTGGGGTTGTGGGGATCTAGCCTATACTTGGGATTGTACGGGGGAAGGAAAGAGTCAACCTCCTCCCGGTCAAGGATCTCCACGGGTTCGACCAGGTGGCTCAGGTGAAATCCGTCCAGGCAGACCATGGCCGGAAAAAGAACCCTTTCGTCTTCGGCTATCCGGAAGGCCTGGATGGTCATATCGAAGACTTCCTGCCCATTCTCGGCAAAAAACACGATCCAGCCACAGTCGCGAACGCTCATCACATCGCTTTGGTCACCCCATATGCTGAGGGGAGAGGAAAGGGTGCGGTTGACGAGCGCCATGACCACGGGAAGCCGAAGACCGCTGGCCACGAAGAGCATCTCGGACATTAGGGCTAGGCCAGGGCCTGCGGTGGCCGTGAACGTGCGGGCGCCGGCCGCCGAAGACCCGATGCAGCAGGACATGGCCGAATGCTCGGACTCCGCGAGAATGTACTCGGCATCCAGTAATCCGTCCGCGACCTTCCTCGCCAGATGTTCCACGATATGGGTCTGCGGCGTGATAGGATAGGCCGCAATCACATCCACGTCTGCGAGCGCAACCGCTTCCGCACAAGCCGCCGATATTTCCAGCCCCTCTCTCCGGCTCATTTCGCTAACACTCCTCGATCATCTCAATGGCCTCTCGGGGACATTCGTAAGCACATATACCGCAACCCTTGCAATAATCGTAATCAATGTGGTACTCCCCGTTCTCTCCAATCCTCACCGCGGCATCCGGGCAGAAAGCCCAGCATATTCGGCATTTGATGCACTTTTCCCGGTCGATCACTGGCCTCATGCTTCGCCAATCCCCGGTATGATATTCACTGGCGTTACCGGGATGGAAAACCATGCACGCGTGGTTGATGTCCTTCCACCCCTGAAGATTCGACATTCATCGTCCTCCTTTTCACCGCAGGGAAAAATCCGCCACCTGCGTTTCCCTGTAGGCATCCCAAAAGGAAAGTACGTTCTTTCCAGACGTGTCCTTAAAATATGTCCTGATCAATTCGGCGGAATTATGCGGATCCACTATCGTCTCCACCTTTAGCAGCGCCCCCATCATGGCCGTGTTGGTGATGTCCCGCCCCATATTGCGCAAAGCTATCCCGCTGGCGTCCACCGTGGCCACCAAGCAATTCTCGCACCCGTGTTCGCGGGCTAGGTCCTCGGGAGATTCGCAGGCATTGACCACCAATTTCCCATTGGGCTTGAGCCCGGAGAGGACGTCCACTACCCGGAGAACCGTGGAATCCAAAACCAAGACTATATCCGGCTGTTGAACGGGCTCCCGGGTGTAGATAGGTTCCTCTGCCACGCGGCAGTAGGACACCACTGGGGCTCCCCTCCTTTCAGGTCCGAAACTGGGAAAAGCCTGCGCATACTTGCCCTCGCGTATGGCGCAAATGGCCAGTATCTCGGCCAGCGCCACCACCCCTTGTCCACCGCGTCCGTGGATCCTTAACTGAATCATACGTTCAGACCACCTCGAGATCTCAGCCTGCCCCGGTTCCTCTCCGGCCGCTTGAACGGTCACTCGGCCGCTCTTAGATCGATGAACGTTGAGCCCGGGGCAATTACCAACCTGCGCCCGTTTGGGATATTTAAAACCGCTGAAGGCTTCCCGCTAGGAATGGCGTCTTACGACTTCCTCCCTTCCCCCGGTTATCCCAGGTAACCTGGATGAGGAGGCCCTCTTTATATGAGATCCAAATCGAGCATCTCCCTCCTCCTGATTTTACCGTGATATCACTTTATTAGGTCATTACTCGACATATCCAATTAATGATATCCAACAAGGTCCATTCCCAGGGACCGGCTCCACTTTAGTTTGGCGAGCATCGGTCTCCACCAACGCCCACGGTCTCGAGGACGGTCCCGGAATTCGCGAAAATTACCACTAATTATATATGCATGTGAAATTGTTTCAAGCATTTTAAAGGGAGTATGGTGCACCCGATTTCCTTGGGCACATCCATGATAAGCAGCCGCCTGTCAATGGTTACCCCTGTACCGGCCTGGGTTCTTTTCAAAGATTACCCTTGGCGAAACTTGTTCACACATCCATACGCGCTTTCTTTCTGGCGCAACCTTCCCGTGCGAACCGAGGGTGCCCAATCAAAATTTGCGGGCCTTTCATGCCCAGTGTCCAGGCGGGCTCACCCCGGGGGTCACGTTGCCTGGGAATTGAGAGTACAAGTTCCTGGTAGTCTTTTTTCCCTTGGGCACGTGGTAGATGTTGGTGGCCATCTTCCGGGCCACCGCCACCCGGGCCACCCTTGCCCCTGTCCTTCCTGGCCTTTGGGGCAGTGGTCGCGCAGTGGTCCCGTATTTCCTTTGGCGTGGATAGCTTCCTCCACCAGGGTCCACCGCAGAAAGCGGGAGCCCTACTTGGTTATCCTCCCGTGTCTTTGCCGATCCCCGGTCTGATGGGTGGAGGGCACCAGGGCGGCGAAGGAGGACAGATGCTTTACGCCGTGGAACTTCCCTCCCTCCCCCGGAGAGTATGGTGGGGAGAGGATTATTCCCACCCCAGGAAGGGTGGAAAGCAGCCGGGCTTCCTCCGACTCCCGGTACATTCCCCTGAGCACCTCGTCTGCAAGATTTATCTCCTGGGAGAGGGCATCCAATATCCGGGGTTTCCCGGACTGGGCGAACCATTTCCTCCGCAATCTGGAGAGGGGGAGAGGAACCTCATTCCGAAGGGACAGAAAAGGTCTCGGAAGGGAGAGCTCGCGTTGGACTTGGAAAGGGGGACATGGATGGAGTTCTTGATCCCCGTCCTATGCTCCACCAGGCTTGCCCGGTATCTAGAAACTCCCCTAAAAACCTGGTAACATATGTTGGTTCGTAGGCGCAGGGGACGAGGTCCGTCCTCGGAAGCTTGCCAGGATCTCCGAGTCCAGCTTGTCCGTCTCGATCCTGGCCGAGGCAGTGGCCTTGGCCTTCAAGGGTGGCATAAGACGTTCCCTATGGCGTAGTCGTCCAGGGGGCCGTGCATCGGAATCCAGTTGGGCCGGCCTCGAGTACCACCCGCACCCTTTCATTTATTTTCCTCCTCCAGGCTTTTGAAAAACCCGAGAATCTCGAGCTCGTCGTTGGGGATCCTTGCTCCCATCACCAGTTTTCTCCCCTCGTCGTCCACCACGGTGACCACCGGGTAGCGCCTGTGCATGTCCACTCCCGAGTGTAGCAGGATATCGGCCTCCATTCCCTTGTCTTGCCTTCGCAGGCAAGGTATTGCCACGGGAGGCTGCTTATCATGGAATCAAATTTTTGCGCTACCACCGTCCTGGCAAAAGACGGCAAGGTGGAGAGGGATTTTCCCTTCGCGGGATCCTGCATCGTTTACGTGGGCTCCTCCAAGGTCCAAGCAATCGAGGGGCCACCCTGCCATCCTGGCAAAGCAAGGAAAGGCAGGATAAAGGGGGTTACCTCTCCGGCGGGACCCTTTGGTCACATCAAAATAGTTTAATATTTTAATTATTAAATCTTAAAACTATTATCCCGCTACCAGGCGCGAGCAAGAGGGGGAAGCCGATGCAAAAGGGAGTCCAGGATGCGGGGGCCGGTTCTACCCGGGGGCTCGAGGACCATATCCTTAACGCCTCCCGCATGATGGTCAACATCCTGGCCGAGTCCCTCCTCCAGGAAGGAGAGGAACAGATCACCGTGCCCCAGTTCCGGGTGCTGGACATGACCCTTAACCGAATCGACAAGCCGGCCCAGATTGCCAATATGCTCGGCATATCCCCTCCGGCGGTCACCTCCCTCCTGGAAGGCCTGGAGGAGAGGGGCCTCCTCCGGCGCACGCCCGGGATCAAGGACCGCCGCCGTGTTGAACTGGCCCTGACCCCCACGGGCCGGCGCCTGGTGCGCAGGGTCAATGCACGCCGCAAGAAATATTTGGAGGCCATCCTCCAGCGCATGAAGGGCGATACGCGCCGGGGGTTGGATGACTCCCTGCGGGAATTCGCCTCCGCTTACATTAGGCTGAAGGAGGAAAGCTGACCCCATGCTCGAGGATCTCATACCCGAAAGCCCCCACTTCCTGGTCTCCATGGTCGGCCTGGCCCTCCTGTTGGGATGGGGGGCGGGCCTTCTCTGTCGGAGGCTGAAGGTACCCATGGTTGTGGGTTACATCCTGGTGGGCATCCTCATGGGCAAGTCCGTCCTGGGGATATTCAACGACCAAAACTTCGGCGGGCTGGTATATTTCACCTACCTGGCCCTGGCCTGCATCGGCTTCGACATCGGGGGCGAACTGGCCTTCCGCAAGCTCCGGCACCTGGGGAACTCCATCCTCTGGATCTCGGTGCTCGAGTCCCTGGGAGCCACCGTGCTGGTGACCCTCGCCATCTACATATTTTTCCGGGACCTCCCCTTAGCGCTGGTCTTCGGGGCCTTGGCCTCGGCCACGGCGCCGGCGGCCACCGTTGACGTGCTGCGCGAATACCAGTCCTCCGGCCCGCTGACCACCACCGTATTCGCCGTGGTGGGCATTGATGACGCCGTGGCCATCATCATCTATGCCTTCGCCATCTTCCTGGCCAAGTTCCTCCTCGCCGGGAGCGAGGTACACGTGGCGGAGGCCGTGCTTCGCCCCTTCGGGGAGATCCTGGGAGCCCTGGCCCTGGGAACGGCCATAGGGTTGGTCTTCCTCTTCCTGGTGCGCAACTACACGGCGCGGAGGGGTCTCCTGGTGCTCACCCTTGGAGCCATCGTCCTGGTCACCGGACTGGCCAACGCGCTGCACTTATCCCTCATCCTGGCCAACATGGCCATGGGTATGGCCGTTGTAAACCTAACCAAGTGGCGCCGGGAGGACCTATTCGAGATCATGCGGGGGATAACCCAGCCCCTTTTCGTCATCTTCTTCGTGGTGGTCGGCTCGCAGTTGATGGCCGGGAAGCTTCTGGAACTGGGGTGGATAGGCCTCCTGTACATCCTCTTCCGTTCCCTGGGAAAGCAGGCGGGGGCCTCCCTTGGAGGGACGGTCTCCAAGGCTCCGGAAAGCGTACGCAAATACCTTGGCTTATGCCTTTTTTCCCAGGCCGGGGTGGCCATCGGCCTCTCCATCCAGACCATGCTGGAGCTGGGAGGCGGCAACTTCGGGGCCGCGGGAGTGGAGCTGGGAACCAGGGCCCTCAGCGTCATCGCCGCCACCACCCTTTTCTTCCAGATCATCGGTCCTCCGTTAACCCGATACGCCATATTCAAGGCGGGAGAAGCCAGGGTCTGACCGGAAAAGAGGTGAGAGGTATGGAGGAGGAAAAATACTTCTACCTGGAGGGGAAAGTTGAGGACGTGATGACCAGGGAACCCATCTCCATCCACAAGGACGAGGGGCTGGAGAGACTGGTGGACATGTTCAAGACCTACAAGTTCCACGGCCTGCCCGTCCTGGACGAGGAGGGTAAGCTGGTGGGCGTGGTAAGGGACACGGACATAATCTCCATCTTCGCCCGCCGGGATCCGGCCAGCCGTAGCTACAAACGGGTGGAGGACATCATGCACAGGCCGCCCCCTACCATCTACCTCAAGGATTCCATCCAGAACGCCATCATGAAGATGTTCGCCGACCATTCGCGTTTCCTGGTGGTCATGGACGAGGAGGACAAGATGGTGGGGGTGGTCACCCGAATCGACCTCATCCGTGGGATACGCTTCCGCGGCCCGGAGGGAGGCGAGAAACCCGGCGCGGAGGACCCAAGCGGCGAGGAAGGGAGGGTGTAGGCCTACCACTCGCGCATCTCTACCGACTTTTCCGACGCATGCCTCCACAAGCAGCGTGGGGGAGGCTGGCTGAAGGTATAGGCATATCACACCGGGCATCCGAATAATTCTTGGCTTGAACCTTGCAACGCCCGAAAACCAGGCCACGCGAGTGGGGAGTGAAAGCCCGCCGCGGGCGAGCGCCCGGGATCGAGGCCGGGAATACCGTCACCCCGCGGCGATCGGCCCCCCGTTGGAAAAGACGGGATTTCAGGGGCTGAACGAATGGAGAAACCCCGTCAAGGGCAATCGCTGATCCTCGGTAGGGAGGAAAAGGTGGGATCTCGTTGGAGAGGGACGAGGAAAGCCGAAAGCCGGGGTTTACCCGGCTCGGCTTGGATTTCCCGTCATCCACGCCTGCTCGACGGTCTGGGGATCCGGATGGTTTACTTCTTCTCCAGTTCCTCGATGCGCCTGCGCACGGCGTCCAGCTGCCGGCTGAGGAAGTCGGCCCTGGACTTCAGGAACTCCAGCTCCTGCTCCGGTCCTCCCGCAAAGGCGGCTCCGGGCCCGAACCCCGCTGCCGCGCCCGCCTGCCAGGCCTGGGCCGCCTGGGGCGTCGGCCACCTGCCGCTCATCAGGTACTCGGCGCAGGGCCCCAGGCCGCTGGGGCTCCTTCCCACCCAGCCGGGACTGTAGCCGAACCTCATCCACCCCGGGAGTCCCGTCAAACGGTACATGTTGCGGTAACCGTAACCCGGCATTCCGCTCACCTCCTTTCCTCGGCCTCAAACGCACCGCTCGCGGTGCCCGCCCCTTCCGGTTCATCATCCGTTTTCCCGGCTTCGATAATAACACAATTATGGGCATATGTCTATATATTTCCTTCCCGGATGCTCACGGCGTATCCCGGGATATCACCGACAGGGAATTTCCTCGTCGTCGAACGACAGAGGACAGAGAACCGAAGCATGGTGCCCGGGAAACCCTGGATTGGTATAATCATCCTGTTCGAGTCCGGTAAACGCCGAAAGGAGCCTGAGTTGGAGGACCATTTTCTGCGGGAGTTCCTCAATCACCTGGAGGAGGGTCTGCGGGAGGAAGCCCGGGACCTCTTCAGGCCGGAGAGGTTCGACCGCGAGCAGTATATTTTCATCGACCAGGACGAGGCCACCCACCTCTACGTGGTGGAGGAAGGCACCGTGGAGGCCGACATCATCCACGGGGACGGGAGGTTGTACATCCTGAACTTCCTATACCCCGGGGACCTCTTCGGCGAGGGGGCTCTCTACGAGGACGGTGTATACTCCTATTCAGCGGTGGCCCGCGAGGATTCCCGCGTGTGGAGAATAAGCTGGGACGACCTGCAGTGGCTGGCCTCCCGGGACCCCCTCTTCGCCCTCTACCTCACCCGCCGGGTGGTCATGAAGCTCGACCAGGCCTACTACAAGGAGCGCTGTATCGCCGGGGAAAAGGTGGAGAAGCGCATCGCCTGCGTCCTCCTCAAGATGGTGGACGAGGTGGGGATAACCGACAAGTGCGGACTGGTCATCAACACCCCACTCACCAACCGGGACATCGCCGGCCTGGTGGGTTCCACCGAGGAAACCGTCTCCCGGGTCATGAGCCGGCTGAAGAAATCGGAGATCATCGCCTCCGAGGGCAAGCTCCTGGTGGTCAGGGACAAGGAAGCCCTGCTCCGATACTTCGACGGCCTTTCCTAGCGGCCTGACCGGACCAGGAGCGCCGGGTCCCCGGCCGACCTTTCCGGTGGAGCGGGGATTCCACCGCAGGCCATCCGTCCATGCTCCGCTTGCCGCACGCCCTTTCCTGGGTCGCGTCGCCGCGGAGGCGGTATCTTCGTATCATGGAGGAGCACCGGGCGGCTCACCGGAACATCCGCGAGCGGCCGCCTTCCCCGTCTTCCACGGCGCATCCGGCCATCGCCCACGGGCGGGAAGAGGGTCGAGGGGAGAGGCGAAAACTGATGGAACTCATGGCCACAGGCGGTCCCGGGGATTAGGATCAAATGGTGAAGGATAAGGAAGGTGGTGGACCACGAGATGGGTTCCGGCAAGAAAGGAGCGGCGGAAATGAGCACGGCGAAGGCCAAGGAAAAGGGAGGGCTATGCTGCCCCTATTGCGCCGATTCCAAGTTTCCCTGCGTGACCATGGAGAGACAGATGCGCAGGGGAACGGAGAAGGTGAAAAAGGAAGGCTCGGAAAAAGGCCGGGACTGACGGTTCTCCCGCCGGGTTGCCGGGATATACACCGCTTCGCGGCGACCGGCAAAAGAGGGTCACGTACGCGGAGGAGGGCGGCAGGTCCGCCCTCCTCAGCAATGCGGAAAACGCGAACCATGAGGGGGGAGGCCCCGGCCACGTGGCCCGGGGCGGGAACACAACATTTGACCGACTTTTCGGAAAGGAGGCGGGGCGCATGAACGGGCCCCCACACGAGGACGGCTAAAGGGTGGGGGGCCGTTTCGCTTCTCTCCCCGGCCCAACCGGGCGCGGGAGATAAACTGGCTACCCTGGGGCCGGGAGGCCTTCGACCGGTCGGCCAGGGAAGGCAAGCCGGTACTCCTTTCCATCTCCGCGGTCTGGTGCCACTGGTGCCACGTGATGGACGAGACCACTTATTCCGACCGGGAAGTCATCGACCTGGTCAACTCCCTTTACGTGCCGGTACGGGTGGACAACGACCGGAACCCGGATATCAACCGCCGTTACAACCAGGGGGGCTGGCCGACAACCGCCTTCCTCTCCCCGCGGGGGGCGCTGCTGGCGGGGACCACCTACCTCCCGCCGGATACCATGCGCAAGGTGCTGCGCAGGATCTCCGAACTCTACGCCGAAAACCGCGACCGGCTGGAGGCCGCCGCCGTGGAAACAATCCCCGGTCCCCGCCGGCACGGGGCCCTGGACGAGTCCCTGGTGGATGCCGTGGCCTCCTCCCTTCTGGACGCCTGGGACCGGGAGCACGGGGGCCTGGGATGGGAACCCAAGTTCCCGCACCCCGACGCCCTTCTCCTCGCCCTCCGCATGCACTCGAGGGGCGGCGGGGAATACCTGGATTTCGCCGTCCATTACCTGAAGTCCATGGCCGGGGGCGGGCTGCGCGACACGGTGGAGGGCGGTTTTTTCCATCACTCAGTCCCGGGCCTCGGATACTTCGCCGCCCCCTTCGCCCTGGCCCTGGACCTCTTCCTCGAGGGCCCCCTGGCCGTGAGGTGGGAGGGAGGGGATGAGGATCGGCGCAGGTTGCTCCTGGCCATCACCGCCCTTTCCCCCGATTCGCGTATCCTCTGCCTGCCTCATCCCGGGGAAAGATGGAGGTAGATGGAGGATCCCAGGTGGAGGTCTGCGGGGAGGACGCCTGCTTCCTGCGCTCCTCGCGCGCGGAGGACCTCGCTGTATACCCGGGAGTCAAACCGGGAATAATAGAGAAAATCGGGAAAGCGACGACGGACTTATCCTGATGAGGCGTTCAACCCGCCTGTAGGCCGAAAGTCCGTTTTCCTTGAAAACTTGGGATTCAATGCCCGGAGAGGCTGATCCGGAGGGAGGCCCTCCGGCACCGCTTCCCCTCATCGGGAGGGCGCTCCGGGAGAACGGCGAGGATTTGGCTTGCGGGACCGGCGCGGAGTAAAACCCGGGGGAAAGGACGGGTTTTCATGGTGTCCCGTCCGCAATGTCCTCTCGGGTAATATTCAAGATGCGACACCCCGATCGGGAGGTGAACGGGGAATGAGAAAGGTTTACCTTGACCATTACGCGGCCACGCCGCTTC
Organism: Actinomycetota bacterium; assembly: GCA_014360685.1. Taxonomy (GTDB): domain Bacteria; phylum Actinomycetota; class Geothermincolia; order Geothermincolales; family RBG-13-55-18; genus Solincola_A. The sequence goes on along the minus strand of JACIXB010000016.1, from coordinate 48,832 downwards.
TTCCCGAGGTGCGGGAGGCCATGCTCCCCTATCTGGGAGAAAGATACGGAAACCCATCGTCGCTGCACGGGTGGGGCGACGCTGCCCGCGAGGCCGTGGAGGAGGCCCGTTCCAAGGTGGCCGCGCTGATCGGCGCCCAACCGGAGGAGATAATCTTCACCTCCAACGGTACGGAGGCCAACAACCTGGCGGTGAAGGGCATCGCCGCCGGATCGCGGCGCAAGGGGAGGCACATCGTGGTCTCCGCCGTGGAGCACTTCTCCGTCCTCCACGCCGCCCGATCCCTGGAAAAACAGGGTTACGAGCTGGACCTCATCCCGGTGGATGGGTACGGCCGCATCGACCTGGAGGGTCTCCGCTCCCTCCTGCGGGAGGACACCATCCTGGTCTCGGTGATGCTGGCCAACGGCGAGGTGGGGACCATACAGCCGGTGGCCGAGGCCGCCAGCCTGGCCGCCGAGCGGGAAATACCCTTCCACACCGATGCCGTGGCCGCGGCCGGGCATATCCCCATCGACGTGAGGGAGCTGGGGGTGCAGGCACTCACCCTTTCCTCGGACCTCCTTTACGGCCCGCAGGGGGTGGGTGCCCTTTGGGTGAAACGCGGCCTGCGGGTTATCCCCCTCCTGGACGGCGGAGTCCAGGAGGGGGGCCGCCGCGGCGGAACGGAGAACGTCCCCGGCATCGTGGGCATGGGCAAAGCGGCTGAGCTGGCCCGGGAGCGCATGGGAGAGAGGAGCGCTCACCTGGCCGGCCTTCGCGACGCCCTCATCAAGGGGTTGAGCTCCCGGGTGGAGCACCTGCAGCTTACCGGGCATCCACGGGAGAGGCTTCCCTGGAACGCCAGTTTCGTGGTGGAGTTCATCGAGGGGGAGGGCATGCTCCTTTTCCTGGACCAGAAAGGGGTGGCGGTCTCCAGCGGTTCGGCCTGTACCTCCCGCGCCCTCAAGGGCTCCCACGTGCTGGCCGCCATGGGCATCCCCCCGGAAAAGGCCCAGGGCTCCGTCCTTTTCAGCTTCGGACCCCAGAACACCCCGGAAGACGTGGATTACGTGCTGGAGGTCTTCCCGCCCATCGTGGAACGCCTGCGGCAGATGTCGCCGCTCTACGCCAAGTACCTCAAGGAAAGGGGGTGAGATCGTGGCCCAGTACAGCGACGTGGTCATGGACCATTTCACCAACCCGCGCAACGTGGGCGAGATAGAGGACGCCGACGGGGTGGGGGAGGTGGGCAACCCCGTGTGCGGGGACATGATGACCTTCTACATCAAGGTGGACGATGAGGGCCGGCTCTCGGACGTCAAGTTCAAGACCTTCGGGTGCGGCGCGGCCATCGCCGTCTCCAGCATGGTCAGCGAGATGGCCAAGGGAAAGACCATCGAGGAGGCCCTGAAGATCACCCGTGATGACGTGGCCCAGGAGCTGGGCGGCCTGCCCGCCAACAAGATGCACTGTTCCAACCTGGGAGCGGACGCCCTGCACAAGGCCATCGAGGATTACCTGGAAAAGAAAGGAAAGAGATGAGATGGAGGAGAGGAAGGAAGCGAGGACGGTGATCTGCCGCTGCCCCTTCTGCGAGGGGGAGATAGAGGCGGCGGCGGACATGCCCGCCTTTTGCCGGCCCTGCCAGATAGTGATCGTCACCTGCACCTCCTGCGGCGGGGCGGCCCGGGAGGGAGCCGAGGAATGCCCCCACTGCGGGGAACCCCTGCGGACACAAGAATAGTAATCCGTGGGCGAGATGAGGAAGGCATCGTAAATGGATACCACCGACCGCAAGGAAACCGGGGAAGGCGCGGAGAGCGCCACCATCGTGGTCTTCAGCGGGGATCTGGACCGGGCCCTGGCGGCCTTCAACATCGCCACCACCGCCGCCTCCTTGGGCATGGAAGTGACCATGTTCTTCACCTTCTGGGGACTCAACGTGGTGCGCAGGGAAAGGGGGGGTGGGGCTCGGAAGACCCCCCTACAGCGCATGCTGGGACTCATGAACCGGGGAGGTTCCCGGCGCTTGCGCCTCTCCCGGCTGCACATGCTGGGCGGGGGCCGGGCGGCCATGAAACACCTCATGCGCCGGTTCCGCATGCCCTCCCTGGAGGAAATGATGGCCATGGCCCGGGAGCTCGGGGTGCACTTCATAGCCTGCACCACCTCCATGGCCCTCATGGGCCTTACGGAGAAGGACTTCATCCCCGAGGTGGAGGAGTTCGCCGGGGCGGCCACCTACGTGGAGAGGGCTTCCCGCTCCTCGATAAATCTCTTCATCTGAGGGGCCTCCGTCACATTGGGAGCGGCATTCTCGAACTCGCCGCGCGGCCGCTGCTCCACCCGGCCCGCGGGGATTCTTGAAGGCGCCGCACGCGGGGAGGTGGGAGGCAAAGCCCGGCCGGGCGTGACCGCCGGGGATGGACTAGAGGAGGTGGTATATTGAAGGCGGACAGGAGCGTGGACTGCGTGGGCCTCTACTGCCCCATGCCCATCGTCAAGACCTCCCAGGAGATCAAGGAACTAGGGGAGGGCGAGGTCCTGGAGGTCGTCGCCGACGATCCGGGGATCAAGAGCGATATGCCCGCATGGTGCGCCAAGACCGGGCACCAGTTCCTGGGCATCGAGGAACGGGATGGGGAGTACCACGTCTTCGTGCGCAAGAGGGGAGACTGACGACCCTGGCCGCGGCTGGAACTTCCAGCCTCATTCCAGGGCGTCCTCGTCACGGGAATCGAGGAAAGGGGGACGCATGGGAGAGAATACCAAGCAGCACCTCTACGACGCCTACACGGGAGAGTCCAAGGCGGCGGTGAGGCTCAAGGCCTTCGCCAAGAAGGCCGAGGAGGAGGACTACCCGGCCATCGCCAAACTATTCCGGGCGGTGTCCGAATCGGAGAGCATCCACGCCTACAACAACCTCCGCCTGCTCCGGGAGATAAAGGACACCGAGACCAACCTGGAGGAAGCCTTGGCCTCGGAACAGAAGATAGCCCAGGTGAGCTACGACTCCTTCATCGCCGACGCCGAGGCCGAGGGCGACAAGGCGGCGGCCACCATGTTCGCCTATGCGCGCGACGTCGAAGAACGCCACATCAAGCTCTACGAGGGGGCGCTGCAGCACCTGGTGGCGGAGAAGATCCCCAACTATTACGTCTGTGGCGTGTGCGGATACGTGGCCGATGACGTGGTGCCCGAGAAATGCCCCATCTGCGGGGCACCGGAGGATAAGTTCTTCGAAGTGAAATAGAGGTGGCCGGAGACCTTGCAGACAGCATAACCCGTCAAGGGCCAACGCCTTCCCTTCCGCCGCGCCGATCCCAAATCGCGAAGGCCAGAGCCTGGGGGGCGCGCATAAGGGTGAGTCTCTTGAAAAGAAAAGGAGGACTTCAGGGGAAGCCCCTCCTTTTTCCGCTTTCTCTATATCACTCGATGCCGCACTGCTTGAGGGACTCCATCACCTCGGCGAGGACCTTCTTCCTTTTCTGCAGCTCGGCAAGCTTGGCTTCCACGTCCTGCATCTCGGGATCGAAGACGCAGGCTCCGAAGGAGCAGTCCACCCCGGCCAGCTCCTGCAGCTTTCCCGCCAGCACCCTGAGCTCCTCCTCGTAGGCGGCGATCTCCTTGTTCAAGAGCTCTTCCTTCTCGTTGGCCATTGGCAACCTCCTTATCCTGTTCCCGACTAATGACGAATACATTATACCCTTTATTGGGCTTTTTCCGCCTACCCCCTTAACGGGTCACGGTTTTCTCAAGGATACGGTCGAGGCTACACCACGTGGAGGAAGGGGTGAATCCGCCCGCAGCATTCCATCACTTGTACCGGGCAAGGCGACCAGCGGTGACTCCGGCCAGCCGCTGGGCAAAGGTAGTCGCAAATCTTAACAGGGAGTCCCCCGGTCCGCTTTAAATATTACGCCGAAAGAAGAGCGCGGACGGATCCGTTAAGGCCCAAACCCTCCGGGCACACGCCATCCCTCTTCCTTTAAAGCCCACTTCCCCTCCGGCCGCCTTTCAAGGAACGGGCCCTTTCCCCTTTAACGAGAGAAACGCCGCCTCAGAAGGCGGGCTGCAGGGAGTAGTCCAAGCCCGCCTCCCTCGACCTCCTCCGGAAGCGGGCCAGGTCCACGAAGGCCTCCAGGCGGGTGGCCACGCCGGCCTTTCCGGTCATCTCGTCGATGACCAGGAATAGGACGGGAATCCCCAGGTCCCGCGACACCCGGGGGAGGATGCTCTTGGCGATGGTCTCCGGCATGCAGGTGAAGGGCATGACGTGCACCACCCCGTCGAATCCCAGGCGGTGGTAGAGGGCCGTGGCCCCCACCGACCTCAGCCCCTCTCCCCCCACGAAGTGGGTGAGGTAGGGCCTCGCCGCCTCCTCCACCTCCCGGTCGTGGTGGCCGGCCACGGGGTTGTTCCCCGAGGGGCGCAGCCAGTCGGTGAGGTAGACGCTGCGTTCCACGAACGCTCCCAGGTTTCCCAGCTGCTCCTCCACCCCCAGGTTGAAGAAGGGCTCCAAGACGAGGTAAAACTCGCCCACTATCCCTATCTTCACCGTCTCCCTTTCCTCCCCGGGGACGCTGCGCAGCAGCTCGAAGGCCTCCTCTTCCACCCTCCGTAGGGCGGCGTAGGAATCCGCCTCCCACACCATGCGGTAGCACCTCTCCAGCGCCTTGGTGGTGGCCCCCCTCTCCCGGTCCAGGCAGCGCTGATGCAGGGCCTGTTGTTCCAGGCGGTCTATGAGATAGGCCTTGCTGAGGGCGAACTTGATGGCCCGGACCACGGACCTCCAGGGCCGGCCCTGCTTCAGCTCCCCCAGCTTCCTAATCGTGGCCGGTATCCTGCCAGGCTCGAATTCCAGCATCACCATGCGGAAATCATAGCCGGCATCCTCCAGGATGCGCCTCTGCGTCTCGGCGTAAAACCCGAAGCGGCAGGGTCCCCTCCCGGAGACCATGATCAGGGTGTCCGCCCCCGCCTCCAGGGCCTCGATGAAGTTTCCCAGGGTGGTCTTGAGCGGGAAACAGGCGAACTCCGGGCCATAGCGCGTCCCCAGCTCCAGGGTACGCTGGGAATTGGGGGGCGGGAGCAGGTAATCAAGCCCCAGCTCCTCGAAGACGCTGCCCAGGACGAACTCCAGGCTGCCCATGTGGGGCCAGCTTATCCTCATACCGCCACCGCCTCCTTCCGCAGGGCGACCGGGTTCTTGCGGCGCCGGAGCATATCCACGAAGGCCTCGATGCGGGTGAGGAAACCGCCCTCGCCGGTGTGCTCGTCGATGACCAGGCTGAGCATGGGAACTCCTCCCAGGCGGCGGTTCTCCTGTTCGCAGAGCACCCGGATTATGGAATCCGGCCCGCAGGGAAAGGAGATCATGAAGATTATCCCGTCCACCAGCCGGTAGCGGGAGCAGGCCAGGATGGCCCCCGCCACTTCCCGCTCGTAGCTCCAGTAGATCTCCTTGGGCAATCGTTTCAGTTCTCTCTCCTTGAGCTCTTCCGGCACCATGTCCGCGGTGACCACGTCCACTCCCATGGATCCCAGGCGGTCCAGGAGGGACATGGTGGTGAAGGTGTCGTAGACGTTGTAATGGTGGCCGATGACCCCGATCCTCAATTCCCGGCCCTCGCAGAGAAGGCCTTCGGCCTCCCCCTTCAAGGCGCTGCGGTGGTCCAGCCCCAGGGTGAGGCGCTCCAGGTAAAGGCGGTGTTCGCGCCAGGCATCCAGCCCCGCCCGGAGTATGCGGAACGGGTTGCGGGTGAAAAGGCGCCCCAGGGAATAGACGGCGCGGTAGTTGGCCCACATCCCTTCCTGGAAATTAATGGTGGGGGCGATGACGGGCACCTTATCCTCCACCGCCGCCCGGGCCAGGTCCGGAAGGCCCAGCATCTTGGGGCAGGTGTGGGTCCCCTTCTTGACGCTCACCAGGCGGGGTACGAAGATGGCGTCCACCTTCTCCCGCAGGGCGAGCACGTGCCCGTAGAAGACTTTCACCGGGAGGCAGCTCTCGTTTTCCGCCTTGCTCACCCCGGAGTTGAGGATGGAACGGGTGGTCTCTCCCGACTCCACCACCTCCGCCCCCAGGGCCTCCAGGAAGGAGGTCCAGAGCTTGCCGTACCGGTAGTATAGAAGGCCTCCGGGAATCCCTACTCTCATGCCTTGCCCTTCGCCGGAATCGCCAAGGTCCACGCCCCTCAAAGATACGGACCGGCGCCTTCGGACACGTGTATCGCATCTCTCTCGGCGGAGGCCGTTACGCAGGACTTTGTGATGAGCGACGCCGCTCCTCAGGCTTTGGCCGCCACCTTCCTCAGGATCAGGTCCACGGCGTCCCCCACGGTCTCGATCTCCGCCGCTTCCTCGTCGCTGACCTTGAAGCCGTAAACGCGTTCCATCTCCAGGAGGAGCTCCACCAGGTCCAGGGAATCCGCCTCCAGGTCTTCCTTGAAGCGGGAGTCCTCCCGGATATCTTCCTCGGGGAGTTCCAATGCCTCCGCCAACGCGGCACGCACCGCGTGCAAGATCTCTTCCCGTCTCATCTCCGCCCCTTCTCAGACTCCCAGGGCCACGGCCCTCCGCCTGCCCAGGTGCTTGTTGATAGCATAGGCGGCGACCCCCAGAAAGGGAAGGGCGGAAAAAGCCCGGCCCTTCTTGGGTTCATCTCCGCCCCTCATCAGACCCCCAGGGCCACGGTCCTACCCCATCGGGCGCCGGGGCCACAACTCCCGCCTCAGACTCCCAGGGCCACGGCCCTCCGCCTGGCCAGGTGCTTGTTGATAGCATAGGCGGCGACCCCCAGAAAGGGAAGGGCGGAAAACACCGCCCCCCCGATGATCATTCCCCGGCGGCCGGAGAAGTGGCCCGCGGGCTCCGATTCGGCCACCAGGAGGTCGACCGCCCCCAGCCCCTGGCAGAGGTCCTCCAGGCGTCGGGAAAAGGCGGGGTCGGGTTCCAGGGGATGGAGGTAGCTCTTGAGCAACCTCACCGTGTGCCGGTATCCGCGCTTCCTCATCTCGCTCCCCCGTCTCCTCCATCCGTTCATCTCTCTTCCTCCTCCTTCTCGGAGAGGCGCCGGTGCAGGCTTATCAGCGAGCGGTGAACCAGCACCTTCACCGCTCCGGCGCTCTTTCCCATCACCTGCCCGATCTCCCGGTGCCTCATTCCCTCCGCGTAACGGAGGATGAGCACCTGTTGCCTCTCCTCGGGAAGCGAAGCCAGGGCCTCGCGCAGACGCCTTATCTCCTCCGCCCTCTCCACGGCTTCCTCCGGGGACAGGCCCTGGTCATGCAACTCCTCCGCCGCCTCCAGGGAAACCGGGCGTCTCCGGGAAGCGCTGCGGTGCCAGTTGGCCACCAGGTTGTGGGCTATGCGCAGGAGCCAAGCGGAGAAGGGAATTCCCCGGTCCTGGTAGCGGTCCAGGTGCACCAGGGCGTGGAGAAAGACGCTCTCCGTTATATCCTCCGCGTCCTCCGCGTGCCCTACCCGGTAATAGACGTAGGTGTAGACCTTGCGGAGGTACTTGGTATACAGGGCCTCGAAGGCCTCCCTCTTCTCCCGGGCTTGCTGTACCAGGGCGCCGTCCTCGTGGCATAGTTCCCGGCCTCCGTCGCCACCTCTTTCCAAGCTCACCCCCTTTTTTCCGGCTTTGCGCTTCACACCCGTTATTATAAACACCTTCCGGGGCCTCCGGTTACGGCGACAAATCCCGCTTCCGGGCACGAACCGGTTCTCTTATAGGGGCGGAAGAGTGCCGGCGCACGCCTCCCGGGCCTCGAGGCCCCACCCCATCCGCGGTGGAAGGTCTGGGAAAGCGTACCATGCAAAGGGATGCCGGGTGGAGGCCTTGCCACCCCACATCCGATATGCCGGCCGGAGGCGGATTCCGCCCCGGTGGGAGCCGGGGACGCATCGTCGCCGGGGGATAGTTGTGATAGCATCTTGTTGTGCGGGGATCGGGATCCGACCCCGCCGGAGGGCGGTTGCGGGAACCGGGAATAAGGCTCCTGCGGTGCGCCAGGCGCAGAGGCCGGAACCGTGGGGTCAAGGGGCCAGACCCGGTAAACCGGGTGGAAAGCCGGTCCCTTCCGGCAAGGAAAACGAGGAGGTTGAAATAATGGCCAACGTCCCCGGAGCGTACTGCCCTTTCCGCGTATCGGCCATCGCGGGCGCACTTTCCCCCTGCAACGACGAATGCGCCCTTTATATCCCTACCTCCAAGATGCCCGCACAGAAAAGCTGCGCCATCTCCATCCTGGGGGTTTACGCCCTGCAGAGGATCATTTTCAAGCAACAGGAGCCGGGGAAGGAATCCGCGGGAGGGACGGAGGGCGGGGATGGGCAATCCACCTGAGGGGTGAGAACGGCAGCCGTGTATCCGGGACCTTCACCGCCTTTGTCCCCGCGCGGCGGTAAGGGATAATATTACCGGCTGGAAGCTGATGCGGAGTCGTTTTTCGCGCTCCGAACCACGTGTCGGCACGCCGCCGGAAGCATGGAGATGGAAGGGAGTGGAAGACATGCCGGAAATGGACGTCCCCAGGCCGGAAGGAGAATTGCCCTTCCATATCGCCATCATCATGGATGGCAACGGCCGCTGGGCCAATATGCGCGACCTGCCGCGCATCGCAGGTCATAAGGCCGGGGAGAGGTCCATCACCGACGTCGTGCGGGCCGCCTCCGAGTGGGGCATAGGTGCCTTGACCCTTTTCGCCTTTTCCACGGAGAACTGGAATCGCCCGGAGAACGAGGTGCGGTTCCTCATGAGCTTCAATCGCAACCTCCTCAACAACAGGGTACAGGAATTTCACCGGCGGAACATCCGCATACGGCACCTGGGCCGGCGGGACCGCATCCCGCCCTCCACCCTCAAGGCCATCGATGACGCCGTGGCCCTGACCCGCGGCAACACCGGCATGTCCTTGAACATCGCCTTCAACTACGGGGGGCGAGCGGAGCTGGTGGACGCCGTCCGTGCCCTGTGCGCCGACGTGGCGGAGGGCAGGGTGGACCCCGCGGAGGTGGACGAGGAACGTTTCCGCTCCTACCTCTACCATCCGGACCTCCCCGATCCCGACCTGCTCATCCGCACCGCCGGGGAGATGCGCATCAGCAACTTCATGATTTGGGAGCTGGCCTATACCGAGATATACGTCACCGAGGTGCTTTGGCCGGACTTCGACCGCCGCCACCTGGCGGAGGCCATCCGGGATTACCAGAGGAGGGAAAGGCGCTTCGGCGCCATCCGCGAGGAGTAGGATCTCCCTTGGGCACCCTCAAGGATGAGGCCATAGTCCTGCACGCCCACGATCTGGGGGAAGCCGACCGCATAGTCTCCCTGATCACCGCCGGGCACGGCTTACGCCGCGCCGTGGTCAAAGGGGTCAAGCGCACCGCCAGCCGCTTCGGGGCCCGGTTGGAGCCCTTCACCCACCTCAAGGTGATGCTCCACGAGGGAAGGAACCTGGACACGGTGACCCAGGCGGACACCATTCGTTCCCACGCCCTCCTGCGCGTGGACTACGAGAAATTCCTTTGCGGGGAGGCCATGCTGGAGATGGCGGAGAGGTCCCTGCGGGAGCACCAGGTCGTCCCCCGCTTCTTCGACCTCCTCCGGGTAAGCTTGGGGGTGTTGGAGGCAGGAGCAGGAGACTGCGGCCTCCTCCTCGCCGCCTTCCAGTTGAAGGCTTGCGCGATCATGGGCTACCGGCCCCATCTGGACCGTTGCCTTCACTGCGGCCGGGAGGCGACGGCGGGGCATTGGCGGCTGGACCTCGCGGAGGGGGGCATCGCCTGCGCCGGTTGCGCGGGGGACTCCTCCCGCGCCTTGAGCCTCAGCGCACCCGGCCTGGTACTCATGCGCCGCCTCCTGGGCTCGGAGATGGCCGCCGTGGCGCGTTTCGATGAACCCCATCACCTGGTCCTGGAAACGTTGCGGGCATCCTTCTTCTACGCGGAGAACGTACTGGAACAGCGCCTGCGTTCCCGGCAGATCGTCCTGCGACACCTGGAGGAAAGGTTTCGCGGAATGGATCCCGCCGGCAAACCTGGAAGCACTTGAAACAGCCTCTACGGGAAGGCCTTCCAAAGAGCCGGCCGGCGGAGGAATGTTGAGGCTTGGAGATCAAGCCGCCCCTTATTCCGCCACCCCTTGTGGATATTTTGTTCGGCGCCCATCCCCCTCATAATACTTAAGTATTAGAGGAAGGCACCCCCGAAGGATCAAAGACATGAAATCGCAGGTAAAAGGGTATTGACCATCTAATACTCCGGTGGTATATTGAACATGACCCCAAGGAGCTGGAGGGAAGTCCAGCCGGGGGACCCGGAAGGAGGAACCGGAAGGCGCAAGCCGGAAGGGGAGGCCGGAAGGGAAGCTCGGAGGGATGTACCGAAGGTTACTTGGGGTCACTCTTTTTAATATTTTTTTATTCCTGTCGGCGAGGGAGACCGCTACCCGCCGGCCCTTCACGAGATGCCTTCCTCGCCCGGGCCGGCCGGGTCGGTCGCAGTGAGCCCTCCCCTCCCCCGTTTCTTCCTTTTGAAGCGGTCCGCGGAGGCGAGGGAGACCGCTACCCGCCGGCCCTTCACGAGATGCCTTCCTCGCCCGGGTCGGCCGGGTCGGTCGCAGCGAGCCCTCCCCTCCATAGGCACCTTTCCCTTGGAAGCGGTCCGCGGAGGCGAGCGAGACCGCTACCCGCCGGCCCTTACAAAAGGCCGACCCTTACCTCCAGGGCACCAGGTGCAGGTACTCCTGGAGGATGGTGTAGGCGGCGCTGGTCCCGATACGGTTGGCCCCGGCCCTCACCATCTCCATCACCTGGGCCAAGGTACGTATCCCCCCGCTGGCCTTGACCCCGAAACCCGGCCCTAAGACCTCCCGCAGGAAGCGCACATCCTCCGCCGTGGCTCCCCCGGGTCCGAAGCCGGTGGAGGTCTTCACGAAATCGGCCCCCGCTTCCCTGGCCAGCAACGCCCCGAGGCGCATCTCCTCCCGGCTCAGGTAGCAGGTCTCCAGGATCACCTTCACCACCACGTGGCCCTCCCCCTTGCCCGCATCGTAACGGCGGGCCAAGGAGACCACGGCCCCGATGTCCTCCTTCACCCTCTCCACCCTTCCCGAGCGCAGCGCGGAGATGTTGACCACCATGTCCAGCTCCCCCGCCCCCTGCTGGAGCGCGAACACCGCCTCCGCCTTCTTGGCATCGGTGGATTGGTAGCCAAAGGGGAACCCGATGGGCGCTCCCAGGACCACGCCGCTTCCCCGGAGCTCCATGCGTGCCATGGGAAGGTAGTACAGGGGCACGAAGACGCACCGGAAGCGCGCGTCAGCCGCCTCGCGCAGGAAGTCCAGGTATTCTCTCTCGTCGGCCTCCGGTCGCAGGAGGGTGGCGTCCAGGAGGTAGGTGAGATGACCCGCGCTGGGAAACATCTCCAGGACTTCCTCCTTGGATAACTCGCGCTCCGCCTCCGCCATGTCGCACCACCTTCACACCAGCGCCATGGCCACCAGCAGGTAAACCGCCAGCCCCACGATATCCATGAGGGTGGCGACCAGCGGTTCGGAGGCCTTGGAGGGGTCACGTCCCGCCTTGCTCAGGAGCAGGGGAAGGGAGGATCCCAGGAGGGCCGCCGATATCACCGCACAGGCCATGGCCAGGCCCACCGCGGCCCCCAGGGAGGCGTTTTCGCGCATCAACCATGCCGCCACGGCGATTATCCCTCCCGAGGCCGTGGCCACCAGTAGGCCGATTCCCGCTTCTCCCGCCACCGCCCGCGCGTACCGCCCCCCTTCCCCTTCCTGGAGGAGCTCCACGGTCACGCGCGCGGCGCTCTGCAGGGCCACCGTCCCTCCCATGGCCAGGATGGCGGGGATGAAGAAGATGATGGCCAAGTGATCCCTCAAAACCTCCGAGAACCCCCGCAGGATGCCCCCCGCCACCAGGACCTCCAGGGCCAGGGCGATGAAGACCCAGGGCAGCCGGCCGAGGAATGGCGCCAGCAGGGGATGCCTTTCCGCCCTTTCCTCCGTCTCCCAGCTGCCCACCAGGCTGTATATATCCTCCTGGGCTTCCTCCTCGATGACGTCCAGGACGTCGTCCACGGTGACTATTCCCAGGAGCCTACCCTCCTCGTCCACCACGGGGACGGCCAACAGGTCATAGCGGTCGATGAGTGCGGCCACCTTTTCCTGGTCCTCGTCGGGCCCCACGCAGATGAGATCGCGATGCATGATGCTGGAGACCGGCTCTCCGGGGTCGGCGACGATCAACTCGCGGAGGGAAGTGACCCCCACGAGCCTCTCCCGGTCATCCAGGAGATATATGTAATAGATCATCTCCACGCTCTCCGGCGCCTCGCGCAGTTTCTCCAGCACCTCGCCGACGGTGAGGTCCTGGCTCAAGCGCATGGCCTCGGGGGTCATGAGGCCTCCGGCCGTGCGTTCCCCGTGGGCCAGAAGGCGACGCAGCTCCCCGGCCTTCCGGGAGCTCAAGCCGGAGAGGAGGGATTCCCGGAGCTGGAAAGGCAGATCGGCCAGGAGGTCCACCGCGTCGTCGGGAGGCATCTCGGAGATGATGCGCACGGCAAGGTTGCGGGCCAACCCCTCCACCACCCTCACCTGCTCGCCCTCGGCCATCTCCAGGAGGGCCTCGGAGGAACCCCCGGCGTCCCAGGATCGGAAAATGCGCAGCCGTTCCTCGTAGGGCAGGCTCTCCAGGACCTCCGCGGCGTCCGCGGGGTGCAGCCCGTCCAGCAGGGCCAGGGCCGCCCCCATCTTCCCCTCCGCCAGGAGGCCCTTCAGGGTCTCGCTCAGAACCCGGTTCCTCTCCTCCACCGTATCTTTCCCGCCTGGCTTAATTTTCTATGGTGCTCTAAATCCAGGTATCTTTCACGCCTATGCCTTTGCGCCTATGCCGTACGATCCCTAAAACTTTGTTTCCGTTCGCCCGGGCCGTCCGATTCTCGAAATCCCGCTACCTTTTCGCCCGGGCGGTCGGGGATATTTTTCCCCACGGCCTCGGGATGCCAAGGGGCATCCGGGAAACCCGTCAATCACCCCTTATCCACCGGTCCCCCACCGCTCCAAGCGGAAGTCGCCGGGAGGGGGCAAGTCCTCGAACCGCGACCATCCTGGGCGCTCGATTCCCATCCTATCCCCGTGGGTCAGTAGCCCATCCTGCGCACCAGCTGGGGTCGCTTGGACCAGTCTTTCTCCACCTTGACCTGGAGTTGCAGGAATACCTTCTCCCCCAGCAGGGGTTCGATCTCCCGGCGGGCGCGGGAGCCGATCTCCTTGAGCATCCTGCCTCCCTTACCTATGATAATCCCCTTCTGGGAATCCCTCTCCACGTAGATCACCGCCTGGATGTCCACTATGTCCGCGTCCTCCCGTTTGCCCATCTCCTCCACCACCACGGCCACGCTGTGGGGGACTTCCTCCCGCGTGAGCTGCAGGACCTTCTCCCGGATGAGCTCGGCCGCGATGAAGGTCACCGGCTGGTCGGTGATCATGTCATCGGGATAATACTTGGGCCCCTCGGGCAACAACTCCACGATCTTCTCGATGAGGGCGTGCACGTTCTCTCCGGTCTTGGCGGAGAGGGGGATGACGTCAACGAACTTCCCCAGGTTCTCCGCCACCGCCAACTGCGCCTCCACCTGTTCCGGAACCAGCTTGTCTATCTTGTTGAGCACCGCGACCACCGGGGTCTGCAGGCCGGACAGCTCCCCGGCGATGAACAGGTCGCCCTTTCCGATGGTCTGGGTGCCGTCCAGCATGAAGACCACCACGTCCACCTCGGAGAGGGTCTCCCTCACCGTCTTGTTCAACCTCTCTCCCAAGGCGTTACGGGGCTTGTGCAATCCCGGTGTGTCCACGAAGATTATCTGGGCGTCGTCACGGGTCAGTATGCAGCGGATCTTGTTGCGCGTGGTCTGGGGCTTCTCGGAGATGATGGCCAACTTGCGGTGCACCAGGTTGTTGAGCAACGTGGATTTTCCCACATTGGGCCGGCCGATGATGCCCACGAACCCCGAGCGATAAACACCTTGGGTACTTGGATCCTCGGACATGATCTCCTCCATCCTCGCTTCTACCTACCCCTCGCCGGCCTCCATCCCGCCCGCGGGAGGGGCGCCCCTGCATTCGATAATTGGTAAATATTGCCATATCATATCTGGGAGAACCTGCGCATGAACACGTTGTTGAGCAGGCCCACGGCCGCCAGGTTGACGATAAGGCTCGACCCCCCGTAGCTGATGAAGGGAAGGGGTATACCGGTTATGGGCATGATACCTATGGTCATGCCTATGTTCACGATGATCTGGAAGGCGAACATGGTCACGATGCCGAAGGCGATCATGGTCCCGTAGAAATCGCGGGCGTGGTTGGCGATGCGCACCCCCCTCCAGAGCAGGTAGCAAAAGGCGGCGATGAGCAGCAGGGCCCCGATCAGCCCCAGTTCCTCTCCCACCACGGCGAAGACGAAGTCGGTGTGGTGGGCGGGGATGAACTTGAGGTTGGTCTGGGTCCCCTTGAAGAGCCCCTTCCCCACCAGCTGGCCCGATCCAATGGCTATCTTGGACTGCATGAGCTGGTAACCGGCGCCCTGGATACTGCTCCCCTGCTTGAGAAAGGCCGTGAAACGCTCCACCTGGTAGTCGTGGAAGAGACGGAAGGCGAACCCCAGGGCGAACCCCAGGACGCCCAATCCCACGAATCCCAGCCAGTAACGCATGCGGCAGCCCACCAGGTAGAGCATGCCCAAAAGGATGGCCGCCAGGACCAGGGTGGTCCCCAGGTCCGGCTGGAGGAAGACGAAAAACATGAAGGGAAGCGCCCAGAGCGTGGGCACGATGAAGCTGTGGAAGGACTCCGGATCCGCCTTGTTGTCGGAGAAATAGTTGGCCAGGACCAGGACGAGCACCAGCTTGCAGTACTCGGAGGGTTGGAAACTGAAGGGCCCCAGGCTTATCCAGCGTTGAGCTCCCATGGATTCCTCGGCAAGGAAGACCGCCAGCAGGGAGAAGAGAAAGAAACCGTAAATGAAGGGCGTGGCCACCTTCAGGCGCCGGTAATCGAAGCTGAGCATGAGGCCCATGACCACCAGGCCCACCAGAAGGTTCAGGGCCGTTCTAAGGACGTAATAGGTGGGGTTGCCCGGGTTGTCCCCCCGGGTGGCGCTGTACTGGATGAGCATACCGAAGGCCACCAGGAAAAGGGTGACCGCCAGGAGGGACCAGTCCGCGTGGCGGACGGGCATCCCGCTCAGGCGGCGGGCGACCTCGTCGGTCCTCCTGCGCTCCGTGACCTTGGGGGCCAGTACTCTTCCCAGGCGAGTGGGCATGCTTCCTCCACCCCTCCTACTCGGTCACCGTGACCTCCGGCTTTCCCCGCGGGATGCCGAAGATATACTCCAGGATATGCCGGGCTATGGGGGCGGCCACCAGCCCGCCGTGACCCCCCTCCTCCACCATAACCACCACCACGTAGCGCGGATCGTCGGCCGGGGCGTAACAGGCGAACCAGGCGCAGGGCTGCTTCCCCTGGATCTCGGCGGTTCCCGTCTTCCCGGCCACGGGGATGGACTGGATGGGGAATCCGGCGAAGGCCCCGGCGGCTGTTCCTCTCGCGGCCACCACCCCGGTAAGGGCGCTGCGCACCACGTCAAGCTTGTCCTTGTCCACGTGGACCCCCAGATCGTTGTGGGGGTCGGTGATATCCCCTATCTGGCGCGGTTGGATGGTCTCCACCGTCTCCCCGAGGTAGGTTAGGATCTCCTTTCCCACGTGGGGCCGGAAGTAGGGACCCCGGTTGGCTATGGCCGCATAGACGTTGGCCAGCTGCAGGGGGGTGACCAGGATATCCCCCTGTCCCACGGCCATGTTCACCGTGTCCCCTGGATACCATCGCTGGTAGTCTGGGTTCCCCTGGTTGAACTCCCATTTCCACTGCGGGGTTGGGACCCGCCCCTCGAACTCGTTGGGCAGGTCCACTCCGGTAGGCTTGCCCAATCCGGCCAGCATGGTGTAGTCCTGAAGGCGCGTCACCCACCCCTCCCGGTTGCGGTTTTCGTAAAAGGCGTACCCGAGCTCGTAGAAGACCACGTCGCAGGACTGGATTATGGCATTCATGAAATTGATGGAACCGTGCGTTCCCCAGCAGGTCTTGGGATACTGGGCGAACTCACCCCGGTTGAAGACGTGCCCGCAAAAGAAGGGGGAGAAGGCGCTGACCATTCCCTCCTGCAGGGCGGCCATAGCGGTGACCACCTTGAAGGTGGAACCGGGCGGGTATTGCCCCACGATGGCCCGGTTGTTGAGGGGGTAATTGTTGCGGGGATCGTTCAACCTTTCCCATTCCGCCTCGTCGATCCCCCCCACGAAGTCCTCCAGGTTGAAGGTAGGCTCGCTGGCCATGGCCAGTATCTCGCCCGTGCGGGGATCCAGGACCACCGCCGCCCCCGCCGGGGCCACGTAGTTCTTGCCCCGTTCCCGGTCCAGGTAGGTCCGGGCCAAGGCCATACCTTGGCGAAGGCTCTCCTCCACCGCCCTCTGGAGCTCCTTGTCCAGGGTGAGCACCAGGGTCTTTCCCGGGTTGCGCTCCTCCCTGCCCAGTTCCCGCAGGGGCCTGCCCCTTGCGTCCACCTCCAGGATCAGCTTGCCGTCCACTCCCCTCAGGACATCCTCGTAATAGGCCTCCACACCGGATGTCCCCACGATATCCCCCGCCTTGTAACCCTTGTCCTTCAGCACCTCCAGCTGTTCCTCGGAGATCTCCCCCAGGTATCCCAGCACGTGCGCCGCCAGGCTCTCATCCCCGTCCGGATACTCGCGGACCGGCATCTTCTCCGGGAACACCCAGGGGAAATCCGCCTGCCTCTCCTGGATGAAGAAATATACCTCGGGATCGACGTCCTTCTTGATGAGCACCGGCTTATGGGGTTGCACGTCCTCTCCCTGCAGCTTCTTCATGATCTCCTCGCCGCTGATGCCCAGCATGGCCCCCAGGCGGGCAGCTTCCGCCTCCTTGTCCTCCAGCTTCTCGAACTCGGTGGGGAGAACGAAGATGGAAAGCGCCCAACGGTTGCCTACCAACATCTGGTAGTTGCGGTCCAGTATCTTACCCCGGGAGGCCTCCAAGGGTACCTCCCGCACCCGGTTTCCCTCGGCCAGGCTCCGATAGCGATCGCCCTGCACCACCTGGAGGAACCACAGCCTCACCACCAGTACGGCCAACATCACCCCGATGAGCATAACGTACAGGGTATGGCGATGGACCATGGCTCCCTTCTGCTGCGGGTTAACGGGCATGGTCCCACCTCACTGGAACATCATCTCCCTCTCCTCCCGGCCGGCGAACCTCCCCAGCAGGGGATAGACGGCCAGGGTGAGCACGGAATTGTAAAGCGCCAGCCCGAAGACCACCCCGGGGTTCAGCGGGGGTCTCTGCTCCAGGCCCACCATGGTCCAGGCGGCGAACTTGATGAGTTCGTGCAGGAGGGTGGCCACGAAGACGATGAGCATGGGCCAGACCACCGACTTGGAGACCACGCGCTGCCGGAGCTCGCCCGAGAAATAGCCGATCAGGGTCTTGGCGAAGGCTCCTACCCCCAGTACGGCGGTGGTGAAGACGTCCTCCAGCAAACCGCCCCAGAAACCGAAGAGCGCTCCGCGCGTGGGTCCCTCGAAAAGCGCCCAGCAGATGGTGGCCGTGAGGAGGATGTCCGGCTTCACGCTGCCCACGCTTATCTCCCCCGCCACCCCCACCTGGAGGAGGAGGGCAGCCAGGATGATGACGGCGAAGAGCAAACGGCGATGGGTAGCACTCATATCCCGCTCCCTCCCTCGGCCACTCCGGGGGCGGAGGTGGGCCTGGGGGAGACCACCACCATGACCTTATCCAGGCGGGTCATGCTGGCGCGAGGCTGGATGACGATGCCCACCGAGAGGTCCGCCTGTTTCTCGCCTATCTCCGTGACCGTGCCGATGGGTATCCCCGCCGGGCAGGTCCCTCCCATCCCGGAAGTGATCACCACGTCCCCCGTGCGCACGTCGGCCTCCAGGTTGAGGAGCTCGAGGTGCACCCTCCCTCCCCCCTCGCCTCGCAGGATGCCCATCTCCGCGTTGCGCTGCAGCCTGGCGCCCACGGCGCTCTTCTCGTCGGTGATGAGCTGCACCACGGAGGACCGCGCCGTGCAGGTTATTATCCTGCCCACCAGGCTCCCGTCCTCGTTGAGCACGGCCATGTACTCCTGCAGCCCGTCATCGTACCCCGCCCCGATGATGATGGTCTGTTCCCAGGCATCGGGGCTGGCCCCGATGACCTCCACCACCAGGAATTCCAGTTCCGGGTAGGCTTCCTTGACCTCGATCATGCCCCTCAGGGCCTCGTTCTCCCGCCGCATGTCCTCCAGCTCGTGGACCCTTTGCTCCAGTTGCCTGACCTCCTCCTTGAGCCGGTCCCTCTCCCCCCGGGCCCTGCCCAGGTCCACCAGGAAGCCGATACCGTTGCGCACCGGGCTGAGCACCTTGCTCATCCCCTTTTGGAGCGGGGAGATCACGTCCATGGAAAAACGCTGCAGGCGGTGCAAAAGGCCGTTCTCGCCCTCCCGCGAGTAGAAGGTGACCAGCAGGATGCACACCAGGACGAGGATGACGATGAGGAATCGCTGTCTGCGGTTGCGTCTTTCCAACATGATTTCTCATCCCCGGTTCAATGCCGGGACGAGGAGATGAGCACCTTTTTCATGATCTCGAACTCCTCGAGGCATTTCCCCGAACCGATGGCCACGTCGGAGAGGGGAGAGGCGGTGACCACCACGGGCATGGCCGTCTCGTGCCGTATCCTCTCGTCCAGCCCGGTGAGCAGCGCCCCTCCACCCGTAAGCACGATGCCCCGGTCCATGATATCCGAGGCCAGTTCGGGTGGGGTCTTGTCCAGGGTGGTCTTCACCGCATCCACGATGGCGGAGACGGGTTCTTCTATGGCTTCCCTTATCTCCTCGGCCAGCACCACGATGGTCTTGGGTAAGCCGGTGACCAGGTCCCGTCCCCTTATCTCGGCGTTTATCTCGTCGTCTATGGGGAAGGCGGAGCCGATCTGGATCTTGAGCTCCTCGGCGGTCCTCTCCCCGATCATGAGGTTGTATTCCTTCTTGATGTAGCTGACCACCGCCTCGTCCATCTCGTCGCCGCCGATGCGGATGGACTCGCTGGTCACGATGCCTCCCAGGGAGATCACCGCCACCTCGGTGGTGCCCCCGCCGATATCCACCACCATGTTGCCGGTGGGTTCGTGGATGGGCAGGCCGGCCCCGATGGCCGCGGCCATGGGCTCCTCGATTATATAGGCCGCGCGGGCTCCCGCCTGGATGCAGGCCTCCTCCACCGCCCGTTGCTCCACACCCGTGGTTCCCGAGGGGACGCAGACCACCACGCGGGGGCGGGCGAAGAGGCGCCTCTTGTGCACCTTCTGGATGAAGTAGCGCAGCATCTTCTCCGTGACGTCGAAGTCGGCGATAACCCCGTCCTTAAGGGGCCTGACGGCCACGATGTGTCCAGGAGTGCGCCCGATCATGCGCTTGGCCTCCGCGCCCACGGCCAGGATGGCCCCGTTGGAGGTGTTGATGGCCACCACCGAGGGTTCGTTGAGGACGATGCCCTTCCCCCTGACATACACCAGGGTGTTGGCCGTCCCCAGGTCGATGGCCATGTCCCTTCCCAGCATTTCCCACGAGGAAAACATGGCACTCACCTTTCCGGCATATTTTTAACGGCCCGAAGGCCGCTTCGCATCGCGCTCATCATGTCCATAATTTTATCACAAGGGCACGGTTCTCCTTCCCCGCCGTCCACGGGGAGCGGGTTCGGTGCACCGGGCACGGTCTCTTGAGCTCCAAGCCTAATGACGGGATCGGACAGGGGGTGGTTCCTCCATCCCCGGACGAGACACGGGGATCACCGGAAAAGCCCCGTTGGTGAACGTAACCCGTCCATCTCCAAATCCCCCTTCCCCGCATCCGCCGGGGAAAAAACGGCGGAAAGCGGTCCGGGCCAACCCCCAGGGCCCCTCCGCGGGAGAAGATCGACCTGCCTGGTCCGCGCGGTCAGTCCAATTCCGGGAAGAAGAGGCCTATCTCGCGGGCGGCGCTCTCCGGGCCATCCGAGCCGTGGACGAGGTTGCGGGTGATCTCCACCCCGTAATCGCCCCGGATGGTACCCGGCGGGGCATCCACCGGATTGGTGGGGCCCATGACCTTGCGCACCAGCCCTATGGCCTCTTCACCCTCCAGGACCATGGCCACCACGTCCCCGGAGGTTATGAAGGCCACCAGCTCCGGGTAGAAGGGTTTGCCTGCGTGCTCCGCGTAATGCCTCGAGGCCAGGTCCTCGTCCACCCGGAGCAAGCGCATGGCCACGATGCGCATGCCCAGCCTTTCGAAGCGGGAGATGACCTCTCCCACCAAGCCCCTCTCCACGCCATCGGGTTTGACCAGTACCAGCGTTCTCTCCACGGCCATGTCGCTTCCTTCCTCCGCTTCCGCCTTGCTTGCGCTTTACGCCGACCTCCCTCGGCTCGCACCGCTGCTTCCCCGCCACGGGCCCACGGGGGAAGCCGGCGCGCGCCGGCAGTTATATTACCGGGTCTTCAAGGGGAAGGGAAGGGAAGTGGGCAAGTACGGCCACCCCGCTAAAGAGGGCCACGGCGTACCGCCCTCCGAAAGGCATGACTCCGTCAAGCCCAATAATGGTTTTTTCACCCGCTGAAAACGGCTACGACATACCGGCTTCCAGAAGGCTTGGTCCCAGTGGTTCTTGCTCCGGAACGGCTACCTTGTCAGCGAAAAGTCCGTCCCTCATCCCGGGGGGAGTCCCAGGGCGTCGCGGGCCTCCCCCACCGTGTACAGGGAACCGGTGACGCAGACCATGTCCGTCACCGAGGCCAGGGTGCGGGCGAATCTCACCGCCTCGCCTATGTCCTCCACCACCACCCCGTCGTACCCCATCTCCCGGGCCATGCGGGCCAGCTTCCTGGCGGGAGCGGCCCTCTCCTCCCGGCTCTGGGTGAAGACCACGGTATCCGCCAGGGGGAGAAGTATCTTCAGCATCCGCCCCATGTCCTTGTCCTCCAGGATGCCCAGAACCAGTACCAGCCTCTCGAAATCCAGGTCGTCGCGGATTACCTGGGCCAGCCTGACGGCCCCGCTCGGGTTGTGGGCCCCGTCCAGCAGGACCAGGGGGTGGAGGGAGACTACCTCCAGCCTGCCCGGAGAGGTTACCCGGCGCAGTCCCGCCGCCACCTCGTCCAGGGAAAGCGCCGCCGGAGACGCGGCGAAAGCCTCGCAGGCGGCCACGGCGCAGGCGGCATTGATTCCCTGGTGTTTTCCCAGCAAGGGGAGGAAAAGGTCGGCGTATTCCCGCAGCAGGCCCCTTATCCCCAGCGCCTGCCCTATCTTTTCCGTGTCCACCCCGTAGGTCAGGTGATAGAGTAACTGGAAATCCCTTCCATAAAGCTTCAACTCGCTCCCCTTATCCGCGCAAGCGGCGGCCACCACCTCCAGGGCCCCCGGATGGGCCACCGCGGAGATCACCGTGCTCCCCTCCTTGACGATGCCCGCTTTCTCCATGGCGATCTTCTCCAGGGTGTCCCCCAGTTCCGCCATGTGATCGAAGGCCACCCCGGTGATCACCTGCACCGGGGACCTCACCAGGTTGGTGGCGTCCAACCTTCCCCCCAGCCCCACCTCGATGACTCCCAGGTCCACCTTGCGGCGGGCGAAGTGCAGAAAGGCCATGGCCGTGGTCACCTCGAAGTAGGTCAGGGGATCGCCGGTCTGGGCGTCCGTCTCTTCCACGGCGGGGATCACCCTCTCCAGGAGGGAGGCGAACTCCCGCTCCGTCACCGGGCGCCCGTCCACGCAGATGCGCTCGGTCACGCTCTGCAGGTGGGGGGAAGTGTATCTACCCACCTTCCTGCCCCCCACTTGAAGGATGGAGGCGGCCATGCGCGCCGTGGAGGTCTTGCCGTTGGTCCCGGTTATGTGGATGGAGGGAAACGCCGACTGCGGGTGGTCCAGCTTGGAAAGGAGCAGCCTTATGCGTTCCAGGCCCGGCTTGATGCCGAACCTCGCCCGCCGATCCAGGTACTCCTCCGCTTCCTTAAAGTCCATTGAGCGCTCGGCCCTCGGCATGTGGAGCGGGGACCGCGATCCCCGGGATCAAGTACCGCGTTCCCCTGCCCCACGCGGGTTTTCGCCTTCTTATCTACGCAATCTTGCCCAATTCATCTTGCCATGTTCAACCAGTGCCCGGCCCTCGGCATGTGGAGCGGGGACCGGGATCCCCAAGGATCATGCCTCGTGCTCTCCCGGCCCGACACGCTCCAAGGCCTGACCCCCTTCATTCGAGCAGGCGGAGCTGCTCGCGGAGTTTTTCCAACTTGAGGCGCACGTCGGCCAGCTTGCGCCGCTCCTTCTGCACCACCTCGGCCGGGGCCTTGCTCAGGAACTGGTCGTTGGACAGCTTGGCCTGGTGGCGCCCGGCTTCCTCCTCCAAGCGGGCGATCTCTTTCCGGATGCGCTCCGCCTCCTCCCGGAAGGCCTCCCCCCGCAGGGGGATGAAGGCCTCCACCCCCGCGGCCAAGCCCCGGGCGTAGGAGGTGGGGTCCTCCACGGCCTCCACCACCCGCATGGAGGAGAGGCGGGCCTGGGAGGTCACGTATTCCTCGTGCTCCAGGAGGAGCTCCTTCCTCCCCTCCACCAGGGGGACCAGCAGGGCCTCCACCTTGGCGTTGGGGCGCACCCCCATCTCCGAGCGCAGGCGCCGCAGGCAGGTGATGACCTCCTGCAGGACGGACATCTCCTCCTCCGCCGCCGGATCCAGGTGTTCCCTGCGGGGAACCGGCCAGGGGGCGACCACGATGGACTCCCCCTCGTGGGGCAATCGCTGCCAGATCTCCTCGGTTATGAAGGGCATGAAGGGGTGCAGGAGGCGCAGGGCCTGCTCCAGCACCGTCCACAAGACGTAACGGGCGGTGCGCTTCCCTTCCTCGTCATCCCCGTAGAGCCGGAGCTTGGAGAGCTCCACGTACCAGTCGCAGAAGTCGCTCCAGAAGAACTCGTACAACGCCCGGCAGGCCTCGCTGAAGTTGTAGTGGTCGAAGTGATGGTCCAGGGTCTCGACGAGTCCGGCCAGGCGGGAGAGTATCCATCGATCGGCCAGGGTCAGCCGCAACTCCTCCTCACCCGCCTCCCCGGGGCGGAAATCACCCAGGTTCATGAGCACGAAGCGGGAAGCGTTCCATATCTTGTTGCAGAAATGGCGACTTCCGGCTATGCGCTCCTCGGAAAGGAAAACATCCCTGCCGGGGACGGCGATGTGCCCCAGGGTGAAGCGCAGGGCATCCGCTCCGTAGCGCTCGATGATGTCCAGGGGGTCGATGACGTTCCCCGAGGATTTGCTCATCTTCTTCCCCGACTCGTCCCGGATTAAGGCGGTGACGAAGACCTCGCGGAAGGGCACCTCGCCCATGAAGTGCAGGCCGGACATCATCATGCGCGCCACCCAGAAGAAGATGATGTCGAAGGCGGTGACCAGCACCGAGGTGGGGTAGAAGTAGCGCAGGTCCGGGTTATCCTCCGGCCACCCCAGGGTGGAAAAGGGCCACAGCCCGGAGGAGAACCAGGTGTCCAGGACGTCCGGGTCCTGTTCCACCTCCCCTCCGCAGGGGCAGCGGTCCGGGTCCTTGCGGGCCACGATGACCCTCCCGCACTCCCGGCAATACCAGGCGGGGATGCGGTGCCCCCACCAGAGCTGGCGGGAGATGCACCAGTCACGGATGTTGTACATCCAGTCGAAGTACACCTTCTCCCAGCGCTCGGGGATGAAGCGCGTCCGCCCCTCCTCCACGGCCCTTATGGCCGGCTCGGCCAGGGTTTTCGTGCTCACGAACCACTGCTTGGAGAGGTAAGGCTCGATGACCGTGTGGCAGCGGTAACAGTGCCCCACGGCATGCAGGTGGGGCTCCACCTTCTGCACGTAGTGCATGGATTCCAGGTCGCGCACCACCGCGTTGCGGGCTTCGTAGCGGTCCAACCCGGCATAGGGCCCCCCGTTCTCGTTCACGCGGGCTTCGGGGGTGAAGATGTTGATCTCCGGGAGCCCGTGGCGCTTTCCCATCTCGAAGTCGTTGGGGTCGTGTGCCGGGGTGACCTTGACGATCCCGGTGCCGAACTCGGGATCCACGTAATCATCGGCTATGATGGGCAGTTCCCGGCCCAGGAGGGGAAGGACGGCCGTCCTCCCCACCAGGTGACGGTAACGGTGATCGCGGGGGTTCACCGCCACCCCCGTATCCCCCAGCATGGTCTCCGGCCGGGTGGTGGCCACGTAGAAATACTCGTCGGAATCCTTGAGATCGTAGCGGATGTACCACAGCTTTCCCTCCACCTCCTCGTGCTCCACCTCGATATCCGAGATGGCGGTGAGGCAGCGGGGACACCAGTTGACGATGTAGTATCCCTGGTAGATGAGGCCTTCCTCATAGAGGCGCACGAAGACCTCGCGCACGGCCCGTGAACAGCCCTCATCCATGGTGAAGCGCGTCCTGTCCCAATCGCAGGAGCACCCCAGGCTCTTGAGCTGCTGGATGATGGTCCCCCCGTATTTCTCCACCCATTGCCAGACCCTCTCCAGGAAGGCTTCCCGCCCTATCTCCCACCGCGTCTTCCCCTCCTCGGCCAGGAGGCGCTCCACCACGGCGTGGGTGGCGATACCCGCGTGGTCCGTGCCCGGGAGCCACAGGGTCTCGTAGCCCTGCATGCGCTTGCGGCGGATGATGAAGTCCTGGAGGGAATTGTTCAGGGCATGCCCCAGGTGGAGGGAGCCGGTGACGTTGGGCGGAGGGATGACGATGGTGAAGGGTTCCTTTTCCGGGTTGGGTCGGGCGTGGAAATAGCGGCGTTCTTCCCAGAAGGAATACCACTTGCCCTCCACCCGAGACGGCTCATAAGCCTTGGGGATGTCCACCTCCAAATCGCCGGCCCTGCTTTCGGACAACCCTCCGCTCACCTCCGGTACCGATCCCTTACCTTTCTCCGTCCAGTACCCAAAACCCGCCGCTCGACGGGGGCACCCTCCCGCCGATATGCGGGTCGGAATCCCCGGGCGCCTCCCACCCGGGCTCCTCGGGCGATATGAGACATTATATATGCAAGGGAACGCCTTTGGTCAGGGTCTTCGGCCCCCAAGCGGCGGGGTCCACGGTGCCCGGCCCGCGGGGCTGGGCTTGGAAAGGGCCGAGGAACTTGAAGCCGGGAGGAGGGCGGGGTAATCTTTTCGTGGTCCGTCCTGCGTGGAGATGGGGGGGCGGGATTCGATCCCTCTATAACCGCCCTCCGCATGAAGGCTCTTGTTTAAGCCCTCTTGCGGGAGGGAAAAGCGGCGACGGGAGGGCCTGGAAGAAGCAGGAGAGCGGCTTTCTCCCCGCCCGACCGGGTTTCTCCCGGCCCCGACGAGGAAAGGCAAGCGCATCATGGGCAAGGCGGCGCTGGTGTTGTTCCTGGCGGCCCTGGCGACGGGTCTGCTGGACCTGGTCATCCTGGCGCGCTCGGCCCTTCACGTCTACCGCGCCTTGAGCGCCGCCCTGGACGACTACCGGGCATGGGCCGCTTCCCTCACCGAGACGGGGGCCCGCCTCTCGGAGGGGTTGCAGGGCCTGGAGCGCCGCGCCGGCTCCATCCTGGAGAGCCTGGACGGGGCAAGGGAATCGGCGGAGGACATCCGGGAGGCCCTGGAGGAGCTCCGTTCCAACCCCCTGCTGCGCGCCGCGCGTTTCATCGGCAAGCATCGCGCCGGTTCCTGAGGCGTCGGCCCCACCGAGGGGTTGCAGGGCCTGGAGCGCCGCGCTCACCCCAAGAGGGCGGTGGAAGGATTTTCCCACCCGCAACCTGAAGCTCAAGCCCAGGACCGCCGGGCGGCCCTATCCCCTCCCTCGGAACGCTTGAGGAGGGGAAAGCCGCAAACCGGGTCCCGGTGTGGGTGGAATGCCGCGCGGCGGGAACGGGCGGGTGGATCAGGCGCTCTCCTCGTCCTTGTACTCCCCGGCGGTGGTCACCAGAGTGGGCTCGGTGCCCCTCTCGATGGTGTCCTTGGTAACCACGCAGCGGATTATGTCGTTGCGCGAGGGAAGCTCGTACATTACGTCCAGGAGGCATTCCTCCAGGATGGCCCGCAGGCCCCGGGCACCGGTATTACGCTGCATAGCCTTGCGGGCCACGGCGCGTAGGGCCCCCTCGGTGAAGCGCAGCTCCACCCCGTCGAACTCGAAGAACTTCTTGTACTGCTTGACCAAGGCGTTCTTGGGCTCGGTGAGGATGCGGATGAGGTCGTCCTCGGAGAGCCCGTGGAAGGCGGCGATGACCGGCAGGCGCCCCACGAACTCGGGGATGAGGCCGAACTTGAGGAGGTCCTCGGGCATGACCTGCTCCAGGATCTCCCCGATGTCCTTCTCCTCCCGCTTGCGCAGGTCGGCCCCGAAGCCTACCCCCTTCTTGCCGATGCGGTTCTCCACGATCTTCTCCAGGCCGGCGAAGGCCCCTCCGCAGATGAAGAGGATGTTGGTGGTGTCGATCTGGATGAACTCCTGGTGGGGGTGCTTGCGTCCCCCCTGGGGGGGCACGCTGGCCACCGTGCCTTCCAGTATCTTGAGCAGGGCCTGCTGTACCCCTTCCCCGGAGACGTCGCGGGTGATGGAGGGGTTTTCCGACTTGCGGGCGATCTTGTCTATCTCGTCGATGTAAATGATGCCCGTCTCGGCCCGCTTGACGTCGTAGTCCGCGGCCTGGATGAGCTTGAGGAGTATGTTCTCCACGTCCTCCCCCACGTACCCGGCCTCGGTGAGGGTGGTGGCGTCGGCGATGCAGAAGGGCACGTTGAGCACCCGGGCCAGGGTCTGGGCCAGGAGGGTCTTCCCGCATCCCGTGGGGCCGATGAGGATGATGTTGCTCTTCTGCAGCTCCACGTCATCCCCGGAATAGGCCCCCACCTGGATGCGCTTGTAGTGGTTGTAGACGGCCACGGAGAGGATCTTCTTGGCCTTCTCCTGGCCGATGACGTAATCGTTGAGGAAGGTGTAGATCTCCGCCGGCTTGGGCAGCTCCTCCAGGCGCAGCTCGGGGGTCTCCGCCAGCTCCTCCTCAATGATCTCGTTGCACAGGTCGATGCACTCGTCGCAGATGTACACCCCGGGCCCGGCGATGAGCTTTTTCACCTGCCGCTGGCTCTTTCCGCAGAAAGAGCACTTCAGGAGATCGCCACCCTCTCCGAACTTGGCCATGTAACCACTTCCTCCCGGACCTTATCCTCAAGGACGGGGTTCCCGTCCACGCATCGCCTACTATATCGCCTTCCGGCCCGCTTTCCTTAACCCCTGCTCCGGACCCCCCGGAGAGCGTTTACCCATACCGGCTCCGCCCGGCCTCATGAAGCCGCCCCGGACAGCGTAGGCCTCCTACCCCATTGGCCGCCACGGGGCTCCCCCCCACATCCTTCTTCCGATGGATAGGAGCTCGGCCGTATGGTCGTCTCCCCGCACGCTCCCCGGGGCACGAAACCCTGAACCTCTTTTGGAGCCACCGCTCCTCGGCCCCGCACCCGAGACCCCCTGGCTTCGATCCCCCTCGCCAACCCGCGGCCCCGGGGTTAGGGCCGTCACTTGGACTTGGAGTCCTCCTCTTCCTTGCGCTCGATGACCGCGTCGATGACCCCGTACTCCTTGGCCTCGTAAGCGGTCATGATGAAGTCCCGGTCGGTGTCCGCCCGGATCTTCTCCAGCGGTTGGCCGGTGTGCTTGGCCAGGATGTTGTCCAGGAGGTCCCGCAAGCGGAGTATCTCCCGGGCATGTATGTCGATGTCCACCGCCTGCCCGCTGGCCCCGCCCGCCGGCTGGTGCAGGAGGACCCTCGAGTGGGGAAGGGCGAAACGTTTGCCCTTGGCCCCGGCGGCCAGGAGCAGGGCCGCCCCGGAAGCGGCCTGCCCGATGCAGATGGTGGACACGTCGGCCTTGACGTATTGCATGGTGTCGTAGATGGCCAGGGTAGAGGTCACTATGCCACCCGGGCTGTTGATGTACAGGTGGATGTCCTTTTCCGGGTCCTCGGACTCCAGGTGCAGGAGCTGGGCCATGACCACGTTGGCCACGTGGTCGTCTATCTCCGTTCCCAAGAAGATGATGCGGTCCTTGAGCAACCGGGAGTAGATGTCGAAGGACCTCTCCCCCCGGCTGGTCTGCTCGATGACTATGGGTATCAGGCTGGTGGCCATCTCTTCTCGACCTCGCTTTTTCATTGTCCGTCTCTTCCTCCCTCCGGCGGGAACGCTTTATTTCCAGGATTATTATACCCGAAGGCATCCGGCCTCATCCCCTTCCCGCAGCCCACCCGTCACCGACCGCCGCCCGGCTCCGGGCCCTCGCTCCTGCCCTTACCGCCACTTGGCGGCCAACCCGCCCGCGCGGGCGAGAAGGGCACCGGATCCCCGGTCTGGCTTCGGATGGCAATCGCTCCCGCCCCGCCCGGAGCCCGTCCCCGCCTCCGCCCGGGCCTGCCCCAGGTCGCCCCGCTGAAAAAGGTTCGCCGCCGGGGCCAGCGACATCCAGCGAAGAGGACCCCCCGCCTTCGCGGAATCTTTCTTCCCCCATTCGGCGGGAACTTCCGGAAACCGGGCCGTGAACCCTCGGACGGGTTCTTCCTTCACTCCCGCGGTGTGGCCTCCTCGCCCTCCCCTCCCGAGGCGCCGGCCCCGGCGGAGGCGGATGCCTCGCCTCCCTCTTCCTCCTCTCCGTGATCAGCGGATCCGGTTTGGGCGGGCGACTGCCCCTCCCCCTCGTCGGCGAAGACGGCGTGCTCCCCCAGCAACCTAAGGGCCTTGTCCCGCAGAAGGTCCACCCGGAGGTCCTCCAGGCCCTCCCTCTCCTGGATGGCCGAGCGCAGGGTCTCCGGTTTGAGGCCCAGCATATCCGCCCGGCGCTCGATCTCCTTCTCCAGCTCCTCGTCGCTGACCTCCAGGCCCTCCGCCCGGACCACCGCGTCCAGCACCAACTCGTTGCGGATGAGGCGCTCCGCCTCCTCGCCGAACTCCTCCTCCATGCGCTTCTCGGTGTAGTTCACCGCCTTGAGGTAGCTCTCCAGGGCTATACCCCGGGTGGCCAGCCGCGCCTCCAGGTCCCGGCGGCGGCGCTGGACATACTCATCCACCATGCGGCGGGGAACCTCCACCTCCAGCCCGTCGGCCAGCTTTCGCAGGACCTGCAGCCTCACGGACTCCCTGGCCCTCTCGCTCTTCATCTCCTGCAGGCGCCCGCGGATATCCTCCTTGAGCTCCTGGATGGTGTCGAACTTGCTGGCCTCCTTGGCGAAGTCGTCATCGGCCTCGGGGAGCTTCTTGACCTTGACCTCCTTGACCAGGACCTTGAAGCTGGCGATCTTGCCGGCCATCTCCGGGTCGGGGAACTGCTCCGGCATCTTCACCTTGACGTCCAGGATGTCCCCCTTGCGCTTGCCGCGCAGTTCCTGGTTGAACTCCGGCCAGATGTTCTCCGACCCCACTTCCAGCATGAAGTCCTTGGCCGAACCCCCCTCGAAGGGCTGCCCGTTCACCGTGCCCTCAAAATCGATGAGGGCGTAGTCCCCGTCGGACAAAGTCTTTCCCGAGGCCACCTCCAGCTGGGCGAACCTCTCCCTCAGGTTGTCCAGGGCCCGTTGTACCTCCTCCTCGGTGACCTCTTCCTCGGGCCGCTCCACCACCACGCCCTTGTAGCCGGTGAGCTCCACGCGGGGCTTCACCTCCACCACCGCCTGGAAGGATAGGGGCTTTCCCTCCTCTATCTCTATCTCTTCCAGGTCGATCTCCGGCTCGGCGATGGGCTCCAGGTCCAGCTGCTCCAGGGCCTCCCGGTAATAATCGGGGAGGTTGGACTGCTTGACCTCCTCGTACACCGGCTCCATGCCCAGCCTGGCCTGCAGCACGCGGCGAGGCACCCTCCCCCGGCGGAAACCGGGCACGAAGACCTCGCGTGCGATATCGCGAAAGGCGCGGTCGATGGCCCTGCTCACCTCCTCGGCGGGCACCTCCACCTTGATGCGCACCTTGTTCTTCTCCACTTCCTCCATCTCGGCTTTCACGGTCACCTTTCCAACGCTCCTTCCTCTTCATGGTCCGCGTCCGGACAAAGACGTGCACCGGGTCTCCGAACCCCGCGTTCCGGTGGAAAAAAATCCCACTCCCCTCATGGGGGCAGGGAAGGATGGTGCGAGAGGGGGGATTCGAACCCCCACGGTTTGAACCACTGGATCCTAAGTCCAGCGCGTCTGCCGATTCCGCCACTCTCGCCCGTCTTCGGGGGCGTAAAATATGCTACTACATGCGCAGGAGCCTGACAACAAACACCCCCATCAGGCGGAAGGCGGTCTCCGGCACCTCCCCGCTACAAGGGCGGACCCCCACGGGGTAAAGGCGGTTCCTGCCCGGGATAAGGGGAGCGGACGGCGTTTTCCAGATACTTCAAGGGATCCGCCAGGAAGAGGGCGTAGGCCGCCATACGGATGCCGCCCATCGTCCTCCGGGCACCGCGGCCCGTCCCGGGTGCAGAAAAAAAGAAGGTCCCCCTATTTCCGGAAAAGCGGGCCCGCCCCGGCGAAAGAAAGGGGGGCTATGCCGGTGAGGCGGTGCGTTAATGGGACGGCGTTGCTATAATAACAACTGCTCATTGAAAACACGCGCCTGTAGCTCAACGGATAGAGCAACGGACTTCTAATCCGTGGGTTGGAGGTTCGAGTCCTCCCAGGCGTGCCAGAGTTCAGTGGTGGGGGTAGCTCAATCGGCAGAGCACTGGGTTGTGGCCCCAGAGGTCGCGGGTTCGAGTCCCGTCCCTCACCCCATTTTTTCTTCCACGACCGGCGGCCGTCCCCGGGTACCCGCTTCGGGCGGCCATCGACTTCGGGGGCCGGCGCGAACGGTGCCGGTTCGCCGATCCCGATGCGTTCCCGGCGGGGTGATTTCCCCGGGCCAAGCCGGTCCGCGGGAAGGCCTCAATCCCATCCCGATCGGCGCAGGAGGGAGCGCGCGCTGCGCTTCTCCTGGGCTCTCCTCTTCAAGAGCGGTATGAGACTTATCCCCAGGAAGGCCAGGGAAGCCAGCGCCGCCGGCCACTTTCCGGCTCCCGGTGCCTGGTGCAGCTCCCTTCCCGGCTCGAGCACGGTGAGGGAACGGGCATGAATGTCGAAATCGCCGCCGTGCTCCCGGCAATCGGCGTGAAAAACCCCCACCACCTCCACGTAATCGCCCACGCTCCCGTGCCTTCCCAGGCGGGTTATCTTCTCCGCCTCCGAGGCCGGCAACCATATTCCGATGCCGCTGTTCCCGCCCCGCAGCTCCCCCGTCTCGTGCAGGGCGTTGAGGCTGTAGTGGTCGTCGTTCACCGCCACCCAGGCGTAACCCCCCCGCACCATCACGTCGCCCACCGCCTCGCCCCGGAAGACCACCTCCCGGCCGTCGTATTTCTCCCATTCCCGGAGGAGGGTCCCGCTTCCCACCACCTCCAGCCCGTCGGCCAGGGCGCTCGAGCAGTCGAGGAACAGGCAGAAAAAGAGGCACGCAGCCAGCAACGGGTAAAGGCAGGTCTTCCTTTTCATCGCCTCCTCCCCAGACCCAACAGGAAAACGAACATGGACAGGACCGCCAACACCTCCAGCCTCCCCGCCCACATCTCGAAGATGTAGGTCACCTTGAGCAGGGTGGGCATGGTCCAGGAGGTGACCCCGGTGGTGAGGCCCACGTTGCCCGCCGCGGAGACCGATTCGAAGGCCGAGGCCGTCAGGCCGTATCCGTAGAAGAGGCCCACCACGGTCCCCAGCAGGTACAACCCGAGGTAAAGAAGGGTGACCAGGAAGGCCGTGGAAACCATCTCCTCGGTGAGGGTGTAATCCCGTATGTGATGGAAGCGCTCCAGGACCACGGCCGAGGAAGGCGAAAGGGTTTTGCGGACCCTCCTCTTGACGTCCTTGGCGATCATCCCCACGCGTATGGCTTTGACCGCCCCGGAGGTGGAACACGAACAACCCCCCAGCCCCATGGCGGCGATGAGGGCGAAAAGGGCCAGGTCCCCCCACCGCGCGCCCATCTGCGGCCCGTAGACGGTCATGAAACCGGTGCCGCTGTGCCCGGAGACCAGCTGGTAGGCTCCCCGCCGGAGGTCGGAGGCGAACCCGGAGAAGGTCCCGGCCAGGGTGAGCCCCGCCAGCACCAGGCCCAGGGTGAGCAGGAGGGTGAGGGTCAGGGTCCGGGTCTCGATATTCCGCCACAGTTCGCCGGCCTTGCCCCTCCAAACCTCGTACTGGAGGGAGAAGTTGAGCATCCCCAGGACCATGAAGGCCATGGTTATGAGCTCCACAGGCAGGCTGTGATAGTAGAACACGCTCTGGGCTTGGGGGGTGAACCCGCCGGTGTCGAAACCGGCCATGAACAGGCAGGCGGCGTGGAAGAAGGAACGCACCGGCGCCATGCCCTCCAGGATGAGGCAGATCCCCAGGGACAGGGTCCCCGCCGCCAGGTAGGCGAGGCTCACCCTCCAGATGAAACGGGAGCTCTCCACCACGTTGGGCAGGATGCTTTCCCTTCCCTCTCCCACGTAGAGCTGAGCCGCCACGCCGGATCCGGCCATGAAATAGGAGACCACCAGGACCACGATGCCCTGCCCGCCCAGGAACATGATCAAATGCCGCCAAAGATTCATCCCGTAGGCCATGTGGTCCAGGTCGTGGACCAGGGTGAGCCCGGTGGTGGCCAGCCCGGACATGGACTCGAAGCAGGCATCGAGATAGGAGGCGTAATGGCCGTTCAGGTAAAGGGGGAGGGCGGAAAAGAGCATGGCCGCCAGCCAGGAAAGGGCCACGATGACCAGGCCCTGGTTCCAGGTGATCCGGCCCTTGGGGCGCAGGCCGAAGAAGAGCAGGTTTCCGGCCCCCACGGTGGCACACAGGGAGATGAAGAGGTCCAGGGCGCTGCACCATTCCCCGGCCACCAGCGAAACGGCCATGGGGACGGCCATGCACAGGCCCAGGGCCAGGAGGACCAGGCCCACGTAATGGAATATGTTCTCCAGGTCCTCGCGGTACGGTCCGGCCATATCAGGGGCTCTCGAACGGGGCCCGGCGCCTTGTTGCCCGGGCACTTCTCCTTCAGTACCTCATTCCAGGTGCAGTTCCAGGTAGCTGACCACGGCCTTGCTGGTGGGCCGGAAATCGCCCATGTCGTGCCGGTAGCGGCAATCGCCGAGCGGCCCCAAGTCGCGGCCGCCCCAGGTGCACCGGGCCGCGGTGACCTTGTATACGCGGTGGAGCCGGAAACGGACCTTCCTTCCCATCTCCGTCACCCCGGCGATCCTCTGCCCGGGATCGGTGCCCAGCAGGGGGGCGGAGAGGCGGGGGAGCAGGCGGCAGTAAAGCGGGTTGCGGGCTACGGCCTCGGGGATATGCGGGGCCACGCGGTTGACCGCCCTAAGGGGCAGCGTCTCCCCGTATTCCACCTCCATCCTCAACTCGCCCTCCCGGTCCGTGTCCACCTCGATCACCCAGCGCCCTCCCTCGCGGCGGGAGGCCACGGGGGTGACCACCGTGCGGTCGAAGCGGTGGATGGTGGACACCAGGTCCCTTCCCTCCTCCCCACTCACGTAGAGGGTGCGGCGATCGTCGGGGGTGAAATGGAAAACCGCCCGGTAGGGTCCCGCCGGGGTGCTCTCCCAGTCCTCCACCAGGAAGACATCCTCCGGACCGAACTGGAGGGTGGGAATGAACCAGCCCCTTTCCACCGACATCCCTTACCCCTTTCGCCTTTCAGCCGGCGGGGATCCCGCCGGCACGCTTCCTTCCTCCCTTCAGGCCTTGGGTAAACCGCCTGGTAAAATCTGGTCGGGGTGGGCGGATTTGAACCGCCGACCTCATGCTCCCAAAGCATGCGCGCTGACCAAGCTGCGCCACACCCCGACGGGTTGATTATAGCAACATCCGCCACCGCGCATAAGCTCGGCCGGCGAGATGAATCGCCCCCGGTCCCGGATCCCCTTGCTCTTCCGCCGGGATGGCGGGGCGGTCCACCGATCTTTTTTCACCCCTTAGGCTCCTTGCGGGACGATGCGTCATCCCTTCCCGGAGACGAAGGCGAGCGCTCCATTTAACCCTCCCGAAGGGCCGCCTTCCACCATCGACCACCTTTTCTTTTCACCAAGCCGAAAGGGCGTTTTCCGGCTCCTTCCGTCCCCAAGAAAGCCTCCCCCGACGACGCCTCACCGCGCCCCCCGGTTGTGCTAAAATTACTCTGGCCGGGAAACTCCGGCGAAAGTCGGGCGGGAGTAGCTCAGGTGGAAGAGCGAGAGCCTTCCAAGCTCTAGGTCGCGGGTTCGAGGCCCGTCTCCCGCTCCATTTTTTTGCCGGATCCCTTCCCCCGCCGCGCCAAGTCCCGTGATCCGTATCCCCGTCTCCCCGAATCTCCCGCAAGGACGGCGCCGATCCCCCGAGGCCAAACCCCACCCCTCTCTACCTGTGGAACCGGCTTCCGCTTAAAGCGGGGCGGCGAAGCCGGTCCCGCCCCGGTTGCCTGGTCATCAGGCCGAGCCAGGAGTACCGAGACCGGGCTCTCCTCGCGGCGGAACCGGTCCCGCGCCTTTTCGCGGGGTCACGGGGAGGAACGGTTTCCCTTTCGGGCTTACCCGAAGCACCTCTTCGACGGCGGAAAGGAGCGGGGGCTACTCGGGGGAGGAA
The DNA here is from genome assembly GCA_014360685.1 of Actinomycetota bacterium. GTDB lineage: Bacteria > Actinomycetota > Geothermincolia > Geothermincolales > RBG-13-55-18 > Solincola_A. The sequence continues at coordinate 14,036 of JACIXB010000016.1, read as the reverse complement.
AAAAGCCAGTCAGGTTCTCCCTTCTCCAGCAGTTCGCGCAGGCGCCGCAGGGCCCTTCCCCGGTGGCTCAAGGAGTTCTTCTCCTCCAGGTCCAGCTCGGCCATGGTGAGGGACGATCCCCGGGGCACGAATACCGGGTCGTAGCCGAACCCCCCTTCCCCCCTGGGCTCCTCGGCGATGCGGCCCTCGCAGGCCTCCCTCACCAACAGCTTCTCCCCCCTGGGTCCCGCCAGGGCCAGGACGCACACGAAACGCGCCCGCCGTCCCTCGCCGGTAATTCCTTCCATCTCTTCAAGCAGGCGGGCGATGTTGGCGGCGTCGTCTCCGTGCCTTCCCGCGTAGTGGGCGCTGGAAACGCCGGGCGCCCCGCCCAGGGCTTCCACCTCCAGTCCGGAATCGTCGGCCAGGGAGGGCATCCCCGAGAACCGCGCCAGGCTCTCCGCCTTCTCCAGGGCGTTTTCCTCGAAGGTGCTCCCCTTCTCCTCCGGGACGGGCCATTCCGGGAAGTCCTCGCTGGTCAGGAGCTGAAGGGGCAGCTCCCTGAGCGCCTCCCGTATCTCCCTTACCTTCCCCCGGTTCCGGGTGGCCAAGGCCAGGCGGATCTCCTTCACTCCACGTCCTCCAGGGTCGCCTCCCGGCTGTCGGAGAAGAGGACGGTGCGCTGCAGGCGGAGGATTTTCCCGATGCCCGCGTGGGCCAGCTCCAGGAGATCCTCCAGCTCGCTCCGCGTGAAGGGCCTTTTCTCCGCCGTGCCCTGTATCTCCACCAGGTCCCCCTTTCCGGTCATGACCACATTCATGTCCACCTCGGCGGAGGCATCCTCGTCGAAATCCAAATCCAGGAGGGGAACTCCCTCCACTATCCCCACGCTGGCCGCGGCCACGGCATCGGCGAGGGGGATCTCCTTCAACCTCCCCTCGTCCACCAGGCGCCGGAAGGCCTCGTAGAGGGCCACGTAAGCGCCGTTGATGGCCGCGGTCCGCGTGCCCCCGTCGGCCTGGATGACGTCGCAGTCCAACCATATGGTGAACTCGTCCAGGGCCTCCATGTCCGTCACCGCCCGCAGGGAGCGGCCGATGAGGCGCTGGATCTCCAGGGTGCGCCCGCCCTGCCTTCCCACTACCGATTCCCGGCTCATCCTCTCCCGGGTGGAACGGGGCAGCATGCCGTACTCGGCGGTGATCCATCCTCTCCCCGAACCCCGCAGGAATTGGGGGACCTTGAACTCCAGGGTGGCCGTGCACACCACCCTGGTGTTCCCCATCTCCACCAGGGCGGAACCCTCCGCGTGGGCTATGTAGCCGCGGACTATACGCATGGGGCGCAGCTGGTCGGGACGCCTTCCGTCCTTCCTAACCATCCCCCTCGCCCCCCAGCCGGACGTGCATCCCCTCCCGGGCCAGCTCCACCTCCCCGCCGAAGGCCTCCGCGGCCTCAGCTAGTACCTGCTCCGGATCGAAGGTGGGCCAGATATGGGTCAAAAGGAGCCTGCGGGCCCCCGCCCTGCGCGCCGCCTCGCCCGCCTGGCGTGAGGTGAGATGCCCGTGGGAGGCTTCCTCGCGGTAGGCATCGGGCAAGGTGGCCTCGCAGATGAAGAGATCGACGTCCCGCGCCGCCTCCTCGAGGGCCAAGGTGGGGGAGGTATCCGAGGAATAGGCCAGACTCCAGTCCTCGCCCTCCACCCGTACGGCGTAACCCTCCACCGGATGGCGGGTGGGGAAAGCCCGCACGGTCATTTTCCCTACCTGGTATACTTTTCCATCAATCAACCTCTCCTCCCGGAAGACCCGGGGTAGGTATTCCCGCGCCTCCGCCCCCAGGATGCGGCCCATGAGATCCAGCCCCCCCGCGGGGAGGACGAGCCGCAGTCCCCAGGGTTTCAGGGGATGGAAGCGCAGGGCGTAATAGAGGGGGTAGAGGTCGCCGAAGTGGTCTATGTGCATGTGGGTGACGAGCACCGCCCCGATACCGGTGAGCTCCACCTCCTGGAGAAGGTTGGAGAGGCAACCGTTACCCATTTCGATGACCAGGGAATACTCCCCTTCCCGGAGGAGGAAGCCGTTGCAGGCCCCGCCGGGGCGGGGATAGGTTCCGGAAGCTCCCAGGACGGTGAGGATCAAGGCCTACAACCTCCCAGGGGCAGCTCTATCCTCTCCACCCTTTCCACCTCCGGCCCCAGGAAGATACGCCCCAGGGAGACGGCCTGCTCCGGATCGCCCGAGCACATGAAGCGGTAAAAGGGAGATACCCCGGGTTCCCGGAGGTACCCCCGGCGACTGAGGTTCTCCTCCACTTCCCGGGCTACCTCCTGGTCGGAGCTGATCAGCATCACCCCTTCGCCCATCACCCGGCCGATGACCTCCCGGAGGAGGGGATAATGGGTGCATCCCAGGACCAGGGTGTCCACCCCCCTCTTCTTGAGGGGGTTGAGGTAACGCCGCACCTCCTCCTCCACGCGGGGCCCGTCCACCTCCCCCCGCTCCACGAAATCCACCAGGGTGGGGCAGGCGCGGGAATGGACATGGGCTCCGGCATCCAGGGCGTGGATGGCCCTCCGGTAGGCCCCACTGCGCACCGTGGCCCGGGTGCCGATGACCCCGATGCGCCGGTTGCGGGTGGCCTGTACCGCTCCCCGCGCCCCGGGCTCCACCACTCCCAGGACCGGAACGGCGCTCTTCCTCTGGATGTCCAGGAGGGCGGCCGAGGTGGCCGAGTTGCAAGCCACCACGATGATCTTCACCCCCAGGGACTCCAAGAAAGCGGCGATCTCCAGCGCGAATCTCCTTATCTCCTGAATATCCCGCGGGCCGTACGGTCCCCGGGCGTTGTCGCCGAAGTAGATGATGGATTCCCAGGGCAGGCGGCGCATCACCGCGCGCATGACGGTCAGCCCGCCCACGCCGGAATCGAACATGCCGATGGGAGCCTCGTTCATCGTTCTCCTCCTCGGAGGGTGGCGCGCGGCAAGCGCCCCTCTTACCGCCCTTCCCTCCCGCCCGCCTCCTCCCCAAAACATCCATTGATTTTAACACAACCCCGGGGCGGGAAACCCTGGCCGGGCCTTTCTCCCCCATCCCTTCGCCGCCAATATGTATCGGGTGATCGACTCACTTCCCCGGTCGAGGCGGGCCGTGGAGGAGGCCGGCACGGCCTTCCACCCGTTCAGGGCGCTTGGCCACACCGGCCGGTAGGCACCGGGAGGAGGTATGTCACCCGGGAATACCCGGGACTAAGGGCGCGCGACGGATCCGGATCGGGAAAAGAGAAAAACGGCGGCCGATACCCGGGGTTTCAGCGGGTCGGTATCCGGGCCGAGCGGCCGCCGTTCGAGGTGGGCGGATAACCTGTTATTGGGGTAAGATATATGGCGATGGATGGGGAGGGTCGGGAGAGGATGAGAGAATATTTTTTCCGCCGCATGAAACGCCTGGTTCCCGTGCTCCTTATCACCTGCCACGAATTGCCGGCCGCCGACCCTGACGAGGTGGCCGACTTCTGCCGCGACTTCATATACCACGGGACGCCGGCCTTCCGCGCCGTCTACTTCGCCATGATCCTGCTCCTTCAGGCCCTCTGCCGGCTGCGCCGCCGCCGTTCCATATACGCCCTGCGTCCACCGGAAGCGGAGGAGTTCCTGGAATCCCTGTACTCCAGCCGGGTGTTGCTCCTCAGCTCGGTTCCCACCCTCCTGAGCATGCCCGTGCACCTGGCCTACTACGGCCGGGACGAGGTCCAGGAGGCCCTGGGCTTCGAGGTGGGCGCCCTGAGGGAGGAAGCGCTCAAAAGGGAGGTGACCAGGTGATCATCCGGCCGGAGGAAGTGTCCGGGGACATCCGGCGCGAGGCCGACGTGGTGGTGGTGGGCTCCGGTGCGGGAGGGGCCCCGGTGGCCAAGGAGTTGGCCGAGGCCGGGTACCGGGTGGTGGTTGTCGAGGAGGGGGCCTGGTTCCGGCGCGAGGACTTCGACTTCCGTCCCTCCCACGCCCTCATGCGCCTCTACCGCGACGCCGGACAGACGGTGGCCCTGGGATTGCCCATGGTGGTCCTCCCCCAGGGCATGACCGTGGGAGGCACCACCACGGTGAATTCCGGAACCTGTCTGCGGGTTCCCCGGCACGTACTCAAGCGGTGGCACATGGAATACGGGTTGCGGGACATCACCGAGGAGGAGTTGAACCTCCTCTACGCGGCGCTCGAGGAATACCTCTTCGTGAAGAGGGCCGACCCCGAGGTGGCCGGAAGGAACGCCCTGCTCTTCCTGGAGGGGGCGCGGAAGCTCGGATACTCGGGAGGTTTTCTACCCCGCAACGCCAAGGACTGCGAGGGATACGGCGTCTGTCCCTACGGATGCCCCTCGGGGGCCAAGCAGAGCGCCAACGTTTCCTGGATCCCTGACGCCGTGAAGGCGGGGGCGGACGTCTACACCCGCTGCCGAGCGGAAAAGGTACTGGTCCGGGGTGGAAAGGCCATGGGGATCCGCGGCCGTTTCCTGGACCAGCGGGGGAAGAGGAAGGGTTACCGGCTGGAGGTCTGGGCCCGCGTGGTGGTGCTGGCCGCGGGGGCCCTCCAGACCCCATCCCTGCTCATACACAACCGCATCTGCCTTTCATCGGGACGGGTGGGCGAGAACCTCTCCGTACATCCCTGCGGGGGCACCGTGGCCCTGCTCAACGAGAAGACCGGGAATCCCAAGGGCATCCCCCAGAGCACCTACGTGGATGAGTTCGCCCCCGAGGGCATCATGTTGGAGGGGGTGACCCTCCCGCCGCCGGTGATGTCCGTGAGCCTGCCGTGGGGAGGCCGCAGGCACGCCGAAGCCATGCGGCTTTACCCCTACTGCGGGACTTTCGGCTCCATGATCAGCGAACACGACTCATGGGGGCGCGTTGCGGCCGGGCCTTCCGCCCGCCAACCCCTGGTCTTCTACCGCTTCGGCCCCGCGGACCTGGAGAGGCTGAAACGCTCCCTGGTCCTCATGGCCGAGATCTGGTTCGCCGCCGGAGCCCGGAGGGTCTACACCCCTATAGCGGGCTACAAGGAACTCACCTCCCCCCGGGACCTTTATCGGCTGTCCAGGCACCGGCTGCGGCGGGGGGAGATATACGGCCTCAGTGCCTATCACCCCATGGGTACCTGCTGCATGGGCGGCGACCCGGAGTGGTCGGTGGTCAGGAGCACCGGCGAGACCTGGGAGGTGGAGAACCTCTACATTTCCGACGCCAGCGTGCTGCCCACCTCCCTGGGGGTCAACCCGCAATTGACGGTCATGGCCCTGGCCCTGCGCACCGCGGGGTTCATTGACGAGCGCCTGCGGAGGCCCCGCGTGCCGCCGGAGAGGACCGGACGGCTGGCGGAATGGCTGGAACGGCGGCGGAGCGCGGAAAGCGGCAGGTCGAGAGCCGCTCCTTGAGCCGCAGTTTCCCGGACCACCGCCTTCTACCCCGCCGAACCCCCCCTACGCGTGGAACGGAGGTCGGCGGCAAACCGGGTTCAGGCTCCGTTAAGGGGCCATATAAGGCCTTCCTCCAGCGCCCTGCGGAACCGTCTTCCCGCTCCACCCAGTATGGGGTCCCCGTGCCCGGGAAGGAGGATGTCGAAATCCAGCTCCCTGACCCTCAGGATGGAACGCGCCGCGGCCTCCGGGTCGGGGGTGAACCGGGGGGGCGGACCTTCCAGGACACCGCCCTCGTTGCGCAACAGGTCCCCGCTGAAGAGGATGCCCCGGCGGGAGGAGTAGAGGCAGATGCTGCCCACGGTATGGCCCGGGGTATGGATGACCTCCAATCCCCCGGCCAGTTCCAGCCGGTCCCCCTCCCTCAAGGGACGGTCCACGGGGAAGGTGCGGTAGCGGAAAAAGGGCCAGAGGGCGGTGTAAAAGACCAGGCGGGAGGTCTCCACCTCGAAGCGCTCGTAGGGAACGTCCCCGCGCGCATAGGGAGCGTCGTCCTCGTGGATGGCAGCGCGCACCCCGTGCCTGCGCTTCAGGCCGGAGATGGTCCCCACGTGATCGCCGTGGTAATGGGTGGCCACCACCATCTCCAGGTCGCGGGGCGAGGCGCCCATGCGGCGCAGGCCGAGGAGGATGGCCGGTAGGTCCACCGGGAACCCCGCATCCACCAGGGTGAGCCCGTTACCGGTGAGCAGGTATATGTTGGACCCGAAGGAATTGGCCAACCGGTAGATGTCCCGGGTCAGGCTCACGGGCATTTCCGCGTCGCTCCCGTCCTCTCGCCCGCCGCCGGCGGACTTTTCTGCACCCTTTACTTATCGTGTCCCACGCCATTAAGTTTATACCCGGGACGCGCGGAGGCGAAGACCGCCGCCCGTGGCGTACAGAGTACGCCCCCGGACACCTCCTCCCCGGGCCGCCCTTCGGGCCCGCGAAACGGGGCACCACCACCGAACCGGCACCGGCGCCCTCGAAGCGGAGCACGAGAAGGGATTACAACCCCCCGTCGGGTTGCCTCACCAGCAGTGGAAGCGCCGGAGGGTATACGGCCCCCGGCGCCCCCGGGGGGATCCCTCCTCTCCATCCCCGCGAAGTCCGGGCGGGACCAACCTTTTCCTCCCGCCGTTTCCCCGGGCGGGGTATCGTCTCCCGGGGGGTCGACGCCTTCCGCCGGCCGCTCCCTTCCCCCGGGGGACGCGCCGGCGGGTGGGTGGCCGGCTTTCCCCCGCCCTGTCCCTCGTTGGGCCGCTGAGTTATGATTTACCCATGAGCGGCAAGGACCTGTCCTCCGGTAGGGTGAAGACCCTGGCCGAGAACCGCAAGGCCAGGCACGATTTCCTCATCGAGGAACGGATGGAGGCGGGCATCTCCCTCCTGGGATCGGAGGTCAAGTCCATCCGGGAAGGCAGGGCCTCCCTGCGGGACAGCTTCGCCAGGGTAAGGAACGGCGAGGTCTTCCTGGAGAACATGCACGTGGCCCCCTACAGCCACGGGGGGGTCTTCAACCACCCGCCGCGGCGGGCGAGGAAACTCCTCCTCCACAAGGACGAGATACGGCGCCTGCAGGGAAAGGTGGCCGAGAAGGGATACACCCTGGTGCCCCTCAGCCTCTACCTCAACGAGAGGGGGAAGATAAAGGTGGAACTGGGGTTGGCCCGGGGCAAGGCCAAGGCCGACCGGCGCCGTGAGATCATGGAGCGGGAGAGCCGGCGAGACCTGGAGCGGGCCCTCAAGGAGAGCCGGCGGCGCGGAACTGGCTGATCCATCCTGGAAAATTTAGGAAATCAGGGGAGAAAGAAGCGATCTCCAAGAATCCAATCCATCCACCCTGTTGCTTAGGCCGTTTGAGGAAGGCAAAGGACTTCAAAAGGCGGAGCAAGAATGGTGAGCAGGAATTCGTGCCGGGCAGACGGGTGCTCCAGGCGGTGGAGATGGCTTCTTCCGGTGCCGCGGGAGTATAATAACAAGGGAAAGGATCTTTCCGGGGATCCTTGAAAACCAAGGGGGCGAAACGGCTTCGACAGGGATCGGCGGCCGCAGTGGGAGCGAGCCGGGGGCCCGCGCCCCGTCAGCAAGCGGGAAGAAAAACAGACGCCGACAGCGAGTTGGCCCTGGCCGCTTAATACGGGCGGCCCGTCCCTCTCCGGCAGGCCCGCGGCCGGGGAAGGGGCGTCGCACAGCGGGCTGGCCGAGGCCCGACTCCCGTGAGGGCCGAGGGACTTTTCATCCGGGATAGCTCCCGGCAAGCCGTTCGCCGGGCGAACCGGGAGCGAAGGGCAATACGGCGGATACGCTCGTAGAGCCCACGCGGCCGGATTTCTGGACGGGGGTTCGACTCCCCCCGCCTCCACCAGTAGTGTAAAAAAATTTGTGTCTCAGTAGTTCTGGGCAAGAACCAAGGCAATCAAATAGCCTTCCTCCAAGGGAATACAAGAGAGAGGAGGAAGGCCATGTCGAAACGTGATGGGCACGCTTCAAGGGAAATGGTCACACAGGCAAGGGAAGAGGTCAAGCAGAGGGAAAAGGCCATCATGCAGAGGCTCATGGCCTCCGAAAGGGAGCTCTTCCTGGAGGAACACCCCGAGGACAAGGGCAACGGGTGCTTGCGAGCGTTCCCTGCTCACCTTGGGTGGGAACATAGAGGACCTCCGGGTCCCCCGCACCCGCTCCTCCGAGTTCTGCCCCGCCCTCCTGCCAGGCAAGAGGAGGGCTTCCGTGGATCTGGGCGACCTCGTACTTTCCATGTTCTCCTGCGGCGTGAACACCAGGAAGATCCAGCAGGTGATAGAGACTATTTACGGGGCCTTCTACTCCCACGCCTCGTGAGCCAAGCTGGCCCGGGTGGCGGAGGAGGAGATAGAGGCCTGGAGGATGCGACCCCTAAAGGAAGCCTACTTCTCGGTGGTGATAGATGCCTGCTTCCTCTCCCTGCGCCGCGGCTCCTTGTAAGAAGGAGCCCGTCTACATAGCCCTGGGCACCGATCACGAGGGGAGAAGGGAGATCCTGGGCTTCTTCCTCGTGGGAGCAGAGGGGGAGAGCGCCCATGCCTGGCGGGAGATCTTCTCTGGTCTCAAAGAAAGGGGCGTGGAACGCATAGACATCGTGGTCACGGGCGATCTTGCGGGCATAGAGGAGGCCGCAAGGGCGGTATTTCCGGGCGCCGGCCGGAAGCTCTGCTGTGTGCACGCCATGCGCAACTCCCAGAGGAAGGTGAGAAGGAAGGACTGGGAGGAGGTATCTCAAGACCTCAAGGCCATCTACCGGGCCAGAAGCCAAGGGGAGGCGGGACTTTCCCTCTTTTCCCTCGCGGAACGATGGAAGAGGCGCTACCCCTCCCTGGTGCGCTACTGGCGGGAGAACTTCCCCCACCTTGTGGCGTTCATGAAATACCCCGAGGAGGTGCGTCCCTACATCTGCACCACCAACCAGCTGGAGAGGGAAGGCAAGGAGGTGAAGAGGCGGACCAAGACTATCGAGGTCTTCTCCTCCGAGGAGAGCCTCATCTCCGTTCTCTATCTTATCCTCAAGAACGAGAACGAAAGGCTTGGGCAGAGGAGGCTCCGGGGTTTTGCGAAATTGATGTTGGAGGAGGAAGGCTAGATGGCGGACACATCCATGATAAGCAGCCGCCTGTCAAGGGTTACCCCCCATCCCGGCCTGCGTTCTTTTCAAAGATCACCTTTGGCGAACCTTGTTCACACATCCATCCGCGCTTTTTTCTGGCGCAACATTCCTATGCGAACCGGGGCTGCCCAATCAAAATTTGCGGGCCTTTTATGCCCAGTGTCCGGGCGGGCTCACCCCAGGTCGCTTGGTCTGGGAATTGAAAGTACAAGTTCCCGGTAGGTCTTTTTCTCCTTGAGCATGTGGTAGATGTAGGTGGCCATCTTCCGGGCTACCGCCACCCGGGCCACCTTTGGCCCCTTCTTCTTCACCTTGAGGTAATGGTCGCGCAGTGGCCCCGGCTTTCCTGCGGCGTGGATGGCCGCCTCCTGAAGGGCCCACCGCAGAAGGCGGGACTCCTGCTTGGTGATCCTCCCGTGTCTCTGGTGACCTCCGGACTGGTGGGTGGAGGGCACCAGGCCGGCGTAGGAGGACAGGTGCTTCGCGCTGTGGAACCTTCCCACATCCCCGATCTCGGAGAGTATGGTGAGGGAGAGGATCATCCCCACCCCGGGCAGGGTGGAGAGCAGCCTCGCCTCCTCCGACTCCCGGTACATCCCCTTGAGCGCCTCGTCTACGAGCTTTATCTCCCGGGAGAGGGCGTCCAGCACCCGGAGCATCCCGGATAGGGCGAACCTTCTTTCCTCCGCAAGCTCGAGGGAGGAGAGGAACCTCATCCCGGAGGGACAGAAGAGGTCTCGGAAGGGGGGCTCACGTTGGACTTGGAAAGGAGGGCATGGATGGAGTTTCAGACCCCCGTCCTCTGCTCCACCAGGCTTGCCCGGTATCTCAGAAGCTCCCTCAGGGACCTGGCGGCATGTGTTGGCTTGTGAGCGCAGGGGATGAAGTCCGTCCTCAGCAGTTGGGCCAGGATCTCCTGCTCCAGCTTGTCCGTCTTGATCCTGGCCTGCGCTATGGCCTTGGTCTTTAAAGGATGGCATAGGACGTTCTCTATGGCGTAGTCGTCCAGAAGGTCGCATGCCTGCATCCAGCTGGGACCTGCCTCGAGCACCACCCGCACTCTTTCGTTTTTCTCCTCCTCCAGCCTCTTGAAGAAAGCTATCAGGCGCTCCTCATCGTTTGGGAGCTTCGCCCCTTTTACCAGGGCCTTTCCCTCATCGTCCACCACGGTGACCACCGAGTAGCGCTTGTGCATGTCCACTCCCGCGTGTAGCATGGATATCAGCCTCCCTTCTCTTGTCTTGCTTACACTGGCAAGAGGTTACCACGGGAGGCTGCTTATCATGGGATCAATTTTCTTGACGCTATCACGTTGAGTTCGGACTTGAGGAAGTCGTTGACGTGGAACACCATCCCGATCACGTAGGCCGATGGATCGGCGTTCATCTCCTGCAGGGCGGCTTTGACATCGCGGAGGTGGTTTCGGGTGAAGACCGGGCCGTGAGCGTAGAGCTAGGTGAACTTTGGTGTGTCGTGGTACGTCCCTTCAAGGTCGTAACCGACACACATGGGTGCGGCGTCGCTCAGCTAGCCCGTCCCCTGGGTGGTGTAGATGATGTTCGGGTCGGCGGGGATGTCAGAGGGTTCGGAGATGTGGTCGGAGCAATACGAACGCACCGTGCCCTCACCCAGCACGCTATAGACCAGGGCCATCATGCTGTCTGCCCCTTCGACGGGGCCCTTCCATTCGGAGTCGATCCCCACGGGAGCGGGCGGTGGGCCGGCGTATTCCCGGCAAGCCAGCGGCGAATCGGGCGGGGCGCACCAGTAGCAGTTCCCCTGGCAGCCGCAGGCGGCGTCCTGCGTGCCGCAGGCGCGCCGCCCCTTGACGGCGTACACCGGCAGGTTGGTGTAGCCGTCGAATTTGAGCGGGTCGTGGCCGGGGCCGTGGTGATGGAGAGAGAGTTCGTGTCCGTGCGTGGCCCAGGCCATCACCAGGTCGAGGCAGCGGGTATAGGCCGTCCCTCCCGCCCCCTGGGGATAGGGGCGGTCCGCGCCCAGCAGCCGGTCGCAGGCGGGCTGCCGCATAAAGTCCAGGTAGGGCGGCGTGAACTGGAGGGTGAGGGGGATGTTGTAGGTATCGGCCAGGTCTACCAGGTCTATCAGCGCCAGCCAGGCATCCGCCGCGCTGTACTGTCCATCGCGGTTGTAATCCGTGCTGGCGGGGTCGTAGTTCTCATGCAGGTTGAGGATTTCTTGTGGGTCGGCGTGGATGACGATAAAGCCGCGGCGTTGGTCGGAAGCAGGCAGGGATGAAGAGGGCGTGGGAGAAGGCGATCCCTGGCCTTGACCGGATGGGGCGCAGTCCTGGGGGCAGTTCTGGGGAGTCTCGGGCCCCTCGCAGACGCCATTGCCGCAGGGACTCCCGGTCTGGGCAGGCGGTTCGGTACTCTCCGCCAGCGAGACATAGAGGGGATAGAGGGCTCCGTCCAGGTCGAGGGCCCAGTTGTTTTCGTGCGTCCGGTCGGCCATCTCGGCGACGGCGGCCTGGGGAGCCAGCACCGCGCCCGCCCTCAGCAGTGGGTAGGCCCAATCGTCAAAGTTTCCCCAGTCCTGCGGCTCGGTGTTGGCGGGGTGGTCCTGGTAGCCGGAAAACTTGTCCGCAGGCAGGTAGGCCGCGTCCGGGTTGAGGCGCGTCCACAGGCCGGCGGTGTGGTGGAAGCCGTCGTAGGCCTGGTGAATCTGAGGGCGGTCCGGGAGTGGCTGGACGTGGCCCTCACGGCAGAAGAGCAGGAGCACCTTCAGGTCCGGCGTTTTCTGCGCCAGGGTGGGGTAACGGGGCGGGGTGACGCGAAAGGCCCACCATTCGGCCGCCTCTTCGGGCGTCGCCAGGTCAGCGGGCCAGTTTTCGGCGGTCAGCGCGCCATTGTCGCGCAGCGCCCGGGTCAGGTCGGCGGAATAGACGCGCTTGTCGAACATGATGGGCATCTTGTAACTGAGGACGAAATCCCCCCGGTCGTACCGGCCGTTCCCGTTCAGGTCGAAGTACGGATAGCCCACCGCATCCGGCCTCTGGGAATACGTCCGCTCGGGGTCCCAGCGCACGCTGCTGTAATCCAGCGCGATGGCGGTTGGCGAGTAGTCCTGGGGGTATCGGTAGAGCGGGTTGATCACCGGCCGGCCGGCTTCGTCCCAGTAGCCCAGTTCAACGGCGGAGAGGGCGTCCACCGTGGGATTCTCCCGCCCCACGAAATAGCGGACGTTCAACCGGTCGCCGTAGAGGGCCAGGACGTTGACCGCGGCGATGCCGGGGTGAGAGAAGGCGTACAGCCCCACCTGGCCGGTCAGCACGGGGAAGGGGCTTAGATCGCCGATGGTGTGGCCGTCCTTGTCGGGAATTTGCCCCGCGGCAAAGCGGATGACATCCCGCAAGGCGCGGATGCTGGTCTCGCCGCCGTAGTCGTATTCGCCATCGGACCTGGCGCCGGTGCTGCGGGATTCCTTGCCCGGCCACAGGTAGGCGACGCGGATCAGTCCGATGGGGGCGGCGTCCAGGTCCTCGTAGAAGTCGTTGACGGGTGTGAAGAAGGGGGCCACATCCACCACCACGCCGGCCCCGTCGGGGTAGCGCGGCGCGTCGGGGAAGGTCAGGCGGACGGCGATGTTCCCGATGCCTTCCGAGGGGACGTAGGTGACGACCTGTTCCCCGGGCTGCCCGCTCGTCGCCTCGCCCGAGGGCGATTCCCTATCGGGGGGTGGAGTCGGCACGCTGTCTGCGGGCCGGGTCGGTGTCTCCCGCCTGGGCGGAGTGGTCATCTCCGGCGTGATCTGCTGCCCCGGAGAGCCGGTCGAGCAGGTCGTAGTTGCCACCACCAGCAGGAGAACGAAGAGCAGGGAAATGAGCAAGCGTTTCATCACGACTCTCCTTCAGGATCGGTAGATCTACCTTTGAGAGTGTCGCATAAATATACAGGCGGGTAGAATGGCACTCCTCCGGGGCAGGGATATACTGTGAGATGTCAAACACAGTGACCCAAAACCCAGGAGGAGCGCGGATCCATGGTATCGGTATCACTGGTTCCTTCGTCTGCCCAAGTGTAGACCAATGTCTTTTTAACGGAGCGAATCCCACCCGTCAAGTGCACGCTTTGTTGGGCAGTATTACTTATATTTAACACCGCTTTCTTCAGTTACCCTTTTAACATCCTCTGAACTACCCATACCTGACCTCCTGGCTTGAGTAGTGTAACAGCATCTTCTTTCCGTAACCAAACGAGCTGCTCACCCTTTTCTATTCCTTCTCTAACTTTAGAACCGAGTTGTACCCCATAAAATCGGCTACGGATTTGATAATGCTTCTTCTCACTGTAGGCTTTGATATATTCCACAGCCTCCCCCAGTTCTGTGAGTATGGAGGCTTGACAACCAGTTTCCTCAAGGATCTCACGTTTTAAGGCATCAATATCTGACTCGCCAGTATCAACTCCACCTCCTGGTAGAAAGTACCCTCTCCTGGTCTTGATTATAGCAATATTATAGCAATCTGTCCACCATTATTTTCAATGATAGCATACACGCCTGGCCGATCAATATAATCTATGCCATCCTGTTTCGTTCCAAATTCAGGAATAGTCGTTCTTTCTCCTGATGACATTTGTGTGTTCCTAAATGCTTTCTCATAATTCTTGCATTTGCCGCCCACCGCCTTGCGGCTCACCCGCCGCGCGGCTCAGGCCCGTGACCGCTCCCGAAAACCTCAACCGCAGGCTCAACCACCTTCGCAAAGGAGCGCGATCGTAGCCGGGGTCAGATCTTTAATTTTGAACTGGATCTGAAGATCTACCCCCAGCTTACCGATTTCATTCACCTCCCCCAGCGAAAGCTTGCCTTGCCCGCATGTACCGACCTGAGAACTTCGAGGGTCAGATCTTCAGGTTTTGCTTGAAAAGTAAAGTTCTGACCCCCACCACTTCTTCATTAACGCCTCGAATGTCCTCAGATGCTCCCTACTCAACGCCTTCTG
>JACIXB010000015.1 GCA_014360685.1 Actinomycetota bacterium | reverse complement strand
GATAAGGCAAGGAATCGGAGTCTCAGGAGAGGGGAAAAACCGGCCCCTTGACTTGCATACGCAAAGGGAAAGGGACTGACCCCTTGATCAGTCTCCGGAAAGGGAGAGGGACTGACCCCAAAATCTGTCTGCGGAAAGGGAGAGGGACTGACCCCAAAATCTGTCTGTGGAAATGACCCGCGGATCATGGATCTATCACCGGAAAGGGAGAAGGAATAACCCTAAAATCTTGTCAACCAAACTAACCGGAAAGTCCGTAGTAGGGGAAAGGGCTCCGCCCGCTGAAAAAAGAAGGCCGTAAAAGCAGTTGATATAATGGATCAGGCGCGGAAAATTGATGGGGGCGACGCGCGAACCTGGCGATTTGAGTACTCGGAACTGGGGGTGAGGGGATGAGGCCGGAGGTCGGCTGGTGGCTGGAGGCGTCGGAGAGAGACCGCGAGATGGCCGAAAGCCTCTACAGGGAAGGACTTTACGAAGGGGCGGCCTTTCACCTCCAGCAATCGGCGGAGAAAGCGTTGAAAGCCCTCATGCTTCATCTGGGGATGGAGTCGCGCACGCATTCCTGCGTGCACATAGAGAAGATCTTGAGGGCTAAGGGCATCGATACGTCCGATATTTCCAGGGAGTGCAAGAAGCTGGATGGCCACTACATAATGTCCCGGTACCCGAACGGGATCGGCGGCCCTCCCAAGGATTTCTACAGCGCGGAAATAGTGGAGGAGCTTCGTGAATGCCTGGAGAGGATAAGTCGATTCGTGCGCAGCCGGATATAGACCGTGCCTTGGTGGAATCCTTCATCGATTCCCTGAGGGGACGGATGAACCTTTCGGCCGTGGTGGTCTTCGGCTCTCGCGCCACCGGGGACAATCTGGAGGAGAGCGACTACGATATACTCGTGATCTCTCCCGACTTCGCGAAGTACAACCGCTTCGAACGGGTGGAACTCCTTCTCGAGGCGTGGCCGGGTTTGTTGCCCCTGGAGCCGGTGTCCATGACCCCCGAGGAATTCGCTGCCGCGGAAGGAGCCCTGGTATGGGATATTCTCGAGGAGGGCATAGCCGTGCTGGACGATGGAACCTTCGAGAGGAAACGCCGGAGGCATGTCGAGCGGATGAAGTCGGGGGAGCTGCGCAAGGGCGAGGGATACTGGGTCTTTTCCTAAAGGGTTAAAGGTGTTGGTGGCCAAGAGCTCGATATACACGGTATAGGGAGAAAAATCGGGGCTCCGGAAAGAGAAAGGGACTGACCCCCGGATCTGTCATAATGGGGATCCTCGCCATGATATTTTCGGCGTAACGTCATTGCGAGGAGGCGCACAACCCCTTTAAACGTCATTGCGAGGAGGCCCGAAAATCCCTTAAACGTCATTGCGAGGAGGCGCACAACCCCTTTAAACGTCATTACAAGGAGCCGCGCATGTCCCCTTAAACGTCATTGCGAGGAGGCCCGAAAATCCCTTAAACGTCATTGCGAGGAAGCGCGCAACCCCTTTAAACGTCATTGCGAGGAGGCGCGCATGCGCCGACGAAGCAATCTCACCCGCTCTTGAACATATTCCGCAAGAGATGGCTTCGCTCCCGCTCGCCATGACGTTAAGAGGGTGTGCCATGACGTTGGAGGAAAAGGGCGTGGGTGCGCCGGCTATTCCCGGGCGGGGTAGGTTCCGCCGCAGGAGGGGCAGACCAGGAAGGTGCCCAGGTCGCGGGTGGACACGTTGATGACCGAAAACAACATCCGCTTCCTTCGCATGCGGACCACGGAGAAGGTCACCGGCCGGTCGCAGGTGGGACAGAAGCTTTCCCTCTCCCCCACCTTCTCCTCCTCCAGGCGGTCATGCATCCAAAAGGGTATTATGACTATCATCTTCCTTGCTCTCGGCGAGCCGGCAATTTCACCGTCTTCGGGCGCGCTTAACCTTCCCTGAAGATCACTCTAAAAAATTATAATCTAAGTAGGACGGCATCTTTAGGAGAACGACCGAGGAACATCGGCTTCGAAGGAGCTTGGAGCAGGACGTCCGGAAAGAGAAAGGGACTGACCCCATGATCTGTTTGTGGAAAGGGAAAGGGACTGACCCCATTATGGGTTGGGAAAGGCGGGGAGAGGGGGATAAAACCTGTTCGGACGGGAGAAGGACCTGAAAACGAAACCGGATCGGCAGGGGAGAAAGACGTGAAAGAGGATCACGACGTCATCATCGTGGGGGCGGGCCCCGCGGGCATCTTCGCCGCCCTGGAGCTGGTGAAGCGGGACGGGTTGCGCGTTCTCATGCTGGAGAAAGGCCCGGCCATAGAGAAACGGGAATGCCCCGCCCGGGTGGGGAAATGCCGCAAGTGCCGGACCTGCGCCATCACCAGCGGATGGGGAGGGGCGGGGGCCTTCAGCGACGGAAAACTCTCCCTGTCCCCGGAGGTGGGAGGCTGGCTCCAGGAATACGTGGGTACCCGCATGTTGAGCGACCTCATACGGCACGTGGACCGGTTATACTTGGAGTTCGGGGCGCCCAGGGAGGTTTACGGCGACGACCCGGACAAGGTGGAGGAATGGCGCCGTAAAGCCATCCTCCACAACCTGATACTCACCCCTTGCCCCTTCCGGCACATGGGGACGGAATACTGCCGCCGCCTGCTGGTGGATATCCACGCCTTTCTCAAGGACAGGGTGGACATCGAGACCGGCACCGCTGTGGAGTCTATCCTGGCCGACGGGGAAAGGGTGAAGGGGGTGCGCACAACCTCCGGCGAGGAGGTGCGCTCCTCTCAAGTGATCGTGGCCCCGGGGAGGGAGGGGGCGGACTGGCTGGTGTCGGAGATGGACCGGCTGGGGGTGGGCTTTCAGAACAACCAGGTGGACATCGGTCTGCGGGTGGAGGTCCCCGCCCCGGTGCTGGAACCCCTCACCGCCGACCTCTACGAGCCCAAGATCCACTATTTCTCCCGCCGTTTCGAGGATCGGGTCCGCGTCTTCTGCATGAACCCTTACGGGGAGGTGTGCGTGGAGCGCTACGGCGACGTGCTCACAGTGAACGGCCATTCCTACGCCGAACGGCGCACGGAGAACACCAACTTCGCCCTCCTGGTGAGCACCACCTTCACCGAGCCTTTCCGGGAGCCCATCGCCTACGGGAAGTACATCGCCCGCCTGGCCAACCTCTTGGGGGAAGGCATACTGGTACAGCGCCTGGGTGATCTCCTCGCCGGGCGCCGCTCCACGGCGCGGCGCATCGCCCGCTCCACGGTGAAACCCACCCTTCCCGACGCCACGCCGGGGGACCTGAGCTTCGCCCTGCCTTACCGCTACATCTCCGACATCCTGGAGATGTTGGAGGCCCTGGACCGGCTGTGCCCGGGCCTCAATTCCCGCGATACCCTCCTCTACGGCGTAGAGGTCAAGTTCTATTCCTCCCGCCTCCACCTGGGAAAGGACCTCCAGACCGACGTCCGCGACCTTTACGCCGTGGGCGACGGAGCGGGCATCACCCGCGGCCTGGTGCAGGCCTCGGCTTCCGGCGTGGTGGCCGCCCGCTCCATCCTGGCCGGGTACCGGGGCTGAGGCGAGGATACATCCTGGGCGACGTTTGCTTCAGCACCGGGGAGCCCGAGATAGACGGACCAAGGAAACCCCCTTCAAAGGGCGCCTGTTGTCCGTCTCTTTACCGTCTCCCGGCGGCTTTTCACGCCACCATCATCGCCCGTTTTGGTGGTCGATCGTCCCCCGTCCTCCGTCGTATCGCGTTGCGGCTGGGAGGGCCGTGGATTCGCTTGCGTGGGCGTCAACCTTGAGGGATAATCTTCCCCACAACCGACGGCCAGATGTTTGCGTGACCCGAGGGCTTTCAATGGATTCTGGCCGACTACCTGGAATGTGTATCCCGGGGGCAGAAAGTGGGGAAAGCCTGATGCCCTGTCGGACCGTTGCGTTGCGAGGCAGGAATACTCGCCTGAAATAGAGTGCAACGAGGGAGGGACCAGAAGATGGCGCTACGGGCAGGCACAAGGGAGGACACGAGCGGTAGGAGGCCACGCGTGGCGGGGAGTTCGTTTCTGGACCCAACCGCCTCGGTCATCGGGAATGTGGTCATAGGGGATGAGGTTTTCGTGGGTCCCGGTGCGGTTATAAGGGCGGACGAACCCGGCAGCACCATAGTGATAAGCGACCGGTGCAACGTCCAGGACCGGGTCATCATCCATGCCCTCGAGGGCACCACGGTGACGGTAGGGCCGGAGACCTCCCTCGCCCATGGATGCATAGTGCACGGTCCCTGCGAGATCGGGGCGGGCTGTTTCGTGGGTTTCGGATCGGTGGTCTTCAAGGCCTCCCTGGGCGATGGAACGGTTGTGGGACACCTGGCGGTGGTCGAGGGAGTGGAGATCGGTGCGGGGAGAAGGGTGGGATCGGGTTGCGTCATCGATTCACCGAAAGCGGTGAGGCAGCTTGGAGTATGCGGGGAAGAAGAGACGGAGTTCGCGGGGAAAGTAGTGGCCATGAACTTGCTTCTGCTAAGGGGCTACAGGGATATGGCCGGAGGCTGATGGCGCTGGCGAGGCCATGCCCGGCGAGGGTGGCAGGTAGTGGCTTGGGTCAGCGGGGGATGCCGGCCGATCGCGCCCCGAACATCCGCCAGGTGTAGCTGAAGAGGCGGGACATGTAAAGGGATGGCGGGAGGCGTCGGGGAGGCGTCGGGTATTACTGGTGATGCGCAGGGTCGGCCCCGGACGCGCGCCCCTCGGCAGCAGCGGGAGGAAAGTGAAAGGTGGGTTTGCCCGGGAGGCGTCAGGCAGGAAGGTCGTTGAAGAAGCCGTGGAACGCCGCGCCGATCCTGCCCGCCTATGGCTATCGACAATGAAGGAAACCGGAGATGGAAAGGAGGACCGATGGGAAGCGTGAAGGACCTGGAGGTTTTGGAAACTCCCTCCGGCGACAGGCCGGGCAGGGGGCGGTTCCATTTCTCTGACCGCTACTCGGTCTTCGACTGGGGCGAGATGCCCGACCATATCGAAGGGAAAGGCGCGGCACTCTGCCTCATGGGAGCTTACTTTTTCGAAAAACTCGAGGCCATGGGGATGGCCACCCACTACCTCGGCGTGGTGGGTGAAGACGGCGTGGCGAGACGCCTGGAGGACCTGGACAGGCCGGCGGACACAATGGAGGTGAAGCTGGTACGGGTGATCGAGCCCGGCACGGTCGGGGACGCCTACGATTACTCGGCGTATCGGGGTGAAAGGGGTAACTTCCTCATACCCCTGGAGGTTATCTACCGCAATTCCCTGCCCGAGGGGTCCAGCGTGTTCAAGCGCCTCAAGGAGGGGAGCCTGAGGATAGAGGACCTGGGCCTGGAATCGCCCCCCGTTCCAGGGGAGCGGCTGGATCGGCCCATCTTGGACGTATCCACCAAGCTGGAGGCGACGGACAGGTACCTGGGATGGGAGGAGGCGGGGGAGATCTCCGGCCTTTCGCCCGAGGAGCTCCGGGAGCTGAAGGAGGCCACCCTGCGGATCAACGAGCTCATCACGCGGACCGTGGAGCCCCTGGGGCTAGAGAACCAGGACGGCAAGGTGGAGTTCGCCTTCGACGAGGAGCGCAGGCTCATGCTGGTGGACGTCCTGGGCACGCCGGATGAGTGCCGTTTCGAGTACCGGGGCATGCCCGTGAGCAAGGAGGTGGCCCGTATCTTCTACCGGAACACGGAGTGGGCCCGGGAGGTCGAGGAGGCCAAGAAGATCGACCGGCTGGGATGGAAGGGCCTGGTGCAGCAGGAACCGCCTCCCCTTCCTGCGAGGATGAAGGAGCTGCTCTCCCTGCTGTACAAGAGTTGTTGCGACGGCATAACCGGAAAGCGTTTCTTCGGAGCGCCACCTCTCGAGGAGATCCTCGCCGAGCTGAGCGGTTTGATCAAGGGTTGATAGCGTTCCCGCCCGGCGGCATCCCGGCCTGATGGCTTGGCGGAGAAGTGACCCGTGCGCGAACCCCGTGGCGGGTAGCCTCCGGACGTGGTGCCGCTTTGGGAAGGCGCTTTCCCTACTTCCCCGCATGCCATGTCCGTTCCCGACGGGGCTCCAGCGATTAGATACCGTTTCTTTGGGGTGTTATAATGTTTCTCCGTGCGGCGCAGGAAGTCCCGTGCCGTAAAAGCGGAAAGCCAGGGAGACGTACGACATGCCCGGGATAGTGGTGGTGGGAACCCAGTGGGGGGACGAGGGGAAGGGGAAGGTCATCGACCTCCTCTCCGACGACATGCACATGGTGGTGCGCTTTCACGGGGGCAACAACGCGGGGCACACCATCGTCTACGACGGGGAGACCCTGAAGCTCCACCTCGTCCCCTCGGGCATCCTTTACCCGCACATCGTCCCCGTGATCGGCAACGGGGTCATAGTCAACCCGGCCGTGCTCCTGGACGAGATGGATAATCTTACCAAGATGGGCGTGGACACGGGGCGCCTGCGCATCTCCTACAACGCCCACGTCATCCTCCCTTACCACGAGGCGCTGGACGGGCTCCTCGAAGAGAGCCGAGGCTCCGCCAGCCTGGGCACCACGCGGCGGGGCATCGGCCCCACCTACGCGGACAAGGCGGCCAGGGTGGGGTTGCGCATGCAGGACATGCTCGACCCCGCCGCCTTCGGGGAAAAAGTGCGCCGGGCAGTGACGGAGCGGAACCGCCTCCTGACCCTGCTCTACGGGGCGGAACCCCTGGACGCCGAGGATATCGCCGAACGCTACGCCGGCTACGCCTCACGCCTGCGCCCCCTCCTGGCGAACACCTCGCTCCTGGTCAAGGAGGCCCTCCGGGAGGGGAAGAACGTCCTCTTCGAGGGGGCGCAGGGCCTCATGCTGGACCTGGACCACGGCACCTACCCTTACGTCACCTCCTCCAACACCGTGGCCGGGGCGGTGTGCGCCGGGGCGGGAATCGGGCCCCGCGACATAGACGAGATCATCGGGGTGACCAAGGCCTACGTCACCCGGGTGGGATCCGGGCCCTTCCCCACCGAGCAGGACAACGAGATCGGCGAGGCCATGCAGGAGGCGGGCCGGGAATTCGGGACCACCACGGGGAGGAAGCGTCGCTGCGGCTGGTTCGACCTGGTCATCCTGCGCTACGCGGTGCGCCTCAACACCCTGACCAGCCTGGTCCTCACCAAGCTGGACGTCCTCTCTCGGTTCGACACCCTCAAGGTCTGCGTGGCTTACCGCCGGGGAGGGGAGCTCATCCGGGATTTCCCGCCCCTCTACGAGGTCTTTTCCGACTGCGAGCCGGTCTACGAGGAACTACCGGGATGGGGGACGGACATCTCCGGCGCCACCCGACTCGAGGAACTCCCGGTGGAGGCGCGCGATTACATCCAGTTCATCCGGGAGAGGTCGGGCATCCCCATCAAGCTGGTTTCCGTGGGCCCGGAGCGCCAGCAGTCCATCTTCCTCGAGGGAGGAGGGGAGCCACTGCGCCAGGGGAGATTCCTGTTCTACGACGACCTGCCGCTCTGACCGGGAGCGAAGTCGCCGGTCGTCATGTAGTACAAATACACTAGTGGCTGTTAAGTTTTCCAGACACCGGACCAGGCGGGATGGCGAATGGCCGACGTAATGCAGGAGGTGGCGTGATGGATAAGGATAAGATGGATAGGGATATATACATAACCGCCTACGATCTCGAGCGTCTGAAGACCCTCATCGCCGATGGCAAGGCGGCCGGCAAGGACGTCGCCAACCTGGACGAGCTGGAGAAGGAACTGGAACGGGCGTCGGTTGTCGATTCCAGGGAGATACCACCTGACGTGATAACCATGAACTCCAGGGTACGCCTCAGGGATCTGGACACCGGGGAGGAGATGACCCTCACCTTGGTCTTCCCCGGCGATGCAGACATAGACCAGGGCAAGATATCGGTGCTCGCACCGGTGGGGACGGGGATGCTCGGGTACCGGGTGGGCGACGTCCTGGAATGGGAGGTCCCCGCGGGGTTGAGAAGGCTGCAGATACTAGAAGTCATCTTCCAGCCCGAAGCGGCGGGAAGATATGATCTTTAGACGCAGGGTCTCCGGGCGGCGAGGGTTGTCATCCCCCTCCATAACGAGGGATTGTCATCCCCCTCCATAACGAGGGATTGTCATCCCCCTCCATAACGAAGGGTTGTCATCCCCCTCCATAACGAAGGATTGTCATTCCCCTCCATAAAATATTGGGTAGTAACAGGGCGACTGGAGGGAGGTGGCCATGAAGGTCCTGGTGGTGGGAGGCGGTGGAAGGGAACATTCCCTGGCCTGGAAGATCTCTCAATCCCCCCTGGTGGACGAGCTGTTCTGCGCTCCCGGAAACGCGGGCATGGCCCGGCTGGGCACCTGCGTGGACATCAAGGCGGAGGATATCGAGGCCCTGGCCGCTTTCGCGGAGCGCGAGAAGGTGGACCTCACCGTGGTGGGCCCGGAGGCCCCCCTGGTAGCGGGCATCGCCGACGTCTTCCAGGAACGGGGCCTTTCCGTGTTCGGGCCCACGCGCCAGGCGGCCCGGATGGAGGGGAGCAAGCACTTCGCCAAGAGCATCATGCAGGAGGCCGGGGTGCCCACCGGTTCCGCCGAGGTGTTCACCGAGTTCGACGCGGCGGTGGACTGCGTGCGCCGGGGGAGCCCCCCCTACGTGGTCAAGGCGGACGGGCTGGCGGCGGGCAAGGGGGTGGTCATCGCCCGGGACGAACGGGCGGCCTACGAGGCCCTCCGGGCCTGTTTCGTGGAGGGGCGCTTCGGGGAGGCGGGGAAGAAAGTGCTCATAGAGGAGTTCCTGGAGGGCCAGGAGGTGTCGGTGCTAACCCTGGTGGACGGGGAGGACATCCTCCCCCTGGCTCCCGCCCAGGACTACAAGCGGGTAGGGGACGGGGACACGGGCCCCAACACCGGGGGCATGGGCTCCTATTCCCCGGTCCCGGTGATGTCCCCCGAGGATTACCGCCGCGTGGTGGAGGAGATACTGCGCCCCACGGCGAAAGCCCTGGCTGGGAAGGGTATCCATTACCGGGGCATCCTCTACGCCGGCCTCATCCTCACCCGGGAGGGTCCCAAGGTGTTGGAATTCAACGTGCGCTTCGGGGACCCGGAGACCCAGGCGGTCCTGCCCCGGCTGGAGAGCGATCTGGTCCCCGCCATGCTGGCCGTCCTCGAGGGGCGCCTCCCGGAGGTGGAATTGAAGTGGAAGGAAGAGGCCTGCGTTACAGTGGTGGCGGCCTCGGGAGGGTACCCTGGAGAATACCGCACGGGATACGCTATCTCCGGCCTGGAGGAGGCCGGCTCGGTGGAGGGGGTGGTGGTCTTCCACGCCGGGACCCGGCTGGGGGAGGGCGGCGAGGTGCTCACCGCCGGAGGCCGGGTGCTCAACGTCAGCGCTCTTGGAAGCGATTTCCAGGAGGCCAGGGAGAGGGCCTACCGGGCGGTGGAGAAGATAAACTTCACGGACATCTATTACCGGAAGGACATCGCCCTGCGGGCGGTGGAGGCTTGGGAAAGCGGGAGGTAAGACCTGAGATGGCACCGACGGTGGCTCTGCTCATGGGCTCGGAATCGGACCGCGAGCGGGTGCGGCCCGCCGCGGAGACCCTGGAGAAGATGGGCGTGGAGGTGATCTGGGAGGTCATCTCCGCCCACCGCCAGCCGGATCGGCTGCGGGATTTCGTGCGGGAGGAAGCGCCTGCCAGGGGAGTGGAGGCCTTCATCGCCGCGGCGGGGATGGCCGCACATCTTCCCGGCGTGGTGGCCTCCCTCACCAACCTGCCGGTAATCGGCCTGCCCCTCTCCTCGGGGGGCCTGGGTGGGCTGGACGCCCTGCTCTCCGTGGTGCAGATGCCCCGGGGGGTGCCGGTGGCCGCGGTGGCGGTGGACAACGCGGTGAACGCCGCCCTCCTGGCCTGTTCCATCCTGGCCCTGAAGTACGCGGAGGTGGCCCAAGCCTGGAGGGCGTACCGCGAGAGCCTTTCCGGGGGATAGGGCCCCCGGGCTCTTCCCGCTGATCCTTTGAACCTTGAGCCCTGGGCCCTAAAGGCGGAAGACTCGTCGGTAGGGATAAAACCGGGGCGCCATGGCCGCCGACGGTTAGGGCCTTGGGCGTGGGATGAAGATTCGTCGGTGAGGAAAACCCGGGATCGCCCCGAGCTCCATCCCCGCGGGCTTCCGGGCCTGGGGGCGGAAGGCTCGGTGGGAAGGCCGGTCGTCGGTGGAGGAGGCGTGAATAGGAAAGGGGGAGAAAGGCCCGCGACGGCGGTTACAATCCCCCTGCGCGCAGGTTAATATAGTCGGGGAAAGCCCGGCTGACAGGAGAAGGACGGGAAGCGAGAAAGGCGTCGGGGATGATCGAGCGTTATACCCTTCCCGAGATGGCCTCCGTATGGAGCGAGGAGAACAAGCTCCGAAAGTGGCTGGAGATCGAGATACTGGCCGTGGAAGCGCGGGTGCAGCGGGGTGAGGTCCCCCGCGAAGCCCTGGAGGATATCAGGGCCCGGGCGGCCTTCGATCCCCGCCGGGTGAAGGAGATCGAGGAAACCGTCCACCACGACGTCATCGCCTTCCTCACCAACGTGGCCGAGAACGTCGGCCAGGCTTCTCGCTTCATCCACTACGGCATGACCTCCTCCGACATCCTGGACACCGGCCTCGCCCTCCAGATGCGGGAGGCCATGGATCTCATCCTCAAGGAGGCGGCGGCCCTGACCTCCACCCTCAAGGCCCGGGCCCTGGAGTGCCGGGACATGGTCATGGTGGGGCGTACCCACGGGGTACATGCCGAGCCCATGGTCTTCGGGCAGAAACTGGCCCTGTGGGCCTTCGAGATGGCGCGGAACGTAGAGCGCCTGCGCCGCGCCCGGGAAGTCATAAGCTGCGGCAAGATCTCCGGCGCCGTGGGCACCTACGCCCACCTCGACCCCGGCGTGGAGGAATACGTGTGCTCCAAGCTCGGCCTGCGCCCGGCCGAGGTCTCCACCCAGGTGCTGCAGAGGGACCGCCACGCGGAGTACCTGGCCGCCCTGGCGGTGACCGGGGCCAGCCTGGAGAAGTTCGCCCTGGAGGTACGGGGCCTGCAGCGCACCGAGGTCCGGGAAGCGGAGGAGCCCTTCCGGCGTGGGCAGAAGGGGTCCAGCGCCATGCCCCACAAGCGCAACCCCATCCTCTGCGAGCGCATCTGCGGCCTGGCCCGGATACTGAGGTCCAACGCCCTCGCGGCCCTGGAAAACGTGGCCCTGTGGCACGAGCGGGACATCTCCCATTCCTCGGTGGAGCGGGTGATCATCCCCGATTCCACCACCCTGCTCCATTACATGCTGGTGAAGTTCCACGGCGTGGTGCGCGACCTGAGTCTCTATCCCGAGAACATGCGCCGGAACCTGGAGCTCACCCGCGGCCTGGTCTTCTCGGAGAGTGTGCTCCTGGCCCTGGTGGGGAAGGGATTGACGCGGGAGGAGGCCTACGCCCTGGTACAGCGCAACGCCATGCGATCCTGGTCCACGGGTCGGGACTTCCGGTCCCTTCTCCTGGAGGACCCTGAGGTCACCGGGCATCTCGGCCGGGAGGAGCTGGAGGCCTGCTTCGACCTCTCCTCCCACCTGCGCAACCTGGGGCGCATCTTCCAGCGCCTGGAGGAGTTGGTAATTTAAGGAAACGGAGAGGTGAGCATGGAAAAGAGGGAACTCATCTACGAGGGCAAGGCCAAGAGGGTCTATGCCACAGACCAGCCCGGCCAGGTCATCCACGAGTTCAAGGACGAGGCCACCGCCTTCGACGGCAAGAAGCGCGGGGTCATCGCCGGGAAGGGGAAGGTCAACGCGAAGATGTCGGACATCATCTTCCGCTATCTGGAAAAACATGGCATCCGGACCCACCACCTCAAGCTCCTCTCCGAAAACGAACTCCTCACCTGGTGGCTGGAGATGATCCCGGTGGAGATAATCGTGCGCAACTACGCGGCGGGCAGCCTGGCCAAGCGGCTTGGTTACCCGGAGCGCACGGAGATGAAGGCCCCCATAGTGGAATATTATTACAAGAATGACGAGCTTGGCGACCCCATGCTGGCCCGCGAGCACATCCGCGAGTTGGGCCTGGCCGGCGACGAGCAGCTGGACGAGATGACCTCCATCGCCCTGCGGGTAAACGAGATACTGCGTCCCTACTTCGAGGCGCGCGGCCTGATCCTTGCCGACTTCAAGCTGGAATTCGGCCTGCGGGAAGGGCGCCTCCTTTTAGGGGACGAGTTCAGCCCCGACGTATGTCGGCTGTGGGACGCGGAGACGGGGGAGATCATGGACAAGGACCGTTTCCGAAGGGACCTGGGTAGGGTGGAGGAGACCTACGCCGAGGTCCTGCGACGGGTGAGCGAGGAGAAGGCCGGAGTCGCCGTGGCGGTCTACGTGTCCCCCAAGAAAGGCATCCTGGATCCCGCCGGCCAGGCCACGCTGGGCGCCCTCCAGTCCCTGGGCTACGACGAGGTGCGGGAGGTGCGCATCGGGAAATACATCACCCTGCGCCTGGAGGGGGTGGAGCCGGACAAGGCCGAGGAACGCGTCCGGGAGATGTGTGAGCGCCTCCTGGCCAACCCCATCATCGAGGACTACCGGGTGGAGATCGAGTGATGGGGTTGACCGGGAAGCGGGAGACGAGTTGAGAGGAGATCCCTGGCCAGGGCGAGGATGCCGAAGGAGTTGAGTCCATGAGATTCGGTGTGGTTGTCTTTCCCGGTTCCAACTGCGAGGCGGACTGCTTCTACGTCATCGACAAGGTGCTCCGGGAGGACGTGGATTACGTGTGGCACAAGGAGAGGGACGTATCCTCCTACGACTGCCTGGTCTTGCCGGGCGGCTTCTCCTACGGCGACTACCTGCGCTGCGGGGCCATAGCCCGCTTCAGCCCGGTGATGGAGGCGGTGACCGCCTTCGCGAGGGAGGGAGGGCTGGTCATCGGCATCTGCAACGGGTTCCAGATCCTGCTGGAGGCGGGGCTTCTCCCCGGGGCCATGCTGCGCAACACCAGCCTGCATTTCATCTGCCGCTTCGTGAACCTGCGGGTGGAGAACAACGCCACCCCCTGGACCAACCAGGCGGCTGCGCGGCAGGTGCTGCGCATACCCATCGCCCACAACGAAGGGAATTACGTGGTGGATCCCGCAACCCACAGGCGGATGGTGGAGGAGAGGAGGGTTATACTGCGCTACTGCGACGCAAGCGGGGAGGTCACCCCGGAGTCCAACCCCAACGGGTCCCTGGACAATATCGCCGGGATCTGCAACGAGGGCTTCAACGTTTTCGGGCTCATGCCCCATCCGGAACGGGCCTCGGAGGAGATACTGGGGAGCACGGACGGCCTGGTGATCTGGAAGTCCGTCCTCGAACACTACAAGGAGAAGGGGTGAGCGTAAGACGGCGTTCTTGAGCGGTCGCGATACGCTCTGGAAATTGTTGCCGTTTCGCCGGGAGAAAGGATGAAGCGACTGGAGATGAGGCCATGGCGGAACTTTACGAGGAACTGGGTCTGACGGCGGATGAGTACCGGGACATAGTGCGCCTCCTGGGGCGGGAGCCCAATAAGGTGGAACTGGGCATGTATTCACTCATGTGGAGCGAGCACTGCTCCTACAAGAGCTCCAAGATGGTACTCTCCCAGCTCCCCACCCGGGCTTCCTACGTGCTGCAGGGCCCGGGGGAGAACGCCGGGGTCATCGACATCGGGGGCGGCCTGGCGGTGGCCTTCAAGATGGAGTCCCACAATCACCCCAGCGCGGTGGAACCCTACCAGGGTGCGGCCACCGGCATTGGGGGGATCGTGCGTGACATCTTCACCATGGGGGCTCGCCCCATCGCCTGCCTGGACCCCTTGCGCTTCGGGGACCCTTCCAAGCCCCGCACCCGTTACCTCCTGGGCGGGGTGGTGGCGGGCATCGCCGGGTACGGCAACTGCCTGGGCATTCCCACCGTGGGAGGGGATATCTACTTCGATCCCTGTTACGACGAGAACCCATTGGTCAACGTGATGTGCGTGGGCATCATGCCCAAGGAGAAGCTCATCCGGGGAGTGGCCACCGGGGTGGGCAACGCGGTGGTGCTCATCGGGAACCGCACCGGGAGGGACGGCATCGGCGGCGCCTCCATCCTGGCTTCGCAGGAGTTCGACGAGACCAGCCAGGAGAAGCGCCCCAGCGTGCAGGTGGGAGACCCCTTCACCGAAAAGCTGCTCATCGAGGCCTGCCTGGAGCTCCTGGACCGGGGCCTCCTGGTGGGCCTGCAGGACCTGGGAGCCGCAGGGCTTTCCTGTGCCTGCTCGGAGACGGCCGCCCGCGGTGGGGTGGGAATGAGGGTTTGGCTGGAGAGGGTGCCCCTGCGCGAGGACATGGAGCCCTTCGAGATAATGATCTCCGAATCCCAGGAACGCATGTTGGCCATAGTGGAGCCCTCCAAGTTGGACCAGGTGTTGGAAATCTGTGCCAAGTGGGACCTCAACGCCGTGGTCATCGGGGAAGTCATCGAGGGGGACCGGCTGGAGGTGTTCTGGCACGGGGAGAAAGTGGCCGACGTGCCCGCCACCACCCTGGCCAGCGGCCCGGTCTATGACCGCCACTCGGAGAAACCGCAGTACCTTGACGAGGTACGTGAACTGGACCTCTCCTCCCTGGACCATCCCTCGGATTACGGGGCCGTCCTTCTCAGGCTGGCGGGAAGCCCTAACCTTTGCGACCGCCGGTGGGTGTACGAACAATACGACCACATGGTTCAACTCAATACCGTGGTCTATCCCGGTTCGGACGCCGCCGTCCTGCGGGTAAAGGGCACCAGCAAGGCCCTGGCCATCTCCTGCGACGGCAACTCGCGCTACGTGTACCTGGACCCCTACCTGGGGACCCAGATCGCGGTGGCGGAGTCGGCGCGCAACGTGGTGGCCTCGGGGGGCGTGCCCATGGCCCTGACCAACTGCCTGAACTTCGGGAGCCCGGAGCGTCCTGACGTTTTCTGGCAGTTCCGGGAATCGGTGCGGGGGCTGGCCGACGCGGCGCGCTTCCTGGAGCTGCCGGTGGTGAGCGGGAACGTGAGCTTCTACAACGAATCCTTCGGAAAGGCCATCCACCCCACCCCCATAGTGGGCATGGTGGGCCTGATCGGCAACCTGGCCCACCGCCGCACCATGGGCTTCCCCGGCGACGGGCTTTTGGTGGTCTTGCTGGGGGAGACCGGAGAGGACCTGGGGGGTTCGGAGTACCTGAACTTGGTGCACGGGTTGACGGCGGGGAATCCTCCCCGCTTGGACCTGGACCTGGAGAAGAGGGTGCAGGCCGCGTGCATAGAGGCCATCCGGCGAGGTATCGTGCTTTCCGCCCACGACTGCTCGGAAGGAGGCGCGGCCCTGGCCCTTCTCGAGTGCTGCTGCGCCGGCCGCGTGGGGGCTTCCCTCCGCGTGGAGACCGACCTGGCGCCCCATGTATGGCTTTTCAGCGAGAGCCAGTCGCGTTTCGTGGTCAGCGTGTCCGAGGAAAACCTGGATTCCCTCCGCGACCTGGCCGGGAGCTGGCGGGTTCCTTTCGCCGTGCTGGGAAGAACGGGCGGCGACAGCTTGTCCGTGAACGACTGGCTGGAACTGGGCCTGGGCGAGATGAGGAAAGCCCGGGAAGAGGCCCTGGAGAGGCTCCTGAGCGGAAGCGAACAAACGGAAGACCCGCAGGTATTTGCCCATTGCCTATAGGCCGGCCTTACGGCAAGTAGGCCTTCGCCCCGTCACGGAGACCGGAGATGGTCAATGGATGCAGGTCGGGGATGTATTAAACTGGTAATGTAGGAGCTCGCGCCCGGGAAGGAAGAGGTGGGAAGGCGGACATGAGCCTGGATATCCGCGATCACTGCGGGGTTTTCGGCATCTGCACCCGCGAGGACGACGTGGCCAAGTTGACCTACTACGCGCTCTACGCCCTCCAGCACCGGGGACAGGAGAGCGCGGGCATAGCCGTATCCGACGGGCGGGAGACCATGATGCTCAAGGACATGGGCATGGTCTCCCAGGTCTTCAGCGAGAGGGACCTCCAGAACCTGCGGGGCCACATGGCCATAGGCCACGTCCGCTATTCCACCACCGGCTCCTCCTTCTGGGAGAATTCCCAGCCTATCCACGTGGCCGGCCGCCGCGGCTCGGTGTACGTGGCCCACAACGGCAACCTGGTGAACACCGACCAGCTGCGCGAGGAGCTACGGGAGCAGGGGGTGCGCTTTCGCACCACCTCCGATACCGAGGTCATCGCCTTGCTCCTGGCCCGTCACCCGGCGGAAGACATCGTGGAAGCCGTCCGCGAGGTCATGCCCCGCCTGCGGGGAGCTTACAGCCTGGCCATTCTGACCGAGACCAAGCTCATCGGGCTGCGGGACCCCCACGGCATCCGCCCCTTGTGCGTAGGACGTTACCGGGACGGGTTCGCCGTCTCCAGCGAGAGCTGCGGCCTGGACATAATCGGGGCGGAGTACCTGAGGGAGATCGAACCGGGGGAGATGGCGGTCATCGACCAGTCCGGCCTCCGCTTCGAGCGCTTCGCGGAGGTGGTCAGGCCGGCCTTGTGCATCTTCGAGTTCATCTACTTCGCCCGCCCAGACTCGGTGATGTACGACATCTACCTCTACCACGCCCGCAAGCACATGGGGATGAGCCTGGCCGACGAGGCACCGGTGGAGGCGGACGTGGTCATTCCCATCCCGGACACCGGGGTCCCGGCGGCCATCGGTTTCTCCCAGGCCTCGGGCATCCCCTTCGGAGAGGGACTCATCAAGAACCGCTACGTGGGGCGTACCTTCATCCAGCCCACGCAGGCCATACGCCGGCTGGGGGTGCGCCT
This sequence comes from Actinomycetota bacterium, assembly GCA_014360685.1. GTDB lineage: Bacteria > Actinomycetota > Geothermincolia > Geothermincolales > RBG-13-55-18 > Solincola_A. The sequence goes on along the minus strand of JACIXB010000015.1, from coordinate 50,311 downwards.
CAAGCTCAATCCTCTGGTGAGGGATATCCGGGGCAAGCGCCTGGTGGTGGTGGATGATTCCATCGTCCGGGGCAACACCACCAAGGAGATCATCAGGATGCTGCGGGACGCGGGGGCCCGGGAGGTGCACATGCGCATAAGCTCGCCCCCGGACAAGAACCCCTGCTTCTACGGCATCGACACCGCCACCCGCCAGGAGCTCATCGCCTCCTCCCGCAGCGTGGAGGAGATACGCCGTTTCATCGGGGCTGACACCCTGCACTACCTGAGCATGGAGAACCTGGTGCGGGCCACGGGTAGGCCCAAGGAGGAGTTCTGCACCGCCTGCTTCGACGGTGAGTACCCCATCCCCGTCCCCGACGAGATGCGCATGGCCAAGTGCCGGCTGGAGGCGGGCGTGGACACGGTTTGACGGCCAAGGTGAGGGAGTTGGTAGATAATGGTAGATAATGATGCGACCGGCGACGAAAGGAAGGCCGGGAGTCCCGATGAGTTGAAACCCGGAGGGATGGATACCGGGGAGGCGAGGCCGGAAGGGGCGAGTTCCCGGAAGGCGAAAAACGTGAAGGCGAATCCCGAGAAAGCGGCCTGCGCTCCTCTCTCCTACCGGGAGGCGGGAGTGGACATCGAGGCCGGGAAGAAGGCCGTGGAGCTCATAGCCGGGGAGACGGCCTCCACGATGCGCCCGGAGGTCCTCTCCGGGCTCGGTGGATTCGGGGCCCTCTTCCGGGCACGCTTCGAGGAGATGGAAGAACCGGTCCTGGTCTCCTCTGTGGACGGCGTGGGGACCAAGGTAAAGGTAGCCCAGATGCTGGACCGCCACGACACCATCGGCGTGGACCTGGTGGCCATGTGCGTGGACGACATCGTGACCTGCGGGGCGGAGCCCCTCTTCATGCTGGATTACCTGGCCATGGGCAAGGTGGTCCCCGAGAAGGTGAGGGATATCGTATCGGGCATCGCCCGCGGATGTCGCCGGGCGGGATGCGCGCTCATCGGCGGGGAGACCGCGGAGCACCCCGGCATCCTGGAGGAGGACGAGTACGACCTGGCGGGTTTCGTGGTAGGCGTGGTGGACCGGAAGCGCATCGTCGACGGGTCGCGCATCGTCCCCGGTGACGTCATCGTGGGCCTGCGGAGTTCGGGGCTGCACGCCAACGGTTATTCCCTGGTGCGCAAGATATTCTTCGAGCTCCACGACTTCGATCCGCAGGACCGCCTGCGCGGCCTCTCCTCCACCCTGGGCGAGGAGCTGTTGACCCCCACCGAGATCTACGCGCCGGGCATCCTGCGCGTGCTCCGGGAGGTGGAGGTCAAGGGCATCGCCCACATCACCGGCGGAGGGCTCATCGAGAACGTGCCCCGCATCCTGCCTCCCCATGTCGACGCGGTCATCGACGTGACCTCTTGGCATCCCCACAGCATCTTCAACATCATCCGGAGGATGGGGGAGCTGGACGAGGTGGAGATGTACCGTACCTTCAACATGGGTATCGGAATGGTTCTCGTGGTGGACCTCAACGATTATAGGCAGACCGTGCACCTCCTGGGACTCTCCCAGTACCGGGCCCTGCGCATCGGGGAGATCCGCGAGGGTACGGGGGGCATCTGCCTCACCTGTTAAACGGCCTTGCCGGGCTGTCGGGGTTACAGGGGCTTGCGTGGAGGTGGTGAAGCGATCCACCTGTATGTACGCGGATTCACGTGGCTGCCCGGGTGGTGCGGGATCGGGTGGTGCCCGTCGCGGGCTTCGGTTACGCGCGGTGAGGCCCCTGCCGGCATCGCGGGAAAGGCGCGCGATAGTGGCCCTGGGGAGAAATGAGCCGAGCGTGCGGGATCATGGTCCACGAGGAAAAAGGAAGCCAAGGGGGTATATGTGACTTGCGGAGTACGTGCCCTTTAAAGGGCCCGCTTGGGTGGGATCAGAGAGAGGGACCGAACTCGGAGGGTGAGCGATGGCTGAGATCTGCAGGCTGGGGGTACTGATCTCCGGGAGCGGGACTAATTTGGAAAATATTGCCAGGAAGATAGAGGAGGGCCGGCTGCCCGCCCGCATAGCCGTGGTCATCAGCGACCGCGAGGAGGCCTACGGGCTGGTACGGGCCAGGAAACACGGTCTCCAGGCGGTCTTCGTGGATCCCGGGTCCTTCCCGGACCGGGTTTCCTACGACCGGGAGCTCATCCGCATCTTGCGGGAGAACGAGGTGGACCTGGTGGTCCTGGCCGGTTACATGCGGCTGGTGAGCCCCGAGTTCGTGGAGGCTTTCCGCAACCGCATCATGAACATCCATCCCGCCCTGCTGCCTTCCTTTCCGGGAACCTCGGGGGTGGCCGATGCCCTGGCCTACGGGGTCAAGGTCACCGGAGTGACCGTCCACTTCGTGGATGAAGGGCTGGACACCGGTCCCATAATCCTCCAGGAGGCGGTCCCCGTGCTTCCCGGCGACGACGTGGAGAGCCTGCACCAGAGGATACACGAGGTGGAGTACCGCCTCTACCCGGAGGCCATCCGCCTCTTCTGCCGGGGGAGGCTTCGCGTGGAGGGCAGGCGGGTGGCGGTCCTGGAAGAGGAGGAAAGCCGGTAGACAGGCGAAGCCCGGGAGACGAGGCTCCCGGCGCGAATCGCCCGGGTTCTTGGAGGCGAGGTGGTATGGAAGTGGAACCCGTACGTAGGGCACTGATAAGCGTTTCCAACAAGGCCGGCGTGGTGGGCTTGGCCAGGGAGCTCCGGGACATGGGAGTGGAGATCATCTCCACCGGGGGAACGGAGGCCAAGCTGCGGGAGGAGGGCATAGAAGTCACCCCCATCTCCGAGGTCACCGGTTTCCCGGAGATGCTGGGCGGAAGGGTCAAGACGTTGCACCCCAACATCCACGCCGCCCTCCTGGCGCGCCGCGACGATCCCCAACACCTCCGGGAGATGGAGGAGATGGGCATCAAGCCCATCGACCTGGTGGTGGTCAACCTCTATCCCTTCGCGGAGACCGTCTCCCGACCGGAGACAACCCTGGAAGAGGCGGTGGAGCAGATCGACATCGGGGGAGTGACCCTCATCCGGGCGGCGGCCAAGAACTTCTCTCACGTGGCCGTGGTCACCAACCCCAAGCGCTATTCCTCCCTCCTCCTGGAGATGAGGCGCAACGGTGGAGCCATCTCCCTGGATACCAGGCGGGCGTTGGCCGCGGAGGCCTTCCGCCACACCGCGGAATACGATTCAGCCATCTTCGCCTACCTCTCCCGCACCTTCGAGGAATTCCCGGCCACCCTGAACATGGTCTGCAAGAAGAAGTCCGACCTGCGCTACGGGGAGAACCCACACCAGAAGGCCGCGCTATACCAGGAGATCGGGGCCCCCTCCACATCGCTGGTCTTCGCCGAGCAGCTGCACGGTAAGGAACTTTCCTTCAACAACGTCCTGGACCTCGATGCCGCCTGGGCACTGGTCAAGGAGTTCGAGCTCCCGGGGGCTGCGATCATCAAGCATAACAACCCCTGCGGAGCGGCCATGGCCGAGAGGCTCTCCGAGGCTTACCGCAGGGCTTTCGAGTGCGACCCGGTGAGCGCCTTCGGCAGCGTCATAGCCTTCAACCGCCCCGTGGACGAGGAGACGGCGGCCCGGGTAAACGAGACCTTCGTGGAGGCGGTCATCGCCCCGGCCTTCCCGGAGGCCGCGCTGGCCATCCTTCGAGGAAAGGAGGACATCAGGCTTCTCCAGCTCCCCCTGGAGAGAGACACCTATATGCTGCTCAAGGACGTGAAGCGGGTGGAAGGGGGGCTCCTGGTCCAGGATTACGACCGCGGCGAGGATCCCCGCGAGGAGATGCTCCTGGTGGGAGACCGCGAGCCCACCGAGGAGCAATGGGAGGAGCTCATCTTCGCCTGGAAGGTATGCAGGCACGTGCGCTCCAACGCCATAGTCTTGACCCGGGGCCGCGCCACGGTGGGCATAGGGGCCGGGCAGATGAGCAGGGTAGACGCCACCCGGGTGGCGCTCATGAAGGCGGGAGACCGGGCGCGCGGCTCGGTCCTGGCCTCGGACGCCTTCTTCCCCTTCCCGGACTCGGTCATCCTGGCCGCCGAGGCGGGCGTGGAGGCTTTTATCCAGCCCGGCGGCTCGGTGCGCGACGAGGAGATCTTCGAAGAGGTGAAAAAGAGGGGTTTGGTGATGGTGCTCACGGGTAAGCGCCATTTCCGCCATTGAAGGCAATCTCTCCCAGGTCAAGGATCTAGCCCACCCCAAGCTGCTTACCGGCAAGCGCCGGTTCCGCCGTGAAGGGGGAGTGGGTCGATGGCGGATTGGCGTGGCCCGAGGATGGAAAGCCTTTTCGCCCGTCGGCCTCCTCAGTCCGGACGGGGAGGATCCCGTCAACCGCCTCCAGGGGTTGGTCGTAGAAACGAAAAACCACGACCAGATCGGGGAGAAGATAGTCCCGCCGTTCAACTCAGGACCCGAGTGCTATATGATTAGACCATGAACCGGTTTTACCTGATAGTGCGGTTATTGGTCCTGGCGGCGTTGTTCTTCCTCCTGGCGGCCGTTTTCTGGGGGATAGCCAACCGGGACAAGACGGTGGCCCACGGGGATGAACAGATCGCCGAGGAATACCGGCGCACCAAGCCCGAGGCCTACACTTCCTACCTGCTCATCGCTTTCGTGGTGAGCGGGATCTTCATACTCCTGGGCTCCATCATCTATGATTTTCATGATCGATGCAGGAAAAAAGCGGAAGAGGCCCGCATGAACCCCTACCTGGAGGAGGGGAGAAGGGGTTGGTGCAGCCGGGGAGAACGCGGCGAAGCGGGGGGGCCGGATGAAGACCGCCCCGGATGATGTCCGGGCCGGGTGGCGGGGACCCGGGAGGGCGTGACCAGGAAAAGGCTTGGGCGGAACCCACCCACCTTGTTGAAAGCCGGTCGGGATCGCGAGGAAGCCCGCTCATAGCCGGGTCAAAGGTCTTGCCGGCCGGACCGGAGGAAGAGGTTTTTCCTGGAAGAATTTCCCGTTCGACCTCGCGAAGGCTCCTTCACCCGTAACCCGGCATCCCCGGCACTTATGGGGAGTCGACATCGTCTGGTTGTAGAATTTATCCGGATCCCTGGGGACACGCTCGGGCTCGGATGCCGGGAACGGATCGGAAGAAGAGGAGACCGTGTACCCGCTAGACCGCTACCTGGTTTTCTGAATCCGGGTATCGGGAATGGATCGGAAAAGGAGGGGGACATGAGCCGAGTCAGCCTTCCCAACCTGCTGTGGTACGGGAACCAGCCCCTGGAGATCGATCTCCCCGACCGCTGGGAGGTGGAGGTCCTCGAGCCTCCCGGGTTCGGGAAGCCTCCCCTGGAGGACGCCGGGATCGAGCGCGCCTTCCGCGACCCCATCGGCTGTCCCACCCTGCAGGAACTGGCCCGCGGAGCCAGGGAGGTGGCCATCGTCTTCGATGACATCACCAGGCCCACCCCGGTGAGCCGCGTATTACCCTGGATACTGGGGCCACTGGAGGAGGCCGGCATTCCCGACGAGAACATCCGCTTCATCCCCGCCCTGGGCATGCACGGGGCCATGAACAACATCGATTTCCGCAAGAAGCTGGGCGCGGAGGTAGTGGAAAGGTTTCCCGTCTACAACCACAATCCCTACGAGAACTGCGAGTACCTGGGCGAAAGTCCCACCGGCGTTCCCGTGTACGTCAACCGCGAGTTCATGTATTGCGACTTGAGGATAGGCGTGGGATGCATAACCCCGCACGTGCACGTGGGATTCGGGGGAGGCGGGAAGATAATCCTGCCCGGTATATGCGGGGTGCAGACCATCAAGGCCTGGCACGGCGAGGTCTCCCGGAGGGGGCCGGAGACCATGGGACTGGGCCGGACGCAGGGCAACGTCATGTACGAGGAGATCAAGCACGTGGTGCGCATGTCCGGCCTGCAGGTGAAGGTGGACGCCTTGATCAACGCGCGGGGCGAGATAACCGACCTCTTCGTGGGAGACCCCGTCGAGGAATACGCCGTGGGGATCGAGGCGGCCCGCGAACATTACGGCACCCATGCATCCCCCGGGAAGGACATCGTGGTGGCCAACGCCTACGCCAAGTACAACGAGATGGCCATCTGCATGCTCATGTCCATGATGACCGTGAACCTGCAGCATGGGGTCATCGTACTGGTGGTCAACGCTCCCGAGGGCCAGGTCTGCCACTACCTCATCCGCAGTTTCGGGAAGGAATACGGCGGCGAGTTCTACATGCGCATGGGGCCCCCACCGCCGGGCGTGAGGATAATCGTGTGCACCGCTTACCCCGACCGTACCATGTGTGACCTTTTCGCCCCCATCGATGCGGTAACCATCACCCGCGACTGGGAGGAGACGCCGGCCATCCTGGAGAGGGAATATCCCGAGCACGCCTCGGTAGCGGTCATACCCGACGGCACCATGCAGTTCTTCAAGTGAGATCCAGGTAGGCGGTCTTCTGGGAAAGCGGTGGGAGTACCCCATGAATTTTCGAGCGCCTCCATTTAGATAATCATGGCCTGAAGAATACAGCGGCCGGCACCGGGGTTTCGTGCGGCGGGTCCTTCTTGCATGGAAGGACCTGCATGCCGAGGATATGCATCTTCTGAAAAAACGTTGCTGGAACGGGGATTCAAACGGTCAAGACGGGGGAGAAAGCCTGGAGACGGGAGGGCCGGGCGGATAAGGCCATGGACCTCAAGGTCTTCGACTCCTCGGGTACCCTGGCGGCACAGGCCCAGGCCACCTTCCGCCTCGTAAGGACCCCGGAGGAATAGAGGCAATATTTCCCAGCACGCTCCGCAGGATAGAGCGGGATTCTCGGGGCCCGGTTCATCGAGCCCCTCCCGGAATCGCGTAGGGAGCGGGCATCAGTCCTGGTGAAGGGAATCTCGGAGGGCGGAAACCAGGGAGGATAAGGCGGGGACCGGATCCTCCCCCGCTTCCAGGGCGTCCATGATCGCCTTGACCAGGGCGCTTCCCACGATGACCCCGTCGGCCAGCCTGCCCACCTCCCGGCATTGTTCCGGGTTGGATACCCCCAGCCCGGCGGCGATGGGCGCGGAGGAAAAACGGCGCGCCCGCTCCAGGAAGGGGGCCAGTTCCCGGGAGAGGCTTTCCCGCATCCCGGTGGTCCCCTTGACCGCGAAGCAGTAGAGGAAGCCCTGCGTCTGACCGGCCAGCATGCGCAGCCGGTCGTCGGGGGTGGTCATGGAGGCGAAGAGGACCACCGCCAGACCGCGCTCTCCGGCCCTTTCCCGGAGATCCCCCATTTCCTCGGGGGGGAGGTCGGGTATGAGCAGGCCGTCCGCGCCGGCCTCCGCCGCCGCCCGGCAAAAGGGGCCGTGCCCCATGCGGTGCACGGGGTTGTAGTAGGTCATGATGAGAAGAGGCTTATCCGAGTCTTTTCTTAGCTCTCCCACCAGGCCGAAGACGTGGCGTGGCCGGAAACCGGCCCGCAGGGCCCGGAAGGAGGATTCCTGGATCACCGGCCCGTCCAGTACCGGGTCGGAGAAGGGAATGCCCACTTCCAGCGCGTCGCAGTGGTCCAGCAGGGCTCGGCATATGCGCAGGGATACATCCCGGTCCGGGAAGCCGGCGGTATGGAAGCCGATGAGCGCGGGTCGGCCTCCGATCCCCTCGAACATCTTTTCCAGCCTCGTTATCCCGTCCAATGCAACCTCCTCGAAATAACCTACCCGGCCGTCTTTTCGGGGTGCGGGCCATTCCCGCCGTCCCGTACAGGCCCTTTCACCCCGCGGGTTTGTTTTTGCGCGTGCGGGCGGAGGATAGGGTGTTCACGTCCTTGTCTCCCCGCCCGGAAAGGCAGACCACGATGGAGGCTCCCGGGCCCAGCTCCCGCGCCAGCCTGGCGGCGTAGGCCACGGCATGGGCGCTCTCCAGGGCGGGGAGTATGCCCTCCGTGCGGCATAGAAGGTCCACCGCTTCCAGGGCTTCCGCGTCGCTCACCCGGACGTACTCCACCCGCCCGCTGTCCTTGAGGAAGGCGTGTTCCGGTCCCACGCCCGGGTAATCGAGGCCGGCGGAGATGGAATGGGTTTCCATAACCTGGCCGTCGTCGTCCTGGAGCAGGTAGGAGCGCGCCCCGTGCAGGACGCCCACCGACCCCAGTCCCAAGGTGCTGCCGTGCTGGCCGGGCCCGTCGCCCACGCCCCCGGCCTCCACCCCCACCATGCGCACCCCGGTGTCCAGGAAGGGGTGGAAGAGCCCGATGGAGTTGCTCCCCCCTCCCACGCAGGCCACCAGGCAGTCGGGCAGGCGGCCGGTCTTCTCCAGGTGTTGGCGGCGGGCCTCTTTTCCGATCACGGATTGCAGGTCCCGCACCATTGTCGGGAAGGGGTGGGGCCCCACCACCGACCCCAGGCAGTAATGGGTGTGGTCCACGCTGGCCACCCAGTCCCGCAGGGCCTCGTTGACCGCGTCCTTGAGGGTGCGCGAGCCGCAGCGCACCGGGATCACCCGGGCCCCCAGCAGTTCCATGCGGAAGACGTTGAGGGCCTGCCGCTCCATGTCCACCTCGCCCATGTACACGTCGCATTGCAGGCCCAGGAGGGCGGCGGCGGTGGCCGTGGCCACTCCGTGCTGACCGGCTCCCGTCTCGGCGATCACCCGGCGCTTCCCCATGCGCCTGGCCAGCAGGCACTGCCCCAGGGTGTTGTTTATCTTGTGGGAACCGGTATGGCAGAGGTCCTCCCGCTTGAGGAAAACGGTCGCTCCTCCCAGCTCCCGGCTCAGGCGCTCCGCGCGGTAGAGCGGGGTGGGCCTTCCGACGTAATCACGAAGGTAGCCGTCCAATTCCTCGATAAAAGCGGGGTCTCTCGCCGCTTCCAGGTAGGCTTCCTCCAACTCCTCCAGGGGAGCGATGAGCGTCTCGGGCACGAAACGCCCCCCGAAAGCCCCGAAGTGTCCTCCGGGTTGCGCGTACCCGGGAGATGTATCCTGCATGCCTTTCACCCGTTCAACCTCCTCGTTTATCCCGTGTGGGACCTGCCTTTCCTGTGCCCCGGCGCGGTTCTCGACGCGCTCCCGCTCCATTCCGGAGGGCGGGCGCTTTTCGGGGTTTTCGCGGGGGACGACCGGGCATATCCTGTCTCGGCCAACCCTATATTGGTAATAAATGCCATAGCCGCTTTCATCTTTCCGGTTTCTCCGTTTCTTTCCATCTTTTACCATAAGGGGCGGGGTAGGTAGAAGGATTTTGCTTCGGAGTGCAAAACCCCGCCCCGGTGGGGTCGCCGACACCCAGCGCACGGTTCTTTACCTTGACTCCCTTCGCGGGATAAAGACTGCCCGCGAACGCCGCCCACGCGGCTGCGGCGAAGTCGCGCAGGCGGGCGGGGTCCTTGATACCGGGCGCCGCCTCCACCCCGCTGGACACGTCGATCCCGAAGGGACGCACGCGGGAGACGGCATCGGTCACGTTGGCGGGGTTCAGTCCTCCGGCCAGGATGACCCGGCTTCTGCGAGCCGCTTCGGCGGCCAGGCCCCAGTCCCCTACCCGGCCCGTCCCCCCCGGGAGCTTCGGGTCCCAGGTGTCCAGAAGCACCGCGAAAGCGCCGTGGTAGTCCTCAAGCGCTTCCAGGTCCTCCCCCGTGCGCGGTTGGAGGGAGGGAATGGCCTTGCCGGAGAACCGTGGGGCCAGGTCGCGGGAGGGGCCGTGGAGCTGCACCAGGTCCAGGGAACAGAAGGCGGCAATCTCGCGCACTTCCTCCTCGTCATGGTCGAGAAAGACCCCTACCCGCAGCACGGAGGCGGGTAACCGCGAGGCGATCTGGCGGGCCCGGTCGGGGTGCACCTGCCTCGGGCCGGGTGCGAAGACGAAGCCCACGGCGGTGAAACCGGCGGCGCAGGCAGCCAAACCGTCCTCCGGCCTGGTGATGCCGCAGGCCTTGATGAAAGGCGCTCCGTATCCGACCGTACCGTTACTTTCCCTTCCCCACATCGTGCTGTCTCACCTCTTTTTTACCTGGGGCGGGCGAGGCGGCTGCCCGGGTTGCGTTCCGGTTCCTGGACACCGTGCCGCCTTTCCAGCCGCTTTCCCCGCGTTGCCGGCGTTCCCGTTTCGGGGGAGGGTAAGCCGCTTCCCTGTTGGTAAGTCGCTTCATCCCGCTGCCTCGTCTCCAGGTCCTGAAAGCATCTATCCGCGATCCATCCGCCGCACTCGGGGAGCTTCTCCCTTTCCCGTTTCCACGGAGGAGTCCGTCCGTGGAACCTCGAATCATGGGCCTGATAGTCCTTCGCCCGCTTCCCGGTTGGAGCTCGCCTTCCCCGCGCCCCGTAGGGCCAGCAGGGCGCGCTCGGGATCCCGGCTGCCCGAGAGGGCCTCGCCCACCAGGACCGCGTCCACTCCCCTTTCCCGCAATCCCTCCAAGTCACCTCGAGAACGATAACCGCTTTCGGCCACCAGGGTAAGGGAATCGGGGACCAGGGGGGCCAGGCGCAGGGCGGTTTTGACGTCCACCTCAAGGGTGTCGAGGTCCCGGTTGTTGATCCCGATCATCTGCGCACCGGCCTCCAGCGCTTTCTCCAGTTCTTTCTCGTCGCGTATCTCCACCAGGCATTCCAAGGCTAGTTCCCTCGATTCCGCCAGGAGCGATGATAGCCCCCTTTTGTCCAGTGCGGCGGCGATTAGCAGTACCGCCGCCGCTCCCGCCGCCCTCGCTTCCAGGAGTTGGTAGCGATCCAATATGAAATCCTTGCGCAGCACCGGTATGTCCACGGCGGCCGAAGCCTCGGCGAGGTCCAAGAGGCTCCCCCCGAAATGGCGAGGTTCGGTGAGCACGGAGACCGCGCAAGCGCCGCCCCGAGAATAAGCACGGACGGTCTCCGCCACCCGGAGGTCGGGATTGATGACTCCCCTGGAAGGAGAGCGGCGTTTCACTTCCGCGATTATGGCCACCCCTTCCTCCGCGTTGCGCCGGATAGCCCTTGATAGCGAGGGTGGCGGAGGCAGGTCCGAGCAAAGGGTTTCAAGATGGGTGACGGGGAATATCTTCGACATTTCCCGGACGCGCCTTCTGGCTTCTTCCACGGCCCGCTCAAGGAACACGGCTGGCCTCCTTGGAATATTCTACCAACATCTCCAGCTTGCGCATCGCCCTCCCGGAATCGATGGCCTCCCGCGCCAAGGATATCCCCTCGCGGAGATCGGCCGCTCTCCCGGCGGCGTAGAGGGCCGCGGCGGCATTGAGGACGGTGATGTCCCTGCGGGGCCCCGGCTTTCCGGCGAGTACCTCGTCCCGGATGATGCGCGCGTTCTCCTCCGCGCTCCCGCCCCGAAGCGTCCGGAGATCGGCGGCTTCCAGGCCCAGTTTCTCGGGTTCGACGCGCCCCTCCCTGACTTCACCTTCCTCCACTTCCCAGACCAGGGTGGGGGAGGAGGTGGAGATCTCATCCATCCCGTCTTCCCCGTGCACCACCAGGGCCCTGCGAACCCCCATGCCGGCCAGGGCGCCGGCGACGAGGGGGGCTTTATCCCTTTTGCCCACCCCCAGGAGCTGGTACTGCGCTCCGGCGGGGTTGGTGAGGGGACCGAGCAGGTTGAAGGCGGTTGGGATGCCCATTTCCCGGCGGGCGCGCATCACGTGGCGCATGGCGGGATGAAAACGGGGCGCGAAGAGGAACCCGATGCCCACCTCCTCGATGCAGGCGCGCACCCTTTCCGGTTCCATCTCGATATCCACCCCCAGGGCCTCGAGGACGTCGGCGCTTCCGCAGGAGGAGCTCACGCCGCGATTACCGTGCTTGGCCACATAGACTCCTGCCCCGGCGGCCACGAAAGCGGCGGAAGTGGAGATGTTGAAGGTTCCCCGGCCGTCTCCCCCCGTGCCGCAGGTATCCACAAGGGGGGATACGGAGGGGCGGATGTTGACCGCCGCATCGCGCATGGCCTGGGCGAAGCCGGCGATCTCCTCGGAGGTCTCTCCTCGCATTCTTAAGGCGGTGAGCAGGCAGGCTACTTGGGCGTCGGTGGCCTCCCCCCTCATGATCAGGGACATGACCTTCCGGGCGGTCTCCCGGTCCAGGCTCTCGCCGGCGGTGACCCGGGCCAGGACCTCGCTCAACATGTTCCCACCTCCATTTCCAAAACATCTTTCAACCTGACATCCACTTCGCCGTAGCCGTTCACCTTCAGGCCTCCATTTCCAAGAAATTCCTCAGGATATCCTCTCCCTCGCCGGTGAGGAAGGACTCGGGATGGAACTGCACCCCTTCCACGGGGATGGTTCGGTGCCTGATCCCCATCACCAGCCCGTCCTCGCTGCGGGCGCTCACCTCCAATTCCGCGGGGAGATCGTCGCTCAGTATCAGGGAGTGGTATCGTGTGGCGGTAAAGGGGTTGGAGACGCCCCGGTAGATGGTACGGCCATCATGGTATATTCTGGAAATTTTCCCGTGCATCGGGTACGGTGCCCGAACCACCTCCGCCCCGTAAGCGTAGCCGATGGCCTGGTGTCCCAGGCAGACACCGAGGATGGGCACCCTACCCGCCAGCTTTTCGAGCACGGGGATGGTGATCCCGGTGTCCCCGGGTCCACCCGGACCGGGAGAGATGACCAGGTGGGTGGGATCCAACCCTATCGCCTCCGAGGGGGAGAGCTCGTCGTTGCGTACCGGGATCACCTCGGCCCCCAGCACTTGTAGGGCTTGGGCCAGGTTGTAGGTGAAGGAGTCGTAGTTGTCGATGAGCACCACCCGGATCAAAGGACCATCACCCCCTCGCGGGCCTCGGCCATGCGGATGGCACGCAGGAGTGCGCGGGCCTTGTTCACCGTTTCCTCGTACTCCCGGGAGGGGTCCGAGTCGGCCACCACCCCGCCCCCGGCCTGCACGTAGGCCCGGTCCCCGCGAATGACGACGGTGCGGATGGCGATGCAGGTGTCCATGTCCCCGTGGTAGGAGACGTAACCCACGGCTCCGGCGTAAGGGCCCCGGCGTTCCTTCTCCAGCTCGTCTATCACCTGGCAGGCCCTTATCTTGGGAGCGCCGGAGACGGTGCCGGCGGGAAAGGCGGAGCGCAGTAGCTCGCGGTTGCCCAAATCGGCCCGCAGGGTCCCCGCCACCTCGCTCACCAGGTGCATGACGTGAGAAAATCGCTCCACTTCCATGACCCTGCGCAGGGAGACGCTTCCTGGCTCGCAGACCCTTCCCAGGTCGTTGCGGGCCAGGTCCACCAGCATGACATGCTCGGCTCGCTCCTTCTCGTCGGAGAGCAGCTCCCGCTCCAGCGCCAGGTCCTCCTCCGGAGTCCTGCCGCGCGGCCTGGTGCCGGCGATGGGCCGGATGACGGCCTCCGCGCCGCGCCTCCTCACCATGGGTTCCGGCGAGGACCCCACCAGGTGGAGGGCGCCGCAGCGCAGGAAGAACATGTAGGGGGAGGGATTCTGTCCCCGCAACGCACGGTATACGGAGAAGGGCGAGCAACGCAGCGGCGTGGAAAAGCGCTGGGATGGGACCACCTGGAAGGCCTCCCCGGCAAAGATATAATCCTTGGCCCGGCGCACCATGTCCTCGTATTCCTCGCGGGTGCAGTTGGATTCCACCTCCCGGAAATCGATCTCCTCGGAAAGGTAGTAGACCTCTCCCCTCGGAGGAGGTACGGATTTCGCGGCCAGGTCGCGGGCCATGGATTCGAGGACGGCCGTAGCTTCCCGGTAGAGCAGGCGCCTTTCTCCGGCCTCGGCGTGCTCCGGGATCGGTACGTTGGCGAGGAGTATCACGCGACCCCGTAGATGGTCGAAGGCGGCAGCGGTTCGGGTAAGCATGAAGACCATGTCCGGGACGGCGAGGCCCCTTTTTTGGCGCAGGGTCACCTTGTCCATGAAGGGAAGGAGGTCATAGCCGAAATATCCCACCGCCCCGCCGCAGAAGGGGAGGCCCTCCGGAGGAGGGGAAGCCCGGAAGGAGTCCATGACGTTGAAGAGGAAATCAACGGGATCCCCTCCCGAAGGCTCCAGGGGATCGGCGCGTCCCGGACTTTCACCTTCCTTTTCCCGGGTGGGAAGCAAGGCTCCGCGCAGGCGTTCGAGCTCTACCGCCCCTAGGGGTACGCCTATGCTCCCCTCCGCGTAGGTTATGACGCAGAGCGGACGGCAACCGAGGAAGGAATAACGGCCCCAACGCTCCCCACCCTCGGCGCTTTCGAGCAGGAAGGCGTACTCACCTTTTACCAGTTTCAGGAAGGAAGTGACCGGGGTCTCCGTGTCCGCTTCCACGGCGCGGCTGACGGTGACCAGGTTGTGATCGCGCGAAAGCTCCAGGAATTCCTCCTCGCCGGGCGTATAGAGCCCGGGGTTCATGGGAATTTTTCCCATTATCGCCTTTTGCATCTTCGATTAACCTCCAGAACTTTATCCGGCCGCTTCTCGGTGCGGCGGAACCCGTGCGTAACCGAAAGGCGAACAATTCATGCCGGGAACTCGGTGCGCCATCGCTCCATCCTTCCCACCTCCTGAATCCCTGGGGCGGCGCGGAAATCCTCCATACGCCGGGCTCCGATCGTCGCACCCGTTATCCGGGGCCATCCTTTCATCCTGTTCCCGACGGCGCATTCGGCCCGGTGATCCCCGGTGCGCCATCGCTCCATCCTTCCCACCTCCTGAAGCATTTGGGCCGCTCGCCCTGGCGGGAAAGCGGCCCACGCAAAAATAGAGGCCGCTTCCCCTGGAGAGGGCTCGCGGCCTTGTCGCTGTCTTGCTTTTGGGTTTAAGCCTTACGTTTGGCTATGGATTGAGAATCTTAAAAGGCGTGCTTCAGCGGAGCCCTCTCCCTAGGAGGGGCTCCACCACCATCGAATCTCGGAACTTACCGTCGTTCGTCTTTCCATGATAGGCTGATTTTACGCGCGACGAGTCCTCGTGTCAACGGTGCGCATTGACTCATAATTAATCTACTCCAAACGGATTCGTTGCCTCAAAAATAAAATCTACTCGAAAAGGTGCACACAAAAATCCCCTCGGGGCATGAATAGACCGAGGGGGTGAGGAAGTTGAGGTTGGATCTCATGACCAGAAAGAGGATAACCCAAGAAGTGGCCAAGCGCTAAAGGAAGGCCGGAAAGAAGGAAAAGGGCCGCATACTGGACGGGTTCCGCGCCCTCACGGGATACAACCGCGGCTATGCGGCGGGGATCCTGAGAAAGGGGCCACCCTCCAAGGGAAAGGACAGGAGGCCCCCCTTGAGGCCCTTAGGCCCTTCCCGGGGACGCAGGCCGCTCTATACCGCAGAGGTCAGTAAGTACCTGGTCAAGGCGTGGGCCATCCTGGACTGTCCCCGCGGGAAAAGGTTGGTGGCGGCCATGCCCCATACCTCGGAGGTCCTGGAGAGGTTCGGGGAGATGAGGCTGAAGGAGGAGATGAGAAAGAGGCTGCTTCCTGCGAGCGCCACCACCTGTGACCGGCTGCTTTCCTCCGAGAGGCGCAAGTTTCACCGCGAGCGCAACGTCATGGGAAGCGGCCTTGGGGCGGGTGGCGGAAAGGTTCACGACGCTGGGGGTGCGGTAGAGGTAAGAATGTGGGGATGAGAAGGCCTCGCGTGAACTTGTGCGTCGCTAACGGCGGGATTGGCGAACAAAACGCACGCCAATAGCTTATCTTGTGACTCTGTCTTGTCGATATCCAGTCTTGTGGTGTCAGGCGTTGCCCCCCGGGGCGACCGCATGCGGGGATAGGAGATGAATCCGCGGGAGAAGGGATTCACGCTCATCGAGCTCATGATCGTCATCCTCATCATGGGGATATTGGTGGGCGTGGCGGTGCCGGTTTTCGTGAGCGCTCGGGAGAACGCCGCGGAGAAGGTGTGCCAAGCCAACGTGAGGGCCATGAAGTCCGCGGCCGGGGCCTACAACGCGCATTACGGTTCCTACCCTACTTCCGTGGGCGATCTCGTCCCGGAGTTCATGGAAAAGGTCCCGGTATGCCCGGAGGTGGGCACACCGGACTCCTACACCTTCACAGGCGGAGGGGACTCGCCGCCCACCATCTCCTGTTCCTACCACGGGGAGTTCTGAGCCCTCGCCTCTCCCGGCCTTGCGGGAAGTGGAGAACGCGGTACCGCGGGCCCTTGGGCGGTTCCCGTTTCAGGTTCCCGTTTTTTCGGTTATCAAAAGGGGCGGCCGCGATAGCCTATGGGCCCCACTTTTTCCCGGCGGCTTTTCCGGATCCGTCCGCAGCGCGCGGGATGGGAGTCAATGGGAACGGGACCCGAAATGAAGGGCGTTCGCCCGCGGCGCCTCCGGCATCACCTCTCATCAGGGGCAGCGGGGAGCGGGAGACCGGTTCGCGGGGCTCGGGAAACGGTCATGGACGGTCCACGACCGTGGCGATACCCACCCCTCCGCCCCCACACAGGGTCTGCAGCCCGTACTTCAGGCCGTGGCGGGCCATCCAGTGCACCATCTCCGTGAAGTAGAGGACCCCCGAGCAGCCTATGGGGTGGCCTATGGCGATGGCGCCCCCGGTGGGATTGATGCGCGGGTCGTCGAAGTCCAACCCGAATTCCTTGCAGAAGGCCAGCACCGGGGAGGCGAAGGCCTCGTTGGGCTCGAAGACATCCACATCATCCATGGTTATCCCCGCCCGGTCCAGGGCCTTGCGCATGGCCGGTATAGGACCCAGGAGCATGATGAGGGGCTCGGAGCCGGCCACGGCGGTGGACACGATACGCGCCAGCGGCTCCAGGCCCAACCTTTCGGCCTTTTCCGCGGTCATGAGCATGACCGCCGCGGCCCCGTCCACGATGGCCGAGGAGTTACCCGCGGTGACCGTGCCCCCCTCCTTGAAGCGGGGAGGGAGGGAGGCCATCTTGGCGTAGGCGGCCTCCGGGTCGTCCAGGGCCTGCTCGCGGGGAGGCTCGTCGCGGTCCACCAGGCGGGTGCCTCCCTGGTCCTCGATCTCCACGGGGACTATCCTCTTGCGGTACCATTCCTCCTCGCGCATGGCCCGCACCGCCTTCTGGTGGCTCCATAGGCCGAAGCGGTCCATGTCCTCGCGGGCGAGTTCGTAGCGGTCGGCCACCATCTGGGCGCTGACCCCCATGGGATTGAGGGCTCCCCGTTCCACGGCCCGGGGGTGGAGGGCGGCGGGAAGACCGGCCTGTCCCGCGACCATGAAGTCGGAGCCCATGGCGTAATGGCTCATGCTCTCCACCCCGGCGGCGATGGCTATATCACCTGCTCCGCACATCAGGGCGTGGGCCTGTGAATTGATGGCCTGCAGGCCGGCGTTGCAGTAGCGGTTCACCGTCCAACCCGCCACCTCGTCGGGGAGGTCGGCGGCCAGCACGCCTATCCTTCCCACGTTCAGGCCCTGTTCCCCGATCTGGCTGAGGCAGCCAACGGCCACGTCCTCTATCTCACGGGGATCGAAGGAGGAGGACTTTTCCATTACCCTGTTCACCAGGCCGCGCAGCGCCGTAGCCAGCAAGTGCTGGGCGGAAACATTGGCGAAGACCCCTCCCTTCGCCGCCCCCGCCCAACCGGACCTGCCGGTGGGCGTACGAACTGCCTCTACCACCACCACTTCCTTGAGACGCTCCGGCATCTTTCACCTCCCGGACTTCGGATCTTTTTGGTTCCCGGAATGCCCGTGGCGGGGCATTATGCCTTTCCGGTCCATCCTTTCAACCTGTTCCGGCCTCGCTCTTCGAGTGATTCCCGCGGCGCGGGAACCTCCGCGTGTTTCCCCGGGCCGGGAAGAACGGGCTTAACCCCTTTTGCCACCTCTCTCCAATGCAGCCCTCCCGCTCACAAGACCTCACGCCATTCGGGGATGTCCACGTATGTCCCCGGGATTGGGAGCAACCGGGCTCAACCCCTTCTTCGCACGTCCCTGCAATCTTTCCACGCCCCGCGGCAAACCCCGCGCGCCATAGCGGCCTTTCGAAAAATCCCCCGGCGGGATATGCGGGGCTCAGCCCCTTCTTTCCGCTTCCTTCCAGTAGCGTTCCTCCAGCTCCCGCTTGATTATCTTGCCGTCGATGTGGCGGGGAAGCTCGTCGAAGAAGTCCACCTTGGCCGGCAGCTTGTATCCGTATAATCCCTCCCGCTTGCAGAACTCGATGATCTCCTCCTCGGTGGCCGCTTTCCCCTGGTGGAGTTGCACGCAGGCCACGGGGACCTCCCCCAGGTCGGGGTGGGGGAGCCGCACCACCGCCACGTCGAATACGGCGGGATGGCGGAGGATGACCTCCTCTATCTCCAGGGGGTAGATATTGACCCCGCCGGAGATGATCATCTCCTTTACCCTTCCCGTGAGGTACAGAAAGCCGTCCTCGTCCAGGTATCCCAGCAGGCCGTCGTCGTACCACTCCTGGCCGTCGATGAGGCGGATGGACTCGTGGAGCCGCTCCTCCGATCCCGGGTAGCGCAGGGCCAGGGTGGAAGCGGTGCGGCCCATGACCTTGCCCACCTCGCCGGGTTGAGCCCAGCGACCCTCCTCCTCGATGTAGATGCGCAAGTCCCCGCAACGCGCTTTTCCCACGCTTGAAAGCCGTTTTGGGTTCTCCCGGTAATCCTCGGGGAGGAGCACGGTGATGATGGCCGTCTCCGCGCTCCCGTAGTATTCCCCGAACACGGGACCGGGCGCGCCCTGGCGTACGAAGAGCTCGTTGGTGGCCTGCTTGACCTCCGGCGGGCAAGGCGCGGCGGCGCAAATGATGGAACGCATGGAGGAAAGGTCGTAGCGGCTCTTCACCTCCTCGGGCAGGGCCAGTACCCGCTGCAGGATTGTGGGGGCCACGAAGGTCCAGTTTATCCTCTCTTTTTCGATGAGGCGCAGGAACTCCTCGGCGTCGAACTTGCGCATGATCACCGCCGTGGCTCCCAGGAGGAAGAAGGGGGACCAACCAACGGCGGTTCCCGCGTGGTAGAGGGGGGTGACGATGAGGGTGCGTATGTTCCCGGTGACCGGGTCGTGAATGCGCTCACCCCCGAACCAGTACAAGTAGCTGAAGGCCAGGAAGTTGTAGCGCGCGAACTCCTTGAGGGTGGCCCGGGGAGGCTCGGCAAGGTCGGAGAGCATGTACCCCAGGCTGTCGAAGAGGTTGGAACTCTTGGGTATCCCCGTGGTGCCCCCGGTGTAGGGGTTGAAGGAGACCATGAAGTTGACCTCGGGCATGGCGGCAGGCCGGGAAGCCAGCAGCTCCTCGTAGGGGAGGACGTCCTTTCCGGCGGTTTCGCCATCCCCCACCATGACCAGGTGGCGGACGCCCTCCAGCTTTCCGCGGACGCGCTCTATCTCCTCGGAGAATTCGGCGTCCAAGACCAGCACCTTGGGGCTTCGGAGGTTGACGGTCTTCACTAGCTCCTCGCCGCGCAGGTGCCAGTTGACGAACGGGTTGACCACCCCGATGAGGCTGCTGGCGCACATGACCTCCAGGAACTCGGCGCTGTTGTGCAGCATCACTCCCGCCGTGTCCCTGGGTTGGAGTCCCAG
Source organism: Actinomycetota bacterium (assembly GCA_014360685.1). Lineage (GTDB taxonomy): Bacteria > Actinomycetota > Geothermincolia > Geothermincolales > RBG-13-55-18 > Solincola_A. The sequence continues at coordinate 30,850 of JACIXB010000015.1, read as the reverse complement.
GGACTGCAGGGCGTTGGCCAGGCGTAACACCCGCTCCTTGAGCTCTCCGAAGGTGTACCGCTTATCCCCGTCCACCACCGCTTCCCGTTCCGGGAAGGTGTCCCACATGCCCAGGATCCAGTTGGGGATGATGCGTCCCACCTTCATCTTCCCCAGGTCCTTGAGGTTGGAGAGCAAACCCCTTCCGCCGGTGAAGATGCGGTACACGATGCGCCGGGTGTTCTTGGGCCCTCCCCACTGTTCCCGGAAAGTCCTGCCCAGCCCCTTGGCCTCCTCCATGCGCAGCGCGGGGGGCAGGGCGCGCAGCAGCTCCCGGAAGTTCTTTTCCGCCTTGACCGTCATGGCCTCTCCCTCCCCAGACATTACACCGTGGGCAGACCTTGTCTTCCATTCAGACCTTGTCTTCTATTCATTTCACCCGCGCGACCCGGGGGTTCACGCCTTTCCCGGGGGACGGAGCTTCGCCTTGTGCGCCGGTCTTTATATACGAAGAGGAAGGCGGCAGCCCGTTCCCCTTGCCTCCGGTGTTGCGGTGCGGCCGGAAACAGCTCTTCCCGCGCGATACCTCCGTACACCGGTTAAAAGTCGGCAGAAGCGATCCATCCGAAGGCCGTCCAACCTCGTGCCGTCGTCGACCATCCCCATAGCGTAAGTATACCCGATTTTTGGAAGGGGTAAGCCAAGACGTATACCCTGCGTATTCGCTCCATCCAAGGGCCGGTATAAATCCCCGCCACCTTCCCGCGCGGCTCTTGCGGGGGGCCTCCGCCCTGACTTTCCGGTGTGATGGCCTAAGTCGTTCGGCGCAACACCGCCGCTACCGTGTCCGCCATGAGGCGCGCTCCCCGGGGGTTGGGGTGCACTCCGTCAATGGTCAAGACGAGTCCCCGCCTGCCGCTGAGCTGGAAGGCCGCGCGGGGAGTCAAGGAACGAAGGGGATCCAGGAAGGCGTCGGAGAAACGGCCCAAAAGGTAGGGCGAGGGGTTTTCCAGGCCATGCAATTCCCGTTCGTAGGGCTCGGCCAGGTCGGCCAGCCCGGCTCCGGTACCCCCGGCCGTTTCCGCGATGACGTGGTTGTATTCCTCCCGGCGACGGTTGAGGGGGGAGCGGAGGTCCTCGCCAAGGCAGGGAATGGTGGCCAGGACGACCAGGCGCGACCCCCGCAAAGCCGTTCTGGTGATTCTTTCCAGGAGGGAACGAAAGGCCTCCGGGTGATTGGCTGGTATGCTCCCCCGAGAGACGAGCTTCCTTGCCAGCATCTTCCAAGAACCCCCCCTTCTCTCAAGGTGGGGCAGGAGGAGGTCGTTGGCCCCCGCCTCGAGGAGGACGACCTCCGGCCGGTCGCCCGCGAGGAGCCCCGCCAGGCGGTTCCCCGCGCCCAGCAGGGTGTCGCCGCCCCTGGCGCTCACGGTTATCTCCCAGGTCGGTTCCAGGCTGGCCAGGAGGGATGGAAAACAGAGGTGAGGGAACCCGCCCGCCAGGCTGTCACCCACCACCAGCAGCCTTCTTGCTTTCACGCCGCCTTGACCCTCCCCTCCGGCGCGCCGACCTCGTTACTATCGCGGGAAACGGGCGAAAACGGGGATTCACGGTAGCGGGACGGCGCCGCTCCCCGCACCGGGCGCCACGCGCAGCTCGCCCTCGGTCCGCCTCGACCCTCCCCTCCGGCGCATTGCCCTCACGTCGTTCCCCGCGATCTCGACCGGGGAATACGCGTAATCGAGAATCCCCGGTTGACCGTTGGAGGGGACGCCTGGACGAGCGCCCGCTTTTAGGCCCCCGACCCGGTTTCCCTTTCCAGGGCCGCCATGATCTCCAGGGCTTCCTCGAAACTCGAACCGCAGAAGAGGGGATCGGGCCGGAAAGCCGAACAGACATCCGGCCGTTCCGGCTTCCCCCACAGGGAACACAGGTTTTCCGGGCTGAGATACGGGCACCTTGCTCCCGCGGGCTTGTTCAAGGTGGAGATGGAGAGGGCGATGCAGCACGCCCCGCATCTGCGGCATTCCAAGGGTCCACTCCTTTCCGGGATGTGACTCCGTTTATCATACTAACACGGCTTCATTCCCGGTTCGCAAGACGGGGCGCGGGATCGAGCCCCAACTGAACCCCTGGGTTTTGACTGCCTCGGCCATTACCTGCTTTGGTCCCCATGGGAGGGATGGCTTTTCCCGAAGCCCGAGCGCATCCCGCTCCGCACCATGCAATGGAACGCGTCTCCAACCGATACCCGTCGGCCTCCACCATGGTGGAGGGCTGGATGGAAGAAAGAGCCGGGGCCGTTCACCGATGCCGGGTGGCCCGGGCCGCCGTGACGCGAGGAGATCCGGGACATACATGCCACGGGGCTCGTGTGGCATTTATGTTATATATAAGCCGGATGCTCTTGCCGGGAGACCGGATCCAGGGCCGGGAGAACCGGAACGTGGTTCCGAGGTAACTGGCCCCACGGTCCGGGGTGGGGAGCGTGGAATGGCGGGTCGGCCGCGCCTCTTCATGGCCGTGGGGGAGCGGCCGCAAGCCCACCGGGAGCATGCGCTCCGCCGGGGAGGATATGGCCAAGACCGCGGTGCCGGGAAAAGAATGCCGTTGCGATGATCTCCGGTCTATCCGCTCTTAAAGCGAGCACCCGGAGACGAGGTAAACAGGACTTCGCTGGGAGATGGTGATGGGAAGGAGCCTTTGGGGAAGGGGAAATACCCCCAGGATACGCCGGGCAGGAAGGCGGCCTGCCCCCCGCCGCCTCGCGGGGCGATGGCGCTGGGCGGCGCCGCGCCTGGCTCTTGCCCTCGCCCTCCTTTTGGTAGCGGGCATTTTTATGAGCCCCGGTTGCGGTTGCCTCCCGGTTTCTCGGAGCCGGGAGGAGGTGCCCCTCGAGTTCCGCGTGGAGAGGGTGACCGAGGAACAGGCGCAGGAGCCGCGGGGGCTCCGTGCCTCCGCGGCCCTGGAAGAGGAAAAGGAGGAACGCATCGCCTTTTTCCGGGAGAGATCCCGGGAGTTGGCCTTGATGATCCACGCCCGTATAAACGACGTCCGGGCGCAGCACGGCCTGGCCACCCTGGCCTGGGATGACCTCCTGGCGGGCATAGCCCTGGAACACAGCCGGGACATGGCGGCAAGGGATTACTTTGACCACGTGAGCCCCGAGGGGAAGGATTTCGCCGACCGTTACAGGGAGCATGGTTACAACCGTACCACCAGGGTGGGCGACGTGGTGTACCAGGGTGGCGAGAACCTCTTCCTGGGCAACGTGGTAGAATCTTACACCTACGACCGGAACACGGGAGAGATCCTCTCCTACTCTTACTTCACCCTGGAAAACCTGGCGGACACGACGGTGGACGGCTGGATGGAGAGCCCCGGGCACCGGGAGAACATCCTCACCCCTTTCTCCCGCGAGGGCATCGGTGTGTGGGTGGACGACGACGGCGAAGTCTATATCACCCAGAACTTCTCCTGAGGCCAGCCCGCGCTCCCCGCTCAGACCAAGTGATCAGGTTCAGGGAACCGTGCCGCCGCGATAGCCGCTTGCCCGGGCCGTGACAACAGTGGACACCTTCCCGAGCAGCCTGTAAACTGGATTTTAAGCTGTCTCGGAGCATGTTTTCGGATCCGCCGCGAGCCTGACGCGTGGCCGAAAAAAGCACGGGCCGGTCCGCGGTGAGGGAGCGGAGGTGCATGATGGAAGACATCCCCCGGCCTGCTTACCAGGAACTGGAAGAAGCCCTGGGACCGGAAAATGTTTCCAAGGAACCCACCGTCCTGGACGGTTACGCCTGGCAGCCCTCCTTCAACACCGACCCCGAGATATGGTTGCCGAGGCCCTTGGCCGTTGTGCTGCCCTCCAGCACCGAGGAGGTCCAGCAGGTGGTGAGGATATGCAACCGGCACGGCTTGAGGTTCAAGGCCTTCAGCACCGGCTGGGGGGCCCACGCCGGTCCCACAGGGGAGGGCGTGGTTCAGGTGGACCTGCGCCGCATGGACCGCATCCTGGAGTTGGACGAGAAGAACATGTACGCCGTGGTGGAGCCCTACGTGAGCGGGGCCCAGCTGCAGGCGGAGGCCATGAAGAGGGGCCTGAACACCCACATCATCGGGGCCGGTCCCGCCTGCTCCCCCTTGGCCAGCGCCACCGCCTGCTGGGGAGTGGGCTGGGACGGGCAGTACATGAGCTACAGCCCCCGCAACCTCCTGGGGGTGGAATGGGTGCTTCCCGACGGTAGCCTGCTCCGAACCGGTTCCCTGGGCTCGGGCCTGGGCTGGTTCTGCGGTGACGGCCCCGGCCCCTCCCTGCGGGGCGTCATGCGCGGTTACGTGGGCGCCATGAGCGGCAACGGCATCTACACGCGGGCGGCCCTGAAGCTGTTTCACTGGCCGGGTCCGATGGAGACGCGGGGTAGAGGTACGCTTCTCGACTTCTCGGCTCCGGTTCCGGAGAACCTCCGCTTTCACATATGCTTCTTCCCCGACCTCCGCTCCTTCAACCAGGCCGGTTACGACCTGGGAGAGGCGGAGATCGGGTACGTGGTGAGCAAGTCCTCCACGGCGGGCTATCTCCTGTGCATCCTTCCGCATCTTCTGAAGAACCTGCGGGGAAGGCACGCTCTGAGGTCCATCCTCAGGGACACCTTAAAGTATCTCCTCATGGTGGTCCTGGCCGCGGAGACGCCGCGGGAGATGGCCTACCAGGAAGGCGCGCTCCGGGAGATCCTCACCCGCCATGGCGGCGTCTCCCTGGAGCTTTTCCACGGGGTGCCCACCCTGGGTAGTATGTTCTGGATGAACTTCATCCGGGCCACCATCATCCCCCTCATCTACCGCGCCGGGGGGCAGTTCTCCACCGGATGGCCCAAGGACGAGACCTGGGAGGTGCTCACCCGTTATATGGAGCAGGCCCAGGGCATCAAGGAGAAGTGGATAGACCGGGAGGCCATCCTGGACGACATGGGGGACTGCGCTTGGATGACCCTCTACGAGAACAGCGCCTATGCCCACTGCGAGGAGATATTCGCCTATGACCCGCGGAACCGCCGCCACACGGAGAGCATCGTCCCCTTGAGCCTGGACTTCGCCCTGGCCGCCATCGAGGACTGCATGGAGCAGGGCTTCAACTTCGACCCCGTGATGCGCAAGCTCTTCAGCCCCCTGCAGGGAGATTATGCCAGGTGGCAGCGGGAAGTATCCGCCCTCCTGGATCCCAACCAGGTGGCCGACGCCCGCTTTTACACCGGGGAAGAGGACCTCGACCCGTCCACCCTCGACCGGGAACAGGCGGAGAGGTTGTCCAGGCTGATGCGGGAGAGGGCCTGGAAGGAGTGACGCCTTCAGGATGGCTCCCCCGCGGGACGATAAAGGAAGATAAGCCCCGTTTATTATCACGCCCTTTTCGCCGGGGACGCCCTGGGGGCTTTCGAGACCTTCGAGGGCCGCCGGGCCGAGCTTTCCTACGCCTTCCTCTCCTCGGAGATGTTCCTGCGCATCGAGGCTTCCGAAAGCGCGCATGTGAGCGAGCGCCTGGAGCTCAAGGAGGCGCCCGTCGTGAAAGCCCAGGCGGATTTCCAGCGCTGTCCCCGCTGCGGGTCGCCTTCGGAGCTGGCCCATTTCCGGTGGGACGAGAAAAACGGGAAGATCGTGGACCAGAGGACCGGCGAGTGGTTCTTCGTCCAAGGGACGCGGGCCCTGGACGCCGTGCTGAGGGAGCTGGAGGTCGAGCTGGGAGAGGAGATACCTCATCTTGTCGCAGAGGCGACCTGGAGATTCTTCCGGCGCCGGAGGGAGGAACACCCCGGTGTCTTCGAGGATCTGTCCTTCCTCAAGATAAGGGGCATGGGGGTGCCGGACAAAACGCGGCCCTCCGCCGAAGACCTGAGGGAAGGGGTGGACATACGCAACGGTTTCCACGGCGCCATGCTGGCGGGGATGGTGGCCGCCGCCTGCGGCGGGGAAAAACCTTCCTGGGAGTGGGAGTCGCCCGCCCCCGGCGTGATAAGGGTCAGGCTGTCGTGACCTGATCTTGTTTTCCAGGTAATGGTAATAGAATAAGTGCGGCTTCTTCCGGGTTTTAGGCCAGGCCGCCGCGGAAAGACAGGACCTATTCCCCGGCTTCACGTTCTTAGATGAGCCATAGCCGTTTACGCCCCGGGCGCAAAGGCCTGTCCGAGGAAGGGGGAGCGCGGATGGACGAGGATAAGGTCATCGGGGAGGCGGGGGAGTACCGCCAGTACGCCTACCGGTGGGTGGTGCTCCTGATCTACGGCTTCATACTGGTGGCCCAGGCCGTGCTGTGGCCGAGCTTCGCCCCCATCGAATCGTGCTTGAAGACCGCACACCGGTTCTCATGAGAAGCTTATCCCCGATCCAGGCTGCCAGCAAAAGCGGGCCTTCCATGGTCCTATTGCCAGGGCCCTTTTCCGTGGGCGGGAAATGGCCTTCTAAATGGTTGGCGGTCATGGAGGAAAGCGCATAATCCGCTCCACCACCTCTTTTCCGTGGGCGGGGAATGGCCTTCTGCACGGGGACAAAATCGTACCTTTCCTGACGAGCTCGACTGACGGCACCATCCAGATTCCGGGTTTCCGGATTTCTTGTGCGGTGAAACGGGGATATGTTACTATAAAAATGCATATGCCCATAATAGAGGAGGAACCGATGTACTTTGTGGATCAAGGTGATTGCAGCGGATGCGGCATTTGCGAGGATGCCTGCCCCCGCGGGGCCATAAGGATCGAAGGGGGCGTGGCGGCCATAGACCAGTCCATTTGTGACCAGTGCGGTTCCTGCTTCACGGCTTGCCCCCAGGGAGCCATCTACGAAGAGGAAACCGCGGTGGCCGTCTTCTCTCCCAGCACGCCGGCAAAGAAGGCCGTTCAAACGGGAGTCTCCAGGGAAAACGATGCCCGGGTGGTCTCCGGGAGGAAGTTGCCCCGCTTGCTGGCGGCCCTCACCCCGGCAGCCCTGGAGGTGGCGATGGGCCTGGCGCGCACCGTTGTAGGCGTGCGGAGGTCGAGGATATCAAGGAAGAGGGCCGGAATCATGACCCGCCGCACTTCGCTCCAAGGCCGGCACCGCCACCGCTTCCGGGGCGGGAGTAAATGAACGTGGAGAGTCATCCGTTGGTCAGTTATAAAGAATCAAGGCTATACGTAAAACGCCGTGGATGATCCCGGCCGGGAAAACCATAACCCCTTGAAGGCGGGATGGAGATAGGGCCGGAGGCCCCGCCATCCTCCACTCGAGAACGCCTGGTCTGCCAACCGTTCCGCTCCGGCGACTCCCTTTCAGAATTGGTGAAGTAGCTGTGGGAACCTGGTCACATGGAGGCTGGACTTCGACGGCCTCCTTCGGCTCCAGGCCGGCAGGGTCGATGTCCGGACGGTACCTGACCGCAGAAAGACCGGATTTCCATGGCTTGCCGTCACCCGTGCCATGTGTTAGCCATGGAGAATAACCGGGAGCATGTTCTGGAAGCATATATAATAAGTACGCGGGCTCCTAAGCATGCCGGCTCCCTGGCCCGCTTGAAGAAATTTCCGGGATGGAGGATTTCATAAAGGGGAAGGAACGTTTCCGGCTGCGGCCATCATCGGGATGAATCCGGTTTTTCCTCCGCGGGCCGGGATGAGGGGGTGGTGGAAGCGATGCGGACCGGGGATATCCTGCGAAGGTTGGAGGAGACGGTGGGCCCGGATTACGTGTCCATGGACCCCGCCGTCCTTGACGGTTACGCCTTCCAGAGCTTCGGAAACCTGGGGGAATCGGCCCCCTGGATCCACCGCCCGGTGGCGGTGGTGCTTCCCTCCACGGCGGAGGAGGTGCGGGCGGTGATACAAGCCTGCCGCGACCTCAAGCTGAAATTCAAGGCCTTCTCCACCGGGTGGGGGGCCCACGGCGGCCCCGGAGGCGACGGCGTTGTCCAGATAGACCTGCGGCGCATGGACCGCATCCTGGACCTGGACGAGAAGAACATGATCGCCCTGGTGGAGCCCTACGTCATATGCGCCCAGCTGCAGGCGGAGGCGCTGAAGAGGGGGCTCAACCTGCACGTCATCGGGGCAGGCTGCGGGACCTCCCCCTTGGCCAGCTGTACCTCCATGGACGGGACGGGATGGACGGGGTTGAGCACCGGGTACAACTGCCGCAACGTGCTGGCCGTGGAATGGGTGCTTCCGGACGGGGAGATAATCCGGCTGGGAAGCGCGGGGAGCGGGTGCGGCTGGTTCTGCGGGGACGGGCCGGGCCCCTCCCTGCGGGGCGTCATGCGCGGCCTCTTCGGGGCCCGCAGCGGACTGGGAGTTTTTACCAAGGCGGCGGTGAAGCTCTATCCCTGGCACGGCGAGCCGCGGCCCCGGGTGGAGGGCACCATGGATGACCTGCGGGCCGTGGTGCCCGAAAACTTCAGGATATACATGTGCGTCTTCCCCTCCTTCGAGGATTACGCCGACTTCGCATACCGAGTGGCCGACGCGGAGATAGGGTTCATGATCTGCAAGAACTCCATAGGGCTCATCCTCTCCATCTTCATGCCCCGCCTGCTCAAGAAGCTGGCCGGAAGGGACAACCTGAAGGCGGCCCTGAACGCGGCCGAGCACATGTTCCAGTTCATGATCGCCGCCGCCTCGCCGGGTGAGCTGGAGTACCAGGAGAGGGTGCTGGCGGAGCTGGTCGAGGAATGTCGGGGGGCCCTCGTCGACCTGGCGGGCGCCCCCGGTCTAGGGGGAGCCGTGTGGTGGGGCATGGTCCGGGGCGCCCTTCCGCCCCTGTCCTTCCGCATGGGAGGCATGATGGGCACCTCCTTCGGGACCTGCGCCGCCTTCGACAACTGCGTCAACCAGTCCCGCGTGGGGGCCGAGCTCAAGAGGCGCTACATAGAGCAGGACAAGCTCTTCGACGACCTGGCGGACAACGCCTGGGGAGGGGTCTACGAGGGCAGCGGCCATTACGGGCACCAGGAGGAGCTCATCCTCTTCGACCACCGGGATCCGCGCCACCGGAGCGGCGTAGCGGAATACGCCCTGGAGGCGGCGGAGGCCATGCGGGACAGGAATTTCGGCGTGGGCTTGGGGGCCTTCATGCTGGAGGCCTCGGAGAGAGATCGCGTATTCGGGCCCCATACCTGGGATTATCCCTCCTGGCAGAGGAGGATCAAGGAGATGCTCGACCCCGACGGCGCGGCGGACGGGAGTTTCTACTGCGCCGACCGGGAGGGAGCGGAGGGCGGCGGCAGAGGTTAAGGCGGCGGGTTCACGGTACTGGGATGCGCCCCCCGTGCGCAAAAGTTTGGCGGTGGGCAGGAGATCCCGGGACTCCAACGGTTCTTGTGCGGGGATCCGCCGCCCTCGAGGCGGGGCGGGGATTGGTCCCGTGGTACCGGTATAGGGAGGCGCGGGGCAGGTAATCCGGGTGCCGCTGTGGCGCCCACAAGTCGGGAATCGTTCCCTGGTTACGGCATCGGGAGGTAGGTGAGAAATGGATGGAGAATTGGCCTCGTTGCTGGCTGAGCTCAAGGAGAAGGAGGTCCTGGAAACGGTTGGAAGCGCCCTGGAGAGGGGGGAGGACCCGCTGGCCCTGGTGGAGAGATTGAGGGAGGGCATGGAGGAGGTGGGCAGGCGCTTCGAGAGGAAAGAGTACTACCTCTCCGAGCTGATCATGTCCGCGGAGATCTTCAAAGAGGCCATGGCCCTGGTGGAGCCCCGCCTGGCGGGGGCTTCCGGTGAGGCTAAGGGGAGCGTGGTCATCGGCACGGTGAAGGGAGATATACACGACATCGGCAAGAACCTGGTGGCCACCCTCATGCGCTGCGACGGCTTCCGCGTTCACGACCTGGGGGTGGACGTGCCGCCGGGATTATTCGTGGAGAAATTGAGGGAGACCGGCGCCCACCTGCTGGCCCTCTCGGGCTTGCTCACCCTGGCCTTCGACTCCATGAGGGACACGGTGCGGGCGGTTGCCGAGGCCGGCCTGCGCGAGCGGGTGAAGGTCATCATCGGCGGGGGTCCGGTTGACGAGAAGGTCCTCGAGTACGTGGGGGCCGACGCTTTCGGGAAGGACGCCGCCCAGGGCGTCAAGCTGGCTAATGCCTTCCTCGGCGGATGATGGTCGATGCCCGATTGGATGATGGACCTGCCGCGGATGGCTTGCCCGCCTAACAGTTAATGGCTGGGAAAAATTGGGTGACACCGGCGGGTGGGACCAAGAGTATGTGAGGGGTCGCAAGTAAGGTATCTCCAGGAGAGGGGGGAAGGACGAATCATGGACTCCAGGGAGCGCATCGAGACCGCCATAGGCCTGGGAAAGCCGGACCGCGTTCCGGTGGTCCCCATCATCGACTTCTTCTCCGCGCGTTATGGGGGGATTTCCCAGCACGACATGCTCTTCGACATGAGGAAGGCGGACCAGGCCCTGGAAAAGACCCTTCGCGACCTGGGCCCCATCGACGGCCTGCACCTCTCCTACGCCGGGCTGGGCCGCATCATGCAGCTCATCTTCCCCACTCCTCCCGTGATGCCCGGCGTGGGTGACGAACCCCCCGATGGGCAGTTCCAATTCGTGGAAAAAACGGTCATGGGACCGGAGGAATACCTGGAGATAGAGAAACGAGGGCCTTTGCGCTGGATCCTGGACAAGATGAAGCTGAGCAACCCGGACCTGGGAAGCCCCCTGGGCTTGGCGAGGGCCTTGGGGAGGGCCGCCGCGGACATGGCCAGGGTCAAGCGCTCGGTGAAGGGCTGGCGAGCCAGGGGAGTGGAGTCGCTGGTGGCCTTCAACATCGTCTTCACCCCGTTGGAGTACATCTCCCTTTTCATGCGTTCCTTCCAAGAGTTCATCCTGGACCTTTTTCGCCGTCCGGAAGAGGTCAAGGCGGCCAGCCGGGTCCTCATGCCCACCATGAAGATGCAGGGCTCCCTGATGGTGAGGATGAGCGGGATCAGGCGCGTCTTCATGGGCGGCACACGCACCAGCGCCTCCTTCCTCAGCCCCCGGCAATTCGAGGAATTCGCCCTCCCGGAGTGGAAGGAGATGTGCGAGTTCTGGGTGGCTAAGGGGATCACCCCCGTGCTGCACTTCGACAGCGACTGGACGGCCTTCTTCCCCTACCTGCGTGAGCTTCCCCGGGGAAAGTGCGTGCTCAACCTGGACGGGACCTCGGACATCTTCGCCGCCAAGGAACAGCTGGGGGACCACATGTGCATCATGGGCGACGTTCCCGCCACCCTGCTCAAGCTGGGCGAGCCCGAGGAGGTGGAGGAGTACTGCCTCCGTTTGATCACCGAGATCGGCTCCGACGGTGGGTTCATCCTGAGTTCCGGGTGCACCATACCCGTGGACGCCAAGCCGGAGAACGTCAAGGCCATGCTGGCCTCCGTGCACCGGCACAGCCCGTGAGAGAAAGGGTGGTTCCCCGCTGTTTTCTATGGGTAACACATAGGAAATAGCGAGAGCCCAATAACGCCTTCTTATTAGTCCCCCGGCCCGATCGATTCCGCGATCGGCGGAACGGCGGTAATCAGCATGCGCTTGCAACCCGCTTCCGCCGGGACATCCGTAAGCGAAAGGGACCCCGCCAGGGAACGGGGTCCCTCTTTCGAGATGTCGCAAGTAAAGCCGTTCAGAGGTCTTCGGGGCGCTTGTAGGCTTCCCTCTCCCCAACAGGCCAGATCGGCAGGATGGTCTTGCCATACATCTCGTTCCACAGCTCGGCCTGAGCCAGGTAGATCGCCGAGCTTCCGCAGATGATCCCGATTATCCCCGCGACCTTCAGCACTGCAGCGCTGTCGCCAGGCTCCGAGAACCAGGCGAAATGGATGACCAAGAGGCAAAAAAGCACCGTCAGGGATATGAAGGTGAACTGGAGTACACGGTTAACCCTGAAAGTCCCGACCGTCATGAACAGCGTGAATAGCCCCCAGAGCGCAAGGTACCAGGCGAAACCCCTGTTGGTCTGCTCCAGCGCCAGAAGGGCCTTGCCGCCTACATGCCATGCCAAGAGCCCCGGTTTGAAAATGATGATGAACACCAGGGTCAACCAGAACGAGCCATAGGCGATGAAGGCCGTGGTAGCGAAGGTGTTGCCTTTTTTGAACTCCATTATACCGGCGATGATCTGGGCTATGCCGCCCAGGAAAATGCCCATCGCCAGTATGGCCACGTCCTGGCCGAAAAGGCCCGCATTGTGTAGGTTGAGCAGGATGGTGGTGAGCCCGAAACTCGTAAGCCCCAAAACCGCCGGATTCGCCAGTTTCTGCAATGCCTGCATTTCCTCCCTCCCTCGACTTCAACTTCATCCCTTGCTGCCAGTCCTGTTTCACCACGAGCCTCCTATGGCCCTCGATAAGGGAGTATATCACCGAATGGTCGTCCAGTGTGCCGGTTTCTCCCGGAGAATAACGCAGCACCCTCGGTGTAGATGCACACCCGGTCGCCCTTTTCACCCCGTGCTCCCTGGGCACGTTGGCCAGTCGGCATACCGCCTGGTACATCTCCCCGCAGGTCAGCTCGCGCCCTTCACCCGGTTCATCGGGCTCCCACAGAGGAAGGCCTTCCTTTCGCCCCTTCCCGCCTTGAGGTGGCGGTCGAGGCGGTTGTAAGAGACGTTTGATTTCCCCCCGGCAAACAAGGTGCACCGGCATTCCGCGGGATCACATATATGGAGTGTGTCCCACTTCTTGAACCAATCGAGGTTTCCGCATGCTCGTCCCAGAACGACTCCGGATCCTCCAGGGAGCGCCTGTACATCTCACGGCACTTTTCCATGCCACTTATGTAGGAGTTGCGCCTGACCTCCTCCGGAGGAAAGATTATTCCCCGCTCTTCCGGGCCCGCTGCATCATACACCGTAGCTCGTTCCCTTTCGCCTAAAGATCCTGACATGGAAGGCATTATTGCTTCAGCGTGGTCGAAACAGCCATCCTCCCCATACCGATTTCACAAGACCCCGGCCTTACCCGCTTGATCCTTTCGTTTTGAAGGTTATGACCGGGACTTGGCCCGTCCCCAAGGCCTGGACCCTGACAGGCAGCCAGCCGTGGGACTTTTGTCAGGGCAAGCGGGGCAAGGGGAAAGGGGCCGAGGTCGGGTCCATCGCGGGCGCCAAGAGCTCCGTGAACAACGCTGAGAAAAATCCACGGCCTCACTTCCAAGGGGAAAACGACCATAAGCGTGGATCATCCGCGGGAAAAGGAAACCAAGGTGACCCGAGGAAAATGGCCACATGGGAAACGAAAGCGGTTCGATCCTAAAATGACTCCAAAGTATCGCACGGCTGCGCTTCCTCCCAGGCACGAGGACGCGCTCCCTCAGAGTCCTCCGTTTGCGCAGGAGCCGCCTCGGCCATGGCCACCTGGGCGTATGAGTCCAGGGTGGGCAACTGGACGAGCCACACCACCCTTTATGGCATAAACGGCAGGCACCGGCGGGCTCGGTTCGCTGACGGGGCCCTCGGGTCCTTTCCAATCCCTTTCTACTCACCATGTGCGAAGTAGGGTACCTGTCCATGGAGGTGCGCGATGCCCGTCCCTACTCCAGCGTGGTGAACTCCCGCCACGGGAGGCTTCCATCCTAAACAACGATGAAAGGTGGTTTGTGAAGCGGTAAAAGCACCCTTCCAGTGCCCTACCCGAGGCTTCCCCGGCCGTTTCCCGTATCATCGCCATGCCCTGGACATCTCGGGCGGGAATTACCGGCACAATGTGAGGATGAGGTACCTGTGGGCGAGGGGCGGAAGGGGAGGAACACCCGTAAACATAAAACTGGGAGGCGAGGAGGATGAACCAGGCCATCGCGCCCTTATTTTACCGTTCCTTGGGCGCTTTCACGTTGACATGACATCATGGGTTTCCCGTGAAATGAGCACCCGAAAAGAGATGTCATGATGCATCGCTTACAGGGCGCGCAGGGCATTGAGAAGGAGGTTGGCCACGGAGAAATATATGGCCAACCCTAAGATATCGGCCAGCGTGGTCACGAGAGGGCTCGAGGCGGTCGCGGGATCCAACCGCATGCGTGCCAGCAGGAACGGGAGGAAGGTCCCGACGAGGTTAGCGAAAACCACTATCAAGAACATGCTTATTCCCACTACCAAGCCGATCTTCCACCCGCCGCGATACAGGCCCACCACGCTCGCGCTTACACCCAGGGTAATCCCGAGGGACGCACCGACCAATATCTCCTTGGTCAAGGTCTGCAGCCACTGGCGGAGTTTTATGTCACCAGTGGCCATGGAGCGGATGATTATGGTAGCCGACTGCGAACCCACGTTGCCCCCGGTGTCTATCAAGAGGGGGATGAAATAGGCAAGCGCGATCACCGAGGCCAGGGTCTTCTCGAACGAGGCGATGATTCCCGAAGACACGAGGTTAAGGATGACCAACATGAGGAGCCACGTGACCCTTTTCGAATACAGGGAGGTTACGCCTAGATCGCGGTAGCTCATATGTAGCGGGGCAATGGCTGCGCTCTTGTGAAAATCCTCCGTGACCTCCTTCTCCGCCACGTCCATGATGTCATCCACGGTGACTATTCCCAGCAGGACTCCCGACGAATCGACTACGGGGAGGGAATCCAGGTTGTAGCGTTGGATCAGCTGTACCGCCTGTTCACGATCCGCGGTCTCGCGGATACATACGAAGCGGTGATCCATGAGCTCTTCTATCCTTTGATCCGGCTCGGCGAGGATGAGCTTGCGTATCTCCAGGGCATCCAAAAGCACCCACGAATCGTCAACCACGTAGATGTCATTTATGGTCTCGGCCAGCTGCCCCATCGACCTCACGTGACGCAGGCCCCGTTCCACCGTCCAGTAAGAACGCACGGCGATGTAGTCCGGGGTCATGATGCGGCCTACGCTTTCCGGTGGGTATCCCAGTAATTGCTTCGCTTCCGCCAGGTCTTCCGGGCTGAGCAGGTTGAGTAACCTCTGCACCACCTGGCCCGGCAACTCGTCGAACAATTCCGTACGGTCATCCGGCCGCAGATCGGCGAGGAGGCGCTTGGTTTCATCGGTGGAAAGGCTGAGTATTATCTCGTCCCTGTACTTCGGGTCCAGCAAGGCGAAGACCTCCGAGGCCAGGTCACGAGGTAGGATGCGAAAGAGGACAAAACGGTCGGTCTCGTTCAACTCGAGCAGTATATCCGCGAGATCGGGAGCGGACAAAACCTCGATCAGGCGCTTCAGGGAATGAAACTCCTTGAGGCTGATGTACTTTTTAATGTCTTTCACCAAGGGGCCTGATTCTTTCAACGCAGGGCACCTCCAGGCGTGAGAAAACACCGGGTCTGGTTGCAAATAGCCTCCCTTGGTTTCTTGTTTTGCACACGGGCAAACGGAAAAAGATGAGGCCAATCAATATATTACCCGAAGGAAAGGAAAAGTTAAAGCCAGGCGAAGCGGGTCACGAATCCCCGTGCAAAGGCGCGCCTCCACCGACCCGGTGCACCCGGCGAAGGTCCCGGGGTAGAGGCGACGGCGCATGAGCTTCCCCCACCGGGAGCCCCGCCTTCCCCTAAGGGACCGGCGGCCACATGGACCCAGCACCCTGGAAAAACGGGAGTTCCTCCCAGCCACGGAGGTGGTCAGGCTACCCCGGATACGCTTCCGGGGACTGCGGCACACCAACGCCGCCTGGCCATAGAGAGTGAGCGGACCTCAAGGGCCTGCAGGCGGCCATGGGCCATTTCCTCCATTTCCGGGACCGCCAACACCTATGACCACCCGTTCGAAGCCGGTCTTGAGAGAATGGCAAAGGGATGGAGAACGCCCTCTCGGGTGGCACCAGGGTCATACGGATGCCCAAGGAGGAGAAAGATGTTTAGCCACGCTAAACCATGCCTCTTGCACCCCGGTGAGCGTGGGGATAGTTGTAAATGTGGGGAGTATTTGGGGAGAAAAACCTTCACGCGCCGTGAACTTGAAAACCAGGCCGGGAAACATGTCCTCTGACCCAGCTTTTTACTGGTGAGCCGCTCGGAACCCGAACCCGGGACACCCGGATCAGAATCCAGGTATCGCCTTGCGCCTGTCAATGTTTTCCAAGTTTTTCATGTCCCGGCGTAAGGTTTACGGTTTTACGAGTCTCCGGTTGCCGGGATGAGAGATGGGGAGAGGTCGCCGGGAGGTGATCTAAGGGTCATGTTCGACATGGCCCGTATGGTGATGCCGGGCGAAGCATGCTCCAACGCGAAGGTTTTCAAAGCGCGGAAAAGGGATAAATCTAAAATATAAGCGGTGGGGCAGAACGATCATGTCTCGACAAATCCGGGTGCCGGCCGATCCAACCTGATCGCTTTCGCCCGGTGAAAAAACAAACCGGCAAGGGGGGTGGCCACGATAAAACCGCGCGGCTTTCATCTACACCATCGGCCCCCAACTCTTGAGGAGAATAGCCGCCACCACCCACCTGCGCAGGGTTTTGAACGATGCCCTGAAGGGCACCTTCTCGCCGCCATCGAGAAGTGCATGGAGTCCCTCTCTTCCTGCGACGCCCGCCTCCGGAAGACCATCAGCCCCATGATGGGCCACTACAACGAATGGCAGAAAAGGATATCCTCCGCCGTGGATTCCAGGCATGCCGCGGACACCGGTAGTTATTGCGACGAGGAGGATTTCGATTTCTCGAAGTTTCTGGAATTGACCCCCCCAGTTCTCCGACTTCGGGAGGACCTATCTCGCACCCTTGGCCAGGGGAATCTGGCCCAGCAACGTTAAGGCGATCCTGCTGAAGGTCAAGCCCAGGATCCCCGTGCTCAGGAACCTCTCGGACCGCAACTACTTCCGGGTCATGGCCAGGCTCTTCAAGCAGCTCGCCCCCTTCCTCGACCCGTCGGCCGAGCAGGATGCCCCGTTGCCCAGGGGGAGCTTGAAGACGCGTGGAGGTGAGAGGAGATGAGGGAGTGGAAGATAGATTACAAGAGCCTCGTCAAGCGCGTGGACGCGGATAAGACCGGCGATTTCATATCCTACGACCAGGAGAAGTGTAACGGATGCGGCCTTTGCGCCGCGATCTGTCCTTACAAGCTATGGTCGGTGAATGAAGGAAAGGCGAGACTGGCTCCTCGATTTCAGGAGCTGTGCCTGGAGTGCGCCTCCTGCTGGGAGATATGCGAGCAGGAGGCCATCGATTTCTCGTATCCGCGGGGCGGCACCGGGGTGGTCATAGAATACGGATGAGCGACGCGGGGAGAGTGTCCACTTCCCGAATGAGAGAGGGGATATCACGGGCATATTAATGCGTGGACTCGCAAGGCTGTTCCCGGTGGCTTCTTGAGGGGGGAAGAGGATGCGCGGAAAGTTCGGGTATGCCGGGAGTATCCTGAGGGTGGATCTTTCCTCAGGGAGATCCGGCATACAGCCGACGGTCGACTTTGCGGATGCCTGGGTCGGGGGGCGGGGCATCGCCGTCCGGATATACTGGGAGGAGGTGCCGCCGGATGTCACCGCCTTAGACCCCCGTAACGTCCTCGTCTTCGTCACCGGCCCCCTGGCAGGGGTGCCCGGGGTGGCCGGTTCCCGATGGCAGGTCTGTGGTAAATCTCCAGCCACCGCCCCGGAGACCTTCTGCTATTCCAACCTGGGAGGTAGATGGGAGCCAAGCTCAAGTCCGCCGGCTTTGACGGCATAGTCGTCCAGGGGGAGTCGGAGAGGCCGGTCTATCTTCTCGTCGAGGAGGGCAGGGCGGAATTGCGGCACGCATCCCACTTATGGGGAAAGGGAGCCGCCGAGGTGAGGGAAATCCTCAAGAGCGAGCTGGGGAGGTCCACCGGGGTGGTGGCCACGGGCATCGCCGGGGAGAACGGAGTCGTCTTCGCCGGCCTTCTGGCGGATGACGACTCCAGCGGCTCGGGTGGCCTGGGGGCGGTCATGGGCCGCAAGAGGTTGAAGGCCGTGGCGGTGCGGGGGGAGGGAAAAGTCGCCGTGGCGGACCCGCGGAGGCTGGAGGAATTGAGGAAGTCGATCCGTGCCATGGGCGGCGGCTCCCCGATCCCTTTGGTCGTAAACCCGCAGGTGAAGCCCTTCCTCTGCTACGGCTGCGCGAGGGGATGCGTCAGGAGCATCTACAGGGCCCCTGACGGCAGAAAGGGCAAGGTGATGTGCCAGTCCGGCCTCTTCTACCAGTCCAGGCCGCCCGAGGACTTCGCCCTGCCGCGGGGGAGGGTGACCAGCGCCGGAGAATGGGACGAGGTGGCTTTCGCCGCTAATCGGTTGTGTGACGATTACGGTGTGGACACTAAAGCCCTGAAGGTGATCATCAACTGGCTTGCCAGTTGTTACCAGGCGGGCATCCTCGGCGAGGAGGAGGCCGGCCTTCCCCCCTCCCGGGTGGGCAGCCTGGAGTTCATCGAGGACCTGGTCCGCAAGGTATCCCTGCGGCATGGCTTCGGGGATCCCCTGGCGCGCGGAAGCGCCCGGGCGACGGAGGAGATGGGAAGGGAAGCGTCGAGCATCCTGGAAAACTATACCATCAGGGCCGGACAGGATTCGGCCTATGACCCCAGGTTATACCTGGTGACCGGCCTGCTCTACGCCATGGAGACCAGGCAGCCCATCCGGCAGCTCCACGAGGTTTTCAACCCGCTGCTCTCCTGGCTTCTGACCACCTACGGCCTTCCGGGGACCTACGCCACGGGGGAGGTCATCCGGGCCATGGCCAGGAGGTTCTGGGGGAGCGAGGAGGCGGCGGATTTCTCCACCTACGAGGGCAAGGCCCTGGCCGCCAAGAAGATCCAGGACTGCCAGTACGCCAACGAGTGCCTCATCCTCTGCAACTTCGCCTGGCCCCTGATGTTCGTGGAGGGCTCACCGGACCACGTGGGCGACCTCGGCATGGAGAGTAGGGTCTATTCGGCGGTCACCGGGAAGGAGATGGACGAGGAGGGCCTCTACCGCGTCGGCGAAAGGATCTTCAACCTTCAATGGGCCATCCTCGCCAGGGAGGGACGCGCCGGAAGGGAGAGCGATATCCTCCATGAAGCTGAACAACCCCCTCACCCTCATAGAAGTGGCCGCCGACCTGGAGATATCCCACGGCAAGCTGGTCAGGCTGGGCGGCAGCCTGGCCAGGGAGATAGGCAAGAAAAAGGTCCTGAAGGCCTTCGGAAGGGGGGTCGAGGACCCCCTGTGGGGCACGGGCAACTTGACCTTCCGGGACTGGCTCATGCAATACACGAACAACGAGGTGGTCCACAAGATATTCGACGCCATCATCGTCGGCGTGCTGGCCTGCCGATCCTGGGAGCTTCCGGCATCCCAGTTCTTCTATTACATGACCCGCCTGGGGTCCCTTGCCGACGCGGGCGTGGCCCCGAGGGGAAACATCCAGCTTATAAAGGGCCTGGTGGAGACGGTCAAGAAGAACGGCGACGCCTGGTTGAGCAGCCCGGTGAGGAGAATAAAGGTGAAGAAGGGTACCGCCCGCGGAATAACGGTGGTGAGGGAAGGCCGCGAAATCGAGGTTGAAAGCCGGGTGGTGATAAGCGATACCGGTCCCAGGAAGACGGTGGAACTCGCGGGAAGCGACAATTTTGACCCCAAGTACCTGCGGGAGATGAGGGTGAGGCTGCGCGCTGGCCATGCCATGCTCATACTGGTGGGGAGCGACCGCCCGGTTCTTCCGGAAAGCGCACCCTTCATGCTCATCGTGGGCACCCGCCGCCTGGTCGTCGGCGGGGAGCTGGCCATATTGTGTCCGGAGCTGGCGCCGCCGGGCAAACACCTTTCCTACTATTGCGGGTACCCGCTCAACTCCCTCGTTCCCATGGAGGAGGAGTGGGAAAAGTTACAGTGCCGGCGGGACCTGGAGGAACACTTCCCGGGCATAAGGGAACACGGCGAGATACTGCGCATGGAGCCGCACGACGTGGACAGCGACTTTCCCGGCGCCCGCGCCTGGCCCGGCTTCGACATGCCGCCGGAGACGCCGATCAGGAACCTCTACAACGTGGGCGAGGGGGTCCGGGCACCGGGCTGGTCGGGTACCAACAAGACGGCGCAGACGGCCATGGAGGTCGCCGACATCGTCTGCAGGGCGTCGTGATCCGGGTCACCTCTAACGGCCATGGTTTGTAGGTAGGGATGTGGGGCGACATGGCAGGCGTTTTTCTTCTCCCTGAATGGCGCGATCCGGCATGGGGAGGCGGGCATGGATGACGACTATGACGTCCTGGTCATAGGCGCGGGGCTGGGCGGGATTTCGACCGCCGCTCTTCTCTCGGCGCATGGCTTCAGAACGCTGGTCCTGGAGCAGGCGGACACCGTGGGCGGCTGCTGCTCCTCCTTCCGGCACGGGGGCTACCTGTTCGACACCGGGGCCACCATGGTGATGCTCACCCTGCCCCTGGAGGAGATCTTCCGGCGCATGGGTAAGAACATGAAGGATTACATCGAGCTCATCCCCTGTGACCCCATCTATTGCGTCCATGCCTTCGACGGACGCCGCTTCGCCCTTCCCCGGGACATCGATGAGGCCGCCGCGGTGGTCGCCTCCATCGCCCCTGAGGACGTGGAGGGTTGGAGAAAATACGTGAAGGTCGGCATGTCCATGCTGGAGCTGCTGGGCGAGATGATGCTCACCCCGGCCAACACCATGTCCGAGACTTTGCGCCTATACCGCAGGAACCCGGCCCTCCTGCGTCACCTTCCCTACATCCTGCGCACTGCCCAGGGCGTTACCCTGCGCTGGTTGCATAATCCCGTGCTGCAGTCCGCGGTCGCCTTCCAGGCCTATTGCGCTGGCTCGCCCCCGGATCTGGGGATGGGCTCCCTGGTATTCGTCGCCCTCTGCGAGCACCTGGGCATCTACTATCCCCGGGGCGGGATGATCGCCATCCCGGAGGGCATCCGCAGGGTAGGGGAGGAGTACGGGCTCGAGGTGCGCTTCAACTCCAAGGTGGAGGCGATCCTGCTCGAGGGGAGGAAGGCGCGCGGCGTCGTCCTGGAGGACGGCACGGTGGTCACCTCGCGCATCGTGGTCTCCAACGTCAACGCCAAGTTGACCTATCTAAAGATGGTGGGCCCCGAGAACCTTCCCGCCTGGGCGAAGAGAGCCATCGGCTCCTACGAGATGGCCATGCCCTGCCCCATGGTCTACGTGGGACTGGACACCCGGCCCCCGCTCGATGCCCACCACACCATCTGCACGGGCCACATCGACAATTTCAACAAGGTCTGGAATGAGTACTATGTGCGGGGCATCCGGCCCAAGGGAGGAGGGTGGCTGATAAGCTGGCCCACGGAGTCAGACCCCGGTCTGGCGCCGGAGGGCTGCCATACCCTGAACTTCGTCTGGGGTGGACCGGCGCCCTATGCCCTCCTGGGGGACAACTGGGATCGCCTCAAGCCCTCATTCATAGAGGAGGCTTTGGGGGTACTGGAGAAAGAGGTGATGCGGGATATAAGCGACCACATCAAGGTGGTGGAGGTCTCCACCCCTTTGGACTTCGAGCGCCGCCTGCTCTCTCCCCAGGGCGCCATCTACGGGCTTTTCTTGGACTTCTTATCCTCGGCCATGTTCCGGCCCCACCCACGTTCGCGGGTTATCGAGAACCTTTACCTGGCGGGAGCGTCGACCGGCTTGGGAGGGGGAGTGCCGACCACGCTGGCGTCCGGGGTCATCGCTTCCGACTACGTGCTCAGGGATCATGCCTAGACGGGGTTTCGTCTTCTGGTAGTGATTTCCAGATAATATCTGCAGCTTTCATGCAAGACGGACCGGCCGCGGGAGAGGCCTGCGCCCTGGCTTCTTGGAGTCGGGGTCATGGCTTTCATTGCTGGGTTTACGGGATAATTAATTTTAAAATGTTTCCATTATCTTCCATTATCTCCCAAGTCCTGTCAAGGAGTCTCATATAGTCACCATGAAGCCCGCCTTCCTTCACTGCTGATTCCAAGGACGGCGTATGGATAACCTATAAATCATCTCCATCATCTTTTTCGCATGGGGAGTTGTAACTTCCTGCAATTTTTCCGGCCTGAGCTCGGGACTTTCTTCAATGCCTTAAAGAAGCGCTCAAAAAAGCAAAACCAGGCCCTGGGACATACTCCCTGACCTGGTCTTTTACTGGTGAGCCGCCTGGGACTCGAACCCAGGACACCCGGATTAAAAGTCCGGTGCTCTGCCAACTGAGCTAGCGGCCCAAAGTCATTATATCTCGCCGGGAAGGAGGCAAGAAGTGGTTCAATCCCAATGCGCGGCATCCGGTTTTAAGACCGACCATTTTTCCACTTGGCTCATAGCCGGATGAGGTTGGGCGTCGTTCCGGTGCATTCACTTTGCCGTTTCTCAGGCGAAATTATTAGTTGCTGCACCCATTTCCAGGTGCCTTTATACCCGTTGGGGTATCACGATTCAAGACCTGACCCCGTTATACGTCTTGAAGGGAGTGGTAGATGGGGGAGGTGGAGGTGAAATATCGGTAGTTTAATGGGGTTTGATGTGCGCCTTTGTCATATTGCCCCGAAAGGGGAAAGGTCCGATTCGCCGACGGACAGGGAAAGGGACTGACCCCCAAATCTTTCTGGAGACAGGGAAAGGGACTGACCCCATGGTATAATTGGCGCATGGAGAGGATATTCGAAGCACAAAGCGTAGCCGTCGTCGGAGTATCGGAAAGGCCCAACAACCTCGGGAGATACATCCTCCAGAACCTCATCGACTGGGACTACCAGGGCCGTATCTACTGCGTGAACCCCAAGGGAGGGGAGGCCCTCGGCCACAAACTATATACCTCCGTATCCGAGCTTCCGGAGGCGGTGGACCTCGCCGTGCTCATCATCCCCGCCCCGGCGGTACCGGGGGTGGTGGAGGAATGCGGCCGCAAGGGCATCACCCGCGTGGCCATTCCCGCGGGGGGCTTCGAGGAGTTCGGGGGGGACGGGGTCAGCCACCGGGACCGCCTGGTTCAAGCGGCGCGGCGGCATGGCATCCGCTTCGTGGGCCCCAACTGCCTCACGGTGATCAACGCCCATACCGGCCTGTGTCTCCCTTTCGTTCCCGTCCCTCCCGACCTGCCGCGGGGCGGGGTGAGCATCGTGGCCCAGAGCGGGGGGATAGGGCTGGATTTCCTGGCCCGCCTCAAGGACCAGAACACCGGCTTCGCCAAGTTCGTGTCCATGGGGAACAAGACCGACCTGGACGAGGTGGATTTCCTCCGGTACCTGGGGAAGGACCCCGACACGAGGGTCATCTGCATGTACCTGGAGGACGTGCAGCGTGGCCGGGAATTCCTCCAGGTGGCCCGGGAGGTCCAGAAACCCATCCTGGTGTACAAGGCCAACGTGGAGCCCCTGGCCCGCCAGAGCGCCAAATCACACACCGCCGCCCTGGCCAACGACGACGCCGTGCTGGAAGGGGCTTTCCGCCAGGCGGGCGTCATCCGCGTGCGCAGCCTGGCCGAACTCGCCGGATATGCCAAGGTGTTTTCGCTGCCCCCCCTGCGGGGCAACCGGGTAGCCCTGGTTTCCCCCACCGGCGGGATACTGGTCTTGGCCAGCGACCAGTGCGCCCGGCGCGGCTTCGTCTTCCCACCCCTGCCGCCCTCGCTGGTCGAGGATATACAGTCCCGGCTGAGAGCCGGGGTGATCAATATCTCCAACCCCGTGGACCTGGGAGACGTGCACGATGCCGACGCCCGGGTGTACATCATCGACCGGCTGCTGGAGCAGGACTTCATCGACGGCATCATCATGCTACTCATCGCTCGTTTCTCCTCCGAGGAGGTAGCCACCGGCGGCATCCATGGCCTTCGGAAGAACATAATCCCCGACCTCGCTGATCTGGTGCGAAAACATGAAAAACCCATCGTCTTCAGCCTTATGGCCCCCAGCGAGGTGAGGATAAAAGCCCGCTACATGGTGGATTTCCCCATTTTCGACGATGCCGAGGAGGCGGTGGATGCGGCTGCCGTGCTGCGCGATCACAGCCTGCGCTCCTCGCGGAAAGGGGCGGAAGAAGGTCGTCGCGGGGAGGAGGACGGGAAAAGAGCCGGGTAGGTTGATCCCGCCTGGCGGCGCGGATTCCGCGATTCGCCCTGGGGAATAAGGTTTCCGGGAAAGGGGGCTGGGATTCGCATCGGGGCAGCCCCGTTTTTTCTCCGGCTTTCCGACTTGTCGGAGGAGAGACGTCCCTCGCCGATAACAGGCGGTTCGGCGAGACAAGCGGGGTGAGCTGAGCCGGGGCGAAGGCCTGTGGCCGGCGGGTTCTTCCGGAAGACCATGAGAGAGAAGCGGAAAGGAAGAACGAAAGAAAAAACGCTTTACTACGGCTGGGTGGTGGTCGCCGTGGCCTTCCTGGCCATGTTCGTCAACTACGGTGTGCGCAGCACCCAGACCGTGCTCATCAAGGGTTTTTCCAGTGAACTGGACATAGGCCGGGCGGCGGCCTCCCTCCCCTTTACCGTCTCCGTCCTGGTCTATGCCTTCCTGGCCCCGTTGACCGGACGGCTCGTCGACCGCTTCGGCCCCCGTTGGGTGATGGCCTGTGGGGCCCTCCTCTCGGGGGTGGGCCTCTGGTTATGCTCCCGAGCCCACAGCCTCTGGGCCTTGACCTTCTTTTTTGGCTTTGTATTCGGTGTGGGGGGAAACGGGGTAGGGCTGGTGCCCTCCAACACCTCGGTGGCCATGTGGTTCCGGAGGCGCCTGGGGCTGGCCCTGGGAATGGCCACCATGGGGATAGGGTTCGGCACCATGATCCTTCCCCGGCTCACCGGTTTGGTGCAGGCTCACTCCGGATGGCGGGCTTCCTTCCAGTTCCTGGGATACGTGGCCTTGGCCCTGACCGTGCCCGTCCTCCTGTTCCTGAAGCGTGGGGCTGGCAAGGGTGAGGAGCCGGAGGAAGAATCGGCTTCGGGCTTGGCCGGCGGCAAGGGTGTGGGGATGCCGGCTGCGCAGGACGAACCCCTTTTCGCCCGGGAGAACAGCGAGGGGCATGTGGTTGGGGAAGGATCCTTCCCATCCGTCTCAGGGATGGTAAGAAGAAAGGGCGAGGCGGAAAGGTATGCCGCAAGCGATACCCGGGGATCCCGGAAAGGCCCCGGCGTTGGAGCCGGAACCCGCGGCGAGAGGGTCGAAGATGGGGGAGAACACGGCGGGCTGACCCTGGGGGAGGCCTTTCGGACGGCCTCCTTCTGGTACCTCTTCCTGGGCTTCGTGCTCATCGTCGTCGCTCTCTACGGGATCATGGTCCACCAGGTTCCCTACGCCACCGACCGCGGTATCTCCCGCGAGTGGGCGGAATGGTCGGTGTTCCTTTACGGGGCCACTTCCATCCTGGGACGCGTTTTCTTCGGGCGCCTTTCCGATCGAACGCGGGAGAAGAAGAACGCCCTCTATCCCGCCTGTTTCATCCTGGCGGCGAGCATATTCCTGCTCCTTACCGCCGACCGGCCGTGGCTGCTCATGCTCTTCGCCGCGGTCTTCGGGTTCGGTTTCGCGGCTTACGGCCCGGTGATCCCCGCCGTCTGCGCCGAGGTCTTCGGGAAGGGGAGCATGGGGGCCATCTTCGGGGCCGTGACCACGGGAGGTGCCCTGGGGGGCGCTTTCGGGCCGGTGCTCACCGGTTTCATATTCGACCGCACCGGCGGCTACGTGGGAGCCTGGATACTGGCTTTGGCCTGCGTGGCCGTCTCCACCCTCCTTTTCACCCGGGTGAAGGTGATGATCCGCGGGGATCGGAGTCCACGCCGTCCCGAAGGGTGAACCTGCTTCGTGACGGGAGATCGCTGGGCTTATGGGATAAGGCGCACGGGGGCAAGATGGGGGATCGATCCCCCTATCATGATAACGCGGGTATCAAAGCCAAGGTGGCAGCGAGACACACATGAAAAACATGCGGGAGACCCGGTAACGGCCGGTTGCGCAAAGATTTAAGGCCGGCTCGGTCGACCCGCGCAGGCAAGGCGTTGGTTTCGGGGAATATCTCGAGAAGAAGCAGCGGCCGCCCGGTCGGGATATGAAGGCTCCGGTTTACCTCGGCGCGAGTACCGTCATCATTCGTGCGGTTCCAGGGATGAAACGCCGCGGAGCCCATGGCGGCCTATCCCAGGTAATCCAGGGGATCGAGACCCACCTGTTCGGGTTTGATGGAGGTGATGACCTCCTCTCCGGGAGCCGCCCTTTCCCTGAGCCTGGCCACTTCCACCAGGAACGGCTCCACTTCCCGGCCCTCGGGGTCGCGGATGACCTTGACCCGCGGGGAGCAGATGTCGCCCTCCACCTGCTCGTACACCACCCCCAGTTCGCCGGTGTGAAGGCGAACCAGGGTACCCACGGGGTAGAGTCCCATCATGTCCACGAAGACCTTGACCAGGAGGGGGTCGAAGGCGGTTCCCTTCTCCCTCACCAGTACCCGGATGGCGTGGTCGGGAGTGCGGGCGTCCTGGTAGGGGCGGGCGGTGGTCATGGCGTCGTAGACGTCCACCAGCTGAACGATGCGGGAGAAGAGGCTGGGCTTCTTCACGCCGTTCAGCCGGGGGTAGCCGGTGAGGTCGTAGCGTGCGTGGTGCTCGTAGGCCACCAGTACCGAAAGGGGATGCACCCCGGGTTGGGCGAGGAGGATGTCCGCCCCCCGCACCGGGTGCCGCTTCATCTCCTCCCACTCCGCGGCGGTGAGGGGCCCCCTCTTGGTGAGGATGCTTTTCGGAATGGTAACTTTTCCCAGGTCGTGCAGGAGGGCGCCGGTCCCCAATATCATGAGCGCGTTGCGGTCCAGGGGGAGCATGGACCCCAAGGCCAGGGAGAGGATGAGCACGTTCACGGAATGGAAGGTGGTGTATTCATCGTAGCTCTTCAAGGTGGCCAGTCCCAGGACCGCGGAGCGGTTTTCCCCCACCCGGTTGAGCATCATGCCCACGACCCGGTTGGCCTTGGTCACCGAGAGGCGGCGGTCGTGCAGCACCTGCTCCGAGAGCTCGCGGATGACGTCCACGGCCTCGAAGTATTCCTCGCGGGCCGATGCCGCCTCCCTGAGCCTGGGGGCCTTCTCCTCCCATGTGCCCGGGGGGTCGACGACTATGTGGGCTATCCCGTGTTCTTCCATGAGCCTGGGCAGTCCACCCCGGGAGGCGATCTCATCCTCGCCAAGGTTGAGGAGCTTCAGGAACTCCAGGAATTCCCCCGCCTCGAGACCCGCCAGGAGGTTCAAGCCCCCCACCCCCTTGGAGCGGAGTTCCTGGAGCAGCGGATAATAGAGGACGCTCTCCCGGGCCAGGAGCCTCTCCTCGAAGAAAAACTCCTCCCCCACGATGCGCAGGGAGAGGCTCTCCCGATGGCGGAGATATTCGCGGAAGGAGCGCATGAAGCGGGAGATGGAATCCAGGCATATCTCGTGCTGGGGAGGGTAGAGTAGGAGGCTTTTCTTGGCGGAGGAAAAGTCCTTGAGCGCCTCGCGGACCCTCTCCAGGAGACCCTTGGAGCGGAAGTAGTCCAGGGCCTCGCGTTTCCTGTCCTCACCGCCGATCCGGGACTTCGCGTTCATGTCTCCCCTCGCTTCCGGTGCCCGTGCCGCGCGCCTCACCTCTTGCGTGCCAGGTGAGGGTATTTTTCCGTCAGTTGCCGGAGAGCACCCTGGGCGGCGCTTGCCAGTATTTGCCAATCCGACTTGAAGAGTCCCCGCGGCCGCCCCGCGTACTTGCGGAGGAGCTCGTAGGTGGAGGGATCCCCGATCTTTCCGAGGCTTTCCAATATCTCCTTCTTCACGGAGGGAACCCCGGCCCCCGGTTCCTTGTCCTCCAGCATGGCCGTGAGCCGGGGCACGGCCCTGGCCACGCCGAGCCGCCCCAGCCACCGGATGCAGAATATGCGCACTTTCTCGTCCGGGTGGTCAAGGCCCTTGATGAGCAGCCCCTCGGCCTCGTATCCTCCGGTAAGCCCCACCGCCCGGACCGCCTCCGACCTGACCCGGGGATGGGGGTGAGCCATGGCTCTTTCCAGGTAGGGCAGGGTGAAGGGCGAGCGGATGCGGGCCATGACGGTGACGATATTGCGCACCAGGTACCAGCGGGGATCGTCGAGGAAAGAACCGAGGAGGGAAATCCGGTCCCGGGCCAGGTCGGCCAGGCTGTCCACGATGAACTTGCGCACCGACATCCTCTCCTCGGAGCCCAGGGCGTCTATCATGGCCAAGAGCCCCACGTCACCGAACTGCTTCATGAGGGCTTTGAACCCTTCCATCCTTTCCTGGTCCCCGCGGTGTTCGCTGCCCATCTGGATGATGCGCTGCAATATCCCTTTCCGGGAGGCTTCCTCCAGCAGGCCCTCGAGCCGTTCCCGGTGGGGGAGCAAAGCGGGACTGCCGCCTTCCAGGGCCTGCCTGAAGGCTTCCAGTACGGAGGCAGCCATGGAGAAGCGGGCGGAGGCGACCAGTCCCCAGAAGTTCTCCACCAGCAGGTCAACCACCTTGCCCAGGTTGTCCAGCTCTTCCCCCCTCTGGAGGAGGTCGAGGAGCATGGGGGTGGTGGACTGGTAAGCCTCCGTCGCGATATCCATGTCCGCTATGTCGCGGATCTCCGCCAGTTCCTCTTCCCCGTAATATTCGGAGAGAGAGGATATCTCCTCCAAGGTGGGCAGGCCGCTCACGGCACGCCCTATCCCCCGCGAGGCGAGCAAGGCATCCAGGGCCGAGATCATGGTGATGGGCACCTCGCCCAGGTCTATCAACCTTTCCCTCAGCAGGATCAGGGCTTGGTCGAGATCCCGCTCCCGGTGACCGAGGAGCGTGAAGAGCTCGTCCATCTTGGGAACGAGCTGGGGAGCCAAGGGAAGCAGGTGGCTGAAAACGTCGGCTGCCTCTTGCGGGCTCAAGCGGCCGAGCACCTCCTTGCCGGGCGGCTCCCGGCGCATCCCGGGAAGAAGGTGGTGCAGGAGAAGGAGGTTGCGGAGATGGTTATCCAGGAAAAGGAGGGCCTCGGCCAGGGAGCGAGAAAGGGCGGGGATCCTTTCCGGGGCCTTTTTTTGTACCACCCCCCATGCCTCCTTGAGGAAAGCGTAAACGGCCGAGGCCAGGGCCTCGCCCTCCAGCGACTGGCCCTCCGGTCCTCTCAACCGGACCAGGGCCAGGGCCAGTTTCTCCGGTTCGAAAAGGAGGTCCAAAAGCCGTTGGAGCCGGCCTTCTTCCCCGGCTTCCTCCGCCTCATCTCGCTCCTCCGCTTCCGCGGTTCGGGTTTCTCCCGGGGAGGAATTATCCTCTTCGGCCTTACCGGCCTCGCTTTCCACCACCCTTATGCCGTGTATTCCCCGGCCCAGGAGGAAGGCCTCCGCGCCGCCCTCTTTTTCCACTACTTCCGGTGGTGAGACGGCCAGCTCCACCAAGGCCCCCGCTTCCCCGGGGCCGACCCCATGGGAGAAGGTCAGGGCGCGGATGTTGAGAGCCCTCATTTGGAATGCCAACCTGCGGAGGCTCTCCCTCCCCTCACCCAGGGGGACGCCGTTGCAGGTGAAGCGATCCCTTTCCACCCGCACGGAGATCTCGGGGTAGGCTTTGAGGCTGTCCTCCATGACCGCGTGCAGGACGGCAACGGCATCCTGCACGGCGGGATGTTGCGGCGAATAGAGTAGCCGGGATTTGCAGGCGACGGCCAGGCGGGTGAGGATGTCCAGGGCGGCCTGCTCCTGGCTGCGTCCCGCCCAGATCTCGTCGAATTCACCGGCATTCGGCGTGGGGTCGATGCCGGGGTTGTCGGGATGATCCATCACGCCCCTCCGCCTTGGCTCAATATCCGGACGCTTCACCGCAGGCGGTTCCTCGAGACGGGGGTGAGCGGCGGGCTTCTCCCCCGGAAGGCGATGCTTTTTCCGCCCCCCGGTTTCTCCTTTTTCTCGTCTCCGCGCGAGGCGCGGGGAAGGCCGCCACTCTTGCCGTGCATATCCGCACCCGTGCATATCCGCACTTATCTATCGACATGTCCATGCGGTTTGGTTAAGGTTTACCGGCCGTAAGGAGATCGGCGAGCTATCGCGGTTGGGGAGCCGGGGGACCCGCGGTGTCCCGATGTAGGCCAAGCCGGTCGGCGGGGCTTCTCCATGGGATCGGTGGTCGGAAGGCGGAGAAGATGCTCGATGGGGGGATTGAAGGAGGCGGGGTTTGATGTTTAAATTTTTATGGCCCGGCGAGAAGATGCCTTATAATAATAACCGGAGCCGTCAGGTAAGAGAATCAGGCTTGGCGTGCCCCCATCGTCTAGCGGCCTAGGATATCGCCCTTTCAAGGCGGTGACGCGGATTCGAATTCCGCTGGGGGCACCAACATGGATCGTTGTCCGTAAGGACGACTTGAGATACTATTTATGGGGAAGCCTTACTTGGGGGCGACCCCGGAATCTTAACGCGGAGCCGTGGTGTAGTCAGGTTAACACGCCGGCCTGTCAAGCCGGAGATCGCGGGTTCAAATCCCGTCGGTTCCGCCAAAATCAACTCCCGAGAGGGAGTTTGTATAGTGGGGCGAGATAGCTCAGTCGGTAGAGCGCAGGACTGAAAATCCTGGCGTCGGCGGTTCGATTCCGCCTCTCGCCACCAGTAAAAGACCAGGTCAGAGGGCATGTTTCCCGGCCTGGTCTTCCTTTTTCCAACTCGAAGGGAAATTCATGCCGGAAATATGCCGGAAACTCAGGACGCTGAACGCGTTTCCGCAGGTTATCGGCCATCCCCTCTCTCCTCCCTCCGGGGCATCCTTAAGACCTTGACTCCTCTCAATTTAATCGCCTCCGGGGTGCCGGCCTTAACCTATTTATAGAGATACGTCTCGCTGGGTTCGTGTAAAGAATAGGTGGGTTTAGGGAGAGATCTCCAAAACAGGAGAGAAACCTCTCTGATATCCTGATGGAAAACCAAAACCGAACCAGGAAGGAGGTTTCTCTCAATGAAGATGGTAGC
>JACIXB010000014.1 GCA_014360685.1 Actinomycetota bacterium | reverse complement strand
CCCGCGCCCTGGACGACGCCGAGCTGACCATCAAGGACATCGACGCCATCGTCATCGGCAACATGGACCACTTCGAGAACATCAACTACGTGGACATGTGGGCCGTGGACGGCCTAGGGGCCTTCATGAAGCCGGTCTTCAAGGTCACCACCGGGGGGACCACGGGGACCACGGTGGGCGCCTGCGGGTACTACCACTGCGCCAGCGGCCTCTTCGACGTGGTCATGGCCGTGGGCTGGGAGAAGAACTCGGAGTCGGACACCCAGGCGGCCATCGCCACCTGCTCCAACCCCACCCTGGAACGGGACTTCTTCGCCGGGGCCATCGGCCCCCTGGCCACCGAGTACTCCATGTACATGAAGGCCTACGGGGCCACCGAGGAGGACGCGGCCATCGTGGCCGCCCGGGACCGCAACAACGCCCTCAACAACCCCTACGCCCACTCCCACCAGGCGGTGACCGTGGAGGACGTGCTCAAGTCCCCCATGCTCTCCTACCCCATCAAGTTCCTGGACATGTGCCCGCGCTCCGACGGGGCCTGCGCGGTGATCTTCGCCGTGGAGGAGAAGGCCAAGAAGCTCTGCCCCCGGCCGGCCTGGGTGCACGCCTCGGTGGTGCGCCACGACTACACCCACTTCGGGGACCTGGAGTGGACCTTCATGCCCACCCTGGAGCGGGCCTCGGCGGAGGCTTACAAGCTGGCGGGGATCACCAACCCCCTCAAGGAGTTCGACGTGGCCGAGCTCTACCTCCCCGCCTCCACCTGCGGGGTGAAGTGGATGGACTCCCTGTGGTTCTGCGACCACGGCGAGGCTCCCAAGCTGGTGCGCAAGGGCACCTTCCACATGGACGGGGAGCTTCCCATCAACCCCTCCGGCGGGGTCATCTCCACCAATCCCATCGGGGCCACGGCCCTCATCCGCATCGGCGAGGCCGCCTGGCAGGTGATGGGAAAGGCCGGACCGCGCCAGGTGGAGAACGTGAAGCTGGCTCTGGCCACCGGGTTCGGGGGCTGCAGTTGGTCGGACGTGATGATCCTGGGCGCGGAGCTCCCCTAAGGAAGGAGGTGGAGGAGATGAAACCCATGGGACTCTACGAGGACAAGCGCAAGCGCACCCACACCCCGGAGGGCTACGAGCTCCTAACCCACGAGTCCGGCCATATCGAGTACGACTTTGACTGGCACCTGGGCTACTACTGGAGCAAGTTCCTGGCCGGGCTCAAGGAGAAGAAGTTCCTGGCCACCAAGTGCAGCCAGTGCGGCACGGTGTATATGCTGCCCCGCATGGTCTGCGGCCGCTGCTTCCTGGATATGAACGAGTGGGTGGAGGTAGGCCCGGAGGGGGTCCTGGAAGGGTTTACCATCGTGCGCTTCCCCTACATCGACCCCAACACGGGCGGGATGATGAAGGTCCCCTTCACCTCCATCTGGGTAACCCTGGACGGCGCCAACACGCGCATGATGCACTACTGCAACGAGACCGACGAGAAGAACCTGGAGGTGGGCATGCGCATGCGCGCCGTGTGGTCCGAGGAGCGCACCGGAAGCATCCACGACGTGGCCTACTTCGAGATCATAAAGGAATAAGGACGGCGTACTCGGGCACGGGAAAGGAGACGCCCTAATCTCTGGCCCGGTTGACGTCGCAGCGGGAAAGAACGGGGGCGGATGTTGCCTCATCCGCCCCTTTTCCTTTCCCTTCCGTGCCTGTCCCTGAGACATGAGCAACTCCGCCCAAACCTCGATCGGCGAGCTTTAAGGGGATGGGCAAGCGGGGACGGTAAAACCTCGACGACTTCCCTGCCGGCGACAGAAGGCCTTGCGGATCGGCACGGACGACCTCCGAAATCTTCCGGTGTGCGAGCCTCTCCCCGGGATGCTCGTGCCCGATTCCTTGAGCGCGGGAATCGGCTTCACGCCGCCCCCCACCGGGAAGCGAGTTTATCCGCCAATCGTCCTATCTTTTCCGCGGCGCCCGGCCCGATGACCACACCGTGGCCCGGGTAGGCGTATTCAAGGTCCAGTTCCGCCAGGCGTCGCATGGAACCCAGGATGGCCTCCTTGTCGTAGCTGAAGGAGAGGAAGGGCGGCCCGAGCCGGTTGAGGATGTTGGAGACCATGTCCCCGATGAAGGCCAGTTTTTTCTCCTCGTGGTAATAGGCCACCCCTCCCTCGGTGTGCCCGGGGAGCTCCAGGACCTCCAGGCCCAGCTCCTCCAGGACATCGCCGTCGCGGAGCGCGAGGTCCACCTCGCAGGGGTCGAAGTGCTGGTACCTTTCCAAAAGCGAGGCGGGGAGTTTTCGCAATAAGCGCCCCGCCGGGCTGATGTCTCCCGGTCCGGCCGGCGGCTTCCTCCCCGCGATCACCTCCGCATCCCTCTCCCCGGCCGCCACCCGGGCCCCGCCAGCCTTCTTAAGCTGGGCCAGGTTGCCGGTGTGGTCGTAGTGATAGTGGGTGATCAGGATGTAACGGATGTCGCCGGGCCTCAGACCGCTCCCGGTAATAGCTCCCATTACCTTCTTCCCGGCCTTAGGGGTATTGGTGTCCACGAGATAGGGGGCTTCGCCTCTCACCAGGTAACAGACGGCGGTGGGCGTACGCACGGTGACGATGTCCAGATCGGCCATCACGTCCTCCTTTCCCATCCATCGATGGTCGGTAGCGGCTCTTTCGATCTCATCAACAACTCTCGCGCTGACCGACGGGGCCTCTCATCCTCCCCTGTACAGGGAATTCTCCCTGCTAGGATATCCCTACCACCACAGCAGGGAAATCCTTCCATACCGGGTAAGTTAAGTCTCGGTTCATGCTGAGCTTTGCGGGGATCTGGTTCCACCACATACCCCTCAAGTACCATCCTCGATCCAGGAGGGCACTGTCTTTTACGCATAAGGTGCCCTCGCGTTTCATCTCCTAACCCGCCAAGCACTATCTTAACTAATCCCCTACCCAGCGATCCTAACGCTTAAAGCGGGCGCCGGCAGCGGCATGCCCCCCTGGGATTATCCCCACCATCGCCGGGCGTGGAAACCTGCTTTCCGGATCACGCGATGCCCGCGCGTGTAAGCGCAGGCCGGAACCGGGCGGTTGGCAGGGCAGGCGCGAACCTGCCTTGCAGATCATGCGAGGCCCATGGAAATGGAATATAATCCCCACGGGGAAGGAGCTCGGAACTCGCTATACGGTTCTTCTCCCGTTGTGCGGTTAGGCCCGACATCCTGTTCGTCGGTTGGCGGCGGGATAAGCGAAGGAGAAAGGAAGCAACGGTGGAGATCCAGGAGGTCTTCGTGCTCGGCGCCGGGTTCATGGGGAACGGCATCGCCCAGGTGGCGGCCTTCTCCGGCTACCGGGTGACCATGTGCGACGTGAGCGAGGAGCGGCTGGAAGCCGGGGTGCAGGCTATCCGTTCCTCGCTGGGAAAGCTCCTTTCCAAGGGCAGGATAACCGATGGGCAGCGGGACGCCGCTTTGGCCAATATCAACCTCACCACGCGGATGGAGGACGCTGCGGGATCCGACCTGGTGGTGGAGGCGGTACCCGAGGACCCCGCGCTCAAGAGGAGCGTCTTCGCCGAGCTGGACCGGATATGTCCCCCGCATACCATCCTGGCCAGCAACACCTCGGCCATCCCCATCTCCTCTTTGGCCTCCGCGACCTCCAGGCCGGAAAAGGTTGTAGGCCTGCACTTCTTCGGCCCCGTGCCCCTCATGCGCCTGGTTGAGGTCATCAGCGGCCTGCGGACCTCGGAGGAGACCATGCGCGTGGCCGACGAATGGGCCCGCAGCCTGGGCAAGGAAACGGTGCTGGTGCTCAAGGACCATGCCGGCTTTGTGGCCAACCGGGTGAACATCCCCACCAACATCGAGGCCGTGCGCATGATAGAGGAGGGTTTCGCCGCCCCCGAGGAGATAGACCGCGCCACCGGCGGCTACGAGGCGGGGGTGGGACCCATGCAGATCATCGACAACGCCGGACTGGACGTGGGTTACCGCGCCGCCCTGGCCATCTACCGGGACACCCTGGACCCCAAGTTCCTTCCCCCTCCCCTTCTCAAGCGCATGGTCGCCGCCGGGCTCTTGGGACGCAAGTCCGGGCGCGGTTTCTACGATTACTCCACCGGCAAGCGCGAGAGCTATTTCCCGGCCGTCCGCATCGGGGAACCGGAGGAAGACCGCGCCGCCCGCATGCAGGCCGTGTTGAACCGCCTGCTCCTTCCCGCCGTACTGGAGGCGGTGGCCGTGGTGGAGGCGGGGGTGGCCACGCCGGAGGACGTGGACCGGGCCTCCCGCCTGGGCTTCAACCTCCCCTTCGGGCAGCTGGAGATGGCGGACAGCCTGGGCCTGGACACGGTACTGGAGACCGCGATGGCCCTGCACCGGGAAACCGGGCACCCCAAGTTCTTCCCCCCTCCCCTCCTCCGGCGCATGGTGGCGGCCGGGCTCCTGGGACGCAAGTCCGGGCGCGGTTTCCACTCCTACGTGGAGTGAGGGTATCGCATACACCAAGGCTGGGAAAACGGTTCTCAACCTCGAGCGCGCCCAGGGTCGATCCGCGCGTCGGCGCTCCGGATATCATGGGTGAACGACTTGTGTCTCCCGGCGCAACGGACGCCGATACACGGGTAGGTGCCCCGCATATGGCGGGAGAACTATTTGAACCTCATGATGCGACCGACGCCGATAAAAGGGTTGAGGCTCGGGACACAGGTTCGGGCACCAGGATAACCCCATGTCCTCGAATACCACGCACGGCAACCCCATAACCTGAACTTCCCAAGAGTCCATGGAGCCCGCTTCGGTTTGACTCCCATCCGGCAAGCATATATCTTATTAAGTGTGTATCGGCGCGCTCGGCGGCGTTCTTGGGCTTACGTCTCGAAGATCGATGGTTGTTCTCCAATCGGCCTTGGAAGCAAAGCGAACTACAAGTCGGGGAACGAAAGTGGGAATAAGTACGTGTACACAGACAAAGGCTCTTTCAACCTCGCTTCCACGCGACTTGGAATTCCCCAGGAGGCCGGGAAGGCCTTGGCCGCTTGATGATCACCGTGGCTACTTGAAGAATACGCCGGCGACGCGCTGTAGAGAAGCGGAGGAGGCCAAGGTAACATGTCCGATAAACCCGGATCCATGCCGGGTAAGCCCCGGACGCCCGGCCATCGACGGAAAACGACGAACGAGGGCACCGGGCCATGGATCACCGGGGGAAACCCGTAGATACGCACAGGAGACCCCTCCCAGGGCCTGAAAGGCGTAAAATGTATGGAAATTATTGTCAATCAGGGATAAAGGCAGTGAAGGGCGGCGTCACAGACGACGAAAAGGCACGGTGAATCGGCGAAGGAGGGTGTGAAGGAGATGGAAAAAGTCTGGCTCAAGCACTACGACTACTTCGTCCCGGAGAGCATCCGCTACCCCCGCGTTCCCCTATACCAGCTCCTGGAGATGACCTGCGTGAAGTACGACGAGAACGTGGCTACCATATTCTTCGACCAGAAGCTGACTTACGGCGAGCTGCGCGACCAGGTCCGCCGGCTGGCCACCGCCCTGCGGGGCATGGGGGTGCAGAAGGGAGACCGGGTGGCGGTCATGCTCCCCAACTCCCCCCAGTTCATCATCTCCTACTACGGGGTCCTGGAGGCCGGGGCCACGGTGGTGAACATCAGCCCCCTCCACGTGGAGCGGGAGCTGGAGTACGAGTTCAACGACTCCGGGTCGGAGACCCTCATCTACCTGGACCTCTTCGACGCCCGCATCCAGGCGGTGAAGGACAAGACCCCGCTCAAGCGCCTCATCGCCTCCAGCATCACCGACTACATGGAGACCCCGGCCCCGCCCAACGTGGAGAAGGGCCCCGGCGTCTATTACCTCAAGGAGATCATCGGCGAGGCGGAGCCGGAGGTCCCCGAGGTGGAGATAGACCCCGAGGAGGACCTGGCCGCCCTGCAGTACACCGGGGGGACCACCGGCCTGCCCAAGGGGGTCATGCTCACCCATTTCAACCTGGTGGCCAACGCCACCCAGTGCATGTTCTGGGCCAAGGAGTTCACCGAGCGCGGAAAGGACGTCTACCTGGACGTCATCCCCTTCTTCCACTCCTACGGCCAGACGGTAGGCATGAACACGGCCATCGCCAACGCGGCGACCATGATCCTCATCCCCCAGTTCGAGATCAACATGATGCTCCAGGTGATACAGAAGTACCGGCCCAATTTCTTCCCCGGCGTGCCCACCCTCTACGTGGCCATCCTCAACCACCCCGACGCCCTCTCCTACGGGGTGGATAAAATACGCCTTTGCAACTCGGGATCCGCGCCCATCCCCGTGGAGGTCATCCGCAAGTTCAGCCGCATCTCCGGGGGCATCTTCGCCGAGGGATACGGGCTCTCCGAGGCCTCCCCGGTGACCCACTCCAACCCCGTCTTCGGGCTTAAGAAGGTGGGCTCCATCGGCATCCCCTTCCCGGACACCGAGGCTAAGATCGTGGACGTGGAGACGGGCAAGACGGAGCTGGGGTTCAACGAGCCGGGAGAGCTCATCATCCGGGGGCCCCAGGTGATGAAGGGCTACTGGAACAAGCCGGAGGAGACGGCGGATACCCTGCGCGACGGCTGGCTGTACACCGGGGACATCGCCACCATGGACGAAGACGGCTACTTCTACATCGTGGACCGCAAGAAGGACATGATCATCGCCGGAGGGTTCAACATCTATCCCCGCGAGGTGGACGAGGTCCTCTACGAGCACCCCAAGGTGCAGGAGGCGGTGACGGTGGGGGTCCCCGACGAGTACCGCGGGGAGACGGTGAAGGTCTTCATCGTGCTCAAGCCGGGCTGCGAGTGCACCGAGGAGGAGATCATCTC
Organism: Actinomycetota bacterium; assembly: GCA_014360685.1. Classification (GTDB taxonomy): domain Bacteria; phylum Actinomycetota; class Geothermincolia; order Geothermincolales; family RBG-13-55-18; genus Solincola_A. The sequence goes on along the minus strand of JACIXB010000014.1, from coordinate 234,020 downwards.
CTTCTGCCGGGAGCGCCTGGCCCCCTACAAGGTCCCCCGCATGGTGGAGTTCCGGCCCGAGCTGCCCAAGACCATGGTGGGCAAGATACTGCGCCGCGCCCTGCGCGAGGAGGAGATGGCCAAGCGCAAGGAACAGGAAAAAGACTGACGCGGCGGATATACACGATCACAAGGGGCGCCGAGCGCCCCTTCAGCATATCCGGCGGCGTACTCACCCTACCCGGGTTCCCCTCTGCGGCGGACGTGCACGCGGTAGATGCGTTCCCCTATCTTGTAGCATTCATCGCAGCCCTCCATCGCTCCAGCATCGATTCTCTCCAAGAGGCATTCGAATCCCAGTTCCCCGTACTCATCGAGGACCCGCTTCAGGTGATCCCCACCCGACACTAGGGCTTCCCTCCAGCCTCCGACCTCTATCTCCCTCGGGTCACGTATCAACCGGCAATGGGGTGGGAGCTGGACCACGTCATCCGCCCTCTCCTCTTCCACGAAATATCACTCCCTGTTGTTCCAAGATTGTCGCTTCCCGTCTTGCGGGGTTTCCCCTTCCCGCCCGGAGTTCCGAGGTAATGGTATCTTCATCATCCCACGCTCCCGGTAAACGGCGGCCCTGGGTAAGGAACTCTCCCGCCGGCGAGATCATTTTTCCGGGTGGGTCGGGCGCATGTCCACTCCTACGCCGGCCCGGGCAACCGGTTAACGGCTTGTTCCACACTAATGCCCACTCGGGCATCAAGAGTTCCCTTCGGCAGGAGCTTGAAGTTCGAAACACACCTGTCCGGTCCTGTCCGTTTGCGACCTTATACCTGAGCCGATTCACGAACCTATCCGAGGGAGCGCAGGGTTGAAAATCCTCTCATCCTTGTTCTTCAATCGGGGACCGGTTCGCCCCACCCGCCCCCGCCGCCTTAAATACCTTAAATATATTAACAGGTAGGAGACCGCCGATCCCCGCCCGCCGTCTGGGTAGAGCCTGGGGTCACGAGGAACCGTCCGGAGCGTAGACCCTATCGGGACCTTTCCATGCCCGTAGCGGGAGAATACGAGACGGTTCAGGCGGATTTCCGGGCCAAGATCACGGAGCCGCACCCCGGATGACCCTTGGAGGCAAAATCGCGGATAACGGGCAGCCGGCCGGCAACCCCTTTCCCCAAAAGGGGGCCATTTCACCCTTCTGTTAAAATGATGGCGGGGAGGGAAAATGAAAGGCTTGGATAACCTGGCGCGTAGGTTCCTCTATTACCCGGACCGCCTTCCTCCCGACCTCCCTCCTCCTCCCTGGGTGGAGGGAGCGGAGGAGGTATGGATGGAGTGCGCGGACGGGGTACGCATCCACGGGTTGTGGTGGAAGGAGCCGGGGGGCGCCCCAACCATACTCTTTTTGCACGGCAACGCCCAGGAGGTCTACAGCTGGTCTCTCGTCCACCGGGAGCTGGAACCGCTGGGATGCCGTATGCTGCTCATCGATTACCACGGGTACGGAAAGAGCGGGGGCGAGCCCCACGAGAAGGGCCTCTACCTGGACGGGGAGGCGGCCCTGGGATGGCTGAAGGAAAAAGGCATCGACGAAGGCGAGGTCATTGTCTTCGGAAAATCCCTGGGCGGAGCGGTGGCCTGCGAGATCGCCCGGGACAGGCGCCTGCGGGCCCTCATCCTGGAATCCACCTTCACCTCCCTTTCCTCCGTGGCCCGGAAGTTATTCCCCTTCCTTCCCCGCGGCGTTCCGTTGGGAGAATCCTACGCCAGCCTGGAAAAGATAGGAAAGGCGCGCTGCCCGGTACTGGTCATCCACGGCGACCGCGACGAGCTCATCCCCGTGGAGGAAGGGATGGAACTCCACCGGGCGGCCCCGGAACCCAAGGAGTTATACCTGGTGCCCGGCGCCGGGCACAACGACGTCTCCCTGGTGGCCGGAGACGAATACCCCCGCCGCATCGCCGCTTTTTTAAAAAGACACGCTGCCAACCCCTAACCAAAAATATTTTGGGGTCAGTCCCTTGCCATGTCCCGAGAAAGAAACCGGGGTCAGTTCCCGACCGCCTCCGGGGATCTTTCCCCTTCGGTAAAATGACCGGATTGAGCCGGAACGTAAGGTTCTAACCATATCCCGGATGGCGCGAATCTCCACTTCCGGGTGAGTGGTGACCGAAGAGCTGCCCAAGACGGACGGCAACGGCTACTTGCACGAATGACGCGAATCTCCACCTCCGGGTGAGTGGGCGGTCAAATCCAGGAAGATGCCCGAAGCATGTTTCCACGCGGGAGCAACCTCAAAAGCGGAAATTTATCAAGTATGGCCCTTCAGAAGAAAGGGGGGATTCTACTTCCCAATTTTTCCCTATCATCGGTTGGACAGATACGGGGTTAATCCAACCTGGAGGTCAGAAAGGATCCCCCTGCTCGAGCAGGTCCGAAAACCGGAATGATCTATTTTCGTTACGCCGGCACGGACAAGCCAAAAGTGGCACGGCGCAAAGATCACCTCGATCGTACGGCCTTCGACAGCAACCCGAGCATTCCGGCCTGTTGAACGAGGCCGCCGTTTCGCGGGTAATGATCAAATTGATCTCTTGGAGTTCGAATGCGGATATCCATTAGTACTCATGTCCCACCGGACCTGGACGCTTAACGACTGTCGTGCAACAAGGGTCATGCACGGGTCGGACTATGGTAATCTCTATCCATGTGGTGGAAAGCATTCCTGGCCGCCCTCGGCCTCCTCTTCGTCGCCGAGCTGGGCGACAAGACCCAACTGGTCATCCTTACCCTGGCCGGTCGGCACAGGTGGCAGGTTATCTTCGCCGGGGCGGCGGCGGCCTTCGCCCTGCTCAACGCCCTGGCCGTGACCGTGGGCACCGCCCTTTACGAAATACTCCCGGAGAAGGTGTTGAAATACGGCGTGGCCGCGCTGTTCATCCTCTTCGGCCTCCTCACCCTCCTGGGGAGGGATGAAGACGAGGCGGAGGGAGAAAGGATACGTTCACGCAACCCCTTCCTCTCCACGTTCCTGCTCATCTCCCTCATGGAGCTGGGGGACAAGACCCAACTCTCCCTGCTGGCCCTTACAGCCAAGTACTCCTACCCGTTTTTCGTATTCCTCGGGGGGACGCTGGCCCTGTGCCTCACCTCCCTCATCGGGGCCCTGGCGGGCACGGGCATCTCCAGGCTCATCTCTCCCCCGTGGATGCGTCGCATCTCCGGTATGGCCTTCATAGCCTTCGGAGCGGTAAGCCTCTTCTGGTAAACGGCGGACCTCACCGCCCATCAGGCAACCGGGCGAACAGACCGCGATGCGGCTTGCATGGAATGCCTTCCCGGAAAACCATGCCCAAGCGAAACATAAACCAGAAATCGGGCCTCTTACGGTGGCGCGCAGCCGGCCGAGAACCTGCAGGCATGCCGCCGAGGAAGGTCTCCACCTGCGAGTGCGCGCGCCTCCTGCCGGTGGGTTGCAAGGAGGCAAAGGAGAAGCGCGCCTAGCGGAAGAACAACTTAAACGTCACCATCCGTGTCCCACGCAAACCCATGACTTCCCGATCATGCCCCTCTCGCCTCAGCCGCCGGTACCCAAAAGCTCCCTGGCCTTCACTGCGGCCTCGAAAGCGTTGGGGGCATAACCGGAGGCGCCGATACGGTCGGCGAAGTCCTGGGTCACCGGCGCCCCGCCCACCATGATCAGCGCGGAAGGGTCCTCGGCGCGCACGGCCTCGATGACCTCGGGCATGCGTTGCATGGTGGAACTCAGGAGAGCGGAGAGGCCCAGGATGTCCGGACGATGCTCCCGGTAGGCCTCTACGAAACGCTCCGTGGGCACGTCTTCCCCGATGTCCACCACCCGGAATCCGGATCCCTCCAGGCACATCCGCACCAGGTTCTTCCCTATGGAATGGATATCCCCGTGCACCGTACCCAAGACAACCAAGCCCCTGGCCACCTCTTCCCCGCTCAGGGCCGGCTGGAGCACCTCCATCCCCCTCTCCATGGCCGCGGCGGCCACGATGAGCTCGGGGATGAAGGCTTCGTTGCGGGAGAACCTCTCCCCTATCTCCTCCATGGCCGGCATCATGGCCTCCTCCAATATGGCCCGGGGCGAAAGCCCGGTCTCCAGGGCCCTGCCCACCAGCTCGGCGGACTGCTCCTCCTCCCCCTGCATGATAGCCCGTTTCAAGTCCTCCAAGATCTCGCTCATCTCGCCTCCTCGTCAATCCACGGAAATGGGGTAGACTCCGTACTTCCTGGCCGCCCGTACCAGGGCCAGGTAGTTCTCCGGCTTGCATCCCGGGTGGATGGAGTTGGAAGAGCTGATGACGTAACCCCCTCCGGGAGCCGCTACCCTTATGGTCTCCTTCACCGTTTCCTCCACTTCCTCCGGGCTCCCGAAGGGTAGGAGGTAGGTGCAATCTATGTTCCCCAGGATGCACAGCCGGTCACCGTAGCGGGCCTTGACTTCCCCTATGTCCATGCACTGGGGCTGTACGGGGTGGAAGCCGTCGAATCCCGCGTCCACCAACCCGTCCATAATGGGCCACATGTTGCCGTCGGAATGCTTGATGATGAGCATGCCGCGCCGGTGCGCATGCTCGGTGATCTCCCGGTGGAAGGGGAAGACGAACTCCTCGTACTGGGCGGGGGACATCAACGTGCTCTGGGAGAAGGCCAGGTCCCCGTCCAGGGCGATGACGTCCGCCCCCAGGTCCGCGGCCATGTCCACCACCTCCAGGATGTAATCGGTGACCAGCCGCGCCAAATCCTTCACGAAGCCGGGGTTCCTGACGTAGTAATAGAGGAGCTTCTCCATGCTCCCCAGGAGGCTCCAGCTCTCCCGGAAGGGCCCCGGCTGCACCAGCACCTGCGCGTAATCCTCACCCAGGTTCCCCTTGGAGGCCAGGAGCATGAGGAAATCGGTCTGCTGGGGATGGTAGGGTTTCACGGCCCTGAGGTCGGAGGGTTCGGAGACGGGTCCGCCCACCGCGGTGGCCTCCCCCTCCTCGCTGATGCGCAGTATCCTGCCCCAGCCGTCCCTCACGTGCTCCTCGTCCACCGCCTCCGTGCCCAGCAGGGTGATGGAGGTCAGGCCGTCCAGTTCCAGTTCCCGCGCCACGGTGAAGAGGGTGTTGAGGAGCTTCACCTTCTCCTCCATGGACATCTTCTGGGCCGACTTCACCGGCGGCAGGTCGTCGGTGAAGAAAGCCCCCAGCTTGATGATGGACTCCTCGTTAAAGGCCATCTCCCATACCGGAACGCGGTCCGGTTCACCCCGCCTCAGGGCGGTGAGCATCCTTTCCCTACCGGTCATCTCCATCCCTCCTCGGCGGTGAAAGATCCCTTTCCGTCTCCCGATCCGCGCCTTACGCCCGCTGGAGGCAAGGCAGGAGACAAGGCGCCCGTTATGTGCCGTCCACCCACGTCCACCCAGGAGGCCACGCTGCTCATTCGGCGGCGTGCGGCCTCGAGCGGGCCCCCATGAGCCCCTGGGCGGCCTCCAGGTCCTCGGGGGTGTTGATGTTGAAGAAGGAGAGGAAACCGGGATCGAGCCCGGCCATCTCCTCCTCCTCGATGTAGCGCACCCGCAGCTCGTCGAGGACCTCGTGTATCTTCAGCCTACCGCCTTCCAGTTTTTTCCTGATCACCTCCCTCGCCTTCCGGGAATACACGGCGAAGAGGGGCTCGATGTAGGGCCCGCGGCGCGGCACCACCGCCTCCCATCCCGGCGCCCTGGAAAGGAGGAGGCGAATCAGTTCCGGTTTGGGGTAGGGCATATCGCAAGCCATGACGAAGACATAGGGTCTGGAAGAAAATTCCAGGGCCGTGTATATGCCCCCCAGGGGGCCCTTGCCCGGCAGCAGGTCACCGACCACCTTCACCATCCCGTCAACCACGGCCTCCGGGGCACGGTTGTTGTCCTGCATGACCAGGTAGATGAGGGGAAAGATGTCCTTGAGCACGCCGACGATGCGCCCCAGCACGCTCTCGCCGTTTATCTCCAGGGCGGTCTTGTCCACTCCCAGGCGCTTACCCTTACCTCCGGCCAGGACGGCGGCATCGAAGTCTCCGTCCTTCCTCGCTGCGGACGGTTTAATACCCACGACCTCGGACCTCCCGTAAGGCAGGGGCGGCCCCCGGCCCCCGTCGGAAGCGTGCCTCGGAGGGGTTTTCCGCCACCGCGGCGGAACCCTCGCTCAAGGAGCGGCACGCTTCCTTGACGACCTTCCTTGACAATATATTTCCTCCCCTCCATCCCTCATCTACACCGGGATTGCCGGAACGGTTCTCCCCCCCATCCCCGGGAAACATGTGCGCCGACGGCCCTCACGGCAGTATCCTCCACCCGTGGGTATAAACGTTGAACCTCCTCCCGTCGCAGAACCCCACCACGGTCAGGCCGGCCCCATCGGCTATCCGCAAACCCAGGGAGGTTGGGGCGGCGACGGACACCAGCACCGGGATTCTCACCCTCACCGCCTTCAAAGCCATCTCGAAGCTCACCCGCCCGGAAAGCACGAGGATCTTATCCTCCAGGGAAATGCCGCGCAGGGCGCACCAGCCCACGGCCTTGTCCAGGGCGTTATGCCTGCCCACGTCCTCGGCCACCACCAACGGCTCGCCCCCGGCGTCGAAGATGCCCGCCCCGTGGGTGCCGCCGGTGGCGCGGAAGACGTCCTGCTTGGCGGTCAACTTCTCCTCCAGCCCGTAGAGAACCCGCGAGGGGACCCGCAGGTCCGAGGTCACCCACCCCCGGTGATAATCCTCCACGGCCGAGAGGTCCGCTCCCCCGCACCCGGTACGCACCACGTATGTGGAGGAGAACCTCTCCGTTCCCTTGGGATCCTCCACCTCGATCTCCACCACGTTCCCGCGGTCCAAGCCGTTACCCACGGGGCTACCGCCCCTGCCGGCCTCCTCCTCCAGGGAACCGCAGTGCTTGAGGAGCTTTATCCGCCCCACGTCCTCGATGACCTTCTCGGTGAGACAGAACCCGACCGCCAGTTCCTTGTCCATCCCCGGGAGGCGCATGAGGGCCACCAGGGGCATGCCGTTGACCACGATCTCCAGGGGGAGCTCGATCACCACGCGGTCATCGGCCTCCTCCTTCCCGGAAGGGAAAAAGCGGGTTATCCTCCAACCGATCATGCCTTCATGATACGGCCTGGAGGGCATGGACGTAAAACGGGGGCCGGCGGGCCGGACCGTCTTCCCCGTCTTGATCCGCATATCACAGGACGGGGGAGTCCTTGTCCCTTGATCCCCAGGTCTCATGGCGGGGGCTTCCCGCGGGGGCTTCCCGGATCCTTAAAGGGTCCTGATATCCAGGGGGTCGCCCACCCGCGTGCCCGTCCTTTCCAGGGTCCCAGCGGGTAACTCCAGGACGGCGCGGGAACGGAAGACCAAGGGGCTCAGCCTTCCCGGGGGGAATTCCCTTACCGCGCGGATCACCTTGAGTGCTCGGTCCAGGAAAACCACGTCCACGGCGAAGCGCATCCCGAAAGAATGCACCTGGCGGCAGGGGACGATGAGCAACCCCCCGCCCTCGGGAAGCGAGTCCCTCCCCAGAAGGCCCCGCCGGCGGGCGGAGGGGGTTTCCGCCACCTCCGCCTCCTCCGCCAGGACTGACCCGCGGGAAGCGTTCACTATCCTCACCCGGCGCATGGAAAAAGCATATACCGACTGCCATCCCCCGTGCACTACCGCTTCCAAGCGGAGCGGCGGCCGCGGGGCGACGGCCGGCGGACACTTTCGCTCCGGCGACCGGGCCATACCTTATATTTAGTAAGTGTGTACTTTAAAATAGGCGGAGGGCTCCGCGCTACGCCCCCGAGCCAGCCGTATCCCGCCCGCGGGGCGCGCTTTGACACCAAGCGCGGAAAAGCCGAGAATATTTAGGAAAAGCCTTACAAGGAGGGGAAATGGACGACCTGCTGTCCCGGCTTCTGCAAGGAGACCGGCGCGCCGTGGCCAGGCTGATAACCCTGGTGGAGAACGGCGACCCGGCGGCTCGAGAGCCCATCCGAAAACTCCACGAATACACGGGCAGGGCTCACATCCTGGGCATCACCGGGGCTCCCGGATGCGGGAAGAGCACCCTGGTGAACGCCCTGACCAAGGAACTGCGCCGGCGGGAAAAGAGTGTGGGCATCATCGCCGTCGATCCCACCAGCCCCTTTACAGGGGGCGCGGTGCTTGGGGACCGCGTGCGCATGCAGGACCTGGCCACCGATCCCGAGGTCTTCATCCGCTCCATGGGGACCCGAGGCTCCCTGGGCGGCATATCCGTGGCCACCAACGACGCGGTGAACATCCTGGACGCTTTCGGCAAGGACCTGGTCCTCATCGAGACGGTGGGGGCGGGACAGGTGGAGGTGGATATCGTCAAGCTGGCCCACACCTCGGTGGTGGTCACCATGCCCGGGGGCGGGGACGAGATACAGGCCCTCAAAGCGGGTATCATGGAAATAGGGGATATCTTCGTGGTCAATAAGGCGGACCGGGAGGACGCCGGCCGTACCTACACGGAGATAATGATGATGCTGGAGATGTCCCAGCGTGACGAGGAATGGGTGCCCCCGGTCATCCGTACCGTGGCCACCACCGGCCAGGGAGTCGACCAACTGGCGGACGCCGTCCTCGACCACTACCGCTACCTGCAGGAGAGGGGCCTGCTGGAAAAGAAAGCCAGGGAGAGAATCCTGGCCGAGCTGCAGGAGATAATCAACCGGCGGGTGGAGAGGACGGTGGCCCGGGCCCTGGCCGAGGACCCGGAGATGGTGGAGCTGGTGAGAAAACTGGTGGAGACCAGGGAAATCGATCCCCACTCCGGCGCCCAGATGGTGATAAGTCACCTGCTGAGGAAATCCGAGGTCTGAGACCGCCCCCAGTACCGGGGTGAATTCACGCTTCCCCACGGAATCCCGCGCGGCCCGGAACCGGTCAAGTATACCGGAATTCCCGGGCATGCCGCGAGAAAAAAACCGGCTCCAAACGAGGCCGACATCCCACGTCGGGCGACTGAACCACGGATACGTCCCGTCCTCCGGTCAAGACCGGCGGCGGGCTATGGGGCGGCCACGCGGCTCCCGGCGGGAGCCGTGGAAGAAATCCGGTATGGGAGGCGCGCGGTCCGCCAACCTGCCTTGCTTCAGTGAAAGCGAAAGAGCATGACGTCGCCGTCCTGCACCACGTAGTCGCGCCCCTCCAAGCGAACCGCCCCTTTTTCACGGGCGGCTTGGAAGGAACCGTGGGCCAGGAATTCCTCCCAACCCAGCACCTCGGCGCGGATGAACCCCCTCTCCATATCCGTATGTATCTTGCCCGCCGCCTGCACCGCGGTGCTCCCCTTCCGCAGGGGCCAAGCCCGGCACTCTCCGGACTCGGTGGTGAAAAAGGTGATCAGGCCCAGCAAATGGTAACAGCGCTGAACGAAAAGCTCCAGCCCCAGCTTCTCGATCCCGTAGGCCTCCAGGAACTCCCGCATCTCCTCGGGGTTCAGCTCCTCGATCTCCGCTTCCAGCTTGGCGCAGAAGGCCACCACCTCGGCTCCCTCCTCCTCCGCCACGCGGCGCACATCCTCCACAAGGGAACCACCCTCTTCCAGCTGCTCCTCCCCCAGGTTGGCCACGTAGATGACCGGCTTGGCGGTGAGCAGGAAGAGGCCGGCAAGGGCCTCGCGTTCCTCCCCTTCCAGTTCCTGCCCGCGCACGGGAACTCCCCCTTTCAGCCCTTCCTCCACTTTAAGCAGGACCTCCAGCTCGCGCGCCTTTTCCCGGTCCCCGCTGCGAGCGGCCTTGCCGATCCGTTCCTTCCGCCTGGCCAACGCCTCCAGATCGGCCAGGATGAGCTCCGTGTTCACCAGGGCGATGTCCGCCGCGGGATCCAGCCGGGGCCGCACATGGGGCACGTCGGGAGCGGAGAAGCAGCGTACGGCATGGGCCACGGCGTCCACTTCCCTTATGTGGGCCAGGAAACGGTTGCCCAGCCCTTCTCCCCGGTGGGCCCCCTCCACCAGGCCGGCTATGTCCACCACCCGCAGGTCGGCGGGAACCACGCGGGCGCATCCGGCCGCCGCGGCCACCCTCTCCAGGCGCGCATCGGGCACCGCCGTGACCCCGTAATTGGGATCCACGGTGGTGAAGGGATACCCCGCCACGGCCGCGCCGGCCCGGGTGAGGGCGTTGAAGATGGTGGACTTCCCGGAATTGGGAAGGCCTATGATGCCTACCTGCAAGGCCATCCACCTTCCCCCTTTCTCCGTCCATCATAGCAGGGCTGACCGGAGCGGGCAGCCCCCATCCCATCGGCCTATTCCTTCCGGTAAACCGGCAAGGGCGGCGGGAACACCTGGGGTTGAGGCATGCATGGCCGCGGAAGGAGGGGGCGGAGAAGAAGGCCTTCTCGCCCGGAGATGGAATTATTATTTCGGGCGGCTCGAACGGGCGGAAAACCGAGCCTTCCGCGAACGGGCACGGGCCTCAATGAATGGGAAGCGAACAACGATATTATCCTTGTCATGAAGACTTCGCGTTGGTTGCCGGTGCCCCACTGGGCGGCCTTCCTGGCGGTGGGCCTTTACCCGCTGTACGCGGGAGAGCCACCGGCCTACCCGTGGTGGGCGGCGGGGCTCTCGGCCATGGGACTCCTGGGACTGCTCCACCACCTGTTCCTGTGGCGCGGATCTGCGGCTTCTTTCCGGAGGGTCGTGCTGCCCCTGCTGGCCGGGGACATCGCCTCAACCTGCCTCGTGATATACGCTACCGGGGGGATCCGTAGTCCCCTCTTCCCGCTCCTCCTTCTCCTGGTGGTGGCGCTCTCCTTCTTCGGCCGGTGGACGACCACCCTATTGATATCGGCGGCGGCGGGGGGGCTCTACGCCATGGCATGCTTCCTGAAGGGGATGCGGATGGAAACGGACGGGGCGGGCCTTCTGGTCGATATCTTCGTGCTCCTGGGGATCTCCGTCTTCATCTCCTTGGTCGCCGAACTCGACAGGCGCGAGCACGCCAGGTCCAGGCGGATAGAATTGCTCTACCGCATAAGCTCGCAGCTCATGGAGAAGGTGGACCTCCGGGAGACCCTGAACTTCCTCCTCCAAGCCACTTCCAAAATACTGGGAGCCGACCTGGCATCCATATGGCTCCTGGACCGGGGTTCGGGAAAGCTCGTGCTCCAGGATTTCATCCTCCCCTCATCCGGAGAGGTGACGGTGAGGGAAATCGAGATCGGCGAGGGCATCATCGGAAGGACGGCGGAGGGGAAAAAGCCTTTGCTCGTAAGGCGAGAGGACGGTGATAATGACTTCCTGTCCTGCAACCCCGCCCCGGACAGGGTGGAGGCCCTGCTGGCCGCCCCCATACTCATGGGAGGCGAGCTCATGGGCGTACTCTGTTTCGCCAGTACCTCGCAAAAGCAGTTCACCCGCGAGGATGTTCGGCTCCTGGTGACCATCACCAACCTGGCCGCCTCGGCCATAGCGCGCTCCGAGCTCTACCAGACGGTGCTCTCCAGGAGCGAGGTCATCGTGAGCAGCATGAGCAGCGGGCTCCTGGTGTGCGACTCCTCGGGCAGGTTGATCATGGCCAACCAAGCGGCCCGGGACCTCTTGGGCCTGGAGATATTGCCGTCGCAGGCCCCCCTCAAGGACATCCTGGAGGGTGTGCTGGTGGACGCCGAACCGCTTTGGGAACACCTTCATCCGCAAGGGAGCATGGCGAGGAGGGATGGCGAGGGCAACTTCGAGGCTCGGATTGCTGGACCCCTGGAACGCACCCTTTCCGTACGCGTCTCGCCCATACTGGCGGGCCACGAGCCCCCAGCCGGATGGGTCATAATACTAGACGACATAACCGAGAGGGTGAAGGTGGAGGAAATACGCGACGACCTTCTCCTTCTCATAGCCCGACGGGTGGAAGAGCAATCCGCCCTCTATGAGCTTGGCCGCTCCCTGGCCCGGGACATGGACACCGGGAACCTCCCCGGCCTGCTCCTGGAAAAGGCCGTGGAGTTGGTGGGAGCGGAGATCGGCGTCCTCTCCCTCCGGGAGGAGGACGAAACCTTCCGGGTGAAGGCCGTCCACGGACTGGGTGCGGATATCCTGGGCCGGACCTTCCCGCCCGGAGAGTATTACGCGGGCAAATCCGCGGCCTCCGGAGAACCGGTACGCCTTGCCAGGGTCGAGCCTCGACACGCCGGAGCGTGGGGAGAGGGGCTTAAGGAAACCTACTCCTATCTCGCGGTCCCCATAACCTGGCGGGGTACCACCACGGGGGTCCTGGAGGTGGCCATCCCTCCCCGGGAGCGATCCTTCGGGGACGACGACCAGAGGCTGCTCAGCCTCTTCGCCAGCCAGGCGGCCATCGCCCTGGAAAACGCCAACCTCTACCGCATGATGGCCGAGGACCAGCGCCGCACGGAGGCCATGCTCTTCTCCATCACCGATGGGGTGATCGCGGTGAACAACGAGGCCCGGATCATCCTGGTCAACTCCGCCGCGGAGCGCATACTGAACCTCCCACCCTTCCCCTACATAGAACAGCGCCATGTCAAGGAAGTCATCCGCGTGCCCGACCTGGCCAATCTCTTCCTGCGCAGCCTTAACTCCGGGAGGGAGATGGCCGAGGAGATACGGTTGGAGGGTCCGGAGAGGAAGATACTGGAAGTTGAGACCTCCCTCATCGAGGCCGAGCCGGGCAAGAGCCTGGGAATCATCGCCATCATCAGGGACGTCACCACCCTCCGCGAGCTGGAACAGGCCAAGTCCGATTTCGTCTCCACCGTGTCCCACGAGCTACGCACCCCCCTCACCTCCATCAAGGCCTACACGGCCACCCTGCGCCGAAGGGACGTGAATTTCGACGAAGAGACGCGCCAGCAGTTCCTCGGGGTCATCGAGGAGGAGACCGACCGGCTCACGCGGCTCATCTCCGACCTCTTGGACATGTCGCGTATTGAATCGGGCCGCATGGAGCTCAAGAAGCGGGATTTCGACCTGGTGAAGCTAGCGGAGATCGTGGTGGGCAAGATGAAATCGCAATCCGCGAGACACGAGCTGGTCTTGACCCCGGAGTGCGAGAGCGCGAAGGTCCACGCCGACCCGGACAAGATCGAACAGGTGCTCATGAACCTCCTGGACAACGCCATCAAGTATTCCCCCCAGGGCGGCGAGGTAAGGGTGAATATCGGAAAACACCGCCACATGGTCCGGTGCAGCGTCACCGACCCCGGCGTGGGCATTCCCGCCGAGCATCTCCCCCATATCTTCGAGAAGTTCCACCGCGTGGACAACCGATCCACGCGCGAGGTCTACGGAACCGGGCTGGGCCTTTACGTCAGCAAGAGCATAGTGGAAGCCCACGGAGGAAATATTTGGGTGGAAAGCGAACCTGGGAAGGGGAGCACCTTCCACTTCGCCCTGCCCGTGCTGCAGGAACGCGAGGGCGGGATAAAAGAACCGGATCCGGAGGCGGACATAAACGTGGTCGAGGATCACGATTGAGCGAGGAGACCGGCTTTGGAAGAGCGCGTGAATCCCATCAGGATACTGGTAGTGGATGACGAGAGGAACATACTGGACATCATCCGCTTCAACCTGGAGGTTGAAGGATACGAGGTCTTCACTACCCAGGAAGGCCGGGAGGCCCTGCGCATGGTCCACGAGGTGAAACCGGACCTGATACTATGCGATATCCTCATGCCGGAGATGGACGGCCTGGAGATATGCCGACGTCTCAAGGCCGACGGGAGGACCAACCAGATACCGGTGGTCATGCTCTCCGCCAAGACCCAAGCCCGGGACAAGGTGGCCAGCATCGAGGCCGGCGCGGACGACTTCATCACCAAGCCCTTCGACTTCTCCGACCTGGTGGCGCGTATCGCCGTCAACCTCATCCGGGCCAAGCAGAAGCGCGACGTCAGTCCCCTGACCGGCATGCCGGGAAGCATTTCCATAGAGGCGGAGACCAAGCGCCGCCTGGCCAAGAACCTGAGATTCGCCGCCCTGTACGTGGACATAGACAACTTCAAGCCCTATAACGAGATCTACGGGTTCCCGCAGGGGGACGAGGTCATCCGCGAGCTGGCCTCCATCATAGACGAGACCGTCCGCCGCTCCGGAAACTACGATGATTTCATCGGGCACGGCGGGGGGGACGACTTCGTCATCCTGACCACCCCGGAGAAGGCCACCCGCATCGCCGAGGAGATAATATCCGCCTTCGAGGAGAAGGTGCCCTCCTTTTACCGGGAAGAGGACCTCAAGCGCGGATACTCCATCCTCATCGACCGGGTGGGAAGGGAGAATTACATCCCCATCATGACCCTGAGTATCGGGGTGGCCAGTAACCAGAAGAGGAGGATAAGCACCCACTGGGAAGTGGGCGAGATAGCCAAGGAAACCCTGAAGTACGCGAAGTCCATCCCCGGCAGCACCTACTTCATAGACCGCCGCACCAAGTGAGGCCACCCCTCCCTGATCCACTCCACCGCAGTGGCTCTGCGTGGCGCAAAGCGTTCTCCGCGGAAAGTCATTACCGGTTATCACCACCAGGCGTCACCTGGGAATCCACCTTCCAGGCCTGCCTGATGTGCCGAGGGGAGATGTAATCCGCTCCACCTCTTCAAGCCCACGGCCAATCTCTTCAGAGTCCCTTGGACACGGATGAGCAACCAGGCGTACCTTCTCCGCCCCTCCCTTCCGAGCCGATGAATGGTAAGCCACCGGATGCGCGTCAACGCATTCTCCATCCGGAAGGTTTGGCGTGACGGCCCCCTCCGGGGGCGAACGATCAATGATTGTAAAGAACGTTCCCGGTATTGACGAAATTCATAATGTCCTCCGACGGAAACCTTTAGTGGAGGGTGGGCGAGGGAGGTCCCATGGCCGAGGAGAGGAGATACCGTATCCTCATCATAGAGGACGACCCAGCCATCTCCAACGTTGTGGAGCTAAACCTCCGCCTGGACAACTACGATGTCTTCCTGGCCACGGACGGCGAGGAAGGCCTGAAGATGGTCAAGGAAGTGGAACCCGATCTTATCATCCTGGACGTCATGATGCCCAAGCTGGACGGGTGGCAGGTCCTCATGCAACTCAAATCCGATGCGGTGACTCGGGACATCCCGGTGATCATGCTCACGGCCATCGACGACGAGAGATCCAGGGTCATCGGCCTGCGCGGGGGAGCCGACGATTACGTGTCCAAGCCCTTCAGCCCCCTGGAGCTGGCCGCCCGGGTGAAGGTCATCCTGGACCGGGTAAGCCGGGCACGACGCCCTCCCGCCGGCGCCGGGGAGGAGCGGGGCAGGGAGGTCCTGGAGCAGATACCGGTGCAGCGCGGGGAAGCCATCAAGCTCATCCCCATCGAGGAAATCCACTACATCGACACCAAGCACGAATATGCCTACATCCACACCTTCGACGAGTCCTATCTCACCACCTACACCCTGGCGGAACTGGAAAAAATGCTCGACAGCCGGAAATTCTTCCGCACCCACCGCAGTTACATAGTCAACCTCAGGAAGGTCAACCAGATCATCAAGTTGTCGCGCAACGCCATGGTGGTGACCCTCAAGGACCAGAAAGAAAGCCGCATCCCGGTCTCCAGGCGTCAGGCCGCTCTGCTCAAGGATAAGCTCGGAATCTGAACAGCCTGTCTCCGCACAAACCCAAGACATTGTCTGCAAGGACACCGACAACGATCCCCCGATCAGCAGCCTCCCATGAAACCTCTTGCCGGCATAAGCGGGGCGAAGGAGGGGGGCCGATATCCAGACTCCGTACCGGAGTGGGCATATAGAGGCGCTACCCGGTGTGCACAACGGCGGACACTCTCGCACCGATGTCCCGGACCGGGTCCCGCTTTCCCCCGTCACGGCCGCCGTAACTTCCGGCGGTTAAAATAGGTGGCGGATGACCCTAAAGTCGCGGGGAATTTTTCCGATATTAAGATTGGTAGCTAGGTGTCCCCCATGAGTTTACCGGCAATTCCCTCAAAGGGCGCAAGCGAACTAGCTGCCAGACACAAGACCCCGTTCCCCCCGACGGGGTCTTCCCCTTTCTGTAGACCCCAAGGCTCCCCATCCCCCCTGCCCATTTACCCCCTGGATCTCGAGCTCTCGATCAAGCAAACCGGGCGTTTAAAAATTCACCTCTTGCGCGGCCCGTTTGCCCCTCCCGCCAGCCGAGCCTCGCGAACAACGAAAGCATCCCGAGCCCTAAAGGTAAATCACCGGGGCCGAGCAACGGGGCCTTCACCACCGTGGCCGCGCCGAAAGAGAAGATGCCTTCAGGTTAAACCCCCGGATTCGAGCCTTGAGCCGGGAGGGACGGCAAGGAAAACCCGGTCGGCACCTACCGGGCCTTTCTGCTCGGGTGAAACCAGGATTCAAGCCTGGGGTCCGGGAGAGCCGTCACCTTATCCAATATACCTGACTCCCTCAAGGTATGGCTACAGGGCGATGACCTCCTCCCTCACTTGGCCGTCCTCCACCGTGACCCTCAGGAAGTGGTGAAACCCACCTCCCTCCGGGGAGAGGTGTGGCTCCGCTCCCGCCCCCCCGGTCACCACCACCCGCGGCGGCCCGGAGGCGTAAAGCATGTAGGCGTGGATGTGGCCACAATATATCGCCGCCGCCCCGGCGGCGGTCAGCAGCTCCTTCATCTCCAGGTTGCTCTCCGACTCCTGGGCCACGAAACCGCTTTTCCCGATGTCCACGGGAGCGCCCGGAGGCACGTGGGCGAAGGCGATGATCAGTTTACCACGCGCACCCGCCAAGTCCTCCCGTAACCAGGAAAGCTCGCGCGGCGGACAACCTACCCCAGGAACCGCGTCGTTGAGGAAGACGAGGTGGGTATCCTGGACGTCCAGGGAATAATAGTCGGGGCCGAACACCTCCCAGAAAGCTTTCAAGGACCCCCCGGGCATGTCATTGTCGCCGGGTATGACATGGTAGGTCATGCCGCTGTGGTCAAGGAAATCCCTCATCCTGCGCATCTCCTCCACGCCCCTTCCGGTGGAGATGTCCCCCAGCACCACCAGGAACTCTCCCTCCCCGGCCTGGGAGATGATACGGGCCAGGAGGTCGGTGCGGCCGTGTGGGTCTCCGCAGACCAGGAAGGAAAAACGGTTGTGGAGTTCGGGTGACCCCGTGCCGGTATCTTGTGGCCCGGTTTCCTCCCCGGGCTCCTCCCCTCCTCTTCGCCCGCAGGAGCCGGAAAGCAGGGTCACCGCCAGCAGGCAGGCGAGCGTGATCGCCATGACCACCTGCCGGGTGCCATGTCTCCCACGAGCGCGATCCTCTCCCGTTTCCCTCTCTCCCCAAACCCCTTCCCCTGCCATCGAACCTCCTCCGCCTCGCCGGGCCCAGGGAAACATTATAAAGCTTGGAGGGCGCAGAGACCCGTATACCGGTCGCCTTCCGCGCCCTCGCGTAACGCAGAGCGGAGAAACGAGCGCCCGCATCGAGCGAGAGGGCATCCAAGACACCGATCCCGGCCTTCATGCCGGTCGGGCATCCCGTTTGCAAGCAGGGCCTCGCGTCGAGGTAGAGCCGGTGCGCGAACTTATGCAGTCTGTTAAAATTGTCCCTGAGTAAGGGGCCGTAGCTCAGCGGGAGAGCGCTGCCTTCGCACGGCAGAGGTCGTGGGTTCAAATCCCATCGGCTCCACCACCTAGAAGCCGGGAAACGCCTTGCCGCACTTCCCGGCTTATATTATCCGCGCCGGTTATACTTACCCCTGTTTTCGTGTTCTTCGCGCCGGCGGCCGACGGGTGCGGGGGGCGTACCCACGGAAGGGGAGGGATGATCTCCGGAGCCACGGATATTGACGTTTTCCATTTTTCTCTCCCTCCCTAAAGGGGCTCCCGGAGCCTGCCGATTCCTTGACCCAGAGGAGGACGGCGAAAGGCAGGACGCCGGTGGGTACTTGATTTCGGTGCCGGGATCCATATCATGTTGGGCGAGAACGGGGCCGGAGAGAGAGGCATGCGAACATGGTGGATTTCCTGCAGGTATTGAACGAGTATTACATCCGGAACCGGAACAAGCGCATCAAGCGCGAGTTCATGGAAGTGCTTTCCAAGGACGTGGAACAGTTGTCCGGGCCCCAGAGGTACATCTACGAGATCTACGTGGAGCCCAACCTCTCCGTCCTCCAGGAAGCCCTTTACGAGGCCTTCCTCCAGGCCGGCAGCCCGCTCGAAGAGTGGAGGGCGGCGGTCCTGGAAAACCCTCCCAGCATCATCAATCACGTGGCCAAGAAGATCCTGGTGCGGGCCATCCGCGAGAAGGAGACCGGCCAAGCCTGACCCGGTCCGGATAAGGCGCCCAAAAAGGGCTTGGGAAGAGTGGCCGCCCATTCATCCCGCCCGCGGGACAAGGTCCAAGCCAAGGCGCGAGGCGGCGGAATACCCAGTAACGGGAAAACGATTCCGGAGGTGAGCATGCGAAGAACAATACTGGTCGCGGTGTCCATTACCCTGTTGATCGTCGTCCCGGCGCTGGCCGGGTGCGGGGGGGGAAACCAGCCCTCCGGGGAAACCGGAACCGGGTCCCAGGTGATCCCGGGCTCGCCGGTGGGGGAGGCGGAGGCATCGGCCTGCGCCGCGAACCGTCGGGCCATCTCCTCGGCGGTCCAGCAATACCAGGCCGTGAAGGGCCAGATCCCGACCTCCATCCAGCAGCTGGTTCCGGAGTTCCTGCAGAGCGTTCCCGCCTGCCCCTCCGGCGGAACCTATACCCTTACCGGCAACAGGGTCATATGCTCCGTCCACGGTTCATGAGGGGCGGGCGCGGAAGGGAGTTTCCGGACTGAACCGTCGCAGGTTCAAAGGCGGCCGGGGAACGGGGGCGCAAGCCGCAAGACGCGCTTGGGCCGGGAAATGCCCGAGGGCGGTCAACCCACCTGCGCTCGAAGGGAGCGGGCCAGCCGCCTGCCCATATCCTTCGCCGCCTCCAGGTCCTCCTCGGTGGGGACCAGGTTGACGCGCAGGGGTTCCTCCTCCACCTTGAACTTCAGGCCCCGCAGCCTATCGGCGATGAGTTTCGGTGCCTCTCCGCTCCAGCCGTAGGAACCGAAAGCGGCGCCCACCTTGCCCTTCAGGTTGAGGGTTGCCAGGTGGGAGAGGAGGTACCATACCGGCTCCACGGCGTCCCCGTTGATGGTGGCCGAGCCCACGGCTATCCCGTCCGCGGCCTCGATGCGGTCGATCATCAGGCCCAGTTCGGTGGCCGCCACGTCCATGACCGTGACCTTGACCCCCTCGGAACGGGCTCCCTCGGCGATCTTTTCCGCCAGGGCGGCGGTGTTACCGTAAGCGCTGGCGTAGAAGACCAGGAGGCTCTTCTCCTGGCCGGGAACCGGCAAAGAGCTCCATTCCCGGTATTTCTCCATGTAAGCGCGGGGGTCGGAACGCAGGATCGGCCCGTGGCTGGGGGCGATCACGCGCAGGTCCAATCCCTGGACCTTGTCCAGCGCCTCCAGCACGTACTTCTTGAAGGGGCGGAAGATGACCAAGTAGTAATACTCGAAGGCGTGGGAATAATCGTCCACCAGGTCGTCGAAGAGGCGGTCATCGCAGTAGTGGGCCCCGAGGAAGTCGCAGGTGAAGAGGATTTTCCCCTGCTCCAGGTAGGTGAACATGGTATCCGGCCAGTGCAGGAAGGGGGCGTGGACGAAACGCATCTCCACTCCTCCCCCGAGGTCCAGGGTGTCGCCGTCCTGCACCAGAACGGGGTCCACGTCCCGGTTCAGTATGTTGCGGACGAAGTTCCGGCAGTTGCGGTCGCAGACCACCCGCGCATTGGGGGCATCGCGTAAAAAACGCCCCAGGGACCCGGAATGGTCGGGCTCGGTGTGGTTGACGATCACGTAGGACACGTCCCGGGGATCCACCAGGGATCTCACGTTCTCCAGGAACTCCTCGTAAAAGGGTTCCTTTACCGTGTCCACCACGGCCACCTTCTCCCCGGCCTTCACCAGGTAGGAGTTGTAGGTGGTTCCGTGGTCCGCCTTCATGATGATGTCGAAGACCCTGAGTTGCGGGTCGAGCGCCCCCACCCAGTAAACACCTTCCGCTATCTCCACCGGCCGCATGGCAACCTCCTTTTTCTTTCCTGCCGGAACTCTAACCCAATCCGGGCCTGGTTATTGCCCCACCGAATGGCGGGTGGGGCTAACGGTCCCTCCTAACATGACGGATTGGTCGACAATCCGGGCCTGTTTATTGCCTTACCGAATGGCGGGTTCTTGACCCGTATCCGTTCCAAGCATAAGGGGAACCGTATCGCCTATCCAGGTATCTTTTCCGGTAATCACCCTTGCAAAGCCGCCTGCGCCGAGGAAAACCATGCTTCCACCCAGGAGCCCTCCTGCCGCCCCGCGGGTACCGTCATCGCCGCCGGGAACGACTCGCGGTCATCCCATCGTACATCGCTTCCCCCGGCCACGCCCGGCGGATCGGTCTATCGCCTACGGCAATATGTCGAGTCCCCCTTGCAAACATGGGGCCCGATCGCCGGGCCCCGCCGACTTCGAAAAACAGGCTTGGTATCAGATCTTTTCGAACATGTCCTTGTCCGCGCCGCACTGGGGGCAGACCCAATCGTCCGGCAATTCCTCGAAAGGCGTTCCCGGCTCGATACCCCCGTCGGGGTCTCCCTTTTCCGGATCGTAAACGTACCCGCACACCGTGCATTCGTACTTGTCCATCCCTTCCTCCCTTGTGCCTCCCACCCCGCTCCACGGGGCTCTCCTCTCCCGCGCGGAGATTCCCGGAAATGTCCTCCTCCCGGAATTCCCCGCCTTCCATTGGCCGCGTACCGGGAGCTCAAACCTCGGGGCTGTTTACTACCTGCCGTCGCACGCGACGAATATAATATACCCGCCCAGCGGACAAAATAACGGTCGGAGGTCGGGGAGGACCCGGAGATGGACGAGCGGGAGATGTCGAGGTCGCGGGGCGTAAACGGACCCGCCCAGCGGACAAAATAACGGTCGGAGGTCGGGGAGGACCCGGAGATGGACGAGCGGGAGATGTCCTGGTTCTGTGCCTATACCCCGGTGGAACTGTTGGCGGCCGCCGGCTTCCGGCCCGTGCGCCGTTTCGGGTACCCTCACGGCCTGGAGGCGGCGGATACCTATCTGCACCCGGCTCTATGCCCCTACGTCCGTGCCTGCCTGGCCGAGGCCCTGAACGGGGATGCTCCACGCCACGCCGTTTTCGTCAATTGCTGCGACGGGATGCGCCGCCTTCACGACGCGTGGGGGGATCTGTTCCCGGGATCTTTCTCCTTCCTTCTGGACCTGCCGCGGAATCCGGGCGGGAGGGGGCGGGAGATCCTGAAACTGGAGTTCCACCGCCTGTTACGGGCCCTGGAGGAATACGCCGGCCTCACCGTGGAGGCGGAAGACCTTCACCGGGCCTGCCGGGAGAGCAGCGAGCTCCGCCTGTCGTATATCCGGGCCGCGGAGGGCAAGGCGGGCGTGGCCCGGGTGGAGCTGGCCCAGGAAACCCAGGAATACCGCTTCCCGCTTGAAGTGGAGGAAAACCGCGGCAAGGAAGGGGGTGTCCCCGTGCTCCTCACGGGTAACCTCCTCAACCCGCGCGGCCTGGTGGCCTTCCTGGAACGGGCGGGTGCCCGCGTGGTGTGGGCGGATCTCTGTAACGGAGACCGGCCCTTCACCGCAGAGTCTCCCGTGGAGGGGGAGGACGTCCCCCGCATGCTGGAGTCGCTGGCCGCGCATTACCTGGAGCGTCACCCCTGTGCCAGGATGGCCGACGGGGAACGGAGGTACCGGCTCCTTGCGGAGAGGTTCAAAGCCAGCGGGGCGCGGGGGGTTATCTACGCCTCCTTGAAGTTCTGCGACTCCTACCTGTACGACTTCCCCCGCCTGGAGGTGAGGCTGCGGCGGGAGGGGATTCCCCTTCTCCGCCTGGAGAGCGATTATGCCGACGGGCACGCCGGACAGCTGCTCACCCGCGTGGAAGCCTTCCTGGAAATGATCGCGGGGGATTGAGGCACCCGGAAGTCGAGGTGAGACCATGACCGTGGAAAACGAGGGCGGCCTCCTGGAGGCGATAAGGGACCGCTACCTGGAAAAGCTGTCTCCGGAGATCTTCCGCTCCCGATTGTTCTGGAAGACGGTGGAGGGCTTGGCCCGTTCCCCCTTAAACCGGCCCCAATGGAAGGCGGATCGTGTTTCCCTCACCCATTTCATACGCGTCACCCGGGACGCTTACCTGGGGAAAGCACCCGTGGTGTGGTGTAACCTGCTGGTCCCCAGCGAGCTGATCCACGGACTGGGTTGCCTGCCCTTCTACCCGGAGATGGCCGCCGCGGTGACCGCCTCCGCCGGCCTGGCCCCCCGCTTCATCGACCGCGCCGTGGAGGAAGGGTTTTCCAACGACGCCTGCTCCTACCACCGGTGCCTCCTGGGATGCGCGGTGGAGGGCTTCCTCCCCAAGCCGGACCTGCTCCTGTCCGTCAACTACCCCTGCGACTCCGCGGTTCTTTCCTTCGCGTTCCTCTCCGAGCTCTACGGCGTGCCTCACCTGGAGGTGGACGTCCCCCTCCCCGGACGGGAGGAGCAACTCCCCCTGCTGGCCGGACAGCTCGAGGAAGCGGCGTCACTTATGGCCGGGATCTCCGGGCGGCGCCGGGAGGGTATGATGCAGGGGCTGGCGGAGGCCATAGAACTGTCCAACCGGGCCCTGGAGTACCTCCACCGGGTGGAGGAAATGCGCAAGCGCGAGGACTGTATCCTGGACGGCAGGGACGCCATGGGGAACCTGAGCGTCCTGGCGGGCTGCATGGGAAGCGAGGCCGGGGTGGAGTTCTACCGCCTCCTGGCGGAGGAACTGGAGGAGCGGGGCTGCCGTGGGCCTCAGTCCCTGCGCCTGATGTGGATGCACCTCAAGCCTTGGTATGCCCAATCTATCTTCCATATCCTGGAAAAATACGGCGCGCGCCTGGTGTGCGAGGAATACACCCACGCCACCTGGGAACCCATGGACCCCGGGGATCCTTTCGCCTCGCTGGCCCTAAAGCTGGAGAGTCACTTCCTGGTGGGCCCGGCGGAGAGGAGGGCCGCCCACCTGGCCCGCCTGGCCGAGGAATACCGAGTGGACGGGGCCATCCACTTCAACCACTGGGGATGCCGGCAGAGCTGCGGGGGAGCTCCCCTGGTGAAGAAGGCGCTCCAGGAGAAGGGCGTGCCCGTCCTGATCATCGACGGCGACTGCGTGGACCAGCGCGAATACCAGGAGGGACAGATATCCACCCGCCTGGAGGCTTTCCTGGAATCCCTGGGATGAGGCCTCGAGGCAGGGCCACGGGGCGACCGCCTTCCCCGCCAGGGCGCGTTTCAGCCCCGGTTCCCCTTCGCCGGGCGCCGGGTCTGAAGGCTTCGGCCCCATGCGGGAGGCGCGGATGATATCGTGCCCGAAGGGCCTGGATGCTCTTCTCGGAATCGCGTGGCAACCGGGAGTAATCGACCAAGTCGATCCCGTGACCGAAGGGAAGAGATGGGCTGTCATGTAGACAGCGGGCCACCGGCTATAAAGCGCCGTCCTGGTTACCAAATCCCGGGCAAGGATATAACATCTTGATATGTCTTAAGGCACGTTTTCCAAAGGCCGGTAAGGACCGTGAAGGGAGGTTGACATGAGACCATTGAAGCCGCCGGAGGATATCCAGAGAATGGCCGAGACGGGAGAGGTGGGAGTGAAGACGGTACCCTCACAGGAGGTGGCCTACCTGGTGCACAAGGGGCCCCATTCGGGAGTGCAGGATTCTTTTCTCAAGCTCATGCGCTGGATAGCCGAAAACGGCTACGAGCTCATGGGGCCGGGCGTGGCCGTCTTTCACAACGACATGATAACGGTGAAATCGGAGGAAGACCTCATCACCGAGCTCCAGTTCCCCGTACGCAAGAAGGAATAAAGGGCGCCTCCATGCGGAGTGCGGCCCCGGGGACCGACGGCGGCAGAAGCGACCGGATGAAGGACGGTGGGAAAGTGCCTTCCGGGCACGCGGCGGAAATGGCCTGAAGCGCGGATCGCTGGACGCCCTTTCCACGAGGCTCGCGCTTCGCTTCACCCCAGCCTGATTCCCTTCGGGAGGGCAAGGACGATGAACGAGGACTTTCCATGCCGGATACGCACGACCTTCGCGCCGGCATCTGCGACAATGCATGAAGTTAGCCCATTCTGGATCCAGCTCTTCTACGCTTACCTGGACTACGATACCTCACTGGAGGGAACGGGATTCCTGGAGCTGCGGCGCATGCTGAACCGGAGGGCCTGGAGCAACATCCAGGCGGGCGTACTTTCTCCCACCGGACAGTTCTACGGGGAGGAGACAGCGGTTGTTTCAGGCGACCTTTAGTCTTCTTGACGCATACTGGGTGAATATCCCAACAGCAGCCGGCCGGGCAGGACGTAAACGGCCGTCTCTTTCAAACCTGCCATGACCATGACCCCGTCATGGGCTAGCGCCTGAGCTCGAGGCAGCCGATCGGAGGCCGACATCACGAAAGCACCCCCTCACCTGCTCAAGAAAGAACTTGTCCGCACTTCGTCTATCGGAACGACTTCGCCTTTGCGGACCGGGTGGTCTTCCGCAACGTTCAGCGCGCAGGATCAGAGAACCGGGAGGTACTGGCGCATCTCCCACTCGGTCACCTGGGCGCGGTAGCGCTCCCACTCGATCTTCTTGTTCTCGATCAGGGACTCGAACACCGCATCCCCCAGGGTCTTGCGCAGGAGCTCGCTCTTCTCGGCTATCTGAATGGCCTCGTAGAGGTCCTCGGGAAGCTGG
The DNA here is from genome assembly GCA_014360685.1 of Actinomycetota bacterium. Classification (GTDB taxonomy): domain Bacteria; phylum Actinomycetota; class Geothermincolia; order Geothermincolales; family RBG-13-55-18; genus Solincola_A. Next base: position 209,216 of record JACIXB010000014.1, on the reverse strand, counting down.
CCGATGCCCAGCTCTTCCCGCTCCTCCTCGCTCATCTCGTAGACGTTGCGGTCCACCATGGGGGGCAGCTCGTAGTCGTTGATTATCCCTTCCAGGCCCGCCGCCAGCATGCAGGCGAAGGCCAGGTAGGGGTTGCAGGCCGGGTCGGGGGACCGGAACTCGATGCGGGTGGCCTTCTCCTTGCCCGGCTTGTATTCCGGCACCCGGATGAGGTCGGAGCGGTTGCGCACCGCCCAGGTGAGGTATACCGGCGCCTCGTAGCCGGGGACCAGCCTCTTGTAGGAGTTGACCCACTGGTTGCAGACCAGGGTTATCTCGGGGGCGTGGCGGAGGAGCCCGGCGATGAACTTCTTGGCCACGTCGGAGAGGTGATGGGGGTCGTCGGGGTCGAAGAAGGCGTTGCGGTCCCCCTGGAATAGGGACATGTGGGTGTGCATTCCGCTGCCGTTCTCCCCGAAAAGGGGCTTGGGCATGAAGGTGGCGTAAACCCCGTTGAGCAGGGCGATCTCCTTGACCACCAGCCGGAAGGTCATGGCGTTATCCGCCATGGTCAGGGCGTCGGTATAGCGCATGTCTATCTCGTGCTGGCTGGGACCCACCTCGTGGTGGCTGTACTCCACCCCGATGCCCAGTTCCTCCAGGGCGATGACCGTGTCCCGGCGCAAGTCGCTGGCCACGTCCAGGGGGGTGAGGTCGAAGTAACCTCCCCGGTCCAGTACCTCGGGCGACTCCGGGGATTTAAAGTAAAAATATTCCAGTTCCGGCCCCACGTAGAAGGTGTAGCCCATCTCCGCCGCCCGGGCCAGGTTGCGCTTCAGGATATACCTCGGGTCGCGCTCGTAGGGCTCGCCGCCCGGCCTCAGAATGTCGCAGAACATACGCCCCACGGCGTTATGCTCCCGGGGCCTCCAGGGGAGGATGGCGAATGTGCTGGGGTCGGGCATGGCGATCATGTCGCTCTCGTCGATGCGGGCGTAGCCCTCGATGGAGGAACCGTCGAAGCCCATACCATCCTCCAGGGCCTCCTCCAGCTCGCCGATGGTGATGGCGAAGCTCTTGAGGAAGCCCAGGATGTCCGTGAACCACAACCGGATGAACCTCACGTCGTTCTCCCGCGCCATCCTGAGCACGTATTCCTTGTCTTTGTCCTTGGCGGTCATCTCCGTACCTCCTTTTCTCCAACCTCTTATGTTGGTCTTTATAACTCCGACGAGCTTTCTTCCGCCTTCCCCTTTACCGGGGTGCGGCGCCCAGGCTGCCTCGCAGCCCCCTTTCTCCCGAAAGGCTCCGGGAGAAGTCTCTCCTGAAGCCCTCTCCTCTTCGTCCGGCTGCTGCGCCCATAGATAGGAAGTCCGAGAGGCCCGTCAAGGGGCACCTGAAGCCCTCTCCCCTTCATCCGGCTGCTGCGCCTCCGTCACCGTGAACTCGTGCTCCTTCTCATCGGTCTCTACCCACGATTATGGCAAGCTCATGTTTCGCCCGCTTTTCCGTATTGTTACGATCTCGTTAAATGACCGGAAACCGTACTCACCGGTCCAAATGCGCACGAAATACCATGGTGCCCGCCCGTGGGCAGAACCCTCCCAGGCAATGCACCGCTGAGGAGCCGGCGAAGTCCATGAAACCTCCGGAAGGTTTCCGCTTCCGGCAAAACCCAGGGACGTAGGCACAGGGATTGAAAATGCTATGATAGGCGTGGAAGTTTCCCATCGTGAACAGAAGCAAGGATTGGCTGGAGCAGGCGGAAAGAGACCTTTCCAAGGCCAGGCTGGATCTCGAACACTCCTATTTTGAATGGGCGTGTTTCACCTCCCAGCAGGCAGCGGAAAAGGCGGCCAAGGCCCTGGGGATGTCCAGGCAACTCACTATTTGGGGACACGCGGTAAGCGCCATCCTGCGAGCCCTGAGCGAGGCGCTGGAGATACCGGAGGAACTGATAAGCCTGGCCCAGGTACTCGACGCCTACTACATCCCTTCCCATTATCCCAACGGGTTCGATAGCGGAAAACCAGCCGATTACTACAACCGGAAAATGGCCTCGGAGGCCGTGGATGCGGCGGATAAGATCATTCGGTTCTGCCGTGAGCATCTGGCTTGACCGGGACTCGGCCATCGGGGAGCTGAGATCCGCCGCCAGGCTCAAGGATTCCTGTCCCGAGGTGAAAGAGGTACGGCTGGTCGGTTCCCTGGCTCGCGGCGACCACACCGGAACAAGTGATGCCGACGTCCTCGTGGTCCTCCGGGAAAGCCGGCTGAATCCCGTGGAAAGATTACGCCGATATATCCCTTTCTTCGACTCGGGGCTGGGCGTGGATATACTGCCTTTCACGGAAGAGGAGCTTAATCTTTTGGAGAAGCGGGAGACCGGACATACCAGGAGTTTGCTCAAGGGAAGCGTCCGCCTGGCCTGACCCCTTCAAAGCCCCCCGTATTCCAGGAGTTCAATTTCACCGCCCATGGATGAAAGCGCTTACCATCCATGGTTTTACTCGTTCCACACGGATCCATGGCAAGTGAATACGTGCGTTGTCTCCGTGGCCTTACGGGCATCCCGTAGAACCGACGGCAAGGAAACCACGCGTCAGGGATTCTCGCCCGGTTCGAAGGTGTAGCCCACTCCCCGCACGGTCCGGATGTAGGCTCTCCCCTCCCGCTCTATCTTGGAGCGGATGCGCCGGACGTGCACGTCCACGGTGCGCGTGCCCCCGAAATAATCGTATCCCCATACCTGTTCCAGGAGCACCTCGCGCGTAAAGACCTTTCCCGGACGCGCGGCCAGGAAGCGGAGGAGTTCGAACTCCTTGAAGGTCAGCTCCACGGGAACTCCGTCCACCCTGACCTGGTAGCGGTCCTCGTCTATCACCAACCCCTCTTCCCTAGTCGCTTCTTTCTTCCCACCCATCAACCTCCGCACCCGGGCAAGCACCTCCTCGCCGGTGGAGCCCTCGAGGACGAAGTCGTCCAGTTCCGCGATTCCGCCTGCCTCTTTCAGGCCACCGGGTCCCAGCACCGCCATGACCTTGACCTCCGGTGGAAGGGATTTCCTGAGGGCTGAGACGAGGTCTTCCAGGTTTCCCGCCTCCTCGACCAGGTCCAGGAGCAGTAAGTCTCCCGGCCCTGGTTCCTGTTCGCGCGGACGGAATTCCACGACTTCGCACTCGCTTTCCAGGATTTTCCTGAGGCGTTTCGCCCCACTGCCACGGCCCGAAAGGTAGATCTTGTTCACGGCTCACCCCGGACCCTCGAGTTTTCATCCCTTGCCATCGCCGGCCAGGTCTCTGACCGCGGCGATGGGGATATCCAAGGGTTATATCGATCCGGAAATCCCTCGATCAATTCCTCCAAGTGTCCCCGGAACCCCGGTTCTCCGGGAAAATGCGCCGCGGAAGCTCCCCTTCCAGGTTAAAGAAAACGCGTGCAGAAGGAAGGAGGACCGATAACCCGCGCAACCGGGTGACCCGGGACAACATGCGCACGCCCCAAAAAGACAGGGAAACCACCGGCGTAGGCTGTTAACGCCATGGATCCGGGGGCCACCGACACCGGTCATATCAGTAGGCGTAGAGGCCGCCGAAGGGGCGGTGGGACCGCGCGTAGACCTTGAGGAAATCGGAGCCCATGATCTCCGCGGCATTCGCGCCGAAATACCCGGCGTACTCCTCCACGAAGGGACGGATGAAGTCCTTGTCCTCCTCCGTGGCCGGGACGGCGGCCGCCTCCTTTCCCAGCTGGTGATCCTCCACCTCCCCGCGCAGGAAGATCGTCCCGCCGTGCATGCCGGTGCCTATGTGGCGGGCGTTGAACTTTACCTTTCTCCGGCCCTTCCCTTTCAGGCCCAGGACGATGACCAATCCTCCCGCCATATATTCACCCAGGAAATCCTGGGTGTCGCCACCGATCACCAGTATGGGCCTGAACTTGCGGTATTCCTTCATGTGGATGGCCGCCCGATAACCGACGCCGTCGCGGATGAAGATCTTGCCTCCCCTCATGCCCATGGCCACTATATCCCCCGCCCTTCCGTGCACCACGATCAGCCCGCTGTTCATGGTGTTCCCCACCCCGTCCTGGGCGTTGCGGTCCACGGTTATGCGGGGCCCGTCCATGAAGGCTCCCAGGTCGTTTCCGGGAACCCCGTGCACCACTATGCGCACCGGGCGCCGGATGCCCGAGCCTATGTAGCGCTGCCCGTAGACGTTCTCCAGGACGATCTCCTCCACCCCTTCCGAGGCCGCGGCCTTGACCATGTTGTTCAGCTCCCGGTAATGCATGTGGCGGGCGTTGATCTTGACCTTGCCGTCCACGCGCACGAAGACACCCGGAAGGCCGGCATGGTGGTCGACGTCGATCCTCATTCCCGTATCACCTCTTGAACTCCGCCGTCCGGTCCTTTATCCCGCTTCTTATTTCTTCGGAGGGCGGCTCATTCCTCCATCCGCGTCTCCGGTCCCACACCCGTAAAGACCGGGCCGCACGTCGAAAAGTTCCCGGGGTCAGGCCCCGGCGTGCTTGATGCCCAGGATATCCAGCTCCTCCTGGGTCAACCCCACGCCCCGCAGGCGCAGGCGGTTGCCGCGCAGGCTTTCGATGGCGTTGATGCCCATCCCGCCCAGCATCTCCATGATCTCGTGCGACCAGGCATTGAGGAGATTGACCAGCCTGCGGGCCCCCACCTCCGGGTTCAGCCTCTTGGAGAGATAGGGATCCTGGGTGGCGATGCCCCAGTTGCACTTCCCGGTGTAGCATTTCTGGCACACGTGACATCCCAGGGCCACCAGCGCCGCCGTCCCGATGTACACCGCGTCTGCGCCCAGGGCGATGGCCTTGACCACGTCGGCCGAGGACCTTATACCCCCGGCCACCACGATGCTGGCGCGGTTGCGTATCCCCTCCTGGCGCAGCCGGTCGTCAACCGCGGCCAGGGCCAGTTCGATGGGAATGCCCACGTTGTCCCGGATCATGGTGGGTGCCGCCCCCGTGCCGCCCCGGATACCGTCCAGGGCGATGATGTCCGCCCCCGCCCTCACCATCCCCGAGGCGATGGCCGCCGAGTTATGCACCGCGGCGATCTTCACCGATACCGGTTTTTCCCAGTGGGTGGCCTCCTTCAGGGCATAGATGAGTTGGGCGAGGTCCTCGATGGAGTAGATGTCGTGGTGGGGCGCCGGCGAGAGGGCGTCGGTGCCCTTGGGGATCATGCGCGTGCGGGAGATCTCCGCGCTCACCTTCTCGCCGGGAAGGTGGCCGCCGATCCCGGGCTTAGCGCCTTGCCCTATCTTGATCTCCAACGCCGCCGCCACCTCCAGGTAGTCGGCATGGACTCCGAAGCGCCCCGAGGCCACCTGGCAGATGGTGTGGTCGCCGTACTTGTAGAGGTTGCGGTGCAGCCCTCCTTCCCCGGTATTGTAGTAGGTACCCGCCTCCGCCGCGGCCCGGGCCAAGGACTCGCAGGCGTTGTAGCTGATGGCCCCGTAGGAGATGGCCGAGAACATGATGGGGGTCTCCAGTTTCAACTGGGGAGTGATCCTGGTCTCCAGGGAGAGCTTGCCTTCTTTCCCGCCTATCTTGAGGGCATCCGGCTTGGCCCCCAGGTAGGTGCGCAGCTCCATGGGTTCCCGCAGGGGATCGATGGAGGGGTTGGTCACCTGGCTGGCGTCCAGTACGATGCGGTCCCAGTAGATGGGATAGGGCTTGTCGCAGCCCATGCCGGTGAGGAGCACCCCGCCCGTCTCCGCCTGCTTGTAGATGTTCTGCAGCACCTCCTTCGTCCAGTTGGCGTTGGGAGGATGTTGGGTGGGGTTATGCCGGACCACAAGGGCGTTGGTGGGGCAGAGGGTGACGCAGCGCAGGCAGCCCACGCATTTGCTCTCGTCGGCGAAGACGGCGTCCTCCTCTCCGTCGTACCAGTGCACGTCGAAGGCGCACTGGCGAACGCAGACCTCGCAGCGAATGCACCGGTAATCGTCCCGGTCGACCAGGAACTGCGGCAGCAGGTAGCTCTTCAATTCCCCTGGCCTCCGCTTCAAGCCCGATCCGTCGCCGGAATGGTGATGACTTGCGCGCCGGCCTCCTCGGGCTCCTCCGCCGCCTTTCGGAGCTCGGCCACGATGGGCTCCCCTCCCTGCGGGATCCAGGTCTCCCGGAGGGTATCGTCCACCAGGTGGATGGGAGCCTCCTCCGAGGATATGTACATGAAATCCCCGTTGCGTCCCGCCACCAGGGGGCGCAGCCTTATTCGGTCCGTGAGCCCGATCATCTGGTGCCGGTTGCTGATGATGACGCTGAAGGGGCCGTTGAGGAGCAGGGAACCGTAGGTCTGGCGCAGGGCGGTATGAACCTCACGCTCCCGCGGGGGCATGCGGTCGATCTCCGTCCACAGGGGGGCGGCGAAAATCCTGGCCATGTCCCGGATGCTGAGCCCGTGCCTCCTCAATAAAAGATCCACGCCGTAGGCGATGACCTCGGTATCCGTGTGCAGGGTGCAGATATAGCCGAACATCTCCAGGTAGCGACGGTTGATGCCGTATGAGGAGATCTCGCCGTTGTGCACCACCGACCAGTCCAGGATGTTGAAAGGATGCGCTCCCCCCCACCATCCCTGGGTGTTGGTGGGGAACCGGCCGTGGGCCACCCAGGTATAGCCCTCGTATTCCTCGAGGCGGAAAAAGCGGCCGATGTCCTCCGGGAAACCCACCCCCTTGAAGACTCCCATGTTCTTACCGCTGGAGAAGACGAAGGCCCCCTCGATCTTTACGTTGACGTGCATGACCGCCTGCACCACGAAATCGTCGGTATCCTCTTCCGAACAGACCAGGTTCTCCCTGGGGCGCAGGAAGTACCTCCAGAGAAGCGGCGGGTCGTCCACTCCCTCGCACTCGCGGATGGGGATGACCTCGGCCCCCTCCACCTCGAACCGGCTCCTGAAGAACTCCTCCGTTTCCTCCTTTGCGCCCTGGTGGTCGTACATCATGTGGAAACAGTAAAGCTCGGCGTACTGCGGATAGATACCATAAGCTGCGAATCCGCCGCCCAGCCCGTTGCTCCTCTCTTTCATGTTGGCGATGGCCGTGATCACGGGTTCTCCGTTGAACCTCTCCCCCCGGACATTCATCATCCCGAATATGGAGCACCCGGAGAATTCCTTGTCGTCCCGGAAGCGCGCTTCCCTGAGCATCGCGTTTTATCCCCTTCCCCTCTCCCGGTCCGCCCGGGTCAGGCCCGCCACCGCCTCCACGATGCGCTCCTCCCTCAGGGAGCGCGGGAAATGGATGTGGCCGAAACCCTCCTCGAGCAGAAAATTCTTGATCCTTCGCACGTTGGCCCTCTCCTGGATCAGGGAGGTGAGGATGCCCGCCCTCTCTATCTTGCCGGCCACGAGCATCCCCACCAAGAGGTCTCCCCGGACCACCGCCTTACGGTAATCGCCGTTCTCCCCTCGCCTGACGATCACCTCGTATGAATCGTCGGGCGGGTTCACTATCCCGGCAGAGAGCACCGGGAGCCCGAAAAACTCCACCGCGTTCATGGAATTCCCGCCGGGATAGGGGACTTCCCTGCCGGCCATGTTCAGGCCCGCATACTTGCCCTGCAGGGCGGCTACGGGCCAGAGGGCGTTCACCGCCGCCTCGCCCCGCACCAGGTCGAAGGCTAAGGCCGCGTCGCCGGCGGCGAAGACGCCCGGCCGGGAGGTCCTCTGGTGCTCGTCCACCACGATTCCTCCCCGGCATTCCAGGCCGGCTTCCTCGGCCAGCTCCGTACGCGGCCTGACCCCTACCGCCACTACCAGGAGGTCGAAATCCACCTCGGCGCCGTCGTCGAGGACCGCCCTTCCCTTATAACCTCCGCCGGCAGTGACCCGCGAGACGCTCTTTCCGGTCAGGATCTCCATTCCCGCTTCCCGGCAGCGGGCGGCCACCATCTCCGACGCCGTCTCGTCCAGCGCAAGAGGAAGAACCCGGTCCATCTTCTCCACCACCGCCACACGGCAACCCCTGGAATGCAGGGCCTCCGCCGCCTTCATGCCTATCAGCCCGGCCCCCATCACCAGGGCCCTCAGGGGGCGGGAGGTCAGGCGGATCATGGCGCGGGCATCGTCCCAGGAGACGAAGGTGAGATACCTGGCCTCCTCCAGGCCCTCCACCGGCGGGGTGAAAGGCCGGAACCCGGTGGCCAGGAGCAGTTTCCTCCACTTGAATCTTTCACCCTTTGAGGTTTCCAGGAGGCGGCGCTCGGCGTCCACCTTCCGGACCGCTGTTCCGGGGTAAAAGTCGATCCCCCACCGGCGGTAATAGCCGGAAGGTCGGTAGTACATGCCTTTTTCGCCTATATCGCCCATCACCAGGTAGGAGATGAGGGGACGGGAATAGCAGCGTCGTTTCTCCTCCGCGAATACCGCCAAACTTCCTTCCCGGTCGAGGCCGCGTATGGCGTCGCAGGCGTTGATGGCCGCCGCCGAGTTACCCACTATGGCGTAATCATAGGTCTGCATAACTGACCTTTAGTTCCCTTGACTTTCCGCCGCTTTTCCATGCCATATATTTCCATCCCCGTCCGCCTTGCCCCAACGGCGAAATCGGGTTTCTCCGCCCTTGCGGTCGACTTTATCCCGATTATTCCTCCACCAGCACCAGGGCCTCGTTGGGGCAATTGGCCACGCAGGCCGGCACCTCCAGGTCCGGGCACAGGTCGCACTTGCCCACCACTTTTTTCTCCGCCCCATCCGGGCGTACCGCACCGTAGGGACAGACGAGGACGCAGGTCCAGCATCCCACGCAACGCTCCGGGTCGTGAACCACCGCTCCGGACATGGCATCCCTGTGCATGGCCCCGGAGAGGCAGGCGGTGATGCAGGGGGCCTCATCGCAGTGGCGGCACTGGAGGGCAAAGGACACGTGGCCCCGCTCCTCCACCTCCACCCTCTTCAAGGGCCTCCTCTCCCTCTTGAAAGCCTTGATGATGTCCCGGCTTTTAGAGTGCTGCACTATGCAGTGGATCTCGCAAAGACGACACCCTATGCAGTACTCCTCGCGGGGGATGATGCGTTTCAACTCCCAACCGCCTTTCTCCGCCTCGAGCCCGAGCCGGCGCTTCATTTGCCCGCCGATCCGGGAACCCGTCTTTTTCGGTATCCGTTCCGGGCAGATGCAAGCCATATCTCCAGCAGCGAACCAACCCGGATACGGTTCTGGAGGGAAAGGTCTCCGTCGTCCTCCTTCAACCCGAAACTCCGAATATAATGAAACTCCGAATATAATATAAAACCGCCGGTCGTCACGGAAAGTATAAAACTTGCCGGTGACAGGTCTTCCGCCCGGGATATTTACAACGGTTCGGAAGGTCCTTAATATAGGTAATAGGTAACCTATTTCCTATATAAAGGGTGAAATTGGGCGTTGTCAAGTTTATAAGCGGAAAGTTTTCACCTAATGAGCGGGGAAAGAATCCTGGAACGCAAGACCCTGGCCATTCTGGAGATCCTCCAGGAGGCCGGGAAACCGCTAGGGGCCCGGGCCGTCTCCAGGGAGCTCTCGCGCCGGGGCCTGGATCTCAACGAGAGGACGGTGCGGTACCACCTGCTGCACCTTGACGCCAGGGGTTTCACCCGGCTGGTGGGCAGGCGAGGCCGGATACTCACGGAGAGGGGCGCCCGGGAAGTGCAGGGTGCCCTGGCCGTGGAGCGCTTGGGTTTCGTGAACGCCCGCATAGACGACCTGGCCTGGCAGGCCGATTTCGACCTTCGAACCGGAAAGGGACGTGTCGTGGTGAACATCACCTTCCTGCCCCAGGAGCAGGAAGCGAGAGCCGTGGAGGCCATGCGCGGCGCCTTCCGGGCCGGTTTCTGCCTCTCCGACCTGGTGCTGCGAGCCGGACCCGGCGAACGCATAGGCCGGGCGGAGGTGCCCTCCGGGATGGTGGGTTGGGCCACCCTGTGCAGCGTGACCTTGAACGCCGTTTTCCTGCGCCACGGGATACCCGTGGAATCCAGTTTCGGGGGACTCCTGGAGATAGAGGGCGGGGAACCGCGACGCTTCACGGAGATCATCAGCTACTCCGGGTCCACCTTGGACCCCATAGAGATATTCATCAAGGGCAAGATGACCGGCGTCCATGCCGCGGGGACCACCGGGAGCGGCAGGATCTGCGCCTCCTTCCGCCGGATACCGGCCAGCGCCCGCGAACGGGCCCTGGAGATACTCGACCGGATGCGCGAGGCCCGCATGGGGGGCTTGGTGGTGCTGGGCAAACCCGGGCAGCCCTGCCTGGAAATACCCTGCGCCAGGGAACGCGTCGGACTGGTGGTGGCGGGAGGACTCAACCCCCCCGCGGCGGCCGAGGAGCTGGGGGTGGACACCTATTCCCGGGCCATGGCCGATCTCGTCGATTACTCCCGGCTGGTGCCTTTTTCCACGCTTAAGCCCTGAAGGGAAACAGATGACCGTCGGGCGGTTATAATAATGGAAACCACGCCGCGCCGCGGCAAAGGGCGAAGTCACAGCGAGGATCTCCGCGGCGCCCGGGTAGGTGAATGGCCGGCACTGCGCCTTGCAGGAGGTAACATGGAAGGGCTGTTTTTAGAGGAAGTGGAGCAGAAAGAAGTGGCCATAAGCGGTGGGTCCTGCGCCGTGCCCGTACTCTACCGGGAGGTATTCGCCGTGGCGGGCATCTTCCTGGCCCCCACCCTGAAACTCCGCGACCTCCTGCCCACCTCCAAGCTGGTTCCCGTGGAGGTGATGCCCGGCAAGGGGCTCCTGGCGGTAATGGCCTTCGACTACCGGGATACCAGCATCGGGCCGTACAGGGAGATGGGAATAGCCGTTCCCGCTCGCTACCGGCCCCGCCTCAACCCCATGCTCATCCCGCCCCTGCGCATGGCCGCCTCCCTGACCTTCGAGGCCTTCGTCTGGCAGCTCCCGGTCACCACCGACATAGCCCTCCGCGCGGGTGTCGATATTTGGGGTTACCCCAAGTTCCTGGGGGAGATCGAGTTCGAGGAGGGCGACAAGGCGGTCACCTGCACGCTTAAGGAAAAGGGGGAGCATATCCTCACCCTGGAGGTCAGGAAATCGCCCCCCCGCATGAAGACCTACTTCGACCTCAACACCTACACGGTGAAGGACAGAGAGCTCCTCCTCACCCCCATCCGGGGCATCTCCACTTCCCTGGGCCGCAGCTTTATCCCGGGTACCGCCCGCATCGCCCTCGGCGAGCACGGGATATCCAGGAAGATCCGCGAGATAGCTCCCGGAAAGAGCATCCACTCCCTGTACATACCCCGCGCCCGGATGCTCCTTCCCGAGGCGGAACGACGCCTGGCCTTATAGGCATCCTTTCCGCCGGCAGCCCGGGCGCGCGATTCCCGCCTTCAGCCCAGGTGTTCCGTCTTGGCCTCGATGCCCGCCTCCGCGGTGGTCTCCTTGAAGAAGCCTTCCCAGAGCCCCAGGGCCACGGCCAGTTCCTGGTGGTCCTTGGCGTATTCGTGGAGAGATATGCCCCGCATGGCGGCGTCGATGGCCTGCCGGAAGGCCCGCGCTCCGGCGGCGGGTCCCATGGGGTGGGCGTGTATCCCACCACCGGAGCCGATCATGATCTCCTTGCCGATGTCCGCCACACAGGTGGGGACCATCTCCGGGGTGATCCCTCCGGAGGGCATGGGCATGGAGGGCTTGATGTTGTGCAGCGGGTAATGCATGACGTCCGCGGTGTGCACGAAACGGTCCTTGAGGTAGGGTGCCTTGCCGTAGGGGGCCGGGAAGACGATGGCGTCGGCTCCCGCCAGGCGCGGCAGCTTGGCCAGCACCAGGTGGGAGGCTATGCCCGAGATGGGCGACTCGTAGAGGGCCCCGGCACAGTCCATGTGGGCCAGGATGGGCACGTTGATGTCCGGGTCCTCGGCCAGGGCCTGGAGGGCGGGGAGCCCGACGGCCAGGTAGTTGACCATGATGGCGTTGGCCCCGGCGTCCACGGCTCGCTTGGCCACCTCGAACATCTTGGGGATGTTGTCGGAGACGTTCACCGTGTAGAGGGTGTGTTCCCCGGTCTCCTCGTAGACCCTCTTCTCCATAGCCATGTAGGCGCGAACCCGGTCCTCCACGCGGTTGAAGGCCATGTCCGCGATGAGCTCGTCGTCCTTGATCACGTCGCAGCCGCCCAGGGCCGCCTCGTAGAAGAGTTTCTCCCCCACCTCGCAGGAATAGCCCGTGCAGGGCTTGATCATATTGTTGAGCAGGGGGCGGCGCTCCTTGATCCCCAGGGCCTCGTAGATGCCGTCGATGCCGAACTTAGGTCCCTGGAACCCCTCGGTGTATTTCTTGGGCAGGTAGAGGTCCAGCAGCTTTATCTTCCCTCCCATGGAAATGTTTCCCACCACGGCGGTGAGCAGCATGGGGATCTGGTGCTCGATGTTGCGGAAGGGGAAGGCGATCTGCACCACGTAGGTGCGCTCCTCCACCTCCTTGGGCACCTCGAACTCGTAGAAGGGCACCTCGTGGATGCCGATGACCTTGGCCACGTGCTTGGCCCTCACCTCCGGCGTCTCCCCCGGGACGGGGGTCCAGGTCCCCGTGGACTGCTCGATGGCCAGGAAGGGGGCCAGGTAGTACATTATGGCCTCCCGGGGCAAGGCGGCGTAGTAGGTGGCCACGATGAAGTCATCGTAGTCGATACCCTCGGGGAGGGCCTTGGGCTGGGCTTCGTAGAACAGCACGTCCATCACTCCTTTACCATCCTTTCTCTACCGTCGACCAACACCGATGGCTTTGGAAGTCCCCCGCGCGGAACGGCGTGCTTCCTACGGCCAAAATGCCATTTATTTCCATATCGAGCGCCATTCGCGCGTCGAAACCAACTACACCAGGATTGCCGGCCCGGTATCCCAACCGGCCTCGGGATCCCTCGTTTCCCATTCCCGTCTTCCATCCCCCCTTCCATCTCCATCCGCCCCGCGCTTTTCCGCGTTCCTTGAAATCCCCGACCCGCCTCAGGCTCCGCAGGCCGCGGGTTCGTTGAGGTGCCGGCAAACGCCGCGAAGGTTGCGGTAAAGGGAGCGGAAGACTCCGTAAAGATCCTCGTATTCTTGGCAGCATGCGGGATCGGGCTCGAAGGTGCGGCGTACCCGCACCACCTTTTTCAACTCCCGGTAGCCCCCGTATTCCCCCAGGGCCGCCGCCACCGCCAGGGCGCAGCCGATGGCCCCCGCCTCCTGAGGATCCGCCACCGCCTCGATGCTCCTCCGGGTCACGTCGGCCATGATCTGCATCCACACGTCGCTCCGCGCCCCTCCGCCTATGGCCCTCAAGGTGCGGCAGGGAAAACCGGCGCCGGCGACGGTGTCCACCAGCCAGCGGAAGTTGTAGGCCACCCCCTCGTATATGGAACGCAGGAGGTGTTCCCGGTCATGGTTGAGGGAGAGGTTGACGAAGGCGGAACGGATGGTGGTGTCGGTTATGGGGGCCCGCTCCCCGAAGAGCCAGGGGGTGAAGAGCAGCCGGTTCGATCCCGGCTCCACCTTCTCCACCACCTCGTCCAGGACGGCGAAGATGGCCATCTCCTCTCCCCTGCGCTCCGCTTCCTTCCTCTCCTCGGCAGTGGCGAAGTTATCGGCGAACCACTTCAGGCAGGCCCCGGCGGTCTCCGTCTCCCCGATCATGAGGAACATCTCCGGGTCCGCGGAGGCCACGGACACGATGCCGTTCTTGCCCAGGTTCTTGGGCCGCCTGACGGAAACCACCAGCCATCCCGATGTCCCCAGGTAGATATGGGCGTCCCCATGCTCCAGGGCGCCGGAACCGGTGGCCGCGGCGGGCACGTCTCCCATCCCTCCGATCACCGGGGTGCCCGGCTCCAGGCCCATCTCTTCCGCCGCCTCGCGGTTGAGCAGCCCCACCACCTCCACCGAGCTCTTGATGTCCGGCATCTTCTCCAGGGGTATCCCCAAAAGGCGGGCGAAAACCTGGTCCCACTGACGGGTCTTGTTCTTGAGGATCCCGGTGACCCCCGCTCCGGTGTGGTCGATGATCATGTTCCCGGTGGCCCGGAAGACCAGGTAGCCGGTGACGTCCAGGATCTTGTGGGTGGCGGCGAAAACCTCCGGTTCCCTTTCCTTAATCCACAGGATCTTGCAGATGACGTCCTTCCCCGAGGGGACCGCCCCGGCCACGGCCATGAGCACCCGGGGACCCCCGAACCTGCGCACCAGCCGGGCGGCCTGCTCGTCGGCCCGGCTGTCTATCCAGATGATGGCCGGGCGCAGGGGAACGCCTTTTTCGTCCACCGGGAGGACTCCCAGCATCTGGGCGGCGAAACCCATGCCCACCACCTGGCGGGGGTTGATACGGCTCTCCCTGAGCACTTTCCTGGTGCTCTCGGTCACCGCCCTCCACCAGTCCCGCGGGTCCTGTTCCGCCCAGTGGGGATGGGGATAAGATGTGGGATAGGGTTCGAAGCGGGAGGCGATTATGTTGCCTCCCAGGTCGGTCAGCACCGCCTTGCTCCCGCCCGTCCCCACGTCGTGAGAGACGACGAATTTCTCGCTCATTCCGCGCTCACCACCGTTCACCACCTCTTCCGTTCACCCAACTGGGAAACCGCGTATCTTCAATCGCGCGAACCCCACGCGCGGCCACACCCTCCAGCTTTCGTACGGGTATCGGGCATGCCCCCCGGGCAGCGCCCGACCTTCGTCCCCGCGTGCCCATCAGAACTTGAGGTCCAAGGTCTCCACCTTGCCGTCCTTGTCCACGTGCTCTATGTATATGGGGGCGCGATCCCCCTTCCCGCTGGACTTGATGACCTCGCCGGCCAACTTGATCATGTCCATGGGGTCCACGGCGGCCTCGGGCGGAAAGACCCCTTTCATGGTTATTTTTCCCTGGCCCATGACGATGGCCCCCAAAGCGGCGGGTATCCCTGTGCCCTCGCCCATCCCCATCCCGCTGGAGGACATCTGGAAGATATAGGTATGAGGCTCTCCACCCTTGGTCCCCTTGACCACGATCTTCAGGCATCCCCGCGGGGAGGTGATGCCCGCCTCCCTGAGCAGGGCGTCGCGCTTGGAGAGCACGAAGGCCACGGCGAACTCGCGCGGTATCACCTTCTGTCCCTGCACCTCCAGCGGCTCGTCGGAGGTGAGGCCCAGGCGCACCATGTCCTTGATGAGCTCGGCGTAGGAGACGGGGATGACCAGTCCCAGGTTGGTGACCCTCTTCACGCCCTCGATGTACTTGGGGAGGGTGATGGTCTCCGGGTGCGGATAGGCGTACACGGGGTAGGTACCCACGTCGCGGAAGTCGGTCACTTCCTCCAGGGCCCTTCCGCTCTCCTCGAAGAGGCGTACCGTCCTGTACTCCCCGTCCAGGAACATTGGGATATCTATCTCCATGGAATGGAAACGGTGCTTGATGACCGCCGGTCCCTCCACGGGTTCCCCCCCGTGCGCGTGGTATATGTCCACCGAGTCCACCTGGTCCAGCAGGGTCTGGGCGGTGAATTTCACCAGCAGGTTGGCCATTCCCGGCGAGCTGCCCATGCCCACCAGGGCGGACACTCCCGCCGCTTTGGCCTCCTCGTCCATGGCCAGCATCTCCTGGGTGGCGTCCATGTCGTCGCAGATGTCCACGTAGTTCACCCCCGCCTTTATGGCCGCCCGCAGGATGGGAGGGCCGAAGCGGTAGAAGGGACCCACGCAGTTGAGCACCACGTCGGAACCGGCCATGACTTCCTTGAGGGCTTCGGGGTCATCGGCGTCCACTCCCACGGCGGAGACCCGGTCTCCTCCCAGCTCCGCGGCCAGACGCCGCGCGGCTTCCTCCTCCTTATCCGCGATGACCAGCTCCGAGAAATAATCGCCGGCGGCGAGTGCCCGTGCGGCCGTGCTTCCCACCGCCCCGCATCCGCCGAGAATGGTCAACCTGGACATTTCCTACCTCCTTCTGGTTCCTCAAGCGCTTTCCGGTCCAAGGTCAGGTCCAAGGTCAGAAACTCACTGCCGCCTATCCATGCTCCGTCCCTGTCCTCTTCCCGGGCCCCCGCCGGCCTCCGATCAAGCCCCGGAGGGAAATCCCACCCAGGGCGCAGGCAGCCTCGTTTCTCTCCCGGGTCATGAACGCTTCCCCTTTACCCCTGCGTCGCGCTGTCCCGCCACGCCTGCCCGTTTGCGCGCCGCTCCCCCCGAAATCGACCCCGCCCTTTCCGCTCCCCCGTACCCCACCTGTAAAGGATCTTCCGCGGCATTCGATCCCCTGCCGGCTGCGATGGCGGAAAGAATCTCCATGGCCATGCCCATGGCCCGGCGGAGGTCGAAGGACTTGGAGTCCTCGAGCCACTGGATCTCCATGCCTTCCACCAATCCCATGAGCATGCAGGCCAGGTAATAGGGGTCGTGGGGAGGAAAGATGCCCTCGTCGACTCCCTGGGCCATGATCTCCTGCAGCTTCTCCTTGGTGCGGTTGATGTAGGAGTAAAGGCGCTCCACGTGGTGGGGGGAGAAGGTCTCCAGCTCCTCGGCGCGCATTTTCCAGGAGAGCTTGCAGTACTCTCGGTCCCGGTAATAGAGGTCGGTGATCTCCTCTCCCAGCCAGCGCAGCTTGTCTAAGGCGCTCCCCTCCCTCTCCACGGCACGCTCCACCAGGTCGAGGAACTCCCGGTGCATATCCTCGATGAGGGAGAAGTACAGCTCTTCCTTGGATTTCCAGTACCAGTAGAGGGTGCCCTTCCCGAACCCGGCCTCCAGGGCGATCTCGGACATGGTGGTACGGTGGTATCCCTTGGCGGAAAAAAACTTCAGGGCGGCGCGTTTGAAGGCCTGTTCCCGTTGATCCTTGCGCGGATTCCTCCGCTTTCCCAGCGACCTCCCGCTCCTCCCTCCGGCCGTCGTTCCTCCACCGGGACTCAAGGCTGACCCCCTTCGGGCTTTGATAATCCTTAGATTCTTAGACCAACCGGTCAGTCTTAATATAAACCTGTTCCCTCTATCCGGTCAAGAACCCTTGCTTCCCCTTCCCCTGTCTCTCGCTGCGAAGACCACCGGACGGTCACTACGCTCCTCGAACGACATCGTGCCTTCATCTCCATCGGGAAGGAGCAGGAGGGCGAATAATGTAAGCCGGGCATACAAGGTCTTCCCTGCCCGTTCATCTCGGCAAAACGGCGCGAGAGGGGTTCGGGAACACCTTCAAAAGCATGCTCGTAGAAATCTAGGAAAGCGGTGTGGAAGCTAGGGTCTTCGGGCACATCGACATCAGGGAGCATCGCCGACGAGCGGCTCAATCGGGAGAATACCTCCGGAAACCCATTCAGAGGGCCCCTGCCTCAAGGACTTAAAAGAGGGGCTCTTCTTCAGGTCCCTCCGCAAGGGCTCAGTCCAGGTGCACGGAGATTTCCAGGTCGCCGTCCTCGGAGAGCGACCAATGCACGGTGGAGGCCCCACCCTCCGCTGACGCCGAAGTTTAACAAAATTAACACCTTGTTTATCGACAGGGAACGCTTTTTCTTTTAAGCTCTCCCGGGCATCGCGTCATTGTCCGGGCGACGGATCCCCGTAAAACCGCGAAAAGGTTCCCCGCAGGCGCGCGAAAGGCAAGCGAAGACCGCGGCGGCTGGAAGATCGGGTGCGCCGGGTTCGTCCTCCGAGTGGAGGGTGGAGACAGGCTCGCCTGCCGGCGCTCAAGGACGGGCTTCACCGGAAAGGGCTTCCCCCCCGGCCTTGAGCAGGCGGGCGAGCTCCACCGCCCGCTGGGCGGTGGAAACGGCGCTGGCCACTCCCAGGTGGTCGCGGAGCACCAGCTTCCTGTCGTCGCCTGCCCTTCTGCCCGTGCCCTCCAGGGAGGAAAAGGCCGCTCCCCCCTGCAGTCCGAGGTCCGGCGAGGCGATGACCATGTTCACGGCGTGAAAGAACTGGTGCACGGTGAGCAGGGTCATCTCCAGGCCGGCCATGCGGAACCAGGCCACGGCCAGGGCACCTCCCACCTTGTTGCGCAACCTCCCCGCGGTGAGGGTGCCGTGCACGTAGATCCGCATGCGGTCGATGAAGGCCGCCAGGTGACCCGAGAGACGACCGAAATACACGGGGGTGGCCAGGAGGAGCACGTCGCAGGACTCCACCCGAGGATACACCTGTTCCATATCGTCCTTCCTCGAGCAGCGCCGTCCCCCTTCCTGGTTCCGCAAACACCAGTTGCAGTGGACGCAGTCCTCCACCCGCAGGTCCGCGAGGTGAAGGACCTCCCGGTTCACCCCGGGGATCCCGTCGAGGCCGCGCAGGGCCGCTTCCAAGAGGGCGGCGACGTTGCCCTCCCTGACGGGGCTTCCGCACACCCCCAGGATGCTGACCTCGGGAAGGGTGTCCACGGTACTCATGACACCTCGCCGATAAAAGGAAGGACGGGAATGCGGATATAGGCCACCGTTCCCTCGCCCGGCATGGCCTTGAAGGAAAGCTCCCCACCCATTGACCGGACGAACCTGCGGCAGACCAAGAGGCTCTTGGCCCGCCTCCCCGTATCATCCGCCGATTCCTCCACCCCCTCCGGGCGGGAGAGCTCCCTTATAACCTCCTCCGGCATGCCGGGTCCTTGGTCCTCGACACGCAGCAATATCTCGTCTCCCCACCTCTCCGCCCCCAGGACCACCGGGCTACCGGGAGGGGAGAACCGGAAGGCATTGTCCAGAAGGCACATCAGGGCTTCCCGGAGCAGCCTCTTGTCGGCGTGCAAGCGCGGAAGGTCATCCTCCAGTTCAAGGAATATCTCCCCTCCTCTACCGCGCCGCGCATAATAATCTCTCAGATCCTTGATCATGGAGGCCAGGTCGATGCCCCGGGGAGAGAGAACCGCCCTGGGAACGGGGACCTCGCCGGGAGCAGCCAGGAGGTCCGGAGGATCCTCGCCTTCCCTGGAAAGGCGGGCGATCTGCAGGTAATCGTGTTTTCCTCCGTCGTGGAGATCGCCACGGGCCGAACCGCCCTCTTCCCGACCAGGATCCGCCGGCCGGCCCTCCTCCGCCTCGACCGGTTCAGGGACGGCCGCCCCTCCCACAGCCTTCCCCCGACTGGCCAAGCGCATGCGCATCACCCGCACCGCCTCCCCGGCGTCCCTTCCAATTGCTTCCAGCTTTTTCCATTCACCTTCACCCGCCTCCTCCCGGGGGTTCACCAGGGCCAGGGCGCCGACAACCGTTCCCTCGGTCCTGAGGGGGATCGCCAGCAGCGATCGCCATCTCTTCTCCCCCAGCAGTCCCGCCAGTTGGTCGGGATCTTCCAGCAAGGAGGCCACCTGCTCCCACCCCTCCCGGGGGACCCCTCCGTGGACGGTCACCCTAAGCAGGCCCTCCTCGCGGCACTGCCGCCGGTAATCCGGGCGCAGCGCGATGTTACGAAAAGATTCCAGGCCTCTCTCCTCCAGCCCACGTACCGCCTCCAGGGTGGCGAGTCCCTTCTCCACGAGAAACGCCGCCCCGGCCTCGTAACCCACTATTTCCCCGGCAAGCTCCAGGCAGTGACCCAGAAACCCCTCCCAATCCGCGCTCTCCGCCGCTTTTTCCATGATCTCCCGGTGTCGCTCGAGGGCTTCCACCCTCTTCCGGAGCTCCTCGAGCTCACTCGCTTCCCCGCCCGACTCCTGCAAAAGAAGGGCGTATTCCCGGGTCTTGCCCCTAACCTGGTACGCGTGCCTGACCACCATCCTCAGCTCTTTGGCCGCCCGCCTCATCTTCAGGGTGACCGTGGCCTCCTTTTCCTCCCCCAAGGCCAAAGCATCCTCCACCAGGACCTTCACCCTGTCCCTCACCTCGGCGGGAAAGAGCTCCTCCAGGACGGTCCCTATGGCCCTGTCTTTCGGCACGCCCAGCAGCTCTTCCGCGGTGGAGCTGATAAGGGTGACGCGGCGATCGGGCGTGAAGCAGATAAGAGGAGACCGTGCGCTTTCCAGGAGACTCCACAAACGCCGCAGCTCCTGGTTGCGCTCCTTCTTCATCCGGGCTTCGGAGGTGACGTTCCTTCCCAGGCCCAGCATGGTCACCTCCCCGCCCCCCTCCCAGGGCATCACCGTTACCGCCACCACGGAGACGGTCCCGTCCGGACGTTTGAACTCCAGTTCTCCCCTCCAGGGAGTGGCACGCACCGTCTCCGCCAGGTATTCCACCGTCTTTTTGGACCTCTCGTGGGCCAGGAAAAAGGAAAGAGGCCTTCCCAGCACCTCATCCGCCTTATGCCCCATAGCCCGGCACATGGCCGCGTTGGCGTACATGATGCCCACCTGGTCGTCGAGGAGGAAAGCGGGGTCCACGATCCCGTCCAGGAATACCCTTAACTCCCCCACCGCCTCCGGGACGAGCATGGAGAGTTGCGAGCTCCGTGGGCGAGGTGTCTTTCCCGCACCGCCCGGTAGGGTGGTGGTGATGCTCACCATGCTGCCCGTGCTTCCCAGGGCTTCCAGCGGATAGGGGGTGATGGAGACATTCAAGCGCAGGAGGTTTTTCCCGAGCTTGTAGGCCATGGCGTAGTTCTCCACCCCGCGCCCGCGCCTGGTCTTGGCCAACAGGTCCTTCAGGGCGGCGTGCAGGGTGGGATTGACCTCCCGGAGGGAGACTTTGCGCACCTCCTCCAGGGGTCTTTCCAGAAAGACTTCCGCGTCGCGGTTTCCCTCCAGAATGCGGTCTTCCCCGTCCAGGAGCAAGGATGCGCGGAGGACGCCGCTATCCTCCCTCTCTCTCATCGTCCTCCCCTTCGTCCGGCATATGATAGAAAAGGCTTTCCTTTCTATATTACTCTGCATCAGGACAAGGAAGGGAAACCACGAAGAGCTTTTCGCCCCCCGGGACCTTCTCATTTGCCCCGTAAAGATATTCGAGTCCCGCCGCTCCTCCACCTTCCGCCCCCCGTCGCGGCGTGGATGCGGCCCGGCTTCCCTACCGCCCTTGCTAAACCCCCTACGGGGAACGGACGATAACCACAATGTCCCTTTCGGAGGCATGCGGGTTTCATCCATGCCGCGGCCGTTTTTTCTCCTGTAACGCTGAGGAAAGGCCACGGGGTGGAGGTGAGGGGATGGCCGTGCATCTGTTGCGTTTCCCGGTCCAAGTGGTGTTCGGCGAAGGCTCGCTTGAGGAAATCCGGTCCTTCATCCGCAGCTTCGGCAAGCACGCCCTGGTAGTCACCGGCGACGGCCCCACCGCATCCATGCCCGCAGTGGATACCTTGCGAGGAATACTGGCCCGGGAGGGGATCTCCGTCTCCCTCTTCTCGGAGGTCAAATCGGATCCCGACGTGGAAACGGTGGAGAGAGGGGTGGCAAGAGCCAGGGAGGAAGGTTGCGACTTCGTCATCGGTTTCGGCGGGGGAAGCCCGATGGATGCCGCCAAGGTCATCGCCGCGCGGCTGAACAACGAGGGAGAGATAGTCTCCTGGGAGGGGGTGGGGCGCATCCCCGGCCGGGCCAAGCCCCTGGTATGCATCCCCACCACCTCGGGGACGGGGAGCGAGGTGACCTGGGTAGCGGTGATATCCGGTGGAAAACGAGGCCAGAAGATGTCCATCGTAAGCCAGTATCTATATCCGGTGCTGGCCGTTGTGGATCCCTGCCTGACTTATACCATGCCCCCGGAAATCACCGCCGCCACGGGGATGGACGCCCTCACCCACGCCCTGGAATCCCACGTGTCCCGGAGGGCCTGGGAGCCCACCCGCGCCCTCTCCCTGAAGGCCGCCGGGCTGGCCTCCGCCTACCTGGAGAGGGCCTGCCAGGACGGCTCGGACACCGAAGCCCGGCGTGGCATGTCCCTGGCCTCCCTCCTGGCCGGAATGGCCTTCACAGCCTCGGGGCTGGGGCTGGCCCACGCCCTGTCCCATGCCCTGGGAGCCCGTTTTGGAATCCCGCACGGCGTGGCGAACGCCGTGCTCCTCCCCCACGTCATGCGCTTCAACCTCCCCGCCGCCCCGGAGGCTTACCGCGAGCTGGCAGCGGCCATGGGGATGGAAATCTCCGGGCTCTCCTCGCTCCGGGCGGCGGAAAAGGCGGTGGAAGCCGTGGAGGGCCTGCTTGCCGTACTCCCCCTGCCCCGAAACCTGGGCGACCTGGGGGTGCCGGCGAGCAGCGTGGAATCCCTGGCCGCGGAGGCCTTCCTGAACACGCGGATGCGTTCCTCCAACCCCAGGGAAACGGTACCGGAGGACCTGGTCGGCATACTCAGGGAAGCCCTGGGTTGAGGACCATGTGCCTCCTCGAAACCCCGAAAACCCAATCTCTCCTCTTTTTCCTGCGGGGAGATGTACGGCTGAAGGCCGGCGGAAAACCTCGCCGGGGGCGGCTCGGGAAAGGTTGGTTTTCCCCGTGGCGGCGGGAAGGCGCTTGGGCGCAAGGGGTTGATCCAGGTCATAAAACCGCGGCCAAGCCGAGGGTTAACATGGTAAAAAGTCAAGTCGTGATAGAAATATGGCCGGCGTTGGAAAAGGTCCGATGATCCGCGGCCCTCGAGCGGTACGCTTATGGAAATGGAACAGCTCCCGAGAAAAGCCTGATCCTGCCTTCGCCGCGGAGAACCCCGCAATCTCGCTTATCCTCGGGAGCTGATGTTCCCTCTCTTGTTTTCCTTCCCTCGAAATATAATTTACCACATCCGCGAAGATTCTAAACCACCGCTTTGCCGGGATGACGGGGCGGTCTCTCGACACTTTTCAACCTCCAAAGCGCCTACGGAAACGCCACGGCATCCATCTCCGAGGCGCGGACCGTCCCCTCGGCGGTCCTCCAGGCGGATGCAGGCGGAGACTTAAGGCCTCAACAAAAGCCCTCCGGCGATCAAACGGTCGCCTGCCGGGAACGCAACCGCGCGAATTATGACCTGCATCATCGGCTGAGCGCGAAGCCGTGGATAAAATACACCCATAGCTATAAGAGGTGTCGGATATGCGGAACAAGATGCCCTGGATCGACGTGGAGAGGTGCGATATCGCCGAGAAGTGCGAGGAGTGCAAGGCGTCGCGCTTCTGCCCACACGGAGCCTTCCAGGTGCTGCGCGCCGGAGAAGGGAACGGAGCAGGCTGCCGGGTGGGCATAGATTTCGAGAAGTGCCGGCTGTGCGGGAATTGTTCCCACGCCTGCGACCGCGGGGCGGTACGCATGGTTTGAGAGTGAGCACGAAAAGAGAAAGCCCCGGCGCGAAGGTGGGCGTTGTTCCTCCCCCCGGGGTCCGGCATGTAAGGCGTGGACATGGGAAAGGAAAGAGAAAGGAGGTCGGCGAAATGCCCGAAGTGGACCGCGAATTCGTGAAAAGATATCATCGCGCGGTGGTCAAGTCCCTGGCCGGGGACCTGGAAAAGGTCAAATCCCGCATCGGTTCGCAATGGGCGGAGGATTTCAGGAGGAAAGCCGCAAACCGCCTGGAAGGAGAGGATTTTCGGCGCGCCCTGGAGGAATACCTGCGTGAGGACCTGCGTTTCAGCGAGCAGGTCAAGGTGGAGGGCAACGGCGACGACCTGAGGGTGGAGGTGCGAGGATGCCACATCTGCCACGGAAACGAGGAGCTCCGCCGCGAGGGTGCTCCTACCCTCTGCCCCATCATCCCCACCGGTTTGTTCTCCATCTCCCGGGTATCCGGGAAGAAGGCCACGCTGCGCGAGGTCCGTAAGAACGGAGTGGTGGGGGAATGCGAGATTCATTACGGCCTGGGCTGAGGGCTGAAGGATCCGGGAGGCATCAAAAAGACCCCGGGGATACCATGCCGAGCCGGAGATTACCGGGGTGTTCCTTGGGGACAAGATGAGCGCAGGCATGAAGGGAGGGCGTTGTACCCAAGAGTAAGGGGGAAGGAGGTGGAGAGGTGAAGCGCTTCATGGTACCACGGGTGGCTCACTGCTCGGAGGGCTGCTGTACGAGGCCCCCGCGGCTTCACCCGCGGGGGCTTATCCGAGTCGGCCGCGTCCACTATGCGTTGGTAAGAGCCCTTCGGGGCTCTTCCTCATTCCGAAAGATCATTGACCCGGCATCCTGAACGCCGTTGGCGCGGCAACGAATTCCTGACACGGAGGCCGCTTACTATCCCGGCTCCATGACGGTTCGAATCCCCCGACGGCACCATACCCCGCCTATTCCCTCAGATCATGGATCATCGTCCGGCATCCACCACTTCCGCTGCTCCTTCGCCGATTCACCCTTTCATGATAGTATCGTTAGGCGAGGCTTGAGGAACGCACAGCCGGATCCGAGGACTTGAGAAGGGGAGGAGGGGAGATGCCCAAGACCTTCTGGGACCGCCTGCCGCCCAGGCAGTACATGGCGGCACAGGAGCAACACCTGGTCCGTTTCATCCGCGAACTGGTCTACCCCATGAGCCCCTACTACCGGGAGCTCTTCGACTACAACCGCATCAAGCCCGGGGTGATAAAGACCCTGAAGGACCTGTCCTGCATACCTTTCACCACCAAGGCGGACATCGCGCCACTCCCCGAGGATCCCGAGATCCCCTTCCACCTCGTGCTCAGGCCGGAGGGGGAGAAAATGAAATCCCGCGCCGCGGTACGCTGGCGGCAGCGCCTGCTCAGGCTTACCCATGGGAAGGAGGGCTACGCGAGGCTCCTGCACCACGAGTTCTCGCCGGTGCATTATCACTTCACCATAGGGCGCACCGCCCTTCCCACTCCCATCCTCTACACCCCTTACGACCTACAGAGGATGCGGGAAGCCGGCAGGCGCATCTTCGAACTGGCGGGCCTCGACCGGCGGGATATGGTCATCAACGCTTTTCCCTTTGCTCCCCACTTGGCCTTCTGGATGACCTACTTCGCCGTGGAGGCGGTGGGGATGCCCGCCCTGCACACGGGAGGCGGACGCATACTGGGCACGGAGCGCATTCTCGAGGCCCTGGAGCGCCTCCGGGGAACGGTGCTCACCGCCACGCCGAGCTACGCCTACCACCTGCTGCGCCTGGCGGCCCGGGAAGGGCGCGACCTCTCCAACCTGCACACCGTGATCCTGGGAGGAGACGGGCTTCCTCCCGGCTTGAAGGGCAAGATGCTCGAGCTCTTGGGTAAAGTGGGTTCGGAGCGGCCGGCGGTCATCTCCACCTACGGGTTCACGGAAGGCCGGGTAGCCTGGAGCGAGTGCCGAGCCTCGGCCCTTTCCCGGGAGGAGAGCTCCGGTTACCACCTCTTCCCGGACATGGAATACGTGGAGATAATCAACCCGGAAACCGGCTCCCGCGTGGAAGAGGGCCGGGACGGGGAGATTGTGTACAGCAACATAAACTGGCGGGGGAGCGTGCTATTGCGCTTCCGCACAGGCGACCTGGTCAAGGGCGGGGTGGTCCACGAGCCCTGCCCCTACTGCGGGCGTTCCCTTCCCCGGCTGGGGATGGAGATCTACCGCACCTCGGAGTACAAGGAGTTCGAGCTCACCAAGCTTAAGGGGACGTTGGTGGACCTCAACGCCTTCTACCCTTTGCTTTCCGGGCACAAGGACGTACTGGAATGGCAACTGGAGATCCGCAAGCACAACGACGACCCTTACGACCTCGACGAGTTGCACCTGCACATCGCCCCAGCGGAAGGAATTTCCAGGAAATACCTGGAACGTGAGCTCTATGATCTCCTGCAGAAGGAAGTGGAGGTCGCCCCCACCCGCATCGTCTTCCACAGCCTCCCCCGACTCCTCCAGAGGCTGGGCCTGGAAACCAAGGGGCGGGAGAAACGCTTCCTGGACATGAGGCCGGGGGCTCCCGGCTTCCGAAAGGTGGGCGGGCCGGAGAAAGACGAGGAGGAGACGGGATCACAGGTTCCGCTGAGCCTTGACGAGGGCAAGGAAAGCGGGGAAGAATGACCGCGCCCGGCAGGACGATGCCCACGGCCGGGCGCTCACCGGAGAAAAACGCCCCGCCCAAGCGGGCGCTAAGCAAGCCGGCAGGGTGTAAAAGGAGGACGGCATGATCGTGCTGGCCATAGACCAGGGGACCACGGGGACCAAGTGCATCTGCTTCGATCGTGACCAGCGGGTGATTTCCGCCCACTCCCAGGAATTCCCGCAATATTACCCCCGCCCCGGTTGGGTGGAACACGACGCCGAGGAGATATGGGAGTGCACGGTGGACACCGTGCGCCGCGCCCTGGAGGAGGGCGGGATCCAGCCCGGCGAGGTGGCCGCCATAGGCATCACCAACCAGAGGGAGACGGCGGTGATCTGGGACCGGGAGACCGGAAAACCCGTGCGCAAGGCCATCGTCTGGCAGTGCCGGCGCAGCGCCGAAATCTGCTCCCGGTTCCGGGAAGAGGGCCTGGAAGAGGAGGTCCACGAAAAGA
This sequence comes from Actinomycetota bacterium, assembly GCA_014360685.1. Taxonomy (GTDB): domain Bacteria; phylum Actinomycetota; class Geothermincolia; order Geothermincolales; family RBG-13-55-18; genus Solincola_A. The sequence goes on along the minus strand of JACIXB010000014.1, from coordinate 182,938 downwards.
CGGGGCTGGTCCTGGACCCCTATTTCTCAGGGACCAAGCTGACCTGGGTCATGGAGAACGAGCCGCATATCGCGCGGCGAGCCCAGGCCGGGGAACTGTGTTTCGGGACCATCGACTCCTGGATCCTCCACCGCCTGACCGGGGGCCGCGTCCACGCCACCGACGTCTCCAACGCCAGCCGCACCCTCCTCTTCAACATCCACGCCCTTTCCTGGGACGAGGATTTGGCGCGTATCTTCGGGGTCCCCACCTCCCTCCTCCCGGAGGTCAAGGATTCCAGCGGCGTGTTCGGAGAGACCGATCCCTCGTCATTCCTGGGGGTTTCCGCCCCGGTGGCGGGTATCGCCGGGGACCAGCAGGCGGCCCTCTTCGGCCAGGCCTGCTTCCGCCCTGGGATGACTAAGAACACCTACGGCACGGGAAGCTTCGTCCTCATGAACACCGGCGAGCGGCCCACCCTCTCCCGGAAGGGGCTTCTCACCACCGTGGCCTGGGGCATCGCCGGCAAGACCACCTACGCGTTGGAAGGCTCCATATTCATCACCGGCGCGGCGGTGAACTGGCTGCGCGACGGGCTGGAGATCATATCCGAGGTCTCGGAGATCGAGGAACTGGCTTCCCGGGTGGAGGACACGGGGGGAGTGTATTTCGTTCCCGCCTTCGTGGGGCTGGGCGCTCCGTATTGGAATCCCCGCGCCCGTGCCCTGCTCATCGGCATGACCCGGGGCACCAACCGGGCGCACGTGGCCCGGGCGGTCATCGAGTCCATGGCCCTCCAGACATGCGACGTGGTGGAGGCCATGGTGGAGGAGACGGGTATTACCCTGAAGGAACTTCGCGTGGACGGCGGGGCCAGCGTGATGGACATGCTCCTCCGGTACCAGGCCGACCTCCTGGGCGTCCCCGTGCGCCGGCCCGTGGTCCCGGAGACCACGTCCCTGGGGGCAGCGCTCCTCGCCGGGCTGGCCACCGGTATTTGGAAAGACCTGGAAGAGATCGAGGAACGCTGGAGGGTGGACCGCGAAGCCCTTCCCGATCCCTCGGCGACGGAGCGGACGCGGAGCATGCGCCTCTACTGGAGGCGGGCCGTGGAGCGCAGCCTGGACTGGGTACTGGAGTAATGAGCGGAAACCGCCCTCGAGCTCGTCTTTCTCCGGGAGGGGGCGGGATAATGATCCAGGGTTTGGCCGGGAAGACGTGAAGCGGCCGCGGAAGGAAGGGGCCGCCGATAACCGAGGGCTCCCGACGCGAAGAAGAGCCTCTGAAGCCTTTTCTTCGCATACCGCGGCGAGAGGAAAGGGAGGTGGACAATGCCCGAGGAAGTATGGCCGGACGCGCAGCCCTTCCGCTTCGAGGGAGGAAAAACGGGGGTCCTGGTGGTGCACGGCTTCACCGGTTGCACCCAGAGCATGCGCCCCCTGGGAGAGGGCCTGGCGGAGGCCGGTTTCACGGTCCTCGGCCCCCGGCTCCCGGGGCACGGCACCAGCGTGGAGGACATGGCCGGGCGGACCTGGGAAGAATGGACCGGGGAGGCGGAGAAAGGCCTCCGGGAGCTCCTGGAGCGCTGCGAGAAGGTCTTCGTGACCGGCCTGTCCATGGGGGGGACCATCACCTGCTACCTCGGAGAGAAGTACGCCGACCGGGTGGCCGGGCTCATTCCCATCAACGCCGCCGTGGCCAGGCTCAGCCCCCTCATGCCCCTGACGCCGATCTTCAAATACGTCCTGAAGACCATACCCGGCGTGGGGAGCGACATCAAGGATCCCGACTCCAAGGAGCTGTGCTACGACAAGGTTCCGGTGCGCGCCGCCGCTGAGCTCCATGAACTTATGAAGATCACCAGGAGGGACCTCCCCAAGATAACCGCCCCCATCCTTGTCTTCACCTCGCGGGAGGACCACGTGGTGCCCCCGGCCAACGGTCCCTACATCATCGACCACGTGAGCTCGAAGGACAAGGAACTGGTGTGGCTGGAGAACTCCTACCACGTGGCCACCCTGGACTACGACAAGGACCTCATCGTGAGGCGCTGCATGGAGTTCATCCACCGACAGGGCGGCTGAACCGGAACCTCCATGAAATCATACTTCACAAGAATAACAAATCTGATATAATAAATTAACACTCCGGTAACTTGATCAGGGGTAGGACGGCTTCCGGGAATCGCCGGTCATGGGGGGTGTGGAAAAATGACCCGCGCGCGCCGAAGGACTTTTTTCTGCCTCTTTTTCTCCCTAGCCCTCGCCTTCCTGCTTATTCCGCCCTTGACCTCGAGTCCGCCCAGCCTGGCGGAGGAGCCACGGGGTTGGTATCCCCAGGATTCGGGAACCTCGGTGCATCTCACGGCCGCGGAGGCGGCCGACGAGCATACAGCCTGGGTAACCGGTTACAATGGTACCATCCTCAAGACTACCGACGGGGGGGCAGAGCCGCCTCTCGTCCCGGAAATAACTTCCATAACCCCTACATCCGGGCATCCCCTATCCACGGCTTCCCTGGGAGGGAGCAATTTCGGGAGCCTGTCTTCCCCCGAATCCTACGGGAGGGATTCCTGGCTTTCCCTGGGCACCCGGATAGTGCCCCTCAACAACATCCTCGAATGGCAGGAGGGCGCGATACTTTTCAGGATCCCCGCCGACCTTTCGCCCGGACCCGTGGAGGTCAGCGTGACCGTAAACGGCGTGACCTCCAACAAGGTGGCTTTCACCGTCATGGAGCCCCCGACCAGGGGTTGGCGCCTGCAGGATCCGGGGACCAACGCCATCCTTTTCTCCGTCTCCGCGGCGGACGCCGACACCGCCTGGGCGGTGGGGATGGGAGGAACCATCCTCAAGACCACCGACGGGGGGAACACCTGGAGGCAACAGGACTCGGGGGTCACCAATAACCTCTGGGCGGTGGCGGCGGCCAGTCCCCGGGTGGCCTGGGCGGGCGGCGAGGAGGCCCTCCTCCTCACCGTGGACGGAGGCGCCACCTGGCGCATGGTCTCCTCCCAGCCGGGATACTGCGTTTACGACATCGCCGCCGTGGACGAGAACAACTGCTGGGTGGTGGGGGGCGGGCTTCCCAACGCCTCGCTGGACAGGGGGTTCATCATCAGGACCCGGGACGGCGGAACGAGCTGGGAAGTCCAGGTGCTCAACCACCACCACAACCTGTACAGCATAGCCGCCGTGGACGGCGCCACCGCCTGGGTGGCGGGAGGGGAAATCATGCTTATGGGGACGACCGGGGTCATCCTACGGACCACCGACGGGGGGACCAACTGGGCATCCAGCGGACCCACGGACCGGAGCTGGTGTCGCATAGCCGCCTACGACGCCCAAAACGCCATGGTCTGGGGCACCATGGTCGAGGGTTCCGTGCCATCGGTAAAGATCAACCCGGAATGCCGCAAAACGGCGGACGGGGGGGCCTCCTGGACCACCCTCAACCCCGCCCAGACGGCCAGCATCTACGTACCCTACAGCGGCGCGGAGATGCTCAACCCCAAGGACATCTGGGTGGCCTCTTCCGCCGGATGGCCTCCCTACACGGGCATCGCCAGGACGGTGAACGGGGGGGTGAGCTGGAGCTACCAGCTGGACGATTACCTGAGTTATCCCCACGTGCAGACGACGGACATCAGCGCCGTGGACGGCGACACGGCTTGGGCGGTGGGCGGCTACATGATACTGCACACCACGGATGGGGGATACGGGGGGCCGGCCCCGGTCATCCACTCCCTCTCCCCCGCCTCCGGAGGCAGCTACGATTTGGTGACCATCGAGGGCGCGAACTTCGGGTCCAGCCAGGAGAGGTCCACGGTCATCTTCCGTGACAGGCCCGCTTCCGTGGAGTCCTGGACGGACACCCGGATAGTGTGCCGGGCCCCGGAGATGGGAGCTCCCAACCTGAGGGTGCCCGTCTTCGTCACCACTTCCAACGGGACCTCCAACAGCGTGCATTTCAACTACGGCACCGGCTTTATGGTGCTGTCCATCCAGCCCGACCAGAGTTCACAGCTCACCTTCTCCCTCAACGCCACCATCGAGGGCAGCGGCTTTCTGCCCGAAGCCACGGTGAGGCTGGAGAAGGGAGCGGCGGTGATCACCGCCACCGGCGTGAACGTGGCTTCGGAAAGCCGCATCGAATGCGCCCTCGTGACCTGGGGCGCGGAGCCGGGTTCCTACGACGTGGTGGTGACCAACCCCGACGGGAGCGAGGCCAGGCTGGCCGGCGGGTTTACGGTCAGCTCGCCCTGCGGCACGGGAAGCGGGACCGCCCTCCTGTCCCTGGGTTTGGCCATGGGGCTTCTTTCCCTGGCCGGATCCCGGCATGCCCGCAAGAAGCGGACCAGGCCACCGCGAGGGGTTGACACAGGCGATCCTTAAAGACCGATTTCCGGCATCCCTGTGCGGGATGCCGGATCTATTTTGAATTCCAGACCGGCTCAGCCATACGCCGCCCCGCCACTCCTCCCGCCTGGAACCCCTCGCATCATCCGCCGCGGAGGGTGCCCCCGAAAACCTGCCAGGCCAGGGCGGACTTGGCCAGGAGGCTGAGCAGTATGTACATCCTCTCCCCGAAGAGATAATCCCTCCACTTCCCCACCTTCCTGTACTGCAGGACCATGTTCAGGGCGAAGATGTTGAAGAAGACGAAGAGGATGGGGAGGATAAAGTACACGAAGGTAGGCACGTCCGCCTCCGGGTCGGCCACGGCGGAGAAGAAGTACAGGGCGATGACCACCCAGGGGATGATACCCGCCAGGCAGCCGAACCAGAAGGCGGTCCAGCGGGTCTTTTCCGTGTTCTGGTTGTCCAGCTCCATCATCCAACCGAAGAGGATCATCATGGCGTTGAGGAAGAAGAGCAGTATCAGGGTGCCCAGGTCGTAGACCCCCGAGAGCATGGCTATGACCACGATCATCAGGGAGGCGCTGAAGGAGTACTCGATCCACCGGGCGTGGTTTATGCCCTTTTTCAGGTTCCTCACGTACCACTCGTAGATGCGCGGCATGGTGAGTAGGAAATGGGCCAAGGCGCTCATGAAGAGGAAGGCGGCCACCAGGGGCCCGATCCTCAGGTGGCCCACCACCTCGGGCAGGCTGGGCTGTTTGAAGCCGGCCGGGTCTGACTTGAGATAGTTGGTGGTCACCGGCAGGGAGAAGTCGCTGCTCAAGGCCAGCATGAGCAGACCCTGCAGGAAGTGGAGACCGGCCATCACGGCGTTATAGAGGCGGAGCCTTCGATATGCGTTCTCCCGTTCCATTACTTCTTCCACCATGGAGCACCCTCCCTTCCCGAGCTTCTTCCGACGTTCCTTTCCCGCAGGATTAGCGCACCCGGACCTAAAACCCGGCCGCCTTAGAATTATTCCCCGGCCGCGGGACATATATTCGAGCCCCGGCGGGGAGTACCGGGTTCACGGCCGGCGGGCGGAAGGCTGGCGGTTTCCGCGGTGACGAACATCGTCGAGAAGATGGGGCCGTGAGAGGTCCACACCTCACGCCTGCCGGCGAGACCCAAGGGCCGCTCGCCGTGCTGCGCGGCCTGTCGAACGTGCAGACCACAACCCGGGTTTTCCCGGGCCGGAGGGCACCCGGTATCCTCAGACGCTGGGCGGGGTGATAACCATGAGGAGCACCCCGTCCTCCCTGGAGAGGTTTTCCCAGGCGTGGGGTTCGCCCCCGCGGAAATAGGCGCAGTCGCCCTCCCTCAGGTGATGGGCCTCCCCTCCCAGCTCGAAACGGAACTCGCCTTTTATTACCAGGGCCAGTTCCTCTCCCCCATGGACTATGGGTTCCTGGTATCGTGCCCGGGGCTTGAAGGTGCCCAGGATGGGCTCCATGGAAACCCCCTCCTGTTCCACCAGCAGCTCCAGCACCACCGATTCCGGGCTGTTGACCCTTTTCCTCTCCTCCCGCTTGAAGGTCACCTTGCGCGTGGAGCTCTCGGAAAAGAGCTCCGGCAGCGTCACCCCGTAGAATCCCAGAAGCCGTATGAGGTTCTTTACGGTGATGGTGGTCTTGCCGTTCTCCAACTTGCTCAGGAAAGAAACGGAAAAACCCGTGGCCTCCGATACCTTGCGGATGGAGAGTTTGCGGCTGCGCCGTAACTCCCTGAGCCTCATCCCCACGTCCTGCATGCCCTTGCTCAGCTCGTCAACTCCCATCTCCCCAACCCCCTGTGCAAGGCCTACTGGATGCTCAAAAACCCGAATCGCGCCCCGCCGGGTTTAATCCCTCCGGCGTTCACGGCTCCAGGGACGGATCCCCTCGCGCGCCCGACGGCATCCCTTTCCCGTCCTCCTTCACCATGCACCGAGATCCCGGACATCGGACCCAGCGGGAAATTCATTGTTTTAAAAGATAACATACCGTTTTCTTTAAAGCAATCGATGTTATCCTCGCATAATCGGCATTGTGAGAACATGAAGAATTATGTCCATGCTTTCCCGGCCTCCCTGACGTGCCCCGATAAGCCGAATATACCTTACCCCAAGATGCTCAACGGTAGAATTTCCTCAACAAACAGGCGAAGGGGCCGAAATCCTGCCTCCATGCGCGGATTGGCGGTTGATCCAAAGCATGTTTTACTATTATGCAACTATTGACTATATGTTATATTATATGCTATATAATAACTGTAAAAATTGTTATGTAGAGAAAGGAATAGACATGTACAGCGATCATGAAGTCGAACTATGGTACTTGGGAAAACCCTTCGCGGAGCAGGACACCGGGGAACAGGAAGCCGCCGTGGTCCCCCTCAGCCACGAGGAAGCGGAGCGCCTCTTCTTAGGGCTTCCTCTGAAAGCGGCCTAGCGGAAGCCACGGTCGGCACCTCGGAAAGGAAGGTTGGGCTTAGAATGGCGCGCGAGATCAAATCCGAGCCGCGGTTTTCCCCGCCCTGCCTCGATCCTCCGGGCCTGGCCGCCTTGAGGAAGAGGAACATGCATCTCCTCCGCGTTCCCGTAAACGGGCGGGACCATCCGGCCTATTATCTCTGCTACCCCGGGACCCCTAAGAATTCAAGGCGTGACATGGGGCGCTCTCGGGAGGACCATCCGGACCATCATCTCCGCTACCCCGGGACCAGTCGGTAGGAGAAAACCCGCGGCTTCGAGGAAGCGGGAGGTCACGTTTGACCCTTCCCGGGGGAGTTCCCGTCCAGCATGGACCTTGCGCTATCCACCCCTATGGTTTATCATCATCTCTAATTAGTAAACAATATATATTTTATAAATGAATTTTATATATTAATTTCCATGGAAATGTGCTACTGCCTGGTGGTTCTGTTCGACTCTACACACCAGGCGCTGCGCGGAGAGCGGGCTCTCAAGGAGGCGGGCATCCCCCACGCGGTGATCAACACCCCGCGCGAGTTCAGCGTGGATTGCGGGATATCCCTGCGCATCGGCGCCGAGACCGAGGAAACAGCGCGTACCGCCCTGCTGGAGGCGGGGGTAACCTTCGTTGACATCCTGCCCTACCGGACGCGGGGCGGAAAGCGGTGAGGTCATCGACCGGGACATCCTTTCATTTATTAGGCTTTGCAGTTCTGCGACCCCTACACCGTGGAGGCTTTCCGGGCAAAGCAGGAGCTGGAAGAGGTAGGCGTGCCCTTCCTCTACCTGGAGACCGACTACAGCACGGAGGACGTGGGCCGGCTCACCACCCGGATCCAGGCCCTCGTCGAGATGCTTGAGGTCGGGGAAAAGGGACGGGTCTGAGTAAGCCCCGGGTACTGGGTCATCCACGCCAGGGAAGGCTCCGGGGAGGCAGCTGATCCAGAATGGATGTCCGCCGCCACAACGCCGAAGGCACTTTTTCCCGCTGCCACGGTCTCTCCTCAGGGCGGGCGAGGCATGTTCCCGCGGGCGTGATACACCTCCTCGAAGGAAACGTGGTGGGGATCCCGGGGCGGCGAAGCCAGGCTGGTTTCGATGCGGCATCGTCTCGGTAGGCTATTTATAGATTGGGGGTTGATTGGCCGGATGATCCTCCCGGCAGAACGAGGCTCTGGGTGTACCGTCGGCGCGGGGTTCTTTAAAATACGGTCTCGAAGCGGGGTCGGGACTGCGCGGGCCCTGGTTCCGGGTCGGATTCAAAGGTCGAGAGATTGCCTTGTCATCCCGGCATAACGAGGCGCCGGTTGCACCCTTGGCGAGAAATTCCTATAAAATACGGTCTCGAAGTGAGTTCGAGGCCGCGCGGGCCCTGGTTCCGGGTCAGGCCCAGCGGTTGAAGAGACCGTCCTGCCCTCCCGGCAGAACGATGCTTTGGGTGCACCGTTAGCGTCGGGGCGGGAACCGGGGCATAGAGCGGCCTTGAGATCGACCGATATGGCTAGGTCTTATTTATACGGAGGAGAGAGATGAGGGTCGCCGGGCTGGACATAGGTTCGCGGACCATCGCCCTGGTGGAGATAGACGATGGCGAGATCTCTTTCAGCACGGTGGTGGACACCACCTTCGACCCGCTCGAGCAGTGCAGGCGGCTGCTGGAGAACCGCGAGTTCGACCTCCTGGTAGCCACCGGTTACGGGCGCCACCTGGCCCAGGCCAACTTCGCCGACCGTGTGATCACGGAGATCAAGGCCTTCGCCCTGGGCTGCTACCACTTCTTCCCAGATTGCCGGACCATCCTGGATATCGGGGGCCAGGATACCAAGGCCATTTCCGTGGGACCGGGGGGCAGGGTGGTGGATTTCCAGATGAACGACCGCTGCGCGGCGGGAACGGGGAAATTTCTGGAGGTGATGGCCTCCGCCCTGGGGCTGTCCCTGGAGGAATTCGGCGAGGTGGCCTTGCAAGCGGAGGGAGAGGTGAACATCTCCAGCATGTGCACCGTCTTCGCCGAATCGGAAGTCACCGGGCTCATAACCCGCGGTACCCCTCGTCCCCTCATCGCCCGGGGCCTGCACGAGGCGGTCTGCGACCGCGCGGCGGCTCTCCTCAAGCGTGTCGGCCTGAGGAGGGAACTGGTCTTTGCCGGGGGAGTGGCCCGTAATCCGTGCCTGAAGGCTCTTCTCGAGGAGCGGATGGGCCTATCCCTGCTGGTGCCGGAGAACCCTCAGATAGTGGGCGCCTTGGGCGCCGCCCTATCGGCGCGGGATGAATGCTGATCCCTCATGCGGGGCGAGGGCGGCGATCCCTTCCCCCTCGGGCGAAGGGCATGCCCATGTAAATCCCTCGAAGTCTCGCGGGCTCTTTCAGCCCCTCCAGCGCAAGATCCCGACGGAAAGGGAGTCCTCCACCACCACGGCCGGATTTTCCAGCAATTACCTCAAGGAGGGCGGAAGACCGTCGGAGGCCTCGAGCACCCGGGCTTGGAATCGCTACCGCTCCGTTTCTTCCATCACCGGGTCCGGTTCAGGGTTTCACTCGAGGAGGGCGCGGAGGGACCGGGGCAGGGATGCGGCTTTTTCCCGGTCCAGGGCCGAGGCGTCAAGTACCACCCCGGCCGCGCCGTCGCCCATGGCCCTTTGCGCCAATTCCACCAGGTCCTCCCGGCCGGAGGAAACCTGCAGGGAGACCAGCACGGGCACCGGGCACCCCCCCACCGCTCCCGCGAGGTTCCCGCCCTTGAGCGGGTATTTCAGGATCACGGCATCGGCGCCCAGCTCCGCGGCCACCCGGGCCGTGACCGCCAAGGCCTCTTCCTCGCTCAACCCGGCGCTACCCCGCAGGGCCACCATGGCCTCCACCACCAGTGGGACCCCCCACCGGTCACAGGCGTCGGAAAGGGCGGAGACGGCCTGGATGAAATCGCCTTCCATCTCGTGCCCGAACTTCACCGCCGCCGCTACGCCGTCGGCTCCCCAGCGAAGCGCTTCCTCCACCCCGGTCACCATGCGGTCCCGGAACTCCCGCGCTCCTTCCAGGACGGTGAACCCCCCGCTGACGCGCATCACCAGGCCGAGGCCCAGGGGGAGATCCCGGAGCCCGTGGCGGAACATGCCCCGGGTCAGGAGGAGTGAATCCGGGGAGCCTTCCAAAACCAGCCGAACCGCCTCCTCCGGACGCCCGAGAAGGCCCACGGGGCCCATCACCGCGGCCTGGTCCAAGGCGACCATGAGCGTCCCGCCGCCGTCTCCGAGTATGCGCCTCAACCTTATCTCTTTTCCCGTGGACATCCGCCACTCACCTCCCGGGCTCCTCGAGGCCGCTTTGCACGATCCGCCCCTCCCTGCGCCCTGGACCCCCGCCTGCCGTTTTCACCGCATCTACCCCCGTACCCTCGCGTGTACCTTGCCACGACACCGATTATACACGCGGCGCAGGCGGTCCGCGGAAGGAAAAACGCCCCACCAACCACTAGTGTTTACGCGGATGATGGCGTCCCTCGTCTCGGGAGGAACGCGCCGCCCCTCCTCGCGCCGTTCCCCCGGCCGGCCAGGGGCAAGAACCGCCGTGGCGTTCCCCGCTCCCATCCTTCCGATCGAGGCCGCACGCCGTGGAACGGACCTTATCCCCCGGTATACCGGGATTCGCATCTTGACATCCCAACCTGGCTGATCGACCCGTACGCCGTGGAACGGGCCTTATCCCCCGGTATATCCCTCGGCGAAGAAACGTCGTTGGTAGGGTCCTTCCTGGGCGGTGCAGTTGGTCCCGCCGGAGCGGTCCTTGTAGAAGAAGTACATGGAACGTTCCATGAACAGGGGCAGGTCGGATTCCATGCCCGTGGCGAAGGAACAGGCCTCCATCCCCGCCATCTCGTCCACGCATAGGCTGACCCGGGAACAGGCGGGCACGGTCAGCTCCACGCCCGACGTGGAGGAATCCTCCCGGCAGAACTCCAGCCGCACGTGCGCCGCCTCGGGGTTGGGGTTGGCCAGGAGTATCCAGGTGTCGAAGGAACCCCCGGTGTATCCCTCGGCCAGGAAGAGCCGGGTGGAAGGATTTTCCACGGCCGCGGAGCAGTGCCCGCCGCGCCGCCCGAAGTAGTCGAAGTACATGGCCCGCTCGGCCACCACCCCCACGCCGTTGAGGGATTCTATGACCGTGCCGAAGGAGGCCCCGGGCACCTTGTCCCGCGCGCTGATGGTGACCCGCGAACGGCCCGGAACCGACCTGCGCTCGCTCACGTTGTTCCCTCCCTGTACCAGGTAGGTGACCTGTACCTCCGCCGCCTCGGGGTTGGGGTTGGCCAGGAGTATCCAGGTGTCGAAGGAACCCCCGGTGTATCCCTCGGCCAGGAAGAGGCGGGTGGAAGGATTTTCCACGGCCGCGGAGCAGTGCCCGCCGCGCCGCCCGAAGTAGTCGAAGTACATGGCCCGCTCCGCGGCCACCGGCACCCCGTTCAGGGACCGGTAGCTCATGCCCACGCTCCCCGCCGGCAAGCCGGGCACGTTGTTGACCCATACCGTGAAACGGCTCTCCGGCGGGATGTCGTAGGTGACGGCCAGTGGCGCCCTTCCCTCGGGCAGGTAGGAGACCTCCACCCGGGCCTCCTCCGGGTTGGGGTTGACCATAAGCAACCAGGTGTGAAAACCATTGCCCGTGTACCCCTCGGCGAAATATCCCTGCGTGGAAGGCTGGCTAATCCCCTCGCCGGCATGGCCGTCGTCCGCCCAGTCCCCGTAATCGAAGTACATGGCCCGCTCCACCACCACCCCGGGAGGGGGAGCCTCCACCTCCATGGAGAGCTCGTCGTAGGCGTAGAGGTCATCCACGGGAAGGGTGAAGCGGCTGTGGGGAGCCAGGTCGTAGGACCTGGTCTCCGGTGCCCTGCCGGAGCGCAGGAACCTCACCTCGACCGGCTGGGTATCCTCACCGGGGTTGTAGATGAGGAGCCAGGTGTCGAAGCGGTCGTTGTAAGGACCTCCCACCACCCGCCTTCCCCAGGCGAAATGGGTACTCCAATAATCGTTGTTGTCCAGGCAGTCGAGGCTCACGCCGCCGTTGGATCCGGTGGAATGGATGAATATACCGTTCCCCACGTACATGCCGGCGTGGCCTATGTTCCCCTCCGGGTTGTCTCCGGCGTTCTCGTAGAAGAACACGGCGTCGCCGGGCTGCAGGGCCTCGCGGGCCACGTAAAGATAACGGTTGTCCCTGGCCTGGTCGTCCGCCACCCGCATCATGGGGTATCCCATGCGCATGGAGAGGGTGTTGTAGACAAAGCCGGAACAGTCGAACCCACCCTCCGATTCCCTTTCCCCCCCGTAGACGTATGGGCATCCCAGACGCTCGAAGCCGTAGGCCAGGGCCTGGCGTTGGGCATCGGAGGCACCGGGCGGGGTGCAGCGGGAAGGGGAGAAGGAATCCCTCACGTACCACGGCCTCCAGCTCTCCATGTGGTCCAGGCGGTATAGGGTATAGGCCATCTCTCCCCGGGGATATCCCTGCCCCGGCCACACCTTGCTGTAGCGGTACTTGCAGTGAAGGTCCATGAAGACGGCCATGGCCCCGCCGTACCACGGGTCCCCCCCCGTGAGCCGGTCGACTTGGGAGGCGGCTTCTCCCAGGCCATACCCCGCCACCACCCCCACGGCCACGCGCTCGAGGACCGTCCCCTCTCCCGGCTGGAAGGAGCCGTCCGGGAGCCGGTCCATCAGGCCGTGCTTAACGGCCAGGTTGGCCCAGATGAAATCCGGATGGGAGGAGGGGAGGTCGGTGAAGGTTATGCCCGGGACGGCGGCCTCCCCTTCATGCCCGAAGACGCGCACCAGCGCCCTGGCGCAGTCCAGCCTGGCCAGGGTGTCGTTGGGATGGAAGCCCCCGTCCGGGAAACCCTGCAGGTAACCCCTCTGGACGGAGTATTCGATGGCCTGCCTGATCTCCTCCGGCTGACCCTGGAGATCGTTGAAGGCCTGGGCCAGGGCCTTGCCCGGCGCCGCCGGGAAGAGGAGCGGGCCGAGCGCAAGAATTACGGGCAAAAGGACCGCGGCGCGGAGCCAATACCGCGAGCGTCTTCTCCCGGCGGCGAAAATCCCGGCCGGAAAGCCGGGCACGGCATTCCCTCCCTTGGATCGCCTTCCATGGAACCCGGCGGCCTTACGGAAACGTCCCCCGCGCCCGCACGAGTACCGGTCGGGCGACCTCTTGCCCGTGGAGCGACCGCGTTTGCCTGCCATACGCGGGCCTTTCCTTCCATCCCTTGGTTGCCTTGTGTTTACCTTTATTTTCCAGGGCATCCTTTTCCCCACCCTCGGTGCGCACGGTGCATCCCTTCGTCCCGTCCGCTTGAATCGTCCTCGGGCCGGTTCGCCTTTAACGCTTGTATACTTGTAGGGAATCAACGGGATGGAAAGGCGGTCCAGGAGGGCCTCCTGATGAGCCAAACCCTGTACGTGGCCGACGCGTTCGCGGCCTTGGCCTTTCTCGTACTTTTCATCTTCATGCGCGGGAGGGGGCGCGCGGGAAACGCGATGTGGCGCATGTTCCTGGCGGGATCGTGCATAGGGGCCACCTGGGAGATCGGTTTCTATTTCCTGGGGCCCCGCTTCTCCTCCGCGCCCCTCTACGTCTTCCGGACTGACCCTCCCTTCCCGCCCATAATCCTGCACATACTTCATTGTTTCTGGGACGGGGCCCTGTTCATGGTCGGCGTGGCGCTGGTCCACAGGCTTCTCCAGCCGCCGCATTTCGCCGCTTTCCGGTGGTCCGAATTGGGTGTCCTCCTGGGCTGGGGAGTGGCCCAAGAGGTCGTGGTGGAGATGGTGTCCCTGGGAGGATCCCTCTGGGCTTACAAGGCCCGATGGTATAACCCGAGTCTCTTCGAGGTGAAGGGCGAACCCTTTACCCTGCTTCCCCTGCTGGTATGGGTGGTGGCACCGCCGGCCTTTTATCTCGTGGCCCTTCGTGTGTCCCGCAAGTGATGCTCTTGCGCATCCCGCTCCTGCGCGCCGGAGACCGGCGGCCTTCCGGCGCCAAGCCACGGCGCGGCCCGCGAATCCCGCCTCCCCGGCCCGGCGAACGACGGCGTGGTATCATTTCCTTGCCCGATATCTCATGATCGACGCCTGCGAGGAGAAATTGTGAGCGGAGACATATACCTGGACAACGCCGCCACCACCTATCCCAAGCCGGAATCGGTGTACCGGGCCATGGACCGTTTCGCCCGCGAGGTGGGCGGCAACCCGGGAAGGAGCGGGCATCACCGGGCGCTGGAATCGGGGCGCGAGGTGTTGCGGGCCAGGGAGGCGCTGGCCAGGCTCTTGCGGGTGACCGATCCCTCGCGCATCGTCTTCACCAAGAACGCCACCGAAGCCCTGAACCTGGTGATTCGGGGAAGGCTCCGGGACGGCGGGCATGCCGTCATCACCTCCCTGGAGCACAACTCCGTTTGGAGGCCCCTGGAGGCCCTGGCCGGACACGGCGACGTCACCTACACCGTCCTGCAGTGCGGGGCCGACGGCAGTCTGGACCTCGCGGATCTCAGGGAGGCCATCACCCCCGAGACCCGGCTGGTGGCCTGTACCCATGCCTCCAACGTCAGCGGAGCCCTGCTTCCGGTTGCGGAAATCGCCGAGGTAGCGGCGGAGAGGGGTGTCCCCCTCCTCCTCGATGCCGCCCAGACCGCGGGACGGGTGGAGATACATCCCGAGGAGATGGGGATCGCCTACCTGGCCTTTACCGGACACAAGGAGCTCTTCGGTCCCCAGGGGACGGGTGGCCTCTACGTGGCCCCCGGGTGGGATGTGGAGCCCCTCACCTACGGGGGAACGGGAAGCCGCTCGGAGAGCTCCCTCCAGCCCGACTTCCTACCCGACCGCTACGAGAGCGGGACCCTTAACGCCCACGGGCTGGCCGGGCTGCGGGCCGGGGTGGAATACGTCCTGGAAACGGGAGTCGGCGAGATCAGGCGACACGAGGGGGAACTCACCGGCATTCTCCTGGAAGGCCTTTACTCCATACCGGGCACCCTCGTATACGGGCCCCGGGAATGGGAAAAGAGGGTGGGCATCGTCTCCTTCAACCTGGGAGAATATTCCTCCTCGGAACTGGCCTCCATCCTGGACCAGGACTACGGCATCTGCGTGCGCTCCGGGCTGCACTGCTCGCCCCTCGCCCACCGCACCTTGGGGACCCTTCGTCGCGGCGTGGTCCGCGCCAGTTTAAGTCACCTGAACACCCCGCAGGACGTGGTTGCCCTGCTGCACGCCCTGCGGGAAATATCCCGCCGGAAACCTTGACCCCCCTCTTTCCATCAACCTCCGCGGGACGGTGGCCTTGGCTTTGAACCCGCTTGTGAACAGGAAAACCCGTTGGCAAGGACCGGGCCGCGGAGGTGATGCCCTCGGCTTTGTCCCTTCCAAGAGGGGTCTTCGGCCGAGAAGCCGTGGCCGCCGCCCGGCCGACGAGGCGAGGCGAAAACGCCTCCCGGAGGCCGCCGGCCCGTCGTCCGGCCGGAATTCCCTTTTATGTATCTCGAGTCAAGCCCTGACCCCTTAGGGTGGGGGCGCGGTTGCCCGCGCCCCGTAACTCCTCTCCCTGCCCCGCTGCCGGAACCGCATACCCCAAGGGGTATCAAATCTCAAGACCTGACCCCTTTATTCGGGGATGAAGCTCTCCATGTCCTGGAGGTTGCCGACGCGCTGCTCGGCCCACTTTACCTTGACGCGCATGCCGATGTGCACGTCCTCGGGCTTCATGTCCTCGCCCGCGCCCATGATCCAGGTGTCCGAGCCGTCCAGCTTGACCATGAGGGAAACCCTCGGCTCATCCAGGGGATTCCCGCGCACGTCGGCGTAGCCGATGGTGTAGCTCATCACCTCGCCGTGGTCGCTTATCTCCGCCGGCTCGTGGATGGCGATGTGGCACTTACGGCAGTAGAAGTTGGCCGGCAGGTAGACCGTGCCGCACTGGTGGCAGCGGTTCCCCAGGAGCTTGGCCTCCTTCATCTTCTTCAGCATGTTGTTGATGCCGAAGCCCTCTATGCGGAACTTGAACGTGGAAATGTCCCACGTGGCGTTGACGACCCTGGTTTCCTCCATCCTTCCACCTCCTCAGAGCTTCTTGGGCTTATCGGCCAGGATGGTGATGGTCACGTACTGCATGAGCCCTCCCCAGCCGTGGGCCAGGGCCTTGTGGACCTCCTTCTCCACCTGGTGCTCGCCGGCCCTTCCCAGTATCTGCAGGGCGCATTCCGTGACCCGGTTCATGGCTGAGGTGCCGATGGCGTTGGTGCTCACCACCCCGCCGGAGGAGTTCACCGGCAGGCGGCCGCTCATCTCCAGCTCTCCCTTCTCCAGGAGCTTGTGGGCCTCGCCCACCTCGCACATGCCTATCCTCTCCAGGAACATGAGGGTCTGGTGGGCGAACCCGTTGTAGATCTCCACGTAGTCTATCTCCTTCTTGGGATCCTCGATACCGGCCCTCTCGTAGGCCTGCCGGGCGGCGATTTGGGCGGGCATCTGTTCCGCCGGGTCGGTGATGATGCCCTCGATGAGGTTCCCGGTGGTGGCGTCGGAGGCGCAGTTGGCCACCGCCCACACCCAGGCCGCCTTGTCCACCAGCTTGGCCGCCTTCTCCTCCGAGGCCAGGATGCACACCGTGGCCCCGTCCGAGGTGGGGCAGACGTGGCCGAAGCGGATGGGCCAGGAGATGAGGGGGGTCTGGGCGATCTTCTCCGCCGTGGCCTCGGGATCCTTGAGGTGGGCGTAGGGGTTCTTGGCCGCGTTGCGCCTCTCCATAGCCGCTATGGCGTCGATGTGCTCGATGCCCGCCCCGGAATGGTGCAAGTAGGAGGAGGCCTGGTAGGAGATGCCCCCGGCGCTCCCTCCCCCGATGGCCCCCATGCCCTTCTGCCCGGTGACGTCTATGCCCGCGGCCAGCATGGCCATGATCTCGGGGGTGATGATCCCCATGAGGCCCACCTGGGAATCGCCCTCCGACTGCTTCTCGTAGGTGACCACCATGACCACGTCGTGCAGCCCGGAGGCGATGTGGTAGTAGCCGGCGTGGAAGGCGGACATGCCGGTGGTCCCCCCGGTGGCGATGCGCATCACCGGCTTGCCCAGGGAGGCGATGTAGTCGGCGGACCAGAGGTGGGGGAGGTTCACGCCCTCGAAGGTCTGCATGTTGCCGAAGACCACGGCGTCGATGTCCGCCGGGGTGAGGCCGGAGTCCTTGAAGGCGTTCTCCACCGCCTCGGAGATCATCTCCGGGATGCACACGTCCCTGCGCTTGCTCACGAAGACCGGGGTATATCCGATGCCCACTATGGCCACGTTACGCATCTCCACCACCTCCTATATCCCCAGGACGAGGACGGCGTTCTGCTGGGCGCAAGGCCCGTCCTGGCCGTGAACCACGGCGACCTCCGCCTTGCCCACCTGGTTGTCGCCCGCCTCGCCGCGCAGCTGGCGGACGGCCTCCGCGGTGCGGATGATGCCGGTGGCGCTGATGGGATGTCCGCCCAGGGCTCCCCCGGAGGGGTTGAGGGGCATCTTCCCGGAGATGGCGGTGTCACCGGACCGGTAGGCCTCCTCCGCCTTGCCCTCCTCCAAAAGGCCCAGGGCCTCCGCCAGCAGGGGCTCCTGGTGGGCGAAGAGGGCGGAGATCTCCGCCAGGTCAATTTCAGCCTTGGGGTCCCTTATCCCGGCCATTTCGTAGGCCCGCTGCGCCGCCTGGGCGGTGGAAGGCGACTTGGCCAGGTCGCGCTCCCCGAGGTAGAAGGTCTCGATGCTCTGCCCCATGCCCAGGACCCACACCGGCTTGTCGGTGAGCTCCTTCGCCCTTTCCGCCGAGGCCAGGAGCATCGCGCACCCGCCGTCGGTGGGAGGATAGCAGTGCAATTCCCGCAGGGGCTCGTAGTAAGGCGAGGATGAGGCGACCTGCTCCGCGCTTGCGCCCGGGATCTTCCGCGCCTGGTTGGGGTTGGCGGCGGCGTTGGAGAGGGCCTGAGCGGCCACCTCGTCCAAAAGTTTCTCGGAGTAACCGTACCTCGCCAGGTAGCTGCGGGCCTGGAAGGCGGCGGCGCTGAGCTCGTTGAGCAGCCTCATCTGCCGGTCGTACACCGGGCTCAACTGGTACTCCACGTGCAAGTAGGGGCTGACCTGGCTCCCGGTCAGCCCGAGGGCCACCACCATGGCCGTGGAGTACTGCCCGGAAAGAATGCGTATCACGGCGTACATCAGGGCGTTGATCCCGTCCATCTCCACCTTGCTCTCGTCGCGCATGTAGGCTCCCGCGGGCCCGTCGAGGAAGACGTTGGATATGGTCCTCCCGTCCAGGAAATCGTTGGTGCTGAAGATGGTGGTGTCCACGGCGGTGCGGTCGATGCCCAGGTCGTCGAAGAGGCCCCGGGTGAGCTCGAAGGTGAGGCGCTCGCGGGTGGTCACCAGGTCAGGCGCGCTCTTCATGCGGAAACCGACTATGGCTACCTTCTTATCCATGCCCCTCACCCCCTTACGCCGGCTCGAAGTGGTCGAGGTCCCCGTAGTCCCCCTCGACATCTTCCTTCCAGACCGCCTTCACCTTCATGCCTTTCTCAACCCGGGAGGGATCCACGCCCTCCACCCTGTGCAGGAGAAGGGAGGCTTTCTCGTCGAGCCTGATCAACCCCAACACGTACGGGGCGTCCGCGGCCTTGAGCTGACCCTTTTCCAGGATCACGTGACCCACGGTGAAATTTTCCAGGGTCCCCTCCTGGGGCAGTTCAACCATTTCCTCCATGACCTTGTTGCACACCCCGCAGTACTTGCGAGGGGGAACGGCTATCCTGCCACATGCGGGACAACGTGAACCCAGAATCTTTCTCTCCTTGAATCCCTCCAGGTAGCGGGTCATGTAGGGCCCTATGCGGTAGTTGTAGGTGAAGTCCATGGGGACCACCGGCGTGATAAAGGTTGCCTCGGACGTCTCCATCGCTCCCTCCTTTTCCTCCGTGCGGCCGGACCGGGTTATAACCTCCCTCGGCCCTCCGCTGTGACCACCCGTTTAGGGGATGACAGTGAACTTCCCGCGGAGACTTGATACTCTCCCTGCCTTCCCTCGTCCCTCGCCCCGGCTCTTTAACCACCACTCAAAGGGTTGCCCCGAAACATGCAAGGTCTCCGCTTTCCGCCCCCTTCTTCCGAGCCCGTCTCCGAAGTCCTGCCGGGAAGCCTTTCCCGGCGTCTCCGTAAGCTGCTTTTCCCAACGTTCTCCTATTCCCCTTCCGTGCCGCCCGCAAACTCATTCCCCAGGACATGTGCCTTTCGCGGACGGGACCTGCGACCGGGCCAGGCAAGTTATGCCGGCACCCGGCGCGCGCCGTTAACCCGGCCCTTCCAGCGCTTCTCCCGTGTGCGTCCCGATGGGGGAAGCGGAAACGGCCGCCCCGGCCATTCGCTTCCCACCCCGAATATCTTAACTGACGCTTAATACTTCTTATACTACTTCCGGGCCAGGATCGCAAGTGAGGAGCCGCCCCGCAGGTCAAGGCGGCGCAACAGGAGAGATTCCAGTCTCAGCAGGAATCTGAGGACGGCCTGGGTGGAGGGGAATATGGTCTCCATGCCCTGAGTGCAGAGGCCTCGTCCCCCCACGAAGTTCCCGCGCCGGATATAATAGCGGATCAGGGGCTGGACGAGGACGGTGTAGGAGGTGATGCGCAGCGGGCGCATGCCGGCGGCACCCAGGAGGCGTCTCGCTTCCCCGGGGGTGTAACGGCGGAGGTGGCCGGCCAGGCAGTCGAAATCGCTGTAGAGCTCGGGACGGCCGGGAAGGGTGAGGAGGAGGTATCCTCCGGGCTTTAGGACCCTCTTCATTTCCAGGAGGGCGGGCAGGTCGAGGCGGAGGTGCTCGATTACGTCCAGGCAGGTGACCAGGTCAAAGGAGGAATCGGGATAGGGGAGGTCGTAGACGCTGGCCTCCATGACCCGTTGATGTCCCCGCAGTCGGCAAAAGCGCACCGCCTCCTCGGAATAATCGCACCCCTCCACCTCCCCATAGAGCGAGAGGAAGGGTAAGTTCCCCCCCGTGCCGCAGCCCACGTCAAGGATCCGGCATCCGTCACCAAGGCCGATCCCGTCCAGTAGGGCGCCGAGAACCTTGCGCCGGCCCACGAACCACCAGTGTTCGTCCTCCTTCTCGAACATCACGGCGTAGGCCTTCTTTTCCAGCTTCATGCCGGCTCCTCAGGCTCGGGACAGGGCGCCGCGGGGACAGGCCTCCGCGCAGCAGAAGCAGGCGATGCAGCTCCGGGCGTCGATCCTCGGAAGGTTCCCCTCCATGGATACCGCCTCCACGGGACAGGCCCTCACGCAGATCCGGCACCCGTCGCATCTCTCCGCCTCCAGCCGCACCTCCCCGAAGCGGAAGGTGGGGGAGCGACCTAAAAGGCGATCCAGGGGGCGACGTATAAGATCGTATATCCGAAGCAGGATACCCGAGATCATGAAGCGGTTTAAGTCCGGGCGCGCCGGCAGTTCGAATTCCCTCCGGACCGCCTCCACGCCGTCCCCCAGGACCTCGTATCCCTCCAGGCGACCCAGGCCCCTCTCCGCCGCCAGGCGTATGTGGGGGATCTCCCGGGGGTCCGCTCCCATGATGCGCGCGCAGGTGGCGTCCACCTCCACCACGTTGTCCCCGGCCACGATCACCCCCAGCCTCACCGGCCTCCCGTTGGTGGGCCCCAGGGCGCCCTCCATGCCCACCAGCCCGTCCACCACCACCAGGCGTGACCTGATCACCGTGTTGAGATCCACGATGCCCTGGTCCAGGCCGCGGAGGTGGATGATGAGCTTGTCCCTGGTGGGGACCACGCCCTTGAGGTTCTTGAGGCCCAGGGATACCACCGTCTGGAGGTGGGTCTTCATCACCGGCACGTTGATCAGGGCGTCGCATTCCAGCACCGGCCTGGCCACCACCTCCTCCCTGACCACCATGCCGCCGGGTATGCGGATCTCCACTTTCTCCGCGGCGTCCAGGTCGAGCAGGGGGAACCCGTAGCGCTCTTGGAAATCGCCGTACCCGGCGCGGGGGAAGACGCGGGAGGAGCGGAAGGGGTGTATGGGGCTCTCTCCCACCACCACCTCGCCCCCCTCCTCCGCCGCCATGCAGCAGACCTCGGCCACCAGTTCGGGGTCGGTGACCGCCCCGCTCTCGCTGGTCTTGGCGGCGCAGATGTTCGGCTTCACCAGGACCTTCTCGCCCGGGGAGACGAACCTTCCCATCCCTCCCAGAAGTTCGATGGCCCTCCTCGCCTCCCGTGGCCCTTCCGCCCGGATCACCGCTACCGTCAAACGCGAACACCTCCCCGAGGGCCCCCGCCCCTCACCCAAGTATCCTCAACGCTTCCTCCACGCACCAATCCCGGATCTCCCGGCACACCTCGGACTCTCTTACATAATCTTCCAGATCATCCCGGCTCCCGAATTCCCGGCCCGTGAGCTCCCGGCATTCCAGGGAGCCGAAGCGGCGCCGGAACCCCCGTACCAAGGGGTTCCCCACAGACCACAACCCCTTCCTCCCCCTGCCCGCGTAGAGGTTAAGGTGGCCGCGCACGAAGAAGCGCAGGGTCCCGAAAACGCCCTCCGAGCGGGGATCTATACCCCAAACCTCGCCCAAGGGAAGGAGGGCACCCGCCAGGGCCCCGCAGAGGCCACCGGAGAGGCCTATCCCCCCGTCGAGGGCCATGGATATATCTTCCAGGAAACGGTTCCCTTTCCCGGTCTCCTCCCGGATGCGATGCAGGACCGGAGCGGCGCAAAGCCCCCCGACCGGGAGCCCCGCGCCACCCGCAACCGGGGCGGCGGCCGCCCCTGCGGATGCCTCCCCGCCCTCGCGTTCCTCCCTCTCATCCAGGGGAAGGTTGACCATCTCGATGAGCTTCTCCACCGCCTTGCCGATGTGGTTCACGCAGCGGGTGAGGACCTTGCCGGTGAGGATGTAATCGGCGAAGCCGGAGGCCTTCCGGAGATCCGCCCCGCAGCGGTCCCGGCACAGGGTGCTCCCGAAACTCTCCTCGAACCAGGCGGTGTAGTCGCGCAGGCGCCTGTAGAGGGCCTCCACCTTTCCCTCATCGCCCTCCAGGAGGTCCCCCAGGTGTCCCAGGGCCAGGGACATGCACCCCCCCGAGACCACCCCGCAGGTGGAACCCTCGCTCACCCCTCCTCCTTCCAGGGGACAGGCGGCCTTCACCGCGCTGCGGTCGGTCAATCCCAGGTACCCTACCAGGGTACCGAAGGTGGCCTGGTTTCAGTTCAGGTAGGTGATGAGGCGCACGCGCGCCAGGGTGGCTATCCAGCGGTTCACCAGCTCATCCATGGGCACCTCCTCGCATGCCAGGCTGAAGGACAGGGGCAGGTAACATTATAATCCTTCCCGGGTGAGGGTCACGGAAGGGCGGGCCAGTCCCGCCGTCCATATCCCTCTTCCCGCGGTGCATGAAGGGAGGTCGTGGAGCGGGAACGGAGGTGGGGCCGGTGTCATATCTAAACCTGGCGGTGGAGAGAAGGGGTCACGTGGCCGTGGTCACCCTAAACCGCCCGGATCGCGGGAACGCCCTCAGCGTGGAGATGATGCGGGAATTGGAGGACGCCGCCCTCTCCTTCCGGGAGGATACGGAGACCCGGGCGGTGGTCTTCACCGGGGCGGGAAAGCACTTCTGCGTGGGCATCGACCTGCGGGACCCGGAACACGCGGAATCCCTCTCCGCCCCCCTCCTGTACCGCCGGCGCCTCTTCCACCTCGGCCCTCGCATGATCCGGGCCCTCCGGGAAATGGACCAGGTGACCATCGCCGCCGTCAACGGGGCGGCCATGGGAGGCGGGGCCTGCATCGCCTCCGCCCTGGACTTCCGGGTGGGAGCCGCGGACTGCCGCATCGGGTACCCGGAGAGCAGCCTGGGCATACCCCTTTCCTGGGTCAGCCTCCCCCTGTGCGTCCACCTGGTAGGCCCTTCCAGGGCCAAGCGTTGGCTCATGCTGGGGGAGAGGCTGGACGCCGAGACCCTCCTGGGGTGGGGCTTCCTGGACGAGGTGGTCCCCCCGGGAGAACTCCTGGAGAGGGCGCTGGAGACGGCCGAGGCCTACGCCGCCCGCGCCCCGGTGGCCGTGCAGATGATCAAGCGCAGCGTGAACGCGGTGACCGGAGCCCTGGACGAGGCGGTCATGCACATGGACAGCGACCAGGTGCTGCTGGCGGAGACCACCCGCGACTTCCAGGAAGCGGTGCGGGCCTTCCTGGAGAAAAGGGAGCCGAGATTCCGGGGCGAGTGACTGGAGAAGCCATCCTCGGTCCCCGCCTGCCGCCGGGGGGACGGGAAAGCCCGGACCGGCACGACGGCACCGTCCGGTCCGGGCCAAGTGTTTCCCTCGTGTTCCCTGACCCTACCGGGTCATCCAACCCGGGGCCTGACCGCGATCCCGGGTCAGTCTATCCCGAAGATGGCCACCGAGCACACGTTCTGGGTGGGAACCCCGCCCAGGTTGTGGGTCAAACCGAACTTGGGGTTCTTCACCGCCCGGTCCTCCGGCCAGCGCCCCAGGAGCTGGTTGTAGATCTCGTAGATCATGCGGATCCCCGAGGCCCCGATAGGATGGCCGAAGCACTTCAGTCCCCCGTCCGGCTGGCAGGGTATCTGCCCGTCCAGGTCGAAGAAGCCGTTGAGGATGTCCTCCGGCGCCTTGCCGGGCGGGGAGATGCCCAGGTCCTCCATGGTCACCAGCTCGGTGATGGAGAAGCAGTCGTGCACCTCCATCATGGAGATCTCCTTGCGGGGGTCCTTGATGCCCGCCTCCTGGTAAGCCTTGCGGGAGGCCGTCTGGGTGGTGATGATGCCCGCCCCATCCCAGCGGGTGAACATGGCCTCCTCGCCGGAGCTCACCGAGATCTGCAGGGCCTTGACCTTGACCATAGGCTCGTTGGGCTTGAGCTTCTTGAAGACCTCCGGGGTGCACACGACGGCCGCCGCCGACCCGTCGCTCACCCCGCAGCAATCGAAGAGGCCCAACGGGTAGGCCACCATGGGGGCCCCCATGATCTGCTCCTTGGTCACCGCCCGGCGCAGGTGGGCGCGGGGGTTCTTGGCCCCGTTCTGGTGGCTCTTCCAGGAGACGTGGGTGATGGCCTCCTTGAGCTTGTCCATGGGGATCTTGTGCTTGGCGGCGTAGGCCGTGGCCAGCTGGGCGAACATCCCGGGCGCGGTGGCGTTGGGGCCGATCATCACCGCCTCCTGCCCGAAGGCCGGGCTGTCGGGAAGCCCTCCGTACCCGGTGTCCTTGAGCTTCTCCACCCCGATGGCCAGGGCTATCTCGCAGGCCCCCGAGGCCACGGCGTAGGTGGCCCCCCGGAAGGCCTCAGTCCCCGAAGCGCAGAAGTTGTCCACCCGGGTGAAGGGGATGAAGGGGGTGTGCAGGGCCCCGCTGGCGTAGGTCGCTCCCTTCCCGATGTTTATCTCGTCGATGTGGATGCCCAGCCAGGCCGCCTGGATGTCCTTCTTCTCGATGCCCGCGTCCTGCAGGGCCTCGGTCAGGGCCTCTATGAGGAGGTCGTCCGAACCGGCATCCCAACGCTCCCCGAACCTGGTGCACCCCATGCCCAGGATGACCACCTTGTCCCGGATTCCCTCGGCCATCTCACTTCACCTCCCCCACCGCCGGTACGGCTTTCCAGAAGTAGTTGGTGATGTCCCGCTTGGGGTCGTAGAACTTGATGCGGAAGCTGAACTCCACGGGCATGCCCACGGAGAGGTCCTCCACCGTGCAGTCGGTGAAGTCCATGAGGGTGCGGCCGCCGCCGTTGAAGTTCACGTTCCCGTAGATGGCGGGCGGGTTGACCGAGGCGGCCAGCATGTCCCCGGTGTAGGTGAACACCGTCCCGCCCTTGTCCGCCAGGTACACGGGGTCCATCTCGTCCAGGGCCTGGCAGTCGGGGTTGATGCAGATGCGCTGCGGCGGGTACTGCTGCGTTCCGCACTTGCGGCACTTGCTCCCCCACAGGCCCAGGATGGCCTTGTGCTCCCGCCACACCAGGGACCAGCGGGTCTCCTTGTCCGTCTCCCCGCGGATCCCGGTCTCCGCCGGGGCCATGCCCCTCCACACCAGGTACTTCTGGTAGTTGTCCAGATCGGCGCGGCGGGCCAGCCAGCGGGACACGCCCCGCCCATCCTGCATCTTGGTTATGTTCTCCGTGACCTCGAACCACAGGGCGTCGCATCCGCTTCCATAACTTACCAGGAGGATCTTCTCCCCCGGCTTGGCCGTCTCCAGGGCCGCGGCCAGCATGAGCAGGGGATGGGCGCTGCCGGAGTCGCCCACCGTGGCCAGCATGTCGTCCTGGACCTTCTCCTGCTCCACCTGCAGGGCCTTGTTGATGTTCTTGCGGGCGCCGCCGTAGTAGCAGGGGTAGATGATGCGGTCGAAGTCGGCCGGGCTCATCCCGTACTTGGCGCACAGCCCCTGCACCGCCTGGGGGATGAACTGCTGGTAGCCCACGTCGCGTATCCAGCGCTCCTCCCACATGCGGTCGTACTTGGTGTTGGCCCCCCGCAGGTGGTCCACGAAGTCGTGGGACACGGAGAAGGAGCCCTTGTACTCGGCGATGACCTCCGAGTCGGAGACCATCACCGCCGCCCCGGCGTCCCCGAAGACCATCTCCTGGGTGGAGGCCATCTTGCCCAGCCGGCAGTCGGCGGCGCAGACCACCGCCTTTCCCCCGTTGCAGCCCACGAACTCCAGGGCGGAGAGCAGGGCGCTGGTCCCGGACTTCAACGAGCCGGTGAAATCGGCGGAACGGATCTCGTCCCGCGCCCCCAGGGCCCCGGCCACGATGTTGGCGTTCTGCCGCTCCCTGTAGGGGGCCGTGGTGGTGGCGAAGTAGACCGCGTCGATGCCCTGACGGTCCACCCCCCGCAGGCAGTCCATGCCCGCGGCCACGGCCATGGTGATGGAGTCCTCGTCGAAGTTGGCCACGGCTTTCTCCCCGCGGGCGTTGGTGATGATCACCGGGTTCAGCCAGCCCATGCTGCCGAAGATGATCATGCGGTTCAGCCGGTAGCGGGGCACGTAGCCGCCGAAGGAGCCGATCCCAACCATCTCTTCCTCCCTTCCCTCTTCTCTTTCTGTCGATGAAGGTCGAACCCTGTCCTGTCGCGACCTCGATCCCTCAGGCGAAGATTATCTGTTGGAAACCCGGGTGCCTGGCTCTCAGCTCCCGGGTTATCTCCCTCCGATCCCCCTCGTCCTCCACGCGGTCGACCTCCGATACCCAGAGGCCGTCCTCGTTCTTTCCCGCCCGCAGCTCCCTTATGTAGCCGGGGACCATGATGAATCCCATGCCCGCCCCTCCGCAGCAGGAGGTGTCCGCCGCCGCAGCCTCCAGGAGGTACAGGACTTCACGGTCCCTATATTTTAACACGCCCTCCTCGAGGACCATGTAGTATCCAGCGATACTTCTAATTTCCTCCCCTATGGGCTGGTGCACATGCCGGGCCAACTCTCTTCTCACCTCCCTCCTGGTTCCGACCACGCCTCCCGGAACATGCGGCCTTCCTGTTCCGTGGAGCGTGCTCCTCTCCCCTCGGACGGCGGAAGCTCGGGTGACCGCCTTCCGCTCCTCCCCTGCGCCAAGCGGCCTTCTGCCGTTATCTAACCGACATTAAACTCCCCCGTCTACCCGGGCATCGACTCCCGGAACCGGAAGCCTCTTTTCCGCCGGGTCCCGCCAGGCCCGGATGGAACTTGGCCTCCGGTGATTCCCGGTGCCACCTCCCCGTCTTCCGCGACCTTCCGTCGGTGAGAGCGCGGTGGAGGCGGATGAGAGGCCGGTGACTATATATCTCCGCCATGGCCACCAGCCACAGGCACTCCGAGAGCGGCCGGTGTCCTCGATAGACCATGAAGGGGAACCAGGCCCGCCGCCAACCCACCTGCCACTTGGAAAATCCTGGCAGGTGAAGGGCGGGTTTCCTCCTCTCCAGGGTGGGGTCGGGATCCCGCTCCAGGAGCCCCTTCTCCCGGCACCTCTCGTAGAGTTCCGTCCCCGGGTAGGGGAAGAAGACGGAGAGCAGGAACCAGTCGGGCTGGCAAACGCGGTTCACCCGCACCGTCTCCCGGAAATCCCCGGGCGTCTCCCCGGGGAGGCCGATGAGGTTGTACATTCCCACCTGGAGCCCGTGCCTCCTGGCCGTCTCCACCGTCCGGATGATGTCCTGGTTGGAATAGATCCGCTTCAGCACCTGGCGGCGGATCCTCTCGCTGCCCGACTCCAGCCCGATGTTCACGAAGCGGAAGTTGCTCTCGGCGAAGGCGGAGAAGAGCTCCTCGTAATCGGCGTTGGGGGTTACACGGAGGTTAGCCCCGAAGGCGATGGGGACCTCCAGCCGGGAATTGAGCTTTCGCAGCTCGGAGCATAGCTCGAGGGCCCATTCCCTCTTGGCCCCCAGGGTCTCCACCTCCAGGTAGACCTCGGCGAAGGAGGGGTCTTTCTCCTTCATGTCCTCCAGCTCCCGCACGATGTTCTCCGGGCTGCGCACGCGCACGTACCGGCCCGGCGCCACCTTCCGCAGGGCATGGTTGCAGCAATAGGTGCAGCTGAACGGGCAACCCCTTCCCACTAGGATGGAAGGGCGGGAGGAGGGGTTGGCCACCCAAGGCGTCCACATCTCGCGGTCGGGAAAGGGGAGGGAATCCAGGTCCTCGAGGAAAGGACGGGGGGCGTTCCTCTCCACCGTGCCGTCCGGCCGCCGGATATAGAGATTGGGGATGCCGGAGGGGAAGCGCCCCCTTTCCAGCTGTTCCGCCAGTTCCAGGGTAGGGTATTCCCCCTCGCCCACGCACACGGCGTCGAACGGCGACTCCTCCAGGCAGCGGTCGGGGTTCAGGGAGGCGTGAGGCCCGCCCAGGAGGAAAAATACCTCCGGGTGTTTCTTCTTGGCCCCTGCGGCTACCCGGGACAGGAAAAGGTACTCGGTGTAGACGGCGGTGAAGCATACCAGGCCGGGTTGGAAGGAAAGGATGTGTTCCTCCAACAGGTGAGGGGTCTCGCGGCAGAGGACCACCAGGGAGGTCCGGTGCCCGTTCGCTTTAAGAAAGGAGGAGATGTAGGAGATGCCGAACTGCACGCGTTCCTGGATCTCCAGGGGTTTTTCCGGCGAGTAGGCGTCCTCCTCGGAGTGGACGAATAGAACGTTCATGTCCGCCTCGTATCCTGGCTCGTCTCGGCGGAGGGCCTCCGGCCGCCGCCCAGGGCTTATCTATTTATACCAGATGACCCCCGGGGAGGCCACTCCCGGGAAGAGGGGGCGCCCTCCGGGAAGGCCGCTCTGCGGGGGATAAGAGATGATGACCGGCGCCAAGAACCGCGCTCCCGCATAACGGGGATCCCCTCCCATCGAGTGATTTCCGAAGAAAGGCGGTAAAACGGCATCCCCGCCCTGCAGGCGCCAGGCCAAGTGGGTTGCCCGCACGCATGGAGGCGGCGGCTCCTTCCGCCTCCCCTCCCTCGCTGCTTCCGACCACCACCGGGGTATGGGGGGCTCGAAGGCGAGAGCGTCCTTTACGCTTATCCGTTTGTCCCCCCAGAGTACGGGGAGGGGAAACACGGTAAGCCCGGCCGCCGCTCTCCGGGACGACAAAGGAGGGCGCCTCGAAAGGCGCCCATTCCCCGTCCTACGGTGTCAAGGCCGGTGGCCCCTCGCCTCCCGGCCCGGCCGCCCTGCCCGCTCCCGCGGGAATCATTCCGCCGCCGCGGCGGGAGGGGTGAAGACCCTCTGGGCCAGCTCGCGGTCCAGCATCATCAGGGCGTGGCCGTCCTCCTTGACCAGCTCCAGCTGGTCAAGGATCTTCTGGGCCGAGGCCACCTCCTCCACCTGTTCCTTGACGAACCAGGCCAGGAAGTTGGCCGTGGCGTGGTCCCTCTCCTCCTGGGCCAGGGTCATGAGGTCGTTAATGCGCCGGGTGACCACCTTCTCGTGCTCCACGGTAGTCCGGAAGACATCGGTAACCGAGGGGTACTCGTTCTCCACCTGGTCGAAGGCCCTGATCTCGGGGCGTCCCCCGGCCTCGGCGATGTAGTTGAAGAACATGAGGGCGTGGGTGCGCTCCTCCTCCGCCTGGACGGTCATCCAGTTGGCGAACCCGTCCAGGCTGCGGGACTTGAAGTAACCGGCCATGGCCAGGTAGAGGAACTCGGAGTAGAACTCCCATTTCATCTGGTCGTTGAGGGCCTCCTGCATCTTCTCGGAAAGCATTTCCCTTCACTCCTTTCTCGAAATAAAACGGCCCGCAGGGCATCCGTCTTGCCGACCCGCACCGCGTGCTCTTGATAACATTTATACCGCTTGCTCCGCCTCCGCAAACAGGATGCAGGTCATGGACGGGGACACGTTTTTTTCATGTTGGCGACTGATAATCAGTCCGGGAAATCCACAACATACAAATTCCAAGATTTTGATTGACTTAAACCCCTCATGATGGTATAAGATGACTATCAGTCACATTTACGAGGCGGCTTTCTTTACGGCACACACGCAGCTGGAGGGAGGCCGCCCCGTTTATTTCGGGAGGGTAAACGGTATGCCGGTGGGGGACGGGTTTCCGTGTTCCACGCCAAGATCGGGGGAAGGAGAAGCCGGCCTAGTACAACCCCTGGTCTGCCGACCGGGGACAGATCTCCATGTTCGACACCCGCTCGGATTGAAGCCCCGGGCCTTTTCCCTCGCCGGAGGATCGCACGCCAAGCGGCCGAACGTGGCATGCGCAAATAGGACTTGGAAGCATAAAAGAGGGAAGAGTGGAGGCGTGAATGGGAGGCGCTAACGGCAAGGTCGCGGTGATCGCCGAGATGGAGGAGGTAGGTAGACCCTCCCGGATCACCTTGGAGCTCCTGGGACTGGGGAGGCGCTTGGCTTCACCCCGGGGTGAGGTGTGGGCGGTGGTCTTGGGAAGCGGGGTGAAGGAGGCCTGCGGAGAGCTGGCCTCCCGGGGAGCCGACCGGGTCTTTTACCTGGACCACCCCTCCCTCTCCCCCTACAACCCCGAGGCCTGGACCCGGGTGCTCAAGCCCTTCTTACGGGAGCGAGGGGAGGGAGTGGTCCTCGCCGGGCACACCCCCTTGGGCCAGGACCTCCTGCCCCGCCTTGCCTTCTCCCTTGAGGCGGGGGTGGTCACCGACTGCGTGGGGGTGCGGGCGGATGAGGAAGGACTCCTCTTCACCAAGCCGGTCTACGGGGGGAACGCCCTGGCCGGGGTAAGGGTCACCACCCCCCTGGCCCTGGCCACGGTGAGATCCAGGGTCGGGGAGGCCCTCCCCCCCACCCACACCGGGGAAGAGCCGGTTCCCCTCCCCCTGGATCCGCCGGGGGAGACCAGGGTGCTGGTCCGGGAGAGGCACCGCCTGGAGGCCGCGGAGTGCCCCCTGGAGGAGGCCCGGGTGGTGGTCTCCGGGGGAAGGGGCATGGGCGGTGAGGAGGGCTTCGAGGTCCTGCGGGAGCTGGCCCGGACCCTGGGCGGGGCGGTGGGAGCCTCCCGCCCCCCGGTGGATTCCGGTTGGGCCCCCACCACCTGCCAGGTGGGCATCACCGGAAAGGTGGTGGCTCCCGACCTCTATATCGCCGTGGCCATCTCCGGCTCCAGCCAGCACCTGTCGGGGATGGCGGACTCCGGAAAGATCGTGGCCGTGAACCGCGACCCGGAGGCCTACATTTTCCAGGTCTCGGATTACGGGGTGGTGGGGGACTGGCGGGAGGTGCTCCCCGCCTTCCTCACCAAGGTGAGGGAACTGGTCTCGGAGTGAGAGGGGGAAGGCATGGGCCCGCACATCGTCGTCCTGGCCAAGATGGTCCCCGACCCTGAGGGTCCCCCCTCCTCCTTCGAGGTGAAGACGGCGGAGAAAAGGGTGGTGGCCAGGGGGATCCCCCCGGTAATCAACCCCTTCGACGAAAACGCCCTGGAGGCCGCCATCCGCATCAAGGAGCGTCTGGGGGGGACCATAACCCTCCTTTCCGCGGGGAAGAACCTCTCCCGGGCGGTGATACTCAAGGCCGTGGCCTCGGGGGCCGACGCCTCCGTCCTCCTGGAGGACGATTCCCTGGACCAGGCGCTCCTGGACTCACGGAAGACGGCCGCCCTCCTGGCCGCCGCCCTGCGCACCCTGGATCCCTTCGACCTCGTCCTCTGCGGGAGGCAGGCCTCGGACACCAACGCCGGGGTGGTGGGGCTGGGCGTGGCCGAGCTGTTGGGCCTGCCCGCCGTGACCCTGGCCCAGAGGGTGGAGGTTTCGGACGGGAAGGTAGTGGTGGAGAGGGTCCTCTCCGACGGCTACGAGGTGGTGGAATGTCCCCTCCCCGCCCTGGTCACGGTGAGCGGCGAGATAGGAGACCTGCGCTATCCCAGCCTGCAGGCCATCCGGGCGGCCAAGGAGCTGCCCCAGAGGGTCCTGAGGCCGGATGATCTGGGGGTGGACCTCCCCCCATCCTGGGTGGAGACCGTATCCCTCGAGCCTCCCCGCCGGGAGAGGAGGTGCCGCCTGGTGGAGGCCGACTCCCCGGCGGAGGCGGGGGAGAAGCTGGCCCTGCTCCTGCGGGAGGAGAGGGTGATATAAGGTGGCCTTCGTCGCCCCGGACCGTGGAGCCGCCTCGGGGAAGGGGGCGAGATCTCGTTAGGGGGGCGACCCCGGCCCCCGGTGGCGCGTGGAGGCCTCAAGCTCCGATGGGACCCGCGACCACACGGGGCGGTTCTGGGGATCTGGCTTATACTGTAAGAAATTGCCAGTAAACAAGGGACCCCAGCGGTGGCGAATCAAGGGGTATGCGCGGGAATGGCCGAGGGCGAAACCATCGACCGGTGCACGGGGGATGTGGAAACCTCCGGCGATTAAGGGGTTCTGAAAATGGGGATTTTATTACCACCGGCGCGGACGCCCCGGACGGGGCGGAAAAGCCGGCTCGGACCTCGGTCATGACGTCCCGGTGACGTTCATGCTCTTAGGGACCGAGGTCCGCATCCCCGAAAGGGGCGTGGGGGTTTGAGGACCGGCGGCCGTTTAAACCCTACGGGAGGTGATCGGGATGGCCATAGACCCCCAGGAGGTCTTCTGGGTCATGCAGTGCGCCTACCGCAACGGCGTGCTGGACAAGTTCATGTCCGTACAGGGCAAGGCCCTGGAGATGGTCATGGAGGAGACGGGCGCGGATATGGGGGACCTCCTCAACCGCATGGACGAGGCCAGGGAGGAGACGGTGATGAAGGTGGACCGCCTCCTGGACCGGGTGGGTCCGCTGCTCAAGTATCTGAACAACGACCGCCTCATGCGCTTGGCGGCCCGGCTCCTTTCCTCCGACAAGGTGCAGGGCCTCATGGCCCGGCGCATGGCGGACTCCATCAAGAGGACCCTTACCGGGGAGGCCCCTCCCTCCCTTCCGGAGAGGGTGAAGGCCGCGGTCTCCAAGCTCCGCCGGGCGGCGTGAGGGGGTGTGAACGATGGCCGAGCTGAACATGCTCCTCGAGAAACTGGCCTCAGTGGTAGGAAACGAGAACGTCTCCACCGCGGAGGACCTCCTCTCCACCTACCGGAAGGCCGGGACGGTGGAGGGGGGAGAACCCCTGGCCGTGGTGCGCCCCGCGGACACCCGCGAGGTGCGGGAACTCGTCAAGCTGGCCCGGGCCGAGGGGTACAACCTGGTCTTCTCCTCCTCGGCCCCGCCCCGCCTGCGGGGGGACTCCATCCCCCGGGGCGAGGGGATCATCGTGGATATGTCCCGTATGGACAAGATCGTCCGCCTGGACCGCCGCAACAAGGTGGCCCTCATCGAGGCCGGGGTGACCTACGAGAGGCTCATCCCCGAGGTGGACAAGCTGGGCCTCAAGGTGCTCATGCCCCTGCTCCCCAAGCGGGGGAAGTCCGTCCTGGCCTCCTGCCTGGAGCGGGAGCCCATCATCATCCCCAAGTACCACTGGGACATGACCGACCCCATGCTCTGCACCGAGCTGGTCTTCGGGACCGGGGACCTCTTCCGCACCGGGTCGGCGGCCGGTCCCGGGACCCTGGAGCAGCAGTGGGCGGCAGGGGCGGCCCAGAAGAACCCCATGGGACCGGCCCAGACGGACTTCGTGCGCGTGGTGCAGGGATCGCAGGGGACCATGGCCGCGGTGACCTGGTGCTCTCTCAAGCTGGAGGTGAAGCCCGAAATCCACAGGATCCGCTTCGTCCCCGACGCCAAGCTGGAGAGGCTCATCGACTTCACCTACCGGGCTCTCCGCCCCCGCCTGGGGGACGAGTGGCTCATCCTCAACTCCTACGCCCTGGCCACCATGGTCTCCGAGGACCCGGAGCGGATTCCCGACCTGGCCGGGGAGCAGGCCCCCTTCACCGTGGTCTATGGGGTCTCCGGGTACCAGTACCTCCCCGAGGAGCGGGTGGCCTACCAGGAACGCGACCTGGCCCGCCATGCCCAGGCCGCAGGGGTTTCGGCGACCGCGGAGGTCCCGGGTTGTTCCTGGAAGAAGATGGAAAGAATCCTCGCCTCCCCATCCCCCGAGCCTTACTACAAGATGAGGCCCAAGGGCGACTTTCTGGACATCTTCTTCTTAACCACGCTGGACCAGGCGCCGCGCTTCATATCCGTCATGGAAGCCCAGGCGGAGAGGTTCGGCTACCCCACCCAGCGCATCGGTATCTACATCCAACCCATCCAGCAGGGGAGGAACGCCCACCTGGAGTTCACCATCTACTTCAACCCCGAGGACCGGCCCAAGGCCCTGGAGCTTTTCGATTCCGCCTCCCGGGCCCTCTCCGAGGCGGGGGCCTTCTTCTCCCGGCCCTACGGGGCGTGGTCCGACCTGGCCTACGCCCGCTGCCCCGACACGGTGCGGGTGCTGCGCAAGGTCAAGGACATGCTGGATCCCGACCACGTCCTCAACCGGGGCAAACTGTGCTTTGAGATCGAGGGGGTGTCTTGAGATGGCGCTTTCCGACTACCAGAGGGACATGGAGGGCTGCTCCCGCTGCTCCTCCTGCAAGTGGGTCCCCTTCAACCAGATCAAGAGCTGGCGCTTCGCCAAGAACTGCCCCTCCATCTGCCGCTACAACTTCCACGCCTACTCCGGATCGGGGCGCATGATCATAGGTCTCTCCATGCTCACCGGGCGCTCGGAGCTCAACGACCATGTGGCGGAGATCGTCTACCGCTGCCAGCTCTGCGGGGCCTGCGACACCGCCTGCAAGGTGTACCGCGACGACATCGACCTGACCGAGGTGCTCCTGGAGCTGCGCGCCCACTGCGTGGAGCAGGGGTTCCTCATGGTGGAGCACATGGCGGCGATCGACGCCCTCAAGCGGGAGGACAACGTGCTCGGGGAGCCCAAGGCCAAGCGGGGGGAATGGGCGGAGGGCCTGCCGCTCAAGGACATCAACCGGGAGAGGTGCGAGGTCCTCTTCCACGCCGGCTGCCGCTACTCCTACGACCCCGACCTCCGGGATACCGTGCGCGGGGCCGCCCGCCTGCTCCTGGAGGCGGGGCTGGAGGTGGGAATAGCCGGGGCCGAGGAGTCCTGCTGCGGGGGCCGGGCCTACGAGCTGGGTTTCCGGGGGGAGGCGGAGAACTACGCCGAGGATCTCCTTTCCCGAGTGAAGGCCTCCGGGGCGCGCATCCTGGTCACTCCGTGCGCCGACGGTTACGCCCACTTCCGTTACCTCTATCCCCGCATGGGCAAGGAGATCCCCTGCGAGGTGCTGCACATAACCCAGCTTCTGGAGAGGCTGATCTTGGAGGGGAGGCTCCGCTTCCGTGAGGAAGTGCCCTTCCTCCTCACCTACCACGACCCCTGCCACCTGGGGAGGATGGGGGAGCCCTTCCTGGGGGAGTGGAAGGGAGACAAGCTGCAGCGCCCCATGTCCATGAAGAGGGCGGGGCGCAAGGGAATCTACGAGGCCCCGCGCAACCTCATCCGCGCCCTTCCCGGCGCCGAGCTGGTGGAGATGGAGCGCATAAGGGAGTACGCCTGGTGCTGCGGGGCGGGGGGCGGGGTTTACGAGGCCTTCCCCGACTTCGCCTCCTGGACGGCGAGGGAGAGGATTGAGGAGGCCCTGGCCACGGGCGCGGAGGGACTGGCCACCGCCTGCCCGTGGTGCGTGCGCGTCCTGCGGGATGCCGCCCAGGAGATGGGGGCGGAACTCCCCGTCTACGACCTGGTGGACCTGGTCCTCCAAGCGGCGGGGATCGCGGAAAAAGAGCGCGTGTGAAGCGGGCCGCACGGGCCCGTAAAGAAAGCGGCCTTCCGGAAACGGAAATCCGCCCCAGGAACGTGATCCACACCCCGGGATGGCTCCGGTGACCGGGAGGGCGGGAAGAGGCCGCATGGCCCTCGCCGGGAGCGTGAGGGCGACATAGATAGTAACCAATGCGAGGTCCACGGAAGAAAAAACGTTGTTTGGACGAAGGCGGGAAGAGGGCTATGAGGGGGAATGAAGTATGACCACCGCCACTCTCGAGACCTGGAAGGAGATATCGGAAGCCGCCTACAGGGATCTGGAAAACGCGGTGGGAGCGGAGAACGTCTCCCGCGAACCGGCGGTCCTGGACGGCTACGCTTGGCAGCCCACCATCAACGACGATCCGGCTAAGTGGGTGAAGCGCCCCGTGGCCGTGGTGCTCCCCTCCTCCACCGAGGAGGTGCAGGAGGTGGTACGGGCCTGCAACCGCCACGGCCTCAAGTTCAAGGCCTTCTCCACCGGTTGGGGCGTGTATTCCGGACCCACCTACGACAACGTAGTACAGATAGACCTGCGGCGCATGAACCGTATCCTGGAAATTGACGAGAAGAACATGTACGCATTGGTGGAGCCCTATGTGTGCGGAGCCCAGCTGCAGGCGGAGGCCATGAAGCGGGGCCTCAACTGCCACATCATCGGGGCCGGTCCCGCCTGCTCCCCTCTGGCCAGCGCCACCTCGGGATGGGGAGTAGGATGGGACGGTGTCTACATGAGCTACGGCCACCGTAACCTCCTGGGTGCGGAGTGGGTACTCCCCGATGGGGAAGTGATCCGCGTGGGCTCCTGCGATTCGGGGCTGGGATGGTTCTCCCCCGACGGCCCCGGCCCCTCCCTGCGAGGTCTGATGCGCGGATCCACGGGGGCCCTCTCCGGCCTGGGAGTATTTACCAAGTGCGCCCTCAAGCTTTACCCCTGGCCCGGCCCCTCCCGGGTGAACGTCAGGGGGCTCCTCCTGGACGCCAAGGCGGAGATCCCGGAGAACGTGCGTTTCCACCTCTGCTTCTTCCCGGACCGCAAACGACTGGCCGACGCCGTGTACCGCGTGGGGGAGGCGGAGCTGGGCTACCTGGCCACCCGTACCGCGGTGGCCGCCTTCATCTACACCTTCGCCCCCCACCTGCTGAGGCGCATCGCCGGGACCCGCTGCCTGCGCGACGTGCTGAGCAGGGGCGTGAAGTGGGGTTTCGTGATCATGCTGGTGGGGGCCTCCGAGGAGGAGATCGCTTACCAGGACGCCGCCCTGCGCCGCATCCTGGCCGACCACGACGGGCTGTCCATCGAGGCCATGGGGGTGCCGGCCATCGGCTCCATGGTCTTCATGAACTTCTTCCGGGTGACGGCCATCCCCATGGTCTTCCGCATGGGCGGGCTCTTCTCCACCGCCCTGGACCGCAACGACACCTGGGATACCCAGCTGGACTGGGCGGAGATCGGGGAGAGCATCAAGCGCAAGTGGATTGAGCGGGGCGGCATCCTGGACGACCTGGCGGACAACCCCTTCATGGCCCTCTACGAGAGCAACATGTGGGCCCATTGCGAGGAGATCTTCCAGTACGACGCCCGGGACCCCAAGCACTTGGCCTCCCTGGAGCCCATGTTCATCGAGTTCTCCGTGGCGGCCATCGAGAAATGCATGGAACCCCTCTCGGCCACCGACGCCCGGTTGCGCAAGATCGTGAGCCCCCTCATGGGCCATTACAACGAGTGGCAGAAGAAGGTCTCGGCCATGGTGGACACCAACCGCGCTGCGGACACCGGCATGTACTGCGACGAGGTGGACTTCGACTTCTCCAAGGTGGAGCCGGAGTTGAAGGCCAAGCTGGACCGGCTGGTGGAGAGGTTCAGGTGGACGGAGGACGGCCCTCCTTCCTGAGGGGCAGGAAGAGGGACGGCGAGCGGGGCGCCGTCCACGGTTTTCCCCGGCCGGTAACCGGCTGATGCTCTTTTCCGCCGGACGCCTCGGCGATGGATACCACGAACCAGGGACGGGGCCAGGATTGACAGGTTAATAACGGTAAGCCATCGCAAAATTTTTAACGCACCCCTCACGGCCTGACCGCCGCAACTTCCGCAGCCCTATAAGATCTTCGGAGCCGGGGACCTTACCGCCGTGCCAAAGCGCACACCCTTCCGGGCGCAGGGGATGAACGGCCGGTGCCGGCGGTCGATCCGGTCGCGCACCGGCATCGGAAAAAGCGCGGGGCCGGCGCTCATGTCCGCGGTTCTCCCGCGGCGGCAATTGGAAAGGGGCGGCGCAACGCAAAGGGTGCAGGGCGGGATACGGCGATCGCGTGGGTGACGCCCCATACGCCCCCGGGGCTCCAATCCCCGGGGCCGGGAGTCCCTTTAACCGAGAATCGCTGCGCACCGTACCGGGCACAAGGGAACCTGTGAGATGGGCGGGAGCATAAGAGTCGGGGTCGGCGGATCGGGACACCGGAAGCGGGACTGGAGAGCCGGGGATCCTCCCGCCAGGTGGAGCGGCGGACCAGGATACAAACCTCTGTTTCGGACCGGTAAACGGACGGGGGATTAAAGGTCGGTACGAGCAGCGAGCGACGACTTGAGGGAGGTGACTGCGGATGGAAAAGTGGGATGTGGTGGTGGTGGGAGCCGGTCCCGGCGGCTCCTACGCCGCCAAGACCGCGGCCGAGCTGGGGCTGAAGACGGTCTTCTTCGAGAGGGGGCGCAGGCCGGGGGACAAGAACTCCTCGGGATGCGGCTTGGGGCAGCGCTGGTGGCGCGATTTTCCGGAGATCATGGAAGCCCTGCAGGGGCTGCCCTCCGTGCGCAAGGTGGAGATGGTGGTCATAAACCTCGTGGATGAGAACAACCGCCTCCGCTACCGCTGCGGGACCACCGGGTCCGACCTCTGCGCCAACCGCTGGCCCCACGGCATGGACGGCATCAGCATCTACCGCCGGGACCTGGACCCCTTCCTGGCCGACCTGGCGGTGAAGGCGGGGGCCGAGCTGCGCACCTCCACCCTGGTGAGCGACGTGATCATGGAGAACGGGCAGGTGAAGGGGGTGCGCACGGAGAAGGGCGAGCCCGTCTACGCCCAGGTGGTCATCGCCGCCGACGGGGCCATGTCCACCATGGCCCGCAAGTCGGGGATACGCAACCGCTGGGGCGGGGGTTGCACCCTGGTCCCCCAACTGGACTTCTCCGCCGACCCGGACAAGATGGACGACGTGATCGGCAACGCGGAGTGGGTGTGGTTCGGCGCCCTCTACGGCGCTTACCAGGTCAACTTCCGCGACGGCTTTCACATCGGCGCCGGGCAGTGGCTGCGGGAGGACTGGGACGAGAAGCCCACGGACATGGTAAAGAAGGTGCTGCAGTTCCCGGCCTTCCAGGCCATGTGCCGGGCCATCGACGCCAAGCCCCGCGAGTACCAGGCCCACCTCCTTCCCTGGCTGAAGAAGCCCCCCAAGACCTACACCGGGGGCATGATGCTGGTGGGGGACGCCGCCGGCTTCCCCTGCCCCCTGGAGGCGGAGGGAATCTGGCACGCCCTCACCTCGGGGAAGATCGCCGCAGAGACCGCCGCCTGGGCCATATCCCGCGGGGACACCTCGGAAAGGGCTCTCTCCGAGTACGAGCGACGTTGGAAGGCCTCCCCGCTGGGCAAGGAACACGAGTTCGGGCCGGAGTTCGTGGACCTCTGGAACAGCACCATCTTCGACCCCAAGCTCATGGCCCGGCAGATACAGCTCCTGCTGGAGTTCTCCATGCTCCACCCCTTCTCGGTGGTCTTCGACTGGGGCGACGCGCACATGGACTGCTTCAACCAGCACCTGGAGCATCTCCTGGACCTGGCCCCGCAGTTCGCCGACTTCGGCCGCACCTACCTGGCCCCGCTGGCCCGGGGCATCTGGCCCAAGAACGTGAAGAGGATACTCCTCTCTGTGAAGCCCAGGATCCCGGTCCTGGGCAAGCTGCCGGATAACACCTTCCTGCGCTTGGTGGCAAAACTTTCCAAATCCCTGGCTCCTTACCTCGACCCCGCGGTGAACCAGGAAGCCCCACTGCCGCGGGAGGTCTTCGAGCGGAGCCGGAAGGGATGAGGAGTGGGCCGATCCCAGCATCATTTCCCAGCGGCCATAAAAGGGGTCTTCGCTGGAACACGGTCCGCTCCCGGCGGCAGAAACGCGGAAAGACGATCGCATGGAAAGAATCACGCTCGAGGATCGGGACTTCGGCATCGATCTCAGGGTAAGCGATGCGAGGAGGTGAGGGGGATGGAAGACATCAAGCTGAACTTCACCAAGCTGGTCAAGAGGGTGGACGCCGACAAGACGGGTGATTTCATCCGCTACGAGGAGGACAAGTGCAACGGGTGCGGGCTGTGTGCCATGGTCTGCTCCTTCAACCTTTGGTCGGTCAAGGAGGGCAAGGCCCGCCTGGCCCCGCGCTACCAGGAACTTTGCCTGGAGTGCGCCGCCTGCTGGGAGATCTGCCCCACGGAGGCCATCGACTTCTCCTACCCGGCGGGCGGGACCGGGGTGGTCATCGAGTACGGATGATGGACCGCCAGGCCAAGATCGACATACACCACCATGTCGCTCCGCCGGAATACCGCTCCGCCCTGGCCGCCCGGGGCGTGGAGAGCGTGGGAGGGCGGCCCATCCCCGCCTGGGACCTGGAGGAGACCCTGGCCTTCATGGAGCGGCAGGGCATCGAGACGGCCATGCTCTCCGTCTCTGCTCCCGGCGTGTTCATAGGCGACCTTCCCCTGGCCAGGGAACTGGCCCACTCCTGCAACGAGTACCTCGCCGGACTGGTGCGCGAGCACCCGCGCCGCTTCGGAGCTTTCGCCGTCCTTCCCCTGCCGGACGTGGAAGCCGCCCTGGAGGAGACCGCCTATGCCCTGGACCGGCTGAGGCTGGACGGCATAGCCCTCCTGAGCAGCGTGGCCGG
The DNA here is from genome assembly GCA_014360685.1 of Actinomycetota bacterium. Lineage (GTDB taxonomy): Bacteria > Actinomycetota > Geothermincolia > Geothermincolales > RBG-13-55-18 > Solincola_A. The sequence goes on along the minus strand of JACIXB010000014.1, from coordinate 142,882 downwards.
GCGATACATGGGCGACCCGTCCTACGCCACGCTCTTCGAGGAGCTGGACCGCCGGGAGGCGGTGGTCTTCATGCATCCGCATACCCCGGAGGAGGGCGAGGTGCCGCGCACCGGCCTTCCCCCCTCCCTCATCGAGTTCGTCTTCGAGACCACGCGCGCCGTGGCCACCCTGCTCTTCAACGGGACCCTGGAGCGGTGCCCACGCGTGAGGATCATCCTCCCTCACGCCGGAGGCACCGTCCCCTTCATCGCCCTGCGCCTAACCCTGGGGCAGTTCTGGCCCGGCCTCCAGGAGAACGTCCCGCAGGGCGTCCTGGCCTACCTGCAGCGGCTTTATTACGACACCGCGCTGGCCGCGGCGCCCTTCGCCCTGCGCTCCCTGCAGGAGCTGGTGAACGACTCGCACATCCTCTTCGGCAGCGATTACCCCTTTGCCCCCGAGCTGGCGGCGGCGGCCACCGTGGCCGGTCTGAATGAGTATCCGGGCTTTGACCATTCCGCCCGGGAGGCGGTGTTCCACCGCAACGCGAGGGAACTCTTCCCCCGCCTGCGGACGGGGGCCTGAAAGCGAGTCCGCCGCTGGAGGTGATCCCGATGTCTCATGGGCGGGGAAATCTACCTGGGTGGACCTCACCGCGGGCGAGATGTCCGAGCGCCGGATGGAGGAGGAAGCGTGCCGGAAATTCCTGGGCGGATCCGGGCTGGCTGCTTACATATTCTTCCAGTTAAGGGGCTGGGAGGCCCCGCCCCTTTCCCCCCTGAATCCCCTCATCTTCCTCAACGGTCCCCTGTCCGGCACCGGCCTCCCCGGAAGCTCCCGCCTCTCCATCTGCGGGCGCTCCCCCCAGACCGGGATATGGGGCGAATCCAGCATGGGCGGCCCCTTCGCCCGGCAACTGCGGGGAACCGGCTACGAGGGGATGGTCATCACCGGGGCCTCCGAGCGTCCCGTGTACCTCCTCCTGACGGAGAACGGCGGGGAGCTGCGCGAGGCCTCCCACCTATGGGGCAGGGGAACCTTCGAGGCCGAGGAGGCCCTGAAGGAGGAGGTGGGTGACCCCAGGACCGCCGTGTCCGCTATAGGGCCGGCGGGCGAGAATTTGGTAAAATATGCCAGCATAGTCAGCAACCGCGGCGACCTGGCGGCGCGATGCGGTCTGGGCGCGGTGATGGGCTCCAAGAAGCTGAAGGCGGTGGCCGTCAGGGGGAGCCTGAAGCCTGTCCCCGCCCACCCCGAGGCCTACCGGTCCGTTCGGCGCAGGGCCCTGGAGAACCTGGAGAAGAGCGCCTTCGCGGAGGGCCTCCGCCTCTTCGGGACCGCGGGAGGCGTGGACCTCTCCTCGGCCATATGCGACCTGCCGGTCAAGAACTGGCGGGAGCCCAGGTGGGTGGAGGGCATGGAAAGGCTCTCCGGAGCACCCTTCGACCACTCCCCGCAAACCCCTCCCTTCATTAGAAAATCTTTTTGGCGTGATCCTCTCCTGATCCGTCTACCCTTGGATATTCTGCCATGACCGGGCCCCGGACGGGCTACTGGGCCTCCTTCATAACCCACCTGTAACCCTTCCCTCGAGGGACCTTTTAACGCCACCGGCGCCCGGTAAAGCCCATCCTTCATCTTCTCGCCTTGACCGGGCCCCGCAAGGGCATTCGGGATGCGTCGCTGATCCGGCCAGTTCACGGGTTTTACCAAAAATATCCATAACAATTGTCAACACGCGTGGGATTCATTTTATGACATGACATTGATGTGACACGCGTTTTTTAATTTATACGAACCCGGTGGCGGCAAGGATAAGCTCACAACCATCGCGCGAAGGGGGTTGCCATGATCATCCATCCCAAACCGTCAAGGCCATGGAAGTTTTTTCTTTTTATGCTCGTGGCCCTGGTCCTTTTCCTGTCGGTGGCCGTACCCCTGCCGGCAACCCCGGCCTCCGGCCACGCGGTGAGGGGCCACCGGGCCGATGCCTCCCCGCTGAAAGCATCCGAATTCAACATCGCCTCTTCCGCCTCCGGGGAAGCCCAGACCTGGTACCTGGCCGAGGGATACACGGGCGGTGATTTCGACACCTACGTGCTGGTGCAGAACCCGGGGGAGACCTCCGCCCACGTGACCCTCACCTTCCAGCTCCCGCCGGGGCATTCCGCGCCCCCCACGAGTTCGACCTCCCGGCGGGGACGCGCTCCTCCATCCAGCTGGACGGGCTCCCCGGCCTCTCCTCCACCGACGTGTCCACCAAGGTGGAGAGCACCGCCCCCGTGGTGGCCGAGCGGGCCATGTACTTCGAGTACCTGGGGAAGGCCGGAGGGCACTGTTCCCTGGGGGCCAAGTACGAACCGCCGGTGATACCCGAGACCACCAAGGTGCTCGGCGAGGAGGAGTTGGGGGATCTCCTGGATTGGGAGGAGACTGAGGATAAGATAACCCTCACCTTCGCCTCCGGAAACCCGGTCATCGAGGGGTTGCAGCCGGGCGACGTGATAGTGGGCGGCGTCACGGCCCAGACCCCGGGCGGGCTCCTGCTCAAGGTGAACAAGGTGACCAGGGACGGGGGACACGTGATCCTGGAGACCGTGGGGGCGGCCATCGAGGAGGCCGTGGAAAGCGGTCGCCTGCTGGCCACCATACCCCTGAGCGCCGACCAGGTGGCCTCCACCACCATCCTCGACGACTCGGTGAGCTTCCAACCCGCGGCGGAAGAACCATCCTTCCGGCCGGCCGCCGAAACGACCCTCGATTTCACCTACGACTTCGACGGGACCCTGCTGGAGAAGGACGGCTTCACCGTGACCCTCGACGGCGAGGTGACCCTGGGCATCACCATGGCCGTGGAGATGGAGATAAAGAGATTCTCGCTCAAGAAATTCCGCTTCAGCACCACCCTGTTCGAGAACGTGGAGGTCTCGTTAACCGCCGCCTACGACATCTTGGACATCCAGAAGGAAAAGGAGCTCGTCTACCACGAGTTCAAGGACATCACCTTCACCGTGGCCGGGGTCCCCGTCATCCTCACCCCGTACGTCAACCTTCACGTGGGCATAGACGGGAACGTCTCCGCCGGGGTCACCTGCGGCGCCACCCAGTCCGGAAGCATAACCACCGGGGTCTCCTACGACAACGGGGTGTGGAGCACGGTGAAGGACAAGAGCTTCACCTTCGATTGGATATATCCCCAACCCAAGGCGGGGGCGGAGTTCAAGGCCTACGCCGGTCCCCAGGTGGGGCTGAAGTTCTACCACATCGCCGGACCGTACGTGAACCTCGAACCCTACGTCCGCCTCACCGTGGACCTCATCAACCCGCCCCCCCTGGGAGGTCTTCGTGGGCATCGAGCTGGACCTGGGCATCCTGGTCCAGGTCAGGACCAGGATCTGGACCAGGACCTTCCTGGACAAGAAGTTCGACGGCCTCCTGAGATGGGAGATGCTCCTGGCCAGCGCCGTGGGCATCAAGTCCATCTCCCCGGAAACGGGCCCGGTGGGGACGGAGGTGACCATAAGGGGCTACGGGTTCGGCGACAACCGGGAAAACGATTCCTACGTGAAGTTCGGGTCCAAGAGGGCCGAGGAATACACCTCCTGGTCCGACACGGTGATCAAGTGCAAGGTGCCCCCGATGTCTCGGGCACGGTGGAGGTCACGGTGACCCATATATTCCACGAGTGGGGCCCGGTCACCATCAAGGTGACCTCCGAAGGCATGGGCTTCGCCGTCACCGGGGGCGGTGGAGGTGGCGGAGGTGCCTGGGAGACCCAGCTGTCGGGCGTCCCCACCCTTTTCGGGGTGGACGCCCTTGACGCCAGCCACGTATGGGCGGTGGGCGCCGGTGGGACCATCCGTTTCTACAACGGCTCTTCCTGGACCAGCCAGGCTTCCGGGACCACCGAACACCTTTTCGACGTCTCGGCGGCGGACGCCACGCACGTGTGGGCGGTGGGCGATAACGGCATCGTGCTTTTCTACAACGGTTCTTCATGGTCAACGGCAACCGTCTATGCAACTCGCCTGAACGGCGTGTACGCCGCCGATGCCAACCACGTCTGGGCGGTGGGAAGGGACGGAGGGATCATCCACTGGAACGGCACCCACTGGGGAGAACAGCTGAGCGGCACCACGGAGGACCTGTACAGCGTGATGGGCACCGGGGCCAACGACGTCTGGGCGGTGGGCGCCAACGGAACCGTCCTCCGCTGGAACGGGTCCTCGTGGAGCAGGGTCACCGGGGTGACCAGCGACAGCGTCGGTGACGTGTGGGCGAAGGACGGGAACAACGTGTGGCTCCTCAGCCCGACCACCCTCTACTATTACAACGGCTCCTCCTGGGCCTCGGTGCCCAGCGGTTGGACGGAGGGGCTGGTGTCCGTGGCGGGCCTGGCTTCCAACCGGGTGTGGACCGGCCGGTGGTACGGGGTTATCCACTTCTGGAACGGCACCGACTGGACCCCCCAGACGGTGGCCGGCTCCGACGTGGACATCTATGATATCGAGATACTTGATGCCACCAACATCTGGGCGGTAGGCGGGTCGGGCGGGGGAAACACCGGGATCATCGCCTTCAATGCCGGGACCTGACGGGAGTGACGCGGAAGGAGGCCGTCCGCGGGAGACGGCCTCCTTCCGGTTTCCTCCCACCATCCACTAGCTCGGCATTCACCTGGCAAAGCCTCCCACCCATATCGCCGCCTTATCCGTAACAACCCAAATATTGCCAATGACTCTGACAGGCGGCGATCCAATCAATGGCTGTCGGCCGGGAAGGGACACTTACCACGCCGAAAGGAAGGGTGCCTTCGATTTCATCGTCATCACACCCTTCCCTTATCCCATCTTCCCCTATCCCGCCAGGGCGCCCACCCACCACGAGAATCCTCACAAACCGCCTTGTGCCTGATCCTGGTCATGGTTGATCCGCTGGCATAACGGGAATATATTAACCGGCGATGTCTCACGGAGAACGGGAAAAACGGTTTAAGGAGGTAAGGATGAGCACCATGGACAACCTGAAGGAGGCCTTCGCCGGGGAATCCCAGGCCAACCGCAAGTACCTGGCCTTCGCCAAGAAGGCCGAGGAGGAGGGGTACGCCCAGGTGGCCAAGCTCTTCCGCGCCGCCGCCGAGGCGGAGACGGTGCACGCCCACGCCCACCTGAGGGTCATGGGGGGCATCGGCTCCACGGAGGAGAACCTGCGCCAGGCCATCGAGGGGGAGACGGCGGAGTTCCGCTCCATGTACCCCAGGATGATGGAGGAGGCCAAGGCGGAGGGCAACGACGCCGCCTACGTCTCCTTCGCCAACGCCAACGCCGTGGAGGAGATCCACGCCGGGCTGTACCGGAAGGCGCTGGAGAACCTGGGTAACAACGAGGAAGTCGATTATTATGTATGCCAGGTCTGCGGGAATACCGTGGAGGGCGAACCCCCCGAGAAGTGCCCCATCTGCGGCGCCCCCCGGAAGATGTTCAAGAAGGTAGACTGAAAACCGGTTGTGCCCATGGGACGAGGGAGGCCCGGCCGACGGGCCTCCTTTGGCGTTACTTTCCAGCCGCGCGGAGCGCAAGGGTGCCCGGCAACGACTCCGCCTTAAAGCCCGCCGTTCAGGCCATCGCCGAGCTCCTGCCGTAGCCCGGCGGGTAGAGGGCGAAGAGCACTCCGTAGGGGAAGGCGTCCGGGTGGTAGGTCGGAGAGGATGGCCCGGGTAAGGGGCCGGAGAAGGGCGTGGGGCAGGCATTCCCGCAGCTTGCGGAAGAGGAACCGGGGCCGGAGAAGGGGGGCCGGCCGGCGGAGAGGCTGACGCCGCGGCCACGCGCCGCTTGCCCTGCATGATCCCTCCCGTCTTCGCGCGTCAATCCGGGCTTTCCGCGCCGTCAGAGGCGAGCCGGTCCCCGGCCGGGGTGGCGGGACGGCGAGGCCCCTCGCCCGGCGCGATCCACTGTCCGGTGAAGTTGACACGGTCATCGTTTATATTGGTCTTGTCTTCCGGGAACGGAAGTCTTGGGGGTCGACCTTCCGACGTCAGGTAAAGGCCGATCGCGTCGCCGAGGGGAGGGTCCGCGGCCATGGGTTGGGAGAACCTGGTATTGAGCTTGGTGGGTATACTGGCGGGCGGCGGCGTGACCGCGGTCCTGCTCAACCACAAGCTCGCCATGCGCCGCAAGGCCCGGGAGGACGCGGACCGGCTCTTCGCCGAGCCGCTGGAGAGGATATCCGGCGCCGCCGGCGCCGCCTTCCGCGAGGCGCGGTTCGGCCAACCCCCCAGGCTGGACCTGCACCGCCACGTGCTGGAGCGCTTCGAGGAGGGCCTGGGGGAGATCCCCGGTATGGAAAGACTTTCCAGCCTTCCGGAGGGCTTCAAGCGCCTCCCCCTGATCTACCGGCGAATCCTGCGCCGCTACGCCGATTGCCTCCTCTCCATCCGGGACAGGAGGCGCGGGGGCGAGGAGGCCTCCGGCGAAGCGCTGAGGAAGCAGGAGGTCGAGGAGCTCATGGAGCGCCTCCAGGACACGGTGGGCAAAGCGGCCTCCAGGATAAGGGGCCTTCCCGCGTGGAGCGTCCCGGAGCTTTTGGAAAAGCTGCGCTGGGACGAGGAGCTGGTGAGGCTCGGCCGGCGCCTCCTGGACCTTGAGGAGACCTTGGATACCCTCTTCGAACCGGGAGCCGGGGAAAATGATGAGACAGCACCCGGAGGCTCAAGGCTTGCTCACTTGCTGGCGGCGCACGAGGAACTGCGCCGCGGGGGCATTAACCTGGTGGCCTCGGAAAACAGGGTCTCTCGCGCCGTCGGCAGGGCCCTGGGAAGCGACCTGGCGGGGCGCTACCCGGCGCAGGGGTACGGCGGCTCCCTTTACGCCCGGCGGGTGGTGGAGGAGACGGAGAGCCTGGCCCGGAAGGTCTTCGGGGCGCGGCACGCGCTGGTAACGCCCCTCTCCGGGAACATGTGCGTCCTGGCCGTCCTCTTCTCCTTCACCTCCCCCGGCGAGGCGGTGGCCACCCTTCCCTTCGACGCCGGGGGATATCCCTTCGGGGTGGAGAAGTTCCACCGCCGGCGCGTGCCAATCCCCGCCGACCCGCATAACCTGGAGATCCGGGTGGAGGAGACCGTCGAGCTCCTGGCACGCGAGGGGGTCAAGGTGGCCTTCCTCGGCGCCTCCTTCTTCCCCTTCCCCCACCCCGTGGCGGAGATCCGCCGGGGGCTGGAGGAGGCCGGACATCCCTGCCTCCTGGCCTACGACGGCTCCCACGTCCTGGGGATCATCGCCTGCGGTGGCTTCCAGGATCCCCTGCGCGAGGGGGCGGATATCCTCATGGGCAGCACGCATAAGACCCTTTTCGGTCCCCAAGGTGGGATCATCCTCACCAACCGGGGAGAGCTCGCCGATCGGCTCAGGAAATTCCTGGAGCTGGACCTGGAGGAGGGCATCGGCCTGGTGGACAACCCCCACCTCAACCGCATCGCCGCCCTGGGGGTGGCCTTGGAAGAGCTGCTGAGCGACCCCTCTTACGGGAGGCGCGTGGTGGAGAACACCGTGGCCCTGGCCAAGGCCCTCCACGCCCGCGGGGTCCCCGTGCGCTTCGCCGATCGGGGTTTCACCGCCTCCCACCAGGTCCTCCTGGGGCTGGAGCCGGTGGAGGCGGAGGGCCTGTGCCGCGAACTGGAAATTAATGGTATATTCATCGACGCTTGGGGCAGGCTGGGTACCGCCGAGGTCACCCGCCTGGGGATGGGGAGCGGGGAAATGAAGCTCATCGCCGGCTGGATAGCCGCCGTCTACCGCGGTGAAACACCTCCGGGCCTGGCCTCGGAGGCGCGTGAACTGGCCGGCCGTTTTTCCCGCCCGTGATCCCGGGACGACGGAGCCGGACGCGCCGACGTTTCCGGAACGGCACGGCTCGTAAGTCGCGGGGGGTTGGGCCAAGGGTCGCCGGGGGCGGAAGGGGATCCAGGGCATCCAGGGCCCCGGGGTTCCACCGACACTTTCCATCCGTGGCCCCGGACGGAGGGAGCGCGGCCGGGAGACCGCGGGAGCGCGGGCGTAAGGCCGGGACCCCCAAGGCCGTGGGCGCCCACGGCATCCTCAAGGGAGGCGGCCCGAAGGTACGGCATAGGACGGGGAAACGGGAGCCCGCGAGCGCGGGAGGGGGAAAGGAGCGCAGGACCATTGACGCTAACGGTATCCTCAAGGTTGGCACCCGGGGGTACGGCATAGGACGGGGAAACGGGAGCCCGCGAGCGCGGGAGGGGGAAAGGAGCGCACGGCCGTGTGCGGGCAAAGGGAGGGAATAGCGGACCGTTTTCCGGAAGGGATCGAGCTGACCGGCTACCGCGAAGGAGACGAGGAGGACATCCTCGACCTCTTTAAAAAGGCCTTCGGCCGGGAGCTCAGCCTGGAGACCTGGCGATGGAAGTACGCGAGCCTGGCCGGGGCCAGGGAGAACATCGTCCTTCTACGGGACCGGGAGGGGGACCTCTGCGGCCACTACGCCGCCCTTCCCTTCACCCTCGTCTATGGGGGGAAAGAACTGCCGGCCGCGCTGCGCGTGGATTTCATGATCCGACCCGACCTCCAGCGGAAGGGCCTGGGGGGCCTGCTCATCGAAGCCTGCCGGAAAAAACTGGCGGAGTGGTGCGCCCTGCACGTGGCCTTTCCCAGCCCCAGCTCCACACCGGTAACCCGGAAGAAACAACCTCACATCCTGGACGAGGCACCCATCTACTGGAGGCTGACGGATGCCGGAGCGGCCCTGCGGGCGGCGGGGTGGGGCTCCCCGCCCTCCCGCGTTGTCGCCGCGACCAACGTCGTCCTGCGAAGCATGTACCGCCTGCTTTCATTTCCATGGTTTTCCAGGAGATTCTCCATCCAGGTCAGGGAGAGGTTCGCGGGTAGCATACCCGGCGACGCCGAGTTCAGGCGCCCCGGGTGCGGGATATACTTCAAGAGGGACGCGCGTTTCCTCCACTGGAGGTTCGACCAGAACCCGCAGAGGGAATACGCCATCGTGCTCCTGGAACCCCGGGGGCGGGACACAGGACCCGGCGGGTACGCCGTCTTGGCGGCCATGGAATACCAGGGGTTCAGGCTGGGTTTCATCGTCGACCTCCTGGTGGACCCTCCCGACATCCCGGCGGCGAGAAGGCTGCTGAACGCGGCCCTCGAGCGCCTCGAGGCGCAAGGCGTGGAGGCCGTCACCTGCCTGATGACCGGCAGGAACGCCTACACCAGGGCCTTGAGGAGCCTCGGCTTCGTGAAGGTGCCCAACCGCTTCCTCCCGCGCGCCTTGAACGTCACCCTGCATGTCTACGACCCGGGCCTGGACCGCGATCACGCCTGTAACCTGGACAACTGGGTCCTGACCTGGGCGGATACCGACCTGGTGTAGGACTCCGCGTCACGGGGGAGGGAATGCCATGCGGGACGCCTGGCGTGAAAGCAAGGCTTTTCATCCCGTGTAACGCCTCGAAAAACACGCACCCGCTCCTGGAACTTCCCGGTTCCGGTTCTGGTAATATATTGCCAGGAGTTACCACTGAACCAAGGGCTCATGATACCGGTGCGTACACGATTCGCCGCTGACCACCGTGGCATGCGGGGTGGATGCATGACCGAGGCTTCTGGACCCACGGCGGTGCCGTACCCACCACGTGGCGGCGGAAAGCGGTATAGAGGGGAGCTCGCGTGAAAGGCGGGGATGCGAGGCCTGGAGATTGCTCCATGAAAGCTGTCTCCCTTCGCCGGGCACGCCTTTGCCGGTCCCTCCTGGCGGTAGGCATGTTCCTCTTGCCATTCGCCTTCTCCCTCTTCCCCGCGCCTAGTTCCACGAGGGCGGAATGGACAGGCGGGCATTGCACCGGCGCGGTGCCGGCCGCCTCCAGGACCTGGTTCTTCGCCGAGGGCTGCACGCGCCCCGGCTTCGAGGAATGGATATGCGTCCTCAACCCCGGTGATGAGGCCGGCGATCTCCTCTTCCGTTTCCTCCTTCCCCACGGCGAAGGGACGCCCCTCCGAACCACCGTTTCCCCCCGCAGCCGCCTGACCCTCCACGTCAACCAGGCCGCGGGGGCGGGCCATGACGTGTCGGTGTCCCTGGAGTCCGGGGTGCCGGTGATCGCCGAGCGCTCCGTCTACTTCCGTTACGGAGCGGGGGGTTGGGCGGGCGGTCACTGCGAGCACGGCGCTCCCTCCGCCTCCCCCACCTGGTTCTTCGCCGAAGGCTGCACGCGCCCCGGCTTCGAGACCTGGCTCTGCGTGGCCAACCCCGGCCAGGCGGAGGCCAGGGTGGAGGTGGATTTTCTCCTGGGAGTGGGCCAGGGAGAGAACCTGCGCACCGCCTTCGACCTGGGTCCCGGCCGCCGCCACACCCTGCGCGTTAACGACCTCGTGCCCCCGGACCGTGACGTTTCCATGCGGCTCTCCTCCTCCCTCCCTGTGGTGGCGGAGAGGCCCATGTACTTCAACTACCGCGGCGCCTGGGACGGCGGCCACGTCGCCCTGGGGTCCGCGGAACTTTCCAACAAGTGGTATTTCGCTGAGGGCTGCACGCGGGAGGGCTTCGAGGAGTGGATCTGCCTGCTCAATCCCGGCGAGCGGGAGGCCGCGGTACGCCTTTCCTTCATGTCCCCCGAAGGCGAGCTCCAGGAGGTGAATCTCGCGTTGCCCGCCCGGCGCCGCCACACGGTTTACGTGAACCAGGCGGCGGGCCCCGGAAAGGACCTCTCCTGCGAGGTAACCTCCACCGTTCCCTTGGTGGCGGAAAGGCCCATGTACTTCTCCTATCCGGGAAACATCCTGGGCGGGCACATCTCCCCCGGCATAACCCGGCCCGCGGGGGAGCTTTTCTTCGCCGAGGGGTGCACCCTGGGCGGTTTCGACGATTACCTCTGCGTGATGAACCCCGGCGGGGAGACCGCCGACCTACGGGCCACCTTCATGGATCCCTCGGGGATCCTCGCCGAGCGCCGCCTCGCGCTGCCTCCCCGGTGCCGCCTCACCCTGAGCGCCCGCGAGGTGGTGGGCGGGGACAGGGAGTTCTCGGTGCGCCTGGAATCCGACCGGCCGGTGGTGGCGGAGCGCCCCATGTACTTCGCCTATCTCCCCCTCGCCGGGTGCACCCTGGCCTGTGTGGGGGACGTCAACCTGGACCTGGACCAGTTCGACCTGGGATACGGCTACGAGTACCCGTGGACCGCCGTCGCCGGCCCGCTGCAGGCGGCGGACCTGGCCTTCGCCAACCTGGAATGCGCCGTTTCCTACCGGGGTAGCCCGGTGCCGGGCAAGGGGTTCACCTTCCGGGGAAACCCGGCGGCCCTACCCGCCATGCGGGGCGCGGGGTTCGACGTGGTCTCCCACGCCAACAACCATGCCCGGGATTACGGGGCGGAGGCACTCTTGGACACCCTCTTCCACCTGGAGGCCAACGGCATCGCCCACTGCGGCTCGGGAGCCGATAACCTCCAGGCCCGAACCCCCGCTTACCTTAACGCCGGCGGTCTGCGGGTAGCCTTCCTGGCCTACAACGACGTGAACTACTATGGCTGGCCGGCGGGGCCCGGCTACCCGGGGGTGGCGGACGCCTCGGACCCCGGGCGAATAGCCGCCGAGGTCTCCGCGGCCCGGCGAAGCTCCGACCTGGTGGTGGTCTCCTTCCACTGGGGAGTGGAAAAGGAGTACAACCCCACCTCCCGCCAGAGGTACCTGGCGCACCTCGCCGTGGACCACGGAGCCGACCTGGTGCTGGGGCACCACCCCCACGTGGTCCAAGGCCTGGAGGTGTACAAGGGCAGGCTCATCGCTTACAGCCTGGGGAATTTCGTCTTCAACCCCGGGAGCGTGCAGGGAACCTACAGCTCGCTCCTGGAGGTGTCCATGGCCTGCGGGCGCTTCCGCGGCGCGGTGATCCGCCCCGTCCGCATCTCCGCCGGAAGGCCTTATTTCATGAGCGGTCCGGAGGGCGCCGCCTGGCTGGGCCAGATCGCCTCCCTCTGCGCGGGCCTGGGTACCCCGGTCACCATCCGCGGCGAGGTGGCCACCATCCCCTGAGCGGAGGGCACGAGAAGCCCCCTCTCCCTCCCCGCGCCCCCGGCGTGGCCCCCTCCCTGGATGGGCACGGGCCGAGAAAAAAGCGGCGTCAAAAAGGCGGTTTCGCTGGGAGCGCGGATGGCGCGTGATTGGCAAATAATGGTATTGCCCTATGTCATGGCCAAGCTCATCTTAAACGGATGAGTTTATGAACACGCGGGAAAAGAGGTATATTTCGCCCCCGGAAAAGGCCGTGGCATGAGGATCGGCCTTCGCCGCCGCCGTCGGCAGGGCCGGGCAATGGCCGGGCGCGCCTTTCCCGGTCCCTCACGACCCGAACCGGCCGTGTTTTCCCGCCCCCCGCGTGAAACGCGCTGCTCCCCGCACCGCCTCCCCGCTGGCCAGGGTCTCCATCCCCAGGCGGAACTCGAGCTCCATCCCTTCCTCGAAGGTGCGCCCTATCCCCCGGTAAACGGCCAGCCTGTCGTTGCGCATGCACACCTGGGGAAACTCGGCCAGCTGGGCGGCCAGCTTCTCCGCCTCCTCCCGGGCCTTCCCCTTGGGGACCACGCGGTTGACCAGCCCCATGGAAAGCGCTTCCTCGGCGCTCACCGGGCGCCCGGTGAGGATGAGGTCCAGGGCCCGGCTCATGCCGATGAGCCGCGGAAGGCGCTGGGTCCCCCCGTCGATGAGGGGCACCCCGAAACGCCTCTCGAAGATCCCCAGGACGGCATCCTCCTCGGCCACCCGCAGGTCGCACCATATGGCCAGTTCCAGGCCTCCCGCCACCGCGTATCCGGAGATGGCCGCGATCACCGGTTTTCCGAGGAGCATGCGCGTGGGCCCCAGGGGCCCGTCCCCGGACATGTCCTCCTTCAGGCGCAAGGCCTCCTCCATGGGCCGGGAGGCCAGGGCCTTGAGGTCGGCGCCGGCGCAGAAGGTCCCCCCCGCCCCCCAGAGGACGGCCGCGCAGGCCTCCCCGTCGGTTTCGAAGGAACGGAAGGCCTCCGCCAGGAGGACCGAGGTACGGTAATCGATGGCGTTGCGGACCTCCGGGCGGTTGATGATCACCGTCCACACCTTTCCTTCCTTTTCCACTTCGACTTCCATGCCTCTCTCCTTTCTCCCCGCTTAGGGTCGCAATTTCGAGGCGCTCCTGCCCGAGAAAAGCGGCGTTATCTTTTTTCGGCCCCATCGTTCTTCCCGAACTCGTCTTCTCCCCGCGCCTCTCGCCCCTCCGCCCTCGCCCGCGAGGACATTGAACGCCGGTGGTCGTCTCAGCGCACCACGGCCGCCGTTCCGAAGAGGGCGCACAGCGTCAGAGCCTTCACCAGCAGGGAAAGGACGGTGTCCGGACGGCGCTCGAAATGGCCCCCGATCACCACCGTGTCCGGATCCAGGTAGAGGTCGTCCGGGGATACCCCGAAGGCTCCCGCCCCGTTCTCCAGGTCCACCCTCCCGCCGGTGGCCCGGAGGTATACCGCCCAGGGCAACTCGCTGCAGTACCAGGTATCCCCGTCCTCCTGCTCCGCGAACCAGTTGAGGTCGTAGGAGGTGCCCACCTCGGCCTCGGCGAGCTCCGCCGCCAGCTTTCTCTCCTCCTCCGTGGCCGAGACCACCCGCAGGCAGACCACCCAGGTCATCCTGGGGTATTCCCAGGAGGCCGCGGCGGAGCGGACCGTCCCCTGGAAGGGGTTGGCGGCCACCACGATGTCGCCGTCTCCCACGTATAGGGCGGCGTGGGTCCATCCCCGCGGGGGGTTCAGGGAGGGCACCAGGCTGAGCCGGCACCTTCCGAGGAGGATATCCCCCGGGAGGAGGTAATCCTCCATCCGCATCGCCCCCTCCCCTTCCTTCACCGGAACCGTATCACCCGGATCCTCCGACCCGGCAGCCGGGTCTCGATCTGACACCTTCACCCCGGCTTCGGCCCGGCTACCATCGATGCCGGGCTTTGAGGGGATGAAGAGCATGCAGGCCACCGCCACGGCCAATGCCGCCAGCGCCAGCCACGGCCAGGAGGGCCTGGTGCCCCCCGGGTAACCTGGATATGCATACATCACGGGCGCCTCTTGCGCTCGAGCTCTTCCTTCACGGGGCTTTAAGCCCATCCCGAAAGCCTGCCTAAATTCTACCCCGTCGAGCCCGGAACAAGGAAAAAGGAGGGCGCCGGGCGCCCTCCAAGGTTCCTTAAATGCAGGGAACTCGTCAAACTCCGGCCGGGGCGGGAGCCTCCTCCTCCAGGGCCTGCCGGACCAGCTCCTCTACGGGCACGTCCCGGAGCGATTCCACCCCCAGGAGCCGCTTACACAGGGCCGGGCCAATTCCCAGCCTGCTGAGCATGAGGGCGACGACGGCCGCCGTGGCCGAGAGGCCCCTGGCCCACCCCAGCCTGCGGATGAGGACCGTGGCCAGTACCGCGGGCCCAAGCGTTCCCCCGAAGATGGCCACATTCTCCAGGGCGAAGAGGCGGGCGGCCTCCGGCAGCCGCTCGAATACGTCCGCCTCTCCCACCATCCCCTTCTCCAGGTCACGCCCCTCCAGGAGCCACTTGGTGATCCAGTAGTACATGAGGGGCAGGAAGGCGGCCCCGTAGACCAGCAGGATGGCCACCACGTCCGAGCCCAGCCAACCGATGACGTTGCTCCACTTCCAGTTCTCGAAGGCCTGGCGGTTCTTGGAGAAGAAGCGCTGGTATCCGCGGTTGTCCCAGCCGTTGGCCAGGATGAAGAAGAACCCCAGGTAGGCCAGGACGGTCTGCAGCGCCGCCTGGTAGTATTTACCTTTCATGAGCAGGTTGTAGGTCACCAGGAAACCGAGGATCCCCTGGGTCACGTTGGTTGTGGTGAAGATACCCACCAACCACTGGGGAATGGTCTCGTAGCTCCCCACCTGCATGGTCTCCCAGTTGGGGTTGGACCACAGGAGCACCGACCCCGAGGGGACGAAGAGCAGGGAGAGGAAGAGAAGGTTCTTCAGGAAGTACTCGTTGTGAAAGGCGTCGCTGTACTTCGCCGCCCAAGCCTTCACCACCTTGACCACCTTGCCCAGGTCCCGGAAGCTCACCTGGCCGGGCCGGAGTCCGTTGTCCCGGAGTTCCCTTACCAGCTCCTGGAAGGCGAGGTGGTTTTCCTCGCTTAGCCCCGTGGGTACCGTTTCCGCCGCCGGCGCGCCGGCCTCCGGGACCTCCGGGGCGTGCGTCCAACCCAGCTTCCAGCGGCGGACCTCGTTCTCCACCTTCAGCTTCCTCAGCTGCCGGAAAGCGGCAAGCGCGAAGCTGGAACCGATGCCGTAGCTCCAGAACACGTCGACCTGTACCATCCTCCACCTCCTGTCCCGCTACCGATTTCCGAAGCCCTCCGTGAAGCGGCCCTGAATGACCCGTCATTCCGTGGCCCGTCGTCTTGCCGCCCCTCCGGGCTGAGCCGCTCTGGTCCTTATAAAAGATGCGAACCGCCGCCTATCCCGCCTTCATCCCCTCCAACATCAGGGTGATGATGACCTTTTTCCACACCTTGACCGCCCGGTCGGGATCCGGGGAAGAAACCACCCTCCGGCAGGCCTCGAAGAGGGCGGCGTTCACCGCCAGGGCGGTTTCCTTTATATGCAGGTCGCGGCGCAGGTAACCCTTGCGCACCCCGTTCTCCAGGTACATGGCGGTGAACTTGCCGAAGAGGTCGAAGATCTCCCGTATCCGCCTTTGCATGTACTCGTCGTCTATCCCGAAGGCCTCGTAGAAAAGCACGCGGGATATCTGCGGGTGGCGCTTGAACAGCTCGAAGAGCCGGTCGCCTATGGTCTCCAGCTGTCTCCGGTACTCCTCCAGGGTGTCGGGCTCCCGGGGGTCGATGTCCGAGACCAGCTCCGTGGCCCGGGAGATGATGTCCTCCACCACGTGGTTGAAGATGTCCAGCTTGTTCTTGAAATACCTGTAGAAGGTGCCGTGACCGATGTTCAGCCTCGCCGCGATGTCCTCGATCTTGGCCGCGTGGTATCCCTTCTCGGAAAAGACCTCCAGAGCGGCCTCGATGATCTCGCTGCGCCTTCGCTCCGCCAGGGAAAGATCCATGCAACCCCCTTGTGAATGACGCGTCATTCCGCAACCAATCTACCGCCCCCTCCCCCTCCGGGTCAAGGGGGTCAGGTCTTGGATTTTGATACCCCTAAGGATATATGACCGTTTCCGTCAATGGGGTTTTGACGGGGCCCGATCAAATTCTTTTATCTTCCCTTACGGGAAGTCATGCAGGGATAAGGTTTTTCTTGACACCCCCAAGGATATATGACCGCCACCGCACGGACTGGCTTCGTCGCTCCGCTCCTCGCGATGTCGTTCTACATTACAACGTCATGGCGAGGAGGCGCGTAAACCCTCTTAAAACGTCATGGCGAGGAGGCGCGTAAACCCTCTTAAAACGTCATGGCGAGGAGGCGCGTAAACCCTCTTAAACGTCATTGCGAGGAGGCGCGTAAACCCTCTTAAACGTCATTGCGAGGAGGCGCGCATGCGCCGACGAAGCAATCTCACCCGGTCTCGCCCATATTCCGGAGGAGATGGCTTCGCTTCGCTCGCCATGACGTTTCCCTTGTGGAGGAGATGGCTTCGTCGCTCCTCGATGACTTGAAAGGCCAGACCCCTATCCCGGGGAAAACGGGCCTTCCGGCAGGGGCGAAGGCAGTTTTCACTCCCGTTATCCCCAGGGTGCACGTTATGTCGGGAAAATCAGACCCCCGTCAAAGGTGCCGGAGGTAGAAATCCGCCTGCAGGGAGGCCGCTTTCTCGAACCATTCCCCGCGGTAGACGTCGAAGTGGCCCACCGGGAGGTGGACGATGGTCACCTCCCTCATGCGCGAGGCGGCTTTCTCCACCGCTCGCGGCCGGATGAGGGAATCCTTCTCCCCGAGAATCACCAGGGCGGGGCAGCGCACCCTGTGCGCCCTGCGGGCAGGCCGATAAAAAAGCAGCTCGAGGACCGCCCGTGCCGGGCACTCGTTCCTCCAGTCGCTGCCCTCCGGTACCAGGGCCAGGTATCCCGGCTTGCTCTCCGGGGTGTTCATGACCCCGAAGGTATCCGGCTCGGACACTATGGGCACGCAGTAGGGTTCCCGGAAGGTCAGGGCCCTTACCAGGTCCTTCAGCCCGGCCACGGTGGCCTGCCAGGCGTGCTTCATCCCCGTGTAGGCGGCGGAGGAAAAGCCGTCCACGAAGGGTACCTGCGCGCACACGGCCCGCACCCGCGCATCCCGGGAGGCGGTGACCATGACGTGCCCTCCGCTGTAGGAAGACCCCCACAGGCCCAGGCGTTCTCCGTCCACCTCCTCCAGGGACCGCACGTAGGAAAGGGCGTGCCTCCAGTCCCGCAGGTGTCGCCAGGGGTTGACCAGGTTACGGGGCCTTCCCTCGCTGGCCCCGAAGTTCCGGTAGTCGAAGAGGAACACGGCCAGCCCGCGGGATGCGAACCTCTCCGCGTAGGGCTGCAGCCCGAAATCCCTCTGGGCCCCGAAGCCGTGGGCCATGACCACCACCGGGGGCTTCCGCGCCCCTTCCGGAAGGTACAGCCAGGCCGCGCAGCGCAGCCTGCCCACCCGGAAATAGTGGTCGGACCTGGTGAAAGACGAGCCGCCGCTTTCCCTGGCACCCATTGAACCGCCCCCCTTTCCTTCCGTCTTGCCTTTATCCTGCCGGGATCCCTCCTTCTCCCCCACCTTGCCGGCCTTCCCGTTCTCTCCCAACCCCCCTTCTCGATTCTCGGCCGGTGACTGCCTTCTCGGTCGGCTCCCGCTGCGGAAGGCCGGGCCGGATTCCCGCTTCCATTATCCCCGCTTCCATTATGATAATATCTCCTTGGTGCCTGATCTCCTGGGCGCCAGGCAGGCCCGGGTGAAAACCTGGGCAAAGCGAGAGGAAGCCGGCCAATGGTCGGCGGCATCCCAGCCCGGAGACCTAGCGGTTTCCCCGAGCCGGCTTGAAGGGAACGTGACCGGTGAAAACGCCGCGTCTCGGCAACCGTCCGGACTCCACAGGGGAGAAAGAGGAAGGAAGGACGGGGAATTGAGGCCCTTGCCGCGATCCTTCGTGGAAGAACTCATGCGCGCCTTCGTCGGGGAATCGGAGCACCTTCCCCCTCCCGAAGAGGAGGAACAGCTTTCCTTCCTGGAAGAGTACTTCGGGGCGGGAGCGCCGGAACTCCCATACCTCTACCGCGTGTGCCTTTCCAGCCTGCGGTTCCTCTCTCTCCTGCTCACCGGAAAAGCCTTTTCCCGGCTATCGAACGAAGGGAAGGAAGAATTCCTCCAGCGCCTCCTCTCCTCGCGTAATCCCCTCCTCCGGGGAACGGCCCTACTCTCGGGGATGCCCCTTTTCATGTCCTATTACCGTCGGCCCGAGGTCTCCGTGCCCCTGGGCTTCGATCCCCGGGCCCTGCGCGAGGAGGCCGATCTCCGGGTGGTCAGCCGTGACCGCCCCCTTCCGCCGCGCGAGGAGGGAAAAACGTGATCATCAAGCCCGGCGAGGTGACCTCGGATGTGCGCCTGGAGGCCGACGTGGCCATCATCGGCTCCGGCGCCGGCGGCGGCCCCCTGGCGCGGGAGCTGGCCTCGGAAGGCCACAAGGTGGTGGTGGTCGAGGAAGGGGGGCATTTCACCCGGGAGGATTTCAACCTCCGACCCTCCGAGGCCTACATGCGCATGTACCGGGACGCCGGGCAGACGGTGACCCTGGGCATGCCCTTTATCCTCCTCCCCCTGGGCAGGACGGTGGGCGGCACCACCACCGTGAACTCCGGGACCGCCCTGCGCATGCTACGCCCGGTGCTCAAGAAATGGCAGATGACCCACGGCCTCCGGGAGATAACCGAGGAGGAACTGAACCTCATCTATTCCCATCTCGAAGAATACCTCTTCGTGAAAAGGGCCGATCCCGAGGTGGCCGGGAAGGTGGCGCGCACCTTCCTGGCGGGGGCGGAGAAACTGGGGCTTTCCTGCGGATGGCTTCCGCGCAACGCCAAGGAATGCGAGGGCTTCGGTTCCTGCGTCTTCGGATGCCCTTCCGGTTCCAAGCAGAGCGTGGACGTGTCCTTCATCCCCGACGCCGTGGCTTTCGGGGCCGACGTATACACCCATTGCCGGGCGGACCGTATCCTGGTACGTGACGGGCGGGCGGTGGGCCTTTCCGCCTCCTTCCTGGACCCCGGGAGCGGGAAGCCCAACGGGCGAAGCCTGGAGGTGGAATCGCGGGTGGTGGTTCTCTCCGCCGGCGCGGTGTACACGCCCTTCTTCCTGCTGCGGCAGGGCCTGGCCAACTCCAGCGGCCAGGTGGGCAGGAACCTGCAGATTCATCCCGCCGTGCAGGCGGTGGCCCTCTTCGACGAGGTCCTCGGCCCTCCCCGGGGCATCCCCCAGGCTTGCTACGTGGACGAGTTCCAGGGAGAGGGGATCATGCTCGAGGGCGGAACCGTGCCTCCCGAGGTGCACGCCCTGGCCCTGCCCTTCGCCGGCCGGCGGCACATGAGCC
Organism: Actinomycetota bacterium; assembly: GCA_014360685.1. Taxonomy (GTDB): domain Bacteria; phylum Actinomycetota; class Geothermincolia; order Geothermincolales; family RBG-13-55-18; genus Solincola_A. Next base: position 123,357 of record JACIXB010000014.1, on the reverse strand, counting down.
TTATGGAAAAATATCCCAATATGGGGGTTTTTGGGGGCATGGTCTCGGAGAGCGATTCCCGAGGGCGGGTTGTGGACCTCCGCCGGCCCGGCGGACGCCCCGCCATGCTCTATACCCTGCGCGGCCGGGACGTGGAGAAGGCCAAGGCGGCGGTGACGCTCATGGCCGAGATATGGTTCGCCGCCGGTGCCCGCAGGGTCTTCACCCCCATCGCCGGGCACTACGAGCTCAGCGGCCCGGCGGACCTCCGCCGCCTGGAACGTTCCCGGGTCAGGGCCTCGGACTTCTACGGCATGAGCGCTTACCATCCACTGGGAACCTGCCGCATGGGGGACGACCCGGAATGGTCGGTGGTGCGCCACACCGGGGAGACCTGGGAGGTGGAGAATCTCTTCATATGCGACGGGAGCATCCTTCCCTCCTCGCCCGGGGTGAATCCCCAGTTGACCATCATGGCCATGGCCATGCGCATCGCCGGCTTCATCGACGAGAAGCTGGCCCCCTGAGGGGGCGGGAAAGACTTGCGCCCGGCCCCGCGGGAAAGGAGGCTGGACATGGCGGAAACGCGCGCCGGACAGGGCGAGTTCCTGGCGGAGTTCCAACGCCTGGTGGGCGAAGCGCCCCATCACAACATCCACGACCTCAACCAGTTGGAAGATCATGCCAAGGAGAGGCTCTACGGGCTGCTGGTCCCCGGAAAGGTGTTCGACCTCTTCGGTATCGACCGGGAGACCTTCACCAATTCCAGGGGCGAGAAGGTGGTGGAGGTGAAGGCCTTTCCCGGCTCCACTTTCGCCGTCATCGAGGTGCGGGAGAACCCGGGGGACCGTGACTGCATCTTCTACCTGGAGATAGAAGACACCTCCTTCTACAAGATAGAGATCAACTTCCTCATCATCAACGACCCCCGCGCCCCCCGCTTCGACACCGACGTGGACGAGCAGGGGCGGCGCACCAAGTTCGCCACCGTGCGCCGCAACATCCCCGAGGAGATCCGGGCCATGGAGGCCGGACTGGCCCCGGGCCAGGTGAGACGCGGCCTGCGCCTGCTGAAGGACTTCGTGGTCATCGCCGAGAGCTTTATAGCCGCCATGGGCCAGGACATGGTCATCGCCGAGCCCCTGACCTACAACACGGCCATACTTTTCGAGCACTACGGCTTCAACTACATAAGGGGCCGGCGCAGGATGGAGGAGATCCACGCCGGTTTCCAACCCGGCGGGGAGCTTTTCGAGAGGCTGGACGGCAGCACCCCGTTCCGGAAGCCGGGGATGGAGAAGACGGTGAGAGGGCGCGCCTGGGCCATCCACGACGGCATACTCGGAGAACCCTGGCGGGGCATCGAGATGTACCGCACCCGGGAGCCGGCCGGGATCTGCACCTTCCCCGGCTGGGTTTACTGAAGCGGCTCCGCCACCAGCCCCCTATCCCGCGCTCCAACTCCTACATAGCTGTGGGGTAAGGGATGGGGCTTGGGAGACGGAAACGGCTCTTTACAGGAGCTCCCGAAGAGCGCCCGGGGCCTCCTCGAGGCAAGGACGGAACCCGGGCAAAGGAAACGGCACCCGCTAAGCGGCTGGTACCCTCCCCGGCGGGACTCACCTCCGCCGGGTGGGGGGAAAGCGGTAGCCCTTCACGCCTTCCGTTCTTATGCCTGCCAGCCTGGCGTCCGTCAGGTCCACATCCTCCATGTCCGCGCCCGTGAAATCGGAGTTCTCGAGGCTGGTCCCCAGCATCATGGCCGACCTGAGGTCGGCGTGCGAGAAATCCGTTCCCACCGCCAGGGACTTGTTGAGCACCGCTCCCACCAAGTCGGCCCCCCGCAGCCGCGCCTCGCTCAAGTGACAGCCGCGCATATCCGCTCCCTCCAGGTTGCAGCCGGACAAGTCCGCCCCGTGCAGGTAGGCCCCCACCAGATAAGCCCTGCGCAGGTTGCATCCCGCCAGGTTGGCTTCTCCCAGGTTGGTGCGCATGAAATGCACGTGTTGAAGATCCATTTCCCGCAGGTCCGCCCCGTAGAGGTCCGGGATGACGTAGGGATTGAGCCTCCGCCACTCGTTCCAGACCTCCACGCCCCGCATGAGGATCTCCAGGTGTCCGTCGTCCGCCACGTTCTTTCCCTCCCTCGACGTATCGCCGGTTTAACGCCGCCCCTCCTCCCTTCAGGCGCCGCCGAATTCCCCTTCTTCTTGCCAGCGTCCCTGCTTCCTATGGTCCCGGGCTCGTATCCGCTTTCCCGTTCCGGAGGGACAGGAAAACACGGCATAGAGTATACACCGCGCCTCGGTTCAAGCGCCCGGTCGGCGGCGATACACCGCTCTACGCAAGATACCAGATCCTTTCCAGGACCACGCGCCTGGTCCGCGCGGCCAGAAAGAGGTTCAAAACGAGGAATACGGCAGCGGCGGCTAAAGTGGGCCAGGAGCGGAAACCGATGGCCACCCCCAGTTGCGAGGCTCCCCTCGCCCACACCAGGGGGTAACCTCTTCGGGGGTCTCTCCGCAAACTCCATCGGCGCCGCTCCCTCCACTTCCCGCGCAGGTTAAAGGTGCAGAACAGGCCGCCGCGAAGGGTACCGAGGCGGAGGAACGGGCGGGACTCCCATGCCGCACGCCGGCCCGGGAAGCCGGTCGGGATGCCGTCGTCGACGGGCGTCGCAGCCTCCTCCCGGACGTGGAACAGGCACTCCATAAGCCGCCCAAAGGGCGCCGCGGCCTCCGCCCGGTCCCGGCGGAAAAAGCCCCACCTCGGACCTACCTTTGGGCCCGGCAAAAAGAGGACTGCCGGGGAACGGAGCGAAAACCGACCTGGTGGAATAAGAGGAGACCGCACATGTTCGCTCAAGAACGGGTTGGTTCGTGGAGGGACCTGATATTAAAGGGAGACAAAGAGAAGAACTTTCTGATATCCCCTTCTTGTCACGGCGCCGAGGATATAATAACTTTAGTGGAAATGAAGGATAACTTTAGTGGAAGTGAACCTGACTTTTTGCGTGCTCGGCGGAGGATGGGATTACCGCGGTTATCCTTGGCCTTTTCATCAAGGACGCTCTTGATGCGTCGCCGCGTTGACGCCCATCACCCGCGGGAACCCGCCGCCGGGCGGCGTGTTGACCTGGGAGTCTTTGCCGCCGCGCGGCTCGACGAGGAAAGGGGGAGGAAATGACCGAGGACCTGGAGAGGATCAGGGAAGCCCGCAGGGCCTGGGAAGAGGGGCCACTGGCAAAAGCGCTGCAGAAGTTCCCCTACCTGAGCAAGGAGAGTTGCCGCTTCTACTCGCCCCTGGACCTGGAGGGCTTCGATTTCCTGGACAAGGTGGGTTTCCCGGGGACCTATCCCTTCACCTCGGGGACCTTCCCCATCGAGCCCATGGCCGGCCTGGCCCGGCTGGCCTCCCTGGCCGGGGGAAAGGGCGAGATACCCGGCGCGGGAGGGCAGACCCGGGCCGCCATCTACTCCGGATACGGAACTCCCGAGGACACCCGCGATTACTACAAGGGCCTCATCGAGCAGGGAGGGCGGGGCGGCCCCAACCTGGCCTTCGACCTCCCCACCCAATGCGGCTACGATTCAGACCATCCCCTGGCCGAGGGGGAGGTGGGCAAGGTGGGGGTGTGCGTGGACACCCTGGCCGACATGGAGATCATCTACGAGCCCTACCGGGGGGACCTGGATCTGGACCGCATCGCCTCCAACTTCACCATCAACGCCCCGGCCAACGTGATCATCGCCATGTACGCCGCCCTGGCGGAGAAGCGGGGCATCCCCCTGGAGAAGCTGCGGGCCACCCCCCAGAACGACATCCTCAAAGAATACATAGCCCGGGGGACCTACATCTTCCCCCCCAGGCACGCCCTGCGCATGTTCCGCGACAGCCTGGTCTTTATCACCCGCCACATGCCCAACGTGAACATCACCAGCATCGGCGGCTACCACATAAGGGAGGCGGGGGCCACCCGGGAGCAGGACCTGGCCTTCTCCATGGCCATCGCCGTGGAGTACCTGAGGGTGGGCGTGGAGGCCGGGCTCGGGGTGGACGAGTTCGCCCCCCGCTTCACCTTCAACGCCTTCGGGGGCTCCATGGAGATGCTCAAGGAGATCGCCTTCCAGCGGGCGGCGCGCCGCATGTACGCCAGGATCCTCAAAGAGCGCTTCGGGGCCCGGGACGAGAGGAGCATGCGCATCCGCCAGGCTCTGGGGGCCCACATCGGCCCCTCCTCCACCACCCTCAAGCGTCCCCTGAACAACCTCACCCGCGCGGTCATCGGCGCCGTGGCCAGCGCCCTCTCCGGTGGCCGTCCCCTTCCCTTCCCGCCCTACGACGAGCCCCTGGGGCTGGGGTGGAGTATGGAGGCCCTGCAGCTGGCCCAGGACGCCGGGAGGATAATCGCCTGCGAGGCGCGCCTCCTGGAATACGCCGACCCCTTCGCCGGTTCCTACTGCATGGAGAGCCTCACCGACGAGCTGGAGAACGCCGCCTGGGAGGAACTGGAAAAGATAGAGAAGATGGGAGGGGCGGTGGCGGCCATCGAGAACGGATACATGCAGAGAGAGATATCCCGCAGCGCCTACGAGCGCCAGCGGGCCGTAGAGAGGGGCGAGAGGCTGGTGGTGGGGGTCAACTGCTTCACCGGGGAACACGAGCTGGAGGTGACCACCAACCGCCTGGTCCCCAACCCCTACGACCCGGAGAGGAGGGAGCGGGCGGAGGAGAGGCAGAAGGCCCGCCTGGCGGAGATCAAGAGATCCCGGGACGGAAGGGAGGTGGCGCGTCTCCTGCGGGAGCTCAAGGACCTGGCCCAGAGGGAGGAGGAGAACCTCATCCCCCACCTCATAGAGTGCGTCAAGGCCTACGTAACCGAGGGGGAGATATGCGACGTCTTGCGGGAGGTCTTCGGGGAATACCAGGCCGTCTCCCCCTTCTGACGTCCGGGGTGGGGAAAGGGCTCTTCCCGGGGTGGGTCAAGGCCCACATAACCGAGGGGGAGATATGCGACGTCTTGCGGGAGGTCTTCGGGGAATACCAGGCCGTCTCCCCCTAATCCACTGCGGCGGGGAACGCCCCTCGCTCCGGAAGCCCTCCGGAGCGCCGGCCAAAGGCCGGGCCTGAGCGTAAATGCGACTCCGGCCCCAGCCGGGACGCAGCGCGTCACGTAGGGGCTCGACAATGTCAAACCGCAGCCCGTGGAAAAAGGGAGCGGATATGGAGGATTGGTGGATTCCCCTGGCACTCGAAGGGCCGAAAGCGGGCCTGGAACCGGGAGATCCGGGATCGGAGGAGGCGGAACGGGGCGCGCTCTTCCGCTATCCCCTCCGCCCGCCCGCGGAAGGACCTCGAGTCATGCACCCCCACGTGGAACTGGTGCGCGAGGTGCTGCGTGCCCTCCTCTCCGTGGTCCGCCTCCAGAGCGGCGGAAGGGAGGCGGAGGTGGACGGGTTCCGCTTCCTGGGGCCGGACAGGGCCATCCATCCCCTGTACCCCTGCCGTGGTGAAGACACGGCCTCAAGGGGAGGCTCCGGAAGTGACGCGACGCCGGCGCTTCCTGCTTCCCCTTTCCCTCAACACGAGGAAAACCGGTCGGGGAAGGGGGAAAGGGGAGCCGGCGCCGTCGGGGCCGTGGGATCGGAAGACGGGGGAATGCCTGCCCGGGCGTCCCGGGAGACCCCCCCGGAGGAAGGGGAGTCGGGGAGCGCGGACCCGCGGCCGGAAGGCGGCCTTCCGCCTTTCCTCAACCGGGCCAACGCCGCCCTCTACGAGCCGCGGGTGGAATTCATCGCCCGCCTGCTGGAAGCCGTTCTATCCCTGGTACAACTGGAAAAGGGCGGCCTCCCCGTGGAGGTGGACGGGTTCCGGCTCCGCCGCCTCTTGGACTGGGCGGACGCTCCGGTGGAGCGAGCGGAGGACATCATCCTCCACGCCGCCGACCGCTGCACCTGTCGCTGCCGTTTCTGCTACCACCGGGGTTCCCTGCCCTCCCTGGAACACACGCCGGCGGGGTCGGACGAGGGATGGAAAGAACTGGAAGCAAGGATCGGCCACTACCGCCCCACGGCACGCCGCGGACTGTTCCCCACCTTCGGCGGGCCCCGCGAGGCCCTGGCCCATCCCCACATCCTTCCCCTGCTGCGGTCCCTGAGGGAAAGGACGGAGGCCCCATTCCGCCTCTCCACCAACGGGCGCGCCCTGGGCCCCGGCATGGTGGCCGAGTTGGCGCGAATGGCCCCCCTCTTTCTGGACGTCTCCCTCAACAGCTCAGACCCCGCCCGCCGCTCCTTCCTCATGGGGGACCCCGACCCGCGGAAGGCCATCACTTCCCTGCCCCGGCTGGCGGAGGCGGGCATCCCCTTCGCCGTCACCGTGGTGGCTTGGCCGGAACCCACCCTGGAGGAGATGCTGGAGGACCTGGAGAGGACCTGCCTGTATGCCGCGGGTTGCGGCGCCCGCCTGGTCCAGGTCAACCTCCCCGGGTACTCGCGATTCTTCTCGCCGAGCCCACTCTTCGACACCGAGGAAGTGTGGGGAGCGGTGGTCCGCCTGGTCCAGGACCTGCGCGGCGGCCTGACCTGCCCGGTGGTGGTGAGCCCCGCCCTCTACGAGGAGAACCTTACCCGGGAGAGGAAGAACCTCCCGGAGGTCATAGGGGTGATCCCCAATTCCCCGGCCTCCTCCTGGGGACTCCGGCAGGGAGACGTCATCCTCACCATCAACGGCATCAGGGTACTCAACCGGCCCCAGGCCCGCGACCTGCTCACCCTACTGCAGGAGAGCGGGGAAAGACGGGTTTCTCTCTCCGTGTTGCGGGGTGGCCGGACGGTGGAGCTGGAGGGGGAGGCCCGGCGATGCTCCTATCCCTTCGATTTCCAAACCGGGACCCACCTGGGCGTGGTCTTCATGGGCAGCGGGCTGCGCCTCACCTACCTGAAGGACCTGGAGGGCATCATCCGCGGCTCCGGGGCAAGGCGGGTGCTCTTTCTCACCTCGCGGCTGGTCCGCCCCACCCTGGAGCAGATGCTCCGGGAGAACCCCCCCTGCCTGCCCGAGGGCGCTGAACTCCGCCTAAGCGTGCCCGAAAACCGCTTCTTCGGGGGCAACATCATCCTGGGGGACCTTCTGGTGGTGCAGGATTTCATCGACCACCTACGAGAGTGGACGGAGAGGAAGGGGTACAGGCCGGACCTGGCGGTCATACCCTCCTCCCCCTTCCACCTCAGCGGCTGGGGAAGGGATCTAACCGGAAGGGTGTACCTGGACATCGCCCGGGAGACGGGAATCCATGTGGAACTCTTGAGATGCGAGACGGCGATGGACTGAGAGCTAGGCGGGTGGAACGGACGAAGGAATAGGATGCAAGGAGGTGGAATGCAGGCAGCGCGGGAAAAGACGGGAAGGCCTGCAGGCGGGCCGACCTCGCTGCCCCATTAAAAAGCGCGAAACGCGGATGGAGAAACGGGAGCGCGGGAAGGAACAGGAAAGAGGAGGTGGCGCATGGCTTCGAAGACGGAGGGCAAGGTCATACGGGTGCTCATCGCCAAGCCCGGGCTGGACGGCCACGACCAGGGGGCCAAGGTCATAGCCTACGGCCTCAAGGACGAGGGTTTCGAGGTCATCTACACCGGCCTGAGACGGACACCGGAGGAGATCGTCAACGCCGCCGTGGACGAGGACGTGGACGTCATCGGCCTCTCCATCCTCTCCGGTGCCCACCTGAGTATCGTGCGGCGCGTGATGTCCCTTCTCCGGGAGAAGGGGGTGGAGGACAAGATGGTCCTGGTGGGGGGCATCATCCCGCCGGAGGACATCCCCAAACTCAAGGAGATGGGCGTGGCCGAGGTCTTCGTCTCCGGGACCTACATCTCCCAGGTGGCCGATTTCATCCGCTCCAGGCTGGGAGAACCCGCCGGGGAACCCTCGTAGACCCCGTAGGGGCGAAACCCGGCGCAAGTGATCCAGGACGGGGTAACCGCCGGAGACTCATCCCCGGTAGGCCTGGATCAGGCGGTTGACGTCCTCCAGGCGTTCCAGACCCGCAAGCATCTCCAGAGTGGCGTCGGCTATCCCATAGCCCAGGATGCTCCCCACGCATTCGCGGTATTTGTCACGGATCTGCTCCTCGCTCATGGGGTTCCCCGGCTCTCCCAGGGGTTTCTCCGCCTTTCCCACCGCCCTTCGGCCGGACTTGAGGTGCACCACCACCTCGGAGGCGAAGGGGCTGGTGATCTCCCCTTCCAGGTCCTGCCAGTCGAAGCGGCGGATGATCTCCACCACCGGGACGGAGGTGACCACCTCGTCCCGGAACTGCCCGACCCCCACCTTGCCCTCCAGCAGGGCTGCGGCCACGCAGAATTCCAGGCTGAACTTGCCTTCCGTCCCCGTCTTGGGCTCGTGATAGACGAGCACCGAACGCAGCCAGGAGGGGACCCGGCACTCCACCCGCTCCACATCGGAGGGGTCGATATCTCCCATTTTCTTCCATTCCTCCCTGGCCGCCAAGGCGGCGTCGATGGCCCCCTGGGGACCACGGCAACAGGGATAGGGTTTGAAGGACAAGCCGGGGTCAAGGAGTTCGTAGGGCTTGCCCAGGGTCTTGAGGAGTTCCTCCGCCTTGTCCAGGTCGGAGGTGAAAGCGCGGGCGAACCCGTTCTCCCCGTAGAGGGCATCGGGGTTGGCGGTAAATCCCCGGGAGGCCAGCTGGGCGGCCATGACGCCGTTCATGGCCGCCACGCCCGCGTGCAACGGCTTGGTCATGGTGCCGAAGTTGGCCCGGATGCCCATGGCCAGGGAGCAGGAGATGCCCAGGGCATGGGCCATCTTCTCCTCGTCCAGCCCCATGAGCTTCCCGCAGGAGGCCGCCGCCCCCAGGACTCCCAAGGTGCTGGTATGGTGCCAGCCCAGCATATAGGAATTCCCTCCCAGGGCCGCTCCTACCTTGGCCGCCACCTCCAGGCCGGCCACGTAGGAAAGCAGGCATGCCTTCCCCGTCGAGCAGAGGACCTCGCCCAGGGAGATGATGGCCGGGACCAGGGCCACGGAGGGATGGCCCATCATGCGGAAGCTCACGTCGTCGTAGTCCAGGGCGTGGGCGGCCGTGCCGTTGGCCAGGGCCGCCAGCGGAGCGGCGCTGCGCTTGAAACCGAAAAAGACGGTGGCCTCCTCCCGGGCGTTCAGGGCTTCAACCCACTCGGCGGCTATGCGAGAACCCTCGTCCTCGAGGCCGGCCACCGTAACTCCCAGGCAGTCCATGATGGGGAGCTTGGCCGCCTCCACTACCTCCCCGGGAAGGTCCTCGTACCTCAACCCGCATACGAACCTGCCCACCTCCATGAGCTCGTTCATCCTTATCCCCCCTTAACCTCATCCTGCCGACGAGCCTTTCCCACGCCTTCCCTGCCCCACAAATGCCGACACCGAAAATGGATCCCCTGCATCTCGAGGCTGGAGACCTGAGTTCCTATCCGTCCAAAACCAATCCTGCCGACGAGCCTTTTACGCGCCTTCCCCGCCCCACAAATGCCGACACGGGCATCGAATCCCCTGGTTTGCAAGCCGGAATTATAGTTCATACCCTATTAAGTTAATGTCGATGATACCAAAGTTTCCAACGGGCGTAAAGCCACAGGTCCAGTTTGCGTTTTCCCTTTTTTGAAGCAGAATAACAGCCGCTCCACAAGCTGCCGAACCATTCTCTATACCATTATCCCGCACTCGCTACTTTACAAACAGTGAACCCTATTGCATAATGCTTTGCGTGGCCTGCGGGAGGAGGGGAAGGCTGCCGGCATAAGTATCGCTGCACTACACGGGGTACTCGACGCAACAATTACGCAATATACCTCACGCGCTGCGGAAAGGCTCAGGTCTTCCCATCCTTACCGCATGGGGCCGCGTCACGGACACCGTGCACGGAAAGAACGGGGGTGAAAGCGATGAACGTGGGCAACTGGGCGACCAAGAGGGCCGTCTTTCCCCTGACCAAGGACAAAACGGCCTTCGTAAGCGGCGACCGCTCCCTGACCTTCACGGAGTTCAACCGCCGCGTCAACCAGGTGGCCAACGGGCTCCTCCAGGCGGGACTGAGGAAGGGCGACCGGGTGGCCGCCCTCTTATTCAACTCCATCGAGTTCATGGAGGTCTATTTCGCCTGCGCGAAGACGGGCTTCATCTTCATCCCCCTCAACTTCCGCCTGACCCCCCAGGAGCTGCAGTGGATCTTCACCGACACCAACCCCCGGGCCTTCTTCTTCCACCCCGAGTTCTCGGGAACCGTGGGGCAGCTGCGGGAGCTTTACCGCGAGCCCGTGGAGGTGCTGGCCACGGCGGGCGATCCGGTGCCCGACTTCAGCGCCCCGTACGAGGAGTGGCTCTCGGGCTTCGGGGAGGGGGAACCGGAGGTCCCCGAGCCCCCGGACATGGAGGACCCCCAGATGATCATGTACACCTCGGGGACCACCGGGAGGGCCAAGGGAGCCGTGCTTCCCCACCGCAAGACCTTCTGGAACACCTTCAACGACGCCCTGGAGCTGCTCTTCGACCTCACCGCGGTCTCCCTGGTCTCCATACCCCTCTTCCACTCCGGGGGGCTGAACATCATCACCATGCCCACCTTCTACGTGGGGGGCACCATAATCTTCCAGAGATTCTGGAACCCCGAGGAGGCCCTCTCCCTGATCGAACGCCACCGGGTCACCCACTTCGGGGCCGTGCCCACCATGCTCCAGATGATGCTCGACGTCCTGGGATTCGAGAAGTACGACCTGAGCTCCCTCAAGGGGGTGGGCATAGGCGGGGCCCCCGCCTCGAGGGAGCTTCTGGACCGCATCGTGGAGAAGATGAAGGTGCCTCTGCTCATCCAGGTCTTCGGGTGCACGGAGACCTCCATCGTCCTCTCCTGCTCCAACATGGAAAAGATCGGAAGCGCGGGCATCCCCATGTTCCACGCCGAGGTCAAGGTGCTCAAGGAGGACGGTACGGAGGTCACGCCGGGCTCCGGGGAGGTGGGGGAGATCTGCACCCGGGGCCCCTACGTCATGCTGGGCTACTGGAACATGCCCGAGGAGACCGCGGAGGCCATGAAGGGCGGCTGGTTCCACTACGGGGACCTGGCCACGGTGGACGAGGACGGTTACATCTACGTGGTGGACCGCAAGAAGGACATGATCATCTCCGGAGGTGAGAACATCTACCCCGCCGAGGTGGAGAAGGTCCTCATGGAACACCCCAAGGTAAAGGACGTGGCGGTCATCGGCATGCCGGATGAGAAATGGGGGGAGGTGGGACACGCCCTGGTCCTTTTGGAGGACCCCCAAGACCCCCTCACCATGGAAGAGATGGAGGCCTTCTGCCAGGGGAAGCTGGCCCGCTACAAGATACCCAAGAAGATCACCTTCGTGGAGGCCATCCCCCGCACCCTCACCGGCAAGATCCTCAAAAAGGAGCTGCGCAAGATGTACGGCGGCGCCTGAGGATGACGGAAAGCAGCCGGCCTCCCTCGGGAGAGGGTCCCTGCCGCTCGGTCCGGCAGCCCTCGGTTCTGCTATGATGTATGATGCCCGCTTTGGGATGGCCGGATAACCCGGGGTCCACCGCTCGGACCCCTCGATTCCCGTTCCGGAGGTGAAAGGTGAACGAAGAGGCCGAACTGCTCGTGGAGATAAGAGAGCCCCTGGCCTTCCTGACCATCAACAGGCCGCAGAGGAGGAACGCCCTCTCCGTTTCCGTGCTCATCTCCCTGGCCCGCACCCTGAAGGAGCTGGCACAGGAGGGGAAGGTGCGCTGCGCCGTCCTGCGGGGGGCGGGGGACAAGGCCTTCTCCGCGGGCATGGACCTCACCGCCCTCCCGGAGGGCCTGCCCGAGGAGCTCCAGAAGGAGATCCAGTCCAAGGGGCCCCTGCAGTACGGGCTGGAGGCCATAGAGGACTCCCCCTTCCCGGTCATCGCCATGATCCGGGGCTATTGCGTGGGAGCGGGCTGCGAGACCAGCATGGCCTGCGACCTCCGCGTGGGCGCCGAGGGGTGCCGCATGGGCATGCCCCCGGCCAGGCTGGGGATCGTCTATCCGCCGGAGGGCCTCCACCGCTTCATCCGCAACCTGGGATACGCGGTCACCAAGAAGGTCTTCCTCACCGCGGAGCTCTTCGAGGCCCGGGAGGCCTACGCCATGGGGATGCTGGACTACCTGGTCCCGGAGGAGGAGCTGGAATCCTTCACCCAGGACCTGGCCCGCCGCATCGCCTCCAACGCCCCCCTCTCCGTATCCGGACACAAGCGCGTGCTCAAGATGCTAACCCCCTTGCGGGACATAAGCCCGGAGGAGCGGGAGGAGATAAACTCCATCATGGGCCGGGCCCTGGCCAGCGAGGACGCCCGGGAGGGCATCGCCGCCTTCCGCGAGAAGCGGGATCCGGTGTTCAAGGGGAAGTGAGGGGCGGGCGGGCCATTTCCCCTCATATCCACTTACCCCCTTCCCACTACGCGGGCGGAGGCCCTCGGTATTGGGGCCATTCCATTTCCCCCCGAAATCCCCGATGGATACACGGGTAGAAAGGGCTCCCGAAAACGGGAGCACGAACTCCAAAAAAGGTCTTGAAAATTTCGTTCACTTTTACTAAAATTAACCTCAAATTGATGGCTGTCGATAAGGCAATATGACGAATTATATTAACCGGTTACTAAAATAACAGTGCAAATAATTACTTTAAAATTCGTGAACTGATTTTCACCAGGAATCGGAAACTTGCCCGTATCACCATACGCACCCATCGCGGCAACATTCGCACTTCAGCCGAAGGCACGGGAGGGTTCTTCGGCGGTCGGCTTCCGTCCAGGGAGGCGCGAAAGCGGGCCCCCTTAGGAAAGGGGAGGAAGGCAGCCAGGTCTGCCTCGGCACTTATGCTCGCGGGCAATCACCGCATCCTGAAACCCGAAAGCAGGAGAGCGGCGACTACGAGGGGCGATGGGAAGGGGGGATGAGGCTCGGGTAGAGAAGGGGCTCTGACGGCAAAACGGAAAGTCCGTTGCTTTCACAAGCCGGGGGCAACCGTGAATAGTAAGGGGGTAGATGATGTCGGCAGTGGAGACGCGAACCATCGAGGAGATCGAGAAGAGCGGGCAGTGGTGGTGGTGGGCGGAACATAAGAGGTCCAAACGCCTGGACTACCTGCGCAAGGCGGTGTGGAAGAAGGGCGCCAAGGGTTCGGGTTACCAGCCGGGCGTGAAGGTGGACCTGGAGAGAGCGGTGCTCTTCACCGAGGCCTTCAAGGCCAACGAGCACGACTCCCTGCGCATGCGCTACGCCAAGGCCCTGGCCAATGTCTTCGACAACATCACCATTTTCATCCAGGACCACGCCCAGATCATGGGCTACCTGGGGTCCCGACCTCACACCATCGTCTGGCATCCGGAGATCCTCTTCCTGCTCAACGAGGACCTGTACAACGACCGCACGGTGATCCCCGAGCCGGTGGAGGAGAACCTCAAGCTCATCCGCGAGCTCTGCGACTATTGGAACCCCCAGACCACGGGAGCCAAGGTCTTCAACCTGGTCCCGCCGGAGGAGATCGTCAAGCTCCTCACCGGGGTGATCGGTTGGGGGCTCCCCATCTCCCGCATCGGGTACGCCACCAAGCAGTGGGACTACATGTTCCGGTTGGGGCTGGAGGGTATCATCGCCGAGATCGACGAGCGCATCAAGGAGGCCGAGGACCGCATCTACAACAAGGTTCCGGATCCCGAAGACCTCCCCTATTACGAGAAGCTCGACGTGTGGAAGTCCATGAAGGTGGTGCTGGAGGCGGTCATCCGCTGGGCGCGCCGCTACAGCCGCCTGGCGAAGATCATCGCCGAGCACTTCGAAAAGGATCCCAAGCGCAAGGAGGAGCTGCTGCGCATCGCCGAGGTCTGCTGGAAGGTCCCGGCCAAGCCCCCGGAGCACCTGCACGAGTCCCTGCAGTTCGACCACTTCATCCAGATCGCCTGCCGCTACGAGGCCTGCGAGGGCGCCTGGCCGGCGCGACCGGACTACTGGCACGGCCCCTTCTACGACAAGGACGTCAACCAGGATAAGACCCTCACCCGCGAGGAAGCCCTGGACCTTGCCGGGGAATTCCTCATCCGCTGCTACGAGGTGGGGTGGTTCTGGCTCATGCTGGCCCGCGACACCCTGCAGGGCATCACCGGCACCTGGGTGTGGACCCTGGGCGGGGTCAACGAGGACGGGACGGACGCCTGCAACGACATGACCGACTGCCTGTTGGAGGCGGCGCGCCTGGTGCGGGTGGCCAACCCCACCTTCGCCTTCCGCTACCACCCCAACGTCAGGATGCAGACCCTGCGCCAGGTCTTCGAGTGCATCCGCCAGGGTCTGGGATATCCTTCCATGCGCAACGATCCCATCCTCATCACCAACGCCATGCACTGGCACCGGCACCCTCTGCGGGAGGCGCGGCGCTGGGTTCACCAGGCCTGCATGTCCCCCTGCCCGGACACCAAGCTGGGGTGCCAGCCCTTCCGCATGGCCAACGCCACCATCATCGCCGCCAAGGCCATAGAATACGCCCTTTTCGACGGCTACGACAACGTGCTCCAGATGCAGTTCGGCCCCCACACCGGGGACGCCACCAAGTTCGAGACCTTCGAGGAGCTCTACCAGGCCTGGTACACCCAGGTGAAGTGGATGATGGACACCCTGGTAAAGCTCACCAACGGAGGTCGCTACATGGCCCAGTTCCTGGACCCCCGCCCCTTGCTCTCCGGGCTCTACGAACGCTGCGTGGAGCTGGGCGTGGACTCCTCCCATCCCTCGGAGCGGGGCAACTCCTGGATCACCTTCTTCGCCTGGATGGAGACCGGGGACAGCCTGGCCGCGGTGAAGAAGCTGGTCTTCGACGAGAAAAAATACACCATGGCCCAGCTCATAGAGGCCCTCAAGGCCAACTGGGAGGGCTACGAGGAGATGCGCATGGACTTCGTGCGCGCTCCCAAGTGGGGCAACGACGATGATTACGTGGACCAGATCCACGTGCGCTGCCATCGGGACGTGGCCAAACACTCCTGGGAGATAAAGGATCCCACCGGCAACCCGTGGCCGCCCCTGCCGGAGAACATCGCCGCCTACGTGACCAACGCCACCAAGGTGTGGGCCCTGCCCAACGGCAGGAGACTGGGGGATACCCTCTACGACGGAGGTTGCTCGCCGGGTGCGGGATTGGACAAGAAGGGACCCACCGCCGTCCTGCGTTCGGTGGCCAAGATAGACCACATCGGGGACGTTCGGGCCACCCTGCTCAACCAGCGGCTGTCCCCGCAGCAGCTGGCCGGGGAGAAGGGCTTCCACATCTGGCACTCTTACATCAAGACCTGGGCCGAGCTGGGCATCGACCACGTGCAGTTCAACATGGTGGACAACGAGACCCTGAAGGCCGCCCAGAGGGAACCGGAGAAGTACCCCGAGCTCATCGTGCGCATCGCCGGCTACAGCGCCCACTTCGTGGACTTGAACAAGAAGACCCAGGACACCATAATCGCCCGCAACGTGCAGGAGCTGGGCGGCTGAAAATCGATGGGGCGGGAAGCAGTCCGTGGATGAGCGGACCGATGGCTGTAGAAGGGGGGAAAGCGATGAGCGACTGGGAACAGCTCCGACAGCAGTGGCTGCAGGGAGCCATCTCCAAAGGAAGCCGGGAGATGCCGGAGAAGGCCTGCGCCATGTGCAGCAACTTTCGCCAGAACTCGACCTCCGCGGCGGGTGACGGGCTGTGCACGGCCATCAAGATCGGGGACAAGAACAAGCCGGTCTTCGACAACACGGACGCCTCGGAATGCCCGCATTTCACGGAGATCGACCGGGTACGGACGGACACCAGCGAATTCATGTGGGATCCAAAGTTCCGCCCGCAGAGGCAGATCCAGGAGAAGTAAGAGCGGGTGAGATCACCGAGGGGCGATGGTCACCTGCTACCGGTGCGGAAAGTCGGGTACCCTCGCCGAGTTCACCTACGTGGGGCGGGCCGTGGAGGTGGGGCCGGTCACCCTGAGATCGTGTCCTGCCTGCGGCGAGTTACTCGTCGTGGACGAGCTCGAACTCGAGCCGGACGGGCCGCCTTCACCCGCCCCCTGGGGAACCGGCGAGCTGTGGGGTAGAAAATTCACCTTTGAGAACGGGGAGGTGTAGACGGTGGTCAAGTGCGATAACTGCGGGTATGAGGGAGTGAAGTCGGAGTTCCGCTACCTGTACAACACTACCCTGGACGCGGAGACCGCCTACCGCGAGTGCCCGCAATGCTATGCCTGGGTGGTGGTCAACGAGCTCGAGGAGGAAAAGGCGGAAAAACAGCTGCAGAAGGAGAAGGCCTGACTGCGGAAGGATATACACCGGGCCTTCCCGCGGCGGCTCCCGGTGGCGGGGGAGCTTGAGGCGGAAGGAAAAGGAGTGCTTTCATGCCCCAACAGGTCTTGATCACCAACATCCAGCGCTATTCCATAAACGACGGGCCGGGGATCCGAACCACGGTCTTCCTCAAGGGATGCAAACTCAACTGCGCGTGGTGCCACAACCCGGAATGCATCCACTTTTACCCGGAGATCTACTGGAAGCCTTCGCTATGCCGGCAATGCGGGATATGCTTCGATGTCTGCCCGAAGGGGGCCATCCAGCCCCCTATACCGGCGGCGGGAGAGGAAGACAACGAGCACTACTACAAGATCGACCTCTCCCTCTGCGATCACTGCATGAAATGCGTGGAGGCCTGTTTCTACGGCGCCCTGGTGAGAGTGGGAGAGCCGAAATCGGTCCAAGAGATACTCGACGAGGTGGAGAGGGACATGCCCTTCTACCTGAACTCGGGAGGCGGCATGACGGTCACCGGGGGCGAGCCCACCGCCTTTCCCGAGTTCACCCTCGAGCTCCTGCGCGGGGCCAGGGAGAGGGGCATCCACGCCTGCCTGGATACCAGCGGATTCTGTGAATGGGAGATCCTGGATACCCTACGCCCTTACGTGGACATCTTTCTCTACGACATCAAGTGCATGAGCGCCAAGCAGCACATCATGCGCACCGGGGTCAACAACTCCCCTATCCTGGCCAACCTGCGTCGGCTGGTGGAGGTAAAGGCCGAGGTCATCGTGCGCATCCCGGTCATCCCGGGATTCAACGACTCTCCGGAACACATGGAGAGGGTCGCCGATTTCCTCGAGGACCTGGGGCCCTCCATCATCCGCGTGGACCTTCTTCCCTTCCACAACTGGTGCCAGGACAAGTACCGCTGGCTGGGAAGGGAATGGGAATACCGGGACGTGGAAAGTCTTGCCGCGAGCGAGATAAGCGACCTGCAGGACATTCTGGAGGAGCGCGGGCTGGCGACGACCATAGGCGGATGAGGCGGGAAGATGGGACGCGGGGACACTGCGGGTTACGTGAACGATATCCAGTTCTATTCCCTCAGCGACGGTCCGGGGATCCGCACCACCGTCTTCCTTAAAGGTTGCCTCCTCAACTGCCGCTGGTGCCACAACCCGGAGGGAAACCGCCGCTTCCCGGAGGTCCTCCCCTACCGCAACAATTGCACGGGGTGCGGGGCGTGCTTGGAGGTTTGCCCTTCGGGAGCCATGGAGATGGAGGGCCCCTGCCTGCCCCGCATCCGCCGCGATCGCTGCATCGACTGCTTCCGCTGCGCCCAGGCATGTCCAGAGCAGGCCCTGGTGGTGTGGGGAAAACTGATAACCGTGGACCAGGTGCTGGAGGAGGTGGAAAAGGACAAGCCCTTCTACAAGCATTCCGGAGGTGGGATGACGGTCTCCGGCGGGGAGCCCCTGGCCCAGCCGGAATTCACCCACGACCTCCTGGCGGAGGCTAAGAATAGGGGCATGAACACCGCACTGGACACCTGCGGCTTCGCTCCATGGGATATATTGGAAGAGATGCTGCGGGTCACCGACTACGTCCTCCTGGACCTCAAGCACATGGATTCCCAGGCGCACCGCGCTTTCTGCGGGGCTCCCAACGACCTCATCCTGGAGAACGCCCGGAACCTGGCCGAAGAGGCCTGCGGGTTGCGCTTCCGCATCCCCCTCATCCCCGGGTTCAACGACGGGGAGGAGAACCTCTCCGCCACGGCGGACTTCATACGCGAAGTATGCCGGAACGGGAGGGAGTGCGAGGTGGACATACTGCCCTGTCACCCCTACGCGGGGGCCAAGTACCGGATCTTCGGGCTGGAATATCCGCTCCCCCAGGGGGAGGGCTATCCCGAGGAGAGGCTGCGCGACATAGTAAGGATCTTCACCTCCCGCCACCTTACGGTCACCGTGGGAGGTTGAGATCGTTGATGCGCCTTCCGGCCCCCACGGCAGCCACCCGGAAAATACGGCGCGGAGTGGGATCGGGGGGCGCAGGCGAGCGGGGAAAGTGACGCATCCGGAAGAGCGCCGGAAATGAAACGGGAGGTGCGAGCATGAGTTGCGGAGATTGCAAGTGGTTCTTCCCCCTGGAAGAAGATCCCAGCCGGGGCGATTGCGTGCGAAGGGAATCCGACGGCAAGAGCGAGTATTACACCGCTAAGCCGCACAACGCCGACGACTCCGAGTGCGAGAACTTCGAGGCCCGCTGAGCGGATCCGCGGGCGACATCTCATGCCGGCGGCGGACGCCCGGCGACTCATCGGTCCGGGCCCCGACAGAAAAACGGAAAATCGGCATTCGGAAAGGGAGCGATAGACGCCGGATCAGACCGTCATTCTTAACATGTCCTCCACGCGGGCCGGGTGCGCTCCCGGTAAAAGGTACCACCCCCGAGATCGTGGGGTGAACGAACGGTTAACCATGCGGGGGCGGGTGCGGGCATCGTCCATTTGGCCGATCCGGGGAGGAGAACGATCCGCGGTTCGATCCAACCTTGGGCCCGGGCAAAACCCGAAAAATCGACGGACCGAAGTTTCAGGAAGGAGATTCGTCCATGTTAATGACCTGTGACCGTTGCGGGTACCGAGGGGAGGGAGAGGAGTTCCGGCACGTTGGAAACGTGATGTGCTGCGGACCGCTCGTCTTCCGGGAGTGCCCGCGCTGCGGTAACCCGGTGATCTGCGACCGGCAGGAGATGCGCGAGGAGATAGAGAACACGGCGCGGGAGATCTCCCGCCGCGTGGAAGCGGCCATCTCCTCCGGAGACACGACCCAAGCCAAAACGCTCCTCAAGGACCTCTCTCTCCTCAATCAGTGCCTAAACCTGGAAGCCCTCCAGGAGTACATCCGCTCCAGGAGAAGGGAGATTAGGCGCTTGGAAAAAAATCCCACCAACCCATAAAACGATCCTGCCATGCGAAAGGCGGAGGCGGCCTCGACGTCCCATCTCCAAAGCCTGTGGGTTCGTCTTTTTTCCCGTGTGACAACGCCCTTGAGGTAATGCGTCCGCAGTAAAAACCGTATCGGGGCGGCGTTCATTCCTCGAGGGGTGAGAGGTCTCCCGCCGCCACCCGCATGATCTGCCCCTCTGCTTCCACCAACAGGTTACCCCGTTCGTCCACCCCGGCCAGGATCCCCGAAAGCCGCCTTCCACCCGCGCCCAGGTTCTCCGTCCTCCACTCCACCATCAGATCCCATGTGACATAATTTTCCACCATGACCTTTCGGCCCCTGTAGGCCAGGTTCTCCCGGTATTCCTCCAGAAGCCTCCCCTCCCCCCAACCGATGCGCTCACCCGCTTCGCCCAGTAAGGCTTCCAGGAGCTCCTCCGCGCTCCAGAGCCTTCCCTCCTCCACCAGCAGGGAGGTGGGCGGCAGGCGGGCCGGGAAGTCCAATTCCTCCGGTAGGTATCCCACGTTCAGGCCCAGGCCGACGATGAGGAAACGGTCATCATCCCGCCGGAAGGACTCGGTGAGCACGCCTCCCACCTTGCGGGTCCCGTAAACCAGGTCGTTGGGCCACTTACACAGCGGCCCCTCGCCCCCCAGTCTCCTCACCGCCGCCCGCGCCGAGAGCGCCGCCAGCGCTGCGGCACGGAAGGGCTCCACCTCCCGCAGCACCACGCTCACCAGGAGGCTCTTTCCCGGGCGGTCCAGCCAATTCCGGTCCAGCCTGCCGCGACCTTTCGTCTGATGCCCGGCCGTGACCACCAATCCCTCCGAGGCCCCCCGGACCAGGAGCCTCTTGGCCTCCAGGTTGGTGGAGTCCAGGCTCTGGTATCGCCGCACTTCCCAGTGGAAACCGCCCCTCATCCCCCAAGCCCTTTCATAGACGAACAAGCGCCCGACCTAACCGTCACCATGGCCGATCACGCCCATGAGGCAAGCATGCCTTACTTTCATGGAACCGACCAATTGCCCGGCCGAAACGTCATCATAAAAACCGTCCAGCAGTATCGCTTGCCTCCCCCCCTGCTCGCCATGCTCCGGCCCCCAAGGTGGGCACGGGTTTCATTGACCTTGATCTTAAGTTCACTCTTTCTAAACTTATATTCCCGCGAACTATTGACAAAGCGTGTGTTTTCCTTTACAAATATAACAAATTACCAAAGGAGGAAAATCCATGTCATCAAGTATTACGGGAAAGTCTACCGTAAAAACGGCGGAGATCGCATGGGATTCGGCGGCCCGGGCGGTGCTCTTCGCCGCCCTCACCGGCATAGGCGCCATCATCAGGATCCCTCTCTCGCCGGTCCCGGTGACCATGCAGCTCTTCTTCGTCCTCCTCTCCGGCCTGGTGATGGGGCCTTTCTGGGGTATGGCCAGCCAAGCCCTCTACCTGTTCATGGGACTGTGCGGGGCTCCCTTTTTCGCCGCCCCTCCCCACGCCGGCCCGCTGGTACTGTTCGGTCCCACGGGAGGGTATCTCTGGGGATTCGTCCTGGCGGCGGGCTGCACGGGCTGGATCTCCAGGATCCTGCAGGGCCGGTCCCCGCGGCGCCTACCGGGCAGCATGGCCATCCCGCTAGCCTGCCTGGCCGGACTGGCGGCCGTATACGCCTGCGGGGCATCCTGGCTCGGGACCTGGCTGTCCATGCAGGGGAAGAGCCCCACCCTGGCTTTCCAGCTGGGGGTTAGACCCTTCATCCTGGTCGATCTGGCCAAGACCGCGGCCGTGGCGGCATTCGCTCAGCTCCTTCCCGAAAAGCGGGGAAAAGCCTGGGAGCCCGGGGAACAGGCGCGGCGCCCGAGGCGGTAAGAGGGGGGCGCAAGGGCATCCCGCGCGGCCAAAGGTAGTGCTTTCGGGCGCAGAGTCAGGAAAGGCTGGGTGGATACCCGGTCGAAGATCGGGTTCTCTTCCCGCGACAGGACGGTGAGCCCGCGTGCAGGCGGAGGACAATGGAAACCGGAAGGCGGTTTCGCGAATATTTATCGTCTCCGCCGGTCCGGGCCGCAGGCCCACCATCCTCGGGCCCGGCCGGATGGGCGCGGCGGGAGAAAAAAGTTAGAATGGAGCCGAAGGCCGATTCCGTTTAAGGGGTGAACATGGAAAAGAAAAAAAGGCGGGTGATGATAACCGACACCACCCTGCGGGACGCCCACCAGTCCCTGTGGGCCACCCGTATGCGCCTCACCGACATACTCCCTATCGCCGAGCGCATCGACGAGGTCGGTTATCATTCCGTGGAGGTCTGGGGCGGGGCCACCTTCGACGTGTGCATGCGCTACCTCAACGAGGATCCCTGGGACCGTCTTTACCGCATCCGGGAGAAATTCAAGCGCACCAAGCTTCAGATGCTCCTGCGCGGCCAGAACCTGGTGGCTTACCGCAACTTCGCTGACGACCTGGTGGAGGAATTCATCAAGCGCGCCGTGGCCGGGGGCATCGACATCATCCGCATCTTCGACGCCTTGAACGACGTGCGCAACATGCAGAAATCCATCGAGGTCACCAAGCGCGAGGGAGCCCATGCCCAGGGGACCATTTGTTATACCATCAGCCCCGTACACACCATCGAGGGTTACGTGGAGACGGCCAGGACGCTGGTGGAGATGGGAGCCGATTCCATATGCATCAAGGACATGTCCGGCATCCTAGCCCCTTACGTGGCTTACGAACTGGTCAAGCGGCTCAAGGAGGCAGTGGAGGTTCCCGTCCAGCTCCATTCCCACGCCTCCACGGGTATGGCCTCCACATCCTACCTGAAGGCCATCGAGGCGGGCGCGGACATCGTGGACTGCGCGGCGGCCCCCCTCGCCCTGTACACCAGCCAGCCGGCCTCCGAGACTTTGGTGGCTTCCCTCAAGGACACCGAGTACGAGCTGGACCTGGACTTCGACGCCCTCCGCGACGTGTCGGAATACTTCGAGGTGGTGTCTAAGAAGCGCAAGCTCATGGGTGCCGAGCAGCCCCTCATCGATATCACGGTGATCTCCCACCAGATCCCGGGAGGCATGGCCACCAACCTCATCGCCCAGCTGGAGCAGCAGAACGCCCTGGACCGCATGGAGGAGGTCCTGGAAGAGATTCCCAGGGTTAGGAAAGACATGGGCTACCCGCCGCTGGTCACCCCTACCAGCCAGCTGGTGGGCACCCAGGCGGTCTTCAACGTCCTCCTCGGCGAGAGATACAAGATAATCCCCCGCGAGATCGTGAATTACGTCAAGGGTTACTACGGGAAGCCGGCCGGGCCCATAAGCGAGGAGCTTATGCAAAAGGCGCTCAAGGGAGAAAAGCCCATTACCTGCCGACCCGCCGACCTCCTGGAGCCCGAGCTCCCCAAGGCCAAAAAGGAACTGGACCCTTCTCTGGTCGAGAAAGAAGAGGACTACATATCCTACGCCATCTTCCCGGACGTGGCCCTCAAGTTCTTCCAGTGGAGGAAGAACCCGGTGATCGACGAGGAGGAGGAACCCCCACAGAAGGCCATGGAGCGGCGGGAACGGGCCCTGCTGGACGGCACCTACCTGGAGGAGCTCTCGGAGAAGCTGGCCGACATGGTCAGCGAGGGGGTGAGCAGGGCCCTGCAGAACCTGTCCGTGACCATAAGCCTGGGCGGGCAGGTTGCCGCTGCGGAAACGGCTCCGGCCGCTTCCCGGCGGGCGCCGGTGGCCCAGCTGGAAAAGGAGGAGCTGGGGCTGGTGCAGGTCAGGTCCCCCATGGTGGGAACCTTCTACCGTACCCCTTCCCCCGGCGCTCCGCCCTACGTGGAGGAGGGAGACGAGGTCAGGGAAGGGCAGAACCTCTGCCTCATCGAGGTCATGAAGCTCTTCAACGAGATACCCTCCCCGGTGGACGGCCGGGTGAAGCGCATCCTGGCCGAGCACGGTAAGGGCGTGGAGTACGACGAAGTGATCATGGAGATCGAGCCCCTGGGAGGGTAGGGAGTTGTTCAAGCGAGTGCTCATCGCCAACCGGGGCGAGATCGCCCTGCGCGTCCTGCGGGCGTGTAAGCTCCTGGGCCTGGAGACGGTGGGCGTCTATTCCAAGGCGGACGCCGACGCGGCCCACCTCAAGTACGTGGACCAGGCGGTCTGCGTGGGCCCGGCCTCCAGCGGGGAGTCCTACCTCAACATCCGCAACATCATCGGCGCCGCGGAGATCAGCGGTGCCGACGCCATACACCCCGGCTACGGCTTTCTGGCGGAGAATGAGGAGTTCGCGCGGGCCTGCCTGGAGAACGACCTGGCGTTCATCGGCCCCTCCCCGGAGGCCCTGGCCCTCATGGGCCACAAGGCCCGGGCCCGGGAAACCATGGCCCAAGCGGGGGTTCCCGTGTTGCCCGGCCTCACCTCCTCCGACCTGGACGAGTCCACGGCCCTCAAGGTGGCGGACGAACTAGGCTACCCCATCCTCATCAAGGCTTCCCTGGGAGGAGGGGGTAAGGGCATGCGCGTGGTCCACGACCGCCAGGAGCTGGTAAAGGCCCTGCCCCTGGTCAAGGCGGAGGCCAGGCACGCCTTCGGATCCGAGGAGATCTACCTGGAGAAGTTCCTGCGCCGGGCCCGGCACGTGGAGATCCAGGTATTGGGGGACAAACACGGCAAGGTCATCCACCTGAACGAGAGGGAATGTTCCATCCAGAGGAGAAACCAGAAGCTGGTGGAGGAAGCCCCTTCCCCCGCCGTGGACAGGGAGCTGAGGAGAAGGATGGGCGAGGCCGCGGTGCGGGGCGCCTCGGCCATAGGTTACGACTCCGCGGGAACCATGGAATTCCTCCTGGACGAGGAGGGTAACTTCTACTTCATGGAGTTCAACGCCCGCATCCAGGTGGAACACCCGGTCACGGAGCTCATCACCGGAGTGGACCTGGTGGTGGAGCAGATCCGCAACGCCACGGGAGAGCCCATGGCCCTGCGCCAGGAGGACATCGGCGTGAACGGCCACGCCATCGAGTGCCGCATCAACGCCGAGGACTACCACCGCGGCTTTTTGCCCACCCCCGGGATCATCGAGAAGTGGTCTCCGCCCGGCGGACCCCACGTCCGCGTGGACACCCACTGCTACCAGGGGTACCATGTTTCTCCCAACTACGACTCCCTGCTGGCCAAGCTCATCGTCCACGGCCGGGACCGGGAAGAGGCCCTGCGTATCCTCCGGCAGGCCCTTCTGGAATTCGAGATAGAGGGGGTGTCCACCCTCATCCCCTTCCACCTCCGCCTGCTCTCCAACCCGGACTTCCTTTCCGGGAATTACCATACCCGCTGGGTGGAACAGGATATGTTCTGAGGCGGGAGGGTGGCCCGGTCGCCGTCCGGCGACCCGGGTGGGCCGCACGTTGACACCCGACACGGCTGCTATCCTTTTATCCCCCAAAAGGGCCGGAGTTCACCGAACCGGGTACCATCCCGGGCAGCGAGGAAGTAGGCGGGGAAAGTGGGCTCCCCTGACCCCGGCGTTCTCCCGTTGTTCATCCAGAGGACCAGGCGCGGCGGATGACCATGGCCCCGGCGGCGATGATGAGCGCGCCTCCTGCCAGATCCTGCCACCCCAAACTCTCTCCCAGGAACAGCAGGCCGTAAAACATGGCGCTGGCCGGCTCCAGGTAAGCGATGATCCCCACGTGCTGGGCCTTCACCCGCCTCACCGCGAACACGTAAACCAGGCCCGCCAGCCCGGTATGCACCAGGCCCAGCACGAACAGGGAAGCCCAACCCTCGGCGGTGACCTTGAAATCGCGGAAAGCGCAGAAGGGGAGTAGGATGGCCGCGTTGACCGCCGTCTGGTAGAAAGTCACGGTCAAGGCGGGGGTGTCCTCTCTCAGGAACTTGAGTATGAAGAGAAGCAAGGCGTAGGAGACCGCGGAGGCCAGCGCGTACGCCGTTCCCGCCGCGGGCGATCCGGTACTCATCTCCCGCCCGGTGAGGGATATGAGTCCCATGCCCACCAGGGCCAGGGCCAGGGCCAGGAGGGTGACCTTTTCCAGCCTCTCCTTGAGCACCAGGGGGGCCAGGAGCGCCACCAGTACCGGGGCCAGATAGGTGATGAATTCCGCGTCCCCGATGGGCAGGTTGTTCAAGGCCTTGAGGAAGAGCACCCAGTGCAGGGTGAGGAGGGCTCCACTGGCCAGGAGCAGCAACGGGTGTCCGCCGAGCCGGAAATCCTCCATCCTGCCGCTCCCGGCGATCACCGCCGCGAGGAAACCCACGCTGATCATGGAGCGGATAAAGACCACGAAATGTTCCCCGCCCGGCAGGTTTATCCAGCGGAGGAAGACGCCCACCGAACCCCAGAGCGCCGCCGCTCCGGCGATGAGCAGGTAGTCGATCCCCGCCCTCTCTCCCAGCGCCTTCGCTCCCAACGCTTATTTTCCCTTCTCCCCCGGGTCAAGCGCCTCGCGCCGCCGCGGGCGACGGCACCGGGCTACCGGAGGCCCGCGCCACCCGCATCATGATACCAGAGGAAAAGGACTACCTTCCGGGCTCCCGTCAAATGCCCTCCCGCCGGAAAGACGGACGCCGATGCGCGAGGCAGGGATCCCGCTTGGGAGGGTTTTCCTTCCGCCGGGCGGGGAGACCGCCACACCTTCCCCCGGGGGGAGGCGAAAGGCGCCTCGTACCACGAATCGTTCCCGTTGTCGAAAACCCGACCTCGGCCGCACCACGCCTCCCCGCGCTCGCGGGAAAGGAAACCGGGACCGTCCTCTCCGGGGAAAGCCGTCAGCACGCCGTTATGGAGACTGCAAGCCCGCCCTGGGCGTCGAGTTCCCATTCCGCCGCGGTCTTCTCCCTCCCGGTGGCGATCTCGAAGAAGGCCTGGGTCATGCCCACCATGAAGAGCTCCAGGCAGGCGTTGAGGACCTTCATTTCCAGTTTATTCCTGTCGGCCTCCAGTGAAACCAGGTATCCCAGCCCCCGGCGCGCCATGTGCATCTTGAGCATACCGGTCACCTTGGAGGCCAGCCCCGCATCAACCCTCTCGTGTATGTAAAGCCTTTGGGCCTCCACCACCGCCCTCGGCAGTTCCGGGCCGTGCTCCGCGGCCAGGTCGTCGAAGACGGCCTCCAGGGCCAGGGGGCCGAAGACGGCCACCCTCCTCCCGGTATCCGAGGCGGTGATGATCCCCCTCTCCAGGTCCCACCGGTAAGAGGATATGAGGGAGGGGACCCCGCAGGTGGTGCATCTTTCGTGTTCCACGTCCCCGGCCGCGAACTCGTACCTGCTCCTGCGTTTCAACTTGCCCCGCAGCTCCACGGGATGCTCGGAGGGATAAAGGCGGAGGCGGTGGACGTCCTCTTCGAGCTCCTCCCCCTCTATCCACATGTCCAGGCCCTCGAAGGCCTCCACCGTGCCCAGTATGTCGGCCTTCCACAGGGGAACGGAATAGGGGTATTTCATTATCATCCTGCGCCAGGGATAGGGCTCGTCCCCCGCACCTTCCGGGGAAACGTCCCCGTATCCGAATACGCGGGCCACGTTGGACACCCTATCCACCAGGTCCTCCCTTATACGTACCAGGAAATCGGCCATGGCCCGGCTGAGCGGCGAATCCCTGGCCGCCTGTCCCGCGTCGCCGAGAAGGAGGGTGTTGCGGACCTCGAAGGGGAAACCCCTCTCGATGAACCTCCGGGTCTCCCGGCGGCGGCTTTCCACCACCATGGGCTCTATGCTCCGCCCCAGGATCTTCTCTATCCCCCGGAAGACGTTGTCGATAATGGTGGATTCGTAGATCACCATGCGGTTGTGGGGGGATTGGGCCAGGCTGATCACCCCGCCGCTCTCCCACCTCAACTCGCTTCCCACCAGGGCGGGAACCCCGCATTCAGCGCACAACTCGACCTGCTGGGCCATGCCGCTTCTCCGTTCCTCCTCTCACCGGGGTTCGATGGGCATGCCAAGGCCCCCTCATAGGAGAATTCCATCTTGCAGGAATGATCTTCCATACCGAGTGCGACCTCGTACCACGCCTCCGCCATCGCTGCCGGGTCCCGTTGCCCTCCCGCCGCTACGCCCGCGGGTGCCCGGGATTACGCCGCGAACCTGGCAGGGCCCGGTTTCCTCTACGCCGGACCCCCTCCCGCACAGGCCATCGCCTGCGGAACCGCCCGGGTAATCCTCCCGGATGTCGGCTTCGAACTCCCGTCTTTCAATATCCCACGATCGCAGGGCCGGCAATTATGCCTTCCGCTCTCGTCGCCAAACCACGGTAAAAGCCGGCGCATCTCGAGGGCGGCGATCCGTCTCCCGAAATAGATTTTCGCCCCCTGCCTTCGATACCTTGAGCCAAGGCCGGCGGGAGGTCCGTCAACCGCCGTCCGGACACTATGAAGCCCGAACGCCTGGGGGTCCGGGTTACGCGGTCAAGGAGTCTTTCAAACGGTGATCTCCATCTCCAGGTCACCGTCATCGCGCAAGCACCAGTGGGCCTCGGAACGGTCCCTGCCCATGGCTATCTCATAAAGAGCCTGGGCCATGCCCACGCTTAGATGCGGCATGCAGGCATTGTGGATGGTGACGGAGAGGCGTTTCTCGTCCGCTTCGAAGCGGGCCACGCAGCCTAGCCCCCTCAATGCGCCCATGCGTAGGAAGGTCGTTCCACTCCTCCTCCAGTTCTCCCCACCGGCACGCGACTTCACGTAGCGCCGCTGGGCCTCCACTACGGCCGCAGGCACCTCCTCGCCGAGTTCCGCTTCCAGGTCCCTGAGGACGGCGTCCACGGCATGGGGGCCGAACAGGGCCATCCTCCTCCCGCTCTCCGGGTCGTTTATTATCCCCTTTTCCAAGTCCCAGTCCAAGCGCGCCACCTCCCGGGGAACGCCGCACTCCGGGCAACGTTCATAGTGGACGTCCCCGGGCTTGAAGGGGTAGCGCCTCCTCTCCAGGCGTTCCCGGAGAGCCACGGGATGTTCCCCGGGTTGGACCTCGAAGAGATAAACCTCGTCCTCTAGCCGGCGATAAGAGACGCGGTGTTCCCTCCCCTCGAAAGCCTCAACGGAGGCGAGACATTCGGCGGCGAAAAAGAGAATCGAGTAGGGTCGCCTGACCACGGTGGATCGCCAGGGATGCACGTCTCCCTCCTCCCACAGGGGACCCAGCCTGGCGTCTCCGTAGCCGTAGACCCGCCCCACCTCGAATACCCTGTTGGTTAAAGCCTTCCCCAGGGAACGTCGCGCCAGAGCCGCCATACCCCCGAGAACCGGCATCCCGCTCAAGGCCTCGTTCAGGGCCGCCACGTTCCGCCGTATCCAGGCCGGAAACACCCCCTCGATATACTTCCTCACCTCTCTGCGCCGGCTTTCGATGACGATGTGCTCTATGGACAGGCCGATGATCTCCTCCACCCCGCGGAAGAGGTTGTCGATGATGTTGGATTCGTAGAGCACCATCCGGTTATGGGGCGATCTTGCCAGGTGAATGACGCCGTCGTCTCCCCACCACAGCTCCTTCCCGATAAAGAGAGGCACGTGGCACGAGGGGCACCTGCTCCTCAGCGAAGACCTGTCCGGCATTTCCGGCTCCTCCTCGGCCGATTCCCCGGCGGGCCGTCCACCCGTGCACCTGCTCCAAACGGGTGACGGCTCTTTGTGCGCCGGTAAAAGTTTATACCAAGTAAACTTAATGTCAATGCCGGGAAGGTAGCGCGAGGCTTTTGGCGCCTTGCTCCAATTCACGCCGGGTCAGCCTCGGCAAGAGGTCGACGTGGTCACCACTACGGCTCGAGCGCCATCGCTACGGAGACTGGTGGGGGATCATTCCCCAAAAGAGGCGTGCTTTCCGGCCAAGCGCCCAATTGCCCGGGGCGGCCGCCGCAGCCTACGGGCTTCCGTAATCCCTTTCCGACACGGGCTCGTACACCATCCATCCCTCTCCGTCGTTGCGCAATCCCAGACGGAATACGTCTCTCCCGCCGTCGCGAAACAGCTCCACGTCCACGTAAGCCCTGGACCCCGTCAGGTGGCGAAGGTGCACTTTCCACCCGGACACGGAATCCATCCGTTCCCTCACCTGGTTCATGTAGCCTTCCAGGTCACCTCTCTCCTTGAGCTCCGAGGTGGCGTGGAGCATCTCCCAGGCCTCTCCCAACCGCCCCTCGCCCAACGCCGACATGTAACGTTCGCTCGCCTCAACCGGAGCCCTCGCCGTGAGGACGGCCAGGAAAGCGAAGGCCGCGAATGCCGGCACGGCGAGGGCGGCGGCAGTGATTATCCGCGCCCGAAGGCCCCGTGTCTTTCCGCCGTTCGCCCCGCAAGGGGGCCCGGTAAGGGAGGAGGGAGCTTTTCCGCCCGCTTCCGGGATCATGCCCGGAGCCTCCTCGTCCCTCCCGCCATGCGGCTCGGGTTCCCCGGGTAACAAGCCGGGCGTCATTCCGCGTTCCCCGCCATCCGCGTCACGGTCACAGCTTATGCCGTCTTTACTCGCGTTCATCTGTCTCTCGCTCCCTGAAAGGGCCAAGCGTCCCAGCCGCCAGGCCCCTCGTTTTTCGGCCCGGGAGCCGCTCGGATTCCTTCCCTCTCCCTCGAGGCCTCCTTCCCCTGATGTTCTTCCGACTTACCCGGCCCCGGCTTCCGCCCATCTCCATGGATCTACGGAGAGGCCGCAAAGGCGGCCCCTTTTTCGGCCTCGCCGTCGAAAGGGCCGCCGTTTTTTTATTTCCATTCCATGGAAATCCTAAACCTCGCCCTATTGTATTCGGATTTTCCCGGCGGAACTTTATCCGCCCCGGCCGTCCCCTGGAAGCCCTCCGCGCACAAGCGCTTCCCGCGGCCCCGGCGGAACCATGAACCACCGGGTGTAACCTTCCGATCCCTTAAAGGGCCGTTTCCCGGCGCTGACGGCGCCTCGCGGCGTATCAGAGCGGGCATGCGCAATTCCTTCTCCGGGTTTTCAGGCGCCCCTGCGCCAACCGGGACCTGGGCGGAGAATGCGTTCCCGGGCGGGTTCAACCGGATTCAACTGTCCGCGGATTCCTGCCGGAAGTTAAAATAATGACTACGATCGGCATACGCAAAAGGCGCGAGGGGGAGGCAATGGAGATCGATAAACTAGCCGATGAGGCCGCGCGGTTATTGAGCGAATACCTGCGTATCGACACCACCAATCCGCCGGGGAACGAGGGCGCCGGCGCCGCCTTCCTGGGAAGCATCCTCCGGGAGCACGGCCTGGAACACGAGCTCTACGAGACGGCGCCGGGGCGTTCCTCGCTGCTCGCCCGCCTTTCGGGGAGCGGGGAGGGCAAACCCCTGATACTCCTCAACCACATCGACGTGGTCCCGGCGGACCCGGAGGGCTGGCAGGTGGACCCCTTCTCCGGGGAGATGAGCGACGGCTTCGTGTGGGGAAGGGGCGCCCTGGACATGAAGGGCATGGGGATCATGCAGCTCATGGCCTTCATCGCCGTGGCCCGCGAGGGACTCCCGCTGCGCAGGGACCTGGTCTTCCTGGCCGTCGCCGACGAGGAAGCGGGCGGTTATTGCGGGGTGAGAGCGCTCCTGGAAAAACACCCCCGGGAGCTGGAAGCGGACCTGGTCATCAACGAGGGTGGTTACGCCCTCCTGGACCTGGTGCCCGGCAGGCCCTTCTTCCTGGTGGCCTGCGCCGAGAAATACGGGATGTGGTTGCGCCTGCTGCGCCGCGGGTTGGGCGGCCATGGCTCCATGCCCACCGGCCGGGGAGCGCTGGAGCTGCTGATCCCCGCCTTGGCGCGCCTGCTGGGAGAGAGACGCTCCCTGCGCGTGAATCCGGTGATGGAGGCCTTCTTCGCCCGGCTGGCCCCCTACTGGGAGATCCTGGAACCATACCCGGCTGACGGGAGGACGGAAACCCTGTTGCGCATCGTCGAGGAGAGAGACCTGGCCGCCGTGCCGGCCCTGAACGCTGTCCTCCGGGATACCTTCAGCTTGAACATGCTCCATGCCGGCAACAAGATAAACGTCATCCCCGACCGCGCGGAGGCCTTCCTCGATTGCCGCCTCCTCCCGGAGACGGAAGCCGGGGAGTTCCTGGATTTCGTGCGCCGGGCGCTGGGGGACGAAGAGGTGGAGATCGACCGCTTCCTGGACATGGGAAGGGCACCAGCCTCGCCCTGGGAGGGCGAATTCTACCGGGCCGTGGAGGAGACCATCCTCTCGTTTTACCCCGGATGCGTGGTTTCTCCCTTTATGCTCTCCGGCCTTTCCGATTCCCGCTATTTCCGCGCCCGGGGCGTGCCCTGCTACGGGATCATCCCCGCCCGCCTGGGCCTTTCCGACCTGACCCGCATCCACGGGGTCGACGAGCGCATCGCCGTGCAGGACGTCAAGGACGGGGTGCATTTCCTTTACCGGTTGGTCCGAAGGGTGTGCGCGTGAGCGGGCCGGCTCGAGGGCCGAACCGAGGGGCACGAAGGGCGCCGAAGCGTCTGCCCTCCCGGACCGCAGTCAAAGCGTCCGGCTTACCGGAGGGCCACCATCTCGTGGAGGGTGACGCCCCTCTCCTCGTAATCGCGGTCCTGGTGATGGACGCGGAGCAGGAAGTCGGACTCGAAGCGGAACCACCCCGGCCGCATGAACCGGTTCACCAGCCACTTGACGGCGGGGTTCATGATCACCGGGTTGAGCTCGGAGAGGAAATCGCTGGCGTCTATGATGCGCTTGACATCCAGCCGCAGAAAGACCCGACCGGGTATTTCCATTTCCAGGAAGGAGGGATAAGTGCGGTTGGCCGCGGGGTGGAAGACCGGCGGCCCCTCCCGGAGCCGCATCTCCCCGGAGCTTAGGACCACCTCGCCCCCGCGGGCCAACATGAGCGGTCGGGAGGCCTTGCCCCCGAACCTCCGGTTCGTCTTCACGTAGGCGTAAAGGAGGGTGTGCTCCTCGGTGTACAGCCTTCCCCAGTACCAGAAGGAGAGGATGCGCCGCATGTCCGCGGTGACCACGTTATGGTCATGGTACCCTATCCCCCGGGCCTGCAGGGTGGTGTTACCATAACGCACCGTGCCCTCCACGATCGCCCGAGGCGCGGGTACCACCCAGGCGAAATACCCGCGGTCACCGTACCTGGTGAGGCCCTTCCCCGGCTTCCATCCCGGGACCCGGCTGCGGAAGGTCAGGTCCGCCTCCATGCCCTCCTCGGAGATGTGCAGGTAGTGCACGGGCAGGTTGCCTCCTTCGGGAAATTCCGCGTGGCAGTGGTTGTCCCCCACCCACACGTCACACTTCTCCGTGGAAGCCCTGAGCTGCTGGTCAGGAAATTTCTTGACCACGGAGAGCTTTTGGCCATCCGGCCTGTAAACGTGGAGCTCTATGCCCGGCTTGCGGGACATGAGCTCCGAGGCCTGCAGGAAGCCCACCACCACGTGCCCGTCGTCCAGGCGGGCGTCGAAGTACCACCATTCCCCGTAGTAGCGGCTGCTCCGCGCCTCCGGGTGCCAGGCGTTCTCTGTTGGGGTGAGGGGTATGATCTCCCCGTCCTTCTCCCCCGGCCCCAGCCACTCGTCGATCACCGGTTCGATCCTCATGGCTCCCCTCCTCGATTTCGGCCCGCTTCCAAGCCGAGCAAGCCCCAGCACGGCCCTTCGTCTTTCCCCATCTTTCCGCAAGGTAAGGCTTCACCAACATTATAGCCGCCGCCCGCGCTCCTGCCCCCACCATGTCCTCACGGCACGCGCGAGGTCGAACCCGCGCTAAATGTTGGTATTATTTTCCTTTATGAGCGGTGATCGCAACGTGGCCCGAGAGCCGCCGAGTCCCTTGCGGCGAGGCGTACCTTTCCGGTTTTTCACTGGCGGAGGAGGGCTCCCTGGAAGTCGGACGTGGACGCGGTCTCAAGGTCCCGGCGTGGAAAAGAGACCCAGCCTCCGTGAGGTGGGCCTCCCTTCCGCCAGGCTGGATATACCCCCATGGGTATCACGATTCAAGACCTGACCCCTTTATGGCTTGGATGGTGACGCTCTTCACGCCGCGCAGCAGGTGCGCCGTCTCTTCCCGGGAGAGGCCGGGAACCGCGGAGAGGGCTTCCACGGTTGAGTCTTCGAGCATGCCGTCCACGGGAAAGGAGGCCTCTTCCACCACCTGCGCTTCCCGGAACCCGGCCTCCTCCATCATGCGAAGGTAATCATCCTTGGGGACGGCGCCGGAGATGCAGGCCACGTAGGCCGCCGTGGATTCCCGGACCTTTTCCGGGAGCTCTTCCTCCAGGACGATGTCCGAGACCATCAACCTCCCGCCCGGCCTCAGAACCCGGAAGGCTTCGCGGAACACCCGGGGCTTATCCGGCGACAGGTTGATCACGCAGTTGGAGATGACCACGTCCACCGAGCCGTCCGCCACCGGCAGGTTTTCTATCTCCCCCAGCCGGAACTCGACGTTGTCATATCCTCCCCGACGGGCGTTCTCCCGGGCCCTCTCCACCATCTCCGGGGTCATGTCCACCCCGATGACCCTTCCCCCCCTTCCCACCCGGCCGGCGGCCAGGAAGCAGTCCAGCCCGGGACCGGAACCCAGGTCCAGGACCGTCTCCCCCTCCCGAAGGGAGGCCAGGGCCACCGGGTTGCCGCACCCCAGGCCCAGATCGGCCCCCTCCGGGACGGAATCCAGCTCCTCCTCCCGGTAACCGATCCTCGCCCCGGCGTCCTCCCGGCGCGCCGGTCCGCAGCAGGACCGATCGGCGGGGCCGCAGCAGGATCCGCCTCCCCTGGCCATGGCCCCGTAAGCCTCACGGACCATCCTCCTGATGTCCCTCTCCTCCATCTCCGTCTCCTCCTGCCTATCCGTCCTCCGTCCGCTTCCGACCCGGCCCTTCAAGATCATCCCCCGGTGGCCGACTTCGGAGAAGACATCGGGCCGTTTGCGGCTTCATCCCCCACGCGGCCTGGTGGTCTCCAACCCGGGTTTTCCGATTCCCGCTTCGTCTCCTCGGTCATCCGGAGACCCCCTCCGCCCGGTCAAGCCAGGTTCCCGAGGACCGGTCCCAGTCTCTCCTTCACCAGTTCTCCGAGTTCCTCCGCCTTCATGAGCACCATGCAGCATACCTCGCCGTTCCTCTCCAAGCTGACCAAGACCAGCTTCTCCCCGGCCCTGATCCCCGCTCTCTCCCGGAAATCCTTGGGAAGGACCATTTGTCCCCTCTCGTCCACGCTTACCAGCGTCTCCACCCTGCAGCAGGCGGAATCACCCGGGCAACAGGCTTTTCCTCCCCTTCCGGCGGCCATCTTACCTCCTCCGTGGCTCATTGTTAAATAATCCGAATATTCAGTATATTTTGATTATACTGATAATTACGAACATTTCAAGACGCGGGCTTCCGGGTTAACCCTCTTGGCGCGGGCTTCCGAGTGGATCCTCATGGAGGACGAGCCTTGAGAGAACCCGGTACTGTTTCTCCCGCCACGGTAAAGCCGCGCAAACCCCGTCCGGCACCCCGCCCGCCTCACCCTCGACCGAGGTACCCGGGCTTCATGCCCTTGGGATGGCCGGAGGATTTCCCACCCCCGGGTGCGGTTCTCAGGACCACTCCTCAAGCACTCTCCGGAAGTACCGGTGCCGGGTTCCATCCGCCCTCCGCCACAACGCGAGGACCTTGTCCGCCCAGTGACCGAAGGCCGCGGGATGTTCCGGATACCCCTCGTAGAGCCTGCGCAGCGCCGCCGCCGTCGCTCCCATAACGGCCATGCGGGCCAGCGAAGCCGGGCGCAGCTTGCCGGAAGCGATTCCCTTGGCCAGGACGGGCAGGGCCTTCTTCATCTCCTCCGGACCGGACTTCATCTCGTAGTTCAGGTTAAGGGATACCGTCCCCTCCTCGCTGAAGATGCCGGGAACGGTGTACAGGAATTCGATCTCCGGGAGGGAAAGGGAGACCAAGGCGGGCATGAAGGCGGTGAGGTAGGCGAACTTGGCCCCCTGGTCCCGGAAGTATCGCACGTTGTAAGGCCACAAAGCCTCGCGGGTGAGGTCGTCGCAGGCCAGTGCCTCCGCCGCCACCTCGGAGGCGATATGACAGGCGGTGAAGGAGGAGGTCACCCCCTCACCGCTGAAGGGCTTGTTCATGAAGGCGGCATCGCCCACCACCAGAAGACCGTTGTCCACCAGGGATAGCGGCGGGCGGCGGTAGGGTACCCTTCCCTCCGTGCTCCAGGCGGGTTTCCCCCGGAAAGGAAGGGTGGAGGCAAAAACCCGGTGCCTTCTCCGGGCTCCTTCCAGGCTGGCCGGCATCCCCACCCCCACGATCATCTCCCGGCCGTAACCGGGGGCGTACCATCCCTGCAAATGGAGGTAGGAATTGATGCCCGGGTTGGCCTCCCCTTCCAGGTCCTTCCACGATTCCATGTACACCACCAGGGTATCCAGTTCGGCGGGGGGATCGCTTTCCCACCAGGGACTCGCGGGGACCCCCGTCCGCACCGCTCCCCGCAGGCCGGAGGCATCCACCACCAGCCGGCAGCGCAGCTCGGACTCCGAACCCCCGGCGCGTACCTTCACCCCCGCCGGGAAACCTTTTTCCCGCATCAGGCCCAGGAACTCCGTCTCCTCCCTGAACTCCACCCCTCTCTCCGCGGCGTAACCGCGCAGGCGCTTCATAAAGGCCGGCTTGTCCATGTCCAGGGTGACCAAGCGGGCGGTTACCCGACGTTCGCCGCTCGGCGACCACATGGTAATAGTTTCCAGGCGATGCAGGAGCTCGCTTCCCCGGGGAAGAGGGATGCCGAACCTCTCGAAGGCCGGCTCCTCCATGTGGAAGGGCCCTATGGTCCGGCCCAGCGATTCCAGTTTCCCCTTCTCCAGCACCAGGCAGCGGAAACCCGCCTCCGCCAGCTTCCAGGAAAGGAAGGTGCCGGAGGTACCCGCTCCCACGATGATCACGTCGAACTCATGCGCCATGGTCGTTCACCCTCCCTTTCCACCCCTGCGGCCATACCCGAAACCGGGGGTGTCTTTCCTCCCTCTCTCACCCGTGCTCCCCGCCGGGGCCGCCCGCCTCCATTCCCATTGCCCACTGCCGGCTCCTCTGCTACCTCCTCCCATCTCCTCCCCACCGGCCGATTCCGCCCGCGCCCCCGAACCCCTCGACGAGAAGGAGGCGAGCGGATCTCGGGGTTCCCGGAAGGTCTCCGGGGCCGCTCCCGCCGCCTCAGACCAGGATGTCGCGACGCTCGAACAGAAATACCGAGAGTGCCCCCAGGGCCAGCGACGCCGCCAGGAGCACCAGGGCGTGTGCGGCGTTAAGCCCCCTCTTCAAGGGCTCGGAGGCGATGTAATAGTAGAAAGGGGATATGCGGCTCCAGGGCTTGAGTGCCTTCACCATCCCGGACAGGGAATAAACGAAAAAAGTGGTAACGGCCGAGGCCGCGGCGATGCCCACGGACCGACCCCGCTTCCCGGTCAGGCAGCCCACCGCCAGGGCCAGGTTGCCGAAGACCAGGCCCAGGAGCACGCAGCTCAGGCTCGCCGCGGCCAGGTTTGCCGGGCTGATGTCCATGTCGAAAAGGGCTGCCCCCACGGAAAGAGAGGCCCAGAGTACCAGGCCCAGGCCCAAGGTGGCGGCGGCCATGGACGCCGCCTTCTCCAGCACCACCCGGCGCCTGGGGATGGGGTTGGCCAGCAGCAGGTCCAGGGTGCCCTTCCCCTCCTCGCCGGCGATGGCCGCGCTTCCCCGCGAGACGGCGAAGATTATGAAGAGCATGGGGGCCATCACGAAAAAGAGCTCGCCGTGCAGGAACCCCGAAGGCGAGGTGTAGTCCTCGGCGCTCTCCCCGATGAAGGCCTTCACCCAGTCGGGAGCCTCCTCCATGAACTCGATGAGGGAGGGAGTCCTGGAGACGGTGGGGTAGTAGGCCACCAGGAAAAGGCAGAGGGCGGCTATCCCCACCGCCCACCAGGCCAGGGAAACCCTTTGGTCCCGCAGGGTCTTGAGGAAGACGTTCTTAAGCATGGCCCTCGCCCCCTCCTCCGGGCTCCTCCCGGTAGTAATGGATGAAGATCTCCTCCAGGCTCACCTCCGGGCTCGTCACGTTGAGGACCTCGAACCGCGCCGCGGCCTTGATCAGGGCGTCCACGCTGCCGGCGAGGGAACAGGTGAGGGTCCGACCCTCCACCCGGAGGTCCCTGACCCCCGGTATTCCGGCGAAGGCCTCCGGAGGCACCGGTTGGGCGAAGTGTATCTCCAGCCGTCGCAGGGCCTTCCTCTTCAGGGATTCGACCTCGTCCACGGCCGCCAGCCCTCCCTCCCGGATGATGCCCACCCGGTCGCACATCCTCTCCACCTCGGGGAGGTTGTGGGAGGAGATGAAGAAGGTGGTCCCCTCCTGACGCCTCTCGCGCACCAGGCGGTGAAATTCGAGCTGCACCAGGGGATCCAGCCCGTTGGTGGGCTCGTCCATGATGAGAAGCTCCGGGCGGTGCATGAAAGCCTGCACTATGCCCAGCTTCTGCCTGTTGCCCCGGGAAAGGGTCTTTATGGCCTGGGAGAGGTCGCAATCCAGGCGCCCGGCCAGGGAGCGGGTGAACCTCCAGTCCGCTCCTCCCCTGAGGTTTGCCAGGTAGCGGAGGAGTTCTTCGCCGGTTAGGTTCTCGTACAGGGCCAGCTCACCGGGCAAGTAGCCTACCCTCCTCCTTATATCCACGCCCCGCCCGCGCACATCCATTCCCAGGACCTCCGCCGTGCCCCGGGTGGGGCGGATGAGGTCCAGGAGCAGGCGGATGGTGGTGGTCTTGCCCGCCCCGTTGGGGCCGAGGAAGCCGAAGACCTCGCCCCGCTCCACCACGAGGTCGAGGTCTTCCACGCCGCGGCTGCGGCCATAGTACTTGGTCAGCCCCCGGGTAAGGATGGCCGCTTCACCCACCTGCGTCTCTCCTTCCCTCCCGGTTCCTCCACGGGGAAAACCTTCACGCCGGCATATTCATGCCTCCGGCCCCCGGGGTTCGACCTCCCTTATCTCGGCGATCATCAGTACCCTACCACAGGCTCCCAGCGGCCAGGCCCCGCCGAAGCAGGAAATGGGTATCCGGAAAAGGGGGCCGGCGAGATCCGGCTCCGCGTCATCCACCCCCTGGGCCATCCTCTCCAAAAGGAGCATGACCCTGAACCAGGCCTTGTGCAGGGCCATGATGCACACGTCCTTGCCCGTTTCCTCCAGGAGCACGCGGCCCGCGGAGTCCAGGAATATCTCCTCCCCGGCGGCGTGGCCGGCCGGGCAGGCCACGGCCTCCACCACCCTGAGGACGATGCGGTGATCCTTGAACCTCTCCATGGCCCGCAACCGCCTCTCCCTCTCCGGCCGGGCCAGAAAGGCATCCAGCTCATCCGGGGACATGGGGAGCCGGCGCATGAACTCCGTGGCCCGAGGGCCCCTGTCATCCGCGCCTGCCTCCGCGGCCCGGCATGCGCCCCTCTGCCTCCGGTTCCAGAAGAAAAGGTGGGGAACCAGGCGCATGTTATGAACCAGGAACTGGAAGAAGGGCATCCTTTCCCGGCTGACGCGGAAGGTGCAGGTGCCCAACCCGCCCCTTTCGAGGCCCGGATCCGTGCAGGCCACGGTGTGGAATATCATGCGGTTGGGATCCTCGCCGCGCAGCATGTGATCGTAATAGGAGTAGATGAGCGGGGAGAGCTGGGAGAGCCCGTGCACGCAGATGCTCGGAGGGCACTTTCTTCTGATCAGACCCCCCATGGCGTCGAAATAAAGTGGCCTGCCCTCGTAGTTCTCCCCCATGCAGTGGCGGGAACACACGGGTTCCGCCTTGATCCAGTAAGCCAGATCCCCGATCCCTATGGCATCCACCAGGCCGGTGCTCCTGGCCTTCTCCAGTTCCTCGGGGGTATAACCCCAGCGGTTCCTGACCAGGCGCAGCGTGACCTTCTCCACGACTTTCTTCAACATCGTTATCCCCCCTCGAAGAACCGTGGCGCGGACCTTCCGCTCCGCGACCCACCGCGGGCGACCGGATTCATTCTCTCCCATCCCCGCGTTCCCGGGCAATGCCGCGGGACACCGGCGCCGAGAAAGGCGGGGTGGCACCCGGCGGCGTTCCGGGCGTCTTCAGCGGCGCCGCGTCCTTGAACGGCCGTTCTACCGACCCACTCACGGGATTCCCTCCCTCCCC
Organism: Actinomycetota bacterium; assembly: GCA_014360685.1. Classification (GTDB taxonomy): domain Bacteria; phylum Actinomycetota; class Geothermincolia; order Geothermincolales; family RBG-13-55-18; genus Solincola_A. The sequence continues at coordinate 83,954 of JACIXB010000014.1, read as the reverse complement.
GCGCGAGAAAAGCTGACGCCTCTTCCCCGCACCCCTCGATCTCCAGGCCATCGCCCGCATCATCATCACCGGGGAGCAGGCCGGTCGCTGACGCCTCTTCCCCGCACCCCTCGACTTGCGAGGGGGTATGGGAGTCCCCCGGACAGCGTTTAAGCTCCCGGGCGATTCCAGATCCACAATCGCGAGGACGTCCGTTAAAGCCGAGGATTTTGGCCGTAACCTCGGCCGCGGCTTCTCCCTTCGCCTTCCCGCCTCGTGAAGCCCTTGGGCGAAGCCTTCCATCGGCCTTCCCGGCGCAGAGCGCGCGGGGAAGGCTTCCCGCTGCCCGATCTGCGCAGTGGTGTCTATACTGTTCCTAAAGGCCGGATGGAAAGGGGGAAACTATGGTCCAAAGGTGCATATACTTCGATTACCAGCGGTGCGACCTTTGCGGTGAATGCCTGTCCCGGTGCCGTTACCTCGGCCTCACCCCGGGGGAGGCCCGGGAGGAGATGAAGCGCCTGCTTAAGGGCGAACCTACCCGGGTGGTGCACCGCCGGTGCATAAGCTGCTATGCCTGCGATGTCTTCTGCCCCCGGGACTGCCGTCCCTACGAGCTGATAATCTCCTCCTGGCACCGGCGCTACCGGGAACGGGGCCTCCCGGTGAGAGCCTCATACCTCATGCCCGCCTCCCAACCCAATTTCCGGACCGACCTGGTGCGCGCCATGAGCCCCCGCGAGAGGGAACTGCTGCGCCGGTGGCGGGAAACGCCCCCCGAAGGCGAGCTGGTACTCTATCCCGGCTGCAACGCTCTGACCTTGCCGCACCTCCTGGACGCCCCTTTCCTGCGCGAGGTGGTCGTCTCCGGCGACTTCGACCTCTGCTGCGGGGAGATGTATTTCCGCATGGGCCTTTTCGACGTCGTGGAACGGGTGGCGCAAAGGCTTACCCGCCACTACGGCGGGCGCTCCATAGGCACCATGCTCTTCGTGTGCCCCGCCGGACTGAACATGTTCCGCAACGTCCTGCCCGGGCTTTTCGGAGCGGAATTTTCCTTCCGCACCATGTACCTTGGGGAATATATATGGGAGAAAGTGGAAAGTGGCGAACTTCAGCTCACCAAAAGGCTCTCGCGGAGGGTGGCGGTGCACGATTCCTGCCACGGGAGGATACTGGGCGAGGAGGTGATGGGTACCGCGCGCCGACTCTACGCCGCCATGGGCCTGGACCTGGTGGAGCTTGCCCCGGATCCGAGGGAAGGCCTCTGCTGCGGGATGGCCGCCGGATGCAACCGCTACCGCCCCGAGGACATGTACCGTGCCGCGGTCATGGAGCTGCGAGAGGCCGCCCGTACCGGGGCCGACGAGCTGGCCGTCTACTGCGGCGGTTGCCAGCTCACCTTCTCCCTCATGCGCTGGCTGTACCCCACCCGGCAGCCCGTGCGCCACCTACTGGAATATCTCATGGAAGCGACAGGGGGCGTCCCATACCATCCCGCCCCCCGGAGAGCGCGGCGCATGCTGGCCAACGTGGCGGTCAAGGCTCTGCCTAAAATGCTCTCCCGCCGCACTTATTACGTCGATATATAGCTGAGACGAGCTGATCCGGGGAACGCGTGGAGAGCGTCCCTTGCGGGCATCCTCACAACCCGGGATCGCTCCCGGCACACTGGTTACTTTCGCGAGTTGAAGCTTTCGAGGCCCCGGAACATAATGAGGGGGGCCGGCCGGAAGGCGCGCCGGCCCTTCAGCGGAAAGCCAGGCTGGACCGCGAGGAGGGAGGAAAAAAATGGATTTCGCTCTCACCGAGGAGCAGAAGGCCCTGCAGCGTACGGTACACGAGTTCGCCGCCAACGAGATCCGGCCCGTGGCCCGGCAATACGACGAGAGCGGTGAGTTTCCGTGGGAGGTCATCAGTAAGGCGGCACGCCTGGAGCTCACCTATTCCGGCGTCCCCGAGGAATACGGGGGGCCGGGCCTGGGCATGCTGGACAACGTGATCATCATCGAGGAACTGGGTTGGGGGTGCGTGGGCATCGCCTCGGCCATCGCCCTGAACCAGATCGCCATCCTGCCCGTCCTCCTGGCCGGGACCGAGGAGCAGAAGAGGGAATACCTGGGCCGGCTCACCGACCCCGACAATCCGCGCCTGTGTGCCTTCGGGCTTACCGAGCCGGAAGCGGGGTCCGACGCCGCCTCCCTCAAGACCCGGGCCGTGCGGGACGGGGACGAATACGTCCTCAACGGGCAAAAATGCTTCATCACCAACGGGGGCGTGGCCGATTTCTACACCGTCTTCGCCACCGTGGATCCCGCGAAGAAGTACCAGGGCATCACCGCCTTCCTGGTGGACGCGGACACCCCGGGCTTTTCGGTGGGTAAAATAGAGCACAAGATGGGCATGCGCGCCTCCCGAACGGCGGAGCTCATCCTGGAGGACGTGCGCGTGCCCGCTTCCCGCGTACTGCGGGGCGAGGGGCAGGGTTTCTACGTGGCCATGGAGACCCTGGACACCTCCCGTCCCGGGGTAGGAGCCATCGGGGTGGGCCTGGCTCGCGCCGCCTTCGAGGAAGCCCTGGCCTATTCCAAGCAACGGGTACAGTTCGGCAAACCCATCTGCCGCCAACAGGCCATCGCCTTCATGCTGGCGGACATGGCTACCAAGATAGACTACGCCCGCCTTCTCTGCTACCGGGCCGCCTGGATGCTGGACCAGGGGATGAACGCCATCAAGGAATCCTCCATGGCCAAGTACGTGGGGACCGACGTGGCCATGGAGGTATGCACGGACGCGGTCCAGATACACGGCGGCTACGGGTACATGAAGGACTACCTGGTGGAGAAGCTCTTCCGCGACGCCAAGATACTCCAGATCGTGGAGGGAACCAACCAGATCCAGCGCCTGGTTCTCTCGGCGCAGCTCCTGGCATGAGCCGTGGAATCCCTCAAGGTGCGGAAGGAGGTTCATGAGCCCATGAGGGTGACCGCGCCGAACCGCCCGTCTCCCGGCGGATCAACCTACCTGGACCTCCCGCGGTGATGACGGGGCAGAAACGGCCATGTCACGGTTAGGGTCGCCGCAGGCGAATCGCCGGCCCGGTTATCCTCGTTCTCCTGAAGTCTGGGCAGGGCGGGTTCCTCAGGTGCGCTCGTAGGTCACGCCGCTTCCGCCCGGCGGATACGTGAAATCTATAGCGCCCCGGTCGCAGGCCAGATAACAGCTGCCGCATTCCAGGCAACTGCCGCGGTATTTGCTCGCCAGGGTTGCCTGTCCCTTGCGTATCTTCCACAGATCCATGGGACATATGACCACGCAGTTCCCGCATCCGTCGCACGCGTCGCGATCGAGGAATATAAAATCCCGCGGCGATGGTACGACCTTCACCAGCTGGTCCCTGTTTATCTCCACCTCCACCTCCTTCGGCTCCCCTCTCATTCCTCTTAACGCCAGTCCTCTTCTTCGGGCCGACCCGCATGTACCACCACCGGATCACCTCACGTTGCCGTGCGCACCGGCTTACCATTCCGGCCGAAGAACAGCGGGCCTCCTCACAGTTCCCAGGGAAACCTTTCCAATAGCCTCCTCAACCCCCTGGCCAGCGCGGAATAGAAACGGAGTTTCTCCTCCCCAACCTGCAGGAGCAGGGGAAGATAGATGCGGGCCAAGGTAGTCACAGTGGGAATATTTTCCATAAGAATGGGAAAGACCCTGGCCATGGCCTCCGCCTTGGGCTCCTGGCCGGACATCAGCAGGTGAACGGCCAGATCCACGGCCATCTCCTCCAGTTCCCCGCATGCCTCGGGGTCACCCAAAAGCTCGAAGAGCTGCCTGAGCTGCACCCCGGCCACGAACTCCTGGCCCACCGGGCTTTCCTGCAACCTCTCCCTGTACGATGCCAGGAAAGCCGCCGAGGTGTCCCTTTCTTCCAAGGCCTCCACGGCCACCTCCGCTGCCAGGCGGCCGGAATACATGGCCTGCCATACTCCCTCCGCGTACAGCGGCTCGGGAAGCCCCGCCGCGTCTCCCACCAGCATAAGCCCCCCGCAATGGATGTTCTCCGGCATGCGGTCCATCCAGGAGAGGCAATGGGCCTGCCACTCCAAGGGCTCGGCCCTTATGGCCCGCAACAGGCGCTGGAGCGGAGGGGCGGCCACGGTTTCCAAGAGCTCGCGGGCCGGCTTGGAACGACTTCGCACCACCCTGGAAACCAGGCTGTTGGTCACCCCGGGACCACCCACGTGGACCCCGTCCGTGTAGGCGATGAGGAAATTGCCCCCCATCCCCGGCCCGAAGTAGGCCTGGAAACCCGCGTCATGGATAACGTCGTCCATCACCTCCCGGGAGGCCTTAAAGTCGATGATGCACACGCTGGTCACCTCGTGCGGCCGCCATTTCTCGCGCAGCCCGGCCAGGCGGGCTACCGGGGAAAGAACCCCGTCGGCGCCGATGGTCACCGGGGCGCGGAATTCCTCCCCTCCTTCGACCGTCACCCCAACCACCCTGCCGGATTCCCGCACCAGACCAGTGACCAGGGATCGGGTGCGCAACTCGGCCCCCGCTCCCACCGCCAGCCCCGCCAGATGGGGGTCGAACTCCCTGCGCAACATCCCCACGGTGAAGAAATCCCGGGCTTCCGGATAGGACATGCGCCGGGAGGGCCCGGAGGAAACGGCGAACCTCTCCTCCATCTCCGGGGGTGGGGAAAGGAAGTGCGCCACGCATTTCCGGCACCAGCGCATGGAAGGAAGTTCCATCTCCCGGATGAAGGGAAAATCCCTCCAGGCCTTGCTGGAGAGGGCGAAGCCGGAGGCGTTTTTCTCCCCGGGCGACTCCGCCCTTTCCAGCAGCAGGGTCCTCAGGCCCGCCTCCGCCGCCGTTAAGGCCGCCGCGCTCCCGCCCGGCCCGGCCCCCACCACGATGAGGTCGTAGCTCTTCATCTTCCTTCCCCTTCCCGGTGCCAATCCCGCTCTTCAGCCAGTCTTCTCAATCTCCCCGCGATCCCTTCCTCCCATCCCTCCGTGTCCAGATCGGCTTCTCCCACGTAGAGGAGGTTGTCCGCCGCCCCCCCGGGGTCGAGCAGCCGGCACAGTTCCTTTTGCCAGCGGTTGAAGTCCCCCTGCAGGGGGCTGACTATCTTGCGCTGCTGCGGAAAGATGTTCCACGGCTGGTCGCAGCAATCCTGCAGGGCCCGCACGAAGAAATCCGCCACCAGCCCCCTCACCGCCTCCTGGTGCCTTTCATTGCGGGGATCGTAATACCAGAGTTCCTCGCTGTGGCCTATGGCCCCTCCCTCCCAGGCCATGTCCACGCAGGCGTCGCCGCCGTCGTCCACGCACCCTCCCCTGGCGATCCACTTTCTCTTGATGCCCTCCCCCGCCCGGTCCCAGGCGATGGCCGTGTCCCAGGCGTCGTTGGGGCCCAGCCCGGACTGCATCTGGCCGCCCGGCCGGAAGGCCATGCCGGGAACCGCCCCGCTCACTATACACCAGGCGAACGAGGGGCCCAGGGGGGTGTCCGTGAGATCGAGGGCTATCCCCCCGTATTCCCCGGTCACCGCCCTTACGGTCCGGGCCTTGAACTCCTCCTCGGCGCCCGAATGCGCCGCCGTGACCAGCATGATCCCGTGCCGCAGGGCTTGGAGGGCGTTCCTTATGCCCAGGCGACCCTTCAGCAACCGGTTTAGGTGGGGGAACAGGATCATGGGGACCACTCCCACCGCGGCCTTCTGCATGTTGTAATCGACCTCCTCCCTGGCCAGGGCGTAGAAAGCCTCCCCGAAGGAGCGGTAATCCGGGAATAGAAGGTAATAGATCCTTATCCCCTCGGGCATCTGCATCCTCAGGTCGTAAAACAGCCCTTCCGGACGCGGTTGGGGCGGCCCCGGCCAGGGAAAGAGTTTGAGGGCGCAGGCGGTGAAGATCCCGTTGCCCGAAAGCGCTCCCGCCTTTCCCCTCATGATCCCCCGCAACGAGGGTCCCGGTCCGTCGGCGCAGAACCAACCGCATCCCGAGCCCAGAGAGCCCAACCTCAGCACCTCCCCGTCGGGAAGCACCCATTCCACCCCCACGAGGTTGCGCGGGCTGTAAGTGCCGTCCGTCCCCGGCCCGAAGGCGGCGCAGGCGCTGGCCAGGGGAGAAACTCCAGCCCCCGCGGATATCATGTGCACGTTGAGGCCCCTCTTCATGGCCTCCGCCCTGACCTGGCCCCCGCAGGCGTAAGGCTCCACAACCACGATCATGTTCCTCTCGTCGATGTCCAGGATGCGGTCCATGCGCCTGAGGTCCACCTGGACCACCCCTTCCCACGAGGGCCCGGCCCAGGCGCCCCAGCCGGTGGAAAAGGCCTTGAACCTCAGTCCGTGGCGGTTGCAGATCCTCACCACCTCCTGCACCTCTTGCGTGCTTCCGGGAAGGGCCACCGCTTCCGGGCGGGGAACCCACAGGGAAAGCTCGTCGTTGAAGGTGGGCTGGAAGGCGTATCCATCCAGGACGGCGGGTTCCCGGGAGACGTTCTCCTCCCCCAGCGCCTCCGCGAGTTCTCGATAAGCTTTCTCCGAAATCATCCCCCGGCACCTCCGCGCGCGGCCACCCCGGTTCCCGGTCCGGCCTTTCCTCTTCCGTCGGGATACGCCGCCCATGGAAACCCCGGGTATCCCGAAAAACCGCTCTCGCCGAAGCCTGCCCGAATAAGCCTCCTTGCATAATATTACCGGATGTATCACTGGATACGCTTCCAACCGGAGTCGGTGCGCGGCGTGAAGCGGCATCCCGCCGGGTCGACGTCCCGCCCCTAGCGCTTCCCGGGCGCGGCCGTCGCGGGCTTGTCATCCCTTTCCCTTATCCTTCTGTCCCGGAGAGTTGGGCACGCGTCACGGCTCAGCCGGAGGAATGAGAGCCGATGCGGGGAGAAAACGCTAACCGGGCCAACCGGATCGTGGACGAGCTGGCGGACTTCTGCCGCCGCTTTCCCTTGGAGGAGAAGTGGCTGCTGGTGCCCAACTACCGCGCGGGTTACCAGTGGCTGGAAAACGTCGCCTTCGGCGGCGCCCCGGTCTTCAATCTCCGTTTGCGAACCTTGCCTTCCCTGTGCCTGGAACTGGCTTTCGAGGCCATGGAGAAAAGGGGTCTCCGCTATATCCAGGGTTTGAGGCTGGAACTCATGGTGGCCGAACTCCTGGCCCGCCTCGGCCTCCCCGCTGTGAATGCACCCTCGGGCGGAACCCGGCCCGAACTGGCAAGGGCGGTCACCTCCACCCTGCTCGACGTGAGGCTATCCGGGCTTGAGGCCGAGGAGATCGAGTCCCATGCCTCAACCCCTTCGCCCAAGACAGGATGGCTGGCCTCCCTGTTGCGGGCTTACGAGGAAAAACTCGCCTTTCACCGCGTGGTGGATTACCCCGGCTTGTTGAGAATGGCCCTCGGCGAGCTCGACTCTGACCGCACACCCTTCCGCGAAGACCTTCGTATAGCCATACCCGAGAGCATGCTCTCCACGTTGAGGGGGCTGGAAAGGGCGCTCTGGAAATCGATGCCCCCCGGCGCGAGGGAGGTCCTGGAGGAGGATTCCTGCCGCGACCGGGAGTCGGAGACGGATGCCTCGCTCTTGCGGTGGATAAACCGCCCCACGGAGGCCCCGCCTCCTCCGAGGGACGGGACGGTGGAGATCTTCCGAGCCACCGGGGAAACCAACGAGATCCGCGAGGTTCTCAGGCGTTCACTGCAGAGGATGATACCCTTCGATCGGGTGGAGATCCTCTACACCGACTACGAGGCTTACGTTCCCCGTCTCTACGAACTGTGCTCTTTGCTCTTCCCGGAAAGCAAGGAACGCCCTCCCATCACCTTCGCCGAGGGAATCCCGGTGCGCTTTACCAGGCCGGGAAGGGCGCTGTTGAGCTGGATCCAATGGATCAGGGAGGATTTCTCCCAGCAGAGGCTGGCTGAGCTCATGGACGACGGCCTGATCGTGGTCGGGTGTCCCGGCGAGGAAGGGACCGGGCTTACCCGCGCGGCCGCCCTCTTCCGGACGCTGCCCATCGGCAGCGGCAGGGAGCGTTACCGAGCCGCGCTGGAGGACGAGTCGCTTCGCTGTACCCTCGCCCGCGTTCCACGGGAAGAGGAAGAGGCCATGCCTCCCGCGGCCGTTGAGGGCTCCGGTAAAAGCGAGCTCGCCACCCTGCGCGAGCTCTGCTCCGAGCTCCTGTCCGGAGTACCGGAGGACCTCCGCGACACAATAACGCTCCTGCGGGGTGCCCGCGACTTCCTGTCCCGGCGCGCAAGAAACGCGGGCCAGGCTGACCAGTACGCCCTCCACTTCCTCCTGCGCCGTGTAGGTGAACTGGAAGGCGCTCTGGAAGAATATGACATTCCAGGTTTCCCGGCGCTGGACTGGCTGGAGGAAACGGTGCTCGGCTCCAGGGTGCTCGGCGAGGGTCCGAGGCCGGGATGCCTGCACGCCGCGCCCCTGTTCGGCGGCGGTCGCTCGGGCCGGCCCTGGACCTTCGTGGTGGGCCTGGACGACGGCCGCTTTCCGGGAGCCGTTTTTCAGGATCCCCTCCTCGCCGACGAGGAAAGGAGGCGCCTCTCGCCGGAGCTGGCCACTTCCTTCGACCGCATCTCCGCCACCGTGGCGGGGCTCTCGGACCTGTTCGCCGGCCTCAGGGGAAGGGTGACCCTGTCCTATTCGGGTTATCACCTGCGAGATGACCGTGAGATGTTCCCCTCCCAGGTGTTACTTTCCGCCTACCGCCTCACATCCGGGGTCCTTCCTCCCGACCAGGAAGGTTTTTTCCGGGGACTCCCCGCCCCGGCTTGTTTCGCCTCCGCGGAACCCGAGGCCGCCCTTTTCCCGGATGAGTGGTGGATGAGTGCGCTGGGTAGGAGTCGACCGCCTTCCGATCCGGAAAACCTCCTCCGACCCCTCTACCCCCATCTCTCCCGCGGGCTGAAGGCTGCACGAGCGCGCGCGGCGGAGTCTTTCACCCCCTACGACGGTTACGTTCCGGAGGCGGGTCGGGACCTCGACCCGGCATCGGGAAGCGGCCCCGTGGTCTCCCCGAGCCGCCTGGAGACCTACGGGAGGTGCCCGCTGGAATACTTTCTGCGCTATGTCCTGGAGGTGGAACCCTTCGATGAATACCTCCACGATGCCCGGGTGTGGCTCGACCCACTGGAAAAGGGCTGCCTGCTGCATTCTCTCTTCCAACGCTTCCACAGGTGCCTACGCGATGCGGGCGAAACGCCTTCCGTAGATAGGCACCGGGAGGTCATCGAGGGCCTCCTGGAAGAGGAGATAAGAACCTGGTGCCGGCAAAAGCCGCCCCCCTCGCACATGGCCCTGCAGGAGCAGCGGGCCGAGCTGCTCAGGACGGCTTACGTGTTCCTCCACGAGGAGGAGCTTTCCTGCCGGGAGAGAAAACCCCTTTACTTCGAGGTCTCCGTGGGCATGGAGACGGAAGGGCCGGGAAATCCCGTCGACCATCCCGAGCCGCTGGTCGTGGGCGTTCCCGGGATCGGAAACATCAGGGTTCGGGGAAGGATCGACCGCATCGACCTCCTGGATGGTCACGGGAAACCCGCTTTCCTGATCTGCGATTACAAGACGGGTTCAAGTAAAAGATACAACCCCGCGGATCCTTTCCTCGGGGGACGTTGCATCCAGAATTACCTTTACACGGTGATGGCCGAGAGTTGCCTGCGCGAAGAGCATCCTGGCGCGGAGATCGCCGGGTTCGAATTCTTCTTCCCCGGCATCCGGGAACACGGGGAGAGGATAACCTGGGACTCCCGGGTCCTGCGGGAAGGATACCGCATCCTCGCGGATATTTGCGCGGCCATAGCCGCGGGCTGCTTTATCGCCAGCGACAATCCTAAGGAACTCGACTCCAGCGATTACCGGGAGGCATTCGGAGATCCGGAGAAGGTGGCGTCGGCCTCGAGGAAAAAGCTGGCATGCGAAGAAAACGAGGTTCTCGAGCCTTTGCGACGCTTGAGAGGCTATAGGGAGGGTGGCTAGTGACCGGAAACTCCTGCCGCGAAATACCGGGGTCTCCACCGCTACCCGATTTCCAGGAGCGTGAACTCGTAACTTCCCTTCTGGATCGCAACATTATGGTGGAGGCGGCGGCGGGCACCGGAAAGACCACGGCCATGATAGGGCGCATGCTGGCCCTCCTGCGCAGCGGAGCCTGCCGGCATATCCGGCACATGGCGGCCATCACCTTCACCCGGAAGGCGGCCGCCGAGATACGAGGCCGCTTCCGGTCTTCCCTCGAGGAAGCGTGCAGGGAGGCGCAGGGCAAGGAAAGGGAAAACCTGGAAAGCGCACTGGAAAACGCGGAACATTGTTTCATAGGTACCATCCACTCTTTCTGCGCCCGCATCCTTCGCGAAAAGCCCCTCGAAGCGGGAGTCGGACTTTCCTTCCGGGAAATCGACGACCTGGAAGACTCCCGCCTGCGCGAGGAGGCATGGGATCGATTCTGCGCCCGCCTGTTCCTTGACGACCCCGGGGACCTCCTGGGGAGGCTCCGGGAGGTGGGAGTGCGGCTCTCGGACCTGGAAACGGCCTTTCAACGCTTTGCCGATTTTCCCGACGTGGAGGAATGGCCCGTCCCTGATCCGGCTCCTACGGAGGACCTTTTTGATCGCGCCCGCCGTGAACTCGAGGATTACGTGAACCACATTTCCATTCTTGTCCCCAAACTACCCCTCGATCCGGGCAACGACAAGCTCATTCCCGAACTGCGAAGGGCGGTCCGTGTGGTCTCCCACTACCGCCTGGAAAACCCCGCCGAACTCATGGAGGCCCTGGAGTTCTTCGACCGGGGGATAACCATAGTCCAGTCGGCCTGGGAGAGAGGAAAAGGTTTGAGCCGGGAAACCGCCAAGGAGGAAAAGAGCCTCTGGGAAAGGTTCCGCCGGGAAACGGTGCGTCCCGCGCTCTCCCGGTGGCGCGAAACCAGGTATGCCGTGTGCCTGGAGGCTCTCCATTCGGCGCGGCAAACCTACGATCTCCTGCGCCGGGAGCGCGAGGTGCTCAACTTCCAGGACCTTTTAACCGCAGCGGCTCGCCTGCTGCGCGAAAACCCGGAGGCCAGGAGGGAACTACAGGCCCGTTTCACCCACCTCCTGGTGGACGAGTTCCAGGATACCGACCCCCTTCAAGCGGAGATGATATTCCTGCTCGTTTCCTCCGACGACTCGGAGAGGGACTGGCGTCGTTGCCCGCCCCGTCCCGGTTCCCTTTTCCTGGTGGGAGATCCCAAGCAGTCCATCTACCGATTCCGGCGTGCGGACATCTCCATCTATAACGAGGTCAAGGACATCATGATGCGGAGCGGCGGATTGGTGCTCACCCTGACCAGCAACTTCCGTTCCCCTCCCGAGCTGGTGGAATGGGTCAACGAAGTCTTTTCCCCGGAAGGGAACGAGGATGTTAGTCTTTCGGGTGTACCCAAGTTCCCCGCACGGGCAACGGAATTCTCGCCGGCCTACGTCAACCTCGTGCCCTCCCGCACCGGGTCCCGGGAAGAGGGCTTTCGCGGCGTTTACCGGCTCACCGTGCCCCCGCAGTTTTCCAGGAACGAAGAGGCCCTCCAATACATGGCGGACCGCATCGCCCGCTTCATACGGGATGCCTGTTCGGGCGGCCTTACCCTCTACCGGCATTCCGTAAACGGCGGATCCATTAAAACCGGTGCGGCCGACCCCGCCGACTTCCTCGTCCTTACTTACCGCAGGGATGATCTGGCCGTTTTCGCGGAAAGGTTACACGATCACGGCATCCCTTGCCGCACCAGCGGGGGGCAATCCCTGAACCGAGTCTCCGAGCTGCAGCTCCTCAAGCTCTGCATAAAGGCCGTCCTCCGCCCTTACGATCCCCTCGCCCTGGTAGCCCTGCTGCGCAGCGAGCTCTTCGGCTTCAGCGATGCCGAGCTGTACGAGTTCAAGAGGGCCGGCGGGAGCTTCAGCGGCCGAAGCCTCCCCACCTCGGGCCTGGATCCGGAGACGGCCGAGGCCTTCGCCGATGCCTTTCGCCGCCTCGAGGAATTCCGGCGGTGGTTCCGGACCATGCCTCTTATGGCCGCCTTGGAGCTGGTGGTCCACGACCTGGGGCTCATGTTGTCCGCCGCTCTCAGGCCCGGCGGCGAGATGCAAGCAGGCAGCCTGGCCAAAGCCTTGGAGGTGGTGCGTGAAGCCCGGGACGAGATCTGGACCGGCTCACAGCTGCTCGGATACCTGGAACGCCTGGCCGAAAACCGGGAGAGTTACGACGGGATATCCGCCCTGTCCGAGGACCCGCCCGCGGTGAGGGTCATGAACCTTCACCGGGCCAAGGGCCTGCAAGCCCCGGTGGTCTTCTTGGCCGGCGTAAGCGGCGGTGGGAACCGAGAGCCGGATATACACGTCGCACGCGGTTCCCGGTTCACGCTGGGTTATCTGGGTATATACAGGGAGACCTCGGCCTATACCCGGACCCCCATGGCCCATCCCGCGGAGTGGGAAACCGTCTCGGAACGCGAACGCGCCTTCCTGGAAGCGGAATCACTGCGCCTCATGTACGTGGCCGCCACGCGCGCCTCCGGTGCCTGTATCGTCTCCGTGAGGGAGGGCAACGACCGCCATCACCCCTGGCGGCTGTTCTACCCCCACCTTAAAAAGGCCCCGGAACTGCCCGAACTATGGCCATCCGGTGCAGCCGGGGCGCCCCCCGCCGCTCCGGATCGCCAGGCTTTCGAGGATTGGAAGCGGGAGGCGCTCCGGCGCAGGGAAACCGTACTACGCCCCACTTACGAGGTCGTGGCGGCTAAAAGACACGCCCTGGGATACCGCGGGGAGGCATCGCCGGGCGGAGCGGAGGGCGGTTGCTTCTTGGAAGAAATACCCATACAAGAATGGGAGGACTTCACCTCCCAGGGAGCGGCAGGCCCGAACGCCGGCCCCCACTCGTCCTTGCCGCCCACTCCTCATCCTACCGCCGAGGCCACGCATGCGGCTTTCCCGGAAGGCGAAAGCGAGGCCGTCGACCTCCAGGGCACGGACTTCGGTGAGGTGGTGCATATGCTCTTGCAGGCGGCCATGGAGAACCCCGCGACGCGCCTGGAAGCACTCGCCCTTCCCTTCCTGGAGGAAAGGGGGCTGGATCCCGCGCTGGCCGGGGCGGCGGCTTACCTGGTGCGCAAGGCCATGCGCTCCGCGCTGTGGAAAAGGGCTCGCGCCTCCGCCAGGTGCCTGACGGAAGTCCCCTTCCATTTCCTGAAAGAGGATTCCGGTGGTGTCCCCACCCTGGTGCGTGGGGTTGTGGACCTTGCCTTCCTGGAGGATGGCGGATGGGTGCTGGTGGATTACAAGACCGACCGGGTAGGCGAAGGCGATGCGCACAAAAGGGCCGAGAAGTACCTTCCCCAGCTCCGGCTTTACAGCGAAGTGTGGGAGAAGATCCTCGGAGAGCCGGTAAAGGAGGCCCTCATATACTTTGTGGAAGCCGGCCGCCTGTACCGGATGAGGAAGGGTTGAAGAAATGCCTCGCCTTACTTGAACCGCGGCGCGGGCCCCCGGTTAACCCTTGCTCAAGGTCAGCGCCCGGTGTAGGTCTCGGCGAAATACCATTGCGGGCTCCCCGCGGACACTCCCGGTGAGACATGCCCGCCGCGAATGGGTTCTCTACCTTCCCCACCCCTCCCCATGTCGAAATACATGGCCCTCTCCGCCGCCACCGGACGGTCCGACGAGATAATGACCGCCACCTGGGGAGGAGAGCCGAGAGAGGAGAGCTCGGCGTTCAGGTTCAGGCTCAACCTCCTCTCCCCGCCCAGGCGGTAAAGCGCCTTCCGGGCGCCCTCCCCGGGCCCCAGGAGAAAGGTGAATTCCAGGAGGGCTTCTTCCTTTCCGGGGTTCATGACCAGAATATACTCCTGTATACCCGGGTACGCGGACCCCTCGGCGAAACTCCAGGTATTGGAAAGCTCGGGAGAGCCAGAGGAAACGTGCCCGTCGTCCCAGGTCCCGTTGAACCTGAAGTACATGGCCCGCTCACAAACGATAGGCCTTTCCGCCTTTACCACGGCGGAGACGTCAGTGGGAACGGAAACACCCAGGCACCGGTTCACCATGAGCGTGGAACGCCCACGGGCCGGTATCTCCACGCGCCACGGGCCCTTCTTGCCCGTCGAAGTGAAGAGGTAGACATCAGCCGAGACCCGTTCCTCTCCCGGGTTGGCCAGGCAAATCCATTCCTCGAAATGGGGGCTCACGTGGCCCTCGGCGAAATACCAGGTGTCCGAGAGCGATGTCGATCCGGCCTTGGTGTGACCCCCATCGGCGACGAAGGAACCGCCGACCGCCGCGTAGCGATAGTACATGGAACGTTCAGCCACCACGGGGCTGTCTCCCTCCAGGACCACGGAAACCTCGCCCTGCACGTAGCTGTTGATGAGGAAGGTGCGGCGCGTCCGCGCGGGAAGGATGAATTCCCGGGCCAGAACCTGACCGTCGTTTCCCAGGAGGCTGAGCTTCACCACCACCTCACGGGGGTTGAAGTTACCGACGCATAGGTACTCGTGGAAGGGTAAGCGGTCCGAGGCGTAGCCCTCGGCGAAATACCAGGATGTGGCGGGCTGCGGGACCCCGAAGGAATCCGAACCCCCGTCCATCCACCCCGCGTATCGGAAATACATGGGCCGTTCGGCGAGAAGGGGCGTTCCGTACACCGATTCCACCCTCACGGAAAGGTTCTTGTTCCTCAAGTAGCGGTTGGCGTTGCAATCCAGGGTAATCCGCGATCGGCCCGGGACCTCCCGGTACACGGTGAGGTATTCGTCCTTTTCGTCCAGGAAGGTTATCCTGGCCCAGGTCCCTGCCTCCCCCGGGTTGGCCAGGCACAGGAAGGGGAAAAAGTTGTAGGTGGTGTCCTCGGCCAGGAATAGATCTCGGCTGTCGTGCGGAAAGCAGGGTTCGCCCAGATCGGTGTTGTCACCATCGCCGTTCCGGTCACCGGGCACGCGTCCGAATATCCAGGAAGCGGTGGCCTTGGGGTTCCCGGCCCAAGCCGCCTGCCCCCACACCTGAGGGTTGGCGGATCCCGGCATGCGGTTCTTGCGGTAGGCGTAGCCCGAGGAGCCCAGATAGTAATGGCCTCCGCTGAGTAGTCGGTAGCCGGTGTCGGCGGAGTATCGCGAGCCAAGGTCGGGGACGGTTACCTCCCCCACCGGTCGCCCGTGTTCCCGGAACAGGGTGCGCAGGTAGGAGGGGGTGTAATTGCGGCTTGCCGAGGCGGTGTAGGAAATTATCCCCGTTTGGGGGTGCAGGAAAGTGTAGGAATACTCGTTTATCCTCCTGAGCACCTCCGCCTCGGAGAGCAAGGGGGCACCTTCCTGCATGTCCTCCGCCCGTAGGCCATTCGAGTAGCAGGCGTGGCGCAGGATGATCATCGCCCGAGGGGCCAGGTTTATATCCTGTTGCCAGTGCTGCCTTGAGTCTCCGAAGGCCACGGTCTCGTAATAACCCTCCTCGGTATCCGTCCTTCCCGCCCATGCAGGGTCCTGGGGTAGGTGGAAAGCCCACCGGGAAGAGTCCCCGTGGCCGTAATAGACCAGCAAACGGTAGGTATAATCCTCCAGGTGACGATGGAGCCGGTAATGAGGGCAGGAGGATACGCTGCCGTCCGGGTTGTAGGCATCCAGGACCGCTACCTGGAAGCCGAACTCTTCAAGGGTGCTCGCCGTTTCCAGCAGGTCCCCTTCCGCCGCCTCCCTGAGGGAATCTCCGGGCGCGAAGGCCATCACCAGTAGGGCTCTGAGGGGCTCCTCCGCCCTGGAGACCGGCGAAAGGTGGGGAGCGCACATGAAGAACGCCAAACATAGGGTGAAAGCGAAAATCCTTCCCGCCACAGCCCTTTTAGCCCCGGCTTTCGAATTTCCCAAGCCGCAGTCCCTCCTCTATCCCGCCGCGGGCCGTTTGAGCAAGCGGCGGGGTCTCCCACCTCCGCCCGCCCTCCCTGGGGATGGCGGACTTCCCGACCCCCCTCGCCCCGGCCGCTTCATCCAGTGAGCCTTTCCTCCACCCGCTCGGTAGGCAGAGATCCTCCCACTCCGCAACCGGTTGAGGCGAACCGTCCAACGGGGAGGTTCCTCCGGCATATCCAAGCTCCCGCTCCCTGTGTTCCTCCGTAGGGAGAAAACGGCACCGGCGGGATTTTAATCCATACCCCGCTTACCCGCAAAACCTTTTCACCCTCCACGCGACTTAACCGCCCCTTCGGCCACGCCGACCCCCGGCGGCGTATTCGCGTATATCTTTCTTCACCCACGCACGTCTTCCTCGTCGCTCACCCCGCTGACTCGCCCTTGATGTGACGAACATGTTACCACTTTGTGTATGTCGTGCAACAAACAAACCTCAGGGCTAAATAAAAAGACAAAGAAAACGATATTATTCATATATCAAGAGGGTTGAAGGAGCGGGGATGCAAAGGAGAGAGGCGAAGGGGTTCTTCTTCAACAGCGTATTCAAGCGACCGATAATCCTGCGCTCCCTCCTGCGGGGACAAGGCCACCAACCCAAGGGGGAGATCGTCCGGGAGGAGGTGGAAGCAGGCGGTCAATCGAACGCCGACATGCCTTTCCGAAAGGGCGTCCATAAAGCCCGGGAAGGGAGCGAGAAGGCTGAGAAGATATGCGGTCTTTAAGATCGTGTCCTACTGTGGAGAATCCTTCCCGCCAAGGTTCAGGCGATGGCCGCAGTTACTTTCATCGAGTTATACGGAAACCCGCCGGTTGAGAAATCTTTCCGCTGAAGGTTGAGGCGAGGAAGGCGGCGTAGTGATCATTTTCGCGTTCAACGACCTCCTTTTTCGCAGACCTTTCATTCCTGACCGAGAGCATGAAGGTGGTGGTCATGCAGCCCTTATCCCCGGGTTTTCGCTATTCGGCCCTCTTCCCGCCTTCCGGCCAGGCCGGGGAGGGATTTTTCGGCTCCCTCCCCATTCCATGGCAACACTCGAGGGGGTATGGATGAAATTACCACGCCCCCCATGCCATGTAATTCCCGGCTCCCACCCTTACAGGGATGGCCCTTACAGGGATGGGGTGGTGGTGTATAGGCAAAGGATCCCGTCCTGGCGGTTTATCTCCGCCTTGGTGGGTTCGCCCTCCAGCACCCTCAGCAGAAGTTCCCGCAACTCCAGGGCGACGTCCGAGAGGGACTTTCCCTCCAGAACCGTCCCGGCGTTCAGGTCCATGTCCTCTTCCATGGCCTCGTACAGCCGGCTGTTGCTGGCCACTTTGATGACCGGCACGGCCGGAAAACCGATGGGGTTTCCCCGCCCGGTGGTGAAGATGATCGCCTGGCAGCCCGCCGCCGCCAAGCCGGCCATGGACTCCACGTCGTAGCCCGGCCCGTCCATGATCACCAACCCCCTTCGAGTGGGAGGACAGGCATAATCAACCACTTCCTGGATGGCCGAGCGGCCTCCCTTCATTATGCAACCCAGGGATTTTTCCCGGATGGAGCTCATGCCCCCGTCCATGTTCCCGGGGGCGATGGCCACCGAGGCGAATGGCCCCAGGATCTCCCTAGCCCTCCTCTCCGCGGCTTCCACACGTGACTTGACCTCCAGGCCTATTTCGGGTCCCGCGGCGTGCCGCTCCAGGATGTGGGCGGTCCCGATCATCTCCGTGGTCTCGGTGAGAACCGCCGTTCCGCCTCTTTCCACCAGCCAATCCACCAATAACCCCACGGAGGGATTTGCCGTTATCCCGGAAAAGGCATCCGAGCCGCCGCACTCCAATCCCAGGACCACCTCGCTCAAGGGCGCCTCTTCGCGCCTTATGGATTCCGCCTCGCGGAGCATCTCCCTCACCAAGGAGGCTCCCAGCTCGGCCGCTTTGCGCGATCCCCCCGCCTCCTGGATCTCCAGGAATTCCACCCTTTTCCCGCTCCGGGCTACCTCTTCCGCGAGGTAGGGAGCACGCAAGGCCTCGCACCCCAGTCCCACCAGGAGAAGGCCGTAGATGTTGGGGTGTCGACCCAGGTTGGTGAGGGTGCGGTAGTGCAAGCCCAGGTCCTCTCCTCCCCTGCCGCAGCCATGTCCGTGGGGCATGGCCACCGCGCCCTCCACCCGGGATGCGATGGCCGAGACTACCCCGTTGGCGCAGGCTACCGAGGGGAGTATGGCCACGTGATTCCTGATCCCAACCTTGCCGTCCGGTCGGCGGTATCCCGGGAAGGTTTCCCTCTCCATGTCCATCCCTTCACTCCTCCAGGACAAGGTTGTGGGTGTGGACCCACGATCCGCAGGCGATGTCCTCGGCGGCCCGCCCTATCACCTCTCCGTACTTGATGACCTCCGCTCCCCTCGGAAGGTCCACGAGCGCCACTTTGTGGCTGCAGGGTATTTCCTCCCTGGCTCGCAGGCTTATGCCGCCGGAAACGGTTACCACGCCTCCCTTGGGAATATCTTCCAGAACAACAGCCACGTTGTCCTTTTCGTTGATTATGAGCGCGTTGGCCCCCGCCATATTCTCCCCTTTCGTCCCGGTCGATCCCCTCGTTCTTTTCTGCCATGGTCATTTCCGGCTGCCGGCGTCCAGCATCTATATTATCAACACCCCTAAAAAGGGGGCTTCGCGCAGCGCGCTTCATACGCCGTGGGATAGGCTGATCCGTCCAAAAAGACGATGCCCGCCGACGACTTCCCCTTCAGAGCGACGCGCAAATCATCCCCAGAAAAGGAGAAGCGGCACCGCGGGGATCGCCCTGAACAGTTCCGGTTCTCATCCGCAGAAAACGGCCTTGTCCCGGCCCATCCGGTTTACTGCCAGCCGAAGAGCTTAAGGGATGCTGCGAAGGCCGCAAGCCTACGCCGGTGAGTACGGCCAGGTCCACCCAAGTCTCACTGGCAGCCGCATGGCTCGCAGCCCACCATGCTTACGCGCCCCCATCCGGAGCCTCATCGCTTCAGGCTTTTCTCCCGGTAGATCCGGGCTTGGCGCACCGCGCGGTCATGAATCCGCACGTGTTGGGGAGGCGGCGAAAAGACGGGCCGCAAGCGGCCCGCACCTCAAAACCGGCTTCCCTGCCCTCCTGGGACTCAGGAGGCCTTA
Organism: Actinomycetota bacterium; assembly: GCA_014360685.1. Taxonomy (GTDB): domain Bacteria; phylum Actinomycetota; class Geothermincolia; order Geothermincolales; family RBG-13-55-18; genus Solincola_A. The sequence goes on along the minus strand of JACIXB010000014.1, from coordinate 64,870 downwards.
ATGGGGATCCTCCTCCTGCCGGGGACTTCCTTGCCGGCCCCTTTTACCCTCACCTCCAGCACCCCTTTCTTCAGGCGGGCCGTTACGTCGCTTTCCTTCACCTCCCTCGGCAGGGGGATGTGACGAGTGAAGGAGCCGGCGAACCTCTCCCGGCGGAAATAGTTCTTATCCTCCTCTTTCTCCTCCCGCACATGCTTCCCGGAGATGGTCAGGAAGTTATCGGCGAGGTCCACCTCGATATCCTCGGGGTCCATGTCCGGGAGCTCCATCTTTATGACCATGTCCCCCTTCTCCGAATACACATCCATGCTCGGCCACCAGGAGAACCCCCCGAACCAGGGGAAAGGCCCAAAGTCGTCCCAGGACCACCACCGCGAGAACCATCCTCGGAAAGGCAGGAGGGAAGAAGGACTCCATTTCACCAAGGACATCTCTCCCACCTCCTTTCTTTCTCATTTCCGGGCCTATACTCCGGCCAAGGCCCTGCGATCGCTCGTTCCACCTTTATCCCATTCCAAGCTCTCGGAAATGCTCTCCCTTATTCCCCTCAGGCCGACGTCAAAAACCTCCGCGTCTTCGGTATCCTGGAACTCGTAAAGGCAAACTTGGCACATGTCGAACTCTATGGATCCCGCGCTACCACAGCGAGGGCAATAAAGCCCGACCAACAAACCATCACCTCCTCTGACATTTTTAAAATCTACTTATTTATGTTAGATTTTATATTATTTATTGTCAAGCTTTATATTTAATATTGACATATTATTTAATTTGAAATATAAAAGTAATATGGTAGAGGAATCCATGGTAGGTGAATCCGGGAACAACAAGGTCTTCGAGGACGACGAGCCCCTGTACACCATAGGGGTAGTCTCCCGCATGTTAAACTGCGATCCCAGCACCCTCCGACGTTACGAGAGCGCCGGGCTTGTAAACCCCGGGAGGACGGAGGGAAACACCCGCCTCTATTCCAACCGCAACGTGGAGACCTTGCGTACGGTGCACAGGCTGATCGACCAGGAGAAGCTCAACGTTCACGGGGTGCGCAAGGTCCTGGAGCTGGAACGGGAAATCGAAAAACTCAAGGCCCGCGTCAGGGAACTCGAGGAAAGGCTGCGGACCGCGGATTCCCGGGGAGAGAAAGGCCGGGATAGGACGCCGTGAGATAACTTCCGGCCCTTAACGGGAAATTCCCTCCGGGAGTCACCCGTTCCCTGCGTCGATAAGGGGTTGCCCGTCGAAACGTGCCGGGCCTCGGAATGCGGCGAGGAGGGTGAGTTACGCGTTCCGTGCGTCGATAAGGTGTTGCCCTTGGCCGCGCTTTCTGTTTTTACATGATCGCTGTCCGGCCTTTCCCGCTTCACGCGCACCCAGTCATACCCGCGTCCCATCCGCCGCACCTAGATATTTGGGGGGTGCCCCAGGAGCGAGTCTTATTAACACGCACACCGGCTATCAGCGCGGTCATCCCCGGCATCTTCCCGCCCTTAGCGCCCCTGGATCAACCACCCTTGCCCATATTATCCAGGTCATCTTGAGGTCATCGCAGTCCGGCGGTTTTACGCCTAACACGAACGGAAGCGCGACGATCATCATCGAGCCGTGGTCTTCGAAACTACCCACGGGACGCATCCCCGATTTCTTTTCCCCTCGCCGCTACTTGGACTTGCCTTCCTTCTTTTCAAAGGCGTTCTGGGCGTCGCAGTTGGGGCACTTTTTCGGCTTGCAACGCGAATCCCTCACGTAACCGCACTTCTTGCAGACCCACTCCGCCACCTTTCACCTCCTGTGCATGAACCTCGTCGGCCAGCGATTCCCGTTTCCTGATCACAGAACTTATTTTTCCATGCCGCCTTCGGGGATAAACTCCGTATTCCAGGTGCTTACCCTTAAGAGCTTTTCCGCCGCTCAGGTTTCCACGTCGGGAAGCAAGGCACGGTGGGCCGGAGATCCGGTCCTTTGCGCCGGGGCAGGGAGGACATGCCCATCGTCCGGCGAACCTGACCGCATCCGCGGGCCTAAATGGCGATTCTCGATGCCGTTGCGGAGGAAATCCGCGCCGTTGATCCGGAGGCCTGTATAGTCATGGGAGGAAGGCGGGCCTGGGATCGGACTTTATGGGCGAACGCCCGCCCCTGGGAGCCGGGGATTACCTGGATGCCGTCGCCTCAATCCACGAAGACGAACCGTTTGCAATTCCGGCTACGACCTTCTTTCCAGCCTATGGTAACGCTCCCTGATCCTCTCCACTATCTCGAGGTCGTCGTCCAACCTGGACATCCACATGTCCAGCAGCTCCATGCCCTGCGGCGTAAGGCGATATACCTTGCGCGCGGGACCGGCCCCGGTGTCGTCAAGCGTGCTCTCGGCCAGACCCGATTTATCCATCACGCGCAAGAGCCGGTAGAGGAGCGAGGGGTCCATGCCCTTTCCGATCCCCAACTCCTTCAGCCTGCCCATCAACCGGTATCCGTGGGATGGTTCCTCCGCAAGGAGTAAAAGGACCGCCGGCCTTAGTAGGTGACGCATGAAACCCGCACCCAGCCCCATGAACCCGCCTTCCATGAGTCCCATGCCGGGGCGAAAGCGTCCTCCCATCATAGCGAAGAAATGATGGGGATGCCCTTCTTCGCCTTCCCGGCCGGCCCGGTTGGGGCCTTCATCGCCGTAAGATCTCCCGTGAAAATGCATATTTATGACCTCCTTTCGACTATATTGAATATAGTCCTATATTGACATTATGTCAATATTAAATTTCCGCCCAATCTTCTACCTCTTTGCCTTATCCATGCCTTTACCCTACCTGTTCCCTCCCCCTGGATCCCTCCTTCACAAAACGAGGTCCAAGCGGTCCTGAAAGGTCAGGAATGTCAGGCGCATGAACGCCGGTGGCCATGAATTGGAAAGGTATCCGTCGCCATGCCATGTATGGAAACGAAGGTCATTCGGTATATAGTATTCACGGGGAAAGATAAACCGTCCGGGGCCGGAACGACCGGCGGGGATGAAAGGGGAGATCATGGGAAAGCGGGTTCTGCGCACCAAGCTCTGCGATATGTTGGGAATCGAGTATCCCATCCTCAGCGCGGGGATGGGGCCCAACCTCCTGGGAGAGGAGACGGGGGCACCGGTGGACCTGGTAGTGGCGGTCTCCGAGGCCGGGGGCCTGGGGGTGTTGGGAGCCAGCGGTTACTCCATCGGTGAGCTGCGTGAGGCTATCCGGGAGATAAAGTCTCGCACCGACAAACCCTTCGGGGTGGATATCCTCCTCCCCAAAAACATCGTGGATCTTCCCGAGGCCGAAGGGGAAGGGGAGATCCCACTGAGCCAGCTCCTGAAGACCCTCCCCCAGGCGCACCAGGACTGGGTAAGCAAGGTCAAGCAGGACCTCGGCTTGCCCGACGTGGAGGTGACGGTCAAGATGGACACCACGACCATGCGTCCCCGGGAAGCCATAAAGGTCTGCCTGGAGGAAAGGGTCCCTCTGTTCTGCGCCGGCTTGGGAAATCCCGGCTTCATGGTGGAGGAGGCCCATGCCGTGGGCACCAAGGTGCTGGCCATTACCGGGAACACCAAGAACGCCCGGAGGATGGCGGAGGCGGGAATCGACCTCCTGGTGGCGCAGGGGCACGAGGCCGGAGGTCACACCGGGAGGATAGGGACCATGGCCCTGGTTCCCGCCTGCATAGACGCCGCCTATCCCGTCCCCGTGCTGGCCGCCGGAGGTATAGGAGACGGTAGGGGCCTGGCCGCCGCCCTGGCCATGGGCTGCGTGGGCGTATGGGTGGGCACGCGCTTCCTGGCCACCGTGGAAGGTGGAGCCCCGGAGATCATCAAGCGCCACATAGTGGAGGCCACCGACGAGGACACCAAGGTCTCCACCATGTTCACCGGCAAGACCCTGCGCTCCATTACCAGTAAGTTCCACACCCTCTGGGAGGAATCCGGCCTGGAGCCGTTGCCCTTCCCCCTACAGGTCCTGGTATCCTCTTCCCTCCTGGCCGCCTTCCTCCGGGACAACCGGGATGAATACATCGGCGGTTTCGCCGGCCAGGTGGCGGGACTCATCAAGGACATCAAGCCGGCCGGCCAGGTATTGGAGGAGATGGTGGAGGAAGCCGCCGACATCCTCACCCGGCGCCTTCCGGAAAACGTGCTCGTGGAGTAGAAAGGGCTGAAGGACATGGCGTTTCTTGGGCCCTCGCTTCCATCGGGGTCGCCCAAGCCCGCGTCATATCCTGCCGATTTCCATTCCTGCCCTCGACTTTCCGCCCACCATGTTATGTGCCATCCGAGAGCAACTCCGTGAGGGTCGTCGGCTCGTAGCCCATCTCTCTCAGGTCCCGGATCACAAGGGGCAGGGCCTGGGCTTCCTGGGGTGAACCGCAATGCATCAGGATTATCGCCCCCGGCTTGATATTCCTCATCACCCTACTCCGTATCTGCTCGCAAGTCGTGGACGCATCCCAATCGAGGGTGTCGATGGTCCAGAAAATGCTCAAGTACCCTTCCCGGTTTACCAAGGCCACCAGTTCACCGTTCCGCGCCCCGTAAGGGAAACGGAAATAGGGTCTGGTGGACAGTCCGGTAATTTTCCTTATCAAATCCTCCGTTCGAGTTATTTGCCGGCGGGCTTCTTCGGCTCCTATCTCCGTAAACCTTGGATGGCTATAGGAGTGGTTGGCCAACTCATGCCCTTCTTCCGCCATCCGCTTCACCAATTCCGGGTAGGATTCCGCGAACCGGCCGGTGAGAAAGAAGGTAGCGTGCACTCCCGCCTCCCCGAGGCTGTCCAGGATGGCCGGCGTGGGCAGTCCGCCGGCACCGGCGTCGAAGGTCAGGGATACCCGCTTGAGGGTTGTGTTGCCGCACGATATCTCCCCCCATCCAAGGGCATCGGCCAGAGCCAGCTTGTCGATTCGCTTCCATGACGGGATGCCGGCTCGCAGTTCCTTTCCCAGACCCGGTGGCCCCACCAGGCTTTCATCCCTGGTGAGTATTTCCGGCAAGCCGAAAAAGCCCCACAAATCCTCGACATACCTCCCTTCCAGCAATCCCTTCTGCCGGCCCTCGACCTGCAGAACCACCGCGTGTATCCCTTCGATTTCGGTAAGCATGCCGTCGGAAAGGCACACGCCATGGCCGAGGGAAACGGGAGAGGGGTCGCCGTCAGGTGTTGAACATGAGGGTTGCGAAGCCGTAGGCTACCTTCGATCCTCCTCCATCGAAGACCTCGACCTTCGAAAAAATCACGCGCTCTCTTTTCCCTTCCGCCTCACCGAGGGCAACGAGTGGGCCTGCGCCGGCCTCATCCAGATAGTTCAACTTCATCTCCACGGTGACCACGCGTCGCGAACCTTCCGGAAAGAGAGTCACGGCGGCCACCCCGGCGGCGGCGTCCGCCAGCGAAAAGACGACTCCGGGATGCACCTTCCCTCGCTCATCCAGGTGGCAAGGCCCCGCCTCGAGCTCCAGGAGGGATCTTCCGGGAAGCAGTTCCCTCACCCTCATGCCCAGGAGGAGATAGTAGGGGGCATACCTGGTGCGGTCCTTTATGATTTCCTCGACTCGCTGCTGCCACTCCTGCTGCGAGAACACTCTTTGCCTCCGCCTAATGAAATCCGAGGTGTCGTTACATAGTATAAACGCGGGGAAAGGGGGCAACAATCCGTCTCCCGCATGAAAAACCGCTGCGCTCCTGCCGATGATCCTTTCCGACGCTGGGGTTACCCGGTCATGTCCACATGTCCGGTCACTTCCCGGGAGGCGAGGGAACCGGCACCTTGGGTCCGCCGCTTATCCCGCCTGCCGCCTCGCCGAGGTATAAGTATGGCCCTTGATTTTTACGGGCCCGGAATCCTCCTCGAAGTCCAGCCACTCCCACGGCGGGGACCTGCGCGGGCAATGGCCATCCCCCTCCTGTTCGGCCGGCGAAGGAGGGTGAGCGGGACGGTCAGGCCTCCAACACCGCTCCCCTGGCCGCAGTGGTGACCAGGCGCACGTAGCGGCGCATGAACCCCCGCGGTATTTCCTTCTCCCTGGGCTTCCAGCCCTTTCTTCGGTCCTCCAGCTCCGACTCAGTCAGCCGCACCTCGATTGTCCGGGCCGGGATATCTATGGAGATGAGGTCACCGTCCCTGATCAGGGCGATGGGCCCGCCGTCGAAGGCCTCCGGGGAGACGTGACCCACGCAGGGACCGGAGGTAGCGCCGGAGAAGCGTCCGTCGGTCACCAGGGCTATGCGGCGCAGGCCGTGCAGCTCCAGCCCCGCTGTCACCGCCAGGGTCTCCGGCATCCCCGGCCCGCCCCTGGGGCCCTCGTTGCGGATGACCACCACCTCCCCGTCTCGCAGGCGGTTCTCCCGCAGGGCGGCAAGGCATTCGGCCTCGGACTCGAAAACCCGCGCCGGACCTTCGAAGCGCATCATCTCCCGGTCCACCGCAGACTGCTTGACCACCGCCCCGTCCGGGGCCAGGTTCCCGTAAAGCACCACCGTCCCTCCCTCCGGGAAGAACGGGTTCGCTCGGCTCCTGATCACCCCTCGGTCCTTGACCTCCACGTCTCCCAGGGCCTCTTCCAGGGTCTGCCCCATGACATTCATGGTATCCAGGTGAAGGTCGTCGGCGATCTCCTTCATCACCGCCGGCACCCCTCCGGCGCGGTAAAGGTCAAGGATGCCGTGGGGACCGTTGGGGGCTATGGAACAGAGGGTGGGAATCCGACGGTTGAAATCGTTGAAGCGGGAGAGGGGTAGCGCGCTACCCAAGGCGTGGGCGATGGCCGGTAGATGGAGGGCGGAATTGGTGGATCCCCCGATGGCCAGGTCCACCATAAGGGCGTTCTCCAGGGATTTCAAGCTCAGGACCTTACGTGCCGTGAGTCCCTCTTCCACCATCCTGACCACGCGCATCCCCGCTTTCCGGGCCAAGAGCAACTTCTCGGAATGGAAGGCGGGGACGTTGGCCGAACCGGGTATGGTCAGGCCCATGGCCTCGGCCAGGCATTGGAAGGTGTTGGCGGTGCCCATGAGCTCGCAGGCACCACAGGTGGCGCAGGTCGTGGTCTCCAGCTTGTCCAGGAGCTCCTGGTAATCCTTGTGAAAAACGCTGCCCCGGTAGCGAGGCCCGAATCTTATGTGGAATGAATTGGGTCCCCCGGTCACCATGATCGTCGGAAGGTCAAGGCGACAGGCGGCCATGATCATCCCGGGAATGATCTTGTCACAGGAGGCTATCAGCACCAGCCCGTCGAAGAGCATGCTCCGCACGTAGGTCTCCACCGCGTCCGCGATGAGCTCCCTCTGGGGAAGCACGAAGCGCATGCCCTCGTTCCCCTCGGTGAAGCCGTCGCAAGGGGCGGGTACGTTGAACTCGAACGGTATGCCTCCCGCGGCATGGACGCCCTCCTTCACGCGTTCGGCCAGGACCCCCAAGTGCATGTGACCGGGGTTCATCTCCGTGTGCGAGCCGGCCACGGCGATGATGGGCTTCTCCCGGAGTTCATCGATGTCCACCCCCAAGCCCCTCATGATTGCCAGCCGAGCCATGCTCACGGGGAAATCGCTGCCGTCGAAAATGGGACCGCTCTTGATCTTCATGGACACCTCCCCGTCGTTCGCTTTTGCCTCCTTCTTCGTGGAACCTCCCCGTCGCTCGATGTTGGCCCCCTCGTCCCGGGAAAAGGGAAAAGGGTGCTCTATGCAGCGAGCCATCTACAGCAGCCTTCTCTTTAATGCAGGCACGCGAAGACATGTCCCAAAGTTTTCCTCGGCACTTTTGGGAACGGGTGCGATTCAGTCCATTTCCAGGAGCTCCCGCACCCGCTCCACGATGCGCGGGAACACTTCTCCCGTCTTGCCGATGATGCCCACGTCAACCAGTTCCTGGAAATAGCACCCGGTGGCGTTGATCTCGATGAGCTTGGCTCCGGCGCTCTTGGCGTACTCCGGCAGGTAGGCCGCCGGGTACACCGCACCCGAGGTTCCCAGGATCAGGAACACGTCCGAGCGCCTCGCCTCCTGGACCGCTTGGGGCATGTCCTGCACCGGTTCCCCGAAACCCACCACGTCCAAGCGGCAGATCCCTCCGCACCAACACCGGGAGGCCAAGGATATGAGGCCCTGCAGATCCCCTTTCTGCAACAACCCGACGAGCTTCCGGCCCAGCTCGAACAGGTCCTCCCGGCTCAAGCCGATCTTGCTCCCGCAGCCCAGGCAGGCCAGGCGGAAGATGTTCCCGTGAACTTCGATGACCCGGGTGTTCCCCGCCTCGCGGTGTAGGTTGTCTATGTTCTGGGTGATCACCGAGCGGAGGATGCCCATCCTCTCCAGTTCCCCCAGGGCCAGGTGGCCGGGGTTGGGATGGGCCTTTTCCAGCACCTCCAGCATCTCGGAGACGAAGGTGGTGGCCGAAGCGGGGATCTTGGAGCCGCGAAAGATCGAGGAGAAGATATCCCCGCCGCCCAACTCGTAGGGATCAAAGCGGTCCCAAAGGCCTCCCGGATCACGGAAGGTAGGTATGCCGCTCTCCGCCGAAACCCCCGCGCCGGTGAAGGCCACCAGGTTCTTGGCGCCGGCGATCAGCCGGGCCGCCTCCTCGATCAGATCCTTTCCCGCCAAGACAGCCACTCCCTTCCTCGTACATAAAAACGGGGTGACGTTGCCGAGGTCATGCTCCCATATACCAATGGTAAACCGAGTATCGCCGCCATCTCAATTCCCTCTTCACCGGAGTGGAAAGGAATGACCACCCGGCATGGATAATCCCGGACCCAGGCCGATTATGCGACCTAAACGGTTGACGTGTTAACTTGTATATTAAAATCCGGCACCCGAGACGGGTCCCCGGGCGGGTCGACCCGGGAAGCGCCTGGGGCCTAGCCATCCCTTTTGGGACTGGCAAGCGAAGTCGGCCGTAGCAACCGGTAGGTACCCGTTAAAGGAGGGATGTACGTGCCCCGGAAGACAGCCCCTTACCGGTGGGACGCGGAGGATTACCGTCGTTTCTCCTCTCAACAGAAGAAGTGGGGACGGGAGCTCATGGACAAGCTCCGCCTCAGAGGGGACGAGGATATCCTGGACCTGGGTTGCGGGGACGGGATGCTGGCCGCGGAGCTGGCGGAACGGGTCCCCCGCGGCTCGGTCCTGGGGGTGGACGTATCGCCGGAGATGATCCGCAACGCTCGCCGTGCCTATTCCCCCCACCGCTACCCCAACCTCTTCTGGGAGGTAGCGGATGCCTGCCGTCTTCCCTTCAAAGAACGTTTCGATGTCGTTTTCTCCAACGCCGTCCTCCACTGGATCAGGGACCAGTCGGCGGCGCTGGCCGGGATATCCCGCGCCTTGAGGCCCGGAGGAGTGATGTTGGCCCAGATGGGCGGCCGAGGCAACGCCGCCGAGGTGGCATGCGTGCTGGTTTCCCTGATGGCCTCCGAAAAATGGTCCCCTTACTTCCATAATATGGATATTCCCTATCTCTTCCACACCCCGGAGGACTACGTACCCCTGCTGGAGGAGGTGGGCCTTGACCCGGTGCGCGTGGAGCTTATCCACAAGGACATGGTCCACGAGGGCCGGGAGGGCATGGCCGGGTGGATACGGACCACGTGGCTGCCTTTCACGCAGCGGGTTCCACAGCACCTGAGGGAGGACTTCATCACCGAGTTCGTGGATGGTTACCTACGCGATTTTCCCCCCGACGAAAACGGCTTGGTCCACGTGAACGCCGTGCGGTTGGAAGTGGTTGCCCGCAAGCCGTTATGACCCTCGAAGCGCCTGGATAAGTATCACCGCGCCCACGGTGATCATGATCACGGTGAATAATATTCTTACCGTCCGGGATTCCAGCCGGCTGCTCATGAACCTTGCCCCCATCTGGGAAGCGACCAGAGCGGCAGCGACGGATGGGGTCAGGATCATCGCTTCCACGGCCATCCCAAAGGCGTGCACCAGAAAAGCCACCAGGCAACCGGCGGCCACGACGAAAGGAGCGGTGCCCGCCGCTTCCCGGGCATCCATACCCATGAGAACCAAGACGGCCATGGTGAAGGGACCGCCGTCGCGGGCGACGAAACCGATCATGAAGCCGATCCCCAGTCCGACCAAAAGACCGGTCAAGACCTCCTTTTCCCTCGAGAGCCCCCCCTCACCAGCCAGGCTCCGGCCCCTGAGGACCAACAACCCCACCAGGATGTTCACCACGGCGAAGGCGATCATGAGGGCTCGGGAAGAGGCGGGGCGCGCCAACAGGGCGCCCAGCGGACTTCCGGTGAGCACGGCCAGGGCGAAGGGCCAACCGGTACTCAAGCGCACCAGCCCCCTCCGCAAATAGACCAGGCCGGCAGAGAAACAGGTTATCGCGGAAGTCAAAAGCCCCAAGGGGATGGCGCCGCTCTTGAAATCCAGGCCCAGCCAAAAGAGGATGGGCACCAATATCTGGGAGCCTCCCGCCCCCATCATGGAGAAGACGAAAGACACGGCGAAAACGGCCAGGGCGATGGTGAAAGCCTGCATGAAGACCTAATCTCCCCCTTCCCCTACCGGTCCTTTCCCCGCCGTTTCCCTCCTCAACTCCCTGGCTCCCGCCAGGAGGATGTTCCTGGCGATGAGGCTTCGTTCCTCCCCGGCCATCCTCTCCAGGATGCGGGCCTTCACCTCCATTGCCTCCATCCTCGCCCCTGCCCCACCCGCCAGGAGAAAGTCCAGGAGGTGAAGGGAAAGCTGCAGCTCTCCCTTCCCCTCCAACTCCTTCGCCCTACCGAACACCCTCTCCTCTCCGGCCAGGGCCAGCACCTCAGCGGCTATTTCCGCCTCCGGTGAAGGGAAAAGGTGTGAAGGGTTCCCGTCGTACCAGCCGTGGTACTGGCGGAGAAGGGCCTGGACCACGAAGTAGGGATGCCCGTAGATGGGCGCCAGGTAAGGGCTCCTGGCATATTCTTCCGGCCATTGGAAGGAGTGCAGTATCTCCTCCTGCCACATCCCCCCGTTGAGCATGTCCACCACTTGCTGGTCGAGATACCGCAGGGCTTCGGATACCTGGAGACACGCCTCCCCTATCGTTTCCACGCCCAGGAGCGGGCTACCGTGACCCGGGAGGAGTACCTCGGGGGAGCGTTGGGCCACCTCCTCCAGGGCTACCGCCCATTCCAGGGCATACCTCTGGACCTTGAAGGGATTACCCACGTTGGGACAGGACCATACCCAGAAATCAGAGACGCAGGCCACCTTCCTCTCCGGGATCCACAGCCAGAGGTGGTCATCCGTCTCGCCCCGCGCATGGCGCAGCTCCAGGGTGAACTCCCCCACCCGGAGGGTCAATGCATCCCGGATCGTCTCATCCGGGTAGACGTATTCCCAAGGGAAGGCGGGTATGCCCTCCGGTATGTCGAACTGCATGCGGTTGATGCGCTCGTGGTAGGGAAGCATCCTGCGGTAGCGGTCGAATCGCCGGGGCAGGGCCTCGTGGGCGATGACTCGGGGGCGGGGGTATCCCCTCTCCTCCGCGTCCCGCAGCAAGAAGGGCGTCCCGAAAGCATGGTCGGCGTGCCCGTGACCGTAGATTATGTAAAGCACCGGTGCGTCGGTCAGGCGCCTCAGCTCTTCCACGATCCGCGGACCGTGAAAGGGCAGTCCAGCGTCGAAGAGGACGACGCCTTCGCCGGATTCCACGATGCACACGTTGGCCCACATGCGCAGCATGTGTACGCCATCCACAACCCGGATCATCTCCGCCTCGCCAGAAAAAAGCGGGCTGCTCCCCAACGAAGTGTCCTCGGCCATCCCATGCTCCTTCCCCGTCTTCCATCCGCCCCCCTACCATCTGGATATCATCCTCATGGTGGTGATCCTGTGGATCCAGTACTCCTTTCCCATCTTCCATCAGCCTTCCCGCCATCATCGAGCGCTCCGAGAAGAGGGCCTCAAGTTCACTTAATTATAGCCAGGTGCCCTCCGGTCCCGGCTTCTTATCTCCCCTGTCCTCGCAACCTCATCGAGAATTCGCGCGTTTCGCCGCCAATCCCGGGCTATCATTACAAAACCCCCTTCACCGCCGTTTCGCCCAGGTTCTTCGTTTTCGGCATCACTCCCCTCGGCGTGCACCGGGTTCGCCCGTCGCCGGCCAAGCGGGGAGCAAACCCATTGCCCTTGCCTGGGTCAGGCTGAACGGCCCAACCCCGATCCCGAACCGTAAAGGATGATATGGATATCGTTCGTTGGTACGCACATCCGGCTCAAGATACCAAGATCCCTGATCCCGCTTCGGGAAAATGGTGATGATGGCCTTGTTCGCCGGCTCCAGGCAGACCGCGGCGGGCGCAAAAGAGTGCCTGGATGGGCCCAGCGAGATCATCCGCCGGAGGGGCGGGATGCAATTCCCGGTTCCAGCGGCCTTCGCCTCCATGTGGTTAAATAGGCTTGTGGTTGGCGAAACCAGGGGGAAGGGCCGGGGCACGGATGACCCGCCGAATCCTGTACCGAAAGGAGGGACCCGGATGACCGAGGATCTGGAGAAGAGGGTCATGGGCTGGTTGGGAGAACGGGTTGACGCCTTTGGATTCGCACCCGTGGAACGATTTGAGGGAGCACCGGGGGAGCACCACCCGGGGAGGATCTGCCGGGACGCGGCCACGGTCATCGTCTACGGGGTGGCCGTGCCCCGCGCGGTCTTCACCTCCCCGGCCTACGCGCTCCACCTCCTGCAGAGGAGCTATCATACTTCCTACTCCTACCTTGACCAAGTGGGGCTGGCCCTCTCCCGTCTCCTGGAAGAGCTGGGTCACCCCGCGGTGGTCATCCCAGCCTACGCCCCGCTGGTCTTCCATGGCTTGGAGCCCTGGGGGCTTCTCTCCCTGAAGCACGCCGCCGTCCAGGCGGGTCTGGGTTCCTTCGGCACAAGCGGCATGGTCTACCACCCCCGCTTCGGTTCCCTCCTGCGCCTGGGAGCCGTGGTCACCGCCGCTCCCCTTCCGGGAAACCCGAAAAGGGAAGTGGAACCCTGCCCCCCGGGATGCAACGCCTGCAGGGAAATATGCCCGTCCGGCGCCTACGCGGAAGGTTCATTTCAGAAAATGGTATGCCTGGGCCACTCCATCAAGCACGGCATCTACCGTCACGTCCTCACCGACGATTACGGCAGGGAGAACTTGGAGATGGTGATCAACACCACCGGCTACAATTACTGGATAGACTGCACGGAATGCCAGCGAGTCTGCCCCCTGAACGACGAGGGGATGTCGATCGGCGAATAGGAGGTGCTCTCTTCTTGCGGATCCTGCTCATAAGCGAGAACCGTTGCACGGAAAACCTCATCCCCTTCCCCCTGGGGATCGCCTACGTCGCCGCCGCCGCCCTCCGGGCCGGACACGAGATATCATGCCTGGACCTAATGTTCTCGGACGACCCGATTGAGGAAACGCTTCAAAGGATCAGGGAATTCCGGCCGGAGTGCATCGGCCTCTCCATCCGCAACATCGACAACCAGGACATGTTCGACTCGGAGTTCTATTTGCCTCCTCTGCGGGAACTGGTACAGGCCATACGGGAGGAAACGGACGTCCCCGTGGTGCTGGGAGGGGCCGGGTTCACCATCTTTCCCCTGGAGTGCCTGGAATACCTGGACCTGGAAGTGGGGGTGGTCGGGGAAGGAGAGCGGGCTTTCCTGGACTTTCTCCAATGCCTGGGAAGCGGTGCCGATTACGAATCCCTTCCCGGCCTGGCCCTCCGGCGCGGGGGCCGTGAATGGATAAACCCGCCGGCTCCCCACCTCCGGCCGGACCTCCTTCCCCGTCCCGAACGGGAACTTTTCGATGTCCGGCGGTACGACTGGGTCCCGGGTAGAACGCCGGCTTACACCGCAAACCTGCAGGCCCGCCGAGGATGCCACCTGCGCTGCATCTACTGCACCAATCCCGGGATAGAGGGACGACTGGTCCGCGTCCGCCCCGCACGGGAGGTCGCCGACGAGCTGGCTTCCCTGGAAGCTGATTGCGGGATCGGTTTCGCCGTATTCACGGATTCCCTCTTCAACTATCCCCGCGAATACACGCTGGAGCTCTGCCGGGAGATCGCGGCCAGAAGGCTGTCTCTAAAGTGGTGGTGCACCATAAACCCCTTGTTCCATGATTCGGAGATCATGGAGGCCCTGGGGGCGGCGGGATGCGTGGGAGTGAGCATCGGGAACGAAAGCGGATCGGAAAATATCCTCTCGTCGCTGGGCAAGGGTTTCACCCGTGAGCACATCGTACGATCCGTTTCGAAGGCCAAGGAGCTGGGGTTGCGGACCAATTGTTTCCTTCTTTTGGGCGGCCCGGGAGAGAATGAGCGCACGGTCAAGGAAAGCCTTGATCTCATGCTGGATCTGGCGCCCACCCAGGTCACGGTCACGGTGGGAATCCGGGTCTACCCCGGTTGCGAGCTGGAAAGAATCGCCATCAAAGCCGGGGCGTTGAAACCGGGACAGAACCTCCTCAAGCCGGCCTTCTACCTGGAGCCCGAGGTGTCGTCCTGGCTCCATCACTACATGCGCGATTTCTGCGACCGGCATCCGGGTTGGGTGCTTTAGGACCACCCCCGATCCCGGCACGTTTCGATGGGGCGAAAACGTCCCCTCTTGTTCCGGGCGGCACCCTTCCCCATCGACAACCCCGCGCCGACAAGGGCTGACGTAACGAGGCCCGGCCCTAGCGAGCCGGCACAGTGAAAGGCGGCCTGGAGGAAAGGCCATGACGTCCGGCCCGTGTTTCTCACCTCACGGATTGGTAAAATCATGAAAGCAAAACACGTGTTTCCGGGAGGCGGACGGTGAACCTTGCTGCCTTTAAGGCCATGTTGAGCAACGCCCGCGAACGCGTTTCGGCCTGGACACGGGGAGGCAGGGAAGTGTGGGCGGAATTCAACCGCATCGACGGGCTGCAGGCGGCGGCGGCTCTATCCTTCTACGCCTTCCTGTCCGTCTTCGCCATGCTCATCCTGGGTGCTGGAATCCTGGGGCTGGTCTTCCGGGACAGGCCGGACCTGGTCGAGAGAATCCTGAATTACATTTCGGCAAACTTGCCCGGGATGCGGGCGATGGTCGAGGAAGCCTTGGAGACCTCCATCAACAGGGGTTCAGCGATCAGCCTGGTCGGCGCCATCAGCCTCCTCTACTCCAGCACCAAGTTAGCCGACTCGCTGCAGGTTTGGATAGCCCGACTGTGGGAGCGAGAGAAGCCGAAATGGTTCAGGAAAAAGGGCAAGAGCCTGGCCATTTTGGCGGTGTCCGGGTCGGCGGTCCTGGTGGGGTTCGGCTCCCACTACCTGGCCACGCTGGCGGCCGGGTGGAGCGCCGTCGCCGAAGTCCTGGTGATCCCGGGATCCCACCTCCTGGCCATCCTCATTCAGTTCCTGGCCCTTTGCTTCATCTACTCCTATGCAGTGGAGAAGGGTCCCGGTTTTCGAGAGTCCTGGAAGGGCGCCCTCTTCTCTTCCCTGCTCTTGAATCCCCTCCAGCTCGCGATAACCTGGTACTACACCAGCCTGGGCAAGCTGGCCGCGGTTTACGGATCCCTGGCGGGCGTGGCCCTGGCCTTCATATCCTTCTATTACATGGCGGCTGTTATATTGCTGGGAGCCACGCTCGTGAAAGGAGGCGGAGATGGGAGATGCGAGCCGCTACGCTGAGTACATGCACGGGTTGGTGGGCCGGGTGATGCGCGAGATCGGGCCGCGAGAATCGTGCAGCGAGGCGGAAAGAAGGCTGGGGCGCCTGTTCGCCGGGGAGGTCGAGGGCGCCTGCAGCGAGGTGCGGTTCGAGGAGTTCACCTGCAGCCCCAAGGCTTTCCTGGGCTTCTTTCCCTTCCTGGTAGCCGGCTACTTGGCCGCCCTGGCCCTATACTACGTTCTCCCTCCCCTGTCCCTCATCGTCACCGCGGTTTGTGTGGGCATACTCTACTTCGAGGTGGTGCGGTACCGGGAGCTGATCGATTTTCTCTTTCCCAAGCGTAAAGGGGAAAACGTGATCGGAATCGTCCCTCCCGAAGGGGAAACCAGGAAGAGGTTCATCGTTTCCGCGCACCTGGACTCCGCCTACGAGTTCAAGGTCTGGTACTGGCTGAAGGGGCTGGCGGTTCCGGCCATGGCCCTGGCCTTTACCGGCCCCCCGGTCCTTTTGGCCGCCTCCCTGGCACGTACCCTCGCCGGTTCCACGGGAACCCCGGACACTACCGCTTTCCGGGTCCTTGGCTACGTATGCATAGCCTTCGTTCCCGTCATCCTACCCTTCGCCCTTTTCCACACCCGGGACGTGGTGCCCGGGGCCATGGACGACATGGCGGGAATCGGGGTCCTCTGCGGCCTGGCCCGTTACCTTGAGGATGCCCGCCAAAAGGGCGGGTTCCAGCCCCGCCAGACGGAGGTCGTTCTCCTGGCCATGTCCGCGGAGGAAGCCGGCCTGCGGGGCGCCAAGCGATATGCCGCTCGACATCGCCGGGAGCTCCTCTCCCTCCCCACATACGCGGTGTTCCTGGACGGCATCTACGACGAGAGGTACCTGACCGCCTTCAAGCGCGAGCTGTGGTGCGGGGCGAAGATGGACCCTTACCTGGTGGAGCTGGCCCGGGAAGCGGCGGGGAAGAACGGTTACCCCATGAAGGTTGCCGTCATGCCCATGGGGGCTACCGACGGCAGCGCCTTCGCCCGCGCGGGAATCCCCAGCGTTTCCATGTGCTGCCAGGACACATCCCGCCTGGTGCCCCATTACCACACCCGCCTGGACACTGCAGATAGGGTGAGGCCGGAATCCCTCGCCGTTACCCTCCAGGTGGTAATGGACATGCTGCAGAAAATCGATGGGGCCGGACCTTGAAATTCGATAACCCCGGGGCCGAAACCGATAAACAGCAGAGGCGGCTTTCGTCCAAGCCATGGACCTACCATAACATCGCTTCGCCCAGGGAGCCGGGCTCAAAGGCTCCACGGGGTCTCTCACCAAACCTAAGCCCCGACCTGCGAGGTAAACAAATACCAATAGGAAGCCATCACGAAGAGGGAAGGGGTTAGTTCTCATATCGCCTCGAGGAGGCCAACCACCGCGGGAGGACGGCCGCCGCATCCCTCAGGACCGTCCTCCAGAAACGAAGCGCGTAGAGTTCCTCTCCCGGGATGCGGCCCGAGAAGACGCCGGCGTAATAATCGATAACGTTCATCTTTCCCCCCGGCGGGAGGCGGGTGGACATGGAGAGGAGAAAACATGTCCGGCCCCATTCGCTCTGCGGCCAGTAGGTGGTGCCGATCAGGTAGAGGGGAAAGAAGGGGGACCTCCGCACCTCGGCGGCGTATTCGCGGAAGGAGAAATCTCCTTCCTCGAGGGCCCTAGCTATGCACCCCGCCGCCGCGGCCGCGGAATCGGCACATACGGCCAAACCCTCGCCGGTGAAGGGATCCACGCCCAGCTGTTCGCCGACGTAGACCACCCGCTCCACGCAAAAACGCTGAAAGGGAGTGAACCTTCTTTCCGGGTAAGCCCGGAATGAAGGCTGGTGAAAGGCGGCGGCCATCTCCGGGTGACCACGCAGCACGGCATGGAAACACTCCCTGAGCCTGCGCGCGGTACCGCGGGAGAAATCCCCTCCCGTGATCCCGGCGTTGACCACCCTTTCCCCCTCTTCGTTCAGGGAGGGAAAGAACCAGACGTATCCTCGGATCCCGAACCGGGGAGGGGTGAAATCGAGGACGAGAGAATCTTGAAGGTCTGCCGCCTCCTCCGGGAAGGGAGCATCGACTTGGAGGAGTAGGGTTTTACCGCCTCGCCGGGATACCCCGAACCATTCCCGGCTCTTGCCGTTGACCCCGTCTGCGCCCACCAGCACCTCCGCCCGGTAAAGAGAGCCGTCCCCGGCCATCACCCGCACCCCCCTCCCTTCGCGGCAAGCCCCCACGGCGGGCGTGAAACGAACCTCCGCCCCTCCGTCCGCCGCGGCGCGGAGGAGGAAGTCGTCGAGCACACTCCTGCGGACCACGAAACAGTCCCGGTTCCCGAACTCCGGCCGGTATCGACTATCCTGGTAACATATGGTAAATCCCTTCAAGGGCACCCGGGGAAGGGCATCGAGATTCAGTCCCAGCTCCCGCAGCCTCCGGGTGACGCGCCCGCTGACACCTCCCCCGCATATCTTCTCGCGGGGGAACTTCTTCGCCTCCAGGATAAGGATGTTCCCCGCCAAATCCGGGCGCTCGCGGAGCAGGAAAAGGGCGGTGAGCGATCCAGCCGGCCCACCTCCCACGATAATCACCCTGCAGCGCTTCTCATTCCTCATTATTTTCTCCCAGCCAGTGTTCATTCGCTCCTCTCTCATGCACCGCATCACCGTGGATTATCGTCAGGAACAGGCCGCTACTTTCGTTATTCACGCCCGGGCGATCCCCGGCCGTGGAAACCCACATAATAACCACGAACGTATTCCACGCGACAAGCATAAAGCCCGGGCGGGGCCAATAAATTCCGGCGGCGGAAATCATCCTCATGCCCTGATCCAGGAACCCGGCCCATATACACACGAAAAAGGGGCGTGGATCGCTGTCAGCGGCCCGGATTTTACGCGGGTCCTAGGAGCAAGTCGAATATGCCGTAATACATCCATTAGGAGGTAAGCGCGGGTTCTTACCGGGAGGATAGAATATGCATAGCCTCAAGCGGGCGCGGAGATGAGCTCCCACTTGGTATCCGTTGGGTGGTTAGAGGAAGGAGGAACCATGGGCAGGGAATTTCTGGCGGCATTGGACGCCGGCGGAGGCTCCGGCAGGTGCCTCCTTTTGGATCCGAACACGGGAGAGATCTTCACCGCCAGGAGGGAATGGTCCCATCCCCCGGCCCCGGAGACCATGGGGCTGGGTTACGACCTGGACCTGGACGATGTCTGGGAAAAACTGGGCGAAGCCTGCCGGGAGGCGCTGGAGCGCGCCGGCGCCGCGCCCGGGGAGATCGCGGGCATCGCCGCCACCAGCATGCGCAACACCACCATCATCCTGGACGGGCGGGGAGAGGCGCTCTTCGCCGTCCCCAACCAGGACGCCCGGGCTTTGGCTGAATCCCTGGCCCTGGGCGGTGAAAGGGGGAAAGAGATCCACTCCCTGGGCGGCCACTGGCCCAGTCCCCTTTTCACCGCTTCCCGTCTCCTCTGGCTGCGCAATCACCGGCCGGAGACGCTAACGGCGGCGGCTGTGGTCCTCAGCCTATCCGACTGGCTGGCCTGGAAATTGGGAGGCGAGGCGGCGGCGGAGATATCCCAAGCCGGAGAAACCCTGCTCTGGGACCTCTCCGCCTCCCGCTGGGCGTCCGAGCTCATCCTCTCCCTGGGGCTGCCGGAAAAGATATTCCCCGAGGCGGTGGCCGCCGGAACATGCCTGGGGGAACTGTCGCCCGAAGCGGCTTCCCACCTCGGGCTGCGGCCGGGGATCCCGGTGGTCGCCGGCGGTGCGGACACCCAGTGCGGGCTTCTGGGGGCGGGGGCGACCTCCCCGGGGGACCTGGCGGTGATAGCCGGCACCACCATGCCCCTCCAAGCGGTGACCCGGGAACCGGCCCTGGATCCCGAGGGGAAGTTGTGGAGCGGAGCCCACGTTATACCGGGTTTATACGTCCTGGAGAGCAACGGGCTCACCGCCGGTTACGTACTCGAGTGGTTCGCCGGCTTGCTGTACTGCGAATACCGGCAACCCCTTTCCGCGCTCCTGGCCGAGGCCCGCTTCGCCCCGCCCGGCGGCAGGGGGATCTTCTCCTCGTTGGGCACCGCCGTCTTCGACGCCCGCACCATAGGCATCCCGGTGGGCAACCTCTCCCTCTCCCACATGGTCACTCCTTCCGGCCGGGAGGGCAGGCGGAACCTGAGCCGCTCCGTGCTCGAAGGCATCGCCTACTCCGCCCGGGCCAACCTTGAGCAGGTCGAAGAGGTGCTGGGCGGGAAGCCGGAGAGGGTCTTCGTGGCCGGTGGCCTTTCCAGGAGTCTCCTCTGGACGGGCATCCTCGCCGACGTCCTCGACCGTCCGATCACCGCGGCGGGCACGCCCGAGGTGTCCGCGCTGGGGGCAGCCATCTGTGCCGGTGTGGGCGCGGGCCTATTCGACGACCACGTGCGGGGAGCGCATTCCCTGAGCCTCCCCGCGCGAAAGCACGTCCCCGGCCCGGACCGGGAGGAATACCAGGTTCTCTACGCGGGCTGGAGGGAGGCCTGTTCCCTGCGTTTCGCCTGCGATACCCACCTGTCCGGGCTCATGGCCGCTTCCCTCCTCAGGGGTGCGCAGGTCCGGGTTGAGGAGAAAAAACCGGGCTTCAAGCCGCGTATTCTGGTCACCGCGGTCATGGACCGCGAATCGCTGGAGGAGCTTTCCCGGGACTGCGATGTCCTTTACCGCCCCTGGCGCGAGGAGATGAGGATTCACGCCGGCGGTGAGGACCTGGCCGCCGCCGTCTCCGGATACCACATCCTGGTAACCGAGATGGACGTCGTGGATTTCCAAGCTCTGGACCTATCCCCTGACCTCAAGGCAATAGTTGTCTGTCGCGGCAACCCGGTGAACGTGGACCTGGAGTCGGCCAACGCCTTCGGCATCCCGGTGTTGTGGACGCCGGGCAGGAACGCCGACGCCGTCGCCGACCTCACGGTGGCTTTCATGATCATGCTGGCCCGCAATATCCAAGGGGCTTCCCGCTTTCTGCGGGAGGGGAACATCGAGGCCGGAGACCTCTCCCGCATGGCCGAGGCCTACGTGAAGTTTCAGGGCAAGGAACTCTGGGGCAAGACCGTGGGTATCATAGGCCTGGGCGAGGTGGGCCGCCGGGTGGCCTTGCGGGTGCATCCCTTCGGCGCCCGGACGCTTTTCCACGATCCCGGGGTGGGTGAGGAAGAAGGCGCTCTTTTCCATGCCCGGAAAGTCTCACTGGAGGAGCTTCTCGCCGCGAGCGACTTCGTCACCCTCCACGCCCCGAAGAGCGAGTCCACCCGGGGCATGATGAACCGCGAGGCCTTCGCCGCCATGAAGGAGGGCGCCTTTTTCATCAACACCTCGCGGGCCTCGCTGGTGGACCATGACGCCCTCCTGGAAGCGCTCCAATCGGGCCACCTGGCGGGGGCTGCGCTGGACGTCTTCCCCCAGGAACCCCCGCCTTCCGACCATCCCCTCCTCCGGTTGGACACGGTCATCGCCACCCCCCATATCGGCGGGGACACCGAGGAGGTCTCCGCGCACCAGGGAGCGACGGTCGTGGAGCAGTTGAAAAAGCTTCTCGGCGGCGGAAATCCGGACTACCTCCTGAACCCGGAGGTCATGGAACGCTTCTCCTGGGAGGGCTCCCGGCGTGAGCCCACACCGGAGGAAAAAGAGCGCCTCGCTCGAAAGGAAAAGCCTTCCATCACCTCTTGAGGGGCATGAGAATGGTCAGCGGCCGGGTGAATGGGCCTCGATTACAGCCTTAAGCCCGTCCGCTATGCGGTCCAACTCGTGCATCAGGGCGGTTATCTCCTGCATGGCGGCCGCCTGTTCCTGGATGGAGGAGGATATCTCCTGCATGTTGCCGGCCACCGCCTCGGACACGGCAGCTATGGAACGCACCGCCTCTCCTATCTCTCCGCTCAGAGGCCCGGTGGCCCGCGCGGCCTCGATCACCGAGTCGATATGCCGGGTTATCTCGCTGGACACGGCATCAATGCGGGAGAGGAGGCCGTGGGCCCTTTCGCTCACCTCCATGCCCTCCCCCACCTTTCCGCTGGCCTCCTCCATGGCCTCGGCTGCCTTGCTCACCAGGTTCTTGATCTCGTTCACCAACCTCTCGATGCGGCCGGCGGCGGTAGAGGAATCCTCTGCCAGCCTGCGTACCTCCGCGGCCACCACGGAAAAACCGCGGCCTTGCTCTCCGGCCCTGGCCGCTTCTATGGCCGCGTTGAGGGCCAGGAGCTTGGTCTCATCGCTTATGGAGGAGATGACCTCGATGATCAGGCCTATCTCCCCGGAATGTTCGTCCAATTCGCTCACCAGCTCAGCCAGGCGCATGGTGGCCTCACGTATCTCCCTCATCTTGTCCGCCGCCTCCCGCACCGCCTCCGCGCCACTGCCCACGGCGGATCTGACCTCCTCGGAGAAATCCAGGGCCCTCTGCGCCGCTTCCTCCACCTCACGGATATCCTGAAAGAGCTCGGCTGCCGAAGATTCGAGGCTCGAGATACCGCGGTGCTGCTCCTCGGCTTCCTTGGCCAGGTCGAACACGGAACGCGATATGTCCTGCAGGTTGGCGTTACTGCTCTCGGTCACCTTGAGCAACGAATCGCTGGCCTCGGCCAGCTTCTCGGAACCCTCCGCGGCGCCCCGGATAAAAGCGGCCAAAGCGGAGCTCATCTCGTTCAGGGTGGAGGCAACCTCGCGCATCACCCCTGCCCCCTCCACGTCCTCCAACCGAGTGAAATCGCCGGACCGCAGCTGGGAGCAGAACTCGTCAATGCGTATCAGGGGCTTGATGTAGGTATCCGCAGCGAAGAGAACGCAGAAAAAGACCGCGGTGAGAATAACCGGTACCCCCAGGGCGAACACGGCTATCCAATAACCTCCCTCCACGGAAAGGGTCAGGTATACGATGAGGGTAACCCCGGCCAAGCCTATGGGGGTGGCAATGGCCAGCATCTTGGCCAGGAGAACCACCGTCTCGCGCCGGTACCTGCTCCTTCCCTGCTCGCTTAGCCTCACGGGTTCTTCCTCGCTCCTTACCCTACGCCCCCAGACCTCATAGCGGACTCAAAGGTCCCAGTCCGCCTCCCGCCTCAAACCCGGCCCTTTACCATCAACCCCGCTCGTTTGCTGTCTTCTTGCGAACCACTTTGAGCTCTATTTTTTCCGGTAATTTGGTCGCTCGCCTTTTCATCGCCGGGTACGGCTCCTTGATCTAATCTCTTCTTTCGTTTTCCATCCACGTAAGTCCTTCAGCCCGCCCATGCCTCGGTAAACCGGGAAGGGTAGCCCTAACTCTTTACCGAGCCTCCCTCCGGGGCGCATTCCGATTTTCCCGTGCGACCTTTCGCTTGCCCTTGCCAGGGAATGTAAAAGGGAAACGGTAATGGAGACCCCCTTTTACGCCACCGGATCCTGGTCCGGCAGACATTCCGCTCTCTCCCCCAGAAAGTCCACGAGATTCCCCTTGGACATGGACGGTTAGCCCAGCCGGATGGAGATTCCCCGGCCTTCTCCACCGGCTTCCAACCCCGGGGTCATGACAGCCAGGTTCCGTGCCAGGTCCCCGCCACCATCTATGGCTGCCATCTATGGCGGGAGAAAGTTGGCGCTGCGATGGATGATAGGTTGGGGGATAAAGTCCCTTGTGCCCGGGCCGGGAACATATCGTGTTCGGGAATGAGCGGTGGTCAATCCATAAGGGGTGAGAATGGATAGGCGTGAGATGGCGAGGGTTGGGACCCCATACGCCCGGGTTAAGAATAAATCGTGGTGGTTACGTGTGCGAGTCAAACCGTTACGGACGAGAAGCAGGGGCGCAAGTCCCGGGAGGCCAGGATCATGCACCAACTTGGTTTATCTTGATCCGGTGCGAGCGCGGGTCGAAGACGCAACAGGGGGTAAAATATACTCCGAAGGGCGCAACCCGGCTCGGCAAAGGAGGAAATCCCGGTTTCCAGCCCCAGTCTTCACAATGCCCGACCGGGACGGGGAACCCGGCGGCGGGATAAGCTATCTCGAGCCACTGTGGACAACTGTCGATCACGGGCACCAGCGAGGAGGTCAGAGTATGGATTACCGCTCCAACAACCTGGTAACCCCCTACACGGAGCTCCATCCCGAATCCTGCGCCCTCCTGGTGGTGGACACCCAGAACGACTACGGGAGCCCACGGGGTGCCAAGCCGGTCCGGGGATCGGAAGAGTCCATCCCGAGGATCGTGGAGGTCGTGGAACTCTTCCGCCGCGCGAAAAAACCCATCGTCCACGTGGTGAGGCTCTACAAGCCGGATGGCAGCAACGTGGATCCTTGTCGACGCTGGCAGTTCGAAAGGGGAGAGATGCGTGCCGTGGTGGCCGGGACCTGGGGTTCCCAGCTGGTGGAGGCCGTATCCCCAGGTGTCGAGCTGGATGCCAAATGGTTGCTCGCGGGGAATTTCCAGGAACTGGCACCCGGCGAGTACGCCATGTACAAGCCGCGCTTCGGCGCCTTTTCCCGCACCCCTCTGCACGCTTTCCTGCAAGAAAGGGGGGTGGACAGCGTGATCATCGTGGGCATCACCTTCCCCAACTGCGTCCTGGCCACCCAGCTGGGGGCCACCGACCTGGACTACCGCGTGGGCCTGGTCCCCGAGGCCTGCACGGAGGTCAGCGAGGAGGGCCTCCTCCACATGCAGAACAAGGGGGTGCAGATCCTTGGACTCGAGTATCTGAGGGAGATTCTTTTCCCAAGGTAAACCCTGTGCGTAGTCGCGCCGCTCCAGCCAAACCTCAAGGTGGCAGCGGGCTTATGGCCAGCACGTAAGCGGGGGCCTGGGGTAGCCTGTCGGGAAGGATCACCACGATGTCCTCCCCTCTCTGCCGCCACTTGAGGTCCACGTTTCCATCCAGCAGACGGATCCTGCTTTCCTTCGCCAGGCGCAACCCGCTGATGACCACCTTCCTCGTCGAAGGCCTGTCGAGAAGGATGGCGAACAGGGCGCCCGAGCCTTCGTCGCCCCGCGCGGTGAAGCGCACGCGTACCGCTCCCCCGTCGGCGGTGCCCTCTGCCTCCCTCCAGGGACGGGTCCCGTAGATTGATTGGCCGTTCACCTTTAGCCATCCGCCCAGCTGGCGAAGGGCCATCTGCTGGGCCTCGGGTATGGTCCCGTCCGCCCGCGGACCTATTCCCAGAAGCAGGTTGCCGTTCTTGCTCACCACGTCGGCGAGTATCTCTACCAATTCCTCCCCGGTAAGCAAGTGCCCGGTCTCCTCTTCCTCCAGCCGGTTATAGGCGAAGGACCATCCGATTCCCCGGCAGGTCTCCCATTTGAGCAGCCGCGCCTCCCGCATCACCTGGTATTCGGGGGTGAAGAAATCGAAGTGGTAGAGAGGAGGGATCTTCTCGACCCCTTGTGCGATGGCCAGGTTATAGGCCAACTCTACGGGATTCTGGGACCACCTGTCATTGACCACCCCCTCGGGGTTCGACCTGTAGTAATCCGCCCAGAACTTCCAGCGGTCAAACCCTCCCGGGAGGGCGATGTCGTTCCACAGGATGTCGGGCCGATAGGTCTTGACCAGCTCCTGCCATTGGGCCATGCAGTAATCAACGTAGTCGGGGTCCTGGAGGATGGTGTTGAGCAGGGAGAAGAGGTCGGTGATGGGCGGCATCTCCCGGTAGGCCCAGTCATAACTTGATGAATAGTACAGCCCTACGCGAATGCCGTGCCCGCGCATGGCCCGGCAGAAATCCTCGACCAGGTCCCGCCGGGAATGCCATTCCGGGTGCGCCGGGTTAGGATGCACTGTGGGCCAGAGACAATAGCCGTCGTGGTGCTTGGTGGTTATGATCGCGTAGCGAACGCCCGCCTCCTCGAACAACTCTGCCCAGCCCTCCATGTCGGCACCGCCGGATGCGGACTCGAACTGGGGACCGAAGGCGAAATAGGAAAAGTCCTCTCCATAGTTAAGGCGATGGTATTCCCAGGTTGGGCTCCCGGCAATCCTCATGGTATTCCAGTACCACTCGGCGTAGGGATTGTTGGTAAAATATCCCATCTGGGTGAAATCGCCTGGCTCACTCAACGGCGCCCATCCCGGTACGGTGTAGGGCCCGTAATGGACAAGCACCCCGAACTTGGCGTCCCGGAACCATTCCGGCACGGGGTGGGACTTCACCAGCCGGTAATCATCAAGGTCGCATCCGGGGAAAAGGAAAAGGATCAGAAACGCCACTAGCGGCAGAACCGCCTTTCGGAACGCGCCAGACATACCGGAACCCCTCCCGAATCACCTCGATCCCCCCGTGCCCCTTGCTTCAGGTTTTCCCGTTTTTCCCCTGCCCTAAACGTTACCCTCCGGCTCTTTTTACATTGCCTCTTAAAAGCCCGGCGACTTATCCTCCCCGGTAAAGATCCGTGTTCTCCCGAAGATGGCCTGCCCAGGGTTCAGCGGGCACCCATGAACCAGTTGATGACGCTTCCACCTTTCCCTTGCGCTCCTTACGCCCTGGGAATAGGTTCAACCCGCCCGGGTGATCGCAAGTTAATCTTAGCCTTTGACCTGCGGTCTCAAGGGTCCCGCGTTGGCCCTTACACCGCATCCCCCGCGCCCCGGTGGCTATAATGTTAGGATGGTAATGGACTCGCGAGGAGGCGACGGATTCATGCTCTACCGCAAGTTCGGCACCAGCGAATGGGAGGTCTCCATCCTGGGCTTCGGGTGTATGCGCCTACCCACCCTGGACGGCATTCCCATAAGCGAAAAAATAAACGTTGAAGAGGCCAGGGCCATGTTGCTCCACGCCATCGAAAACGGGGTCAACTACCTGGACACCGCCTACACCTATCATAACGGGCGAAGCGAGGTTTTCCTGGGCGAGGTCCTGGGCGGAAGCATCAGGGAAAGTGTCCGGCTGGCCACCAAGTGCCCCGTGTGGCTGGTGGAAAAGCCCGAGGATTTCGACCGCTTCCTCCGTGAGCAGTTGGAAAGGCTGCGGACCGACCGCATCGACTATTACCTGTTTCACGGACTGAACCGCAGGAGGTGGGAGGATATCAAGCGCTTGGACCTCCTTTCCCGGGCGGAGAAGGCGTTCCGGGACGGCCGCATCGGGGGGATCGGGTTCTCCTTCCACGATGACTTCCAGGCCTTCCGCGAAATCGTGGACGGCTACGACGGATGGAGCATGTGCCAGATACAGTACAACTACATGGACGTCGAGAACCAGGCGGGCACCCGTGGCCTCCAGTATGCCTCGGAGAAAGGGCTGGCGGTGGTGGTCATGGAGCCGCTCCTGGGCGGCAACCTGGCCCACCCGCCCCGGGAGATAGCCGAGGTCTTCGAATCCTTTCCCGTCAAACGAACCCCCGCGGAATGGGCGCTCCTCTGGCTCTGGGAACAGCCGGGGATATCCACCGTCCTCAGCGGGATGAGCAACATGCGGCAGCTGGAGGAGAACCTTCGTACCGCGGGCCTCTCCGCTGACCACAGGTTGAGCGAGGAGGAGCTAAGGCTGATAGAGGAGGTGCGCCGGAGATTCAAGGAAAGGGCAGCCATCCCCTGTACCGGCTGCGGTTACTGCAAGCCCTGCCCCAACGGTGTGGATATCACGGAAAATTTCACCCTCTACAACAACCTGGTGATGTACGACGACCAGCTGACTCCGCGCTTCCGCTACCATCGCTTCCTTCCCGAGGGGGAGAGGGCCTCCGACTGCACCGGCTGCGGCGAGTGCGAGGAGAAGTGCCCTCAAGGCATAAGGATAAGCGAGCTCATGCCCGAGGTGCACGCCGTGCTGGGGGAGGGCAAGCCTCCCCGGAAGCAAAAATCCCGAGAAAGGGGCACGTAAAATCGATGGATCTGCACTCGCTCCTCAACCTGAAAGTGGAGCCCGGAGGAGAGCTCATACACGGCTCGGCTTATTATCGTTCCCTGGACCGGGCGGTAGAGATATCGCCTGCCTCCTATATCCCGGGGGCAAGGACGAAGACCCTGGCCCTGGGGAAGCTCGTGCTCAGCCTGGAGGGAATCACGCAGCGCCTCGTGGGGTTGCGCGCCTTCACTCCCTCCAACCGCTGGAAGGTGGAGGACACGGAGCCGCCGCCGGCAGCGGATACCCAGGGAGGAGTGTCCTTCACCCTTGATTTCCGGGGCCAGGACCTCTGCTTCTACAACCTCTATCCCAAGTACGAGTTTCACGCCCCGGACAACAGTTTGCGCATAAGGGTCCGCGGGAGTTTCGACCTGGTCATCCGGGTGGGTGACTGCCTCCTCCTGGGAATGGACCGCGCCGGGATCCTGACCGACTTCTGGCTGGAAGGCCTGAGATTCACCGCATAACGCTTCACTTGAACTGCACCTCTCCTCGTCTCCCACTGCACGCGAGCATACCGGTTCTTCATGCCGGGAACCGTTCCTCCCGGGAGGCCGCATATCCCACCAGGCGGCATGAGCCCCGTGCAGAGCCCATGGATGTAGCCGTGGCCGTAATGGAAATCTTCTGCAAGGGAATAATGCAATCTTAGGTGACTGGGATTGGAGACTGGAGGTAAAAGAATGGCCAGGGAGAGTAAGATCCTGAAAGTGGGGGATGTGGCCCCTGATTTCCGCCTGCCGGATGCCAGTACCGGTGAGGAGGTGGGGCTGGGCGACCTTCTGGGCCGTCCGCTGCTAGTCTACTTCGGACGAGGAACCTGGTGACCGCACTGCCGCGAGTATATGGTCCATATACGGGATGTTATCTATCCGGAATTGATGAAACGGGGCGCGGGAGCGGTGGTCATCCTTCCCCAGAAGACGGGCAAGGTGAAGGAATACCTGGAGACCCACCCCTATCCCTTCCCGGTTCTCGCGGACGAGAAACGCGTGGTGGTCAAGGAATACGGGGTTTACGTCAGGGTGAACTTCGAGTCCGTGCACATCGCCCGTCCCTCGGTCTTCGTCCTGGACGCCAGCGGACATGTAAGGTATGTCTTCATCGCCAGCGTCCAAACCGAATATCCCCCCGACGAGGATATAATGGCAGCCTTGGGCTGAACCACGCGTTAATGGAACCAGAACAGAGGACTCTCCGATGACACGCGTCCACCGAGCCGAAGGACATGGCGAGGAACCGACAGGACTGCCGGAAAAACTCACGTGCCAAAAATTTCCATCTTTTCCCCTGTCCCCCTTGACCCCGAAAGAGGCAGGCCGGGTAGAGACTGCGTCATCTCAGCGAAACCAGGAAAGGGGGCGGGCATCTTTCCTTGGGAACGTAAAAACCCTCATGGTATAAAATGAGGGTGCCGACGAGTGGACAAGCACGAGGCAGAAGGAAATGGATCTCCCGGAAGAGCTACGGATGAGAGCGGGCGCGGATCTTTTCGGCGTCGCCAGTGCCGAGAATTACGAAGCCAAGGCCCCGGACGGGCATCGGCCCTCCGATTACTTCAGGGACGCCCGTAGCATGGTCATCCTGGGCGTGAGGCTCCTGGACGCCCCGCTGGACGGGCTCCCCGCGACCCGGAAGGAATACACGGCCAATTTTCACGTGGCCAACAGCAGGTTGAACGATTCCCTTTTCCGGGTTGCCGCGCTGCTCCAGGAGAAGGGGCATAAGGTGTTCCCAGTCCCCTACCTGGAAATGCCCGGGTGGAACCTGGATAAGCGACCGCCGATGCTACTCAAGCTATTGCGCCATCTTATCCTTGTTCCCAAGGTGAAGGAAATCCTGAACACGAAGGTCCTCTGGGAGAACCTCTCCTTTCGGCACATGGCAGTCGAAGCCGGCCTGGGCGAGATAGGCCTGAACGGCCTGCTATTAACCCCCGAGCACGGTCCCCGGGTGCGCATGGTGGCCCTGCTCACCGACGCCGAGCTCCCCGCAGGGACCCCCCTGGAGCCTTCCCTCTGTAAGCCAGAAAGATGCGGTTTCGCCTGCGTGCGCGCCTGCCCTGCGGGCGCCCTCCCCGGGGACGGGAGGGGAACGGACAAGGCCTCCTGCCTGCGATACTACATCAAGCTTGGCCTGCCGGGGATGAACGGTGTCCGCTGTGGGCTGTGCGTCGCTCGCTGCCCCGCATATCGTCCTCGCTTCCGGGACAAGAGGTGACATGACCGATAGGCCTGAGCTCGAGGGAAAACGACCGGTGCAGCCCAGGGACGCGGCTTCCGTGCTTCTCGTCCGGGATCACCCGCAATCCGGAGGCCTTGAAGTGCTCATGGTGAGGCGTCACGCAGATAGCGTCTTCGCCGGCGGAATGCACGTCTTTCCCGGAGGCGAGCTGGAGGACGGGGATTGCGATCCCGGATGGAGAAGGCTATGCCACGAACCCTCACCCGATGACTTGAGGAGGTTGTGCGAGGACGGAACTCCCCCCGCGAGGGCGCGCGGCCTCATGGTGGCCGGCGTCAGGGAGCTCTTCGAGGAAGCTGGCATCCTGTTAGCCACCCGGAACCCGGAAGAGACCTTTTTCGACCCAGGAAAGGAAGACACGCTTTTCCGCGAATACCGCGCGAAGTTGCGCGTGGGAAAACTTGACTTCCAGGATCTGGTGCGAGATTTAGGGCTCAGGTTGGCCCTGGATCGCCTGGTTTTCTTCGCACACTGGATAACGCCGGAGATATCCCCTATCCGTTACGACACCCGTTTCTTTCTGGCTCCCGCACCGGCTGGCCAGGAACCGGACCACGATCGGGCGGAGACTACCTCCTGCCTCTGGGTACGCCCCGGGGAGGTGTTGCAACTTTGCGCGGAGGGTAAATTTCCGCTCCTGCCACCCACCATGGCCAACCTCCACGCCCTCTCCGAATTCCGCGACGTACGGGAGGCCCTGGTGATCTCCCGGGAAAGGGAGGTGCCCACCATCCTTCCCCGTTTTGACATTTAAACCCGCGGCCTTCCTCTTCTCACGGTGGAAGGACCAACTGCACGGAGTACCATTTTCCGTCCGTGGGATCGTTTGATATATCCGGTCATGATCATCGATTGCGTGGTCAGCGTTCAGGATCTCTTTCCCATGCCATATACTGAATCGACGATCCGCCCGCCCAAACCATGACTCCGCTACAAGGCCATCAATCCACGTCCACCTGGGCGCCGCAGGAGCGGCAGCGCTTCGCGCCCCGGAAAAGCCTGTACCCGCATTGCGGGCATCGGTAGCGTTCTTCCTCTGAACGCACCCACTCCTCGGTCCCCAGCTCTCTCCATGCTGGGATGGCGCGCAACATGACCTTCTTCCCCACCGGCAAAGGAAAATTGTTCACGTACTGGCACGGCCAGTCCTCGCACTGGCAGCAACCCTGGTATCCTCTCCGCTGGCAGCAGTCCCTGATGGGGCACACCTCGCAGTAGAGAAAGCGATCCTCAGAAAGGCAACCCCGGCAGCGCACCTGGTCGGTGGAGGAAAGCCCGTACACGCCCAGCAGTCTTTCCTTGAACTTCTCGTTCCGGTCACGATGGGCGATGAGCACCGCGCATACACCGCAATATAGCCCGCAGGGAGCCAGGAGCTCCCGCTCCACCCCATCCATCATCGCTTCCTCCTCTCTCTGTTCTCCCGGCCTTAATTCCATCGGTCATTGCCACCGAAGTTTTGACTTGTTCGGGCAGCGCGCTTAAACTTTGGTCCAGGGCTGCTCGAAAGGAGGGAGGGCTCAAGCCCTTCCCCGGCGGAGGAGGTGCTCTTCATGGAAATAAGGACGTCCGACCGTTTTCCCGGCGTGGAATGGGTGGGAGATCCCGGCGAATTCGTAAGGGTGGACGAGTCGCGGTGTGACGGGTGTGCCAACTGCGTGCGGGTCTGCCTGGCGGAATGCTTCGAGATAAAGAACAAGAAAGCGCGGGTGAGGAGCCTCGCCGAGTGCATGGAGTGCGCCGCCTGCTGGTACGTATGCGATAAGGAAGCCGTCATCTTCTCCTGGCCCCCGGGTGGGACCGGGTTCCGCACCGACTGGGGTTGAGAGGGACGCAGTCATGGAAATCTGCGACGTGCTGGTGGTAGGAGCGGGCTTCGGTGGACCGGTGGCCGCCCGAAAGTGCGCCGAGGCCGGCCTGGACACCGTCCTCCTGGAAAGGGCGGCGGTACCCGGCGAGAAAGTGGTGTCGGGACTGGTCATCCCCTTCTACGGTTTCACTTTCGGGCCCGATTTCATCCGCGAGGGGAATCCACCCATCGAGCGACCCATCTGTAAGGTGGTCAACCGTTTCGTCCGCCACGGAGAGATCTACGCCACCGACAGCACCCTGCGGGTGCCCAAGCCCCTGGTATTGGGCTACGCCGCTTACTGCAAGCCTTTCTGCACCTGGCTGGCGGACC
Source organism: Actinomycetota bacterium (assembly GCA_014360685.1). Lineage (GTDB taxonomy): Bacteria > Actinomycetota > Geothermincolia > Geothermincolales > RBG-13-55-18 > Solincola_A. Next base: position 32,903 of record JACIXB010000014.1, on the reverse strand, counting down.
GGGCGGTGGAGGCGGGAGCGGAGCTCCGCACCTCCACCACCGCCGTGGAGCCCATCCTGGAAAAGGGGGCGGTAAGGGGGGTGGTGACCGATCGGGGCGAAGAGATACGCTGCAAGGTCCTCATCGATGCCGGTGGCACCCAGAACCGCTTGGCCATCCAGGCGGGGCTGCGACGAAAGTATCTCCCGGAAGCCCTGGAACTCTACATGATCTGGGACTTCGAGATGGCCAAAGAGGACGTTGACGAGACCTTCGGCTTGTCCATGGAGTTCTTCCACGCCCTCCCCGAGGAAGGTATCGGCGCCCCCCTCGGCTACGGCTCGACCCTGTACATCTTCACCTACCGGGAAAGCATCCATCCCGGCTTGGGGCAGTTCCTGGTCACGCGCGGGGAGATTCCCAACCTGGCCGGACTGTTGCCTCGTTACTTCGATAACTTCCAGGAAAAGGTAACCCGCTGGAGGAGGGACATCGCCCCCAAAGCCAGGCTACGGGCGGTGACCTGGGACGTCTGTCCTATCTACGCCGGCCTGATCCCGGAGACCAGGAACATGCCCATCTGCGGGGATGGCATCCTGGTAATCGGCGATGCCGCCGGTTTCGAGGCTTCCGCCTTCGGCGACGGGGTGCCAAGCGCCTGGTTCTCGGCTGAACTGGCCGCGGACGTGGCCATCGAGGCCCTGCGTAGGGGAGATACCTCCCGGTCGGCCCTTGCTGCTTACGAGGACAAGGTCAGGGAGCATCCCTACATCACCTGGATCATCACCGACTGGAGGAGGTGGGACCTGCGGAAGGTCCTCGTCTCCGGGAGCGACACGGAGTTACGCCGCATGATCCGCGATCACTGGGGGATCGGCGCTTTCCGATACCGCTACAGCGGGCGACCCCTGGTCAAGGCGCTGCGCGAGGCCATGCGGCGGGACCCCAGGGCGCCCTTGAAGTGGATAGAAATGTTTACCAGATACTATCGCAACTGGGAGGAGAACCGCTTCGACCCCCTATCGGTCCCCGGAAAGGAAACCGGGTAAGCCTCCCTCCATGTTCCTCCGAAAACCGCACCCAGCTTCGCCGCGAATAGGCGAGGAGCGCAGCGGCGTAAATCCTTTTCCGCCAAAGCCGCTCCTTGTTTTCGCTTCATCCCAACCGCGACAAGAGGGACGACAGGCGCTCTCCGGCAACAAGATCCACGGATTCCCCTCTTCATCCCGGCTGCATGCGTATGACTGTACGCCCATTTCGCGTGCCTGTAGGCCGGAAATATTTTCGCCGCCTCGGGGCGTTCGGCGAGAGACCCAAACACGCGATCCTCCGGAACATGGCCAGGCCTTTGCCTGTCAGCGTCTCTCTCACAGGTTGCCGCTTCTTTTGCCGGCAGTCGTATTGCTTGCAAAACGATAGGCATTGGTTATTATAAGTGTACGAACAAATTATCGTACTATGTTCACTCCAACACGAACAAGCACTCGTCATATTCCGGTTACCGGCCATTCATTCGTTCAAGGATCGTTGAAGCAGGGGATCACGAGGGGGGATACGGATGAGCATCGTTCCGGACAAGTTCAGGCTTCTCTTCGATCGCCGGCTCACGCTGTCCAATTTTTCCCGTAAGCTGGCGGACATGCGCGGAGACAAGACCATGTCCATCCTCCACGAACCTCTCTGCTACCGGGACTTTCCATTGAAGCGGGTCAGCTACCTGGACGCCGCCCGTTTCGCCTACCGGGTGAGCGGGTTTCTGCGCGACATCGGGGTCGAACCCGGGGAGAGGGTGGCCCTCTGCACCTCCAACAACGCCGATCTCCCCATGTCCATCATGGGCACCATAGCCGCCGGAGCGATAGCCGTCCCCCTGAACTTCATGCTCAAGGCGGAGGAAATGCGTTATATCGTGGAGAACTGCGGGGCCCGGACACTGATCATCGACGCCGAGGTCTTCGCGGCAAACGTGCGCCGGAAGGAGAGCCTGCCCTCCATCAAGAGATGGGTCATGGCCGGGCCAAAGGAGGAGTGCCCACCCGGATTCATATCCCTTGACGAGGGGTTGAGCGAGGTGGGAGAAGCGGCACCGGCGGACATCGACCCGGACCAGCCTGTGGCCATCTTCTACACCTCGGGCACCACCGGGTACCCCAAGGGAGCGGTGATGTCCTCGAGCAACCTTATAACCGCGCAGAAGATCGCCGCCGCCATCCTTCCCGTGGGACCGCACAGCAAAGGGCTCTATTGCCTGCCGACGGCCCACGTGATGGGCTTCGGGTGCATCATCATGGGCTGCTGCGTGGGCATGGAGGCTTATTACATGCGCCACTTCTCCCCCAGGGAGGTCCTGGAAGCCATGGTCCGCGAGAGGGTCAACCTCTTCGTGGGGGTCCCGGCCATGTACGCCATGATGCTCGCCGAAGGCATCGACAAGTACGATCTATCCAACCTCAAGATGCTGGGCAGCGCGGCCGACGCCATGCCGGAAGAACTGGTGGAGGCTTTCCGCAGGAAGGGCTCGTTCCTCAAGCTGGGCCCCTTCCGGACGGGAGCCTTCTTCGCCGAGGTCTACGGCATGGTGGAATTGGCGGGAACGGCCACCCTGAAATTGGCCCTTCCCGGCATCAGGTATCCGCGCGGCTGCGTGGGCTGGCCGGTTTGGCCGGTACGGGTACGAATCGTGGACGAGTACGGCAAGACCTTGCCGCCCGGCGAAGTAGGCGAGGTAGCCGTCTCCGGTCCGGGAGTGACCAAGGGATACTGGAACGACCCCGAGGCCACCCGGGAACTCATAAACGATGGATGGCTGCGTACCGGGGACATGGGGAAGAAGGACCGATGGGGACGGCTCTATTTCGTGGACCGCAAGAAGGACGTCATCAAGTGCGGTGGATATTCGGTCTTCTCCGTGGAGGTGGAGAAGGAAGTCCTGGCCCACCCCGCAGTTTCCGACGCCGCGGTGATCGGGATCCCCCATCCCACGAAGGGACAGGTGCCCGTGGCCGTGGTGACCCTGAAGCCGGGGGTAAGCGCCTCCGAGGGGGAGATCCTTTCCTGGTGCCGGGAGAATATCGCCGGTTACAAGTGCCCGCGCGCCGTGCGCATCATCCCGCCGGAGGAGATACCCTACGGCGCCACCCTTAAGGTTCGCAAGCTGGAGCTGCGTCGTCGATTCGCTGATATTTTCACCGGGGAACGCGTCCCGGCCTGATCCGCCAACGGGGTCCGGATTACCGCCGGTTTCGGCACCCGGCGTCCCCGGCATCCGGGTAAGGCTCTTGCGCGCATAACCTGTCATCCTCACAAGGTCTGGCCCCGGGGACGAGAAGCCGGTCGGGAAGCGTAACCTTAGGAAAAACGATGAAGGAACCACGGAACACGTCCTGCCAACCGGGTTTATCGCCCACCATCGCGAAACGATCTCCTTTCCCATGTAACGGCATGCCCGAATGAGATCCTCCATCGGAAGCGACACCGCACCTGTTGGCCCACCTCGAGAGATGCCCGAGGAAAGGCGAACCTTGTTTATAATATGGTTGCGCACCTGGGGGGGGAAGGTCCTGAAAGGGAGTGATCCCCGTGCAGGCATTTAAATGCCGCTGTGGAGCGCCGCTCTGGTTTCCTCACACCATTCGCTGGAACGATAACGGCACCATCTCGCAGATCCTTCGGAAAGGAAGCCGAGTGGTGATCGTCGAGTCGGATATCTTCAACGAGGTCTTCTCGCGGATCGAGGAGAAGATGGGGGTATCCATCGGTCACCTGGTCTTCGAGGCTCAGCGCAACGCTGCCCGGGAAGTCATCGACGTCATCCTGGGCCGGCCGCCCTTCACCATTCTCCGGAAAGGGGCGTTAAGATACTTGGTCGTACGTTACTTCTGCAACCTCGCCTGGGCCACCGGGCAGGCTTACGTGAAGGCACTCGATTACAAGCCGGGCGTCTTCGGAGAAGCGTTGGTCCGTAACCCCTATAACCGCGACCTCATGGCGGCCATAATCCTCGGCGCCTTCGAGAGCCTCGAGGGAAGGCCTTTCCGCCATACGTGGAAAAGGCTGGGAGAAGACGACGTCATCCACATCGAGCCGTCCGAGGCCAAACCGGATATCTCCGAGCGCATGAGGGTGGAGCTTCCGCCCCTCAAGGCCAACGGCCATCCCCTCGAGAAATGCCGCATATGCGGGTTTCCTTCCGAACTCCGCTACCTGGAATGGCACGCCGGCGAGGGCAAGATTATCGACGGCCGCCGTGGGGTGCGCATGACCTTCCTCGACGGTTATACCCCGGAAGTCGTCTTCCGGGAACTGGAAAAGGAGCTGGGAGAGGATATATTCCCCTTGATAGTGCAAGCCCAGAAAGAGACGACCTTGAGGCACCTCCTGGACCTCGGTCTCACGGCCCGGGAGGCAAGCATGGGCGAAGAAGAGCGCAGCGCGCTCTATCGCAAGGTGCTGGATCCCCTTCCCCTGTGGGGTCAGGGCTACGCCAGGGAGATCAGGCACGAACCCGGCTTCCTCGAGGTCGTGGTGGACAATCCCTACAGCAACCCCCTGCTCGCGGGACACATGGCCGCCGTCTTCGTGGCCGTGGAGGGAAAAGAGGCGGAGGTGAGATGGGAGAAAGTGGACGAGGCGAGCACCCGTTTCACGGTCCGGGGAGCCTGAAGGCGGCGGAGGATCTGGGGGCTTCCCGCCGCAAGGTCAACAGTCGAGGGTAAGGGTGACCATGCTCGAGGAGATAGCCCAAGGCCTGTACCTGGTTCGCGGAGCGAACAGGGGACGCTTCCCCTGGTCCCATTCCGTTCTGGCCGTGGGTGACCGCGCGATCCTCTTCGATACCGGTTGTGGGCAGGATGCCGTCAGGGAAGTCCAAAGCCGTTTCCACGTGGAGGTGGTGATCAACTCGCATACCCACGTGGACCATTTCTCGGGAAATCACCTTTTCACCGGGCGCGAGCTGTTGGTACCCAGGATGTTCGCCTCCATTCTTCCGGACCTGGAAAAGCTGTCCATCCGCTTCGCGGGAGGCGGCGAGCCGGCACGGGAGTGGCTGCGCCTGGTCCGTGATTTCCTGGGCCACCATCCCGTTTCGCCCACCGGCACTTTCGGCGAGGGAGAGGTGTTCGACCTGGGCGGGCTCTGCTTTCAGGCTCTCCACACCCCGGGTCACACACTGGACCATTTCTGCTTCTGGGAAGAGGAAAAGGGCATCCTGCTCTCCTTCGACATCGACCTCACACGCTTCGGCCCCTGGTACGGCCACGTGGAATGCGACCTGGACCAGTTCCGTGCTTCCATAAGGCGCATCCTCTCCCTGAACCCCAGGTTGGTCATCTCCTCACACCGACGTCCCGTGCGGGAGAACGTCGGGGAGGAGATAGCGGCCTTCGAGGCCGTCTTCGAGCGGCGGGACCGCCTGGTCCTCGAGCTCTTGGAACGCGGCCCCGCCACCCCGGAAGCGTTGGCCGAGCTGTCTCCCATCTACGGGGTCAGGGACTCGGGCTTCGCCCTCGCCCGTTACTTCGAGGCGCGCATGATAGAAAAGCACCTGGAGGGCCTGGAAAAGCGCGGACTGGCGCGTAGACGCGAAGACGGATCCTACCAGAGGACTTGAAATTCGCCGATCCCGCGGAGACCTTCCGTCACGGAAGAGGTGAACCAGCCATCCTCCACCGGGGAATAAACCTCTTTTCGACGGCAAGGACCCCAGGGCCGGTCGTCTCTCCGATCATGGCGGCAGCGACCGTTCCCTCGCTGTGCCTTGCGGACGGCACCATTCCCGATAGCCACACAACCCAAGAAGCCAAGCGCAGCTCGAAGATCAGCCGGGAAATCACTCGATACGGCCGCCCATCTCCTTGTACAGGTCCGGCAGGAAAGAGGCCAGGTTGTTGTACTCCATGAGGCTGTGCAGGCAGTTGTTGCGGGCCAGGTCCATCATCTTGAAGGGCATGGGCCGCTTCACCCGCACGGGCTTCCCGCCCCGCATGGTGTAGCCGATCCAGTATCGGCTGCGGTATTCCACACCGCCCTCTAAGGCGCGGACCGCGTGAAGGAACACGCAGAAGGGGGTGCGCATGAGGCTCAGGGTGACGTCCGCGCAGTAAGCCCGGCTCACTGCGGGTTCCCGGAGTAGTTCCATGTCCAGGCCGAAGTCGCGGGGGGAATAGAAACGGATGGCCAGCTTCTGCGCCGACCTCAGGTTGAACCCCTCCACCGGGTAGTGGGTGCTCCCCTCGTTCCTCGCCCGCAGCGGGATGCCCGAACTGTCCAGGTGCCGCGCGGGATCTTTTACCCCGATATCCACGTGGGCCGGCGGGCACCATATGGCGTACCTCAACCCTTCCAGGGGATGCCAGTTGAACCACCAGTCCAGCATCTCCGGCGTGACTCCCGGCATCCTCACCAGGGTGGCCGCGAATCCGCTCCCGTCGGGCATGACCGTGTACCCCGTCTCCACCTCCAGGTAACCAGGCTTGAGAAGATCGCTGCGGGCCTCTATGGGCGTGGCTCTGGAGGGTTCCACCGGACCGGCGTTCACCCTCTCCAGGTCCTCGGGTGGGATCTCCGCCATTTCTTTATAGTAATACTTGGCATACGGTTTGCCTTCCTCTTCAGGAGTCAGCCTCCTCCGCTCCATCTTCCGGATATGCTCCATGGTCACCGGGTGCGGAAATATTTTCCCCATCCTGACCATGAGACTCTTCACGCCCATCTCCGAACCTCCCATTCAGGCGAATTCGAGCCCGACCAAGCACAAACACGTGCCTCCTCCAAAAAGAACACGAATCCTCGCCCTCCATTGGCAATACCTCGTCCCAACGCGTCTCTCGGACCGCTATGCCGTTTCCCTCCAGGTCGCCATCCCGCCCGTTTCCACAAAATGGGGCTTAAATCGGTGGGAAAACTTCTCCATATAATCTTTCCGGACGGAACCTTCCCAGGAGGCCTTTTATTGCTTCTCACCGCCTCGCTGCAACGACCTCCGCACAGCGAAAGCCGCGAAGGGAACCGAGTGAAGGGCCACCCCCTGGACCACGGCGCGGAATGCGGTAGACGGCCGGTATTTATCGCACTTCCGGTAGGAGGAAAAGGCCTTTACGGCTAGGGGCAGGTACAGGGTCATGCCGGTAACCAGCCCCGGGACGTACTTCCTGGTCTTGATGGTCGCACCCAGGTGAAGCAAAGCGTTGAAGAAGAGCAGTCCGGCCATGCTCAGCCCGTAAACCGGGCCCCTCTTGCGCATGAGCGCCCCGAAGACGCAGCCCGCGATCATGGAGGCGTTGACCCCTACGATTATGGGAAGGGAGGCGTTCTCGAAGGCTCCGGGCGCCGCCTCCCGCGCCGACTCCAGGAATCCGCCCGGCCACAGGTACTCCTCCACCACGTGAGCGCAGGAAGCCGCCGTCAGGTACCAGAAAACCCTGCTCTCCTTTTCCCAGTCCTCCACCACTCACACCTCCTCCCGTCGCCCGCTTGCCACTTTCAACCATCCTCCCCATGCCTTTTGCCCTACGGCTCGGTTGTAGCCCAACCCCTTGGCCCTTCAATCCTCATCGGGCGGTGAACACGGACTCCGGTCATGCCAGACCTCTCCCTTGCGGCGGATCCACCCGATCGCGGACAGTGGAAATGGTTTTTCATCGCCACGCCAAGGTGGTCGCCGATCGACCCGGGGGCGGTCGGTAGGGATATCTTTCCAGGGGGATATCCTCCGTCCACAGCGCCATCTCGCCCTCTCGGTCCTGCAGGATTATCCACTTCAGCCAGTTCGAGTTGTCCGTGTCGGGATAATCCTCCCTCAGAAACCATCCCCGGGACTCCTTCCTCAGGAGGGAAGCCCGGTAGAACATCTCCGCGCAGAGGACCATGCTTCGGGCTTCGTTGCACCGTGCCAGGTCGTGGGGGTCCTCCCCCTTCAGGGAGGACAGGACTTCCTTCGCCTCCAGGACCATGCCCAAGGCCTCCCGCATGCGGTCCTCCCTCTTCCAGTTGCTGTAACGCACCGGAGTCACGGCCTGCTGGACGCGTCGCACCATCTCCAGGGCGGAAACCCCCCTCTCCCTCCCCAACGGCCGGTAGATCCTCTCCTTCGATTCCGCAGCCAGGGAAGCGTCAGCTCCGGCTCCCGGCCCTTCACCCGATATGTATTCCACCGCCGACGCCGCTCCGCGGCATGCGCTCCACACCGCGTTCATGAGCCCACTTCCCCGGATGCGACCGGGCGGCGAGGGAACCGCTCCAGTCCAGGCGGAGCCGCTGTAGCTCACGTCTCCCACGGCGAAGAGGCCGGGAACGGTGGTGGCCATCCCGTGGTCCACCATCACCGGGGACTGTTCCCCTATGAATCCAGGCATTATCTCCGGCATCCCGTGGTCCGACTCTCTCTCCGCCCTTCTCGCCTTTTCCCAGAGGCGGGACCAGAAGGCGATGGCCGCCGGTCGCTTCCAGACCAGGTCGGTGGAAAAGAGCACCTCGGAACCGATCTGCAAGACGTTCTCCTCCGCCTTCACCCTCACCGGCGCCCGTCCCTCCACATGTTCCAGGTACCATCCCACGGCGGACATGGCGCAGATGTCCGGCTGGATCCCGGGCCGGTAGCGGGAGGAGATATCCTCGCCCCGGGCGTTGAACATGTGATCCTCGGCCCCGAAAATGACCTCTCGGCTCGCCACGTGGATCATGTTCACGAAGCTCCCGAATTCCGCGTTCCTCATGCAGGCACCCGCCCGGTAGGCGGCGGCTATGCCGTCTCCCCGCCCGCAGCTCCACATGGGCATTACGCGGTAATTCTGGCTCCCGGTGGCCAGGATGGTAGCCCTTGCCAGCACCAGCCTGCACGAGCCGTCACGGACGTCGAAGCCGATGGCCCCGGTCACCCGGTCCCCGGACTTGAGGAGTTCCACTATGGCCGTCTTGTCCATGAACCTGCAGCCCAACTCCGAGGCCCGCCTGCGCAGGTGCACGCACATATCCAGGTCCACCCCCGCAAGTCCCCAGGGTACTTCCGCTCCCGGCGTTTTCACATACTTCCAGTAACCCCTCCGGTCCCTGGCTATCCTGGCCCCCCAGGAATCCAGGAGCTCCAGGACCTGGTTGCAGGTGCAGGCATATTCCATGAGCAGCTCCTGGTCCTCCAGGTAGCACCCAATGTGCTCCACGTGGTAGCGCACGAAGTCCTCAGGCGAATCGTCCGGGGTCAGGAAGGCCAGGATCCCACCACCCCGGGCCGCCTTGCCCGCCCACCCGGCGGTGGCCTTCTCCACCACCAGGACCTCGAGGCGGGGATTTTTCTCCTTTACGCTTATGGCCGCGGAGAGCCCGGCTATGCCCCCTCCTATCACCAGGACGTCGGTCCGAGCCACCTCTCCCAGCGATTCCAGGTCCGCCATCGCCTAACCACTCCTTCCGGCCTTTTTCCTCGCTCTCCGGCGTCCTCCACGGCATCCACGCGACGCCGCGCAACAGGCACGCCCCCATTTACACCGTGGACTTCCGGGAAGGCTAAAACGCCGTCCAATCCAAGCTGGCAAAATCCGGCATGACCTCGATGCTCCCCGAGGGACAGGAGAGCTCGCAGAGGTTGCAGTGGACGCAGTCCTCCACGTGGGCCACAACGGGCCTGCAGGCCTCCCTGTCCCAACTCAAGACGTTGACGAAACAGGCTTTGACGCACCTCCGGCACCCTTCACAGGACTGGAAATCGATCTCTATCCGGTTCATGTCGCCATCCCTATCTCAACCGAGCATCTTCGCAAACGGTCACCGGGCTTTGCCGATCGCTCCGCGGACCAGCGCCCTATCGCCGGGGGACATCAACCTGGAAAATCGTGCTATTTTCAGCGGATGCCTCAACGCCCCCCTTATCCTCAGGCCACGGGAGAGGATGGCCGCGACCAAGGACTTTCCCTCGTACGTTCGCATGTACCTCAGCATATCCAGGCCAAAGGGCACGCGGGAAAGCATCATGAGCATGGCCACCTCCCCGGCAATGCGTATGTCCGCCCGGGGTGATGCACCGTTCTCCAGGGTTACCCTCCCTCGGTCAAAGAACAGGGTGGCCGATTGGTCCGGGTGTTGCGGGGGTTCCAAGGAAACGACCAGCTTCATCCTCTCCAGGACTTTCTTCTTCTCCGGATCCCTGGCCAGGTTCAGGAGCATGGCCCGCAGGTAGCGCCCCAGGAGGTTCGGCTCCGCTCCTTCACCGGCCCTGATCATCTCCTTTCCATTGCTTGCACCGACCGAGTATGATCGCATCTGTTCCATCTCACCCATTCCTTGCACGGCCCGGCTTCCTTCCCATACATGGCCTTGTGCTCTTCCTGGTAAAAATAAACACCAGGTGTAAGTTCCCTTCGTAAGGGATCGTTACGGGTCCCCGGCGACGCCCCCTCACCGCCCTCCCGCCGTCCACCCCTATTCCCTGATCACCCCTCAATTTCTCCCTCGACCTGATCGCGTCATCGCGGCCGTTTTATTCCTTGAGCTCGAACGTGGCGGGAGGGGACCAGTCGGTATGGACATCCTCCTCCGTGCTCCGGAGTCGACACCGCACCGCGTATGCGCCCGCCTCGAGCGGGTCGAGTTCCGTCTCCTTTTCCTTCAAACCCTCCCTGACCGTCATCCACTCACCGTCACCCTTTCGGAGCTGCACGTCGAAGCCGACCCTCTCGGGCGGCGGCTCTATCCCCAGCAAGACCGGGATCCGCGCCCCGGCAACCGCGCGGGCTGGAACCCGCGGCGGAACGGCGATCGCTCCCTCGAAGCCGGAGACCATGTCCCGGTAGCGGAAGGTCCCCGCCCAGGGTACCTTGACCCACCAGGTCTCAGGGTTTCGGGAGCGCTCACCCCGCACCAGCTGGGAGTCCCATAACCCAAGGCCGCTCGCCTCGGTCACCGAGTGGTAATCCGATCCCGCGTTGGTCCATTCGAAACGGTCCCCCATCTCCCCTCTCACCTCCGCGGGCTCGAAGCGGCCGTCGCGGATGGTGACCCGGTGAACGGGAGCCGGGTCGGGAGGGATGACCGGGAGTTCCAGCCAGGAAGCGAACTTTCCTCCGGTGTGAATGCGGGTCTCGCCCGCTGGGGGCGAGTAAGCCTGGTACAGGCTGTTCCTCAAGGTGATGGCGGGGAGGAACGGGAGGGGACGTACGCGGAAGTAGACCTCCCCCTTCCTCTTGTACCTCCCGCAGTGCACGGTGAGAGCGATGCGGTGGCCGGCCTTGAAGACCATGCCCGTGGGCCATATTTCCACGTCCACCTCCACCGGCACACCCGGGGTAAGCCATTCGCTCCGGTCGTGGAGATGCCATGGCTGGTACGGCTTGCTCCGCTCCGGGTCCGTGGCCCTTCGCGAGACGCGCAGCCACCCGCGCGTCACCGGTTCGTCAGGGGAGCCCGCGACCACGTAAGCGAAACGCGTTTCTCTACCATCGGAGTCGAAGTCCCTGAGCTCCACGGTGAGGTCCACGTCCTTGCCCTCGGTGGAAACCCACAGGTGCGCGGCGATAGGCCCCGCCACCGTGACATCCTCCTCCAATGGGGGAGTCTCGAAGGTGACCTGGTGGCTGCTCCCGATTTCCGGTTCTTCCCGCCAAACGGCTTCCGCCGAGGCTTCCTCTTCCGGGTTCTCGGGGAGCAGGGCATTCTGACGGGCGTCCAGGTAATACCTGGTCCAGCGGGTCTGCTCCAGGGGCCAAGCGTTCCCGTAAACGTGAGTGAAAGTGTCCGGACCGGTGTGCACCTGGACGTCCACGGCCGGCTCGCGTTCCAGGCCCGTCGGCCTGTTCTTGAGATAATGATCGAAGAAGCGGAGCACTACGCGATTGGCCCAGGGTTGATAGGCGGATCCCCAGTGGGTGCCGCTGTACAGCAGGAGCTTCTTTTCCCTGCTGCTCGCGCCGGCGAAAGCGTTGACGTTGCCGCGCAAGTGCAAATCCGGGTCGTTGAGGTTCCCCACCGAGAGCATGGGCACCTCTATCGCCTTGACGTCGTCCGGTATCTTGGAAGTGCCCGTGCGCCCGTCCAGTATCCCTGTGCCGTAGGTCCACAATTCGTCCAGGTAAGGATGTCCGAGCAGGAGCTGTATGAAGTTCTTGGACCTCCACGGCCGGTCGGCGGTCAACTGCATCATGGCGGCGAACATGACCACGAAGCGGCTGAGTATCCCGCCCCGGTAGGCGATATCCCGATAGGGCTCGAGGAGTCCCTCCCAGGGCACGATAGCCGAGAGGTGCGGGGGATTCAGGGCGGCCACGAAGTACTGGGACATGGCATAGTAGGAGATGCCGAATAAGCCCACCTTGCCGTTGCTCCATGGCTGGGAGGCGGCCCATTCCACGGCGTCGTAATAGTCCACGGCCTCCTGGTAATCGAGGAAAGCGGAGGGCTGTTTGGAACCGCCGTAGCCCCTGGTGTTGATGGTCACGTAAGCGTAACCCCGCGGGACCCAGTACTCCGGGTTGGCCTGCTCGAACTGCTGGTACCTGGTCCCCACGCCACCGTTATCCTCGACCCCCGGCTGCAACTTTATATAGAGGGGATAAGGGGCTTCGGCCATGATCACCGGGAAACGCCCGGGGGCGTCGGGGCGATAGACGTCCCCTCGCAGCTCGGCGCCGTCCCGGAGGGGTATCCTCACGCCTCTCTCCAGGATTATGCCGTATTCCGGCCGGCTCAGCCCGTAGTCGTACCTGCCGTCGTCCACGAATGGGTAGCTCGGCGCACTGCGGGAGGAAGGGAAGCGGGCCGAGTTCAGGGCGTGCATGGCCTTAAGGAACGGCCTGGCCAGTACGGCGGCGGCCTTGACTCCCAGGGAAAAGGCCTTTACCGCCAGGGGGTGAGCGCTCTCCGGTTGGGAAAAGATGGATGCAAGGCCTTTCATCGCTCTCCCTCGTTGATCACCCTCCCCTACCTCCCACGCGGATCGCGCTCCCCTGACTCACATCTCCATCGCCATGGGAGGTCGAGAGGCTGCCTGCTTCCCCTCCTCTCCTTCCCTCCTCATCTGGAGGAGCAAGGTTATCTTCCCCGCCGTCTCTTTTACCAGGCGAACGTGAGGGGATCTCGCCGTCCCCGTGACCCGCCGGGATGGGCCGGCCACGACCACCGCCGCGACCGCTTTTCCCTCGTGGTTGAACACGGGAGCGGCGACGGCGTTGATGCCCAGGTCTATCTCCTCGCGATCCACGGCGTAACCCCGCTTTTTAATCACCTCCAGCTGGCGCCTGAACTCCTCCGGGTCGGTGACGGTCGTCGGCGTGAGCCTGGGCAATCCTTTCTCCATAACCCTCTCCGTCAACCGGCCGTCGGAAAAAGCCAGTATAGCCTTGGCTCCCGCCGCGGCGTGGGGAGGAAGCTGATCTCCCACCGTTCCCGCAATGCGCACCCGCTGCGGCCCCTCCTCCACGTGAGCAATGTAGGTGGCCGTTCCCGACCACACCTCGAACACCACCGTCTCCCCCAACGCGTCCCGTAACTCCTCCAGATAAGGCCTAGCCAACTGCACCATCTCCGTTCTCAGGGAGCGGTAAAGGGCGTGGGCAAGGCTCATTACCGAGGGGCCGAGATGGTATTTCCTGGTATGCCGGTTTTGCTGAAGGAAACCCCTGCCGGCCAAGGTCTTGACGATGCGGCTGGCGGTTGCTGCGTGCAGCCCAAGGCGGGTCCCTATCTCCGCTATACCCAGCTCATGGTTGGAAGGAGAAAATAGCATGAGCACGTCCAGGGCCTTTTCTATGGCGTTGGGTCTCTTGGACGCCAATTTTCGACCTCCCGGCACAAAATATTAATATCACAATATGATTAATCTTATCGTAATATGATATATCAAGCCATGTACGTGGTGTCAAACTGCATCGCGGGAACGTCAAGCCGGATCTCGAATCGAAGCTCCCTGTCGGGTGATAGCGGGCTGTAGCCGCCGGACCGAGTTAGACCGTCAGCCTGTCGACAAACGGCAAGAGCGGGTAGGAATTCAGAAATATAAATCTACATGCTGCGCCAAACCGGCCCCGCCGCGGCCGATCTCTCCCCGCCTTCAAGTGAGGCCTCCTCAAGAGATCTTCCGGCTACCGTGGACACAAATCGCGCGGTCGCGTTAACGTTGCCTGCTCCGCCACGTATCCGTAGGCTTTCGGTCAACCTTTCCCGGCGGGCAAAAGATGAAGGGACGATGCCAAGACGGGCGAGGAGGCGATGCGCATCCCTGCCTTCTCCCTTCCGTGGAGGTGGAATTTCCCTATTCGTTAACCAGTATAGCCACGAGTCAACTGGCGTGGATCGACCGAATAGGCCATACGATCGGAGAAATACGGCTGATTCTTTCCGCCACGCCGGGATCACTGAGACCGTCGCCCTTAGATCTCGACCACCTCGAGTTCGGGAGGGCAATCGTGACAGGTGAAGTAAAGTACTTGCCTCTCCGCGGCGAGTTTCTTCAAGAGCTCGAAGGCGTTCCGTTTTCTTCCCATGTCGTCGAAGCTGACGAAGGTATCGTCGAGGATAAGTGGAGGTTTGCGGTCGCCGGTCAAGATCTCCAGAACCGCCAGCCTGGCCGCCAAGTAAACCTGGTCCAGGGTGCCGCTGGACAGGGCCGAGAGGTCGTCCTTGTTCTCCAGGTCCAGGAAACCCCCTTTTTCCTCGGAATAGATTCTCACCCCGAGGTTGCCGTCGACCTCCACCCTCCGGTACTTTCCCCCGGTTATGGAGCTGAGTATCTCCCCCATACGCTCCTCTATGGCCCCCGAAAAACCGGAGACGGCCCTCTCTCTCGCCCACTCGATGTTCTCGGCGATCAAGCGGCGCACATCGTACCTTCTTTGAAGTCTTTCTTTCTTATGCTTCGCCAAGCCGAGCCTCTCCTCGACGGCGACGACATCCTCCTCCCCGATCTTTTCGCTGTTTATGCGCTCCTGGAGCCTGATCTCCTCGTGTTCCAGCCCCTTCACTCTTTCCTGCAGTTCCTCCACTTCCCTCTCCAGCCTGCTGAACTCCTCGCCGCTGCATTTATAAGGAGCCAGCTCACCGAGGTTGGCACGGGCGAGAGCCAGTTCCTTGGCGCAGGCGTCCACCTTCTCCTGGAGTTCGACATCGTCCTCGCCCACCACCTTAAGGGTCCCCCGACACTCGGAGACGGCCTTTTCCAGCTCCCGCCTCTCCTTTTCCAAGGCTTCCCTCTCCTCTCTCTTCTTCCGCAGCTCTTCCTCGGGAAGGGCGTGCCTGGCAAAGGAGTCGCGTTCTTCCTTGGCCCGTTCCAGTCCGGCTTGCATTTCCCTCAGCGCGGCCTCCAGCTCCTCTGGCGTGTCATCCCCCAGAAGGGCGGCCCTTTCCTTCTCCAGGCCTTCCAGCTCGGTCTTCTTCTCCCTGTATCTCCTGTCCAGTTCCTCGAGTGCCTCGAGATCCGGCGCTCCGTACTTGTCGAGAATCCTCTTCAGGGCCTCCTGTTTGCGGGACACCTCCTCCACCAGGGGCGTCTCCCCGCCGGAAAGGTTGGTGAGGTGGACGGAGGCGATTCCCGGGAAATCCACCAGCGCTTCCTTGTGCGCCTCGGCGCGTGACCCCTCCACCGCCTTCCCGTCGGCGGTGATGGCGAAGGCCACGCCCGATTCAGCTCTCACCTCCACACCGAAAAGCTGCCGCTCAAGAGCGGATTCCAGGGAGTTTATCTCCCCGGGTAGAGACAAGGCTTTTCTCAACTCCGCGGGATCGACGGCCCGCATGCTCTCCAGGTCCTTCCGGAGCTCGGATATCCTGATTTCCAGGCCCCTCAACCTCTCCAGTTTTTCCTTCAGTCTCCCGTACTCCCCGTTAAGGGAAGACCAGGAACGGTCCGCCTTAAGATACCTTTCCGCCTTGTCTATCTCCTCCACGAGCCTTTCCAGCTTGCCTCCCAGCTCCGCCAGGGATTTCTCGGCTTCCCCTATCTTCCTTTTCGCCTCCCTGCATTCGTCCAGGTTCTTTCTCGCCTGCTCGAATTCCCGGTCACGCCTTTTCATCTCCTCCTGGGCCTCTATATATTTCCTGCTGTTCTCCAAGGCCCTTTGTTTATCGGCGAGGATGTTCCGGCCCGCTTCCAGTTCGCCTTTCACTCCCGCCAATTGCCTCTTGTTGTCAACCAGCTGCCCCAGCCTTTCCCTCGCCTCGCGCAGTTCCTCCTGTAGGGCCTCGATCTCCGCCTGGAGTTGGACGAGCTTCCCCTTCTTGCCGCTCTTGCTGCGCAGCTCCTCCATTTTTTTGCCCAGCTTCTTGAGGATCTTGTCCGCGTCCGATCCAGAGCCGGCTATCTTTTCCTCCATGATGCTGCGGATGGAGGCCTTCTCCTCGCCGAGGGCCTCCACCTCCTCCTGCATTATGCAGGCGGTGGCCAGGAAGGCCTTCTCCGTGGGAAGACCCAGCAAGCTGCCGACGCGCTCGGCGATCTTCTTCTTGTCCCTTATTTCCTTCCCTCCCTCGGCCTGGAGGATGTTCTTTCTTTCCTCGTAATCCCTGGTCACCAGGTAGGTTTTCCCGTCATCCTCGAGCTCCAGCCTGACCGAAAAATCGCCCTCGCTGTTCCATTTCCGGCAGTAATCCCTGATCTTTCTGTCCGTGGTCGCGGCATCCCCGAAAAGCCCCTGGCAGATCGCTTTTATGGTGAAGGATTTCCCGGCCTCGTTGGGCCCCTTGATGACCGTGAGCCCGCTTCCGAAACTAATCCTCCTGTCCCCGAGGCTGCCGAACCCCGTGGTCTCCAGGCTCTTGATGTGCATCAGTCCACCTCCAGCTCCCCGGCGATGTATCTGGCCCCGAGGTACAACGCCTTCTTCAGGAGGGATTTCTCCTCCTCGTCTTGCGCCTCTTGGATGAGCTCCTTGAGGCGGGCCACGTACATGGAGCCCACGGTACCCTCGGGGAAAAGGGACTCCACCTCATCCAGCGGATAGGCGATGCCGGCGTTATTTATCTCCAGGTGGAAGAAGTGTTCCCGCAGCCGCTCCTCCAGGGCCTCCAGGTCCAACTCCCGGCCCTCTGGGAGGAGGCCCTTGATACAGGCTCGCAAAAGCACATGTTCGCCACCCAGGGAACGTATCTCCGACTCCAGGGACTTGCCCGGCGGGAACGTTTCCAGGTCGAAGTCCTTTACCAACCAGGTATGCTTACCGGTGGGCAAGGCTTTGACCAAGGGGGGGCCATCCGAAAGCTCCACCAGGAGCACGCTCCCCGCCCCCTTTTCGTCGAACTTCGTGGGTTCAGGGGAACCGCAATACCAGGCCGTGGTTCCACCGGAGGAAAACTCTCCCCGTCCATGCCAGTGCCCCAGGGCCACGTAGTCCATGCCGGAGGAGGCTATCTCTTCCGGGTTGACCAGGTAATCGTCCGGGCTGGCCTTACCCTCTATCTCCACGCTGGCGTGGATCACGGCGACGTTGTACCTGGCCTCCGGGTCCGGTTTGAGCTCGCCCAGGGGATGCTCCCCGCCCCGCTTGGTGTCGTTGGCCCTCCCGTGGACGGCGGCTTCGCCGATCCTTATCGTGCTGCCGTGGATGCCGAACACCTTCACGTTCCCTGCCTCGCGGAACTCGTTCCTGTGGTAAACGCTGCCCTCGTCCAGGAGGTCGTGGGTCCCCGGCAGAACAAGCACGGGGGTCGGGGCGATGCCTCTCAATATTTCCAGGACCCTCTTAACCAGCCTCCCCGTTACCTCGTTGGAGTCGAAAAGGTCCCCGGCGATGACCAGGAAATCCACCCCCTCCTGCCTCGCCAGCTCCACGGATCTCTTCAACGCATCGAGGAGCGCCTCCCTCAGCTCATCCCCTTTATCGCCGAGGGCGGTAAAGGGCCTCCCCAGGTGAAGGTCCGCTGTGTGAATGAATTTCATTCCACTCCCCTTTCGCGATCGTTCTTAGTTTCAAAAACCCAAGAACTACACACTGCTTATATTTTATAAGCGGCCGACGACGTTTTAAGAATCAGGGGAGCATATCCCGGGAGTTCTTCCCCGCCCTGGAGGCGGCCGGCCTCCCCCGGATGCGCTTCCACGACCTCCGAAACACTTACGCCGCCCTGGCCATAGAGGGAGGGGCGGACTTAAAGAGCCTCCAGGCGGCCATGGGTCACTCCTCCCTCGCCGTGACCGCCAACGTCTACGCCCACCTATATGAGACCGGCCTGGAACGGGTGAGCAAGGGGGGTGGAAAACGCCCTCGCCTAGGACCCCTTAGGTCATCCGCCTGCCCCGGGAAAAGGGGGGAAGGATGAGATCTAATAACCTGAGGAAACGCGTTCAGCGTCCTGAGTTTCCGGCGTATTTCCGGCGCAAGCTTTCCGCCGAGACGGGGAAAAAGAGACCAGGTCGGGAAACATGCCCTCTGACCTGGTCTTTTACTGGTGGGCCCTGCAGGACTCGAACCTGCGACCCGCGGATTATGAGTCCGCTGCTCTGCCAACTGAGCTAAGGGCCCCTTCCTCTGCCGCAAGAAAAATTATAGCACAAGGCCACGGAGCTTATCCGCGACGGAGTGGATAAGATTCCCGTCATCCATGCACATTCTCGCCCCGGCGGTCCCTCGAACGCACAACGTCCTTCCGCCTATCAAGGGGCGGGGCCAGGTCAGGGGCAAGAAGGGGATACACGCCGAGAAAACCATCAACGTCCGCCCGCGCCTGGCCATTTCCGGCGGCGGTCAATCCCGCCCATCCCGCGCTTTTACGCGGCGATACAAGGCGATGAACCGGTGCAGGCCCGAAAACCACCACGGAGGCCAAACATGGACAACAGGGCTTCAGAGATAGGCGGGCAAAACAGAAGGGTGCCGCCAACCCTTGATACCACGATGCCGCCGCGGAA
This sequence comes from Actinomycetota bacterium, assembly GCA_014360685.1. Classification (GTDB taxonomy): domain Bacteria; phylum Actinomycetota; class Geothermincolia; order Geothermincolales; family RBG-13-55-18; genus Solincola_A. The sequence continues at coordinate 14,101 of JACIXB010000014.1, read as the reverse complement.
GCTCTCCCACGCCTTATACCGACCGTATTACCCGTCTCCAGGAGGTTGGGGCGGGGGTTGTTCGGTCGGCTCATGCGGTGAGGGTGCATGATATGGAGGCTCCGTGGGTGCACCCGCCTGGTCGACCGCCCCGGCCCGGGGAGGCGCCAAAGGCCCAGGACCGTACGCCCGGGGATAGTGGATGCCGGGAGGCGCCGGGGTGCCTGAAGGCCTGCGCAAAACGATGAACATGACGATGATGAGGACGATACCCAAAAAGAAGAGGCCCGCAACGCCGGCGACGATCAGCCACCCGAAGTCGCGTATCTTTTCCTCTCCGCCGTCCTTATCGCCGCCCAGAAGTTCCTCCCCCAATTCCTCGCCGCCTTCGCCCAGCCCGGAGATAACCGACTCCAAGGCCCCCTCGGTCGTGGCCTGCAGAACGTAGACGTTCCTGCCTTCCTTCTTAAGCGCGTGGAAATAATCTCCGCCGGACCAAGATCTCCAGGCGCCCTTTTCCTCTTCCTCCCTCAGGCCGGATGCGAAGCGTTTCTTCAAGTAGTTGGAGTACGCGGCGACAAACTCCGAGGCGTCGTCTTCCCCGTCCCAAGCGTAAAGTTGGATCAGGACCTTCTCTCCTTTCGCATCGCGGTAATAATGGTAGATATTGCCACCCCATCCCGCTGCCGCTTCCTCGGCATCATCCCTCCTCATGTAGGGCTTGAAAAGCTCGAATACGTCAAACTCACCCAACACGTTGTCGTAAGCCAGCTCCCAACCTTCCCCTAACTCGCCGCTGAGGTCGGCGAGCTCCAGGGGTACCGGGTCCTCCCCGGACAGGTATTTCTCCGGGTGATAGATCTGTTCCGTGCTTTTAGGGGGCCGGCGGAACGCCTCATCCACATTACCGAAGCCTCCCCGGCGGTGAAGGTACTCCACGAATTTTTCCCCTTCCTGGTAGGGAAATAGGAGGCCGTCGCGTATGTATTCGGGCGCGCTGTCCAGTACCTCGGTGGAGAACTCGCCGCTCTCCCGCTGCATCTCCAACAGGTCCGAGGGGTCCATGTAACGGGTGAGCCAGAGTCGGGAGGTGAGCATGGCGTCTCCCTCCACCAGGCAGGTGGCGGCGAAGGCGGCGTCGTCATCCGTTTCCTCCTCCGCCTCGGGAGGATCGTAAAAGGGCGGCCGCTGAAGGTCGAAGTTGCTGTCCTGCAGGTAGTGGGTGAGCTCGTGGGCCAAGATATACCGATCCATGGGCCCCATCCGCTGTTCCTCGGAGATCAAGAACATGCGGTTTTCCTCTGCATCGTAGAAACCGGCTATCTGCTCGGTGTAGAGGTCGATATACAACCCGTACAGGTCCAACTCTGGGTCGATGAACCCGAGCATGACCATGATCTCGGAGGCGGTCCTGATCTCCTCCTCGGGGTTCTCCTCCTCGAAGTCCTGGATCATCCTCTCCCGGAGCTGGTCCTGGGAGAGGTAATCCACGGGAACGCCGGAATCGGCATTGAGCCCCCTTATCCCCTTCACCTGCTCGAGGACCTCTTCGATGGCCGAACGGTCCACCTGTGCTGGCGCCGCCAGGGTTCCCGCCAGGAGTGAAAGGACCAACGCCACCGGTAAGAGGATTCGCAACCGCATGTTTCCACCTTTCCCGCCGTTCGGTACTTGTCCCAGCTTCTTCAGCTTCAACGACCGGTTAATGAACATTTTACCCCACCCGCCTTCCCAGGCGGTCCGGGTAGGGGCAAGCCTCGCGGAGGCAGCAATCCCCGCACCGGGGGTTCCTCGCCCGGCATACCCGCCTGCCGTGCTCGATGAGGTTCAGGTGCAGCCGGTACTTGATCTCGTCCGGGACTAGTTCATCCATGAGCTCATGGGCCGCTTCGGCATCGGCCCCGCCGGGTATGACCTCCAGCCTCTTCCCCACCCGGAGGACGTGGGTATCCACGGGGAAGAAGGGATATCCAAGCTGGAAGAGGAGGAGCACCGCGGCCGTCTTGCGCCCCACGCCAGGAATCTCCAGCAGATAACGGAGGGCCTCCCGCGGTTCCTTCTGCGCTAGGGGGGCCAGGCAATAGGCACCGAAGTCCCGACGCACCAGTTCGAGGAGCGTTTTTATCCGCTCCGCCTTGACCCGGGAGATGCCACCGGGCCGGATGGCCTCCTCGACCTCCTCCACCCGGGCGCGGGCGGCCTCCTCCCAGGTCGGGAACCTATCCTTCAGGCGGCGGAAGGCCAGGTGGGAATTGACGTCGCTGGTGTTCTGGGAGAGCAGGGTATGGATGAGCCCGTCGAGTAGGTGAGGGAAGCGAGGTAACCACGGGCGGTCCCCGTAACACGCAAGGAGGATCCGGTCGATGCGCTTCACGCGCCTCCGGAGTGTCGAGAGCTCTTTCCCGGTCGGGATTTCCATACCCCAAGCCCTCCCTTAACCCTCGCGGATCCGCCCTACATGTCGAAGTGAAACTTGTGGCTGACCAAACGTATATTCGACCCCCGCGGATCCAGCCGACATTACAACTTCCTCGCCTTTCGTCTTCCCGACTCGGGTGCCACCCGGGGCTCCTTTTGTTTTTCACCCGGAAACCGGATGTTTACCGGGGCCAAGCACGGCACGAACCGGTACTGCCGCCGGGCGCCGGATGCGAACCAGCCCGCCGCGATCCTTTACCTTCCTTAGGTACAGCATGTTTCAGGCATTGCCGTGGGGCGCCGGGGGACGGATTCCCGGGGGAGCCCCGAAGCCGGGGTGAACATCTCACTCCGGAAGCCGGAGGTCTCCACTGAATCATATATCCCACTGAACGGTATTTTCATATACAGATCGAAATAAGGGCTTGTCGGTGAATCGCGGCATCGGAAAGTTCCCAAGCGCATGAAACAAGGCCATTTGGAAGCTGGGGGCGAGAATAAAAGCTAGCGTGATCCTGCTCGGAGCCGAGGACTAGTTGCCGGAAACGCGTCGCTAGCCAAGACGGTGTCTCGCCCTCACACCATCCAGTCTCCGACCCTCAACCATACAATACGTCACTCCTGACACATTTATTCATTGTGAAGAAATTTAGGAAATTAATTTAGGGCAAGAACGATTTGACATCGACCCCTTTAGCTGGGAAAATATATAAAAATTCATTTCTTATTCGTGATTCGCAAGGAGGAGACAAGTTGCCAAGGAGAGACAAGCGAGCAGACATCGTCAACGCGGGAATCCGCGTGTTTTCCCGCAAGGGTTTCAGCCGATGTTCGGTGGAGGATATCCTCCAGGAAGCCCGCGTGGCCCGGGCCACTTTCTATAGCTACTTCGACAGCAAGAAAGACCTGTTCGTGGAGCTGGTGGACGGGATCCTCAATAATATGGAGGACATTGTCAAGCGCAACCTGGAGGACATGCCCACCGACCTAAAGGAGCTCAAGGAGCGCACCAAGCGCACCATCCTGGACCTCTTTGAGTACTTCTCCCAGAACCTGGAATTCGCCTCCATCTACATCCAGGAGGTAATGGGCATGAACCCGGAGATAGACGCCCGGGTGATCGACTGGCAGCGTCGCATGGCCGAGCTGATAGGGCAGCTCATCCAGCGGGGGGTGGACCAGGGCCTTTTCCGCAAGGTGGATCCCTACGTCATCGGCAACCTCATCTCCGGGGCCACCCAGCACCTGGGACTGAATATGTTCATGTTCAACCAGCGCCTGGACCCGGAGAAAGCGGCCGATGCCATCGCCGACTACCTGATCTTCGGTCTGGCCGCACGCTGATCATTCCGGAAGCGAGGGGCCGAAAAGGCGAGCCGGGCCCGGTTCCAGCCTTGAGTTCTCCTCGGCAATGCGTCTTATTTCCTCCAGGACTTTCTCACCTCCCGGTTGGAACAGGTGGGCGAAACGGCGCTGAGGCCGCAGGTAATCCTCCACCGGCCGGGTCTCCTTTGGCTTCTTCACCTTGGTAATCACACCGTTTTCCACCTCGAAGATCGGGAACAGGTTGGTCTCCACCGCCAATCGAGCCAGCTCCACGGTCAGTTCGGATTCGTAGCCCCAGCCCGGCACGCAGGGGACCAGGATGTGGAGGTACTTGGGCCCCTGGATCTCCAGGGCTTTCTGCACCTTGCGCATGAGGTCCCGGGGCTCGGAAACGGTGGCCGTGGCCACGTAGGGCACGCCGTGAGCCACGGCGATCATGGGCATGTTCTTCTTGCGGGTCCGATTCCCGTAGGAGAAACGCCCTGGCGGGCTGGTCGTGGTGCGCGCCCCCGGTGGGGTGAGCCCGGAGCGCTGGTACCCGGTGTTCATGTATCCCTCGTTGTCGTAGCAGACGTAGAGGATGTCGTGGCCCCGCTCGAACATCCCGCTGATGCAACCCATTCCGATGTCCGCCGTGCCCCCGTCCCCGGCCTGGGCGATGATCTTTATCCCCTCGTAACGGCCCATGGCCTTGAGGGTCACCTCCATGCCCGCGGCCACCGCGGCGGCGTTCTCGAAGAGGGAGTGGATCCAGGGTACCTCCCAGGAGGAACGGGGATAGGTCGTGGTATAGACCTCCAGGCAGCCGGTGGCGTTGGCCACGATGACCCTGGGTCCAGCCGCCTTGAGCACCAAGCGGGCGGCTATGGCCTGGCCGCAGCCGGCGCATCCCGTGTGTCCGGGCTCCAAGAGGTTGATGACCTTCCTCGTTTCCTCGCTCATCATTTTTCACCCCGTATCCTGGCGTCCGACCTTGTTAACGGGAGATCGGGAAACAGCTCCTTCCCCACTCCTCTCTGACAGCGGCATTCATCGCCGCAGTATTGCTTAATGGTTGGCTTGCGGAAATAGCGCCATTTTCCGCTCATCCCTCGTCACCCCGCAACAGCTCCTCCTTGAGACCGCGGAACTCCACCCGGCAGGCGGGATTGGAGGCCAGGTCCCGGGCCACCTGTTTTATCTCCTCCACGGTGATATCCCTTCCGCCCAGCCCCATGATGAAACTTGAAATATTGGGTGATTCCTCACCGCAGAAGGCAGCACGCATCTCCGAGCACAGGGTCCCCTCCAGGCCCAGGGATATGTCCTTCTCGATCACTCCCACCACTTCGATGCCCTGAAGGGCATCGTGGATGGCCTCCTTGGGGAAGGGGCGGAAGCAGCGCACCTTGAGGATGCCTACCTTCAGGCCTTCCTTCCGGAGCTCGTCCACCGCCTCGCGCATGGTGCCCAGGAGGGATCCCATGGAAACCAGAACCACGTCGGCGCCCTCGAGATCGTAGGTCTCGACGAGGCCACCGTGATGGCGCCCGAAGGCCTGGGCGTAATCGTCAGCCACTCTCTGGATGACCGAGCGGGCCTCCATCATGTCCATGTGCACGTGGTAGCGGGTCTCCATGTAGGCGTCCGGCCCCACCATGGCCCCCATGGTGAAGGGGTCATCGGGGTCCAACCTGTACTTGGGCCGGTAGGGCGGGAGGAAGCGGTCCACTTCCTCCTGCTCCGGGATGTCCACGGGCTCCATGGTGTGGGTGAGCACGTACCCGTCCATGCACACCATCACCGGGATCATGAGCTCCTCGGCGATGCGGAAGGCCTGGATGTGGGTGTCCACCGCTTCCTGGTTGTCCTCCACGTAGAGCTGGATCCATCCTGAGTCGCGGATGGAGACCGCGTCTTGCTGGTCGTTCCATATGTTGATGGGGGCGGAGACGGCCCGGTTGGCGCAGGTCATGACCACCGGGAGGCGCAGCCCGGCGATGTTGAAGATGACCTCCACCATCAGCAGCAGGCCCTGGGAGCTGGTGGCCGTGTAGGCGCGCCCCCCGACGACGCTTCCCCCCAGGACGATGGAGGCCGCCCCGAACTCGCTCTCCGCCAGCACGAAGCCGGCCTCCAGGCGCCCGTCGGCCACCATGTGGGAGAGCTCCTCCACGATATGGGTCTGGGGGGTGATGGGATAGGCGCAGACCAGGTTGGGGCGGCACATGCGCACCGCCTCGGCTACCGCCTTCGACCCCTCCAGGATGGCCCGCAAATCAACCTCCCATCATCTCCGGTTCTCAGGGCTCCTCGCAGCCGGCCTCCAGCACCATGTCTATGTCGTTCACCGGGCACTCGTGGGCGCAGATACCGCACCCCTTGCAGTAGTCCAGGTTGACGTCGAACCGCTTCTTGTCCAGCTGGTACACCGTCCCCTCCGGGCAACCCAGGAAGCACCTCCGGCACCCGATGCAATCCTTCTGTTTATATACGGGGTGCTTGCCCCTCCAGGCCCTGGTCTTGTTCTCCAGGCTGGAACCGGGCCTTACCCTCCTTCCCACGAAGACGCGCATCAGCCGCACTCCCCTATCTGCTCGCAGGCCTTGAGGGTGGCCAGGGCTTCCTTCTCCCCCAGCTCGCCGGGGAAGCGTGCCTTGACGGCCTCGGTGACCGACTCCAGCCTCACCAGTCCGGTGGCGCAGGCGAAGGCTCCCACCATGACCACGTTAATGATCGGCCGGCCGATGACCTCGAGGGCTACCTTGAGGGCCGGGACGGTATAAACCTTGAAGCCCTCGCCTATGGGCAGCTCCTCGCCGGGTCGCGTGGTGTTCACGACGAGGGCTCCCCCCGGCTTCAACCCCTTGAGTATGTCCGCGTTGTAGAGCAGCCCCACGTCCTGCACGATGAGATAGTCGGGCTTGTAAACCTGCTGGCGGACGCGGATGGGATTTTCGTCTATGCGCACGAAGGCCACCACCGGGGCACCCTGCCGCTCTGCGCCGAAGAAGGGGAAGGCCTGGGCGTATTTTCCGTCCGCGAAGGCCGCCTCGGCCAGGAGCTCGGCCGCGGTGACGTTGCCCATCCCTCCCCGTCCGTGGACGCGTATCTCCTTCATGTTCTCCCCCTCAAAGGCATAGGATTCCCCCGCGGACCAGAGGTTAAACGGGATCCGTACCTCTTGGTCGCTTAAACCCTCCGGGGACCGGCGAATCCGGTTTAGCCCTCTCGGGTGACAGGGCCTGCGTTTATCCGGGAGCACCGTTCCCGGCCAGTGGGACGCCCGGCCCCTTTTTCCCCATGGCCTCGGACCGGCCTGAACCGCCGGCGCCTCCCGCAGTCAGGGAAAAAGGCCATACGCCCGTGGTTCACCATCAACGAGCTCAACATACTTGCTCTCCTCATGTACATGCTGGGGGAACATCCTCGCGGCAAAAGGGGGGCGGGGCAGGCCGGGAAAGCGGCCGAGAACCTGGTCATCTCCCACATGAGGGTATATAATGCCATCCACGATGCCCACGAGGAGATGGGATGGGGGCAGTCCCTGGTTTCCTTCCACAATTACGGCATGTGTTTCTATGCCCTGAACAAGGCCCTTTACGACCTGGTCCGGGCGCCCTCCCGAGGGGTGAAGGCGGAAGAATTCCCGATTTATTTGAGGGAGAAAAGAAGGGCCTGGAGGGAGAGGTTCGACCGGCCGCGGAGAGACGGGGGCACGGCTCCCTGCGCTTCCGGTATTACCTTCTGTTGGAAAATATTTACAGTAAGCTGGCCGATCCCGCCGGTTACCTCCGTTCCGTGGATACCGTCTACGGATCCCTTCGAGGAAGTCTCGTTGAATACATCGCCCCGGTTATATACGACCCCTTTTCCGGCACCGACCCTCCCAAGCCCCCCTTCTCCTCATCCCCACGAAGGCTTACGATCGTGGAGAATAGGCCCTCTCCAGGTAAAACTCCGAACTTTTTTGGAACCGACACCGCCTCCCCTGCCGGTGGAGAGCACCGCAGCCGGTGCACGCCTTCGCGCCCGGCTCTTTTCCCTTTCGTGGGACGACCCAGGCCTGCATCTCGCCATGGAGGAAAAAAGCACGGCTCGTATGTATAATCTAAAAGGGAAACGGTGGGGACGACACGGGGGCGCAAAAAAGGGTTCCATGAGCAGGAGGTGGAGTATTGTTTCCATCCAGGCTGCTCATAGCCTTCCTCATCCCCTTGATTATCCTGGGCTTGGGGATCTGGTTCACGGTGAACGCGGAGATAAACCGGGGCAGCGTGCGCGTGGCGGGGGCCCTGGTGGGAAAGGCGGACGTGGAACTGACGGTGAAGGACTGCCGTCTGGAGGAGGAGGGCACGAGGACATTGGTGGTGGCCGCCGAGGCACTCAACCGCGACTCCGCGGACGTCTCCCTCGACCCTAACCTGTTCCAGGCGGTGGTGGCTCCTTCCTCTTCTCCTCTGGGAGACGCGTTACAGCATTACATCTACCACCCCATGCGCTTCCAGTCCCGCTGCCCCCAGGCACCGGAAAGCCACAGCCGCATACCTCCCGGTGCCGTCCGTTCCTTCACCCTCTACTTCTGGGCCGAAAACCTTCCCCGGGGGGAGGAATGGAAGGATTACTACCTTAGCCTCGAGTACTACGACCCCGCGCAATCCCTCATGTTCAGCAAGCTCCTCCAACCGTAAGGGGTCAGGTCTTGAAATTTGATACTCGGATGTCATGTATCCGCATGGAAAGGGAAATAAGCCAGGGTTAAATTTTTCGGTACTCGGATGTATCAAATTTCAAGACCTGACCCCATGCCAGTCCTGGAGGGGTTGCACGTCCATGCCCCTGCGGAGGAGGGATTCCATGCCGTGCAGGGCGGCCCGGGCCGCGCTCATGGTGGTGATGAGCGGGATATTGTATAGAACGGCGTAGCTGCGGATGGACCACTGGTCGGAGCGCGGCCTCTTCCCGGAAGGGGTGTTGATGATAAGCTGTATCTGGCGGTTCTTCATGTAGTCCACCACGTGGGGCCGGCCCTCGTGCATCTTGTTCACCACCTCCACGGGGATGCCGTTGCGGCGCAGGACCTCCGCCGTCCCCTTAGTGGCCAGGATCCTGAAGCCCAGCTCGTGAAGGCGGTGGGAGATGTGCACTATCTCCCTCTTGTCCCCGTCCTTGACGCTCACGAATATGTTCCCCGACGTGGGAAGGAGCGACCCCGCCGCGATCTGGCTCTTGGCGTAGGCCATGCCCAGGTCGCGGTCGATGCCCATGACCTCGCCGGTGGAGCGCATCTCCGGCCCCAGTATGGTATCCACCCCGAAGAAGCGGTTGAAGGGGAGCACGGCCTCCTTGACCGCGATGTGCTCTATCTCCACCTCCCGGGTGATGCCCAGCTCCCTCAGGGTCTTCCCGATCATCAGCTTGGTGGCGATCTTGGCCCAGGGCACCCCGGTGGCCTTGGAGACGTAGGGAACGGTTCTCGAGGCGCGGGGGTTGACCTCCAGGACGTAGAGCTTCTCGTCCTTCACCGCGTACTGCACGTTCATGAGCCCCACCACCTGGAGCTCGCGGGCCAGGGCGTAGGTGGCCTCCTTTATCTCCTCCACCATGGCCTCCCCCAGGGAGAAGGGCGGGATGGCGCAGGCGGAGTCGCCGGAGTGTATGCCCGCCTCCTCGATGTGCTCCATGACCCCGGCCACCACCACGTCCCGGCCGTCGGCCACGGCGTCCACGTCGATCTCCACCGCCTCCTCCAGGAACTTGTCGATGAGCACGGGGTGATCGGGTGAGACATCGGCTGCCTCGCGCATGAACTCCTCCAGGGCCGCGTCGTCGTAGACGATCTCCATACCCCGCCCTCCCAGGACATAGGAGGGCCGCACCACCACCGGGTAGCCGATGTGGTGGGCCACCTCCAGGGCCTCACGGAAGGACATGGCCGTGCCGTTCTCCGGCTGGCGCAATCCCACCTTGTGCAACAAGGCCTTGAAGCGGTCCCGGTCCTCGGCGCGGTCGATGGAATCGGGGCTGGTGCCGATAATGGGGGCGTTTTCCCGCATGAGGGGGACGGCCAGGTTGAGTGGTGTCTGCCCCCCGAACTGGACGATGATCCCCTCCGGCTTCTCGCGCTCCATTATCTCCAGGACGTCCTCCAGGGTGAGGGGTTCGAAGTACAGGCGGTCGGAGGTGTCGTAATCCGTGGACACCGTCTCCGGGTTGTTGTTGACCATGATGGACTCGTAGCCCTCCTCGCGCAGGGCGAAGGAGGCGTGCACGCAGCAGTAGTCGAACTCGATGCCCTGGCCGATGCGGTTGGGCCCACCGCCCAGGATCATGACCTTGGGCCGGGAAGCGGAGGCATGGGGCCCCGCCAGGGGCTCCTCCTCCTTCTCGTAGGTGGAGTAATAGTAGGGGGTATAGGCCTCGAACTCCGCGGCGCAGGTGTCCACCAGCTTGCACACGGGACGGATGCCCGAGGAGCGGCGCCTCTCCCGCACTTCCTTCTCCTCGCACTCCAGGAGGAAGGAGAGCTGGACGTCGGAGAAACCCATGGACTTGGCCCGGAAGAGCTCCTCGTCGCTCAGGTCGTCGAGCCGGCAGCCCCGTAACCTGTCCTCCTCTTCCACAATCTCCCGGATGTTCTCCAGGAACCAGGGGTCTATGCCGGAGAGCTCGTACATCTCCCTGGAAGACATTCCCAGCTGGAAGCCGTAGCGGATGTAGTAGAGGCGCTCGGCGTTGGGGGTGGTGAGCTTTTCCCGTACCACGGCCAGGGCCTCCTCCCTCTCCTCCGGAGTGCTCAATCCCCTGGGGCTCATGAGTTCCTTGCGGTCGCTGCCCAGACCGTAGCGTCCTATCTCCAGGGAACGGATGCCCTTCTGAAGGGCCTCCTTGAAGGTACGCCCGATGGCCATCACCTCGCCCACCGACTTCATGGAGATGCCCAGGGTAGGATCGGCGCCGGGGAACTTCTCGAAGGTGAAGCGGGGGATCTTGACCACGCAGTAGTCGATGGTGGGCTCGAAGGAGGCCGGGGTTTCCCGGGTGATGTCGTTGGGGATCTCGTCCAAAGTGTAGCCCACGGCCAGCTTGGCGGCGATCTTGGCGATGGGGAAGCCGGTGGCCTTGGAGGCCAGGGCGCTGGAGCGGGAGACCCGGGGGTTCATCTCGATGACCACCATGCGCCCGTTGTCCGGGTTGACGGCGAACTGGATGTTGGAACCTCCCGTCTCCACCCCGATCTCCCGGATGATGGCGATGGCCGCGTCCCGCATGAGCTGGTACTCGCGGTCGGTGAGGGTCTGGGCGGGGGCCACGGTGATGGAGTCCCCGGTGTGGATGCCCATGGGGTCGAAGTTCTCGATGGAGCAGATGATGACCACGTTGTCCTTGAGGTCGCGCATCACCTCCAGCTCGTACTCCTTCCACCCCATCACCGACTCCTCGATGAGGATCTCGCTGATCATGGAGGCATCCAGCCCGGCGGCAGCCACCCGCTCGAACTCCTCGGCGTTGAAGGCCACGCCTCCTCCCGTCCCCCCCAGGGTGAAGGCGGGACGGATGATAAGGGGGAATCCCAGCTCCGCGGCCACCGCTCGGGCCTCCTCCATGGTATGGGCCAGGCCGGAGCGGGGCAGGTCCAGCCCGATGGAGGCCATGGCCTGCCGGAAGAGGTCCCGGTCCTCCGCCTTGCGGATGGCCTCGTAGTTGGCGCCGATCATCTCCACGCCGAAATCGTCCAGGACACCCATCTCCGCCACCTTGATGGCCGTGTTGAGGCCCGTCTGGCCTCCCAGGGTGGGGAGAAGTGCATCCGGCCTCTCCTTCTCAATGATGCGGGCCACCACCTCGGGAGTTATGGGCTCGATGTAGGTGCGGTCGGCCATCTCCGGGTCGGTCATGATGGTGGCCGGATTAGAGTTCACCAGCACCACCCGGAAGCCCTCCTCCTTAAGGGCCTTGCAGGCCTGGGTCCCCGAGTAATCGAACTCGCAGGCCTGGGAGATGATGATGGGGCCGGAGCCGATAATCAATATCTTGCGGATGTCGGTGCGCTTAGGCATGGGCCTCACCCCGCCAGGCGCGCATGTCGCGGATGAAGTCCCCGAAGAGGTACACGGCGTCGTGGGGGCCCGGCGAATCCTCGGGGTGGAACTGCACGGAGTAGGCCGGGTAGCGGCGGTGGCGGAACCCCTCCAGGGTGCCGTCGTTGAGGTTGACGAAGGTGGGTTCCACCTCGGAGGCGATGCTCTCCAGGTCCACGCAGAAACCGTGGTTCTGGGCGGTGATGAGGATGTTCCCCCTCCGCAGGTCCTTGACCGGGTGATTGGCCCCGCGGTGCCCGAACTTCAGCTTGAAGGTGCGGCCCCCCAGGGCCAGCCCCAGAATCTGGTGACCCAGGCAGATGCCGAAGATGGGCTTTACCCCGATGAGCTTGGCCACCTCCTCGATGAGGTAGGTCACCGCCGCCGGGTCCCCCGGCCCGTTGGAGAGGAAGATGCCGTCGGGTCCCAGTTGCAGCACCCGGGAGGCGGTGGTGTCCGCGGGGACCACCACCACCTCGCACCCCAGGGCGGAGAGGATGCGAAGGATGTTTCGTTTTATGCCGCAGTCATAGGCCACCACGCGCAGGGGCCGTTTTCCGGGGCCGGGGACCTCCGGCATGACCCCCCTCCCCATGGGTGGTAGGGGTTCCTCATCGAAGCGGTGGGGCGCGCCGCAGGTGACCTCCTTCACCAAGTCCACGCCCACGTAGGGAGGGGCCTCCTCCAGTAAGCGCCTCAGCTCGGCCAGGTCGGCGTCCTCGGAGGACACGATGCACATCATGGCCCCGATGGATCGGATGTGCCGGGTCACGGCCCGGGTGTCGACGCCCTCGATGCCCACTATGTCGTGTTCCCGTAGATACTCGTCAAGGGAATGGGTGGCCCTCCAGTTGGACGGATAGCGGCAGCACTCCCGGACCACGAAGCCCTCCACCTGGGGACCGCGGGACTCCACGTCCTCCTCGTTTACCCCGTAATTGCCGATCAAGGGATAGGTCATGGTGACGATCTGGCCCTTATAGGAGGGGTCGGTGAGGATCTCCTGGTAACCGGTCATGCTGGTGTTGAAAACCAGCTCGCCCGTGCGCACCCCCCTGGCGCCGAAGGGCGTGCCGGTGAAGTATTTCCCATCCTCGAGCAGGATTATGGCCCTTTCCATGGGGATCTTTCCCACCTCCCGTCCCAAGTCTTCCGTCTATTATAGGGACTGGTGGTGACGGGGGAAAGGGCGCAGGAAAGGGTGAGGCATGTCCGTCCCTTCCTTCGGGGATGCCGGTGGCTATGAGGCCGCTCTAACTTCAGGAAACGCAATCAACATCAACGCCCTCCCCTTCAATACATGTAAACCCGTTGGTATACTAATGCATAGGGTCCTGCAAGTCGCGCCCAAGGAAGGGAGGTTGTCGGGCTGTATCCCGAGTCGGCGAAAGGGGGTAAGCATGGGAATCGCCTACGGCACCGAGGAATGGGAGAAGGCCTACCAGGAAGAACTGGCAAAGCGCATGGAGTCGGAGCCCAAACCCTACATCTACTTCACCCCCGAGTGGGTGGCCCTTTACGAAAAGGCCATCAACGAGGACACCACCTACCGGGAGTTGGCCAAGAACTGGGAGGGAAGCGTGGTCCTGCACGTGGAGAAGGCCCCCCAGTACGGCCTGGACATCGACCTCTACATCTTCCTGGACCTCTGGCACGGTGAGTGCCGCAAGGCGCGCATCGTCCCCCCGGAGGTGGGCGAGGCCGGGGACTTCGTCATCACCGGCTCCGCGGACCGCTGGATGGAGGTGGGCCGCGGCCAGCTGGACGCCGTCAAGGGGATGATGCAGGGAAAGTTGCGCCTCAAGGGCGACCTTCCCACCATCGTGCGCTACGTGAAGGCCGCCGTGCGTCTCACGGAGATCAGCCAGATGGTGGGCGGCAAGTATCCCGACGAACTATCCCCGGAGGAAGTGGAGGGGTTGCGGGCCACGGTCAAGGACCTGGCCGCCCGTTTCCTGGGCATCGAATTGTAAAGGAAGCCCGGTGATACCCGAGGGCCCCAATTCTAAGTGGGGCCTTTTCATTGTGGGGCAAGTCCCGGCAGGATATCGATAATCGTCACCGCGCACAACAATGACATACGGCCCCCGAGAACGGGAACTTGGCAAGCATACCTTGAAAACCATATTTCGTATCGGCACGAGACCGAGTTTCGTGTGGAGCGGGGAGATTGAGGCCGACGTAAAGCGGATGGTTCGTGTAAAGAATAGGTGGGTTTAGGGAGAGATCTCCAAAACAGGAGAGAAACCTCTCTGATATCCTGATGGAAAACCAAAACCGAACCAGGAAGGAGGTTTCTCTCAATGAAGATGGTAGCA
>JACIXB010000013.1 GCA_014360685.1 Actinomycetota bacterium | reverse complement strand
TACCATCTTCATTGAGAGAAACCTCCTTCCTGGTTCGGTTTTGGTTTTCCATCAGGATATCAGAGAGGTTTCTCTCCTGTTTTGGAGATCTCTCCCTAAACCCACCTATTCTTTACACGAACCATGAGGGCCTCGTCCGGAGGCTCCAGGTAGGCCTTGAGGATGGCCCGGCCCACCTCGAAGAGCGCCTCCGCCGTCTTCCCCTCCACCTCTTCAAGGGTCTTCGTTTCGGATACCGGTTGTAGTTCCATGGATGGCAGCAAGATAGATCACCCCTTTCTTCATCTCCGTTTTGCTTGTTTTGCCAGGATGACAGGTTGGCCTCCCGCTCCCGCCCTTTTTCACTCCGAAAGTACTCACCTGAACCATCCCGCATCGTCCGGGGCGGCCTCTGGACACCTTTCAACCCCGGGAGCGCCTCGTGAAATATTGGGTCATATGCCCGGGTGATCCCCGCGGCGCAAAGCTTACGCCCCGGTCGGGTTCACGATCTGTTAAAAGAAAGGCGGCCCATGCCGCTTGCCCCGGCGGCCCCAAGGTTTACGCCCCGGTTAGGGTTAGAATGTTAATAGGCCTGGGTGCGGAGCACCGAGGCCTAGAAGCCTTTCCCCAAATGCCGCGTGCCCGCTTTCGGCGGTTGCCCGAGGGCAGTGGCGGAGGGGGGAGGAGAGGGTATCGATTACCGGAGACCGCCGGCCGAAGCCCAAGCCGCGGGCGGCCTGGGCCGGCCCGCGGGAAAAGCGGCCCCGGTCCGGGCAAGGAAGGCGAACGCGGTGTGAGTAGGGACGCTATGGAGCCGGAGGAGGAAATCTTGGAGTTCCTGATGGCGGAGGTGGAGGCCTCCCTGGGAGGGGACCTGCGGGCCATGCTCCCCCGGAGGGGGCGCCTGGTGCTGCGCGCCACCGAGGAGGTCCACCCCTTCCTTTTGGCCTCCCTGTTCCGTTTCCTTTCCGGCACCATGCTGGTGGCCGTTCCGGGCTCGGAGGAAGCGGCGGAGACGGCGGAGCGGTTGCGCCGCCTCCTGTCCGCCGCGGAGGTGATGGAGCTCCCCTACCGGGAGCTGGTCATCGCCGGGGAAAGGGGGGAGGACCCGGAGGCCGTCTCCCTGCGCGCCAGGGCCCTGGCCGCCTTGAGGGAGGGGCGCCATGCGGCGGTGATATGCGAGGGCCTGGCCATGGCCCATCCCTTCCCGGGCGGGGAACTTTCCGCCTCTCCCGTGCGACTGCGCGAGGGAGAGGAGGCGGACCGGGACGAGGTCCTGGGGCGGCTTACGGATATGGGGTACCGTCGGGAGTACCTGGTGGAGGGTGGAGGCCAGTTCGCCGTGCGGGGCGGCATCCTGGACGTCTACGACCCGGCCTTGAGGGCCCCGGTGCGCGTGGAGTGGTTCGGCGACCGGGTGGAGCGCATGCGGTTCTTCGATCCCCAGGACCAGCGCTCGCGGGAGGCTCTCCGGGAAGTGGAGTTCTTCCCCGTGCGCTCGCTTCCCGGCGAGCCCCGAGACCTTCCCGGGCTTTTGGGGCCCGAGGGCGCCCTGGTGCTCCTGCAACCCCCGCTGCTGCGCCGGCGCTGGCGGAGCTCCGAAGAGACCCTGGAGCCTGACCTGGAAGGAATTTCCATGAAAACCGCGCTGGTGGAGCTGGACCCCATGGCCGGGACGGCCCATCTTCAGCTCCGTTCCCGGGCCGCGAGCGGGTTCGGGGGACGGGTGGGGGAGTTCCTCGGCGAACTGAAAGGGCTGGTGAAGGAGGGTTTCAGGGTGGTGGTCCTCCTGGAGACCGAGGGGCGCCTGCAGAGGATGCGGGAGGCCTTGCTGGAGGAGGGAATACCGGTGGTCGACAGGGGCGCGCCGGCCCGCGGGACGGTGCGGATGGCGGTCGTGAGTTGGGGACGGGGTTTCCTCCTCGCCGACCGGGGGCTGGCCCTCTTCAGCGACGCGGATGTCTTCGGCCGCCGCCGGGCGAGGGTGGCCGCCGGGGAGCGCGGCGCGGCGCGCCCCCTGGAAGGATGGTGGGAACTGGAGGAGGGCGATTTCGTGGTCCACGTGAACCACGGTATCGCCGTTTACGGGGGCCTGGTAAGGCGCGAGGTGGACGGCAAACCGCGGGAATACCTCCTCCTCCGTTACGCCGGCGGGGACACCCTCTACGTCCCCGTGGACCGCATCGACCTGGTCCACCGTTACGTGGGGGCGGAGAGGCCGGAGGTACACCGCCTGTCCGGGCACCACTGGAGGAAGGTGAAGAGGCGGGCCCGGGCATCGGCCCGGGAGATGGCCATGGATCTACTGCGCCTCTACGCGGAACGCATGGCCAGCGAGGGGCACGCCTTCGCCCCCGACGACCCATGGCAGCGGGAGCTGGAGGACTCCTTCCCCTACGTGGAGACGCCCGACCAGGAAAGGGCCATCCGGGAGGTCAAGGAGGACATGGAAAAGCCGGTGCCCATGGACCGCCTGGTCTACGGCGACGTGGGGTTCGGGAAGACGGAGGTGGCGGTGCGCGCCGCCTTCAAGGCGGTCATGGACGGGAAACAGGTCATGGTCCTGGTGCCCACCACCGTCCTGGCCCAGCAGCATTACCGCACTTTCACCCGGCGTTTCCACCCTTTCCCGGTGAGGGTGGAGGTTCTTTCCCGATTCCGCAGCCCGCGCGAACAGCGGGAAGTTCTGGAGGCCGTGGCCCGGGGCGAGGTGGACGTGGTCATCGGTACCCACCGGTTGCTGCAGGAGGACGTGCGCCCGGCTGACCTCGGGCTCCTGATCGTGGACGAGGAACACCGCTTCGGGGTGGCCCAGAAGGAAAGGCTCAAGGCCCTGCGCCGGAACGTGGACGTCCTCACCCTCACCGCCACTCCCATCCCGCGGACGCTGCAGATGTCCCTCTCCGGGATCCGGGACATGAGCGTCATGGACACCCCCATCGAGGACCGGCGGGCGGTGATCACCTCCGTGGGCCCCTACGACGAGGAGGTGATTCAAGAAGCCATCCGCAAGGAACTGGCCAGGGGAGGACAGGTCTTCTACGTGCACAACCGCGTGCAGAGCATCGAGAGGGCCGCCCGCCGGGTTAGGGAGCTGGTCCCCGAGGCCCGGGTGCTGGTGGGACACGGGCAGATGAGGGAGGGCCGCCTGGAGAAGGTGATGGAGGACTTCGTGGCCCGTCGCGCCGACGTACTGGTGTGCACCACCATCGTGGAATCGGGCCTGGACATACCCAACGTGAACACTCTCATCGTGGACGGCGCCGAGAACCTGGGGCTCTCCCAGCTCTACCACCTGAGGGGCAGGATAGGCCGGGCCGACCGTCAGGCCTACGCTTTCTTCCTCTTCCATCCCGGGGGGCGCATAACCGACGGCGCCGCCCAGAGGCTCAAGGTCATCCGCGATTTCTCGGAGCTGGGGTCCGGGCTGCGGGTGGCCATGAAGGACCTGGAGATACGGGGGGCGGGGAACCTTTTAGGGCCGGAGCAGCACGGCCACGTGGAGGCGGTGGGCTTCGAGCTCTACTGCCGCATGCTGGCGGAAGCGGTGGACGAGCTGCGCGGGGTGAGGAGACCGCGGGGCTCCAAGGTGGCCATCGACCTTCCGGTGCGAGCCTATATCCCGGAGGAGTACGTCTCCCGGGCCTCCCGCCGCATAGAGATCTATCGCCGCCTGGGGGAAGCGGAGGGCGAGGAGGAGGTGGAGGCCCTGGCCGCCGAGGTGCGGGACCGCTACGGTCCCCTGCCCCCGGAGGTGGAGAACCTCTTTGCCGTGGCCCGCCTGCGCCTGGCCTGCCTGGAGGCGGGGGTTCGGGAGGTAGGCCATGGCCGGGAAGAGGTCAGCTTGCGCCTGGGGGCCAGGGCACCGGTGGCCCCGAGGGTTTTCCTTGCCGCGGCCGGGGAGGCGGGTTACCCGTGGAGGAAGGCCGGCTTCCGGGAGGGACTGCGGGAAGTGGTCCTCTCCTTCCCGCCCGGCTCACGGGCCGGTTCGGAAACCAGCCACCTGGAATGCATCGCCGCGTGGTTGAAGGAGGCGGTTTCCCGGGCCCGGGACTGGGGATAGGGCCCCCTACGGGGACTGCGGGAAGTGGTCCTCTCCTTCCCGCCCGGCTCACGGGCCGGTTCGGAAACCAGCCACCTGGAATGCATCGCCGCGTGGTTGAAGGAGGCGGGGGCGGGAGGGTATCGGCGGGCGGTTCTCGGGGACGCTTCCCCGGCGGTAAGAGGGAAACGGGATGGGGAAGGCCGGGAAGGCGTTCCCCAGGTCGCGGTGGAGGTGGGCCAGAGACGATCCAGGGTGAGCCGTGCAAGGGCCACCGTGGTTTAGTGGTGGCGGCGCGGGGAGAGCCGGCAGGCGCGCGGAAGACCTCATGGAAGGACTGGTGTTATACTAACCCGGCGGAGTTCGACGGATGGGTGGGAGAAGGGGGATGGAAGGAGAAAGGAGTGGCCGAAGGGACCCGGGACGGCGGGAGGATGGGGCGGTGAAGGATAGGTGTCCGGTGGTCCACGTGTTGGGGCTGGGACCGGGCCCCCTTTCCCTGCTCACCCTGGAGACCTGGGAGATGCTGCGGGCCGCGGACGAGGTCCTGCTGCGCACGGAGAGGCACCCCTGCGTGGAGGAGCTGAGGGAACGCGGAATACGGCTCCGCCCCCTGGACCGATGCTACGAGCGGGCAGGGGACCTGGAGGAGGCCTATCGGGGTATCGTCGGCGAGGTGGTGAAACGCGCCCTGGAGCGTGGGACCGCCTGGTACGCCGTCCCCGGGCATCCGCTGGTGGCGGAGCGCACGGTGACCATGCTGCTGCGGGAGCGGGTGGAAGTTCGCCTGCACAACGGGGTGAGCTTCTTCGATGCCGTCCTGGCCTTGCTGCGCCGGGACGCGCTGGAAGGGGTGCTCCTCCTGGACGGGGAGAGCATCCTGGAGACGGGCGCGGGGGTCCTGGACCTGAGGGTCGGCCTGATGCTGGCCCAGGTGGACACGAGGCTCAAAGCCTCGGAGGTGAAGGCGGTCCTTCTCGATGCCTATCCGCCCGGGCATCCGGTCCAGGTGGTCAAGGGGGCTGGAGGCCCCGGGGAGGAGGTGGAGACCGTCCCCCTGGAGGACCTGGACCGCGCGGAGAGGTTCGATCACCTGACCACCATTTGGGTCCCCCCACTCCCGGAGGCGGAGGTATTCGACTTCCGACGGCTGGTGGATCTCGTGGCCCGTTTGAGGGGTCCCGGGGGGTGCCCCTGGGACCGCAAGCAGACCCACGAGTCGTTGGCCCGCCACATGGTGGAGGAGGCCCATGAGGCGGTGGACGCCATCGGCCACCGCGACTGGGACCACCTCTGCGAGGAACTGGGAGACCTCCTCCTCCAGGTGGTGCTCCACGCCCAGTTGGGAAAGGAGGAGGGGGTCTTCGACATCGACGAGGTGTTGCGCCTGATAATCGAGAAACTGGTCCGCCGCCACCCCCACGTCTTCGGGGAGGCGGAGGCCCGGACTCCGGAGGAGGTCATCTCCCGCTGGGAGAGGATAAAGGCCGAGGAACGGGGCGAACCCTCCCTCCTGGACGGTATCTCCGAGGGCCTGCCCGCCCTGATCCACGCCTACAAGCTGCAGTCCAGGGCGGCGCGGGTGGGCTTCGACTGGGGGGCGGGAGAGGAGGTTCTCCCCAAGTTGGGTGAGGAACTGCGGGAGGTGGAGGTGGCCTTGCGCCGGGGCGGCGAGGGCCTGGAGGAAGAACTGGGTGACCTCCTGTTCACGGTGGTCAACGTTTGCCGCCACTTCCGGGTGGACCCCGAGATAGCCCTGCGTGGCTCGGCCCGCAAGTTCGCGGAGCGCTTCCGGGCCGTGGAGGAGGAATGCCGGAGGAGGGGCCTTTCCATGGAGGACATGAGCCTGGAGGAGCTGAACGCCCTCTGGGAGGAGACGAAGTAGGCAGTGGACCTGGTTATGGATATTGGCGTCGCGTGGAGGATGGAGGGGAAGCCGGCGGTAACGGTCTCGCTCGCTGAAACGCTCGCTGCGACCGACCCCCCGGCTTCCGATCCCCGGAGCCTCTCTTGATTCCGATGGGGAACTCGGAGAAGAGGAGGGAATTCAAAGTACTGAAACTTCGTTCCTTTGGGGAAGGCGTTGTTAAAGGATGGGGGGATGGCCTTGAAGCGTGACGGGATGAGCTGGAAACGCCGGGGTGGAGGCTTCCTTGCCGCCGGGACGGCCACCGTCCTCTTGGCGGCCACCCTTTTTCTTTTCCCCATGGGGGGAGAGAGGGCGGCGGCGCTGCGCGAGACCTACACCTTCGACGGCTCGGGATGGGGGCACGGCGTGGGTATGTGCCAGTACGGGGCACGGGGGATGGCGGCGGCGGGGTTCAACTACCAGCAGATCCTTACCTATTATTTCCAGGGGACCCAGGTGACTGACTGGAACTGCCCTCCCTCCATCCGGGTGGGCCTTCTCGAGGGCCTGGGCGAGATCCAGCTGACTGCGGACAGCGGGAGTTTCGTCCTCTTCACCTCGGCGGGGGATATCCCGGGAGGAACCATGAGCCAGGGGAGCACCTGGAGGGTGAGGCCCTCCTCCGACGGCCGATTCCTCATCTATCGCCCCGACGGCTCCCTCCTCAATGGGACCCCCTACGGGGGCCCCGTGCAGCCCGTCTACGTGAGGGGGACGGAGGAGGGCAACGTGCTCCGACTGCCCCAGAACGGGAACCGCCGCCTGAGCCACCTTTCGGCCATCACCCCCCTGGAGCTCAACGTGTACGGGTCGCCTTACGCCCTGCGGGCCATCCTCATCTCCTGGTTCGAGACCTACCTGAAGGGTGTGGCGGAGGTGCCGGGGAGCTGGCCCCAGGAGGCGGTGCGGGCCCAGGCGGTGGCGGCCCGGTCGTACGCCGTGCGCTTCATGAATAAGCACGCCTCCTCCAACTTCAACCTCTGTGACGAGGTGCACTGCCAGTATTACCAGGGCTACGACAAGGAGAAGGACACGGGGTGGGTGCAGGCGGTGGACGCCACGGCGGGTAAGGTGCTCACCTACCAGGGGCAGGTGGCCCAGTGTTTCTATTCCTCCTCCTGCGGAGGACACACGGACAACAACGAGGACGTGTGGGGAGGAAGCCCCGTCCCCTACCTGCGTGGCGTCCCCGACCCCTACTGCATGGATGCCGTGAACCCCTACGCCCACTGGACGTTGACCATGTCCCGAGAGGAGATAGAATCCCGGTTGAACGCCGGCTCCGGCACCTACGTGGGGACCCTCTATTCCGTGGACCTCTCCAGCCGCACTCCCAGCGGCAGGGTGAGGTGGGCGGTGTTCAACGGCAGCGCCGGGAAGGTGACCGTGTCCGGCGAACAACTACGTTCCCTCCTCGGCCTGAGGAGCGCCATGGTCCACCTGCGGCCGGAGAACTTCGAGGAGTACATCCTCCTGGCCAACCCCTCGGGGAGCACGGCCAGCGCCGTGGTGAGGATGTCCGGCGGGGGGAGGACGGCGGAAGCCGCCGTGGAGTTGCCCCCCTTCACCCGCAGGACGGTGCGGGTCAACGACCACCTGGACGGCGAGGAGGTGGCGGTGCGGGTGGAGGCCGATCGGGAGATAGCGGCGGAGCGGGCCATGTATTTCAACTACCGGGGAAACCTGGACGGGGGCTCCTGCAGCCCGGGCCTCTCCGGGCTTTCCGATAATTGGTACCTGGCCGAGGGCTACACCGCCCTCTCCTTCGATACCTGGATACTCCTTTACAACCCCGGCGACCAGGCCTCCCACGCGGTGGTACGCCTCATGCGGGAGGACGGGTACACGCGGAACCTGGAGGTGGAAGTCCCGGCATCCGCCCGCCTGACCCTTCCCGTGGACGCCCAGGAGGGTTTCTCCGCCTGCGCCTTCTCCACCCAGGTCGCCGCGGAGCGGCCCCTGGCCGTGGAGCGGGCCATGTACTTCGACAGCCAGGGCCGAAAAGGGGGGCATACGGCGGAGGGCGCGCCCGAGTTGTCCACGCAGTGGCATTTCGCCGAGGGGTACACGGGAGGAGATTTCGATACCTGGATCCTGGTGGGCAACCCGGGTGATCAGCCGGCCACGGTCAGGTTTCACCTGCTTCCCCAGGGCGGGGGAGGGGAAGTCACGGTGGAGAAAACCGCCGCCGCTGGTTCCCGCCTCACCTTCCACGTGGACGATTACCTTCCCCGGGCGGAGGTGGCCGTGACCCTGGAGAGCGACCGCCCGGTGGTGGCGGAGCGAGCCATGTACTTCGATTATTTCGGCCGGGAAGACGGGAGCTGCGCCATGGGTTCCCGGGCGGCGGCCGACCGCTGGTTCCTGGCGGAGGGGTACACGGGAGGGGAATTCGACGAGTACGTGCTGGTGGGCAACCCCCTCCAGGAGGCGGCGCGGGTGAGGATCTCCCTCTTCACCCAGAGGGGGCTGGAGAAAGAAGTCTACGCGGACCTGGCTCCCCGCTCCCGCTACACCCTGCACGTGGATGACCTCGTACCCTCCGACGACGTCTCCGTCCTGGTGGAGGAGGTCGACGGGAGGGGCGTGGTCGTGGAGCGGGCCATGTATTTCGACTACGGGGGAAGGAAGGGCGGGCACGCATCCCAGGGCCTTTCCGGAACCTCCACGAAGTGGTATTTCGCCGAGGGTTATACCGGTTCCTGAGGCGCGGGTCGGAGGTGGGAAGAAGACCCTCCCACCACCGAGAGGAGGGGCTGTACCCTGCTTTCGTCGGCCATGCACACCTCCATGCGCACCTCCGTGTCCGCGGGACAGGCCAGGGTCATCTCCACCGGCAGCAGTCGGCCGCTCTTCCTCCTCCGGGCCTCGCCGTAACTCACCAGGCGCATCCCCAGGACCCGGTCCCCTCCGGGGGAGGTGCACCTCACGGAGAGGAGGCGGTCTTCGTCCGGCTTGCGCCAGTTAATCCATTGGACCCGCAGCTCCAGGTCCAGGCGGTGAACGCCGGTGGGCAGGGCGGGAAGGGTGGCCGACCAGGTACCGTTTCCCCCGGAGCTGAAATCGGCCTCCGTCAGCCTCACCGGCTCCAGGGAGACGGGTGAACCCTCCCGCACCTTCTCGAAGACCAGGCAATTCCAGATACCCTCCCGGGCGGGACCCAGGCGGCGGTTGATCTCCGTCTCCAGGTCCCCGCGGCGTAAAAATCCCAGGGAAGTGAAGAGGGCCGTCCACCAGTCGAAGCTGGCAGCGATGAGGTGTCCGTGGATGGGATAGCCCTCGATGTCCCGTACCAGGTGGCGGAAGGAGGCCAGGTCCACGACGTGTTTGCGGTAGTAGCTTATGCGTTCGGGCTGTATCTTGCCCTCCAGGCAGCCGTCCGGGCCGAAGGGGTTGGTCCCGAAGCAGGGGATGGTGGCCCATATCCAGCGGGAGGTGAGGCGGTGCAGCTCCTCCACCACCTTTCGGATATCCGTGGGGGGGATGTGCTCCAGGACCTCCATGGCCAGGACCAGGTCGAAATATTGGTCGGGGAAATGAACCTTGCGGTACTCCTCCACCTTCAGGTAGGGCTCCACCTCCGCCGGCGCCTCGCTGACCGCGTAGTCGCTTATGTCGATACCCCAGGCTTCCATTCCCGCGCGGCGCAAGGCCAGCACCTGGAATCCCTTGGCGCATCCCATGTCCAGTACCCGGGTGGGCCGGAAGAGGTCGCGGGCCACCTCCGCCACCTCCCGGAACTCCTCGCGGTAGGTGAGGGCCTCACCGTACCCGCTTTCCCGCAGGGGGTCCTTTCTGCGGTCGAAATAGTCGTGGGAATAGAAATCCGGGGTGAGCACCCGCTGGTAGATGGATTTCCGCGGCAGCACCCGAAAGAAGATCTTGCGCAGGCGGCGCCTGAGCCAACGCCCGGCGCGTCCCGGCAGGCGTCCCGCTCCCATGTCCCTGCCCTCCAGTCTTTCGGGTCGCATGTCACAACCTCCTCTCCCGTCCGCGGCCCGCGTCCCTTTCCACGCTCGCCCTCCTCAGGGTTGGGGGGATGTGGTGGATCGGATGATATTATATTCCATGGCCTCGGGGGGATGAGGGGGGTCGGGCGGGACCCGGTCGCCTTACGGGAAAGGCGGGGAGCTCCCGGAAGCAGTGGGCGGGGCGAGCCCCGGGTTGGTTTGCGGGGAGCCCTACATAACGTGGAAAGGCATGGGCCGGCTCGGAGTACGGGTCTCCGTCCCCGGGGACGAAAGGGGTGGAAGGGTGGCGGCACATCCCGCGCGGGCGAGAAGATGCGAGGCCCCGCGCGACGGTCGGGGTCACTTGTGCGGCAATGCCGCGGTGTATTAACGTCATGTAACCATGAAGGAATATCTTAGGAAGCTTTTCTTCTACCGGGAGTTGCTACTCAACCTCACCGTCAAGGAGGTGAAGGTCAAGTACAAGAACTCGTTCATCGGGTTCCTGTGGTCCATGGTCAACCCGGTGATGATGCTGGCCGTCTACTACGTGGCTTTCGGGATCATCTTCAAGCTGCGGGCCCTGGGGATGACCCGTTACGAGTTCTACCTGCTCTCGGGGATCCTGCCCTGGAACTTCTTCTCCCTGAGCCTCATGCAGTCGGTGAGCTCGGTGGTGAACAACGCCGACCTGGTGAAGAAGGTCTATTTCCCCCGCGAGGTGCTCCCCCTCTCCTATATCGGGGCCGCCTCCTTCCATTTCCTTCTCCAGGAGCTGGTGCTGGTGGTCTTCCTTCTCATCTTCCGGTTGAGCCTGTCCCCCTGGATCTTCGCCATGCCCCTGCTCCTCCTCCTGCAGCTGGTGTTCACGGCGGGGCTTTCCCTCTATCTCTCGGCCCTCAACGTCTTCTTCCGGGACATCCAGCATTTCACGGAGATAGCCCTCCTGGCCTGGTTCTGGATAACCCCGGTGGTTTACCCCATATCCTTCATCCAGGAGAGCTTCCCCGCTTGGGCGGAGAGGATCTATATGCTCAACCCCATGGCCCACATCGTCCTCCTCTGGCAGCGCATCACCTACAATTCGCCGGCCAACGGGCCCCAGGCGGCCTACTTTTCGGTGGAGGGTTTCGTTTATGCCGTGGTGCTCTCGGTTTTCCTGCTGATCTCGGGGTACTACCTGTTCTGCCGCCTGGAAGGGAGGTTCGCGGAGTTCATATGACCGTGGCCAGGGAGATCGGAGCGCGGCTAGTCTCGGACGTCCCCGCCCTGGAGCTGCGGGGGGTGGGGAAATGCTTCCGCCTCTACCGGGACATAAACCGCTCCCTCAAGGAAAAGGTGGTCAACTGGCGCAAGCGGGGGTACGAGCTCTTCTGGGCGCTGCAGGACGTAGACCTCACCGTCTACAAGGGGGAGACCATTTCCGTCATCGGCCCCAACGGTTCGGGCAAGTCCACCATGCTCCGCCTGATGACCGGGATAATGAAACCCAACCGGGGAAGTATCGCCACCCACGGGACCATCGCCGCCCTGCTGGACCTGGGGGCCGGGTTCCACCCCGACCTGACGGGGCGGGAAAACATCTACCTCAACGCCTCCATCCTGGGCATCAGGAAAAAGGACCTGGAGCCCATCTTCCAGGACATCATCGACTTCTCCGACCTGGGGCCTTTCATCGACAACCAGGTGAAGAACTACTCCGCCGGGATGTACGTGCGGCTGGGTTTCTCCATCGCCATCAACGTGAACCCGGACATCCTGCTGGTGGACGAGGTGCTGGCGGTGGGAGACGAGTCCTTCCAGGCCAAGTGCCTGGACCGCATATCCAGGCTTCAGGAGAGCGGCAAGACCATCGTCTTGGTCACCCACAACGCGGACCTCGCCGAGGCGGTGTCCGACCGCGTGCTGTGGCTGGAGCGCGGGCGGGTGAAGATGCTGGGAGACCCCCAGGAGGTGGTGGATGCCTATCACGAGGCCATGAGCACGCGGCCGGAGGGCACCGAGTTCGGCAACCGGGACATCGTCATCGAGAGCGTCCAGCTCCTGGACGGTGAGGGCCGGCCCTCGGAGGTCTTCCGCACCGGGGAACCCCTGGTGCTCAGGCTCCGCTACACGGCCCGCAAGCCGGTGGAGGACCCGGTCTTCGGCTTCGGTTTCTACGACCGCCTGGGGCTCATGGTCTTCGGGACCAACACCCGGCTGCGGGAAGTGGATATCCCCCGGGTGGAGGGCAGCGGGGTGGTGGAGTTCGTCATCCCCAGCCTCTCCATGCTGGACGGGAGGTATTACGTCTCCGTGGCTGCCCATACCCGGGACGGCCAGGTCAACTATCACTGGCTGGACAAGAAGTACTGCTTCGACGTCACCTCCCCGGGGAGGGATTCCGGCTACCTGACCATGGAATGCGAGATAAGGGTTTCCTCCGGGGGCTAGGCGGATGCCGGGAGGTTGTCCGCGGGCGGGGAAGGTTTAGGGAAAGGCGGTGAAGCCGGGCGTGGAGCAAAAGGAAGAGAAGGGCCTGGAAGCGAAGGGAGCGGTGAGCATCCCCGATGACCTGGAGGGGGTGGACGTGCGCCGCCTCATGGAGGACATCAAGAGGCGGGCGGAGGAAAAGCGAGCGGCGGGGCTATACCGGGAATTACCCCTCGACGAGCTGGAGAAGATGCGCCTGGGCGAACGGGGCGAGGTGACCATCCAGGATCCCTTGCACGAGATCATCTTCAACGTGGAGCTGGCCCGCCATTTCGCCGTGGTGAGCAGCTATTATCCCATCGGGGCGCGGCGCACTCCCCTGGGACCCTTCATCCTCCTGGCCAAGAAGATCCTCCGCCGCTTCATGACCCCCTACATGGACGCGGTCTTCGAGAAACAGAGGCAGTTCAACGCCCAGGTGCTCAAGGCCCTGGAGGTCTTCAGGGAGATCATCGAACGGGAAAGGGAGCGGGGTTATAAGAGCGGCGTGGACCGGTATTACGCCTGGGTGGAGTTGGGCTTGGGGGAGGATGGAGGCGGCCACCTGTCCGAGGCGGCCAGGAGATTCCCGCCGGAGGAGGAGATCCTCCACCTGTGGTGCGGAAGGGGGGAGTTCCTGGAGGCGGCGAGGGAAGAGGGCAGGAGGGCCCTGGGCGTGGAAGAGGATCCCCGCCTGGTGCGCATTTGCCAGGAGAAGAAGCTCCGGGTGCAGCAGGCTTCACCCCTGGATTATCTGGAGGCGGCGTCCGTTGACTCCCTTCCGGCCATCTTCCTCCAGGACCTGGGGGAGAGGGGCAGGCTGGGGGATCTGTTGTGGATACTGGGAGCCCTCGCTTCCCGGGTGGAGAAAACGGGTTCGGTGGTCATCCTCAACCACTACCCGCGCTCGGTCCTGGGAACTGAGGAGGCCTTCGGCGACCCCAGCCTGGAGCGCCTCGTCCACCCCCAGACCATGCGGGCCTTGCTGCTAAACGCCGGTTTCCGCGAGGTGGAGATAACCTTCCTGGACCATTTCCGGGAGGAGGAGAGACGGGCCTGGATGGAGAGGCTGGGGTGCGGGGGGCTGGAGCTCCAGGACCTGGAGGAGGCGCTCTTCGCGCCGCGCCGCTACCTGGTGGAAGCCCGGCGCTGAGGAAGAAAGGACGCCCGTGGCGCAGGTGATCGCCGGATACGAGGTGAGAGGGGATTGAAGGGAGAGAGAGTGGCCTTCGTGCCTCCCCGCTACGGCCGGACGGTGGTGGGAGGAGCCGAGGTGCTAACCCGCTTGCTGGTGGAGGAGCTGCACTCGCGGGGATGGCCGGTGGAGATCCTGACCACCGACGCCGTGGACCTCAACCGGCGGGAAGGCAAGGAGCGCTTTTCCGACCAGGTGGAGGTGATCAACGGGGTGACCGTGCGGCGCTTCCCCTGGGATCGCACCCGCCTGACCCGCCGTTTCCACCGCCTGGAGCGCAGGATAGTGGAGGGGAAGAGGGTCTCCTTCGGGAAACAGGAGTTCTGGTGCCGCAGCCTGGTATGCAGCGAAGCCCTCCTCTCCTACCTGGACAAGAACGCCGATGACTACCGGGCGTTCGTATTCATCCCCTACCTGTTCGGGACCACCTACTGGGGGGTAAAGACCGTCCCGGGAAAGTCCTACGTGATGCCCTGCCTGCACGACGAACCTTATGCCCGCCTGGAGATATTCCGCCGCATGATGCACTCCGTGAGGGGCATCATGTTCAACACCCCCCCGGAGATGGAACTGGCCCGCCGTCTCTACGGGCCGGACATCCCGGGAAAGGTGGTGGGCGGAGCGGCCCTGCATCCCTATCATGCGGATGGGGAACGCTTCCGCCACATCTATTCCCTGAAGGGCGATTTCCTCCTCTATACCGGGCGGCGGGAGAAGCCCAAGAACACCCCCCTGCTGGTCAGGTATTTCTGTAATTTCCTGGAAAACACCGGTCGGGAGGTGAAACTGGTGCTGGCCGGGTCCGGGTCGGTGGAGATCCCCATGAGCTTCCGCAACCAGATCGTGGACCTAGGGTACCTGGACGAGCGCGACAAGCGGGACGCCTACGCCGCCGCCGCCGTGGTCTGCCAGCCCTCGGTACGGGAGAGCCTCTCCCTGGTGTTGATGGAGGCCTGGCTGGCGGAGGTCCCGTGCCTGGTACACGGGGATTGCGCGGTCACCCGTTACCACGTGGAGCGGAGCGGAGGAGGCCTGTGGTTCGAGGACTATCCCACCTTCCACGAGGCCCTGGAGTTTCTCCTCGACCACCCGGAGGCCAGGCGGGCCATGGGGAGGAGGGGGAAGAAGTACCTACGGGAGAACTACTCCTGGGACCGGATAGTGGAGCGCTTCCAGGAGGTTCTGGAGGAGGGGGAGAGGAAAAGGGGATGGTGATCCACCAGTTAGTGGCCCGGCTGGACCCCGGGGACGCCATAAGCAACCAGGCGCTCTCCATGCACGAGCTCTTCCGCTCCTGGGGCTTCGAATCCCGCCTCTACGCCTTCGACATGGACGATTACGGGAAGAGGTTCGCGGAGTTCGACACCGAGTACCGCAGGTTCATGCACCGCAAGGAGGACCTGCTCATCTACCACTTCGGCATCTACTGCGACAATCACCGCTATTTCCTGGAGTCCGAAAACCGCAAGGTCCTCATCTATCACAACATAACCCCCCCGGAATTCTACGATCCATTCTACCCCGAGGCCGTGCGCCTCTGCCGCATGGGCCGCGAGCTCATGCCCCGTCTTAAGGACTGCGACCTGGCCCTCGGGGATTCCGACTACAACCGGCGGGAACTGGTGGAGGCGGGCTTCCCGGAGGAGAAGACGGGGGTGCTCCCCATCAATCCGCCCCTGGATAAGCTGGACGGGGTGGAGGAGGACCGCTCCTTTTTACGGCGCCTGGGGGACGGGAAGACCAACCTGCTCTTCGTGGGCCGGGTGGTCCCCAACAAGCGGGTGGAGGACGTCATCAAGCTCTTCGCCTGTTACCATTACGGGGTCAACGCCCGTTCCAGGCTGGTGATCGCGGGCATGCCCCTGGCCACCTACCAGACGGCGCTCCTCTCCTTCACCGAAAGGCTGGGACTCCTGGACGCCGTCCATTTCCTGGGCAAGGTGAGCGACTCCACCCTCAAGGCCTGCTACCTGGGCGCGCATTACTATCTCTCCATGAGCGAGCACGAGGGTTTCTGCGTTCCCCTCCTGGAGGCCTTCCACTTCGGGGTACCCGTCCTGGCCTTCGCCGCCGGGGCGGTCCCGGAGACCATGGGAGGGGCGGGGGCGCTCTTCGAGGAGAAGGATTATCCTCTCCTGGCGGAGCTCCTGGGCAGGCTGGACCGGGACCGGCTGATGCGGGAGCGCATCGTGTCCGCCCAGTACCGGAGGTTGGAGGAGTTCCGCCCCCAGGTCTTCGCCGCGCGGCTCCGGGAGGTCATCGACCGTTTCGCCTCCCCGGGAGCGGCTGGGGCGGCCACCACGCGGGACAGCGGGGAGAGATCGGCGTGACCATCTACGTCAACGGGCGGGAGCTGGACGAGCACGGCCTGGCGGGCAAATCGGAGGCCCGCAGGAGGGCGGGGCTCTACCCGGAGGGGCTGCTCCGCCTCCTGGCCAGGAGCGCCAGGGACGAGCTCTCGGACAGCCGCTGCGCCATGGTGGAGGAGGTGCAGGAGCTGAACCTCGCCCTCTACGAGAGCGGGGCCAATCTGGAACCTCCTCCCGACTTGACCCGGGAGGGGGAGAGGAAGGGGCGGCTGGAATCCTTTCTCCGGCGCCTCCAGACCCGCTTCATCCGCGCCGTGTGCGAGGGCTACGTGCAGCAACAGCAGCTCTTCAACTCCTACTTCAGCAAGGGTCTCATCCTCTGTTTCCTGCAGGTCTACGGCCGGGAGGAGGAGATGCCCCTGGAGGGAGAGGAGATGCTGGCCTCCCGCGCTTTCTTGAACCCGCCCTGGGGACGAGACACGGAGGAGGAAGTGGCCGAGGCCTGCGCCGGGGTGGATTGCCTGGTGCTGGGCATCCCCTCCGTGGACTTCCTGGAGACCTTGCGGGAGAGGGCCAACCTGGTCCTGGCGTTGGATGCGTCGGAGGAGGCGGTGGCCAGGGCTCAGGCCAGGATGCTCCCCGCCTGGTGCGGCACCCGACTCTCCGATCTCTTGGAGTTGGCCGGCCGGGGGGCGGAGGTGTGCTTAGTGGCCCGCCCCGAGGTGCTGTGCGCCCGGGAGCTGGAGGAGGTGCTGGGCTGGGCGGCGGCCCGACTGCCGGAGAAGGGCAGGGTGCTGGTGGCCCGCGGCCCCTCGAAAGCGCACGGCGTGGTGGAACGGGAGGGATGGGCGCGGCCGCACTCTTCGGCCTTCCTCGCCGCCGTGCTGGAGAAGCACGGTTTCGAGGTCGGGGAACTCCGGTTGGGATCGGTGGATTTCCTGGAGGGGTTGAAACGCGGCGGGGAAGGGGACCCGTCGTCCCTCCCCGGGTCGGCGGGAGGGGAGGAAGGGTGACGCGGGTCCACCAGATCTGCGCCCGCCTGCAGTTCGGGGACGCGGTGACCAACCAGGTCCTGCGCATCCACGAGGTCCTGCGTTCCTGGGGCTGGGAGAGCCATGTTTACGCCACCAGCAACGACGCGGCCACCTCTTCCTTCAACGAGGGTCTGAAAGCCTACCGTCGCTTTATGGGGTGCAAGGAGGACATCCTCCTTTTTCACTACTCGGTTTACGATGAGAACCACCGCCTCTACCTGGGGACCCGTAACCGCAGGGTCCTCATCTACCACAACATCACGCCGCCGGAGCTCCTGACTTCCTTCGACGCCCGCTTGGCCGACTTCTGCCGACGCGGGAGGGAACTCCTGCCCAAGCTCGCCCGCTGCGACCTGGCCCTGGGGGATTCGGAGTACAACCGGCGGGAGCTTTTGGAGGCGGGTTTCCGGGAGGAAAAGACGGGAGTGCTCCCCATCTTCCTGGACCTGGGAAGGCTGGGGGGAGAATACAACGCCCGCCTCCGGGAGGAGCTGGAGGACGGCAGGGTGAACGTGCTCTTCGTGGGCAGGCTGGTGCCCAACAAGAGGGTGGAGGACCTCATCGACCTCTTCGCCTTCTACCATCACTACGTGAACGTCCTTTCCCGGCTTCTCCTGGTGGGGACCTCGTGGTCCCTCGATTACACGGAAGAACTGGCCCGCAAGGTGAGGAGCTACGGGCTGCAGGGGAGGGTTTCCATCCCCGGGGGTTCGCAAGGGGTGAGCGAGGAGGACCTCCGCGCCTATTACCGGGCCGCCCACCTCTTCGTCACCTGCAGCGTCCACGAGGGCTTCTGCGTCCCCCTCCTGGAGAGCATGTTCTTCCGGGTTCCCATCCTGGCCCGCCGCGCCGCCGCCATTCCCCATACCTTGGGCGACGCGGGGGTGACCTTCGACGGCCTGGATATCCCCCTCCTGGCGGAGGTGATGGAGGAGATGGCCTCCAACCGCCGGTTGAGGGAGGCGCTGGCGCTGCGCATGGAGAGAAGGCTCCGGGAGTTCGACGCCGCCCGGACGGAGGAGAAGCTGAGGAACTACCTGCAAGCCCTGATCGCTTGACCCGTTACCGCCGCGCGCCCCTCACGCGCCCCGGGGCGCGGTCACCTCAGCGCACCTCCACCCTGATGGTCACCGCTTCCCCGATCTGGGACACGCACAGGCAGTTAAGGACCAGGGTGAGATGATAGTCACCCGGTTGAGAGGGAGCCTGCAGGGCCACGTCAAATGCCGCTTTCTGGCCGGGGGACATGTCACAGGGGAGTAGGCCGTGCTGCGAGCTGCGCATTTCCGGGGCTTCCTCCACGTCCCAGAAGGCGGTGACCTCGACCCTTCCGATCTCCCCGGGCAGGTTCCGGCTCCAGCCGGAGGACCCCAGGTTGGCGGCGGTCACGGGGAGGGTGAAGAGCTCCCCGGGGCTGAGACGCAGCCACAGTTCCCCTTTCCTCGCCTCGGCCCGGCCGGCGGCGAAGGCCTTGGCCTGGAGGGCGGCGAGGTTCAGGGAAAAGGTACCCGCCAGGCCCTCCCCCGTGCTTCCCGAGGGGACCTCTCCCACGGTGACGGGGACGCTCCACGTCTCCCCCCGGAAGGGCCCGTCCAGGGCGGTGACCACGAGCTCGTAGCGCCCCTCCTCCGCCGGAGCTCGGCCCTGGAAACCGGCGATCTTCTCCTCGCCGGAGGATATGAAGAAGGGCAGGTAATAATAGGCTTCCTCGGACATCACCTCCCGGCCCGAGGCGTCCTTCCAGGTCAGGCCGAGGTGCATGCGGTACTCGTCGGTGTTCAAGAAGGGCCGGTCGGAGGGGTTGGAGAACCCCAGGGAGGCGTTGAAGGAGGCTCCCGGTTTCACCTTCATGGGAAGGAAGGGCTTCCTCTCCAGGCCGGGCGCGGGGAGGGATTCCATGCCCTCCAGGACGTAGAGGGTGATATCCGGCGGGTAGTCCCGGAGGAGCGAGACGCCCGGCAGGGCCTCCAGCAAGGGGCGCACGACCTCCCCCGTGTTTTCTGGAAAATAATCCCAGTGAACCACCAGGTACCTGACGCCCAGGACGCGCAGGAAGGAAAGGGAACGCCCGCTGGGAAAGGAGAGCATCTCCGCCAGTACACGCCGGTAGAAAAGGGGATAATACCCGCTCATCCCATTTACCACTTTCTGCCAATGGTAGGTGGATAGGTAGATGGACAGCTGCTCGCGGAAAGCGGCCTTGAAAGCGTTGTCCACGTTCCCGTAATTGATGACCAGGGGGTCCTCGTAATTGGGGAAGTTCACCAGCCTCGGAGTGGGGATCTCCGCCACCACGCCCCTCTCCATGTCCGCCAGGTCCCGGTAGACGCGTGGGACTTGGTCCCCCACGGGAACGGGCTCGAAGGGCATGAAGAGGACCGAGAACTCCACGCCCATGAGGGCCAGGAAGAGGCAGGGCAGGGCGAAGGCGGTCAGGTACCTTCCCCGGGATTCGAGCAGGCGGCACAGCCAGGCCGTGCCGTAGGCCGAAAGTACGGCCAGGGAGAGGACGACGACAATGTGGTAGCGGATGGGAAAGCGGACCAGGCTGTAGATGGGGAGCTTGTGGAGGTACTTGAAGAGCAGGTTCTCCCCGCCGAGGAACCTCCTGCCCGTGGAGAGTACGAAGCAGAAGGCCGCCAGGAGGAGGAAAAAGAGCACGTAGGAAGCGGGGCCCTTCCTGTCCCTTGCCGGGGGGCGGGGGTGGGGGAGGTCCCGGGCGACGGGCGCGCACGATTCCGGGGCGGTAGGGCCGGGACCTTCTTCCCGCCGGGCTTCCCCCTCTTCCGGCGTGGGTCCGCGCATCTCGGCAACCTCCTTACCCTCCGCTTCGCGGCCGGAGGCGGTGCCCGCCGGGGGTTCCGAACCGCCGTGCCTCAGCAGGCGGTTGCACCCCCATCTCCCCAGGAAGGGGGAGAGCAGGGCCAGGGCGACGAGGAGGAGGACCACGAAGCCGGGGAAAAGGGCGTTGCCCTCGCCGATGTGGCCACGGTTGAAGAAACCGGTCCGGGCGTAAAGCAAGTTCTCGTCGATCACCCGGCGGAAGTCGGAGGGCCTGGCCTCCAGGACCGGGTTCTCCGCCGGCCTGCTCTCCTCCTCCATGACGTTGTCCCGCAGCCGCAGGTAAGGAAGGGCGAAGGGGACCACGGCCAGCAGGCAGGCCGCCAGGACCAGGGAGGCGCCGGCCAGGGTGACCAGTTGCCTCCGGTTGCGGATGGAGAGAAGCCTCCACAGGAGGTAAAAGCCCAGGGGGATGGTGGAGAAGGCCAACTGGTACCAGCTCATCAGGGCCTGGGACAGGAAGGCCACCCCGAACCCGAAGAGATAGGCCTTCCCGCCTCCCTCGAAGTAGCGGATGAGGAAGAAGAGGACCAGGGGTTGCAGGAAGTACAGGGTGACGTGGACGTGGACGATGGTGGAGAAATGGTAGGGCACGAAGGTGAAGAAAAAGCCCGCCACCAGGGCCGCCGCCCGGCTGCCGGTCAGGTATTTGGCCAGCAGGTACATGGTATATCCGCAGAGGGCGAAAAAGAGGAGCAGGATCAGGTTGTGGGCCAGGATGGGGTTCCTGGTGAACAGGCGGAGGGGAGCGCTTAACACCCCGAGGGTGAATAGGTGTTCGGAGAAGGCCAGGCTGTCCCGGGAGGGGTAGTTGAAGTTGGCCTGGAAGAGGGCCGTGGGATTGGTGACCAGGGCGTGGGCGTCCCAGGCCATGAAGTAGGCGTTGAGCAGGTTGTCCACGGGAATGGCCAAGACGTGGTCGGCGATGTGCAAGGAGAAGGGCATGGTGAAGATGAACACCAATACCAGGAAAAAGACCATGACCATGAGGTGCTCGGCGAGGGTTCCCGTCCTTTTTGCTCTTGTCCTTTCCTTCATTCCCTCTCCTCGCCTGGGAGCCTCGGCTTGCCCTGCCTTCCCGGGAGCCGGGGTTTTCGACGTTTTCCGCGCCGCGGCTTTCTCCGCCCGGTGACCCGGGGCCGGTCATATCGCTGCGTGACGCCTCCCGGCTCGCCGACCGCCGTGCCCGGCCTTCCGGAGGATATATTCCTTATATATTTCGCAGTTTTCGCTCCCATTCCTCGAGGAACGTGGTTCCCCCGGGCGTCCCTGGAACCCGGACGGGCCGCCCTTCCCGACCCGCCGCGCCGTGGGCGGAAAAGGGATCGGCCGGGGGATGTTGTAAACTCACCACAGGATGTTGGAGTCGGTCGGAAGCAGGCCCGGAAACCTTTCCGCGAGGCGCCGCGAGAATGTCCCGGCGTTCCTCTTCTTTCTCCTTGCCGCGTTGGCCTTCACCTGGCCGATGATATTGCGGCTGCACCGGGCCGTCCCCGTGGATACCGGGGACCCTCTGCTCAACGCCTGGATAATCTCCTGGGGGTCGCGAACCCTTTTCACCGCCCCCACGCGCCTTTTCCAGGCCAACATCATGTACCCGGCCAGGGACGTCCTGGCCTATTCGGAGCATCTCTTCACCATGGCTGTCTTGACCGCCCCCTTTTACTGGGCTTTCGGGAACCCTCTTCTTTCCTACAACCTGCTTCTCATCGGGGGATTGGTCTTCTCCGGCTTCGGATGCTATCTCCTGGTCCGCCATCTCACCGGTAGCCGATGGGCGGCGCTGGTGGGGGGTTTCCTCTTCGCCCTGGGGTCCTACAAGTTCAGCCAGCTTTCTCACCTGCAGATAATGTTCTCCCCCTTCCTGCCCTTCATGCTCCTTTGCCTTTTACGCTACCTGGAGGGGGGAAGGAAGAGAGACCTCCTCCTCTTCGCCCTCTTCTGCCTGGCCCAGTCCCTCTCCTCCTGGCATTACCTGGTCTTCTGCTTCCTGGCCGCCGGCCTCCTCTGGCTGTGGCGGGCGGCCGCTTCCCGGGGGAGAGAGGAATGGCGCCGCCTGGCGGGAGTCCTGCTGGCCCTGGGCGCGGTGCTCCTGGTGGTCCTTCCCCTGGCCCTCCCTTACTTGCGGGCCCACGCTCGGCTCCCCGGCTTCGAGCGCAACCTCACGGAGATAAAAGGGTTCTCCGCCCACCCCGGCGATTACCTCACCGCGCTTAAGGGAAACCTGCTCTATTCCCGCGTCTCCTCCCTCCTTCCCCAGGGGGAGATAGGAGAGGAAAGGGTGCTCTTTCCCGGCTTGGCCGCCTTCCTCTTGGCCCTCCTGGCCCTGGCCGGATGGGCAAGGGAGAGGAAGCGGGTCCCAGGCGATACTTTCCACCGCGGCCTGCCCCTTTTCTTCCTTCTCTTGGCGGCGGTGAGCTTTCTCCTCACCCTGGGGCCCGAGGTGGCCGGGAAGTGGAATCCCCTGTACATGATCCCCTACCGCCTGGGAATGCTCAGGTTCATACGGGTGCCGGCCCGTTTCTATGTGCTCTTCCTCCTTTCCCTGGCCGTTCTGGCCGGATACGGCACGGCCTGGGCGCTTACCAGGGTGGGAGGCAGGGGAGGGAGGATTCCCGCTTACCGGGCCTGGGGCGCGGTGCTCTTGGCCCTGGTGGCCCTGGAGAACGTCAACCTGCCCCTACCCATGGTGGATGTTCCCCACGGGGGAGGGATCCCGCAAGCCTACCGGTGGCTGGAAAAGGAGGAGGCGGTGATCGTGGAGCTCCCCACCCTGGGGCTGGGCGAGGAGCACCGCTACGACCGCCTCCTGGACTTTTTGCCCCGCGACCCGCACGCCTACTCCGAGCTGGAGGGCCTGCGCGTTTACTTCAGCGCCTATCACCGGAAGAAGACGGTCAACGGGTACAGCGGATATTTTCCATATTCTTACAACCGGATCTTCTACGAGATGGAGGCCTTCCCCTCGCGACGCTGCGTGGAGCTCCTGCAGGGCCTGGGGGTCACCCACGTGGTCTGGCACTGGGACCTGGTCCCGCCGGAAAGGGAAGGGGAGTACCGCCGGCGGCTGCTCTCCACGCCCGGCCTGCGCCCGGCCGCGGACCTGGGGGAGGAATGGATATTAGAGGTGGAGGAAGGAGAGGTTTCCCGCCCCGGCGACCTGGAGCTGGAGGCCCTGGTGCCGGAGGTGGTGCGGCCCGGGGAGCCCTTCAACCTGGGCCTTGCGGTGAGGAACTCCACCCCTTTGCCGACGGTGGTCACGGAGGAGGAGCCCCAGGGCTTCCGGCTGGTGATCACCGACGGGGAGGGAGAAGCGGTGGAGGAGGAAAGGGGCACCTACCGGCCCCCTTTCTTCCTGCAATCCGGGGAGGGTACCGTCCTGCCCCTGCGGTGCCGGAAGGCCCCCGAGAAGGAAGGTTCTTACCGGCTACACCTCCACCTGGAGGAGGGGATTTTCAGTGAGCGCCGTTTTTCCTTTACCCTGGGGGTGCGGGAGATGCCCGCTTCCGAGAACCCCTCGCTGCTGGACGGAAGGGTGGAGTATGCGGGAGCGGACGGCGTGGTGCAGGTACCCGCCCCCGACGGCCTGTTCCCCCTGGACTTCCGGGTCACCGCCGGCGGGGATACCTACCTCCTGGCGGCGCGGGAGAGCCGGGAGGAGGAGGTAGCCCGCCCGCGCGGGCTGGTGCATCTGGCCCTGCGCTTCGAGAAGGAGGGCCCGGTGTGGGAGGAGCAGAGGGGCACCCTACCCTGCGACCTCCCTCCCGGGCAGTCGGTCCTCCTTCCCACCCTTATCAGGCCCCCCGACACCCCGGGCCGCTACAAGTTGTTCGTGGGCCTCACAGACGAGGGATTCCGCTGGTTCGGCGAGGTGCTGGTCCTGGAGGTGGAGGTGGGGGACGGATCCGGCTAAGTGGCATACGGCTAATGTGCGTACCCTCCGGGGTGGGCGCTCTCAGCGCTTCGTCGGGGTTGCCCTCGGGGGTCGTTTTCCTGGAAGGAGAGGAAGGCCTGGGGTCCGGCCCCCGGGAGTCAGCGGATGCGGCAAGGGAAACGCCTTTGCGCCTCACCCTTTTGGGGTTTCATATATACGCCCCGCTTCTTTTTATCTGGTCGAGGAAAGGAGGGGGAGGGTCAAGGATCGCGGTAACGAACCGGGCTGTCCTCTTCGACCCTTCCCGGGTCCCTAAGATATTATTCATCGTGTCGGCCCGCCCATCGTGCTCTGATCGAAGTGCTCCGGTCGAGGAAAGGAGGGTGAGGGCATGGATCGCGGCAAAGGACTTGACTACTTCTTCGCCCCCCGCAGCGTGGCCGTGGTGGGCGCCTCCGCCGACCAGGCCAAGGGAGGGTACAACCTATTGGCCAACATGCTGGAGTCCTACTCCGGCCCGGTTTACCCCGTGAACCCGGGAAGAGAGGAGATCCTGGGGGTGAAGTGCTACCCCAGCGTGCGGGAGCTGGCCGGGAAGGTGGACCTGGCCGTGGTGTTCGTCCCCGCCGCGGCCGTGCCGGGAGTGCTCGAGGACTGCGCGGCGGCGGGAGTGAAGGCCGCGGTCATCGAGTCCGGGGGCTTCGCCGAGGTGGGGGAGAAGGGCAGGGAGCTGACCAGGCGCTGCCTGGAGATCGCCTCCCGCGCCGGCTTACGGATTTGGGGGCCGAACTGCACCGGGCTGGTGAACACCGATCCCTTCATCTTCACCCCCTTCATGCGCGCCCCCAGGGCCCACGAGCGCCTGAAGCCGGGCAACCTGGGGATCATCGCCCAGAGCGGGATGCTGGCGGCGGGCTTCATGTTCCAGTACGTACTTTCCGGTTTTTTCCAGGTGAGCAAGGCCTGCGCCATCGGGAACAAGATAGACGTGGACGAGGTGGAGGTGCTCGACTACCTCTCCCGCGACCCCAGGACCCGGGCGGTGGTGGCTTACCTGGAGTCCATCGAGAGGGGGAGGGACTTCCTGGAGGTGGCCCGGGGGATGCGGGGGCGCAAGCCCCTGGCGGTGCTCAAGGGAGGACGCTACGAGGAAGCGGCCCGGGCCGCCCTCTCCCACACCGCCAGCCTGGCCGGATCCGACGAGGTGGTGGAGGGAGCCCTGCGCCAGGCGGGGGTGGTGAGGGTGCACGACTTCCACGACCTCATGAACCTGGGAAAGGCCTTTTCCCTGCATCCCGAGCCCTTCCGCCTCACCTCCCCGCGGGGAGACGGGGTGGCGGTGGTGACGGTCACCGGCGGGGGCGGCGTGGTGACCACGGACATGTTGAGGGAAGCGGGCCTCTCCGTGCCCGTCCTGGAAGGCTCAACCCTGCGAGCCCTGGCGGGGATATTCCCGGAATGGATGCCGCCCGCAAACCCGGTGGACATCTGGCCCACCATCGAGAGAAAGGGGCTTGCGGCCTTCCCGGAGGTGCTGCGTCACGTGCTGGCCGACCCCCGGGTGGACGGGGTCGTCATTCTCCCTTTCGCCTCCCGCCTCATGGAATATTTTCCCTTCGAGGAAGTGGGGAAGATAGTCCGGGAGAGCGGGAAGGCGGCGGTCTCCTGGGTCTTCGGCGACCTGCGCTTCTTCGGCCGCTACGAGGAGGGGCTCCGCGAGCACGGGATCCCGGTGTACACCGATCTGCGTTCCTGCGTCCTGGCCATGCGGGCCTACCTGCAGTACTCCCGAGCCGCCCGCGGGAACCAGGACTGACGGGATCCCCTGATGGTCCCCCCTCTCAATACCGGCTGACGGGAAAGCCCATGGTGTTGTGGCCCCCGACGTTGCCGTTGAAGCTGAAATACATGGGCCGCTCGGCCACGATGGGACGGTCTGCGGTCACCCGGATGGACACGTCCCCCCGGGCGCTGTCCTGCACCCCGATGCCCTCGGCCTCCCCGTGCACGGCCACCGTGTAGCGGGAACGCGGAGGTACGTCCACCGACTTGGGGACCACCGAGCCGTCACCGCAGTAATACTCGATCTCCACCCGGGCGGTCTCTTCCGGGTCCGGGTTCTGGAGGCAGAGGTAGGTATGGAAACCGGGGCGCGTGCAACCCTCGGCGAAGTACCACTCCGGGGAGGGTCCGGAAGCCCCCATGGCATCATGTCCCCCGTCCCAGGCCCCGGCGTAGTTGAAATACATGGGCCGTTCGGCCACGATGGGCCGGTCGGAGACTACCTTCATGGACACGTCTCCGCGCGGACCGTCGTGTGTGCCGATGCCCATCCCCTCCTGGTGTACGGCGATGGTGGACCGGGAACCGGGCCGGAGAGAGAGCTCCCGGGCAACGACCGCTCCGTCCCCGCAGTAGTACTCCACGGTCACGGAGGCGGTCTCTTCCGGGTCCGGGTTCTGGAGGCAGAGGTAGGTATGGAAACCGGGGCGCGTGCAACCCTCGGCGAAGTACCACTCTTGGCGCGGGGTGTCGGTGCCCATGACGTCGTGGCCGCCCACCCAGGTGCCGTGGCTCCCGGAATACCGGTAGTAGAGCGAGCGTTCGGCGATTATCCCCTCCCGGTCGGAGATCATCACCGTGCTCACGTCCTGTCCTTCCACGGAGCTGTTGACGTACACCGTGCAGCGGGAGCGGCCGGGTATGCTCACCACCTTGACCACGGAGAGGCCGCTTCCCAGAAGGTAGCGGAGCTGGGCGGTCGCCGCTTCCGGGTCGGGGTTCAAGAGGAGCACGAACTCCTGGAACCCGCTTCCCGTGTACCCCTCGGCCAGGTAGGAACGGCTGCGCACCTCGGATTCCGGCCACAGGTCCGGCCATTCCTGGTGGGGATAGGCGGCGCGGTGGTCCGGGAAGCGGCGGAACATGGGCCAGGCCGCAAGCTCCGGGTTCCACTTGCCCGCCTCGTAGCGGATGACCCGGCCCGTCTCGCCGTCGATGCCGTTGGTCACTACCACGTCGGTCAGGCCGTCGGCGTCCAGGTCGCCCACCGCCGGGCAGCTGAAGATGTTCTGTCCCGTGTGAACCTCGAGGACCCGGTTCCCGGAGGGCTCATAGGCCGCCAGGTGTTGGCCCTCCCCCATGAGGACCTCCATATCCCCGTCCCCGTCGATGTCGGCAATGGCCGGGGAACCCATCTTCTGCACGGCGAAGAGGCGCTGTTTCCACTTCTCCCGCCCGTCGTGTTCCCAGCAGTACAGCCAGGAGTCCATGGATGCGCAGGCCACTTCGAAGTACCCGTCCCCGTCCAGGTCGGCCACCGCGGGCGAGGAGAAGACGTTGTCCCCCGTGTTCACAGGCCAGCCGGGGAGGTCCTCCCCCCGGTAGTTGAAGGCGTACACGTGCTTGCCGTCCGCGTAAGGAAGGTAGGTGGGCTGCCCCGGGTCGTTGTTCTGCCAGTAGAGGCCGGTGCCCACCACGATGTCCGGGAACCCGTCCCGGTCCAGGTCGGCGAGGGCCGGGCTGGACCATATCACCTGGGGGAGGCACTTGGGAAACCCGGGCTTTATGGACCCGTCCTCCTCGAAGACGTAGAGGAGCCCGCCGCGGGGCCAGGGCCAGTAGGGACCGCTCCAGCAGTCCGCCCCGATGACCACCTCGTCCTTGCCGTCCAGGTCGATGTCCCCGCAGGCGGGTGAGGACCAGATGGTGTCGTGGTTCTGGTACTGCCACATGAGGGGGCCCTGGTAATGCCAGGCGGTGACGAAGGTCCCCCAGTTGCCTACCACGATCTCCAGGTCCCCGTCCCCGTCCAGGTCCCCGCTGGCGGGGGAGGGAAAGACCTCCCGGTATCCGTAGGCCGTCCCCGCGAACTTGGGCCAACCCCATTGGGAGAGTGGCTGTCCCAGGTGGTTCAACCCGTAGACGTACCCGTTGTGGCTTCCGAAAAAGATCTCCAGGGTGCCGTTTCCGTCGCAGTCCACGGCCAGGGGGGTGGATTGGATGACCGCTCCCGTGTTGTAGGCCCAGCGGATGTTGCCGTTATGGTCCAGGCAGTAGAAGACGCCGTTGGTGTTGCCGACCAGAACCTCCTGGGTCCCGTCACCGTCGATGTCCGCCAGGGTGGGGGAGGCGTGCTTGAACATACTTCCGATGTCCAGGGCCCAGACTTGTCGCCAGGCGGGAGGATAGGATTCGGCCCGCGATGTGCCGCTGACCGGGTTTACGGCGGCGAAGGCCTGCAGGGCGATGATGGCCAGGGCCACCGTGGAGATCGTGGAGAGAAACTTGGCCGTGATTCCTCTCATCCCCTCGCCTCCCTCTTTTGCCCGCCGAAAGGGTCGGATGGCCTCGGCCCAAGGGTCTTCCCGTCTGGAACGCCCTCCGGACAGGAAGCATGCGCGGAGCAAGCCGCCGCTTTTTTTCTCGACCGCTCGGGGTCGCCGCTTGAGGCACCCCGGTTGACGCCGTGCGGCCGCAGGCGGGGCGTTTGGGGGTTATAGATCCTGGATCCGAAGCGGTGGCGGTATGGATGTCCAAGCCCATGCTGCAGCGGTGCGTTTGGGGGTTATAGATCTTGGAGCAAATCCGTGCCGGTGGGGACCCGCCCCCGGCGGGAGGCTCGTGTGCTTGGGCGGGGTTTTCCGTGAAGGTCCCTCGGCCGAGAAGACTTTTTCCTGTCCACGGTGACGCTTTTGCGTATCCCTGGGACATGGGGCCGAGGCTCGGGCGGCAAGAAAGGTGGCCCTCGGGTTTTCCTCGCCGGCTTCCGCCCATCCCCGGGCTGTCCACCCCCTCCTTTTTCCGGTTTGCGCACGGATCGCGCGGCCTTTTCCTCTTTTGGGAAACCGGGCCTGGGCAGGGAGGAGGCCTTTGCGACCCGTAGATCCCCGCGCGCCGCTCCCCGCGGGGACCGGAAGCCTTGAAAGCGGGCCTCCGGGTTTAAGAAAATGGGACGGGTGGGTACCCGCGGGTCGGATGGGCGTCATGCGGCGGGGGGGTGCTGATGACATCGTGGAAAGCGGGAATGGACCGTGAGTGACGATATCCTGGTGAGTTACGTGATTCCCAGCTATCGGGGGGAGGACCTTCTCCCCCGTTGCCTGGATTCCGTTCTCTCCCAGCGGGGAGGGGTTCGACGCGAGGTCATCGTGGTGGACGACGCCTCGGACGACGGTACCGTGCCCCTTCTGCGCCGTGATTACCCCCAGGTCAAGGTGCTGGTCAACCGGCGCAACCGGGGCCCGGCAGAGGCCAAAAACGTGGGGGCGCGCCAGGCGAGGGGGGATTTCCTGGCCTTCCTGGACAACGACGTGGAAGTGCATCCCGACTGGGAAGAGGCCATGCTGGACCGTTTTCGGCGCGAGGATTCCACCCTGGGAGCCTGCGCTTCCCGCCTTCTCTTCGTCGACCCCCCGGGAAGGATAAACAGCGCGGGAGGGATGGTGAACCTCCTCGGCCACGCCTGGGATCGGGGATACCTGGAGGATGACTCCTCCTTTCCCCACCACCCGGTGGAGGTGATATACGCCTGCTCGGCGGCCATGATGGT
This sequence comes from Actinomycetota bacterium, assembly GCA_014360685.1. GTDB lineage: Bacteria > Actinomycetota > Geothermincolia > Geothermincolales > RBG-13-55-18 > Solincola_A. Next base: position 16,818 of record JACIXB010000013.1, on the reverse strand, counting down.
TCGAGGGGATGTCTTCCGGCTGACGGGGGGTTTCGACGAGCGGCTGCGCTACCCCTTCGAGGACACGGACCTGGGGTGGCGGATGAACCTCTACGGGTACCGGATACTTTACGAGCCCCGGGCAAAGGCCAGGCACCGGTGGAACACCACCATGGGAGGGAGATCGACGTACAACAAGTACCTTTACGAGCGCAACCGGATGCGGTCCGTCCTGAAGAACATGGAGGGGGCCACCCTGCGCTGGTTGGCTCCCGAGTACCTCTACTTGTTCCTGTACCAGGTTCGGGAGGAGGGCCGGGATGCCCCTTCCCGTCGGGGCAAGTGGATATCGTGGCTGCTCATGGCCCGGGTGGTGGCCTGGAACCTCGCCCATCTTCCGGACACCCTGCGTCGGAGGAGGGAGATAGCCTCCCGCCGGAAGGTCTCCGACGGCCGCCTCGTCCACCTGGGCCTGCTGCAACCCCAGGTGGGCAACCCTCCCAACCATCGCTCCCCGGCGGGAAAGGCGGGTCGCCTGCGGGAGGGCAAGGGAGTCTCCTATCCGCGCAGGATGATCGTGGGGAGAAAGGGAGAGGAGGCCCTGGGGGAAGGGTGGTACGAGAGGGAAGAGGACGGACGGGGGGTGGCCTTCCGGTGGACGCAGGAGAGGGCGCGGGTTTTTCTGAGCCCCAAGGGCGGGGAAAAGGAGCTCCGCATACGCACCCTGATGGGCCATCCCCGGGAGAAGACCCGGGCCGTAGTGCGGCTCAACGGGGACCATGCGACGGAGATCGAGGTGCCCAACCGCGGTTGCCTCCACCGCCTCCCCCTTCCCGCCGGGCGTGACCCCGGCGTCTGGGAAGTGGAGATCCAGGTGCTCAATCCCTTCCGACCCCGCGAGGTCCTGGGGGTGGAGGACCTGCGGAAGTTGGGCATGGCCGTGGTCTCCATGGGGTTGTACTAGGCTGACGGGGCCCCGAGTGCGGGCAAGCCCGGGACGGAAAGAAGACATCCGGGGTTCGCGGCCGGCGCAGCGGCCCATGTTCGCGGCGTGGAGGGGAGGAGTTGCCGCGGTCGCTGGTCGGAGCCCGCCTTCATGCTTATGTCGGGGACCCTTGGAAAGAGAGAAGGCAGGGAAGACGTTGCGCTTGCTTCTGGTCACCTACCGCTACGGGTCGGATGTCCACGGCGGCGGGGAGAGGTTTCTCCGGGGTCTGGCCACGCGCCTGGCGGCAAGGGGGCACCGGGTGGAGGTCCTCACCACCTGCTCCCGGAATTTCGTGGCCTCGCCCAACGGTTATCTCCTGTGGGACAATTTCCTCCCCCGGGGAGAGGAGGGGGACCAGGGGGTGATGGTCCGCCGTTTCAAGGTCAAGAACCCCTCGCCCTTTCGGGGAGCGAGGTTGGCGAGGAGGATGCAGGCCTACCTGGAGGAGGAGAGGCGGGGCGAGAGGTTCTCCCGGCTCTTGGGCGAAGCGCTGCGCGGCACGGGGGAGCATTGTCTTTCCGTCGGGTGGTACCACCTGGAGAACTGGGAGGACGGCCCGGCCCGCTGGACGGGAGGGAGAGCCGGGCTGGTGGCCGGGGGCAAGGAGTTGGACGGCTTGGGCCTGGAGCTGCATTCCCCTTGGGGAGGGACCCTCGGGGTGGTCGTTGACGGCGAGGAACGGAGGGAGTTCACCCTCGCCGTGGGCAGGCGGGAGGAGTTCCTCCTCCGCTTTTCGAAGCGGGACGTGCTGGATGTATCCCTGGAATGCGGGCGGACCGTGAGGCCTCCGGGGGACGGCCGGGAGCTGGGCGTGGCCCTGCGCCGGGCCTATGTGCTCGACGGGGGGAGGCGGAGGGACCTTCACCTGGGCCGGGACTGGGAGGATTTCCTGCGTACCGCCCCCGAGGATATCCTGGGAAAGCTTCTCTGGGCGGTGGTGGACCACCGCCCCCGTCGCCTGATAAGGTGGCGGGATTACCTCCTGGGACCCCGGTCGCCCGGCCTGGAGCGGGAGGCGCGGCGCGCCGCGTCCCGCTGCGACCTGGTCGTCGGGGCCATGGTGCCCCTGACCACCATGGTCACCGCCTGGAGGGCCGCCCGCGGGGCGGGCAAGCCCTTCGTGGCCGTGCCCCTGTTCCACCCCCGCGACTACAACCACTACTGGCCTGATTTTCACCGCGCCATGCGGGAGGCGGCGGGGGTGGAGGCCAACTCTCCGGTCATAGCGGAGATAATGAGGTCCTGGGGCTTGCCGGCCTTCTCCGTGGGGCCGGGGTTTGACCTGGAAGAATACGCTTCTTATTCCCCGGACGGGGAGCGCTTCCGGGGGGAGTACGGGCTGGAGGGCAAGAAGGTGCTCCTCTGGGTGGGGAGGAAGAACGTCTCCAAGGGCTACCCCGTGGCCGTCGCTGCCGTTCAATCCCTCAGGGAAGAGGGCCTGGATGCGGTGCTCCTGATGGTGGGCCCGGACGACGACGGGCAGCCGCTGCCCTCGGAGGGGGTGGTCTATGCGGGGCCCCTTCCCCGGGAGAGGCTTTTGGATGCCTACGAGGCCTGCGACCTCTTCATCTTCCCCTCCCTGAACGAGAGCTACTGCCTGGTGCTCGGGGAGGCCTGGCTGCGGGGAAAGCCGGTCCTGGCCAGCGCTCACTGCGCCGCCGCCCGGGGGCAGGTCGAACACGGCATCGACGGTTACCTCTGCGCCGGGGTGGAGGATTACGCGCGGTACGCCCGGGAGCTGCTGGAGGACGGAAGGAGGGCCTCCCGCCTGGGGGAGAGGGGAAGGGAGAAGGTGCGTCGCGAGAGGGACTGGGAAGTCCTGGCGGAAGCCTACGAGGACCTCTTCCGGGCCCTTGCCGGGAGCGGGGCGGGGAGTGCTTGAACTCCCCTGCTCGGCCCTTGTCCATCGCTTCGGGTTCCACCCGTACGGGGGCGTGTGCGGGGCGTGCATACCCGGAATTCCCTAATCCGCGTGTTCCATCCTTCCCTCGTACCCGGCGATCCCCGCCCCGGCGGCCTGATGGAGGGATCTTCGCCCGCTCCGCGGATTTGCCGGGGAAAAAGGGTTATAATATGGCGAAATATACGGCGGACGCCGCTGGCGCGTTACGCAGGGGTCGGAGAAGGGAAAGGAGGGACCCCCCTTCCCGGGCTCTGAGGGGCGGCGGGAGGGTAACGCGGTGCAGGCGGGGTAACGGCGAGGGAGGAAATTATTTAGCACGTTATATGACGACGGAGGGAGCGGCGGAGGAGGGGGGAACGCGGAGCGCGCCTGGCGCCTCCAACTGGAGAGGCTTTCTCGGCCTCGGGACCCTCCGCGGCCGGGGGACGGGACAGAGCCGCGGCGCGAGCGGCCTGGAGCCGGGCGAGGAGGGGAGGGGTAAATCGGATCGAGGCCTGGACAAGGGTAGGAGGATGCGAGCATCCCAGGGAACCGGAGGTAGGGGAAGGATATGCGGAAGGTTGAAAGGGACACGCGGATAGCGGTTACCGCTGCTCGGGTGGAGAGCCGGAAATCCTCGACTCTGCACCTGGCCCTGGCGCTATGCCTGACCTTTCTCCTCATCTCCACGGGGAACCTGGCGCTGACGGCGCTGGGCCGGGGAGAGGCGGAAGCGGCCGGGGAACGCAACGTGGCCGACTGGTACATCCTGGGGCTGGACGCCCGGGATTACGCGAGCCGCGTCGTCCCCCGCGTCCCCCTCTCCGAGAGGCAGTGGGTCCGCCACCACAAGGTCCTGGTGGTCTGGGCCAAGGCGGAGCCCCAACAGGACGTGTTCAACTGGTCCTACTTCGACCAGGAGATAAACGCCCGCCTGGCCGACGGCACCGATTCCCTCATGCTCCTGCTCACCGCGGCCACCCCGAAATGGGCGCGGGACCCTTCTTACGGGGACCAGGCGGACAAGGCGCCCCCCCGCGACCTGCGCGACTGGTACGATTTCTGCTCCCGGGTGGCTGAGAAGTATGGGTCGGTGGTGGATTTCTACGAGATCTGGAACGAGCCCGGGTGGGACCGTGATTCCACCGCCTGGTACAACTATGGGATATACCATTTCGGGGGCCAGGTGGAGACGGATTACCTGCCCCTCCTGCAGCTGGCCTACCAGGCCATCAAGGAGAAGGACCCCACGGGCATAGTGGTCTGCGGGGACCTTCAGTGCACCAACGACCCCGATCCCGACCGGGGGACCGAGCTCTACGGGCTGCTCTTCGACGACGTCAACCGCCCCGGCCAGGACGTCTCGGTGAAGGTGGAAGCGGCCAGGCCCATCGTGGCCGAGCGCCCCATGTACTTCAGGTACAACTCCGCCTGGGACGACGGCCACGACTCCCTGGGCGCCGCCGCCCCGGCCTCCGACTGGTACTTCGCCGAGGGGTGCACGCGCCCCGGCTTCAACACCTACCTGTGCCTGCAGAACCCGGGGGAGGTAGAGACCGCCCAGGTAAAGATCGACTATTACTGCGGTGACGGCTCGGTGATCCCCAAGTCGGTGGACGTTCCCCCGCGCTCCCGCCTGACCGTGGCCGTGCACGGCGAGGGGTTGGGCATCGGGGTCCACGACAACGCCCGGGGCGACGTGTCCATCAAGGTCCACTCCAAGGTCCCCGTGGTGGCCGAGCGCCCCATGTACTTCAACTACGCGGGGATGTGGGCGGGGGGCCACGATTCCCTGGGCGCCGCCGCCCCGGCCTCCGACTGGTACTTCGCCGAGGGCTGCACGCGCCCCGGCTTCCATACCTACCTGTGCCTCCAGAACCCGGACCCGGAAGAGACCGCCCAGGTGGAGATCGAGTATTACTGCGGTGACGGCTCGGTGATCCCCAAGTCGGTGGACGTTCCCCCGCGCTCCCGCAGAACGGTGGCCGTGCACGGCGACGAGTTGGGCATCGGGGTCCACGACAACGCCCGGGGCGACGTGTCCATCAAGGTCCACTCCAAGGTCCCCGTGGTGGCCGAGCGCCCCATGTACTTCAACTACGCGGGGAGCAAGAGGGGGGGACACGTGACCATGGGTGCCCTCTCTCCCTCCACCGTTTGGTACTTCGCCGAGGGATGCACCGGTTACTCCATCGAGGAATACCTGTGCCTCCAGAACCCGAATACCGATGAGGTGGAGGTGAGCTTGAGCTTCATGATGAACCGGGGCATCACCCTGAGGCGGTCGCTCACCCTGGCTCCCAGGTCGCGGACCACCCTCTGCCTCAACTACCTGATCGGTTTCCACGGCAGCTGCGACATGGTCACCGCCCATCCCTACAAGAACCCCCAGGACTGGGGGAGGTATTACGCCAACGTGGTCAACGTGCTGCGTTCTCGCGGGTTCACCGGGGAGGTGGTGGTGAGCGAAGTGGGATGGGCGCACGGGAAAGACGAAGAGGATGGCACCTACGTGGAGACCTCCGACTTCAACGAACAGCGCCAGGCGGAGGCCATCGGGCCGGTGGGCGTCAACTCCCTCCTACAGAACGGGTGCCGCAAGATATGGATCTACCGGATGATGGACGAGGACCCGGGCACCTCCTGGGACCAGCTCTATAGCGGGCTCTTCCGGTACGATGGAACCAAATGCATGGCATGGGATATGTACAAGCAGTGGCAGCAGAGCCTTTTCCCCGATTACCCCAACCTCCCATCCTCGCTGCCCTGAGGCGCGGAGGCGGCGAGGAGGTCCCGGGGGGTGGAACGGCGCGGGAAGGGGCGGGGTGAGAACTTGAGGATCGCCGTATTCGCCGACCAGCTTTTTTACCGGCAGCCCGGGGGGATCGGTACCTACCTCAGGCACCTAGTTCCCGGCCTGGCGCGGGGTCTTCCGGGCGCGGAATTCCTCCTCGTCCACCACGGACCGGAGGGTGCGGATCCCTTTCCGGGGACGGAAGGGGTGACCATGAAGCGCCTCCCGTGGGGAAGGGAGGTGACCGGGATGCTCTGGCACGGCGTGGGCCGTCCCTTCCTGGAGAGGCATCTCGGCCCCTTGGGACTGGTGCATGCCCCCTCCCTGGTCTACCCACCCTCCCGGGCCCCCCTGGTGGCCACCGTCCACGACCTCTGCGTGGTGCGTTTCCCCGGGGCCTTCCCTACCCGGTGGCGCCTCTTCCACCGTCGGGGGCTGGCCTTCATATTGAGGAAGGCCGGGACTATCCTGGCCGATTCCCGGTCCACGGCCCAGGACCTGCGCTCCCTGGTGGGGAAGGGCGATCCCCGCCTGAGGGTGGTACCGCTGGGCGTCGATGACCCCCCTCCCGTTTCCGGGGAGGAAGTGGAGATGGTTCTGGCCAAACACGGCCTTCGCCCGGGATACCTCCTCTTCGTGGGCACCATCGAGCCGCGTAAGAACCTCTCCCGCCTGGTGCAGGCCTACGCCTCCCTGGATTCCGCCCTGAAGGGGAAGACCGGGGGGTTGGTCCTGGTGGGGCAGCGGGGATGGCTGGGAGGGTGGGAACTCTCCCGCGTGCTCTCCCAGGACGGCGTGCGCTGGCTGGGTTATCTTCCCCCCGGGGAACTGGAGGCCGTCTTTCGGGGCGCGCTCCTTTTCGTCTACCCATCCCTGTACGAGGGCTTCGGACTGCCGGTGCTGGAGGCCATGGCGCGCGGCGTGCCGGTGATCACCTCCCGGACTTCCTCCCTGCGGGAGGTGGCCGAGGGGGCGGCCTTCCTGGTGGACCCCGAGGAGGTCATGGATCTGCGCAAGGCGCTGCGGAGGCTTATCGGGGACGGGGAACTCCGCGCCCGGCTTGGAGAGCTGGGTAGGCGGCGCGCCGCGGAATATCCCTGGAGTCGAACCGTGGAACTCACCCTGGAAGCCTACCGGGAGCTCCTGGGGTGAAAAGGGGATAAGGACCGGGGCATCGGCCGGCGCACGGTTCCCGGGTGAGCCACGGCCTCAGCGGCCCACGCCCTGGTAGTCGAAGCCCAGGCGGCGGACGGAGATGGGCTCCAGGCAATTGCGGGTATCCAGTATCTTCTTTTCCCGCATGGCCTCTCCCACGGCGCGGAAGTCCGCGAACTTGAACTCCTCCCAGTCGGTGAGGATCATCAGCAGGTCCGCTCCCCTCGCCGCCTCCAGGGGGTTATCGGCGCATTCCAGGAGGGGAAGGGCCCGGCGCGCGTTGCCCATGGCCCGGGGATCGTAGGCCACCACCTCCGCCCCCCGTTCCATGAGCATGCGCACTATCTCCACGGCCGGGGATTCCCGGATGTCGTCGGTGCCGGCCTTGAAGGCCAGTCCCCAGGCGGCGATGCGCCTGCCCTTCAGGTCGCCGAGCATGCCCTCCGCCTTGCGCACCATGAGCTCCATCTGCTCCCGGTTGACCTGCATCACCCCCTCCAGGAGGTAGAAGTTGTACCCGGAGCGACGGGCGATCTCGATGAGAGCCCGGCAGTCCTTGGGGAAGCAGGAGCCGCCGAAACCGGGCCCGGAGCGCAGGAACTCGAAGCCTATGCGGCGGTCGTAGCCCATACCCAGGGCCACCTCCTTCACGTCCGCGTTCACCGCCTCGCAGATGTTGGCGATGGCGTTGATGAAGGAGACCTTGGTGGCCAAAAAGGCGTTGGAGGCGTACTTGATCATCTCCGCGCTGGCCGGGTCGGTGATGAGGAGGGGGGCGTTGAGGGGACGGTAGAGTTCGGTCATCACGCCCGCCGCCCGCTGGCTGTCGGTCCCTATGACGATGCGGTCGGGGTGCATGAAGTCGCGCACCGCCGTTCCCTCGCGGAGGAATTCGGGGTTGGAGACCACGTCGAACTCCTCGCCCCCCGCCCTCTCCCGGATGATCCTCTCCACCAGGCGGGTGGAGCCCACGGGCATGGTGCTCTTGTTGACGATGACCTTGTACCCGGTGACGGCGGGGGCGATCTCCTCGGCGGCCCGGGTCACGTAGGTCATGTCCGCGCTCCCGTCCTCGCTCTGCGGGGTGCCCACGGTGATGAAGACGATCTCCGCCCCCCGCACCGCCTCCTGCAGGTCGGTGGTGAAGGTGAGGGAGCGGTCGAGGTTGCGCTCCAGGAGCTCGGGGAGGCCCACCTCGTATATGGTCGGTTCCCCCCGGCTGAGGAGTTCCACCTTCCCCTCGTCCTTTTCCACGCCGGTTACCGAATGACCCATGTCCGCCAGGCAGGCCCCGGTGACCAGCCCCACATATCCCATGCCTATTACCGCAATCTTCATGGCTCCCTCGACCTCCCCCGGAGGAGACGGCTCGACCCTTTGACGCGTGGTAAAAACACTCCCACTGGGTCTAAGATATTCTACGACATGCGGGCCCCGGTGCGAACCGGCGCACCGCGTGGGGCGTGACCACGGGGTGGAAGCCCCGGTGAGGGAGAATGGGGAGATGCGCCGCCGGGCATGGCCCGGCCCCGGGCCGGCCGTGCCCCGCTGATGACGGTCCAGGAGGGCGGGTCGATGTCTGCGGTGATCGAGGACGGTGGCCGGTGGGTTAAGGCAGGGAGCGGAGACCAGGCGAGGGTGGGGATGAACCGCGGTAGCCGTCTGCGGGCGGCCTTCCTGGCGCCGGTCGCCTTGCTCCTGGCCTGTGCGGCCACGGGATGCCGGGGAGGAAGGACCCCCGCGGAGTGGCTTCAGGACTGCTATCGATCGGTGCAGGAATATGCCGGCGAGGGCGGTTACCTCCGTTTCCGACAGGAGGCGGAATACGTGGTGGAGACCGGGAGGGGCGCCCTGACGGACACCGTGCGGGTGGAGGGGGAGATCGTTCTTCCGGAGGTGGAGAGATACGATTACCGGGAGGAGGTGCGCAGCGACATAGGCGGGGAGAGGGGAAAGGACAATTCCTTCTCCTACCTCACCCTGGACGGGGGAAAGTCCGCCTACGTCAAGGGGGAAAGGCTTGCCGAGACGCTGGGGGTGGAGGGGTGGGTCCATTACGTCCCCCGGGAGGAACAGGACCGCTATTTTGATTTCCTGAAACTGGTGGAGAAGGCCACCACGGCGGCGCGGGACCCACAATGGATGGGCTTGGAGGAAACGGCGGGGGTGCGCTGCGCCCACCTGGCCTTCGACCTCAGCGGGCGCGACATGCTCGAGATGCGCTCGCAGGAGGGTTCATCCCTCCTCCAGGAGTACGGGACTTTGGACCCGGAATGGTTGAATGGGGAACTGCGCGTGGAGTTGTGGATAGGAGAGGAAAACCTGCTCCCCGTGCAGCTGCGCCTGGGCACCCGGTACGATGGAGGCGATTTTAGAATCAGCTACGCCCTTTGGGTGGTGTTCGAGGGTTACGGCGAGCGGCCTCTCCTCCCCATCGAAAGGCCGGGAGCCTACGTGGAGGCGGAGTGAGTGCGATCCGGTAGGAGGGCTGCCCTCCTCGGTGGAGGGCGTGGATTACGCTCCCTCGCCCACCGGGGGCCGTGGCGGGGGAGAGCCCGAAAAGAGGGCTTGCCGCGCCCTTGGGTGGGAGCGGTTTTCGGAACACGAGCACCCGGAGGCCTGGGGGGCGCGCCTTGGGGGAGTGGTAAGTGAACGCCTGGAGGGGCATGTCCCAAAGGTCCGTACGGGTAGGGAGACCATGCATGATAGCCCGTCGTCCGCGGCTGTTATAATACCTTAAGCTCCGTTCGGAGTGATTTTGTTTCGCCCGGGATGGGGAAAATGCGTCGGGAGTCGGCTCCGCCGCCTAACCGCGGGGTTTCGCGGCGGAGAGGAGCGAGGAGGAGTGATGGAAGCGGCCGTTAAACCCATGTCTTACCTCATTATCCTCATAAGCGTGGCCCTGGCTATAGGCGGCCAGATATGCCTGCGCCGGGGGATGACCGAGGTGAAGGAACGGACGGGGATGAACGCCGGCGAGTTGATGCGCAAGCCGGCCACCTTCATCAAGGAGATCGCCACCACATGGATGGTCATCCTGGGGCTGGTCCTCTTCGTGGCCTCGGCCCTCTTCTGGCTCATCGTGCTCACCGACGTCCCCTTGGGGGTGGCCTATCCCTTCGTCAGCCTCACTTACATCGTGGTCATGCTCTACGACCGTTTCTTCGAGAACCGCGAGATAATCCCGCTCAACTGGCTGGGGGTCGCCGCCATCGTCCTGGGAATCATCCTCATCAACTGGGGACAGTGGAGCCGGACCTCCCCTTGAGAGCGGTTTCCCGGAGAAGGCGGGTGGCGGGATGAGGGTCATCTTCGACGGGACGCCTTTTCTGCTGGAGAAGACGGGGATAGGGCACTACACCGAGAACCTGCTCGCTCATCTCTTGAAGGTGGACCCCGAGCTGGAAGCGGGGCTTTTCGCCCTCTCCCTGCGCGCCGGCCACCGCTTACGAAGGCTGGCTCCCCAGTACCCGGGGGTGCGGGTCCGAGGGTTCAACCTGCCGGCCAACTTCCTCTACTACCGGCTGTGGAAGCGCACCCGGGCCTTTCCGGCGGAGATGCTCCTCGGCGACTTCGACATCTTCCATGCCACCAATTACCAGGCTCCCGCGCTTAGGAGGGCGAAGCTGGTGACCACGGTGCACGACATCAACTTCGTCCGCTTCCCGGAGATGCAGAGCAAGGGGATCAGGCGTTTCATCCACTCCCTGCCCCGCTTGCTGGAGCGCTCCAGTGCCGTGTTCACCGATTCCCGCTTCACCGCCCGGGAGCTGGCGGAGGTCTACGGGGTGTCCGAGGAGAGGATGGAAGTGGTCTACCCCGGGCTCAATCCCGTCTTCCACAGCCGGCCGAGCCCGGAGGAGATGGAGCTGGCCCTGCGCGCCTACTGCCTGGAACCGCCCTACCTGGCCTACATCGGGAACCTGCATCCCCGGAAGAACCTGGCTACCCTGGTGGAGGCTTTCGTCCTCTTGAGGGACAGGGGCTACGAGCACAAGCTGGCGGTCATCGGGGGCGGAGGGCTGGGGAGGCTGAACAACGCCGAGTACCGCAAGCTCATGCGCCGGGTTTCCGACCTGGGCATGGAGGAGGAGATCGTCTTCACCGGGTACGTGCCCGACGAGCGGCTCAAGTCGTTGTTGGTGCAGGCGGATCTCCTGGTATTTCCTTCCATTTACGAGGGCTTCGGGCTGCCGCCCCTGGAGGCCATGGCCTGCGGGGTGCCGGTGGTCACCTCCAACCGCGCCTCCCTCCCGGAGGTGGTGGGCGATGCCGCCCTGCTGGTGGAGGACCCGCTGGACCCGCAGGAGATCGCGGACCGGGTGGAGACCTTGTTGCGGGACCCCCTCCTCCGCGCCCGGCTGGTGGAGAGGGGGCGCCGGCGGGCTAAGATGTTCACCTGGGAGAAGGCGGCCCGCAAGGTGCGCGAGGTCTACGACCGGGTGGTTGGGGAGGCTTGAGGGTGTCGGTCGCGGGAGGGGAAAGGCTCAAGGTTTCCTTGGTGGCCACGGTGCTCGACGAGGCGGAGACGGTAGTAGATTGGTGGCGGAGCATCCTCTCCCAGACCCGCCTTCCTGACGAGGTGGTGGTGGTGGATGGTGGGTCCAGGGACGGGACGGTGGAGAGGCTGCGGGAGTTGGCCGAGGAAGCCCCTTTCCCGGTGCGGGTGGAGATCCTGCCGGGGAGCAACATCGCCCGGGGGAGGAACCTGGCCGTGTCCCTGGTGCGCCACGGGATCATCGCCGTGACCGACGCGGGCTGCGTGCTGGACCCGGGCTGGCTGAAGGAACTGACCACCCCCTTTCAGGAGGACCCGGAGGTGCGACTGGTGGCGGGGTTCTATCAACCCCTGGAGGGTGGCTGGTTCGAGGCCTTATCGGCCTGCGTGACCCTTCCCCTTCCCCGGGAGGTCAGGGGGGAGCGCTTCATGCCCTCCTCGCGCTCCCTGGCCTTCCGCCGGGAGGTGTGGGAGAAAGCGGGAGGATACCCGGAATGGCTGGACATCGGGGAGGACATGTACTTCAACCACCGCTGGAAGGAGCTGGGGATAAGGCATGTCTTCCGCCCGAAGGCGGTGGTCTACTGGCGCCTGCGCCCCGACCTCCCTTCCCTCCTGAGGCAGTACTTCCGCTACGCCCGGGGGGACGGGGAGTCAGGGATGTATCCCCACCGGCACCTGCTCCGCTTCGCCGTATACGCCGCGTTGACCTGGGCGGCGGCCACGCGGCGGGGAAGGCGCTTTCTGCCCCTGGCCCTCCTGCCGGCCTCCTTATACGCGGGAAGGCGGTGGAGACGCATCCCCGCCTACTTCCGGGGCCGGCCTCCTGCGGAGAAGGCGGCGGCCGCGGCGGCGGTCCCCTTCCTCCTGGCGGGAGTGGACGCGGCCAAGATGGCCGGGTACCTGCAAGGCCTGTGGAGGAGATGGACCTCGGGGAGGGGAAGTGCAAGGGGCTGACACGGTAAGGGCGCGAGGTCCGGAGACGGGAGCCAGAGTGGCCCCGGTGGTCATAAACTACAACACCCGGGAGGACCTGCGGCGCTGCCTTCGCACCATGGAGGAGAACCTGGGCAGGCTTCCCGCGGTGGTGGTGGACAACGGGTCCACGGACGGGAGCCAGGGCATGGTCCGGGAGGAGTTTCCTTGGGTGCGCCTGGTGGAGAACCCGGGCAACCCGGGTTACGCCTCGGCCTGCAACGCGGGCCTCCGGTCGACGGACCGCCCCTACGTCTTCATTCTCAACAGCGACGTGGAATTCGTGGGCGGGGACTTGGGAGCCGTTCTGGAGTACCTCGACGGACATCCCGAAGTCGGGGCCCTGGGCCCCCTGGTCCTGAACGCCGACGGCACGCGCCAGATGTCCTGCCGGCGCTTCCCCTCCATGCTGGAGAACGTGGTGCACGGCTTCCTGGGGGAGGTGTGGCCGGGGAACCCCCTTACCAGGTCCTACCAGATGAAGGACCTGGAGGCGAGCGGGCCCCGGGAGGTGGACTGGGTCTCCGGGGCGGCCATGCTCCTGCGCCGGGAAGCTGTGGAGCGGGTGGGCGGGTTCGACGAGGCCTACTTCATGTACGTGGAGGACGTGGACCTGTGCTGGCGCCTGCGCGCCGCCGGCTACGCGGTGGTCTACCATCCCGGGTTTTCCGTGATCCACCATATCGGGAGGACCAGCTCCCAGCAATCCACGCGCATGCTCTACGAGCACCACCGCAGCATGTACATCTTCTTCCGCCGCCGCTACGCAGGATGGCGGGGCGCGCTTTTAACCCCCGTGGTCCTCCCCGGCTTGGCGGCGCGCTTCCTGCTGACCTGGGGGCTGCGAAAGGCCAGGTCCGGAGGGAGGGGAGCGCAATGGACGGTGATTAGTCCGCGGAGAAGAAGTTAAGCAAGAGGAAGAACCACGGGCTATGAGTCAGCAAAAGATACAGGATGGAAAAGCGTTCTGGAATGCTGGGCTTCATGAAAAAGCAACTCGGGGTAGGGGATTCCTGCGGAATGCCGATCTGACAGCATGGTTCATTTCCCTTGTCTATTCCTCGTTCCAAAGAGGACCTCAGCGGGGGACGGATTGAGAGGAGAATGCGTGAATTGATGGCTCTCAGACTCATCGCTCTGGCGGCTTTGGTGCTCTTTCCGGGGAGTACAGCCACGAGGTTGTTGGACAGGGGGTCATTCGAATTCTGGGAAATTGCTTACTTGGACCTGGTTATAGGTACCGTTTCGGTTTCTATGGGAGCTCTTTTCCTCGCCTCCCTTGGTCATCTGCGCTTGGTGTACCTGTTGACGTTGGTCCTTCTCCCGGCCTTGGCCTTGAGAACAATTACAAGAAAACGAGTTGCGATCCGGGGGAGTATCAAGGCGGGGAAGGTCATTTGCATGGCGCTGGTGATCATAGCCGTTGTGCTGGTTATCTCTCCCCCGTCCAGGATCGTTTATGGTTGGTCGGATGTGGGCATCTACCCCAACATCGCGGCTCACATGGCCAGAAAAGGGAGGATTACCATCGAGGATTCTTTGGTCCGCTTGGTATCTCCAGAAAACAGGGACTTTGTTTACAGGCCGAACCAAGATCCCTTGGTGCCCATGGAAGCTTATCAGAACAAAGCGCTGTTCATCACCGATTTCGAGAAAGGGGAAATAACGCCCCAGTTCCTCTACCTGTGGCCCAGCCTCATGGCCGTCTTCGCCCTCTTCCTCGGCGTGGAAAAAATGTTTTGGGCCGTCACCTGGGTCAGCCTGCTTGCTCTTGGGGGCCTGTTGCTGGTTGCCCGCCGCTGGTTGGGAGGCAATTGGGCATATCCGGCTGCCTTCCTGACCTTGATCTCGCCCCTTTTTCTTTACTTTTCCAAGTACACCACTAGCGAGATGATGAACATGTGCATCTTCGTGGCGGCGGTTCTCTGCCACGCCGCATACATGGAATCGCAGCGAATGGGAAGGAGCGGAGAAGCAGTGAGGATGGCCATGGCCTCGGCGTTGCTGTTATGCGCAGGCTTCCTGTGCCGAATTGACTTCTTTCTTCTCCTTCTTCCCATACTCCTCTTTTATCTTTTCAAGAGGCTCTTTTCCGATTTCCACGTCGCAGACTGGATTTTTTTTCTCTTGTGCCTCTGCGGGGGGATATTGTGCGCTGCCCTTGATTACGCCCTTTCGAAACCTTATTTCGTGCGGCTCATGGTGAGCAACGAAGGGCCGGTTCGTTTTCTTTTAAGCTTCCCGGGGGCCTTGGTTCTTCCCGTCTATCTTGTCATATTCATCGCCGGAAGGAGATTTTGCCTGAGAGCGAGACCATGGCTGGCCGGATTCGTTCGTCGTGGGAGGAGTGTCCTGCCAGCACTGCTGAGTTCGGGATTGGCGGCGTATGTGTCTTATCTCTGCTTTATCCGCCCCGGAGAACCTCAGACTTTTGGGAGTTACGGGGAGATAAATGCGGTGATTGGCCCTACTTACAATAACGAGACCCTGCTCAGGTGGGCTTGGTACTTATCGTGGCCGGGCATAGTGGCCATGTTCGCCGGTTATGCCCTTTTCTTCTCCCTGCGTAGAGAATTCTCCTCTCGCCTCTTCGCCGCCATTGGGCTGACCTTCACCGTGGTCTACTCGCTCAGCCTGCACAACACGCCGGTGCACATAATCGCCATGAGACGCCTGGTTCCGGTTATCCTGCCCATGGGTATGATCATGATTGTCTACGCCATAAGAACTGTTTTCGATCTTTTAAAGTGGCCAAGAGCCGGGAGGATATTAAGCCAGCTGGGAAGAGTTGCGGGCACGGGCGCCCTGCTCTGCCTAGCGGCTTTTTTCATCTCCGTCGCGCAGCCCGTCTTCGGCTTGCAGGAGGGAGGCAACCAGTACGAGCTTTTCCAAAATATGTCAGACAATATTCCACAAGACGGGGTTGTGATTATGGACCTTTATGCCGGGGATATTTGCGGAGTACCGCTTAAGTGCATATTCGACGTGGAGAACCTCTGGCTCACGGACAATTTCATTTTGGGGGGAGAAGAATTCCTTTCCCTCCTCCGGGATACGGGCTTTCCCCAGAGACCCGCCTACCTATTGTGGCGTCCGGGAATGAATATCGTCCCGATTCCCAAGCAGGAAGCCCTCCGTTATGATTTGGTGTGCCGGCTTTTTTGGCGGGAGGAGATGTTGGAGCAGAGCTTCGTTTCCCGACCGGGGAAACGAGTTTATCATCTGGAATCCTTCGAGATTTATAAAATCTCGGAGGTGAAGTAGGGTCGTGAAAACACATCCCTGAGCCGGTTCGGTCCAGAGTGGTGGTCGGTATATGTATCTTTCTGGTTATCCTTTGTTCCGGAAGGGTCACGAGAGAAAGGATTACGTCCGATTGGGTCATTCCAGGGCTTGATTTGCCGAATTACGCCGCCGGCACCTACGATGCCGTATCGTTTTAGTCGGCGTTTTAGGGTTGAAAAGTATTCGGAGACCACCCTATCATCCCGGCAAAGCAAGCCAATCTTATAGGAAAATAGGAGTTATCCCTCAAACATCCCACCTGTTCTCTCTTATGTTTAAGTTGGTGGAGGAAACGAAAAATTTCAACAAGATCGAAGAAAATAGCGAGGCTGACATTCGAGCTAGGGAGATGGATGCTCCAGGCGGTTTTACCTACCTGGAACGGAGGCTAGCCAAGAAGGGAAAAAGGTTTTGATCATGTTGCTTGTCTGATTTCGGAGATTGAGATGGATATCGTGGTGATGTCCGAGGAGAAGGGCTCATCCGGGCGGGAGGCGGAAAAGTGCCTCTTCAGAGGGTCAGGGGCCGGGGGCAGATCCGATGCCATGCTTACCTTATTACCCTTCTTCCTCCCTCTTGAGGATTCTACACTCCCGGCGCAGGCTCCTTTGCTCCTCCCGCTTCGGGGTGGAAAGCCCCTCCGCCCTGCCCTCTCAGGTGCCGGCCCGGCATAGGAAGCGGGCCGGGGTCCAGTCGGGTGCGTCGATCTCCGGGGCTTTCCCTGTGGGTCCTTCCGCCCATGCAGTAAAGCCTCACCGCACAGGCCCGGAACTCCGGTGGGTAGGGTTTTCCTTGCGCCATGCTCTCTCTTTTTCAGAGGGACCCATTATCCCTCCATTCAAGACGTTAACGAAAGCGGGTCAACTCTAGGGCACGGTTACATCTGACGTGTGGCGGAGTTCAGATATATACATAAGGAGGATGCCGGCTGTGAAAATGTGACTGGAGAGAAAAAGCAGGAAGTGGCGGTTACTTCTACCACAAGGTAGCTGGAAGGGAGAGAGGTTTCCTGTTTTGTAGATAATAACGAGGAGAGCGCCAAGGTAATGATCAATATGAGGTATAAGCAAGACAATTCCTCTATTGGATTGCATGCTTCCTCCTCTCTCTACACCTTTTCCTCGATTGCGGGGGCGGGGCGAATGGTGGCGTCAAGTCTTCTGGTGTCAATGGCCGTTTAATTTTGTACATATTCTGGCCAGATAAAATTGCACATGGATTAATTGCTCAGGAATCACCTCCTTTCGCCCTTCCCCGGCCTT
>JACIXB010000012.1 GCA_014360685.1 Actinomycetota bacterium | reverse complement strand
GGCCACCATCCTCAGGGTCTTGGTGCTCTCCGTCTCCTCGATGATCTCCGCCACCCGCAGCCTCACCCGGTCGGGGTGCAAGGAGGATAGGGCGCGGTCGACCATGATCACAGGCGCCTCGCCGAGCTCCGCCCCTTCCACCTGCCTTTCCAGCTCCGCCCGCAGCTTACCCAGGGCCTCCGCCTTGGGCCCACCTTTCTCCAGGTCCTTGAGCACCTGGCGGGCGGTGAGGTACCCGGAATAGAGGGAGGGCTCGTAGCCTCCCCCGATGTTCACCCAGGCCCCGGTGAAGTACAGCCCCTCCACGGGGCCCATGGCCGGCATGCGCACCAGGCCGGTCCCGGCGAAGTTCTCGTCGAAACCGATGATGCTTCCTCCCGGATTACGGGAATAGCGCATGTTGGTCAGCGGGGTGGCCACCTCCACCACCTCGATGTGCTCCCGCAGCCCGGGGGCCACCCTCTCCGCCAGCTCCAGGACGCGCTCCGCGACCCTTTCCTTGGTCTCGAAATAGCGCTCCGGGGGCAGCTTGAGCCACGGCTCGGCGTAGGCGATGTAGGTGCACACGATGGAGGAGGTTCCGGGAGGGGAGAAATCCGGGTCCACCGCGTTGTAGGCGGTGATGGCGATGTCCGAGGGCTCCATGATCTCCCCCGCCTGCATCTTTTTCCAGTTCCCGTCCACGTCGAAACCGTCGCTGTAGAAGGTCTCGTGGTTGGCGAGCCCCAGCTCACGGTAGTCGCAGTCCACGCCCAGGTAGAGGTTGACCGTGGAGGCCCCGGCGGACCAGGCCCCCAGCCGGCGCAGGTACCAGTCGGGGGTGTTCTCCCGGCCCAGGAGCTGCAGGCAGGTGACGTAGGGGCTGGCGTTGCTCACCACCACCGGGCAGAGGACCTCCGTCCCGTCCTGGGTTATCACCCCCCTCACTTCTCCACTGTCCACCAGGATGCGGGAAGCCCCTTTGCGCAACCAGACCTCGCCCCCCATCTCCTCGATACGGTCCATGAAGGCCTGGGAGAGGGCCTGGGATTTCCCCTTGACGTGCCAGGGGCCGAAGCGCAGGTAACTAACCGTGCCTAGGGCGTAGGTGAGGAAGGAGATGCGGGAGGGCGGGCTGCAGTAATAGCCGCAGATGACGTCCAGCACGGTGCGGGCCGCCGGGTCCTTGACCAGCGGGTCCCTGACCTCCTGCAGGCTCTTGCCGAAATACCGGAGGAGGGTGGAAAATTCTTCCTGGTTCTCCATGACCATCTTCATCCCCACCCGGTTGGCCCTCAGGGCCTCGGAGGCGTAGCGGAACATGATGTCCGTGAACTCGCGTATCCCGTCCGCGTCTTCGGGGAAGCGCTCGCAGAGGGCCTCTTCGTAACCCTCCCGGCCGATGGGGACCACCACGTCCACGCCGCCCGGAAGCACGCAGCGGTAGAAATCGGGGATGGGGAGGAACTCCACCTTGTCGGTAATCCCCAGCTCCTTGAACATCCTCCACAGGGGACCGGGGTTCTTCTCGTCTCCCAGCCCGGAGAGCTCGTGCAGGGAGATCTCGAACTCGAAGCGACCCCGCAGGAAGGAGGTGGCGTATCCTCCCGGGACGTAGTGCCTCTCCAGGACCAGCACCTTCCTTCCCTCCTTGGCCAGGTTGGCGGCGCAGGAAAGCCCTCCCAGCCCGGCCCCGATGACCACGACGTCGAAATCCCTCATCTCCTCTTACCTCCCGCTGATCTCGCCGGCTTACGCCACGACCGATTTATTACCAAATAATTCCATATCACTGGGGTGAACGGGCGTCCGGGCGTCCTCCCGCGTTCCCGGACCCGCCCCCATCTCCCGGCCCGCTCTCCTCTACCTCACCACCTCTTTCACCATCCCGGCTATTATCTCCGCGATCGGTTTTATCTCGTGGATAAGCCCTGCCTCTGTCCGCAGGCCATTATCCCCCCGTCCGGGTCGCCGGTGCGGAGGGAACCGGCTACCTTCTCAGCGCGGCGATCCTCTCCATCACCGCTTCCGCCTCCTGCACCATCCCGGCGATTATCTCCGCGATCGGTTTTATCTCGTGGACGAGCCCTATGTCCTGGCCGCAGACCATTATCCCCCCGTCCGGGTCGCCGGTGCGGAACATCTCCCGGGTGAGGGAACCGGCCACCACCTTGATGATCTCCTCGAAGGGCGCTCCCGCTTCCTCCAGCTCGGCGGCCTTGAGGGCCGCCGCGTTCCTCCATACCCGGAGGCGGTTGTGCACCGACCCCAGGATGACCATGGTATCCGTCTCCCAGGCCTCCAGGAGGCGCCGCTTCACCGCCTCGTGCACCGGGCTCTCCGCGGAGAGGAGCAACCGGGTCCCGATGAGCGCTCCCTCCGCCCCCAGGGCCAGGGCCGCCGCCAATCCCCGCCCGTCGGCAATGCCCCCCGCGGCGATCACCGGTATGTCCAGCTCGTCCACCGCCCGGGGCACCATGGACAGGAAGGTGAGGCCGGCATCCCCTATGTGCCCCCCTCCCTCGCTCCCGAAGACGGTGACCGCGTGGTAGCCCATGTCCCGGGCCACCAGGGCGTGGCGGACGGTGGTGCACTTGTGCAGGAGCAGTATCCCGTTCTCCCGCAGCCTCTCCACAAGCTCCCCGGGAGGCCGGCCACCGCTGGTCTCCACCGCGGTGACCCCGCCCTCCTCCAGGATGACCTCCACGTAGAGGCGGTTATCGATGGGCCTCAGGGCGGGGAAGAGGTTGAGGTTCACGGCGAAGGGCCTGCTGGTGAGGGCCTTGAGGCGGCGCAAAGCCTCCCGGAACTCCTCCGGGGTGGGGAAGGTGGCCGAGGACATCACCCCCAGTCCCCCGGCCTCGCTCACCGCGGCGGTGAACTCCGGCCCGCTTATCCACTGCATGCACCCGCCGATGACCGGGTGCTCGATGCCCAGCAGCTCGGTCAAGCGCGTCCGCAACACGTGAACCTCCTAACTACTTCCACATGCCGGGACGCCCTTCCGCTCCCGTTGGCGACCCGGGTGGGTATCCCGCCTGCCCCTAACGTATTCCCCCGGCGTCAGCGTTTCACGCCCGCCGGATGTTCCCGAGCCCCGCGTGGATCCGCGTCCGCGTCTCCGACGCGCGACCCCGAGCTCCACCCGTTCTCCTCCCGGCCTACCCCTCGGCCTTACCGCCGTTAGATCTTTCCAGGAACCTCCTCACGTCCTCCCGGTGCTCCGGCGAGACCACCCGCAGGGACTGCACGTAGGCCTCGAGGTCGAGCTGGTCGCGCAGGTCTACCTGGAAGGCGGCGTTCACGAAACGCTTGGTGTGGGCCAGGACGTCGGGCGGCCTGCCGGCCAGCCGGCGCGCCAGCTTCATCACTTCCTCCCCTATCTCCTGGTGGGGTACGATGCGGTTGACCATGCCGATACGCAGAGCCTCCTCCGCCTCCACCACCCGGGCGGAGAGGGCGATCTCCTTGGCCCTTACCAGCCCCACCCGCCGGGCCAGGAAGAAGGCGGATCCGAAGTCGGGCACCAGGGAGAGGCGCACGAAGCTGAGGTAGAAGCGGGCCCTCTCCGTGGCGTAGGTGATATCCGAGGCCATGGCCAGGCCGAAACCGCCTCCCACCGCCCACCCGTCCACCTCTGCGATGTAGGGCTTGGGCCCCTCGTGGAGCTCGTAGATGAGCCCGCCCATGCGGCGCATGTTGCGGTTGAGGAGCTCGGGTTCCATTTTCTCCCCCATGATGGTGAGGTCGGCCCCGGTGGAGAAGTTACCGCCCTCTCCCCGGACCACGATGACCCGGACCTCCGGGTCGTCCAAGACGCGGCGCAGGCCCTCCATGAGGGGCTCGATCATCTCCGCGCCCATGGCGTTCATGTTGGGTCCGCTCATGGTGCAGCGGGCCACGCCGTCCACCACCTCGATCCTGAAGGCCTCGCTTTCCATTTTTTTCCTCCCGTTTCTTCCCGCCGTTCATTCGCCCTTTATTTCATATCCCCGCCCCTTGGCCTCCTTAACCGCCCCATGCCTTCCCCGCGGCGGGGGCGACCGACCTTACCGCCGGCCAGGAGCGCCCCGCGCGCCATCGCTCCCGGGATCTTCCTCCCCCTCAAGATCCGGGGGCGCCTCCCCGCCTCCCGCGCGACGGGCCGGGCTGTCGTTTCCCGGAAGCACGGCCCGGTCACGTCAGGACCGGCCCCCTCCGACTCACCGATCCAGGAGGGTGAAGTGCCTGACGTCCAGCATGCTCCCCGTGCGCTCCTCCTCGAAGACCGCCTTGACCCGGGCCCCCACCCTGATCTTCTGGGGGTCGGTCTCGTCCAGGTAATGCAGGATGTAGGTGTCCACCCCGTCCAGCTTGATGACCGCGTAGCCGTAGGGCACCGGCTTCTGCTTACCCGTGGAGGGGTCCACGAAACCGAAGCTCACCACGGTGAAGGTGATGATTTCCCCCTCGTCGGAGACGGGCACAAGCTCGGTGAGCTCAACGAAGCAGGGTCCGCAAACGTTGCGCGGGGGCACGTACACCTTCCCGCACCTGGGGCACCTCACGCCCACGAACCTCTTGTTGTCCCGCAACTCGGTCAGGAACTTGGACCCGTAAACACCGGCCGACCAGCGGAAAGGCTGCTCCGCCTCGCCGCTTTCCAGTTTTATCAGTTCCTTCCTCTCCTCCGCCATCCCACTCACCCCCGCGGTTTCTCCGGCATCTCCCTGCCCATGAGCAGGACGTCGGACCAGAAACAGCCCCCGAACCCGGTGGCCAGGGCTATCTTCACCTCCGGGACCTGGCGGTCCCCAGCCCGCCCCTGGATCTGGAGGGCGCACTCCGCCACCCGCAAGAGGCCCGTGGCCCCGATGGCGTTGGAGGACATCACCCCCCCGGAGGGGTTCACC
Source organism: Actinomycetota bacterium (assembly GCA_014360685.1). Taxonomy (GTDB): domain Bacteria; phylum Actinomycetota; class Geothermincolia; order Geothermincolales; family RBG-13-55-18; genus Solincola_A. The sequence goes on along the minus strand of JACIXB010000012.1, from coordinate 26,346 downwards.
GGGCACTCACCGCCCATGTCCGTGGCCCCGGAACGCACCAGCGCCGGCCCGCCGCCCCGCTCGCAGAAACCCAGTGATTCCATGTATCTCAGGCCGGCGAAGGAATAGGGGAGGTAGAGCTCGGCCACGTCGATCTCCTTCAGGGGGTCCCTTATGCCCACCTTGTCGTAGACCTCCCCGGCCGCCCACTCCAGGGCCGGGAACCACCATCCGTTCTCCAGGGCCTGGTTCACGTAGGGGTCGCTGGTGTAGGCCCACAGGTGACGGTCGGCCACGGCCAGTATCCAGGCCGGCTGACTGGGAAATTCATCCACCACGTCCTCGGAGGCGAATATCACCGCGCAGGCCCCGTCGGTGCGCGGGCACATGTCCCCCATCTTCACCGGCCAGGACAGGTAGGGGGAGTTCATGATGTCCTCGATGGTCAGGTTGATGTGCAGGTGGGCGTAGGGGTTGTTCAGGGCGTGCCGCCGCTCGCGCGCCGCCACGTAGGCGGCGTCCTCCTCGGTGGCCCCGGTGAGGTGCATGTACTGGGTGGCCTCCAGGGCCAGCCCGGCCACCGCCCCGGCGAAGATGGGACGGTCCCAGAAGGGGTCGAAGGCGGTGATGATGGCCCCCGTGGTGTCGGACTCGGAGTTCTTCTCCCAGCCGATGGCCAACACCCGGTCGAAGAGGCCCGAAGCCACGTGGTAGTAGGCGGCCATGGCCACCGTGGTGCCGGTGGTGCCTCCCGTGGTCAGCTTCATGATGGGCTTCATCAGCGCCCCGCTCCCGTCCACGGACCAGGTGTCCACGTAGTTGATGCCCTCGAAGTGGTCCATGTTGCCTATGACCACGGCGTCGATGTCCCGCCGGGAGATGCCCGCGTCCTCCAAGGCCGCCCGCACCGCCTCGTTGATCAGCTCCTGCCCGGTCACGTCGGGCCGCGAGGATCGCTGCTTGGTCATGCCCACTCCGACCACGGCCACTCGCTTACCCATTATTTCTCACCTCCCAGGACCCAGACGCAGTGCGACTGGCCGCAGGGGCCGTTGATGCCGTGGGCCACCGCCGTGCGCACGCCGTCCACCTGCCTTTCCCCGGCCTCTCCACTTATCTGGAGAACGCACTCTATTATGCGGTTCAGGCCGGCCACCAGAACCGGGTGTCCGGAGAGGCAGCCCCCGGAGGGGTTGACCGGGATCTCACCCTCCGGGGCGGTGGCGCCGGAAGCGGTCAGTTTACCCCCCTCCCCGGGTCCGCAGAACCCCAATCCCTCCAGCCACATCAGCTCCATGTAGGAGAAGGCGTCGTACAGCTCCACCAGGTCTATCTCCCGGCGTGGATCGGAGATCCCGGCCATGGAGTAGGCCCTGCGCGCCGCATCCCGCAAGGCGCGCGCGTCGGACAGGTCACGGTCCCCCAGGTGGTAGGCGTCGCAGCAGTGGGCCACTCCCTTGACCCAAACCGGCTTGCTGGTAATTTTTTCTGCCACTTCCGCGGATGCCAGGATGACCGCCGAGGCCCCGTCGGATATGGGACAGCAGTCCAGGACCTTCAGGGGCTCGGCCACGTAGGGCGAGGACATGACCTCCTCCACGGTGAGCTCCAGGGGCAACTGGGCCAGCGGGTTGCGGAAGGCGTTACCGTGGTTCTTCACCGACACCAGGGCGCATTCCTCCTCGGTGACCCCGAACTTGTCCATGTAGGCGCGGGCCTGCAGGGCGGAGGAGGTGACGGCCTCCGCTCCCAGGAAACGCTCGTAGACGGGTTCGAACATAGCGTTGGTGATAAGGGGCATCACGCTCTCCGACCCCTTGTGGTGGGCGCAGACCAGGGTGGTCCCGAAGCTCCCGGAGAGGATGCGCATCAGCCCGTAGAAGGCGCCGAAGGTCCCGTCGCCCTCCACGGTGGACACGTTCTTGTCGTAGGAACCGCAGGCGTCCTGGACGGCCATGGAGGATATGGTCCTCCCGTCGAAGAAGTCGTTGGACACGGTCACCACGTTGTCCACCTGGTCGATGGTCATCCCCGCGTCCTCCAGGGCCAGGCGCACCGCCTCGTAGACCAGGTCGGCGTAACCATCCTCGCGCCTCTCCCTTCGCATGGCGGTCATGCCCACCCCGACCACGGCCACCGGCTCCATTCATCTCACCCCCTCCGCCGCGATCCCGTTCCCGCCTCCCGGCGCCCGGCTTTCGGCGCCGCCGGGCACGTAAACGGAAAGACCTGCTCGTGTGGTATTTTCTGCCATTTCACGCCTCATCCCGCCGGAAGCCATTCAACCCACCTCCCGCAGGGGACGGAAATAGCGGACGTCCAGGACGGAACCTTCCCTCTCCTCGGCGAAGACCGCCTCCACCGGGAGCCCGGCCTCGAGCTCCCCCTCCCCGAACTCGTACAAAAGGTGCAGGAACCCGGTGTCCGCCCCCTCCAGCTTGACTATCCCGTACCCGAAGGGCAGCGGCAGCGGCGAGAGCTGGGGGTGGTGCCTGTGGACCACGGTGTAGGAGACCAGGGTACCCCTGTCGCCCAGCTCCACCCATTCCGCGCACTCCCGCCCGCAGTCCGGGCAGTGGCGGCGAGGAGGGTGGTAGACGATGCCGCAGCCCGGGCAACGGGTTCCCAGGAATTTCCTCTCGTCCCGCAGGGCCTGCAGGTACCGCGTCCCCACCTCCCCCGCCGCCCAGCGGTAGGGGACCTTTATCCTCCCTTCCATGACCACTATCTCCTGGCCTTTCCTCCAGTCCTCCATCCCTTCACCTCCCATTCCCGTCGAACCCAGATCTTGCATCGACGCCGTCTCCCGCCCTCCTCGGGCTGGCGATATCCCGTGATCCCCTCGACCGCCTCGCCGACCCGCGCACCTCCCGCCAGGCCTCAATCCCCGCGTGCGCAGCCGCGCATGAAGAGGTCGAAGAAAATCTCGGCTATCTCGTCCACGCTGTACTTCCCGTCCGGGCGGTACCAAACGGAGAGCCAGTTGCACATCCCGGATATGGCCCGCACGGCCATGGGGACTTCCACCTCCCGGAATCTCCCCTCCCGGATGCCCTGCTCGAGGAGCTCCCGGTAGTAGGACTCGTATTCACGGCTCATCCGCCGGATAAAGAACCTCTTCTCCGGGGGGAGCTCCCCCTCCTCGGCCAGGTACACGGCGATGACGTCCCGGTGGGCGGAGAACATGCTCACGTGCCACCGTAGAAGGCGGCGGAGTTTTTCCTCCACCGCCCCCGGCTCCCGCATGATCTTCTTGGCCCCCTCCATGAGCTTCTCCACCGCCGATTCGCAGATGGCGTAGAGCAGGTCGTGCTTGTTGTCGATGTAGTAATAGAGCGCCGGCTTGGTCACGTTGAGCTCGGCGGCGATGTCGTCCATGGTGGTGGCGCGGTAGCCCTTCTCCCGGAAAAGCCGGGCGGCTACGGCCATGATCTCCTCCCAGCGCGACTTGCTCATCCTCCGCTACCCCCTCCGTTCCCTCAAGACCGGCACCGTTCCCGGACCCTGCCCGCTTCCGGAGCGGACGCTGGAATCCTTCCCCTCCACCTCTTAAAATCCGCCGCCCGCGTCATTCACCCCTCAAGCGTACAGGCCCAGGCTGGTGGCGATGATCTCGCGCATAATCTCGTCCGTCCCCCCTCCAATACGGGAGACGCGCATGTCCCGCCAGGCCTTCTGCACCGGGTATTCCATCATGTACCCGTACCCCCCCATGAACTGCATGGCCTCGTCGCACACCCGGAAAGCCACCTGGGTGGCCAGGAGCTTGGCCATGGAGATCTCTTTCACCGGGTACTCCCCGCGGTCGTACCTCCAGGCGGTGATGTAGGTGAGTGACTTGGCGGCCTCCAGTTCGGTGGCCAGGTCGGCAACGCGGTGGGCGATGGCCTGGTTCTTGATGATGGGTTTCCCGAACTGCACCCTCTCCCGCCCGTAATCGATGGCCTGCTGCAGGGTGACCTCGGCGATGGCGATGACCGCCACGGCGACGATGAGGCGCTCTCCCTGCAGTTCCCACATGATGTTGTAGAAGCCCCTTCCCTCCTCCCCCAGAAGTGCTTCCTCGGGTATTACCATATCCTGGAACAATATCTCCGCCGTGTCCGAGGACCACTGTCCCACCTTGTCCAGCTTCCGGGATACGATGTAGCCCGGGGTGTCCGAGTCCACCAGGAAGAGGCTCATCCCCTTGTAGCCCTTCTTCTCCCGGTCCGTGCGGGCCAGGAGGGTCATGAAGTCGGCCCGGTAGCCGTTGGTGATGAAGATCTTGTTCCCGTTGACCTTCCATCCCCCGGGGACCTTCTCGGCGTAGGTCTTCACGCCGGCCACGTCCGACCCGGCTTCCGGCTCGGTGATGCCCAGGCAGGCGATCTTCTCTCCCCGGATGGCCGGGACCAGGTACTTTCGCTTCTGCTCCTCGGTGCCGAAGGCCAGGATGGGGGGCGTGGCCATGCCTATCTGGACCGCCACCCCCGTGTTCACCCCGAAGGAGCCGCACTTGGCCAGCTCCTCCATGAGGACGATGTTGGTGAAATAGTCCCCGCCGCCCCCGCCGTACTCCTCGGGGAAGTGGAGCCCGAGGTAACCAAGCTCCCCCAGCCGCCGGAAGACCCAGTCGGGGAACATGCCCTCCGCCTCCCATTCGTCGGCGTGGGGGACCAGCTCCCGTTCCACGAACTCCCGCACGCTTTGCCGCAGCATCTCGTGTTCCTGGGTGAAGAAAAGTCCTTCGTCCATCTTTACGCCCTGCCTCCCCTCAACTGCCTAACCCCACTACGCCACGTCCCTGCCTTGCGCGTCTCCTCACCTCTCCGGCAGGCGGTTCTCGATGTAGAGGAGCTCGTGATATGGATAATTTACTTAACGTTTAGTAAATTATTTTATCTTCCCCTCCCTGTCAAGGCACCCTCCGCCTCCCGGCGGAGAAATGGATATGGATGTCTCCTCCACTGTACGTGGGGGTTAGGGAACTGAAGTCGTGGGAAAGGAATGGTCATCAAAAGATGCCGGATATTAACCATCCCCTACACCGTGGGTAAAGAAAAGCCCCCTCCGCCATCGGGGGCGGATAGCCGCATGCGCGCGCCCAAACCCGTCAGGCCGTCAAGGTCCCTGCACTCTCGAGGGTGGATATGCGCCCCTTAAGAGGGGCTACACCCCCGACACCGGAAGTACAGGGTCTGCTATTACGTGGAGAAAGACTGAACACACGGCGGCTATGGAAGATCGCTCCGGAAAGCGCGGGGCGATACCGTTTACAGACAGTCATCGACCGTTATGGCGCCATCCCTATCCCGGCGCTTTTTAATATCGCTCACCGCTCACGCATTCAAGGTTCCCGGCCAGAGGGCCGAGATACGTCGGACGACTGAAAAGCTTGTAAGGAAGCGCTTCGCGATGTTATGGCGTTATCTTGCGACCGAGCCCTCAAGAGCCGGGCGGTAAGACCGATCCCCCGAAAGTCGGGGAGATTCGTGATTTCCTACGAGCTGGGTGTCACCGTAATAAATCGTGCCCAACCGACAGCCTCGGCAGCCACGGCGTTTCTGTGGGCGACACGAGGGAAGCGCTTATTCCATCAGGAACGGAAGTGGTAACTGCCGTTCAGGAGGCGCCGGATGGCCACTTCCAGGTATTCCCTCTGGATCCCCGGGGCCACCCCGCCGCGCCGCTGCCAGGCCAGGACGGCGCGCAGCAGGCGCAGGACCTCAAGGGGCGAGAGACCGGACAGCGCGCTGCGGAATTCCGGCCTTCCCTTCCCGGCCAGCAAGGCGAGCAGTGACCACTCGCGGGCCGTCCTCTCCCGCTCCGGCTTGACCTTCTCCCGGTAGGCCTCGCCCGGCGAACCCCTCCCCTCGCCGCGGGCCGCCTCGCCGGCCAGGTACCCGGTGGCCAGGGCCGAGGATATGCCTTCCCCCAGAGCGTTCATGAAGCCGGCCGCCTCGCCCGCGACGAGCACACGGTCCGTACCCAGGCAGAAGCGGTTCCGCGCTGCGGGGAAGATGACGCGGCAACCCATCTCCATGGCCGGCCTCCCCCCGGCGAACCCGTATTCCCTGCGCAGCATGGCGTGGAAGCTCTCGCGGACAGGGATCAGCTTGCCGCCCCTCCGCACGGAGGTATCCACCACCACCAGGTCGTCCTTGGCGTAGACGGCGGGGTAGACCCCGTAATCGGCGTCCAGGAAGACGTGGAAGACGTCCGTCTCCAGGTCCACTCGGCAGCGGTGGTACTCATGGCGGGTGACGATCTCGGGAACGCCCAAGGGAAACCCGGGGTCCAGCTTCCTGGCCACGCGGGAAACACTCCCGTCGGCGGCGATGAGCACTCCCGCCTTGAGCAGGAGGCTCTTGCCTTTCTTTTCCAGGACAACCTCCACCCGGTCGTTCCACTCCGCGAAATCGGAAAGGCTGGTCCCGTCCCAGACCTCGGCCCCGGACTCCCGGCACAACCAGGCATCGAACCTGTCCCGCCACACGTTCAACCCGGGCACCCGGACGTCCACCCACCCCTTCCTCCCGTAATGCATCCGTTCCGCCCGGATGTGTAGGGGTCGGGCCCGGACCTCGTCGGGTATGTCGCCGTAGCGGCGGGCCAGGAACTCCCGGGCCTCGGTGAAAATGTAGCCGGAGCAGGGCTTGGGCCTGGGGATTTTCTTCCTCTCCACCAAAAGGGTCCGCAGTCCTCCCTCCACCGCCGCCCTGGCGGCGGCCGCCCCGGCCGGTCCCCCCCCGACCACCACCACGTCATAATCCAGGACGCCCATGCCATCCCTCCCGCATCGAGGCCCCTACCCCTTGGAGCTGCATTCCACTCAAAACAACTCTACCATATAATCGAGAGGTTTTTGTCCGTGTAAGTCCCGGCGCTTTTCGGGAAGGGGGAGTTCCGGGTGTTGTAAGATCATTCTCATCGGTTCCCAAAGATGGGCCATGCTCGTACGGCGGGACGGGAAAAAAGGGTTTTTGGAGGGCGAGGTTTGGGAAAATAGAGTTCAACCGCCGGTTACCGGTGTGCGCCGGGGGGTACGCCCCGCGGGACGGGAAAGCGGGTCTTCAGGAAAGGCCGGGGTCGGAAAAGGGAGCTCGACCTTCGGTTTCCGGTATCCGGCCGGGGGTACACCCCACGGCATGAGAAAGGGGGGTTTCATGGGCAGCGGGAAGATGGTGAAAAGAGGCCTCTTGGTCCTGGGCTGCGCGGCGGGCGCGGCGGCTCTGCGTTCCCTGGGAAAAACGGCGCCGCCGGCGGAGGAGGGCGACCTCGCGGCGGGCATGGAGATCCGCCTGGAGACCTTCCGCACCCGCGATGGGGCGGTGCTGCGCGTGAAGAGGTACGCCAGGGAGGGAGGGCAGCCGGTGATCCTGGCCCACGGGTTCACGGGGAACGGCCTGGAGTTCGACCTTCCCCACCGGCGGCAGAACCTCGCTCTCTTCCTGGCCGGGAACGGCTACGACGTCTGGGTTTCCAGCTTCCGGGGTTGCGGGCGGGATCCCTACCGCAGCGAGGCCCCGCACTGGCTTCATTCCGTGGACCACCTGGCGGCCTTCGACGCCGACGCCCTCATCCGGGGAGTGAGTGAGGCGACGGGCAGGAAACCGCTCTGGATAGGGCACAGCATGGGTGGGATGGTGCTCTACATGTACCTGCAAGGGGCGGACATGGAGGCGGGCCCCGAGGAGAGCTTCCGTGCCGACCCGGACCTGGCCGCGGAGCGCAACCGTGCCCTGCTGGGAGGGATTGCCATCGGGAGCCCCCCGGGGCTCCACCAGGGCGGCGGGGACTGGATAGCCTCCCTTTCCCGCCTGCCCGCCTTCCGCGCCAACGTCAGGGGACTCATATCCTACCTGGAACGCCTGGACCGCAGATCGCCGTGCATCGACTTCGGCCGCCTGGGCGCCGTGTGCGAGAGGAACCCGCGGCTGGGAAAGCAGCTGGCCGCGCGGGGACCCGTGGCCCGCGCCCTGTACAACGCGAAGAACGTGGATCCCGACGTGGGATACAGCCTGCTCAAGTGGGCCTCGGACAAGGTCACCGCCCGCATGACCATCCAGATAGTGCGCCTGGGCCTGGACCCGGATTTCAGGTCCTACGACGGGACCTGGAATTACACCGCGGGCATGGAGCGCATAACCGCGCCCATGTTCTTCGTCACCGGGACCCGGGACTTCGCGGGAGCGGACAACCTCCGCCTGCAGGGTTACCAGGCGGTGTCCAGCCCCATCAGGGACTACACATGCTACCCGGAATACGGGCACACCGACCTGGTGATGGGGAAACGGGTGCTGGAGGAGGTGTACCCCGACCTTTTGGAGTGGATAAGAAGGGTGGAAAAGGAAGCGGGCCGTGTGGGGGCCTGACTTCCCGATGACCTTTATGACCAGGAACGGGCACGCCGGCCTGGCGTGGGAAAAAAGGGCACTCTTGGGGACGCATCCACACCAACCGGCCGGGATGAGGAAAGTGAACCGTAGCGGTTAAACGCACCGTGGGGCACAAGCAAAGACCCGCGCTCTATTCTACCCCGACCCCTCGCTATAAGGCTTTCGGGGAGTGTGCGGGAAGGCTTTTTATAAATAGGGCTAAGGAAGAACGGGGTTTGTTTCTCTTCCCAAGCACAGCTTATCCCCAGGGATCGAAAAGCGACGCGGAGGCAGTAAAACGGGCAGCAACGCAGCATGCGTGGCTTCTGTCCCAGGTTCCCTCGATCGAAAAGCGATGCGGAGTCATGAAAGGGCAGGGCGATCGCGATGGCCATGTCGCTGCGTACCCGGCGGGACCCCTCCACAAAACCGCCGGCAAGCCCTGATCCCGAAGAAGAGAGGGGTTTCATTCAATCCTCCTCTTCCTCCATATCCATGCCCTGTTCCTCCGCCTCGGCTATCCAGCGGCTCAACACCTCCACGATCCTTTTGGCCTGCTCCACGCCGGAGATGTTGAACTTGGCCTGCTGGCGGTATTGGCCTCCAATCCTCCGGTAACGCCGCAGGGTGTACCGGTCGGGACCGTACCCCTCCCGCGACCTCTCCCATTGCCGGTAGCGGAAGAGAACGGTGGCCCAGGTCCCGCGGGAGATGATCTCCCTGTCCAGCTCCTGGACCACCTGGACCCCGTCCTCCTCGTAGTTGATGGTCACGTCCTCGATGTCCTCGAACACGCCGCTTCCTCCTCGTTCCGGCTACCCCGCGATAGCCCGTCCCCCCCGGCCCGGGCGGATCACGGTCGATGGACAACGCCTTCCTCACCCCGGGAACACGGAACATCGCCCCGGGCCCACCATTGGGCCGCCGCGGCGGCACCAGCAGTCGGGTGACCTCCCGGTCCCCCCGGGAAGCCCATACCGGCCATCCCCGGACTTCTCACCATTCCAGCACCAGCCCCACGGGACAGTGATCCGAGCCCTCCACCTCGGGGAGGATAAAGGCCTCCTTCACCCTCTCCCGAAGGTCGGAGCTGACGAAGAAGTAATCGATGCGCCATCCCACGTTCCTCTCCCGCGCACCGGTCTTCTGGTCCCACCAGGTGTAATGGCCTGGTCCCGGGTTGAAGAGCCGGAAGGTGTCCAGGTATCCCCGCTCCACAAGGCGGTCCATCCAGGCCCGCTCCTGGGGGAGGAAGCCGGAGACCCCGCTGTTCTCCTTCGGCCGGGCCAGGTCTATCTCCCTGTGGGCGGTATTGAAATCGCCGCAGATGACCATGCTTTTCCCCTTCCCCCGCAGCCCCTCCACGTGTTCCAGGAAGGCCTCGTAGAATTCGAGCTTGAAGGCCAGCCTTTCCGGGGACTGCTTACCGTTGGGGAAATAGACGTTGAAGAGCAGGAAATCCCCGTAGTCGGCGGAAAGCAGCCGGCCCTCCTCGTCGAACCGGGGTATCCCCATGCCGCCCCGCACGGCTCTGGGTTCCGGCCGCGAATAGATGGCCACCCCGCTGTAGCCCCGTCGGCGCGGCGCCGTGAACCAGGCCCGGTAGCCCTCGACCTCGCGCAGCTCGCGCGGCAGCTGCTCCTCGTGGGCCCTGGTCTCCTGCAGGCAGAGCACGTCCGGTCGCGCGACCAGGAACCAGTCCAAGAAGCCCTTGGCGTGGGCGGCGCGCAACCCGTTCACGTTCCAAGACATCAACGTCCACCGGGGCATGTAATTATTATAGGGGTCACATCTTCGATTTTCGCCTCGCCACCCCCACGGCGCTTCCCGTTCCTGCAAAGCAGGTAAAAGTCCTTCGGCCCCGTTCCGTTGGATTCCATTTTTGTAAATCCATGCCCCTCCGTGCGGGAGAAGGAAAGCGGGAGGCCGTCGCCATGCCGTGCGCAACCCGATACTATTCCGTGCGGAGGGGACTGCCGCTCCTGCGACCCTTTGATCACCCCGGCGGGGACCGGATGGGTCGGGCTCGTGGGGACAGCTCGCCGCCTGGGACGTCCCGATGTGCTCCTGGGATTTTCCAGCGGGATTTAGGGTATATAGATGGGGAGGGAAGCCTTGTCTCGTGGAGCCTGGGGGGCCGCGGTGAGCGGAAGCGGAAAAGCCGGCCGGGATGGAAAGCCCGGTAACCAAGGGGACGATCGAGCCAGGCGCCGGCGCGCGGAACCATCCGTGAGCCGCTCCCGGGAAGGGAAAGGGGCAGGCGGTTTCTCCATCCGGGAGGCGGCCCTCGCCATCCTGGATGCGGTACCCGAAGCCATGGTCTGCGTGGACGGCGAGGGCCGCATCGTCTACCTGAACCCGGCGGCCGAGGCGCTCTGGGGATGCCCGTCCAAGGAGGCCTGCGGGAAGGACATGGCCGGGCTCATGGTGCCGGAGGACCGCCGCGATAACTTCCGCCGTACCTTCCGGGCCATGGCTTCCGGAGCCGAGAACGGCGTGCTGGGAAGGAGGCACCGCTTCCCCTCTATCAACAGGGACGGAGAGCCCTTCACCGCCGAGGTCTCCCTCACCTCCGTCAGCCACGGAGGCGAGAAATACTACCTCGCCGTGGCCCGAGACGTCACCGAGCAGAGGCGGATGGAAGAATCCCTGCGCGAGGCACAGGAGCGCTACCGCATCCTCCACGACAACGCCCGCTTCGCCGTCTTCTCCTACGACCGCCACCTCGTCCTGACCACCATAAACCGGGTGGTCACCGACCTGCTCGGCTACTCGGAGGAGGAGCTCCTGGGGCGCAACGTGCTGGAGTTGGGGGTCCTCCATCCCGACGATTATCCGCGGGTGGCGGCGAGCATGAGCCAACTCTTCGCCGGCCACCCGGCTACCCGGGAAGACCTGAGGTTCTTCCGCAAGGACGGCTCGGTGATCATCGCCCACGTGATAGGGGTACCGGTCATGGACGAGCGGGGCGAGGTCCGGGAGATAATGAACATCGCCCACGACGTCACCGAGCAGAGGCGGCTGGAGGAGGAGCTGGAGGACCACCGCCGGCGCCTGGAAGAGGCGGTTGAGGAGCGCACCCGTGAGCTGAACGAAACCTTCCGGGAACTGGACCGCAGCGAAAGGTACTTCCGGGCCCTCATCGAGAACGCCTACGACCTCATCGCCGTCCTGGACGAGGACCTCAGGATACGCTACCTGAGTCCCTCGGTGAAGAGGATCTCCGGGTACGCTCCCGAGGAAGCCCAGGGCCTGAGCGGCCTGGATTTCATCCACCCCGACGACGTGCCCTACCTGGTGGAGAGGTTCACCGTTCAATTACGGAACGGGGGGGTGACGGACAGGGTGGAGTACCGCTGGCGGCACAAGGACGGCACCTATCGCTGGCAGGAGGCGGTGGCCTGCAACCTCCTGGATGACCCGGCGGTGCGGGGCATCGTGGTCAACGCCCGGGACATCACCGAGCGCCGGGAGGCGGAAGACAGGCTCAGGGAGAGCGAGGAGCGCTACCGGTCCCTGGTGGAGGCCTCCCCCGATTCCATAGTGGTCACCGATCTCAAGGGCCGTATAACCATGGCCAACCGCGCCGCCCTCGAAATCCTCGGCTGCCGGGACCAGGCGGAGGTGGTGGGCCACGACGTCCTCGAGTTCATCGCCCCCGAGGACCGCGCCCGGGCCTTGGAATCCATGCGCACCCCGGTGGCGGAAGGTGGATACCGGCGCGAGGAATACGTCCTGGAGAGGAAAGACGGCAAGCGCCGCTGGGTGGAGATCAGCGCCTCCCTGCTGCGCGACGCCGGGGAAAGACCCGCCGGTTTCATCGCCATCACGCGGGACGTCACCGAGAGCAAGCGGGTGAGGAGAAACCTGGAGCTCCTCAACCGGACTCTCCTCGGCCTGGGCCATGATCCCATGGAAAATATCGCCAACATCGTCCTGTCCGGAGGAGAGATGCTGGACGCCCGCCTGGGCCGCTACGGGAGGGCGCGAAGCGGAAGGTTCGAATCCTTCACCTCCGAGCTCCCGGAGGAAGGCTTCCGGGTGCGGGACAACCCCGAGGATTACCTCTGTTACCGCCTGCTGCAGGCCGGTCTGAACGCCCCGGTATCCATGAAGGACCTGGATGCCGCCCTGCTGGAGAAGGACCCCGACGCCCGTTTGCTCAATCCACGGGAGATCCTCGCCTACCCCGTGCACATCAAGGGCAAACCCGTGGGCTGCTTGTGTTTCTTCTTCGCCGAGGAGAGGGAATTCACCGCCGCGGACATAGACATCCTCCTCATGCTGGGAAGGGCCGTGGCCATCGAGGAGGACCGTTGGGACCACCAGGAGGGGCTGCGCGAGTTCGTGGACATCGCCTCCCACGAGCTGCGGCATCCCACCGCCCTTCTCAGCGGCTACGCGCAGCTCCTCAAGGAGCAGGGAGGGCAGATGGAGGACCCCGTCCGCGCGGAGATAACCGAGGCCCTGGTCTCCGCCGCGGACCGGCTGGCGGAGATAGCCGACGGCCTGGTGCGCGTCTCCCTCCTGGAAAGGGACCGCTTCACCCTCCGGCGCAGCAGGCGCGATGTGGTGGAGCTGGCGCGAAGGGCGCTCTCGGAGATGGAAACCCGTTTCCCGGACAGGATATTCCGCCTTAACGTGAAGGGGGAGTCGGGCACCTTTTCCCTGGACCCCCTCCGGGTCCACGAGCTCCTGGTCATCCTCCTGGACAACGCGGTGAAGTTCTCGCCCCCGGAAACGGAGGTGGAGGTGCAGGTGGAGGCCGACCCGGAGGGGGTGCTGGTCTCCGTCCTGGACCGCGGAAAGGGGGTGCGCGAGGAGAACCGGGAACGCATCTTCGAGCGCTTCTACCAGGAGGAGCAGGCGCTCTACCATTCCGAGGGCCTGGGCCTGGGACTCTACCTCGCCCGCCGCATAGCCGAGGCCCACGGCGGGCGCCTCTGGCACGAACCCCGGCCGGGAGGGGGCTCCGTCTTCTGCCTCTTCCTTCCCTACCCCTGATTTCGTATCCGGGATGACGACCAGGCAACCAGGCATATATACCGCTCCGGGCCAACCGGGCGAAATAATTCCCTCGGATTGGTGGCGGTGGATTGGTTTTCCTCCGGATGCCTCCACGAGTGTAACGATCGAAGAACATCCCCCGGTTCGGCCCCACGGTTAAGGCGTGAGGATCATGGAAGTCCGTGAAGCCCGGGGTTATCCTTTTAGGCATGGATACCGGTCAATGGGAAGAGGGTTTTTTCCTGGAAAGGCCCAACCGTTTCCTGGCCGTGGTGGAGCTTGGCGGGGAGCCGGCGAATGCCCACGTCCCCGACCCGGGAAGGCTCAGGGAGCTCCTGGTGCCCGGTGCCCGGGTGCGCCTGCGGCCGGCGGACCGACCGGGGCGGCGCACCGCCTGGGACCTCATCGGCGTGGAATGCCCTGAAGGGTGGGTGAACATCGACTCCCGCCTGCCCAACCTCCTCTTCGCCGAGGCCCTGCGGGAAGGATGGTTGGAAGAATTTCCCTCAACGAGCCGCGTAACCCCTGAACATCGATACGGGGAAAGCGTGCTCGACTTCCTCCTGGAAGGGGACGGGCCTCCCTGCCTGGTGGAGGTCAAGGGTTGCACCCTGGCCGCCGAGGGCGTGGCCCTCTTCCCCGACGCCCCCACGTCCAGGGGGACACGCCACCTCGAGGAGCTCATGAGCGCCGCGCGGGCCGGCTACCGCGCCTGCGCGGTATTCGTGGTCAAGCACCCCGGGGCCAGGGTCTTCGCCGCCAACGCGGCCACCGATCCCCTTTTCGCCCACACCCTGAACCGCGCCGCCCTTGCCGGGGTGGAAATAATCCCCTACCTGGCTCCCTGGAGGGGAAGGGAGATCCGCCTGGAGCGCCGCCTCGCGGTAAGGCCGGCGCTGCCCGGCCCTTTATGATCTTAGACATGGAAGCTTCCAGGAGAGAGGCACCCCGAAAAGTCCGCCTTGGCCGGAAAGTCGGGCCGCCTCGTTCAACTGAACGGGTTAAGCAGGGAATTAAGCGCATCGGGACATGGCCTGCGAGGCTGAAGGGGAGCGTTGCTTCCGATAAGAGGACAAGTCGAGAGCTGGCGCTGCGAGTTCGCGGGGCGCTTCGGGGAGGGTGAGCCTCCAGGCGTTTACTTCGCCCCCGGGAGGGCGACCTCGTCGGGGAGCACACCGGTTACAACCGGGGCCAAGTCCTTCCCGCGGCTACGGAGCGGGGGACCTACGTTCTCCTGCGACCCAAGGAGGGTCCTCCCACCCGTGTCTATTCCGCACATGCCGGCGAGGAACCGCTTCCGGGGCAGTCATAAGCCGACTGCGGCGTGCCATTCCGCCCATGCCGGCGAGGAGCCGCGTCTTGACCTGCGCAACCTTGAAGGGCGGATGGACTGGGGCGATTACGTCCGCGGGGTCCTCAAGCGCCGGGCGAAAAGGACCGCCTTCCCGGCTTCGACGCCCTTGTCCTCGGCGACCTGCCCATGGAGGCGGGGCTTTCCTCCTCCGCCTCCCTGGGGGTGGCCCCGGCCACGGCGAACGCGGAGCCTGGGCGCCAAGCGCGACCTCTACCAGGTACCCTCGCGGGAACTGGACGCCCTGCAGGAGATATCCCCGTCCCAGCCTGGGATCCACGGCTGCCGCCTCGCGGGATCCGGGTTCGGCGGATGCGCGGTGGCGCTGATTCGGGAAGAGGCCCTCGCCTCCTACCTGGAGGAAGTGCCCGAACGGTACCGCCGGGCCACGGGACGGGAACCCTTCCTCATGCCCTTCCGGCCCGCCGCCTGGGCGAGGCGGATAAACGGGTAGCGCTTATCTTCGCCGTCAAGCCTCTCCCCCATCGTAGAGATCCAGGAAACGCCGCAGCAGCGTGACCCTGCCCCGGATGGCCTCCGCCCAGAGGGCCAAGCGTTTCCTTCCCCGGGGCGTCAGGCGGTAGACCTTCCTCTGGGGCCCCTTCTCCGCGGCCGTCCACCGGGAGGTCACCAGGCCTTCCTCCTCCATGCTCCGGAGCTTGCGATACACGGCTCCCACGTCCGGAAGGGGTCCGGGCAGGGGTACCTCCTCCATCCTCTGCAGGAGCTCGTAGCCGTGCGCCGGGCCGCGGCTGAGCAGAAAGAGGATGCGAGGCTCTATGAACCTCTTTCCGGGCCCCTCGCGCATAAAGAGGCATACATCGTCGAGGGGCAACTTTTCCTTGGCTTTCCGTCCCGCCAAACCTCCTCCCTTCCTTCCCCCTTACCGCGATCCTCGCCTTCCTCCCCCAGCCCACCACCCAGGTCCCGACCATCCGGCACCGCGCTCCTCCCTTCCGTCCCTCGCGCCACCGCCGGCTCAGAACCACGGGCTTCAGCGCAGCCCGATACTTATAAAATCACGCTTCTGCCCTTCCTTCCCACCGCGGGCGGTCCTTGATCCTCCGCCCCTCGTACACGCATTCGGGAGCTCTCCTCGCGGCCCCCGCCTCGTGTTCCCCGCCCTCGGGCCTCTTTTAGCGGCTCCGCTTCTCATTCCTGCCGGGATCCCGTGATCCGCGCTCCCCCTTCGCCTTTTCGCCCGGCCATCCGTTATTATACGCCGGCCTACGTCATTATGATTATATGTCATTGACATATATAAATAACTTCCATATATTTTAGTGAACCGTACGGCGAGACGCGAGGGAGGTGCCGGAAATGAAGGTGGTGGACGTGAGGCAGGCGGAAACCACACCCAACCCCCACGGGGTACAGGCCGCCAGGGTTTACGATACCGAGCACGCCCAGGCGGTGCACATCCTTTTGAGGTCCGGCGAGAGCCTGAAAAGGCACGTGACCCCGGTGGACGTCTTCTTCTGCGTACTGGAAGGTGAGGGAACAGTGGAGATAGGGGAGGAGCGCCGCCGCGTGGGACAGGACACCCTGGTGGAGAGCCCGGCCCGCATTCCCCACCGCTGGGTCAACGACGGCGCGGGCGATCTGCGCGTCCTGGTGGTGAAGGTCCCGCGGCCGCGGGAGGAGACCCGGATACTGTGATCCCGCTTCTCATCAAGGCCGGCGGCGAGTCGGCGTCCAACGCCGGAGGCCGGGGAGTCCGGGGAGTGTCACCCCTCTCCGGCCTTTATCATCCATCCCCGCAAAGAGGGTGCCCCTCGAGCGGCCCCGGAAAGCGTCGCGCCCCCGTTTATCCGGCGTCCCGGCGGGGAAACATCTCGCCATCCTTCAGTATAGGCTAAGGAGGTCTCCCGCATCCGGCTCACACCCGTCCCAGCGAGGAGGATGCCCGTCGGACTTCCCGGAAAGCGTCGCGCCCCCGTTTATCCGGCGTCCCGGCGGGGAATCATAAACCCCGTCCATCGAAGGAAGGTGAGGAGGTAAGGCCATGGAAGAGAACCGCATCTCCTATCACGAGTCGGTGAGGCGAGCCTACCGGCGAATTAAAGAACACGGGATAACCAACATCTGGGACCGCTACGAGGCCCAGGGGCTGGGGGGCGACCCCGACAAGAGGTGCCCCTTCTGCATGGGCGGGATGCGCTGCGACCTGTGCTCCAACGGCCCCTGCCGGGCGGACGCCGCAAAGGACAAGCGCGGCGTGTGCGGCATCACCGCCGACGGCATGGCCATGCGCATGATGGCCCTGCGCAACGTCTTGGGGGCTTCCACCTACCACTACCACACCGAGCAGACCGTGAAGACCCTGCGCGCCACCGCCATGAGGAAAACTCCCTTCTCCATCGCCGAGCCGGGCAAGCTGCGCGAGTTCGCCGCCCGCCTGGGAGTGGACGTCTCCGGCTCCGACGCCGAGGTGGCCCTCCGCCTCTGCGACTTCTGCGAGGCGGACTTCAACCGCAAGGCGGACCAGCCCAGCTTGATCGTGGAGGCCCTGTCCACCCCGGACCGCAGGGATGTATGGAAGAAACTGGGCATGTTCCCGGGAGGCATATACGGGGAGATGATGCGGGTCACCAGCTCCTGCCTGACCAACGTGGACGGCTATTACGCCAGCCTGGCCGTCAAGGCCATGCGCATGGGTATCGCCATGGCCTACCAGAGCCAGCTGGTCAACGAGTACTGCCAGGACGTGCTCTTCGGCATCCCCAGGCCCCACCCCATGCGGGTCAACCTGGGGGTCCTGGACCCGGACTACGTGAACGCGCTCCCCAACGGCCATGAGCCTTTCCTGGGCTTCGCCATGATCCAGCTGGCCCGCAGGCCGGAGTGGCAGGAGAAGGCCCGCGCCGCCGGGGCCAAGGGACTGCGGGTCATCGCCAGCATCGAGACCGGCCAGGAGATGATCCAGCGTTGGACCATGGACGAGGCCTTCCATGGTTTCGTCGGGAACTGGATAATGCAGGAAGCGGTGCTCTCCTCGGGTTGCGTGGACCTCTTCGCCGCGGACATGAACTGCTCCATGCCCATCGACCCCATCTACGCCGAGCGGTACCGCTTCAAGCTGATCCCGGTGAGCGACCTGGTGGCCTTCGAGGGAATCACCGAACGCCTGGACTACGAGCCGGAGAGTGCCGAGGAGCAGGCGGCGCGGCTGCTGGAGATGGCCATCGAGAACTTCAAGGAGCGCCGGAAACTGGTGGAGCCCATGACCGGCCAACCGGCGGGAGAGGCGGTGGTGGGCTTCTCCACGGAGAGCATCCTGGAAGCCCTGGGCGGCACCCTGGATCCCCTCCTGGATGCCATCAAGGAGGGAACCGTGAGGGGCGTCGCCGGGCTGGTCTCCTGCACTACCTTGCGTGACACCGGGCAGGACGTGCACAGCGTGGCCGTGGCCAAGGAGCTCATCGGAAGGGACATCCTCGTCCTCTCCATGGGCTGCGGCAACGCGGCCATGCAGCTCTCCGGACTCTGCCTGCCGGAGGCGGCGGAGTTGGCCGGGCCGGGGCTCAGGTCCATGTGCCAAAAAATGGCAATTCCTCCCGTCCTGAGCTACGGGACCTGCACGGACACAGGACGGCTGGCCGACCTTTTGGCCGCGGTTTCCTCCGCCCTGGGCGGGGTGCCCATCCCCGACCTTCCCGTGGTGGCCGTCGCGCCGGAGTACATGGAGCAGAAGGCCACCATCGACGCCGTCTTCGCCCTGGCCCTGGGCCTTTACACCTACGTCAACCCCGTCCCCACGGTCACCGGGGCGCCGCGGCTGGTGGAGCTGCTCACCTCGGGATGCCGGGACCTCACCGGCGGGCAGTTGCACCTGGAGAAGGACCCCGTGGAGGCGGCGGAGAACATGCTGGCCCACATCGAGGAGAAGAGGAAGGGGCTGGGAATCTGAGAAGTCCTTACTCCACCGCTTACTGAGCACAGGGCAAGATCGCCCTTTCCAAGCCGGGAGACCAGGGGACGACCAACAGCCGATCCACCGCTTCCGACACTTCGCGAGGGAAGACTCGGCAGGATCCGGCGCAATGGCGAGACGACCCGTGGAGGTGGAAAAAATCAACCTCCCCATCCGGGTGATAGCGGTGCCTCCCCGCTACCCGTTCATCTTTATCAGACGCCTCCCGGGGGAGAACTCGGCAGGATCCGGCGCAATGGCGAGACGACCCGTGGAGGTGGAAAAATCAACCTTTCAAAACAGCTGATAGAAGGGGCGCCATCCGAATAAAAGCATCCTCCCTGCCCGCACCCCCGGAAGATCGCCGCCGGATCAGGCGTTTGATAGAATGGTTAAAGGAAAAAAACGAGATAAAGGGTAAGGGGAAGGGCGGGATTGTACGAGGCTACTTTGAGCTTCGAGACGTTCAAAGCCCCAGGATCTTGGGCGAAGCGGTTTCGGTGCCTTATCCCGTTTTTTCAGAAATAAAAAACCCGGACGCATATGGCACCGTGTCTCAAGGGGAAGGAGGTTCGACGACCATGGCTGCGGACAGCGCGGAAAGCAGGGACATACGCTCTCTCGTGGCCTCGCGCTCCGAAGAGCTGGCGCGCAGGATAATCCGCCGCCAGGAGGAACTGCAACCCGACCTTGAGATCCGCTACGGACAGGTGGGGATGGAGATCTGCCTTCAGGATATAAGGTATCACTTGGCATATCTCGCCGAGGCGCTGTCCCTCCGGTCTCCCTCCCTCTTCGAGGAGTACGTGAAATGGGTCAAGAAGCTCCTCTCCTCCCTGGGCCTCCCCGACGAGGACATGCGGACAAACCTGCGCTGCATGCGGGAGATACTCGCCTCCGAACTGCCGGAGCCGGCGGCCACCGAGGTTTGTCGCTACCTGGAGAAGATGGAGCACGAATATCCCTTCCTTCCCGCGGAAGAGGAAAGGGATTTCCTGGAAGAGAGCCCCCTCAGGGAGCTGGCCCGCGCTTACCTCGAAGCCCTGCTGGGCGGACGCAGGCACGAGGCCAGCCGCATGATCCTGGAAGCGGTGGAGGGAGGCGTCCCGGTGAAGGACATCTACCTCCACGTCTTTCAGCCCAGCCAGTGGGAACTGGGACGCCTGTGGCAGTCCAACCGCATCAGCGTGGCGCAGGAGCACTACTGTACCGCCGCCACGCAGGTGATAATGTCCCAGCTCTATCCCTATATCTTCCGTGAGGAAAGGAAAGGCGGCAGCCTTATCGCGGCCTGCGTGCCGGGAGAGCTCCACGAGCTCGGCCTGCGCATGGTGGCCGACCTCTTGGAGATGGAAGGCTGGGACACGTATTACCTGGGGGCAAACACGCCCCGGCAGAGCGTCGTCCGCGACCTCTCCGAGCGACGGCCCAACATCCTCGCTCTTTCCGCCACCATCACCTACCACGTCGGCGAGGTGGCCGAATTCATAAAGGCCCTGCGGGAGACGGAAGCGGGAAGGGAGGTCAGGGTGATAGTGGGCGGTTATCCCTTCAACGTGGACCGCGACCTGTGGGAGAAGGTGGGTTCGGACGGTTGGGCTCCCGACGCCGAGAAAGCGGTGCAGGTCGCCCGCGAGCTCTGCGGCATCTGAGGAACGCCATGGCTCGGGAGTCGCCCTTCCTCATAGTCATCTGCGACCGCCGGGGGTGGGTAACCCGGGTCCTGCGGGACGACCCACAATTGCTGGAATCGCTGCCGCTCCCCCGCCCTTTCTCCTCCGTCGTGGTCCCGGAGGAAAGGATCAAGACCGTGAACTTCTTCCAGGAACTCCGCGACAACGGCGTGGCCTTGGACTGGGAGTTCAACCTCCCCCTGGGGGAACACATAGAGACTCTCCATTTCTACGCGGGGGCGGTGGCCGAGAGCTTCCTGGTCGTTGGCGCCGCACACCACCACCAGGTCCTCACCCTCTACCGGGAGCTGTTCCGTTTCCGGAAAGACGCGCTGGACGCGGTCCTGGAATCCATCGGCGCACAGCTCGCCCGGGCGCGGGAGAGCGGCGAACGCGAGAGCGAGCTCTACGACCAGCTCACGCGCATGAACAACGAGCTGACCAACATGCAGCGCGAGCTGGCGAAGAAGAACGCCGCCCTCCAGAGACTGAACGAGGAGAAAAACCGTCTGATGGGCATTTTGGCCCACGACCTGCGCAACGCCTTGTCCACACTCATGCTGGCCGCCTCCACGCTCCAGTCCCTGCTCCGGGAACGCGTGGGGGAAACGGAAGCGAGCCTGCTGGAAACCCTGGCCCACCAGGGAAAGTTCATGGCCTCCCTCGTGGACACCGTCCTGGACCTCTCGGCCATGGAATCCGGGAGGCTCCCCCTGAAAGTGGAGATGACGGACCTGGTCTTGCTGGCCAAGAGGTCGGTGGAGCTCAACCGCATCCCAGCCCGGGTAAAGGGTGTTGAGCTCGCTTTTCACCCCGTCGAAGGCTCCCTGATCGCCGAGGTGGACCCGGTGAAGATGGAACAGGTCCTGAACAACCTGATAAACAACGCCGTGAAATACTCCGATCCGGGAAACAAGGTGGAAGTCAGGATCTCCCTGGCCGGCGACCTGGCCCACGTAAGCGTGCAGGACGAGGGGCGGGGCATACGGCGCGAGGACATGGAGAAGATATTCGAGCCCTTCGGCATCGCCTCCGAAAGAGGTACCGCGGGAGAGAAGAGCACCGGCCTAGGCCTGGCCATCGCCCGCCGCGTAGTGGAGGCCCACGGCGGAAGAATCTGGGTGGAAAGCGAACCCGGGAAGGGCTCCACCTTCCATTTCACCGTGCCCCTCCGGCCTGGGAAGGGATAGGTTCCCGCACCCATAGGCCGTCCATCAAGGGATGCGGGAACGCACTCCAGGGCCGGCGTGGGGAGGGGACAGGCGTCTCTCGCCGGACTCCCACCGCCCCGTACTCCCCCACGATCTCCCGTCAACCGAAGAAGGAGCTTATCAAGGTGCGGTCATCTATCCCGGACGATGACCATCCCATATCTTGAACGCCTCCGTCAAGGGCCCCCGGATCACCAACCCTTCGGCCACCGCCGGGTGGACAGGCCCGAAAACCGCGGGTTTTTTGCGCCGTGCGCGATATATCCTCCCGTCAACCGGGGAGCTTGAGGGTCTCCATTATCTGCACCGGGACTTCCTTGTTGTTCAACCCCGCGATGAGGGGGAAACTGAAGGCCCTTTTCTTCCCGTCCCGGGTCCGGATGTAGAGGGAGGTCTCCACCATGCTGGATAGGAGCTTCATGTCCAGCGGGGCGTACTTGTAGCCCTTATGCACCGAAGCCGCCGTCAGCTCGTTCAGGGGGATGGACTCCTCGCCCTTGACCTTGTTCATCATGGAAAGTTTTACCATGAGAAGCCGACGGTCGGTGAGGGCCACGTAGTAATATTTAACGCCCTTCTCCGAGGCCCACCCCATGGTGACAACTTGCTCCCCGGGCTGCAGGAAGGAGGAAACCTTCTCCCGCATGTCCTCTTCCGATACCTTGGGCATTTTACCCTCCTTTCCTCACCTGGACCCCCGGCGGCTTCCGGAAGTCCGTTGACGCGCCACGCAGCGGGCTTCCCTAAGGGACCTTTGAACCCCTTCCGGCACAGCCCCTCACGGCATTTTTCGACCCGGGTGGCATGCGGGCTTTAGCGTCGTCGGGGCGTGAATCGCGTATTCAAGTCTCGAATGGGTGTTGATCGCGATTCCCGCGCCACGCGGATGCGGGCGAGTCGCCCGAGTGAGCGTCATTTTTTGAAAAAACTCCAGGAAACAGGAACCCTGTGAACCGGCTCACCTCCGGCGTGGATCTCCAGGCTCTCTGGCACCCGGTATCCGGTGATAGAATAGGAAGTCGGGACAGCGGCGCAGGCCAAACCGTGGGTCCGTCCGGCGACCCAAGGGCCGCGGAGCCGCTTTGAGTTCACGGAAAACAGGGCTTTTTCCGCATAAGAAGGTGGGGAGGTGTGGAGATGACCAGGCTGACCAGGACCGCTTTCATTCTCATGCTGGCCGCGCTTCTCTCCCTTATCCCCGTTTCCTGCGGGGAAGGAAAGGGCGTGACCGTGATGACCGAGGGCGGCGGTCCCCCGTCGGAAACCGCTCCCGTAGAGGAGTCCGGCGGCGCGCAAGCCGGAAACTCCGTCCTCTTGGTGGTGGCCCAGGAGGATTTCCAGGACATAGAGTATGATACGGTGCGCAAGGCACTTGCCGGCGCCGGCTTCGGGGTCACCGTGGCCGCACCGGAGAAGGAGCCCGCGGTGGGCGTCTCCGGCACCATGGTGACCCCCGACCTCTCGCTGGCCGAGGCCCGCGCCTCCGCCTACGCGGCGGTGATATTCATCGGCGGCCCGGGGACCCCGTCCCTCTTCGATTCCCGGGACGCCCACCGCTTGGCCGTGGAAGCGGCGCAAGAAGGGAAGGTGCTGGCGGCCATCTGCCTGGCGCCGGCCATCCTGGCCCGGGCGGGGGTTCTGAGGGGAAGGCGAGCCACCGTCTATCCCTCGGCGGCGGGCGAACTCACGGCGGGCGGGGCCCAATACACCGGGGCCGGGGTGGAGATCGACGGGAACCTGGTCACCGCCGACGGCCCGGAGGCCAGCGAGCAGTTCGCCCAAGCCGTTATCCAAAAGCTGCGCTGAGGAACAAGCGAAACCCGCGCAAGGAGACGGTATCACTTCTTATGCGGGTTCGAGGCCGCCGTTGGACCACAAGGAAAGCGTATCCTACCCGGCCCCGGATACGCCGCAGAAGGCTCGCCACGGACAGCGCGTAAGGCAGAACTCCAGGGGGGCTTTTTCCCTTATCAACTCCGCGAGGTCCTTGACCCTCAGGCTCTCCCCGTAGGAGATGCCGAGCCCTTCCAGGATCCTCGCGTCCCATCTCCTGACCTTCTCCTCGTCGCCCAGGGGGCTCTGACAGCGGCCGTCCCCGTACTCGGTGCAGTGTACGCACAGCTGGTCCGGCCCTTCCGTCACCTCGACCAACGTCTCGCCTTCTTTCTCGGCCAGCCTTCGCACCCTCTCCATGGCGGCGCCGAAGGCGGCCCCCCGCCCCAGGTCACCCAGGGGGAGGAACCGGCTGCAGAATATGTGGTGCGGCCGGAGCCTCACCGTCTCCGCTCTCTTATCGGGGGACATGCAACGTTTCCCTTCCATCCCGAGCTCAAAAACTCTCCCTGGTAGATATTCTACTACCGCCGGAAACAGCGCAGCTCCGAAATACGCCTCACGAGGCCCCCGTCGTCGCACAGGCGTAAACGGCGGCGCAAAAATGATGTATGAGCTGGATTCGCACAGGCTGGTTCCTTGAAAGAGCATGCTTAAAAGCAAAAGGACTTGGCGGGCGGCCGCTTGTCATGGATGTAGTTGATTCAGCAGAATAAAAATGTAGTTGCCTTGCTGAACTAAGAAGGTGAAGATAGCCCCGGAAGGCAGATAAGAAGAGCGGGCATAATCCATCCAAAGGAAGAAAGGAAGGATTCAAAGCTCCATCGATCCCTCCTTGCTTGGTCAGGTATATACAATTTAAGCGGCGAGAATATGATCATTTTTATCCGGCCATCGATAACACCAGTTTAATTATCACCGTGGTGTTGCCACCGATGGCTTCAATTGGGCCACGGGGATTAACCCGTGGAAACTGCGCAAGCACTTACGCTGTCCGAGATTAAGGTGGTAGCTTCAATTGGGCCACGGGGATTAACCCGTGGAAACCACCAGCAAGGCAAAAACGCGCTCCACCTTCTCAATGCTTCAATTGGGCCACGGGGATTAACCCGTGGAAACTTTTTGAATTTATTGGAAAGCGGGACTTTTTTCCAAAGCTTCAATTGGGCCACGGGGATTAACCCGTGGAAACTGATAACGATTAGGCGAGAGAACCTGGAGCGGGCCGCGCTTCAATTGGGCCACGGGGATTAACCCGTGGAAACCTCACTTCCGCACACGCGGTCCTGGTAAGCGTAACGGCTTCAATTGGGCCACGGGGATTAACCCGTGGAAACTTTAGATTTTCGTAGCGATCAAAATTGCTTTTCTGGGTGCTTCAATTGGGCCACGGGGATTAACCCGTGGAAACCCCAGCCGAATAGCCATGAGTAGTTTCAGTCGGGTTGCTTCAATTGGGCCACGGGGATTAACCCGTGGAAACTCGGGTCGGACGATTCTAATCTTTCCGTATTCAACTGCTTCAATTGGGCCACGGGGATTAACCCGTGGAAACCCTCCTTTCTTGTTTCCAACCCAAACCAACTTATACGCTTCAATTGGGCCACGGGGATTAACCCGTGGAAACTTCCCTTGCCCATTCTATGTAATTCCTCATTCCTCGGCTTCAATTGGGCCACGGGGATTAACCCGTGGAAACCGGGTTCCTCCCAATAACCCCTTACCACAACTCCCCGGGCTTCAATTGGGCCACGGGGATTAACCCGTGGAAACGGCGCAATCGACGCATTGATCCAGAAGGGCTCTGGTAGCTTCAATTGGGCCACGGGGATTAACCCGTGGAAACTTCAGTGCGATGATTGCATTGTATCGGGCATCCTGCCTGCTTCAATTGGGCCACGGGGATTAACCCGTGGAAACATCATCCCCCGCCCACGGTGTCCAGCATAATAGCAGGGCTTCAATTGGGCCACGGGGATTAACCCGTGGAAACTGAAGAACCGGGGCGGCGCGCGCAACCTTTGAAAAAGCTTCAATTGGGCCACGGGGATTAACCCGTGGAAACTGGCCGGAACCAAGATAAGCGTGGCGGATACCGACGAGCTTCAATTGGGCCACGGGGATTAACCCGTGGAAACCCAGGCGGTCATCTCCGGAAGGGAGGCGGAGCAGGTGCTTCAATTGGGCCACGGGGATTAACCCGTGGAAACGGACGCGATCGAAGCTAGCATTGATTCGAGCGAGAAGCTTCAATTGGGCCACGGGGATTAACCCGTGGAAACTTCGGGGGGCGAAAAGTAAGGGCAATCACCACCATCGCTTCAATTGGGCCACGGGGATTAACCCGTGGAAACATGGACAAAATTCACCATTTTAGAAAATTGTAAGACAGCTTCAATTGGGCCACGGGGATTAACCCGTGGAAACTCCTCCTCATTCCTCTACCTCCTCCCACCAATACCTGCTTCAATTGGGCCACGGGGATTAACCCGTGGAAACGAAAAGCACACAACTTAATCGGCTTTTCGAAAAACTTGCTTCAATTGGGCCACGGGGATTAACCCGTGGAAACCGTTACTGTATTTTTGGGAACCTGTGAAGATAATAGGGCTTCAATTGGGCCACGGGGATTAACCCGTGGAAACCTTGTGCAGGATCAAGCATTCGTCTCCGTCTCGGATGCTTCAATTGGGCCACGGGGATTAACCCGTGGAAACTACAGCATTGATTTCGGATACATTTCATGGAAGCGGTGGCTTCAATTGGGCCACGGGGATTAACCCGTGGAAACGAAATTCCTCTTCCTGCGCGATGGACATGATGCCATCGCGGGCTTCAATTGGGCCACGGGGATTAACCCGTGGAAACCCATCAGGCGCTACTGGGACAGCGGCGAGGTGGCAAGGCTTCAATTGGGCCACGGGGATTAACCCGTGGAAACCCATCAGGCGCTACTGGGACAGCGGCGAGGTGGCAAGGCTTCAATTGGGCCACGGGGATTAACCCGTGGAAACTGGAA
>JACIXB010000011.1 GCA_014360685.1 Actinomycetota bacterium | reverse complement strand
GCGAGGTGGGAAGGCTTCAATTGGGCCACGGGGATTAACCCGTGGAAACCCATCAGGCGCTACTGGGACAGCGGCGAGGTGGCAAGGCTTCAATTGGGCCACGGGGATTAACCCGTGGAAACTGGAATCCAAACGGAAAAACCAAGAAGAAGTAGAAGAAGCTTCAATTGGGCCACGGGGATTAACCCGTGGAAACGAGGAGAAGGTGAGCAAGAGGGAATCTGATCTCTTCCGCTTCAATTGGGCCACGGGGATTAACCCGTGGAAACGGTATTGTGCCGCCGGGGACCCCGACACTCTCTCACGTGCTTCAATTGGGCCACGGGGATTAACCCGTGGAAACACGTATCCGCCCTTCCGTCTCCCACCATCGATGGCGAGCTTCAATTGGGCCACGGGGATTAACCCGTGGAAACTCTGCTACACGCCCTGATTGGTCCGCAGTCAGGTTGCTTCAATTGGGCCACGGGGATTAACCCGTGGAAACACGAATACGACGCCTTTGCTGCCACACTGCTTGACCTGCTTCAATTGGGCCACGGGGATTAAACCGTGGAAACCTGATGATGACCACCGTGACTTGGTGAAGCTGTTGCTGGCTTCAATTGGGCCACGGGGATTAACCCGTGGAAACGCTGGTGACGCTGTGGCCTCCGACGCTTACGGTCGCGCGCTTCAATTGGGCCACGGGGATTAACCCGTGGAAACGCTACCCTGGCGTGAGGCACTCGATAGAAGTATGAGTGCTTCAATTGGGCCACGGGGATTAACCCGTGGAAACAAGGATTTGGAGGTTAAGGGTGCGCGCCAAAACAGCTGCTTCAATTGGGCCACGGGGATTAACCCGTGGAAACTCAGCACAGCCTGCGCGTAATCGTCCACTACGCTCCTGCTTCAATTGGGCCACGGGGATTAACCCGTGGAAACATAGTTTCTCTCGCCTGCTGGGAGAGCGCGAGCAAAGGCTTCAATTGGGCCACGGGGATTAACCCGTGGAAACAAGTTTCGCCAGGTCATACTTAAATCGCTCCGGCATAAGCTTCAATTGGGCCACGGGGATTAACCCGTGGAAACAGCACATATTATAACTTATTTAATAACGCCATTTTCAAACACTATTTTCGAGGGGTCTATGCCCCACGATTGTCAATGATCACTCGATGAATCCACATCTTTATGTAACCTGCAATCTACCAGGAAGAACGTCATTCGAGCACTTCCAGCGCTTTTCCACGAACAGAGGCACTCGAATTCAAAAGACCAGCGACGATTTTCCATCCATCGAAATCCTGACACCGTAAAATTCGAACCGATCCCTTGCCTCCTGGTTGTCGGGTCCCAGGTATACCAAGACGAAACTGTCTTCCTCTTCGTCTATGAGTTCCCTTATCTCGTCAATCATTATGATTTTCTCTGTCTTCGTTAAACGACATATGAAGACCGAATATTGGAGGGGATCCCCGAAACCGAGCATCTTCTTACGAACATAATACAAACGCTTCTCGTCCCGTATGTCATAGCAAGCAATATAAAAGCCTCGCATGCTCACCTCGTGCAAAAGGGCACATACAGGTCAATCTCACCGCACACCAAACGGGCAAGCAACCTCGCCTGAACCTCGAGAACCCTTCTGTAGGAAACCGTGTATCCAAAAAGGGGGTGCTTTACCGTCGAATTCATTCTCCTTTCGTACGCCTCTATGAGCCCGGTGCGGGCACGTTCCTTCATGATTACCCGTCCCATGCGCGAGACGAAATCGCTCTCTCTTACCTCCCCGTTGTTGATAGAAGTCAAAACCACCGAGTCCACCACGATCGGCCTGAATTCTTCCATTAGGTCAAGGGCCAGGGCCGGCTTCCCATACTTCGGTTGATGGTAAAAGCCGATGTAAGGGTCAAAGCCTACGGAAAGCAGGGTTATGAAACAATCCTTAAGGAGAAGAGAATAGCCGTAGGACAGCATAGCATTCACCGGATCGGTGGCCGGTCGTCTTTTCCGGGTAGTGAACTCAAACTCCAAACTTCCTTCCCGTTTTCCCCTTATCAAACCGGCAAAAGTCTTAAAGTACAGGTGAGCTGCCTGACCCTCGATACCCAGAAGCTCCTGCAGAGTTTCAGACCTGAGGGCCCTGTTTGCCAGCCTTCCCAGCTCTTCCGCTATGGACTTGCTTTCGGCAGTCCGCAGGTTCCTTCTTACCAAAGTCCGGCAGTTCCTTATCTTCCCCCTGATAAGCTGTCGGCTTACCCGTAGCCTCTCGTGGTCGTCAAGGTACATGGATACCTGCCTTATCCGAAGGAAGGCATTCTTGCTATAATTGGAGTGTGCTATACCGTAGAACCAGCCACCGCCTGAGAAATAGACCACCGGGATCCCCCTCAACATGAACTCCCTCGTGGCCTGCGAGGACAACTGCACGTTACCGTACAGGCATACCTGGGAAACCTCGTTAAATCTTACAGTGCCCAGCTCCTCGCCTCCGCACTTGAGCACAACTCTCTCTCCCTCCTTCCCCACCCTCGTCCCTGGGTTGGCCACATACAGGGGCCTGTTATCGTCGACAGCGGGCAACAGTCTCCTGACCTTGGAAGGCGCTTTCTTTGCATCCTCCTCATCCCCTCTAACCTGAGCGAGGGCAGACGTTTCGTCGGGAATGCAGACGCGGTTCAACGAACATCTCGCACACTTGGGGCTCTGATCAAGAGGTGGAGGAGGTTCATCACCCGCCAGGGTCTTCCTAAACTCTTCGATGAGGGAGAGCGTCTTTCCCTTAAGCTCATCATCAAATAAAACCTCGATCCTCTTATGAGAATCGGAATAATAGATATAACCTCTCGTGGAAGGATAATCGTTATCACTAAGGAGCAATCCCTGGGCGCAGAGTTGCACCCTTTCAGGATCATAACCTTGCGGTCTTCCTTTGGGGATCTTGCCCCTTTTATATTCAACGGGGATAAATTCCCCACCTTCACATTCCAGCAGGTCTATCCTCCCTATAAGCCCGAGCTTTTCAGATGATAGAAACACGGAGGTCATCCTCTCAGCAGGCGCATCGCCATCCCTTCCCTGAATCTCGTCGATTCTCTTATGTTTTATCTCTCCATCAATCGTGTATTCGTTTTCCTCGAACTCGCCCCAAGCGAACTCCAGGTATCCGAGGCGGGGACAGTAGATAAACTCGTTGAGGTATCTCAGCGGTATGTAGTCCGCGGATTCCATGATTTGACAATTTACCCGTTTCTCACGAGAAAGCCCAACAGCAACATTTAAAATCCAATCTAGCCGTTACGCCACTCCGACGTTTTGATCGCTCAGCGATGCGCCCTACCATCAACGCTTTCAAAAAGCCTCTCTCAGCCTTCACTGTTCAACCCATAACGGGGTGCCCACGGTCATGCTCTTATACCGATCTATTTTAATCATTCTTGCCTCTATTACGGCGCTTACCCCCATGGCACGTAAGCCGCCCCAATCCTCTTGCCACATCTTGGGATGAGAAAGGACGGATCTGATAACCTCCATGCCCACGGGCAATCTCCACAAGGGCCATCTAACCCTAGGGCCTTTACTGTGATCCGCCTTCCACCCCACTACACCCCTGCCAACCCCAACGGCTGGGACCGCCGGGAAGAGGCGGAACGCCTCGAAAGCCAGCCGGTTAGCTCCCCATAGTGTTTTCGTCCCCAAACTACTTGGATCAACATCCATGAGAGCATAACGGCGATCCTCAATGGGATCCAGTCTCAGTGATAGCCTGTCATCCTCCAGGCTCCAAGGGCCAAAAAGGGCCTTCTCCAAATGCTTTTTATTAACACTTAACATAAGGTTTCTCGCGGTTTCGAAGAAATGCTGGTGACCGGACCCCTCGAGCATGATCCAAAAATTCGCTTGAATTCTCTCCTGGTCAGCTTCCTTAAGTCTCGGAAAGACGCCGTAAAAGGACGCCATGTCCAGGCAACGTCTCTGAGACCAGTCACCTCCCTTGAAGAACCTTTGTCGAGCACTCTCGACGAATGACTCGTATTTCTCGATCCCGAACTTGACATTCTTCTCTCCTGGAACCAAGACGGGATCGGGCTCCTGATCTTTTATCGCTTTAACGGCCTCTTTTTTCAACTGTTGAAAAATGCAATCAACAAAACTTTCTTTACCCCCATCCTTTTGCACATCAATGAGGACGATTGGCGTGAGCCCGTCCCAACGCAACTTCGAGTGGCGGCCAGCGTCTTGGAGAACTACTACCGTACCCAAAGCCGTAAGAAAACCCAGCGGATTATCGCCTCTGGGACCCGTCAAAACGATCTCATCGGTCATCTCTCAACGCTCCTGTTCGAGTTCCGAGCGACGCTGATCGGCCAGCCTGAACACCGCCTCGAGGTAGGCAAGACCCCACCAACCGTATTTCCTCACCAGGCGCCAGTACCGCTCGGCCACGCCGCTGGACAGCTCATACAGCCTGTGGTCGCTACTGGCACCGAAATCCTGTCCTTTAAAACCGATATTTATCCACACGGGATTTTCATCCTCAATGAAGGGCACAAACGGCCTCCCGTATCCGTGATGGCTTATGACCAAATGAAGCACGAGATCGTAATCGGCCGCCTCCCGCATCAATGCCTGGTTGCCACTAATCAACGCGACGGATTGGGCCTCATGCCGACCACCCTTTGGATATTTGGACATCTTTCTTGCCCTTTCCCTGGAAGCCGAATCCCTGGCTATCATGGGGGACTTGGCGAGAAGTTCACCCGAGCGAATAAAATCTATCTCGTTACCGCCGTAGAGCCACACCTGGAAACGAATATCAGCTTTTCCCAGGTCGTGGTATGCTGCCGCGAGTTCCATGTCCTTTTTTATACCGTCGTCAAACCCCAGGTGATGGCAGAACTCCGAAATCCATTCCCTGACGCCGTCGGAATGCTCTTCAAGGTTGACCCTTTTACCCGTAAACGCCTCATTGCCGTAGGTGTACGCGTCATACCCGGGACCTTTCCTTCCGATGAGAGCCAAGGATCCTCCCGCCTCCACCACCATGGGGATTCCCTCCACCAGCCTTTCTATCACCCGCCGGAGCCACTCGGGAACGGTTGGCATGCCCCCGATGACCTCGAGGGATTCCCTGACATCCAGCCCTACCTCCTCGCCAACAGCCACGCTCCTAAGCATATCCAGGCCGCGAATAACTTCCTCGTCAGCGTTGATGAATCGAAGGTTCTCCCTCGCAGCCTCCAGCCTTAAAACGGGTTTTCTGTATTCCGCGGAAACCACATCTCCTATGTCAAGAACCATGGTCGAGGAACGGGGATTCCACCCGAAATCGTCCAGTCCACCGTAAGCGGAAGGAACGACCACCACATCCCCGGGACGGACATCGCGGGCCGTGATTACCTCGGCCTCTTCTGGGCCCCTCCAGCGGACAACACTCCGATTTAGACCGCTCGACCCTGAACCCTCCACCTTACCTTCTACGGCTATGCTTTCTATGTCCCCGCCTTCCTGCACTACCATACCCGCCATCCAGTTCTTGAATTCCCATATGGGGACTGGGCAACCTTCTCCTACGGCAGGCGGTTGCACGCCGACCCTTTCCAGCCATACAATACCCTTCGGATTCCTTGTTAAATCCTCCATCTTTAGGTCCATTCGCCACACCACGGTTACGTCGGAATTGTTGGAAACCGTTCCATGAAGGAAGGCTGAGATCTCCGGATCCGGCTCTGGACGCGGGTTGGTCTGCACGAGTAAATCGATGTGGGCCGGAAGCAGGGGGTGGGCATGATTTCTCTCCTGGCATAGGCTTTGGAGTTGGTCGTTAGAAAGTTTGTATTCTTTACCTAGTCCAAAATCGACCAGAGGATAATCTTCGCCCTCTCTCCTCTTCGCAACTTTGTTCAGCCACAGCCACGTCCTCAGAAGGGCATGGCCGTAAATCGGATCCCTTTCCTTTGCCTCCGCGGAAAAGATATCCGTGGTGGGAGCTTCCGCCCCATCTTCCCCCTTACCCTTCCTCCTTTTGGATGCCAAGGCTACCTGACTTTGTGTGGCGACAATGTATGCCTTGCAATGTTCGTGCCTCCCCAGGCGGTTAAGCCGTCCGAAACGCTGGCGCAGGGCATCCAGGGGCGCCACTTCGGTAATCAAAGCGTCGAAATCTATATTCGCTCCCACCTCAATGCACTGGGTAGCCACCACCGCAACTGGGTTCTCAATATCCCGCTCCAATCCCGCTCTTATCCTTGGGAGCCATTCCTCGAGAGTCTTCCTTCTGTCCCATTCCCTGACCCTTCCAGTCAGAAGCAGCGCTTCCTTACCCATTTCCACGATTTTCCCATATATCGCGCGGGCATCGGCGACGCGGTTCACCACAATACCGACGACCCGGTGTTTTCCCGAATCGAGAAGCTCCTCGGTCAGTTCGACAATCTCCGCCACCAGGTCGGCCCTGTAAGGCAGGGTTTCTTTTCCCATTTCCTCCTCGGTTGAATTGCCAACCCGCCTCAGTGTTGTCCCCGCTTTCCCGTGCTTTATTGCCTTTATAGCCCCTTTCGCCTCCACAAGCCTCGCGGGCTTAGAGGCTTTCAACCTTTTTCCCAGTTCCGGATGATGGCGGTCTTCCTTGCTCAAGCTAAAATCCGCTTTTTCCAGCGGTGTGGCGGTCATAGTCACCAGGAGCAAGGGCTTTCCCAAGGGGACTTCCGCTACCCGTTGCCAGTATTCGCTGATGCTCCTTAACGTCTCACAGAAGGGTACAGCACAGTGGGCTTCGTCCACGATTATCAAGGTGTCCCTTCCTAACAGCCCTGCCTGGATGGGCCATGACCTCGGCCCATGCCCCCCGTATGACCTGAAAAGGAGCCGTGAGCCCAACTGGTCGACAGTGGAAACGATCACCGCCGGCTGGGTAGGAGTGCGGGACCAATCTTCATCGGGGACGATTCCTCCTCTTAAGGTCGCCACAATCAATGGCTTATCGCCCCCCAAGGCCAACAGTGCCTTAGCCACCTCGTGGAGCGGGCCTCTTTTTGTCCTTAAAGCTTCCTCTAATTTTTTCGCCATAAAGGCGGCTCGCTCCGATGCCTCGTCCACCACCACCCGCCGGTCTACCACAAAAGCAATCCGCCTCCGAGCGCACTCGGAACCCGCAGCCAGGGCGAGGACGGCCAGGTCGATAAGGGAAGTCTTCCCGGAGGCGGTGGGAAGCCCGATTAACCTCGGCCACCTCGACTTAGCGGGGTCCTCAGGGCAGAGCCATTCCCTGAAGAGACGGCGTTGCCAAGGGAAAGGCTCGCATCCATTCAGACACTCAAACCAAGTATCAAACTTAGCGGGATCAAGCCTCATACTCACTCTCACCTTTCTCGGTAATCGGCCTGAAAAACCCATATCCGAGATGACGTCCCACCCCAATCAGCACAGGTCCTTCCACTGGCACGTTGAAAACCAGCTTGGCATGGACATGGAAGCGGCGGTTACCGGAGTGGGGATTGGGTAAAGGCGGAAAATCGTAGGATGGGGGAACTCCCAAAACCCAGCTTATTGGGGCTATATAGACCTCGACCGGCTCGGGTAAGCCAGCAATGTTGCACGACTCACGCAGAATCTCCTCGGCTTCCTCGCCCCACGGCTCCCTTGGATATCTGCCGAAGACCACGGGGGTCACGCTTGCCCAGACCTGGGACTTCCTCGTCCAGGTTTCCAATCTCAAGGCTCGCGCCGTCTCCGCCGCTCCGCAAGGTTCGAGATCGAAACTCCCCCACCTCTTAAAATTCAAGAACCTTACGTTGGCGAGGGCTTTAAGGCAGGCATAACGTTCCTCATCATCGATATCCGCGGGAAGCGCAGCTGCAAGACCCATGAGATGGGACCGGGCATAACGGTGCCCTACATCCGCAAGGGGTAGCAAGGCCAGGTGCGGCCCCCGCAGCGGCACGGGGTTATCCGGGGTGCTTTCAGGCGAATGCCCGCTAATCACTGGCGGCGGAGGCTGTGGCGCCTGCGCCACAAGCGCCTTTCTCCACAGGGTCGTGACATATCCGGCATGGAGGATGGAAAGCCTTCTTCCCTTCCCTTCCAGGCGGAATAAGAACAATTCTTCATGGGAACCTTTCGCCACGTAGTCTCCACCATCTACATTATCCGTTCCGTAGGCTACCCAGCGCCTGCATTGAGGCGGACGCTGATCATTAGCGAAGGCCTCACAGACTTCGTCGAACCTTCCCTCGTACGGGACGCGGATAACGAGGCGGCCCGAGGCCCGAGGCACGTAAATAAACTCGAAGGACCCGTACTCATCGATATCCTCGACGAGTTCCACCATGACGAAGGATGAGGAATGTCCCAAATTGGCTACAAGCGAGGCCGCCTTGCGCAGCGCTCCGCGAACGGCAACCGGTGCCTCCATTTCCCACCAAAAGATGACCCTTTCATCGCTTAAGGCGGCACTGGGGATCCTTCTGGGCTGTCGCAACCTGAAAAGGGGAGTACCCTGAATCAAGGTCTCTCCTTTACTATAAGTATATTTATCGTTAACAGGAACGAACCTCTCGGGATTTGCATATTCGAGGACCCTCCCACAGCTAATATTGGGTGGAGGACACCTTTCCAGCCACCTGAGGGCCTCCGCGACATCTCCGGGCTTCTCAAGATCCGCCCAAGCCCGTACAAGGGCACAGAAAAGGCGATCGGGATGGGGCGGCCATTCTACCAAAGTCTTTGACTGGCCGGTTCCGACATCAGAGGCGGCAACTGAACCCCTGAGATAGGATATCTTGAACCCCAACATCTCAGCTTTCCGCGCTAATCTCGAGGGCCTTGGCTTGACTCTCCTTTATGGCGTTCACAAGATCCTTGTTCGGCTTGAGAGTGAGTATGCCATTTTTCCATGGACCTATGTCCCCCACAGTCGGCCAAGGCAGCCCTACCTTTTTCGCCTCATCCACCGCCTTTCGGAAAATGTCCTCGGCGGCATCGAAGTCAAGCGAGAATTCCTCCCTCCGCTGAGGCGAGACCAGCTCGAGGAGCGGTTCCTCCACGGGAACCAGTTCGCAGCGGGAACGCAGGCTGAAACCCTCCTCCCACAAGAGCGTTAGGGCGCAAAGGGAGAGGGAGGCCAGAACAGTGCGGGCTAAGGTATTGACCTCTTCCCGTTCACCCTCCTTGCTCTCGAGGGGGAACCTCAGACGCCTGAGGGCGGTGAGGGAGATGACGGCGATCTGCCTGGCGTATTTAACAACAACCCCTCCCGTTGGGTTTAAGGTGGGGGTTATGTTGCCAAGACCTATTCCCGATAGCTTTTTTGGTTCCTTTTTTTCAGAAGAATCTGCTTTTTTCTTTTCAGGAGAATCCACCAAACTCCAGGTGCCATCCTCATTAATCTTAGCCTTCAGGCTCTCACCCGCCACCTTGATGAGCGGGTCGATTCGGCTCTCGGCCCTTTTGCCATCTTTCGTGACGCCGATACCTATCACCTCGGAGGCCATTATCCTCTGGAACTTCGCCCCCAAAACGCCCTTGGAATGGGAATCCCACATGCCGAATATAAGGGACGTGGGGCTGATACCGAAAAGACCTGTGGCGTTGTCCGGCCTCGCCTCCTCGACGTTGCGACCTATATCGCTCCCCTTTTCCGGTTTTCTAGGGCTCCTGAAGGGTTTACCATCAAGTTCGCAGGCGAGGAAATAGGCATCGGCTATCCGATGGGGGGCCTCCAGGACGGTGAACTCGCCGACCCAATCCACGTCGGTTCCCCTGAAATCGATTTGAACTAGTGGGAAGGGGGGTTCTTTCGACTTACGATGCCATTCGAGGAGGGCCATTTCCATCCGGTTGGCCTGGGACTGGACGGAATCTATGAGCACGCAATGCACCTCTTCCCCGTTGACTATGCGTGTCTCGGTAGCATAAATGGGGTTTTTATCAGGCCCTTGATAGGTAGGGGGGAATATCTTGTCCATCTCGCCTCCCGCCGGTTTCAGGTCCACGAAGGCGCGGATGGCGTGATACTCGCCGGCCACTGCCCTTTTCAACTTCTCGTAGTCAAAGGTAGCCTTTGCCATCTCCTTCCTCCTTCCCGTACATAAAGCACCAGAACTCACCGGTTATCCGTATAGAAAATATTTACACCACCCCACTGACAACAGTATGGCAGTCTCTCAAGAAAATACAAGTAAAAGAGCTAGAAAAGAGCAGAAAATGAAGCCGGCAATGGTGGCATCGTAAATGTAGTAGATGGGGCGGGATGAAAACGTGTCCTTTACCTCGCGGAAGATCATTTCTATCTGCTAAGGCTCCATGTGCTTCTGGGCCACCTCTTCCGCTGGGCCAGGAAGGTGAGGGACCTGGAGGTCATTGCCTCCGGAAGCCCCAAGAAGGTGGCCCGGAGGGCGAGGAACAAGATCCTGGGCAGGAGGCTCTCCAAGCTGTTCAGGTGGTGAAGATCCGTAGCCTACACCCGCTAGCGTGTTTACCGCTCCGGGAAGGAAACCTGCTATATCGGGTTCAAAGACACCCAGGGGAAGTGGGTGGATAACTCCCGATCGGTTTGTCGGGGGGCGGCGGGGAAAAAGGTGGTCCGGCTCCATCCTGTATAGGGGACACCATGACCTGCGGAAACGCGTTTCGCATTTAAAGTTTCCGGTGCATTTCCGGCGAAATCATAATCCGTAGCACCAAAATTATGACCGGGCCGGGAAATATGTCCCCTGGCCCGGTCTTTTTCTGGAGCCCCTGGGGAGAATCGAACTCCCGACACAGGGATTAGGAATCCCTTGCTCTGTCCACTGAGCTACAGGGGCCCGACTTAATATTATCTCGCCTTCCCGGGTCCGGGTGGCGGTTCTTCCGCTGCGCTCGGCACCGGATCGGGGGCCTGCGGGGCGAAGGCCCGCCCTCCCCGACCCGGTCGAGTTCCGTGCGGCCGGCCTGCCTCGCCCCCACCTCGCGGTGATGTCACTACCTCTCCCGGAAGGGCGGGCCGTTCACCCGGAATGTATTAATGGGCCACCCCTATCCAGGACCAGTTATTTATATAGCACAATTCGGCCTCGGGCTCGACCCCGATTCGTTGAAGGTTCTCGCCCCCGCCCAACTTAATCATAAGAGAGGGCAGGTCGAACATCTTTGAAACCGCCCTTTCTTCCTTGCTTTGGTGTTTTTCCGGGATGATAGGGTGGTCCCTCAACCCTTTTCTACTTTAAAATGCCCACCGAAACGTTGCCGCATCCCGAAGCGTTCCCGGGTGCCCCGGCGCACCGGCCTAAGCAACAAGGTAAAGCGGGCTCGAGGCTCATTACACCACTCTTGTTACCCGGCTCCTCGGCATATCCATGAAGCCGGAACGAAAGAAGAAAGGAATCCCGCGGCTTTCGCCCGCGGGATCCTCATTCCCGTCTCAAGGTGAGCCTATTCGAACTCGGGCATGAGGTACCAGGTATCATCCACCTTCTTGAGGTTAAACTCGGTGTCGCTGAAGACCTCTTCGGGATCGTCCACGCTCTCCTCCACCCAGTCGCCGTATGCATCGGTATAGGTGGCCCTGCCCCCAACCACGGTGACCGTGGCCAGGTCCCCTTTCACTTCCGACTTCATCTCGAGCCCGGTGATCTTAAGATCGCGCTCGGGGAAGGTCTCCCGAAAGTAATCCCTGAAAAGATCCTCCACGCTGTCGTAATAGTCCTCTATCTGCTTGTTAAGCCTTCTGAGTCGTGCGGGCTCGATGAGGCTCACCAGCATCTTGGCGTCGCCCTTCTCCATGGCCTGGAAGAACTTCTCCACCGTCTTTTCCGGTCCTTCCCCCCCACCGACGAACCACTTGGGACCAACGGCGAATCCCAGGATCAGGACCACGGCCACACCCGCGACAAGCAGGAAGAGGAAGATGAACAGAAATGCCTTCCCCGCACCGCCCTTTTTCGCCGGAGCGCTCACCGGGGGAACGGGAGCCGCGGGGGTCGGTCCGGTAACCGGACCCCCCACCGGAGGCCTAGGAGCTTCACCGACTGGCTCCCGGGAAGGCGTCGATCCCGCCGAAGGCCCCTGCTCGACGGCACCGGGCGAAGGCGGAGGTCCCGGCGGCGGAGATGGTGGAGGCGATGGTGCCTGGAGGGTTTCACCCGGTGGCGGGGGAGGTCCCGGCGGCGGTTCCTGTGCCTGTGGCGCATCCGGGGGGGTGCCGGGAGCCGCCCCTACCACTGGAGCGCCGCAGGCTGAGCAAAAGGCGCTTCCCGGCGCCAACTCCGTCCCGCATCTTGAACAAAAGGCCATGATTACCTCCTTCTCCCAGACTGATAACGAATAACTCATAAATATTTTCGGATTCCGCAACCATGAGCTTGATCTCGTCCGCAGGGCCCTGAGCCGGTCACGGTCTCCACAGGTTATCACCCCGCCAATTCTTGCGCCACCACGTTATCCCCATTCACCTGGGCCGGGAGCCGGTCATGGATTCTCCGGGTTATTATCCCAAACCCGGGGTTTCGCATGGACACCCCGTTAGACGCGATCCTCACGGGGAAATAGCATGGGGCGAATAATAAGCCACCATGATCATCAAATAGATCAGCACCCAGAAATGCGATCCGCACGGGGGGAGGGAGCGCAATACAAAGGTCCCACGCGAAGTTTTTAACCAGGAAGGGGGCGGAAAACCCCTCAAATCGCCTGGTGCTCAAAATCCAGGAGGATGGCCGGGACAGAGCAGAACACGTGGCGGGAAAGGTTAGAAAGAACATGTTCGAGAATGAAAAACCGGTCAACCCGGGATGCGGAAGCCCCGGGAGTGCCCAGTGAACGGGGATGACCAAAAGTCTTGCGCCGATCCCGTTATAAATATATCCTTTTCCTGTGGCCACGGAGGCCGCCACGAGAAAAAGGCGAGAACGGTTCGCGCTTGGGGAACCACGGAGGTTCCCCGGGGTATGAAACCCCGGAAGGTCCGTGGTTTTTCTTTTTCGCGAAGGAGGTGCCAGATGCACATCCCGGACGGTTTCCTCAACACGGGGGTCAGCGTGGCCACCGGAGCGGTGGCGGCCGGTGTCGTGGGGTACGGCCTGTACAGGGCGCGCGAGGAGCTGGACGAGAGGTCTGTACCCCTCCTGGCCTTGTGCGCCGCATTCGTCTTCGCCGCCCAGATGCTCAACTTCCCCGTGGCCGGCGGCACCAGCGGCCACTTCCTGGGAGGGGTGCTGGCGGCGGTTCTCCTGGGTCCATGGTTGGGAGGCCTGGTGCTGACCCTGGTCCTGGTGGTCCAATGCCTGGGCTTCGCCGACGGGGGCCTCACCGCCTTGGGGGCCAACGTCTTCAACATGGCGGTCATCGGTGCCGTGGCCTGCTATTACCTCTTTGCGCTGGGAAAGAGGCTCCTTCCCAAAAGCCGGACCTCCTTCCTGGCCGCCGTGGGGGTGACCTCCTGGCTTTCGGTGATGCTGGCCTCCGGCGCCTGCGCCGTGGAGCTGGCTATCTCCGGCACTTCACCCCTGAGCGTGGCCCTGCCCGCCATGCTCGGAGTCCACGCCATCATCGGCATAGGCGAGGCGGTGATCACCGTCCTGGTGGTGAGCGTGGTCCTGGCCGTGCGTCCCGACCTGGTGCGCACCTACGACCTTGCGGGGCCCGCCCCCGTATTCGCGGATCCGGAGGTGAACCGGTGATGGAAGCGCGCAATAAGGGAATCTACGTCTTCATCCTGGCCGGCCTTCTGGTATCGGTGGCCCTGGCCCTGCTGGTCAGCCCCTGGGCCTCCTCCGCCCCGGACGGGTTGGAGAAGGTGGCTGAGGACAAGGGTTTCCTGGAAAAGGCCGAGGAAACGGACCCCGCCTGGGAGAGCGCGCCCATACCCGACTACGCCGTGCCCGGACTGACCAGGGAAACGGTGGACGAGGAGACGGGCGAGGTGGTGGAGGAGCCCACCAAGCCGGCCACCGCCCTGGCGGGATTCATTGGAACGGTGGCCATCTTCCTGATCGCCTGGGGCCTGGCCCTGGTCCTCAAGAAAAAGAAGCCGGAAGAAGCGGGAACGGCGCCCTGAGCCCGGGGTGGGATCAAGACGTGAAGCATGCTTTCCTGGACGAGTACAGCCACCTGGAGAGCCCGGTGCATCGCCTGGACCCCCGGGCCAAGCTCCTGGCTTTCGTGGTCCTCGTCGTGGTATGCGTGACCACGCCTCCCAACCTCTACTCGGCTTTTGCCGCCTACCTGGGATTGGAGGTGGTACTCGTACTTCTCTCCCGACTGCCCTGGAAGCATGTGCTCAAGCGACTGCTCGTCGTGCTTCCCTTCATCCTGGTGGTGGCGGCCTTCGTCCCCTTCTTCAGCCGGGGAGGCGGAAGCTACAACCTGGGGCCGGTCAAAGTCTCCGCGCACGGCCTCATGGTCTTGTGGAACGTGGCCGCCAAGTCCACGGTGAGCGTGCTGGCGGTGATCCTCCTCTCCTCCACCACCCCCTTTCCCGACCTGCTGCGGGGCATGGAGAGGATGAAGGTCCCGCGCCTTCTCACCTCCCTGCTCAGCTTCACCTACCGCTATATCTTCGTCCTGGTGGACGAGGCGCAACGCATGAAAAGGGCCCGCGACTCCCGGGGCTGGAGCGGGAAGTGGATCTGGCAGGCCAAGGTAATAGGTCACATGATCGCCGCCCTCTTCCTGCGCTCCTACGAGCGGGGGGAGAGGGTCTACGCCGCCATGCTGGCCCGTGGTTACGGGGGACGGGTGCGCACCATGTACTTGTACCATCCGGGGATATCGGAGGTCGGGTTCACTTCCCTGGTGGTCCTCTTCCCCCTGGCCGCCAGGCTTTTGGCCTGAAAGGAGGAAGCCGGTGTTTCGTACACGCAAGCGGATAAAGGGCGCAGCCGGCCCGGACGGGAAGGAGCCTTGGAATATAATGGAATAACATGGCGTAGGGTCCGCAGCCGAAACTTGAGGGGCTGTAGCGGCAGAAAACCCCCGGGAGAAAAGGCTGCTTGACGGCGAGAACGGAGAGCGCAAGATGCACCACAGACCGGCCGTGGAAGTAAGAGACCTCTTCTATGCCTACCCGGACGGGACGCCGGCGCTGCGGGGCGTTGACCTCGTGGTGGAGGAGGGTGAATCGGTGGGCATCGTGGGACCGAACGGCGCGGGAAAGTCCACCCTTCTCCTGCACTTGAACGGCATCCTCTCCGGGAGGGGTGAGGTGAAGATCTTCGGACTCCCGGTGGCCAGGGAAAACCTGCGCGAGATCCGACGCCGGGTGGGCTTGGTCTTCCAGGATCCCGACGACCAACTCTTCTCCCCCACCGTCTTCGATGACGTGGCCTTCGGACCCCTGAACATGGGGCTGTCCCGGGAGGAAGTGGCGGAGGCGGTGGACCGGGCGCTGCGCGAGGTGGGTCTCAAGGGGCTGGAAAGGAAATCGGCGTTTCACCTGAGCTTCGGGCAGAAAAAGCGCGCCGCCATCGCCACCGTCCTGTCCATGAACCCGGACCTCCTGGTACTGGACGAGCCTTCCAGCAACCTGGATCCCCGCGCCCGGCGGGAGCTTTCGGAACTCCTCCAGGGTATGAGGATCACCAAGATCGTGGTCACACACGACCTGCCCTTCGTCTTCGAGAACTGCGAGCGGGTGTTGGTCATGGACCAGGGGCGGGTGGTGGCCGACGGCGACGTCTTCTCCATCCTCTCCGACGAGGAGCTGCTCAAAGCCCACGGCCTGGAGCTCCCCTATGGTTTCTATCCCCTCCACCGGGAGAGGAGCGGCCGGAATACGGAGGGGAACCGGAAACCTGACGGAGCCTCCCCACAATGGGGTAAAGGCGACAAGGCCTGACCTCGTTAATACCGCCCGGATCTCCCTCCCCGGCGTGCCCGTGCCGTGCCGGTGACGGCGCGGGGGAGGGCTCGCGCACCTCTCAGTTGCTCACGTCGCGCACGAAGGCGAAGTGAAAAACGAGAAGACACGGCGGGAGTTATGAACGCTTTGCTGCGGGTCAGTTGCTCACGTCGCGCACGAAGGCGAAGTGAAATCCCTCGGCGCGCAGGACCTCGATCATCTCCCCCACCACCCTGGGCACGTTGGGATGATTGAAGTGGCAGATCCCAATGGCCGTCCCCTTCTCGCGCGCCACGTCCGCCAAAGTGCGCATGGCGGCGCGCAGGCTCTCCGGGTCCCTCTTGTTGTCGATGAACACCTGGTTGCGCCGCCGCGGCATGCCCAGGTTCACCGCCGCCTCCGAGACCATGCTGTGGGTGGAGGCGTTGCTGTCCACCACGTAGAGACCCCTCTCCTTGGCCCACTCGCACATGTAGGTCATCAGCTGAAGGTCGTTGCATCCCTTTCCGCCCTGGTGGTTGTTGATACCCTCCGCGTGGGGGACGCTGGCCAGGGCCTTGTCCAGGGCGGCGAAGGCCTCCTCGCGGGTCATCCCCACGTTGAGTTGCCCGTAACCGGAGTAGCTGTCGGGAGGGTTGTTCTCCGTGGGCATGTGCAGCATTATCTCGTAACCCTGGTCGTAGAGCTTCTCTATCATCCAGTGCAGGTCGGTGCAGTAAGGAAACACGGCGAAGGTGAGCGGGGCGTCTATCTTCAGCCACAGGTCGAGGGTATCCGACGACGAGCCCGTGTCGTCCACCACGATGGCGATGGTGGGGGGCTCGGGGTTGGACTCCTTAAGGTTGGGACGGCGCGCCGCCTCGGAGCCGCCGGCCCCGGAAGCCCCGTCGCCGTTCCCTTCCTCCGCTACCTCGCTCTCCCCTTGGGAACTACCG
Organism: Actinomycetota bacterium; assembly: GCA_014360685.1. GTDB lineage: Bacteria > Actinomycetota > Geothermincolia > Geothermincolales > RBG-13-55-18 > Solincola_A. Next base: position 457,065 of record JACIXB010000011.1, on the reverse strand, counting down.
CTGCTGAAGGGGCCGGCATGGGTAAGGGCGAGGACGACGATCACCAGGACGACCAACATGATGAAGGTGCGCAGGAGGGCGAAGGCCCGCTTCCTGCTCATCCTCCCCCTGCCGGTCTTCCCGCCCGCCTTATAAGGTCGGCGCGCATATGTCCCCGCCCGGTAGCCTGAAGGTCTCCGGCTCCCGTTCATATTTCCTCTCCCGGTGCTTGGCGCCAGCGTTCCGATAACAGTTTACACGTGGACGCCGACACCCGGTATTGCCCTTACTCAGCCCGCCGCGAAACACGCATGCCACTCCCCGGCAGCGACCGATAAGGGGCAAGATGGCATACTCCGATAACCAGGCCCGGTCACCCCTGCAGCAGGTGGACGTTTCCCACGTGCAACCGTGTCAGGCCGGCCTCGCGGGCGGCGGCAAGGCACTCCTCGGCCTGTCGCCGGGAGGTCACCGGAAGGTCCCGCATGGCGTGTTGGGGGTGAAAGGCCAGGAGGGAATAGGGGATGCCCGGATCCAGGGAGGCGATGAAGGAAGCGATGCGCCCCACCTCCTCCGCCTCCACGTAGCCGGGGATCAGGAGGGTGCTGGCCACCAGCGGGGGAGGGTCGGGGCGCTCCGGTATGCGCGAGGCCGCGTAGGCAAAATTATCCAGGGTGGCCGCGTTGTCCACGCCGCACAGGGCGCGGTGCAGGGAGGGCGTGTGGGCCTTGAGGTCGAACTTCACGCATCCCCCGCTTACAAGGGAGAGGTCCAGGGCGCGGCGGATGAGGCCCCGGTGCATGCTCCCGTTGGTCTCCCAACAGATGCGCACCTTCCCCTCCTTCCTTTCCAGCGCCAGCTCGGAGGCCCGCAGGGCGAAGGGCATCTGGGGAGAGGGGTCTCCTCCGAAGTAGCATATGCAGGCGGTGTCACGGTGGGCTGCCCGGGCCAGCTCCTGCGGCGTGCAGGCCGGGGCCAGGCGGGCGGTGAGGAAGCGATACTGGGAGTTCTGGCAGAACAGGCAGTCGAAGGAGCAGGCGCCCAGGAAAACGGCCAGGTTGAATTTTCCCCGCTCGGCGCTCCCGCCACACACCCAATCGGCCACGCAGTTGGTGGGTAGGGGATCGTAATAATATTCCAGGATGCCCTGGCGGGAGGTGCCGGAAAGGTGCGTCAATTTACCATTATATGCCATGCGCAGGCCGCAGAACCCTTTCTCTCCCTCTTCCATCCGGCACCGATTCCCGCAAAGTCGGCAGGGCACGCCTCCGGCGGAACGCGGCGGGAGCGCGGGGAGCCCGAACGGGGCACGGGCGCGCCGGTGGGCCTCGTTGGTCAGCTCCTCCGCCTCCCGCCCCCCGCGCAGGGCGCAGGAGGGGCACAGACGCAGGAAGGCGGAGACGAGAAGGGAGCTCGCGCCGCACAGGGCGCAAGTCTTCTCCTCTACCGCCCTCTCTCCGTCAGTGGACCTTGTCAATTCCGGAACCCACCTTGCCCGTTCCACGCGCGCGACCGCGACCCAGCGCGGAACATGTGGCTTCTCCTTGATCTCCCTTTTACTTCTCTCTTAATCCTATACCCCGTTCTCCCGTCGTTGAAGGAGGTCCCGTGGCCCCTTTCAGGGAAAAGGAGTGAGGGATTCTTGCCGGACAAGGGAGCTCCAGCGGGCTGCAGAACGAATAACCCACATGGCATACATTCTCGTGTGCCCGCGACGGCCGCGCGCGCAAGACATCACCGGCCAAAAGAAAGGAGGCCCGAGGGCACCGGGAAGGGAAGGCGTACCATACACGTGGTCTTGGAGCGGGATCAGGTCCATAATGTATGTATATATCGGTAGATCGGATGGGAGAAAGTCCAGCCGTCACATGTCGTCAACGAAAGGCGGCGCTCACCGGGCCAACCGGCGGGCCTGCTTCGCGGATCCCGGCCAGGAACCAAAATCGGGTCGGGGTGGCGGCCAAGTCTCGTAACGGTGAATATGCGGGCCTTCGGAGGGATGGATCTCGGTTGGATCCGGTAGGGACCCGGTAGGATAAGGATCTGAACTCAGCGGGGGAAGGATCTGAACCGGAAAGAGGACATGGAGGATGGGAGGGACGTGAAGCGTTGGATGGAAGGCGGGGGATGCCCGAACCTTTGAGGAGGGACCTTGGTGGAGGCTGGTAACCGACCGGAGGAGAGGGAGCGGAGGATAGACAGGGCGGGAAACGCCGTAAAGTGGGGGTTCGTGATCCTGCTGGCCGCGGTGGCGGGAACGATGGCCTTCCTGCAGCTCTTCCGCACCCCTCCGGCCCAAAGGCCGCTTGAGGAGGCGGTGCGCAAATTGGAGGAGGGTGACATCGAGGGAGCCATGGCCTACGTCGATCCCCAGGGGCAACTGGGCGTCCTCTGGTCGGAGAACGTGGGCGGGATCCGGGATCGCCTTTCCGGGCTGGCGTCCAAGTACCGCCTGGAATTCACCTCCCTGGGCTGGAAGACGCGCGTGGAGGGGGATTTCGCGGAGTCCAGCCTGCAGAAGGGGAAGGTGACCGTGTATTTGCGGGACGTGCAGGGTCCGCCACTTGCCGCCTACGACCTGAAGGGTACGGACGTGGTCTTCTACCTGCAGAGAAAGGAGGGGACCTGGTTGATAGAGGGCCTGAACCGGGACCTGGAGGATATACTTGAATCCGACCTGGAGGCCTTCTTCAACGCCTTTTAAAGGGGTGAGGGGAAAGGTTCGCCGCCGATAGTGGATACCGAGAGGTGATGGTGGAAACATGTCCCACGGTCGCGTAACCTCGGCACTCGGGCTTGAGAGAGGTACCCCGGCACGCGGTAGGTCCCGGCCGTTGATATCGGCCGCCTTCGCCCTCGCCCTCCTGGTTTCCTTGCTCTGTGCCGGTTGCACCTCCTCCACCCCGGAAGGCACGGTCCGCGACTTCATACGGGCCCGCCTGTCCGGCGAGGAGAAGAAGGCCGCCGGGTTGACCGTGGAGGGAGACCTCACCGATTACCTCGGCGGCGAAGGTTTCCTGGCCGGCTCGGGGGTTTCCTTCGAGGCCAGCACGGTGGAGGTGTCCGGGGATCGAGCCCGGGTGACGGCCCGCTTCCGATGGGAAGAGGGAGAGGCGGAAGTCTCCTATATCTGCCTGCGCGTGGGTTCCAGGTGGAAGGTCTCCCTGCGCGAGACGGAAGAGTCCTGGATCCCGGACCTGAAGAGGTTACGGGAAGGGGAAAGTCCCTGACCCCCCGCCGCTACCGCGGCCACGACCTCCCCGCATCCTCCTCGCTCCGAGGTTTCGGAAAAACGGTAGATATGCGTGGCCGCCGAGACCCCCCACCCTGAAACATGGTTGGCTCGTAAATACGAGCGCCGCGTGGAAAACCCCCACCAGCCGATCGGCTCTCGGGACGAAGGATCCTCGAGACCTCATCCCCGCGCAAGGGATGGCTCACTATTTAGTCCGGGAGTCCCGCGCAGCAGGCGGCAGACGTGGATTTCCATTTTTCTTCCGGGAAGGTAGATTATGGCAACCCGCGATCAGGGAAAACATCCTTATTGCATAGTTTGCTTGGACAGGTTACCTGCCAGTCCCCGCGGGGATCCGGCACATTACGCGCGATCCATCATGGGCTCGCCGCCTCGGGCTACATAGGAGTTCGGGCCCGCCTCGAGACGACACTCGCGGACCCTTCGAGCCGGGGAGATCCTATCCAGAGGCCTTGTTCCCGGACCGGGAATTCCTCTTCCCTTGAGTGTTCTTCCCGGCCTCTTTCCCCGCCGGGGGGTCGTTCTTCGCCGTCCTTTTGACGGAGGGGGAGTTCCCGCGCGCCGTGGCCTTTCCCGAATCGGCTCCCCTGGCCACCGCCTTCTCCTCTCCGCCTTCCCGGGAGGCCTTCTCGGGAGCCTTCTCGCCGACTCGACTGTGGGCCTTTCCGTCGGGGTAAAGGGCTACCTTGAAGACCTCCTCGATGTTTTTGACGGGCACGAATTTGAGGTCCTTGCGGATGAAGTCCGGGATCTCCTCCAGGTACTTCTGGTTCTCTTCGGGGATGACCACCGTCTTGACCCCGGAACGGTGGGCGGCCAAGACCTTCTCCTTGAGTCCCCCGATGGGGAGCACCTTGCCCCGCAGGGTGATCTCCCCGGTCATGCCCACGTCCTTGTGCACCTTGCGGCCGGTCACTGCGGAGATCAGGGCGGTGGCCATGGTCACCCCGGCGCTGGGACCGTCCTTGGGAATGGCTCCCGCCGGGACATGGATGTGCAGGTCGTGCTTCTTGAAGAACTCCGGGTCCACCCCGTAGCGGTCGGCCACGCTGCGGCAGTAGGTGAGAGCCGCCTTGGCCGACTCCTGCATCACGTCGCCCAGCTTCCCGGTGAGGACCAGCTCGCCGCTCCCCGGCATCACCTGGCACTCCACGAAGAGGACGTCGCCCCCGGATTCCGTCCACGCCAGGCCGGTGGCCACCCCCACCTCGTCCTCCTCCTCCAGGACCTCGAAGCGGAAGCGCACCGGTCCCAGGAGCTCGTGGAGGTCCTTCTTGCTGACCTTCTTGCTCTTGCGTTTGCCCACCGCGATGTCTTTGGCCACCTTGCGGCAGATGGAGGCGATCTCGCGCTCCAGGTTGCGCACCCCGGCCTCCCGGGTGTAGCCGCGGATGATGGCCCTCAGGGCTTCGTCGGTGATGGTCAACTGGTTCTTCTTCAGCCCGTGCTCCTCCAGCTGGCGGGGGATGAGGTGTTCCTTGGCGATGTGGAGCTTCTCCACCTCGGTATAGCCGGGCAGCTCCAGCACCTCCATGCGGTCCAGGAGGGCGGGCGGTATGGGCACCACGGTGTTGGCGGTGGTTATGAACATCACCTTGGAGAGGTCGAAGGGAACGTCGAGGTAATGGTCGGAGAAGGAGTAGTTCTGTTCCGGGTCCAGCACCTCCAGGAGGGCCGCCGCCGGGTCGCCGCGGAAGTCCATACCGATCTTGTCCACCTCGTCCAGCATGAAAACCGGGTTGTTGGACCCCGCCTTGCGGATGCCCTGGATGATCCTCCCGGGCAGGGCCCCGATGTAGGTGCGGCGGTGTCCCCTTATCTCCGCCTCGTCGTGCATGCCGCCCAGGGAGACGCGCACGAACTTACGGCCCAGGGCCCGGGCGATGGACTGGCCCAGGGAGGTCTTGCCCACGCCCGGTGGACCCACGAAACAAAGGATGGGGCCCTTCATGTCCTCCTTCAGCTTGCGCACCGCCAGGTACTCGATGATGCGATCCTTAACCTTGTCCAGGTCGTAATGGTCCTCGTCCAGGATCTTGCGCGCCCGCTCGATGTCCAGGTTGTCCTCTGTGCTCACGTTCCAGGGGAGGCTGGTCAGCCACTCCAGGTAGGTCCGGGCCACGGTGTACTCCGCAGCGGCAACCGGCATCTTGGCCAGGCGGTCCAGCTCCCTTTCCGCCTCCTTGCGCGCCTCCTCGGGCATGCCGCTCTTTTCTATCTTCTCCCGGAACTCGTTGATCTCCATGGTCCGCTCGTCGACCTCGCCGAGTTCCTTCTGGATGGCCTTGAGCTGCTCCCGTAGGAAGTACTCCCGCTGGCTCTTGGACATCTCCGTCTGCACCTGGGACTGGATCTTGGACCCGATCTCCAGGATCTCTATCTCCCGGTTGAGGTAGAAGGTGAGTTTTTCCAGCCTCTCCCTGACGTTCACCGCCTCAAGCAGCTCCTGCTTCTCCTCCAGGGTGATGTTGATGTTGGAGGCGATGAAGTCGGCCAGGTTGTTGGGCTCGGAGATGTTCATGGCGGCGATGAAGATCTCGTTGGGCAGGTAAGGGGCCATGGAGACGATCTTTTTGAACTGGGCCAGTATGTTGCGGGCCAGGCCCTCCACCTCCACGGACTTCTCCACCACCTCGCGTACCTTTTCCACCCGCGCCTTCATGTAGGGATGGGTCTGCACGAAATCCACGATGCGTATCCTCTGGACCCCCTGCACGAAGAGCTGCATGGAACCGTCCGGGAGTTTGAGCATGCGGATGATGGCCGCCGCCGTGCCCATGTGGTAGATCTGCTCCGGCCCCGGGGTCTCCGCCTCCTCCCTGGCGGCCATGGCCGCCACCAGGCGGTCGGCGGTCAGGGCCTCGTCGATGAGCTTTACGTATTCCTCCCTGGTGATGAGCAGGGGCATGATGATGTGGGGGTAGATCACCGTGTCCTTGAGGGGGAGCACGGGAAGTACCTCGGGTATATATGGTTCGGTCATCCCCATGGGGAAATCGCCATTCGGCAAAGCGCTACCTCCTTCTCAAGTCATCCCTTCAAGAAACGCCCGCTTCATTCCTCGCTGATGTCCACGTTTCGCGGGTTCCGCCCACGGCGCTTGGGAAGATAGATCTCCAGGAAACCCCTCCTGTAAACGGCGCGGGTTCCCTCGGAGTCAATATCCGCCGGCAGCTCGAAGGTCCTCTCGAAATGGCCGTAGTTTACCTCCAATAGATAGGTGTTCTTCACCCCGGCGGGGCGAATGGGGTTGCGCCGCCCCCGGATGTTGAGCACCCGCCCGTGGAGGGTGACTTCCACCTCGTTCTCATCCACGCCGGCCAGGTCCATGAGGACGATGAAATGTTCGGGACACTCATGGACGTCGCACAGGGGCTTCCAGGCCTTCTCGAAAACCGCGGAGGGCTTCTTCCAGCGCGGGAGGTGGCTGAAGAAGCGCTCCATCTCCGCGCGCATGACCAAAACTTCGTCGAAATCGTCGTCGTCACGGAATGGCCCTGCCACCTGAAAGACCCCTTTCGCCAGTCCTTCGCGCGTCAACCAACCGTCACCGGGTTTTCAAGCCGGTGGAGGGACTTCGTCGTTTTGGGCACGGTCCCCTTTCCCGGCGATAACCGCATCGACCCTCTAATTATACCCCAAGGACGGTGTTCCTACCGGCATGACGAGGGCTTGACCCAGGAGGCGAGACGCGGCACCAAGGTATCGGATGGGAGTGGGCCTTCCCCCTTGCTCGGCCGTGTTCACGGGAGGCCATGGACATCTCTCCCCGGGGGCGCGATCCGCCCCGGAACGCGGGGTTTCCTTTTCAGGGAGTTAAATCCATTCCCGAGACCTTCACTTCCTCGGCGGCCAGCGCTTCCTTGAGATCCCGGCGGATATAGACGTCATGGTCCCGGAACGGGGCCAACGACCATATCCCCTCCCTAACCCCCCATTCCCGGAGACCCGGCTCCAATCCATCCCTGAAGGCCAGGTCCGCCGCCCGGAAAAGGGCGTTGTCGTCGCGCAGCACGAGGGAGGTCAGCACGTGGGAGGGGGATTCCCGGTAGTGGTCGCCGCCCGAGAGGATGACCAGGAAGTCCAGGGATTCGGCAGCCCGGAGAACCCCGGCATGGAAGTCTCCCGGGGTGCAGAATATTATGTCCGCCCCCTTTTTCGCCGCCTCCTGGGCGAAGGCACGGGCCTGTTCCTCATCGCCGCATCCGCCCACCAGGTAGGAAAGCAGGCTTGCCTGCGGGTAGGCGGCTTGAACTCCGCGCAAGAATCCCTGTTGATACCGGGAGGTCCGCGGGTCGGAGGCGCAGCCGATAAAGGCCACCACCGGCAGGCGATTGGTGAGGGGGTGCTCCGCGCTCACCGTCAACCTCCCGGAGAGAAACCCGCACAGGTAAGCCCCTTCTTCCACCCGGTAACGGATGTAGGCGGCTTCCCCTTCCGCGGTGGGGACTGAGGCTCCGGGGAAGTCGAGGTAAACCAGGTGCGACGGCCGATCCTGAGCGGCCGCCAAGGCTAAGCTATCCTCCGGCGTCTCCCCGCAGCTCACGATCATCCACCGGGATGAGTTTTCCCCTTCCGGGAGGACGCCCAAATCCTCCGAAGTTCCGGGGATGAAGAGCTCCGCCTCCAATCCCAACTCGGAACCGATCCTCCGACAACCGTAATCCAGAAGGGAATTGCGCTCTTCCTCCGTGGAACCTTCGCGGAACCCCACTACCAGCACACGGCGGGAACCCCCGGCGCTCCGGGAACAGGAAGCGGCCAAGAGAGAAAGGCATAGGAGGAATAATATGGCAAATAAGCCGCCGGCCAAAGGAGGCGGGACCTTGCTTCTCCCCTTCACCAACATCTCCACATGTACATCCCTCTCGAGCTCGCCGCCATTATAGCATTCGGCAGGCCCTCAACCATCCCTCGTGGAGCGGGAAAATCCGCGTCCCATCCCCTCAGTCTCGCGACCGGGTGACCAGGAAGACGGATGCGGCCACCAAAACGGCGGCCAGGCCCAGGGTCCAGGTCACCGTTTCCTTGAGGAAGAGATGGGCAAGAAAAACGGCCAGCACGGGCTTGAGGTAGAAGAGGCTCGCCCCCCGCGAAGCATCCACCCTGCTCATGCCCTCGAAATACAACAGGTACCCCAATCCCACGGTCACCACCCCCAGGTAGGCGAGCCAAGCCCAAGTCGCAGGATGGTACTCCGCCGCGACCCTCCATCCTCCTTTCAGGGTCAGCAAGGCGGCGAAGAGCGCCGAGCCCACGGCGATGCTGAGGAAGGAAACGGTCAGTCCGCCGTATTCCTCGGAATATCTTTTCCCGTACACGGTATAGACCGCCCAGCACGCGGCGGACCCTAAAACCAGAGAATGGCCCAAAAAATCCTCCCGGGCCAGGAGGCCGGAGAAACGGAACCCGGTAACCGCCGCTAGTGCGCCCACGATACCAAGCCCTATGCCCAGCCAACCGCGAATGGGTATCCTCTCCCCGAGGACCAGGAAGGCCAGGAGGGCGATGAACAAGGGGTTCGTGGAAAAGATGACCGCCGCCGAGGAAGCCTTGGACAGGGCCACCCCGCGGTGGAAAAGATAAAAGGCCGCAAACACGCCCACTCCGCCGAGGAAAACCGCGGCCGGAAGGTCCCGGCGCAGGGCGCGGAAGGCGACCTTCCTCCGCTTCCCGCCGGCCATTACCACAGGGAGGAGGAAAATCCAACCCAGGATGAAACGCAGGGCGGCGACCTGTTCCGCTTCCACGGGGCTTTGAAAGCCGGTTCCCGCCTGGAGGTACCGCGATACCACCTCGATGGTGCTGAAGAGGACGATAGCGCCCAGGACCATGAGGTAGCCGTTCCTGTCCTGCTTGGACGGCAATAGGCCTCCCTTCCTCGCGCCAAGCAAGGGGTCTTACCGCGATCCGCCCGACATTCTACTACAGAAAACGTCGGCCGGACGCGCATGAAGGCAGCGAGCGAGGAATGCCGCCTGGGAAACACGGCCGAGACTTTACCTGGCCGAGGCGCGCCCTGGAGCCGCCTTGCCCGTACCGCGGGTAAGGTTACCACTTATCCCGCCGTCAACGACCCTGTATTTCCCACGTTGGGCGAAGGTGAAAATGTTCCGGCTTTCCCTTCCTGCGTGCCACCCGACAGCAAGTTAGACCGCGGCGATTGCTCGGGGTGTGGAGCGCGCCAACCAGGTTCAGGATTTCACGTAATCCTTTCCTATGACCAATATGACGTCGGCATCGTAGGTGATAGCCACGTCCTGATCCTCGACCACCCGGAAATCGGCATCGGGATCAAGATCCTTGGCCACCTGGCGGGCAGCGTCAGCGTTGCCGGGAGCGTAATAGACGGTGGTCTCCTCGTAGGCGTGTACGGTGTTCCCAATCTTTATTTTCTTATATCCTTTTCCGCGCATGATCTCCGCCACCCCGGCGGCCACGCCCTCCCATCGGACACCGTTGAGAACCGCCAGGTTGACCGTGGAGCGGTCCACCTGCGACCCCCCGCCCGCAAGGTCCCCAAGCCGCTCCCTTTCCAGCTCGGCTTGCCTTTCCTCCGGGGTCTTGGTGCTGCAATACTTCTGGATGTTGGAGAACAGCTCGGCCGCGGCCTCCGGGTCATGGATGAAATACCAGGGTTGCCCGGGAGGGGGTTCCTTCACGTCACCGGGTAGAGTGGCGAATTCCACGTCCTCCACCTTCATCCCCTGCAAGGCCTCGGCAAGGGTGAAGATCAGGCCGGGCTCGAGGGTGGTCTCCAGATAGCGGACGGCCGTGTCCAGGATCTTGAGTAAGGCCTGCATGTCCCGTATGGATACCGCTTTCTGCATGACCGCCTTGAGGAAGGCCTTCTGGTGCTCTATGCGGTCCAAATCCCCCCGGGGCAGCCTCCGGCTGCGGACCAGGATGAGGGCCTCCTCTCCATTGAGCAGGTGATCGCCCTTCTCCAGGTATCCCGTCTTGGGATCGTTGATGGTGACGTCCAGGTGGAAGGGCACGCCTCCCATCGCGTCCACGATGTTTTTAAAAGCCTCGAAGTCCACCTCGGCGTAATGGTGGATGTCCAGGCCGGTCAGTTTCTCCACCGCCTCCACCGCGCCCGCCGGACCCCTGAAGGAATGGGCGGCATTTATCTTCTCCGCACCGTATCCCTGGATAGTCACCTTGGTATCCCTGGGGATGGACACCAGGACCGCCCTTTTGGCCTTCACGTTCACCGAGGCCACTATCATCACGTCGCTTCGGGTATAGCCTTCCTCTCCGGGCACGCTTCCCCGGTCGATGCCTATGAGGAGAAGGTTGAGGTTTTCCTCCGGGTTGTGCCACTTGCTCAGCTCGGCGAAAAGGTCCGGGTTGTCCTCGGGGGCGATCACCGCCGGTTGGAAACGCATGCGCAGGTAATGCTTGGCCGCCCAGCCCTTGACGGCGTCGAAGTTCAAGGCCCCGAGTACCAGGCCGCCCAGGAGGACCATGACCACGAGGACCTGGAGGATCCTTCTAGTCCTCCTCCTTCTGCGCAGTTTCAGCCTCTCTTGTCTTTTCATAATCGCTTTTGACGCTCGCCCCAGGGGCCGTAGTTCCTTGGCCCCGGTCTTTATAGGCCTCGTATCTCGCAGGTATATCGACCGATCATGCAAATTTATTACTATATTACAGGAATATATTACAGGAGGGAGCGACGGGCCGGAGCGGCGTCAGCCGGTATATCCACCGTAGGGATAACGGCAAGGGTCGGCCTGGGAGTGATGTAAAGCCGCTGGGCCGCACCGGCGGATCAATCCCCGGCCAGGTTGTCCTCCTCCAGGCGGAATTCCTCCGTGGTCAGTTCTTCCTCCAGGCTGCCGATGAGCTTCTCCACCCGGGCCCCGGCCTCCGTCAGCCTGCGGCGCGCCTCGCGGACGAGGCTCACCCCCTCCTCGAAGAGCTTCAAGCCCTCCTCCAGCTCGAGGTCTTGTTTCTCCAGGGTAGCAGCGATTTCTTCCAGCCTGCGCATTATGCCCCCGAAGGTCATCTCCTCCACCTCGGCTTCACCCCCATCGTCTCTCCCCTTGCCTCCGGGCACGGCAAGTCCATCCCCTCAACCTTTACCATCCGCTTTCTCCTCCCGGCCCCTCACCTCGCAGCTCCCGGCCCCTCACCTCGCAGAAAAGGCGCCCCCGGTGCAGGCGCACGTCCACCGCCTCCCCTTCCGTCACCTCCCGGCTGTCCTTCAGGGGCTTACTCTCCCCGCGACGGGTGGCGATGGCATAGCCACGGGAGAGGACGGCCAGGGGGCTCAAGGCGTCCAGGCGTGAAGCCGCCAGCTCCAACTTGCCCGAACTCGCGGAAAGAAGGCTCGACATGCATGACCGGAGTTCTTCCGCCCTCCAACCCGGTTCCCTTTCCCTCCACCGCCACCAGGAATCGAAGGAGGCACGCATCTTGGCGTAAGTATCGCCTATGCGGCGGGGAAGGTCCCGGTATTGGCGGGGGAACCGGCCCAGCACCGTGACGCGCCCCTCGACTCGCTCCCTCTCCCGGCGCAGGACCTCGCGCATCCCGCCCTGAAGCAGAGCCTCCCCTTCCGCCAGGCGCTGCCTGGCCTGTCCCAGGAACACCTCGCCGTCCCGGAAGGCCCTCCGGGAGGCCAGCAGGGAAAGATCCCTCTCCCGAAGATGCAACATGCGTCGGAGCAGGGCTTCCAGGGAAGTGCTCCTTTCCCTCAAGAGGGCAAGGATCTCCGCGGAGGAGGGAACCGCCGCCTCGGCCGCTCCCGTGGGTGTGCTGGCTCGATGGTCGGCGGCCAGGTCGGCCAGGGTGAGGTCCGGCTCATGCCCGACCCCGGTGATCACGGGGATGGAGGAACCTCTTATGGCTCTGACAACCTCCTCGGTGTTGAAGGGATGAAGGTCCTCCAGAGAACCCCCTCCCCGGGCCAGGATGAGAACGTCCACCGGGCAAGCCCGATTGAAGGTCTCGATGGCGGAGATGATATCCTCAACCGCTTCCTCGCCCTGAACCCGAACCCCCCGGACCAGGATGCGGCAACATGGATAACGGCGAGTGACGTTGATGATCACGTCGCGGACGGCAGCCCCTTCCAGGCTGGTCACCAACCCGATGATCTCGGGATAGGAAGGAAGGGGCCGCTTGAGGCTCTCGTCGAAAAGCCCCTCGGCGGAGAGCTTGCGCATGAGGCGGAAGAACTCCCTTCGGAGTTTCCCCTCCCCCGCTTCCTGCACCTGGTGGACGTTCATGCGGTACTGACCGCGACGCACGTAGATGCCCAGGCGTCCGTGGGCCAGCACCCGCATGCCCTCCCGAAGAACGGGGGAAGCCTCCCTCGCCGCGTCGCCGAACATCACGCAGGGGAGCGCCGCCTCTTCCTCGGAAAGGCTGAAGAACAGGTACTGGGGGTAGATCCTGAGGTTGGATACCTCGCCTTCCACCCAGAGGACCACCTCCTGGAGGAGGCCGTCGGCCAGGCGGTTCACCTCCGCCACCGTGTAAATCCTCTCTGCGTCCTGGAGCCTCACCTCGCGTCCCCTCTCCCTTCGCGCCCTGTCGCGACATCCCCATTCTATTCCCCACCGGTGACGCCCGGAAATAAATTCCCGCTCGCTGAAGGAAAGGCCAGCCGGAGGGTGGAAATACATTATGTGGAAATAGAGAAGGCGTCGAAACTCAATATGTAGTGCATGCTCCGCTGGATTACGGCGGGGAGACCATGCGGGAGGGCGCCTTGGAGATACTAGCCTTGCTCCTTCTGGGCTTCATAGCCATGCTGGCCATAGTGCCGCCCATAATACGGGGCAAACTCGAGGACTCGCCACTGGTCACCACGCAAAGCTTCCGCAGGAGCATGCAGGAGATAGCCCATTCGCTCGAACCGCGCCTGGAGCCGACGCTTCGATCCCCGGATCCCCGTATTGCCGGCACCCGTTCGGGAGGCGCGACAGGATACCCAGAGGCCGTGGTTAATGCCGCGGCCCCGCCGGGATCCGGCAGGGGGATCCAAGATCCGTCGAGGATCAACCTGTCACCAGCCGAGGTACGCAACGCCCAAAGGAGGAGGCCTGCGAGGAGAGCGGAAGTACGCAGGAACCGGGTCCTTGCCTCCCTGACCATCTCGGTAATCTTGTGGGGCTTGGCCACGCTTTGCACCGGAAACCTTTGGTGCCTGGCAATGTTCGCATTCTGTGGGTTCCTTCTTGCCTCCTTCTGGGGACTCACCCTCCTCGTGCCCTACATCTACATGCGCGGCGAAGCCCGCGGGGGGAGCTCCTCGAGACACGTGGCCCGCAAGCGGCACATCGCTTGAACGACTTCGTTTATCCCAGTGCACCGGCCTTCCATAATAGAAGGACGAGGGCCCCATGGCCGAGGATAAAGAGAGCGAGATGCAGGGGAGCGCGGGTCCCATACTGGGGGCGCAGGTAGAAAAGGTACAGGGCGACGAAAAACCCGATGAAGGAAAGGACGGCAATCAAGGCCGGGATCCAGGCTGCACCTCCCAAGGTCTCTCCGCGGCTGGAGAAAAGGTAAGCACAGGCGGCCATCACCGCGGCAGGAACGAGCATGACCGCCATCTGGGGCCAAGTGGGCTGTTTTTCCTTCATTTCTTCCCTCCTTTTCCCGATTCCGCATCCGGATAACCGGTGTTTCCCCGTAGAATCACCGCTGGATAAAGAGATCCGGTCCGCCGTGTCGCATCCTCCTTCCACGCAACCCTGGGCTCCGTCGCCCGCGAGCATCCCCTTCGCCCGGCCGATCGCCCTCACCTTCCGGCAGGTTCGACACCCGCGTCCAGAAGGTCCAGGCTTTCCCTCGCCCTTTCGCCCCCGCGGATTCTCCCCATCAGTGACCTGGCGCCTTCCTTGAGGCCTCCGGAAAAAGCCTTTCCGACCAGGGCTTTTACGAACTCGCCCGAAAGCCTCGACCTGCCCCCACTGAGGCGGGAAACAAGGCTTCCGAGTCCCTTGCCCTGGCCCAGGAGGCTCAGTCCCCCGGCCAAAAAGCCTCCCCCGAAACTCAACAGGGACTCGAGCAAACACGGGCGGCCCCCGGTCACCGCCCTGAGCAGCAGATCCCCCAGCGCGCCCGCACACCCGCAAAACAACATGTAGGCCAGCTTATGGGAAATACCGGAAACCCATGCTCCGGCGTACGCGGCCACCTGGGTGGCGGCGCCGCCGCCCAGAAGCGAACCCCCGGAGGAGAGGAACCCCGCCGCCAGTCCCTGTGCGGCCCCGCCGGAAAAGATCCCGCTGATCAGGAGGCGCCCCATGCCCCCCGTCAGCCCTCCGACCAGGAAAGAGACCAGGAGGCCCCCGGGCGTGACGCCTTTCCCGGTGGCCAGCGAGAATCCCGAATAGACCAGCAGGTTGGCCGCTCCGTGGGTCAGAAACCCCTTACCGAACCCCAGCCACCCCAGGTTGGCCCAACCCGAGGCCGCCGCGGGAGCCAGATATGAAAAGAGTAAGCACCCCCCGGCGGCGATTCCCCCTACCACCAGGGAACCCAAGAGGCATCCGAGAAAAGAGAAGGAATCCCCGGAGGTGGCGGCATGATAGAAGGCATATCCCATGGAGGCCGCCCCACCCGCCACGCAGGCGGTGAACACAGCGGTAAGCGACAGGCCCAAGGCCAACCCCACCCCCACCACCGCCAGGCAGATCACCGCCGTGGCCGCCAGCCCGGCCAACAGGGCCTGCACCAAACGGTTGGAGATCGCGGCCTTCAACACCCTTCCCGCCGCTCCCAGGATGGGCGCGAGCCAGGGTTCCAGGCAATACTTGTAAATTCTTGCCAGGGCACGACCCAGGGTTTCGGCCAGGCGACGGGTCCACCTCCAGGCCGCCGACAGTCCCCTGCCCAGAGCCCTAGCCGCCGCCGATATACCATCGCCCAGCGTCCTCCCGACACTCCCGAGGGAGCGTTTCACCCATCCCAGGAAATCACCTCCGCCACCGTGCCGCTGCATGTAGGTCCGCGCGGAGAGCGTATCCCCCCAGGGGCCCAGAAAAAGAGACCGGGGGTCGAGGAGGATGCCCCGCAGTAAGGGCAAGGGGTCGACGGCGACTCCATTGAGATAAAGTCCGAAATGCAGATGCGGAAGCGGGCTGGAAGGATCCGCCGTCCCATCGCTTTTCCCGATGACCTGCCCCGCTTCTACCCTCTGTCCCTTTCGGACCTCCGAGCACCGGAGCGAGACGTAGGTGGTCTTGAAACCACCGGCGTGTTGGATGCTTACGCAGACGCCCAGCGGGGTCCTCCCGGAAAAACTTACCATGCCGGGAGCGGAAGACCGGACCTCGCTTTCCGGGTCCAGGGCGATGTCGATTCCCGCATGCCCGCCTTCCCCGTAATGCCCTACGGCGGGGACGAACCCCTTCACCACCCTGCCCCGCGCCGGCCAAAGGAAGGTGGGGGCCTCCTCCCCGGCCGCAAGGGCCGGGGAGGAAGACGCGTGGAAGGAGAATATGAGGAGGGTAATGAGGGGTAGGATGAGGAGGGGTAGGGCTGATGCCCGGCGTCTGAAGGGTGCCTTGCCGCCCCCGGGGGAGCGCACGCCGTCCTCGAGGACCACGCCGCTCCCCGCGACCCGCCCTCCCCCTCTCCACGACCATGCGCGGCGGAGTTCGGGCGGGCCGGGGATGCGATCCCGCTTCGTGGGGCGGTTCTCCTTCCGGGGAAACATGGAATCAGTAGACCTCCACGGTCAACGCGACGCTGTCGGAAAGGCCGCGCGAATCGAAGACCTCGAGCATCACCCTGAACCGGGCGGGGATCACCGGAGGATCGTACACGTGCTGGACCGTCTTACCGTGAAGAACGGTTCCGTCGCCGCAATTCCAAACGTAGCCCACGATATCCCCGTCAGGATCGGAAGAAGCCGCGGCATCCATGCGAACATACAGGGGGGCGGGACCCTTGAGAGCGGACAGGGAAGCCACGGCGCGGGGACGATGAGGGACGTTTCGGGATGCTTCCACGGAGGCGGGGGAGGCCCCGGCCGGCGGGGCGGGAGTGACTTCCCCTGACCCTTCCTCGCCCTGTTCCCGGGGAGGAGCCATTTCGGGTGATGCACCCGATTCATCGCCGGCGGCCCCTTCCTCCTCCCGGCCAGAGCTTATCACCAGGCATACCGTCTCCCCGGGACGCAGCGCCGAACCCGACCCGGGATCCTGGGCCACCACCCTTCCCGCCGACCACAGGCGGGAAGGCGCTTCCCGCACGCTCCAGGAAAGTCCTATTTCCTCCAATCGTCCCTGTGCTTCCTCTAGAATCAACCCCTCCAGGTCGGGAACCTCTACGACCTCCTGGATGGGAGTCTCCTCTCCGCCCGCTTCCCTTCTCCCACCGACCATAAGTCCCGAAAGAGCTGCATAAAGCAGCCATAAGATCATCCCGCCGGCGAACATGAGGGCCAGTTTCCGTCCCCAGCCACGCGAGCGCCTTCCTCCGGAAGGAAGGGACGGGCCAGGGGAGAAACCCCTTTCCTCTCCGCGCTCACCGAGGAGGGTTTCCGCATCCCGGCCCTCCTTCTCCGCCCACCCACCCGGGAATTTCGCCTCTTCTTCCCGCGAGAGACCGGGCTTGTCCTCGTGGTCACGCAGGGAATTCTCCAGCTCCTCGAGAAGCAACCTGGGGGAGGAGGGACGTCTCGCGGGTAGGGGATGCCCGGCCTTGTCGAGAATTATCCTCAACCTTTCCGTTCTCGCCCCCTCGGGCAGCGCCTCGTTGATCATCACCGCCAGGGAGTAGACGTCCGAAGTCCGAGTCCCCTCCTTTCCCGTTTCCACCTCCGGTGCCCGGTAGGGGGAGACCCGGGCTCCCTGCGAGGGATCCATATCCTCGAGGATCCACCCGTAACCCACGCGCCGGAAACGGGGGCACCCCCGGGGGTCCACGAGCACCTGCCCGGGGTTCAGTCCCAGGTAATAAAGACCCGCACCGTAGGCCTCGGCGAGCACCTCCACGGCGGCGGACACCAGCTCCACCACTTGCGCCTCCGGCAGGCCGCCGAGCTGGGAGATCAACTCCGGGAGAGGCGTACCGTTCCCCTTCTCCCGCACCAGGTAGAAGAAACCCTCTTCCTCTCCCCAGTCATGGAGCGGCAATACGTGGGGCCCCCTTATCTTTTGGGCGGCCTGCAATACCTCCCGCATCCTCTCCGGATCCACCGGTAGATCTTCCCGGGAAGCGGACACGAGATCCAACTCCACCTCGATCCCCAATTCGGTATCCAGGGCCAGGTAAGAGGACCACCCTCTTCCGGAGAAGATCCTTTCCCCTAGTCGATACCTGGCCGCCACCTTGTCCGCGTACATCGCCGCCTCCTAAATATTAACGACATTGCCATGTTATTCAACATATATAACTTTGTCAATAGGGAATTCTCACCTTTTCCGGTCAATCCGAAATCCCGGCGACAAACGAAGCCAGGGTATTCGATGTTGAAGGCTTATGAGGGTTGTGAGGAGAGCGGAGCCGTAGATTTGGGGGACTTGGTTGTCCGCTGAAGAAGGTGCGGGGATTACAGGAAAGGGGCACGTGAAAAGTTTATGGCCAAGCTTTGCGGCGCCGTGCATATGAAATACGCAGAGCGGTCTGTGTGCACTAAAGTTGGAGGGCTTTCGCCCAAGCATGGAAGCGCCGCGGTCCATGGGGAATATCCGCCTTGCAACGCCTACCGGCCGGATGCCATGCTTAATCCATGCAGGTGGAAGAAGTGGCCTTCGGCGTGCTGGCACTGGCCTGGGGGGCTCTACTCTGGGCCATGCGCGGGGAACTGGTCAAGCTGGGCAGGAAAGGCGGCAAGGGGCTACGCGACCCTAAGGTGATCAACATCCTGGTTATATCCGCCGGCGTCCTGCTCCCGCTGGGCGGACTTCTGCTCATCTTCTTCCGGGGGCTTTAGCCCCACGTTCACCCGGTGGCCTTGGAAAGGCAACCACCTTTCCGTCAGGTGCCCGGGGGGACTATGGGCAGAACGATCCTCGAGGGCATCTCCCGGCTCCTGAGCAGGAATATGAAGTTCAGGCCCCAGTTCGGCCAGCAGGAAAGAAGGTCCGCCGTGGAGACCACCAGCTTGATGCGGCTTCCGGCACGGAAACGGTGGTAGCAGGCCTGCATCTCCAGGGGGTTACCCATGCCCGTGTCGGTCCATGGGGTATACCCGTATCCCTCGTAGAAACCCCGGCTCACCAGGATCTCCTCCCCTTCCGGGGTGACTTCGTACAGCCAGGGAATGAGCTGAGTGAATTCCCCCGAGGCGCGATAGAAGAACTGGAAGCGGGGGGCACCCATGACCGTGAGGTCCCTCTTCAGCGGACGGCTGAGGTAGCTGGTCTCGGTGAAGGGGATCTCCAGGAGCTTGATGCGGGTGGGGATGCCCAGGGCCTCGCCGCCCAAAAGCTCCGGGGCGTCCTGGTAATAGGGAAGGGAGATGGAGCCCGTAAGGCCGATATTTACCAGTAAATCCCATTTATCCCCGGTTGCGGGGACCTTCCGGCTCAAGGTTCCCAACCCGTCCGGGCCAGCCCCTCCAAGGTACCAGGAGACCTCCCTCGTGCCGGGAAGGGGATAGGTCGACGCGGTGCCGAAACGGGAAGGATCGGTATGCCGGTAAAAGACCACCGGCGGTTCCCTGTCCGCGCCGTTGTCCACTCCCTTAAGGAAACGATCGAACCAACGTTCCACCTCCTGGCGCACCCAGGCGCTCTCCGGGCTCCCGGTGATCCCCTCCACCGGGAAGGGTCCCGGGTAACAACCCAGGTGGCCGTGGTTGGTGATGATTATCCGCTTGGGAGCCTGGATGTGGGAAAAAGCCATCAAGCCTTCGTTGGCGAAAAACAGGTCGTCGTTCCACCCGGCCAGGATGAGGGTGGGGGTGATGATGGGATGCTCCACCGACCCGTCATATTCCTCGTCGCACCAGTAACGTGCGGACCGTACCTTGAAGTACTGGTGGCAGAATCCGTAATCTTCCGTCCGCCTCTCCAGCATGGTGCCCAATATGAAGAGCATGCCGGGGTCGAAGGTGGTCACCGGAGGCATGAGCTTCCACAAGTATCCGAGGAATGTCTGGAGCTTCTGCATGCCGTCCATCCGGGAGTCCAGCGCCAGGTTCATGAGGCTGACCATGAATCCGGACAGGTCTCCCAGGTAGGTGACACCCACCAGAAGAGCGCCCCACAGCATCTTACCCGCACCGTTGGGGAGCAGGGAGAAGGTGAGGTCGAAGGACCCGTGCATGGGAACCGCGGCCCGGATGCGCGGGTCGCCTGGATCCCCGGGGCGGGGGTCCTTGCGTTCCGACTTGAGGTAAGAGAAACATCCCCCCATGGAAGCGCCGGTGATCCCCACCACCGGTCCCTTCTCGTCCTCGAGGACCGGAAAACGCGGGTCCTCGCCGAGCAGGGTTATGACGTGGCTGACATCCTTCATCTCGTGCTCGGGGTCCATGCATCCCACGTCGCCCCCGGCGCCGAACCAGCCTCGGGCGGTGATGGCCACTCCCACGTAACCGCGGGAAGCGAAGTATTCCGCCCCCCACTCCCCCATGGACTTGTCCAGGGTCCACCCGTGGACGAAGATGATGGCCGGGAAACGTTCCCCCGCCGGGGCATCCTCGGGGTAATAAACGCTCACCGGGATGGTTATCCCGTCCCACATGGTCCAGTCCTCGGTCACCTTGGCCACCTTGTAGGTGCGGCCTTCCCCCGAGATCCCGGAGCCCGTCTCCCCGACCACCGTTTCCCCGGCCGCGAGGGCGGGAGCCGCGGGGACCTGGGTCAAGGACAGGAAAAGGACGGATACCACCAGGATGAGGACGACACGGAAACGGTTTCGCTTCATGGCCAGCCCCCCTTTGAAAGCAGTCCACCGAGACCAGGCGCAAGCCTGGATCCCCTCCCAGTTTACCGGCCGTTATACAATAGCATATTGTTTGTTCATGTGTAAGGGGGGCGGCGGGAAAGCCTCGTCCGGAGACCCCAGGTGGGGAAGTTCACGCCGTGCTTCGCCGGGCAGGCGATGAAGTCGGCCGGCGGATGGTAGTCGGGGACCTCCTTTCTCCCGGGAGGCCCCGGGATGAGGTGTCACCGGGAGCGACGGCGGGAAAGCCACTCATTGAAGCCGTTTATCAGGTAGTTCACGCCGTACTTCGCCAGGTAGGCGAGGAAGTCGGCCGGCGGCGGCTGGTAGTCGGGCACCTCCCGCAGCGAGAGCGCCCCGCGCGGGCAGGCCACCACGCAGAGACCGCATCCTATGCAGCGTTCCTTCCGGTGCAGGTGGCTCTTCTTCTCCCCCTCCCGCTCGACCACCATGGCCCCCATGGTGCACGCCTTGGCGCATTTCCCGCAGAAATCGCAAAGGGTGATGTCCAGGTGGGGTAGGTAATGGGGCGGGGCGATGAAGCCCGGGGCGTTGAACTCGGATATCTGGCGCAAGGCGTCGCAGCAGCATCCGCAGCACGAACAGGAGCAACGGAAGAACCTGGCGCTGCGGTCGTTCATCATCCAGGTGACCAGCCCGGACTTTTCCGCTTCTCTCTTTATGGCCAGGGCCTCTTCCCTGTCCACCCGCCGCATGCGACCCTCCCTAACCAGGGTGGGAGCGAAATCCCCCATGACCATGCAGGTCTCCAGTGGCCGGCCGCAGCCCTCACCCAGCAAATTCTTTGTGAGACGGCACTGGCAGACCCCGACGGCGAAATGGCGATAGTCCTCCATGACCGACTCCAGGCGATCGGAGGGCAGGGCCATGGGAACGGCCTCCAGTGACTCCCGTACCGGTAAATATCTCACGGCATGCACCGGCCTCCGGTTGTAGGCGGATATGAAACCGGTCCGGAAGAGGGCCTCGAAGAGTTCCGCGAACCGCCGGTGCCAGTCGGTCACCTCATCCGGGGACTTGCGCACCAGGACGTGCTCGAAGGTGCCGGGGACGATGGGGAGGAGGCCGAAGCGCTCCTTGTCCCCGGTCCCGAAGGAAAAGAGCACGTACTTCTCGTGGGCCAGCCGGTGCAGGATCCCCTGGACCTCCTGGAGCGGCCTTCCAGAGGCCCGGGCCAGCGAGGACGCCGTCCGGGGACGCCAAGGCTTGAGATGGCGCGCCACCTCCGCCTCCTCCTCGGTGTACATGTGCTCCACCAGGGCCACCAGCTGGTCGCACACCGGGGGCCCTAAAAGAGCGGGGCTGGAATAGGTCCTCACCAGGTCCATGTGGGCCCTGGAAACCGAGGGGTAGCCACCGACTGCGAGGCTCTTTACCTTCAAAAAATTCTTGGTTGTCATGCTTCCTCCCACGATGCCCTCAACTTCCGTGTCGCCGCGGAGGACATTCCCTCCCTTCCCGGCCGTTTGGCTAAAACTCTCGCCGGCGTGCCCGTGGCTTGAAAGCGGATTCCCACCCTAACTCCTATCTACTAAATATTCCCAACTGATGCTGGAACCGAACCGCTTCCGCCCCTCGCCCGCATCCACAACGCATCCCCTGGGTGAGGGTGACCCGCGTTACCCGGAAGGTCCGCGCCTCATGCCCTGATGTGACATGCCGCTCCGCTATCCTCGACGCGCGCTCCCACCAGCCCAGAAATGCGCGGCTTTCCATGCTACCCATGGTAGAGGAACCCGCTCCCCCGCGGGCATTGCGCACTCCAAAGGAATGAACCGACCGCCTGTGAGCATTATACTATTGACCAAGATATGTATTACCATGGGAACGCCGGGTCCGCCTGGGCGCGGCAAGAACCGCACCGGAGCGCAACGAGAAAATGAAAGTATACCTTGACGGACGGATCCTGGACGCCGAAAAAGCATGCCTACCCGTAAACGACCGGGGAGTGCTCTTCGGGGACGGACTGTTCGAGACCATACGCGCTTACCGCGGGAGGCCCTTCCGCCTGGACCGCCACCTGGCCCGCCTGCGGGAGGGGTGCCGGGTGCTGAGGATATCCGGGATCCCGGGAGACGGGGAGATAGAGGAGGCCATCCATGCCTTGTACCGGGAGAACGTGGGAGAGGGAGACGCCTACGTGCGCCTGACGGTGACCGGGGGGGACTTCGGCGGGACCCGCAACCTCGTCAGGTCCTCCGCCCCCCGCTTCTTCATCATGGTCAAGCCCCTCGAGGGTTATCCTCCCGAGTTCTACGGCCGTGGTGTGAGGGTTACCGTTTCCTCGGTGCGCCGCAACTCCCGCTCCCCGCTGTGCCGGGTCAAAACCAACAACTACCTGGAACCCCTCTACGCCAAACAGGAGGCCGCCGACCGCGGTTACGACGACGCCCTCTTCATGAACACTGATGGATACCTGGCCGAGGGTTCCACTTCCAACCTCTTCCTTGTCTCCGGGGGAACGGTGAAGACCCCGCATGCCGATTGCGGGATCCTTCCCGGCATCACCCGCGAGGCGGTCCTGGAGCTATGCGCCGGACTGGGCCTGCCCGCCGAGGAGGGTTTCTACCCCCTTGAGGACCTCAAGGCGGCGGAGGAGGCTTTCCTCACCATGACCACGGGAGAGATAATTCCCATCCGCGAGGTGGACGGCTCCAGCCTGTCCGGTCCATGTCCAGGTGCGGTCACCTCTCGCCTCATGCGCGCCTTCCGGGATCTGGTGGAGGCGGAGATATCCGCTTGAGACGGCGCCCGCTTTGACCTTTGCCTCCCCCGGTACGCAAAAGGGCATGATAACCTGGGGTGGCCCGTGAAGACCCTGCTTTGCCGGAATCGAGCACCGCGCCGCGGAGAGGTCTCCGCCGGGCGGGTTCCTGAAGTGGGCCGCGAGGGAGCCTTGCTTCACCTCCCCGCCCGGCCAGGGCGTAATAAGGGATATGCAGATGCGCTAACTAATATCCCCAGGGGTATCACGATTCAAGACCTGACCCCAGGGAGGTGAAGATGGCCTTGCCCTTGTCCAGGGTCTCCTGGTACTCGTCCTCCGGGACCGAGTCGGCCACGATCCCGCCTCCCGCCTGGAAATAGGCCGTGTTCCCCTTGACGACAATGGTGCGGATGGCGATGTTCAGGTCGAAATCACCATTAAATCCCAGGTACCCGATGCTTCCCGTGTAAACGCTGCGCGCCGTGGGTTCCAGCTCGTCGATGATCTCCATGGCCCGTATCTTGGGCGCCCCGGTTATGGAGCCCCCGGGAAAGGAGGCACGCAGCAGGTCCACCACGTCCTTTCCGGGGTGGAGCTCCCCCACCACCGTGGAGACCAGGTGATGCACGGTGGAGTAGTGCTCGATGACCGCGTGTTCCTCAACCTTCACGCTACCGTAGGAGCAGACCCGACCGAGATCGTTCCTCTCCAGGTCCACGATCATGGACAGCTCGGCCCGGTCCTTGGCGCTGGCCAGCAGCTCCTCGGCCAGCCGGCGGTCCTCCCGGGGGTCGTCCGACCTCGGCCGCGTCCCCTTTATGGGCCGCGTCTCCACCCTGCGCCCCTCTCCTTTGAGGAAACGCTCCGGGGAGGAGGAGCACACCTGGCCCTCCACGGCGTTGAAGTAAGCGGCGAAGGGGGCGGCGTTGAGGCGCCGCAGCCGGCGATAGAGGATCCAGGGATGCACGGTGAGGGGAGCATGAAAACGCTGGGAGAGGTTGGCCTGGTAGATATCCCCGGCATAGATGTACTCCTTCACCCGCCGCACGGCCTCCAGGTATTCCTCCCGGGTGAAGTTGGAGGTGAATCGAACCGCCCCGCCTCCCGCCGGGGCCGGGTATTCGGGAGGTTCCGTTTCCGTCAACCTTTTTTCCACCTCCAGGACCTCCCCCGGATCGAAGGGGTGAAGGGCCAGGAGCCAGGTCTTTCCAGCTCGATGGTCGTGGGCCAGGAGGCGGTCGTAGAAGGCAAAACACAGCTCGGGGAGGCCCAGGTCGTCCACGGCCTTCCCGGGGAGCCTCTCGATGTAGCGACCCAACTCGTAGGCCAGGTAACCCATACCCCCTCCGGTGAAGGGCGGGAGATCCGCCGGGGTGCTCTCCTCCCCACCCTCCAACCGGAAGGCTTTCAGGGCCCTGCGCAGCGCGCGGAAGGGGTTTTCCTCCGTGGTCCACGATGCGCCCCCTCGGGCCTTCCACCGGCAGATATGCCCGCGGGTGGACAAGACCAGGAAAGGCCGGTAACCGATGAAGGAATGTCTTCCCAGCCTCTCCATGACCAGGCTGGAATCGAGGAAGCAGGCGTAGGGCGTATAGGCCAGCAGGTGGAAGATCTCCTCCATGGGAGGAGGATCGGAAAGCTCGAGCCATCCCAGCCTCAGGGCTACCCCCTTCCCCTTTACGAAAGCCTTCCCGCCTCCAGCGTAACGGCCGGCCTCGCCGGCCAGCGCGGCGGGAAGAGAACCCAGCCAGGAATCGGTTTCGCTTTTCCGCCCCATCCGGGTCATCGCTTACCTCCGATGCGATCCGGGCCATGACGCCCGACCCGCCTTTCCCGCGGACCCTTATTCCTCCTCATCCCCAACGGAATTTCCGTGGGCGCCGGCCGCCGCGGCTCAAACCAGTTCCCTGGCGCGCATGCCCGCCAATTCAAGGAAGTTGGCCAGCAGGCGCAGTCCCTGCGGGGTCATGAAGGACTCGGGATGGAACTGTATGCCCTCCACTGGGAACTCGCGGTGCCGGAGCCCCATTATCAGACCGTCATCGGTGCGGGCGCTGATCTCCAGGCAGGAGGGCAGGGAACCCTCGAGAACCACCAGGGAATGGTAACGCGCCGCCTCCATGGGATCCGGCAGGCCCCTGAAGACCCCCTTTCCGTCGTGGTGGATCAGGGAGGTCTTGCCGTGCATCACGTAAGGGGCGCGATCCACCTTCCCTCCGTAAGCCTCGCCTATGCACTGGTGGCCCAGGCACACGCCCAGGATGGGCACGCGGGGTCCGAACTCCAGGATTATATCCTTGGAAAGTCCCGCATCCCCAGGCGCCTTGGGACCGGGGGAGATGACGATCCCCGCCGGCCTCAGTTCCTCCACCTGTTCCAGCCGGGTATGGTCGTTGCGGAAGACCACCAGGTCCGCGCCCAGTATTCCCAGGAACTGGACGAGGTTGTAGGTGAAGGAGTCGTAGTTGTCGATCATGAGTATTTTCCCGCCGGCCATATCATTCCTCCCCGTGGGGTAGCTTCCATCTTTTACCATCTCACCGCCGGAAGGACCGAATACCCGCCAAATCGTTATCCGATATCCAATCTCCCGAAAACCTCCCGCCTGCCCCATGGCCCACGGGCAAACGGGGCCTTCCGCGGGCGGAGATAAATAAAACCCAGCCGCCCATCCGGCTGGGTGCCGGCCACGTGGCCGCCTGACATACCGGTCGATGGTGATTATATCATATCCCCCGGTCCCGCTCCCGGGATTCCATACCCGCCATTACCGGCCTTGAGGGGCGGGGCGAAGGGCAGCGCGGCAACGTACGGACCGGGCCGGAGGGGAAGATGTCCCGGAGGGGGCAAGGTTTGGCCGCCAACCTCCGCTGTATATCCATGGGGTTATCACGATTCAAGACCTGACCCCATTAGAAGCCGAGGGGTTCGCCGACCAGGAAGACCTTGAAGTCGGTCATCATGGGACGGCGGCTGATGATGGTGGTTATGCGGCAGATGCCGGCGGGCTGGTTGCAGTCCGTGCATTGCCCCCTCCGCACGCAAGGGGTGTCCAGGTTGTAACGTATGGCGTTGGCCGGGGCCGCCACCTCCCGGATGCGCCGGAAGGCGGCCTCCAGGTCGGGAACCAGCTTGTTGTAACCGGCCACGATGATCACCGTGGAGGGCCCGAAGGAAATTCCCGCCACCCGGTTTCCAATGCCGTCCACGTTCACGACCTCCCCGCGCATGGTCAGGGCGTTGGCGCTGGATAAATAGAAGGGGCAGGTCAGGGCCTCGCGGCGGACGCGCATGGTCTCCTCGAAGTCCATCCCGCCCTCGTGGGCGAAAACCGGGTTCCCCCTCTCCCTCAGGGCATCCAGGAGACCGATCTGGCGCATGGTCCAGGAGCCACCACAACCCACAGGCTGGTCGGAAGGTATTACCTCCAGGACGGCCCTCACCGCTTCATCCCGATCCGGGTAATACCGGGCGTCGAACTCTCTCTTTTTGAGGACCTTCACGGCACGCTCGCAGCGTACCCTCACGTAACGCGACCAGACTTCCCCCATCTCCGAATAACTCATGCTCCCTCTCCTTTCTTCAACGGGCATGGAATTCCGCCGATAAGAGGTATATAATCCACCCGCACCGGAGCAGCAAGCTCCGCGTGGCTCGAAGGGAGGGGATTTGGACCGTCGCGAGCTCGTCCTCGCCGCCCTGTCGGGCGAGCCCACCCCGCGATTTCCCGTGCTGGGGCCCGGCGGGCTGATCAACGTGGTCACCCACGAGGTCCTGGAGCGTTTTCACATCCCCCTTCCCGCGGCCCATTATTCAGGGGTCATGATGGCCGAGCTGGCCGTGGCCTGTTACGACATGGTTGGGTTCGACAACATCGGCCTCCCACTCTGCCTCACGGTGGAAGCGGAAGCCCTGGGGGCCCGGGTGGACATCGGGGACGGCACCACCCTGCCGCGCATAACCGCGTTTCCCCAGGCATCCCCGGAGGAGATCATCGCCGACGCCCTTCCCGCCCTTCTCAACCACGGCCGCATCCCCCAGGTCCTGAGGGCGCTGGAACTGGTCCACGAGATGCGGCCCAGCGCCCCCATAATAGGGAACCTGGCCGGGCCGGCCACCCTGGTCTCCTCCCTCATCCGCCCCTCGGTCCTCCTGGAGCTAATCAAGAGGGACCCCGGCTTCTTGGACCGCCTGCTGGAGGGGCTCATATCCTTCCTCTGCGCCTACGCCGAGGCCATGGTGGAGCGCGGAACCGACATCCTCATGATCCACGAACCGGCGGCGCGTACCGGCGCCTACCTGGGATTCGACCTCTTCACCAATGTCCTTCCTTATCTCAACGAGCTGAGCCGATTCGCTCACCTGGGGGGCGCCAGGCTCATCCTCCACGTGTGCGGCGGCCGCTTGGAGCAGGTGGAGATGTGCCGGGAAACGGTCATGGACGCTTATTCCTTCGAGGCCGAGGTGGACCCGGCGGAAGCCCACCGCATCCTGGGGAAGCCCATCGTGGGGACGGTACCCGCATCCCTGGTCCACTATTTTCCGCCGGAGATGGTCCTGGAGGAAGTGTTGCTCGCCGTGCGCAGGGGAGCGGCCATGATAACCCCGCCCTGCGGGCTGGGCCTGGACACCCCCTTCCAGAACCTGCGCATCATGAAGGAGGCCTCTCACCGCTTCCGGGTTTGACGCCCCTGGAGAGGCTTTCCGCCGGGAATCGTTTCTCCACCGCGCGCCGATACCGCTCCAAAGGCTCGCAACATGCATCCCCGGGCTCCCGGGAGCCTCGACCCCGGTGCATCCCGCTGCCCCCATGTTCATCCAAACCCCCGTTCTCGAACCCCATTCCCTCGCCGTGTCACGTCCCCGGAGCCGGGCTCAATTCTCCCCCCCGCCCTCCGGAAATCCCCTTCCGGGGAAGCCTCAACCTCCCATTCGGAGAGGCATCGGAGGCGTACCTTTTCATCCAGGACCAGGTAGGTGCCCGGCGTATCGCCTTCCTCCCCGTCGAGCCAGCACCCGGTGTTGGCCAACAACACCTTCCTCCCTCCCAACGGCGCGTATTCCAGTCCCGCCCGGTGGGTGTGCCCGAAGGCGAAGACATCCGGCAGGTACCCGGGGAGCAACCCGGCCAGCAGTTCCAAGGCCTCCCTGACGTTCTCCCCCACCGTCGTGTGGCGGCGGGGGCTGCCCCCTTCGGAGGTATGAAAACGCAACAGGCGGGCCAGCAGCCTGAGCACGCGGTAAGCCCGGTACTCCAACCGGCGTATCTCCGGAACCACGGCGGTGTTGGTGAGCAACTCGAAGAAAGGCCGGTTGAGCCGGTCGATGTCCGAAAGGGATATCCCCCGGGACGTCCCCAGGACGCAGCGGGCCAGCCATGCCGTCTTCGCCCACCAGAAGGAGCGGCTGAAGAAATCCAGGTGGTGTCCGTGCGTTAAAAGGACGTCGCGGCCCCCGGCGCGGAGGGCCAGAAAGGGGTAGGCCAGCCGGAGGGGCAGCCCTTCGATCTCCAGTACGCACTGGAGCGGAAACCCGGTCATCGGAATCCGACCGGGGCCGGGTTCCGCGACCTGTCGGATCACGCCACGTCTTGCTGATGGTAAATAATACCATTTCATCTTCCGGCGCAGGCTCTCCTCCATGTACGCCAAGGCCAGGTGATTGTCGTGGTTACCTGCCACCAGGGCCAGCTCTCGCGCGCCTCTCCACTCCGCAAGGCGGCGGAAGAAGTGCCTTCCCGCGCCGTGCGCTTCCCGCAGCCCCGTCCTCCATAGGTCCCATATGTCCCCCAAAAGGACCAGGAGGTCTATCTCCCCCAGCGCCTCCAGTTCCCCGAGGAAAGCCTCCACGTTCCGCGGTTCCGACAAACGGGAGCCCTCCTCGCCGAAGTGGGTGTCGCTTATGGCCACCACCCTGCGGAACTCCGGCCGCCCGATTCCCGCCGTCGCGGAAGCGTACTCCATGGGTTCCATTCCCGTATGGCCTCCGTCTTTAACCCGTTCCCGCCCCTAAGATATAATGCGGATGACTTATTATAACG
The DNA here is from genome assembly GCA_014360685.1 of Actinomycetota bacterium. Taxonomy (GTDB): domain Bacteria; phylum Actinomycetota; class Geothermincolia; order Geothermincolales; family RBG-13-55-18; genus Solincola_A. The sequence continues at coordinate 428,202 of JACIXB010000011.1, read as the reverse complement.
GGAAGTGCAAGGCGCGGAGGAAAGGCTGGCATAAGGAGCAATGATCACCGCTTCCGATCCCCTGGGGCTCATAGGCAACACGCCGGTGGTAAAGCTGACCAAGGTGACCCCCCGCAATCCCCGCGTGGAGATCTACGCCAAGATGGAGGGGTTCAACCCCTGCAGCTCGGTCAAAGACCGCATCGCCAAGTACATGATCGAGGGAGCGGAGAAGCGCGGAGAGCTCACCCCGGACAAGACCATCGTGGAGGCAAGTAGCGGAAACACGGGAATCGGCCTGGCCATGGTGGCCGCCTTCAAGGGCTACAGGTTGAAGATAGTCATGCCCGAGTCCATGAGCGTGGAACGGCGTAGGGTCATGCAGGCCTTCGGGGCGGAGGTAATCCTCACCCCCGCCGAGGAGGGGATGAACGGAGCCATAGCCCGGGCGGAGGAGATAGGAAGGGAGCCCGGCCATTACCACCCCAACCAGTTCGCCAATCCGGACAATGTGCTGGCCCATTACGAGGGAACGGGGGAGGAGATACTGCGCCAGGTGGAGGACATCGACGTCCTGGTGGCGGGCATCGGCACCGGGGGGACCATAACCGGGGTGGGTAGAAGGATACGGGAGGTCCACCCGGACGTCCGCATCGTGGGGGTGGAACCTTATCCCAAGTCCCTCATCCAGGGGCTGCGGAACCTGCAGGATTTCCTCCCCCCCATCCTGGACCTTTCCCTCCTGGACGAAAAACTCAACGTGGAGGACGGGTGCGCCTTCAACACGGTGCGCGTCCTGGCCAACATAGAGGGCCTCTTCGTGGGCATGTCCTCGGGGGCCGCGGTGCACGCCGCGCTGCAGGTGGCGGAGGGCATGAAGGCGGGCCGCATCGTGGTCATCCTTCCGGACCGGGGGGACCGCTACCTGAGCACCGACTGCTTCGCCTGCACCAACCTGGAATGCGTGTACCGCGATTTCCTGAGGTCGCTTCAGGGCGGGGGGAGGGAATAGAGCGCTCCCCGAGCCGGCTTCAGTTTGTGGCCCGGGATGTCGAATCTATTTTATGATTTAAAGGGGATGATCATCTTTGCCCGAAGCCCGGAAACAACGGTTAGGGAGATGAGAGCATGCCATCCGCGACGGACCGGCTCTCCCAGCTTCTACTGAAGAACAACGTGGTCACCGAGAAGCAGCTGGCCCAGGCCCTGGAGCGCCAGAAGGAGACCGGGGCCAGCCTGGGCCGCGTCCTCCTCGAGTTGGGGATGGTGAAGGAAAACCAGTTGGCCGAGCTCATCGCCCGCGAGCTCGGGCTGGAGTACGTGGACCTCCTGGAGTACAAGATAAACATCCAGGCCACCACCTCCATAGACGAGAGCATGGCCAGGCGCTACAGTTGCATACCCATAGACTTCGAGGACGGGAAGCTGGTGGTGGCCATGGCCGATCCCACCAATATCTACGCCCTGGACGACATCCGGCTGAGTACCGGCTACGAGGTCAAACCGGTGGTCAGCGCGCGGGAAGACATCCTCAACGCCATCCAGCGTTACTACCACCTGGACACGGATGTCGTGGAGGAGGCCCTACAGGGCAAAGAGGAGGAGGAGGAGGCGGAGGGCATCACCGGCGTGGTGGACGACACTCCCCTGGTAAGGTTTACCACCACCATGATCACCGAGGCCATCAACCGGGGGGCCAGCGACATCCACATCGATCCCCGGGAGAACGAGGTCTTGATCCGCTACCGCATCGACGGCGTGTGCCAGGAGATCAAGCGTCTGCCCAAGAACGTCCACGAGGGGATCGTGTCGCGCATCAAGATCATCTCCGACCTGAACATCGCCGAGCGCAGGATTCCCCAGGACGGCCACTTCGGGCTGGTGACCAACGGGAAATCCATCGACTTCCGGGTCGCCGTGCTTCCCACCGTCTACGGTGAGAAAGTGGTCATGCGCATCCTGGACAAGTCGAGTATCCTCCTGCGGCTGGAGGACCTGGGATTCCTGCCGGAGGCCCTGGAAAAATACCGCCAGGCCTTCACCAAGCCCCACGGAGCCCTCCTGGTGACCGGCCCCACCGGAAGCGGGAAGTCCACCTCCCTATATGCCACCCTGAACGTGCTCAACACGGAACACAAGAACATCACCACCGTGGAGGACCCGGTGGAGTACCGGCTGGCGGGCATCAACCAGGTGCAGGTTAACCCCAAAGCCGGCCTGACTTTCGCCAACGCCTTGCGCAACATCCTGCGCACCTCTCCGGACATCCTCATGGTGGGCGAGATCCGCGACCGGGAGACGGCCAAGACGGCCATCGAGGCCGCACTCACCGGGCACCTGGTGCTCTCCACCCTGCACACCAACGACGCCCCCAGCGCCCTGCCGCGCCTCATCGAGATGGGGGTGGAGGCCTTCCTGGTGTCCTCGGCCATCAACTGCGTGATGGCCCAGAGGCTGGTGCGCAAGCTCTGCCCCAACTGCAAGGTGCCCTACGAACCGGACATCGAGGTTCTCAAGGCGCTCAATTTCCCTTACGAGGACATGGATGAACTCATCCTGTACAAGGCCAACGAGAACGGGTGCGCCAAGTGCGGGGGAACGGGGTACAAGGGACGCATCGGTCTCTACGAGGTCATGCCCATGAGCGAGGAGATAAAGAAGCTCACCGTGAAGGAGGCCTCGGCCACCACCATCATGAAGCAGGCCAAGGAAGAGGGCCTGATCACCATGCGCGACGACGGCTTCATCAAGGTGAAGATGGGAATAACTTCCATCGAGGAGGTCATGCGGGTGGTGGCCGTCTGACGGTGGAAATACCTCCCGGGGCGCCCCTTACTTCGGCTCTTGATCCCGGTTTCAGTCTTTGCCGGCGCTATCTTGCCCAGGACCAGATTTTCCAATGTCTCTCACTTGCGCCTTTATCCCCGGTTTCGCGGGCGGTTCCAGAAGAAAGATTGAGTTCAGCTTTTCGCCCACGCCGTGTTTTATCAATGCCTCGAAAACCGGGGGTCAGCATCGCCCACTTCCCGTGAGGGATATAAGAAGGGATATCAGGCAAGGGATCAACGGATTAGTACGTTGTGGATTGACTATACGCAGGGTGTAACAGGGGATTCTCGGCCGTGATTAACCATCCTCATGGAGGTCGAGCGGCCGGCCGGCGGGGGTTGATCCTTCAGAGCGCCTCCAATGCCTCCTGGAGGTTATCGAAGAAAGGTATAATCCTCTCCACCTGGACCACCCTGAAGAGATCAGCCACCATCTCCGAGGCGCGGGCGATGACCAGCTTCCCCCCTTCCTTTTCCGCCTTCTTATGGGCGTCGACGATGACCGAGAGCCCGCCGCTGGAGAGGTAGCTGGTGTTCTCCATGTCCAGGACCACGCGTTTCACGCCCTGCTTGAATATGGAGTTGATGAGGGCGAAGAACTCCTCCACGTTGGTGGAGTCCACCACGCCATCCAGGCGTACCAGGGCCTTGGTGCCCCCTTCCAAGAATTCCGTCTCCCAAGCCACGCCCCAGATCCCCCTCATCCTCACCGTCCGTAGGCCGGCAAACATATCATCCGTGCGCCTTCCGCCACGCGAGCTCGGCGCCCCAGGTCGAAGCCCTCGCCCGCCCGGCCTGACATCACTCGCGCACCGCCCGCCCGAACTGGAAGAAGATCTCGGGGATGGGAGGCATGCCGAAGCCGATGATGAAGGCCAGCAGGGTGGGCATGACCATTATCCACACGAAGGCTCCCGGGAACATGGCCTCCAAGGTATGGCGCATGACTTCCGCACCATGCTCCCAGATGAAGCGGAAGGACACCAGGTCGAAAAAGATGGTGCGCAGGGCGGCATTCTTGGTGATGACGAGGAACCAGTGGAGGAACTCCCCTGAAAAGAGGGCGAAAAAGGTGGTAAGGGCGGCCTGCACGGCCAGCTTGGTGCCGTGTTTCCTTCCCGCCTTCCACCAGAAGATCAGGCCGAGGAGGATACCGATGGCCACGGCGTGGATGCCGTATTCCGTGTCCCTGGGGACCAGGTAGGCATTGGGCACGGCCCAGAGTACGGCGCCCAGAAGCACCATGAGGAGTACGAACAAGGCCGCCACCCACCAGCTGGCGGCGATCTCCGTGTGTTCCGAGGAGCGGGGCTGGGCCAGGAATGACCACCGTTTCTCCCTTTCCCTCACCACACTGCGGCGTTCCTCCCGCCGTATGGTCGGTTCAGCCGCCTCCGCTGCGGCGGTCGAATCCGCAACCGCTACCGCCCTTCCTTCGCGGGGGGCCGCACTTTCCCGCGCCGCCCGGGGCCCGGCGGTCACTTCGGTTTCCGGCCGCAGTAGGGTGGTCAGGACTTCCTCGACGCTATCCCCGGATGGGGTGCGGGCCTCCGAACCCTTCCCCTTTTCCCGCCCCTCTGGTCCCCCTCCTCTTTCCGTAACCAGCAGCCGGGACACCACGTCGTCGAGTAACTCGTCCCCCGCGGCAGCCCCCGGGGTGGGGGGTGCCGATATCTTATCCGCCGGCTTTCTCTCCGCCCGCTCCCTCCCGGGGAGGGCGGCTCTTTCCCCGCTCTCCGCCGAGTAGGGCCTTTCGGCGAGCTTCCGTTTTTCCGGCCCCTTGGTCTCTCCCCGTCCCTCCTCCACCCCGTGGGTCGTCCCCAACCGCCGCGCCTCCTCGCCGGGCGGGGCCCCCTCAGCCGTCTCTTTCGCCACGGGGCGCCTCCTCCCGGGGAAGAAGCGCAACCTCCTCCTCTCCGCGGCGCTGGACAGCTCGCTGAAATCCTCATCCGGTCCCATGGCGAGGAAATCCGGCTCCTCTTCGGCCTCCTCCCCACCCACGGGCGCGGCAGCCCTCCCGGACAAGGTTTTCTCCGGCGCTTTCCCCGGGGTACGCCCACCGGCTTCCCGGACTTCCCTCACCCTTTTATCCCTCTTCCAGAACCATCCGCGCTTTGCCGGCCTCCTGGAAAGGGTTTCCTCTTCGAATTCCCCCCGACCCGCCGGAGGCTTCCCGTGCTCCCCGGGTTCCCCGGGAACCGGGAAAGAAGACCGCAGTGTGATTTTCCCGGCATCCCGGTCCAACGCTGCTGGAGAATGCCTGGCGGCGAAGCCTTCCGCTTCCTCCTCCCGCGGCGTTAATTCCATGGCCACTTCGTCCATCCGTCTCCGGTGGCATTCGTGGCACAGGATGGTCTGGTCGGTCTCTCGCACGCATTCTATGCAGAACCAGGTACCGCACTCCTGGCAGTTGGCGATCGCTCTCTTACTGGGATGGCGGGGACAGTTCAAACTCTACACCTCCATACAGGCAAAATGCCGTCCAACGCTGTACTTGATACACAGGAAGCCCAAATCCACATCTACCTGCAGCTCCGCTTCGCCGCCTTATTCCATCCATAAACATATCATAAACCCCGCATCGTGCGTCCCCTTACCCCGCGGCCGCTTGGAGAGGTTTATATTTGTCAGCACCGCGGGGCCTACCTTCCGGGTTGAAAACCTCCGCCCAGGCCGATCAGGCATATGAATTCTCCAAACAATGCCCAAGGTCGGTAGCTGACCACGGGGTTTCACAAGGCGCCTGTAACTTGCCCGGTACTTGACAGATCTTTTTTTACCGGCTCGAGTTTGATTCCATGTACAAGTCGTTTATCTCCACCTCTATCTCGCTTATGACCGGGTCCAGTGAGAATATCGAGATACTTTCCTTCAACCTTTCAACCACCATGGGATAGGAATCGAGCATCTCCAGAATGCGAGAGAAGTCCGCGCTTATCCCTATATCCGCCTCAAGATCGACAAGCGGTAGACGGCTGATGATCTGGTCGACCACCTTTTTGAGGGCGACCGAAACATCCGTGAAATAAGAGTGGTAATCAGTCATTGCCGGACCGACGGTTAACGCGGCAAGTGCTTGCAGGGTTGTTTCGAGTGCCTGTCTGAGATCCAGTAACCTGCCTCTCCATTCAGCCTGATCCTGGGGCACTTCCATTTGGGTAATGACCGCCTCCTTTAGCAGGAGTGGCTCAATGGCCATAAGGATGGATTCCAAATCATGGTAAACAAGTGACAGTTCTTCAAGGGCTGACCTGGCGTCGACAACAAAGCCACTCACCAGTTCACCCAGATGGGCGAGTTTGCCCCGGTAATCTGTGGATGACAACACATCCACGGCATGTCCAGCTGGTTGGAGGGAGTCCATCCCTGATCTTACGGCGGACAGCGCTTCGTCCAGGAAGGAGGCGTTCTCGAAATTGAATCCCAAGAGCGCGTGAAGGCAATGGTCAGCCTGCGTTATCGCTTTTTCAAATTCCTGGATGGAATCATCCGACCGCTCCAGTAGGGCAGCGATGGAATCGCCACCGCAACCGGGCACGAGAGCCATAACGGCAAAGAGGAGGGCCAGCGAGAATGCAAGCGCTGATTTATGTATTTCGCCGCCTCTCACGCAGTATTCATCGTTTTTACCAGCTTTCATGACCTCCTCTAAAACCTCCAGGAGTAGCGGGCAGAAACTATTGCTTACCTTTTACTATCGCTCCGTCTTCCGCGATGCTTAAACCGCTTATGCCGGTTAATAAAGAAAATAAGAGGGGCGGGCAAGTAGCCTGCCCTTCTAGGATACTGAAGGTATTACCAGTCTCCTCCGTTGGCATCATAGATGAAACCTTCGATTTTTCCTTCGATATGATGACCGAGTCCCAGGATGTTCAAGTTGGAGTGGAGCATCAGGACGAACTGGTCGAAGAAGGTGATAGGCGCATCGTCGTTGTGGTAATCCACGCCGGTGGCGTTGAGGGCGTTGACCAGGGCTTGAGCGCGAGCCCCGGAGAGGTTGACGATCAGGTTGGTCAGGAAGCTCAGACCGTTCGTTGAAGTCAGCGCTCCCGCAATGACGTTGGTGTCCAGCGCCCCCAGCAGATTCTGCAGGAAGGTCCCGTTGGCGTTCACCGCTCCCGCCAGCACGCTGGGGTTCAGGTTGGCGATGAGGTTGGTCAGGAAGGTCTGGTTGGTGTTGATGGCCCCGGCCACCACCGAGGCGTTCAGGTTGGCGATGAGGTTGTTGAGGAAGGAGCCGTTGGAGTTGATGGCCGCGGCCAACACCGAGGGGTTGAGGGCCCCGATCAGGTTGGTGAGGAAGGCCTGGTTGTTGTTAAGGATATAGGCCACCTGGGTGGCGTTGAGCTTGGAGACCAGGGTGGTCAACCAGTTCCTCACCGAGTTGGAGTTGAGCACGTTGGCCAGTACGGTTGTATCCAACCCGGTTATCAGGCTGCTCATGAAGGCCTCGTTGGCGTTGATGGCGTTGGCCAGCACCGTGGGCGAGAGGTTTGTGACCATACCGGTGACGAAGGTCTGGTTGGCGTTCACGGCACCGGCTATGACCGCCGGGTCGAGATAACCTAGCAGGTTCTGCATGAAGGTCCCGTTGGCATTGAGGGCGTTGGCCAGCACCTGGGGGTTGATGGCGCTTATGAGGTTGGTGACGAAGGTCTGGTTGGCGTTGAGGGCGCCGGCCACCACGCTGGGATTGAGGGCCCCCAGCAGGTTGGTGAGGAAGGTGCCGTTGGCATTGATGGCGTTGGCCAGGACGGTGGGATTGAGCTTGCCCAGGAGCTGGGTTAGGAAAGCCTCGCTGGCGTTGATGACGTTGGCCAGAACGGTAGTGTCCAGGTTCTGCACCAGGGCGGTTACGAAGGCCTCGTTGGCGTTCAGGGCATCGGCGACGACGGAAGCGTCCAGATTGGAGATAAGATCGGCCAGCCAGGCCCCGTTGTTGTTCGCCACGTAAGCCAGATTTGCCTCGTCGATCTGCGGGAGCAGCGTGTTCAGGAAATCCCTAGTGCTGACGGCGTTCGCTATTCCAGCTATGGTCGAGGCGTCCAGCCCGGGAATCAAGGTGTTGGTGATCCATCCGGAGAGACCGCTGAGCATGCTGTTCACCGTTGCCGGGGTGACGTTGGTGACCACCTGGTTAAGCCAGCTTACGTTGTTGTTGACGATGGAGGCCACGTTGGCCGCGTCGAGCTGCGGGAGCAGGGCGTTTAGGAAGGCGATGGTCGCCGGGTCGTTGGCCAGCGCGGCGATAGAGACGAGGGCTCCCGTCCTCAGGTCGTTCATCAACTGTGCCCACCAGGCGGGATCCAGGTTGTTCACCACGTCCACGACCATGGTGGTGGAGAGGTTGGAGATGAGCTGGCCCACGAAGTCCCCGTTGGAGTTGAGGATGCCGGCCAGGATGGTCGGGTCCAGGTAGCCGATGAGGGCGTCCACGAAGGCGGTGAACTCCGGGGAGTTGGCGATGTTCCCGAGCACGGTGAGGGTGGTGGCGTTGTTCAAGTCGGTGAAGAGCTGGGCCGTCCAGGCGGGATCCAGGTTGTTCACCACGTCCACGACCATGGTGGTGGAGAGGTTGGAGATGAGCTCGCCCACCCATGCTCCATTGTTATTCAATATGTCCGCTAGAGATGCGGGATCCAGGTTGGGAAGCAGCCGGTTGATGAAGGCTATGGTGTTGGGATGGTTCATGAGGGTGGCTATGATGTGCTCATCCAGGTTGGGCATGAGCACCCCGAGCATCCAGGGCCCGATGTCGGTGAGCAGGCTGTTCACCGTGGAGGGGGCGATGCCCGAGACCACGTCCCCCATCCAGTCCCAGTTGGCGTTGACGACGGAGGCCACGCCCGAGGCGTCCAGCTGGGGGAGGAGGCTGTTCAAAAAGGCGATGGTGGCCGGGTCGTTGGCTATCCCGGCGATGGCCGAGACGTCCAGTCCGGGGAGCAGGGTCCCCGTGATCCAGGGGGTAAGGTCGGAGATCAGGGTGTTCACCGTGTCCGGGGTGATCCCGGAGAGGAGGTCGGCCACCCAGGATCCGTTGCCGTTGACGATCCCCGCCAGGGCGGAGGCGTCCAGCTGGGGGAGGAGGCTGTTCAAAAAGGCCACCGTGGCCGGGTCGTTGGCTATCCCGGCGATGACCCCCAGGCTGGTGGGGTTGTTCAGGTCGGTCATGAGCCGGGCCGTCCAGGCGGGATCCAGGCTGTTCAGGAGATCCACCACCATCCCCGTGGAGAGGTTGGAGACCAGGTCTCCCACCCAGCCCCCGTTGTTGTTCAGGATCCCCGCCAGAGTGGCGGCGTCGAGCTGCGGGAGCAGGGCGTTTATGAAGGCCACCGTGGCCGGGTCGTTGGCTATCCCGGCGATGACCCCCGTATCCAGCTGGGATATCAAGCTCACCGCCCAGGGCGCGTTGCCGTTTATCACTTCGGCGATGGTCGAGGGTGAGAGAGCTCCCACGAAATCGGACATGAAGGCCGCATTACCGTCCAGTATGTGTCCCAGTTGGGCGCCGTCCAGGTGACCGATGAGCGCTTCAAGCCATGCGGCGTTGTCCGAAACTGCCCCGGCGACCATCCCGGGGTCCAGGTATCCCAATAGAGCGCTTACGAAACCGCCGTTGGCATTTATAGAACCCGCGATGGAAGCGGGATTGAGATAGCCGATCAAGCGCGTGACGAAGGACTGGTTGTTGATTATGGAGGCTATGAAGTCGGGTTCCAGAAGGGCAACCACGTCGTTAACCAGCTGCTCGTTATGATTAAGGGCGTCAGCGATGACTTCGGGGTCCAGATATCCCAGCAGCTGCACCAGGAAGGAACCATTGGAATTTACCGCGCCGGCCAGCACTCTTGGATTCAACAAGGACATCACCGAAGCCAGGAACCTTCCGTTGGCGTTGATCACCATGGCTGCTACCCGGGGGTCGAGCATGCTCACCAAATCGACGGCCAGGGAGGGATTCTCGTTGATGGCCCTGGCCAGAACTTCCGCGTTCAATAACCCCGCCACCCGGGTTATGAAGTCAGCGTTGTTGTTGACCACCTGGGCGATCACCCCGGGATCGAGGGCTCCCACCAATTGGATGGCGAGCTCCTGGTTGTTGTTGATGATGTAGGCCACCGAGAATGGGTCAAGGTATTGGGCCACCTCGACCAGGAAGCTGTAGTTGTTGTTCACCACGTCTGCAATCACCCGAGGGTCGAGATAGGGGATGACCAGGCTGACGAACTCGCCGTTATGATTCACGATCTCCGCCGCTACCTTGGGGTCGAGTCCGGCAACCAAACTGCTCACGAATTCGGGGTTCGCGTTTACGGCGGCGGCCAGGATATCCGCTTCCAGGAGGGGAAGGAGTTGTGCCACCAGGTCGGGGTTCTCGTTTACGGCCCTGGCCACTTCCCTGGGGTCGAGGGTGTTGAGCATCCCCACCAGGTTGCTCCGTGAATTGAATACCTTGCCCATCAGCGGCCCGAACGGGCTGCGTGAGGGTAAAGCCATCAGCCCTCCAACCGCCAGCAAGGCGACCATGGATACTATGACCAGGAAGTTGATCACCTTCTGTAGAGTCCTGTTGATGAGCATATCCCCTACCCCCCTTTTCGGTTACGTTTCGAGCTCTCCGCCCCGGGGGCCGACTTGCCCCGGTTGGCCGGGACGGCAAAAGGGCCGTGAAGGAAAGCGGAAAGGAAAATGTTCACCCAATGGAATGTGAACCAGGAAAAATAGGGGAAGAAGAATTGACGTTTGAATCCCGAAAGTCGGAAAAAAGCGGATCCTAAACCGGGGAATTGTGCTCGAAGCACGCAACGGGAACGTGGATCTTCCGCTGGATCCCCCGCCAGGAAATACCTTAAAAGTAAATACTTCCAAAAAACACACCCCTTGCCTTGCCTCTACCTTTTTGCCTCCCCGGGGCGTTAGGCCGGAGCCCCAGTTTCCTTACCTCAGCCATCCCCTCCCGCTGCATGGACATGCAGTTGACCATGTTACCGATGATTAATTTCGGCACATCAGCTTTCTCTGTTTAGTAGGCATATACCTTCTTTAAAAAAAATTTGCACAACCGTAACACCGTCGTAACACCAAGCCGACAACCGGTTGGTGTTGAGCAAACACCTTCACGCTTGGAACCTTCCGGCTGAACCTCGGTGGACGGCCGGAACCTCGCAGTAATGCCCCCATCCCCGCAGGCTTGAGCCGCTCCACGTGAACTTTATGCGGTGGAGCGATGGGGCTGTAAACCGCCGAGGTCTCCTGGTCCAGGCATCGCCCCCGCCCTTCACTCGTTGGACGGCGCCGCCTCGGCGCGTGGTGCGGCATGCGGGGCAAGAACGACCCGGGCGTTCCCACGCCCGGATCGATCCCCCCGCGGTCACCAAGGCTTAAGTCGTTAAGAAGGAGGGCTGATGCTTATGGGTTGGTTTATCTCCGTAATAGTGGTCACGATGCGTACGTCGCCGTATCCGATTTTCTCCTCGATGAGGACGTTGCGGATCAGCGCCTCGTACTTGATGCGGTAATTGGTTTCCTTTTCCACCCAAACGTCGATGTCGGCCCCGGCGGCCGCGGAAAGACTGGAGACCGGGACACTGGAGAAGACCTTGGATATCTCGCCGGGAGCCAGCCCGAAATAAAGATGGTAACAATCCTTGCCGCCCACTTTCTCCAGGCCCTTGGACTCCTTGGTCGAGGCAACCGCGGGAAGATCGGCGAATCCGCGCACCTGCTCCGTCGCCGATTGCGCCGTGATGCTGACCGGCTGCTCCCGCCACTCCTTTTCTCCCATGGCCCGGCTGTACTGCTTGTCGCCGACCACGATCACCTCGCTGAAGGTATGCCCGAAAATGGAGTTCTGCAGGTGGACGTTGTTCCCGCTCACATCCACGGTATAGGTCTGGATCTGGCCGCTCCCGAACTTGGTATTCTGGTAGAATATGGCTATCTCCATGTGCAAAGACGTGATGTTGTCCTGGGCCTCCACTGATCTTTCCCATATCTCCTCCAGGGTGGGCTCACCCCTGCCGCAACCCGGGAAGGCGGCCAGCAGGGAAAGGAGGGCCAGGGAAACGAAGGCCACCGCCAGCCGGCGACCGCCCTTGCCGTTTATAAACCGCTTCAATTCCATCACCCTTTCTTGATCCCCGCCATTCCATGACCGGCCATGTTTCCGATTCAACAACCGACCTCATTTCCATTCTTTAATATATCGTTCGGTTGCATGAACATCTGTACCGTTTTCTCGACACCTAAATCTATACTCTTCTCCCGCCACCGCTTCATGGTCCCCAAGAACCGGCACCCCTTATGCAGGTTTTACACTCATATCGCAGGAGCAAGACATCGGTATGAGGTGTAAACCACACCATGCCAGAGCTTCCTCTTGTTTTCTCCCCTTTTCTTCTACTCACCCAGGCAAAAAACCTTGCGCCTCTCGGTTCCCACCAACAGACGGTCCTGGGTGACGGTAAGGGTTGAAGGGAGCGCACCCTCCGCGTCATACCCCAGGGTAGGCGCTCCGGTCTCCCATTCCAAGGCCAGCACGCGGTCGCTCGTGGCCAAGTAGACGTCGTTGTTGGTGGCCAGGATGTTCGCCTTGCCGGTTTCCATCCCCAGGGCCACTTGCCATAACCGGTCGCCGGTCCTGGCATCCAGGGAAAGCAGGAAGGAACCCTCTCCCGGCCCGCCCATAAGGATGACCAGCTGGTTGCCGCGCACCGCCGGGTTGGAGAGGACCTTTCCGCCCAAGGCCAAGGACCAAAGGGTCTTGCCGCTCTGGGAATCCGCGCAGCGCAACTCCGCGTCGGTTACCTGGAAGACGCGCCCCTCATCGGCCACCGGGAAGCAAACCGGGAGGCCCTGTAAATGTGTGGACCAGAGCAACCGGCCGCTTCCGGCATCCAGCGCGAAAAGGGTCCCCTCGTAGGAAGCGCATAAGACCTGCCCCTCGTAAATACAGGGGGAGACCTCGAGGGGAGCATCGGCCTGGAAGCGCCATTTCTCCGAGCCACGCGCCGCGTCCACGCAATACAGGAAACCGTCAAGGGAGGTGAAATAGACCCTCTTTCCCGAGGGCACGGGCGAGGAGAGCACCGACCCTCCGACCTCGACCTCCCAAAGCAACCCCCCTTTTCCGTCCACGCATACCACGCGGCCGTCAAGGGTGGATACCAATACGCCGCCCTCGAAAACGGCGGGCATGGAAGTTATCTCCCCCTTGACGTCGAAGAGCCACAGGGGCCGGCCGCCGTCCAGGTCCAGGCAATAGAGAAACCCGTTGCGGCAGGCCGCGAAGACCCTGTCCGCCGCCACCGCGCAAGGACCTGGAATCTCCGCTTCCAGCCGGGTGCTCCACAGCTCACGCAGGTTTCCGCATGGGGCGGCGGGCAGGTAGGAAACGTGTTCGGGGCCCCCGCCGGGCATGGCCATTCCCGGCCCCGCGAGGGAGATCGCTCCCCTTGGTCGCCGGACGTAAAAGGCCGAGGATACCAACGCCCCGAGGGCCAGGAAAAGCAGTGCCCCGGGTAACAAACTTCTCCGTAGTGCCTTCGCCCTCTTGCCGGGAGCCATACTCTCCCTTTCATCCCCACGACCGGCCGCCCATACCCGTACCCCTCCCAGCCCGCCCCGGCCCGGCAAGGGCTTGGTGCGCCGGCGCTTTTGTTCGCGCCCCTTTTTCACGTTCACGCCCTTTTTAACACAAGCCCGGCAGCCCATCAAACGGGAACCCGTCCCGCGAATCCCCAAACCGGACTCGAGCATGGAAACGGCTTTTTTCTACCGCATCCCTTGCGCCCGCTTTCCGGTGTCAGCCCGCGGAGGCCGGCATATTGACATTATGATCAACATGTTATAGTTTTATAATATATATAACATTGGGAGGAAAAGTGGATATACTTTCGGTGGGCCTGGCTCTTCCCAGCGGCGAGGCCTCCAGGCTGGCGGAAATGGTGGATGGGCACCCCTTATTGGAAGCGTGCGGGGTGGCACGCACGCCGGAGGACCTGGGGAGGCTGCTCCATCGTTTCCACCCGGATATGCTTCTCATCTCCGCCAGGATGCTCCTGGAGATGGACGAGGAGTGGACAAGCCTGTTCAACGGACAGCGGTCGGGCCTGATCCCCACCCTCCTGGTGGAGGGAGGCGATCCAACATTGGAAAGCGCCGACCTGGCTCAACTTTTCCGCGGACCCTTCGCCTTCTGCGGCACCGTGCACCCGGCGAGAACGGAATCGGAACTCCTCTACCGGCAGATAAAGGAAAGGGTGGAATTATTCCGCGGAACGACGCCCCGGGTAACCTTCAAGGGGGAAGGGAAACGCCTTTCGGGACCGGGGCTGGTGGTCATGGTAGGCGGGAAGGGTGGAGCCGGGAACACTTTGCTGGCCGCCACCACGGCCGCCGCTTACGCGGCAAGCGAAAAAAGGGTGCTCCTCGTGGACCTGGACCGGGAGCGCTCCCAGCTCTCCATCTTCAAGCCGGAGGGAACGGGAAAAAATCTCGTAGATCTCCTGCCCATGGCGGAGGACATATCCTGGGAGATGGCCCGGGTTTCCATCTACCGCCACCCGGTGGGCTTTTACCTTCTCCCCTTCGGCCAGCCAAGCCGGAAGGGGGGATCGCGTAACAGCGGCATCCCGGCTTCCTTATTCCGCAACCTCAACTTCCTCTTCGACACGGTGGTGGTGGACCTCCCCGGCCACCTGGCGGAGGAATTCCTCCCCGCCCTTCTACCCTGCCGCGTACTGGCGGTGGTCACCCTGGCCGACGCCGTGTCCGCGCGCAGCGCCCGCGCCATCAGCCGATCCCTGCGCGGCTTCGGAGCGGATCCCCGGGCACTGCGCCTCATCATCAACCGCTATGGCGGCAACTCAACCCTTCAACCCCACCAGATATCTAACGCGGTGGGTATCGAGAACGTGTTCACCATTCCGGATGATCCCCGTTCCGGGCTGGACTTCGCGGAACTGGCCAAGCTCCCCAGGCCCGAATCTCCCTTGGGCAAAGCGGTGGTACGCCTGCCGGCGTTCCTCCACGGGGAGGGAGAACCTCTCTCGCCGGAGATATCACGTCGCAAGATCCTGCCCGGCCTCGGCAAAAAGAGGGCATCCCATTCCCCCAGCCTCTCCAGGAGGTGAACCGGTGGAAGAAAACGACCTCTACCCCCTCATCAGGGAAAGAATACGGGACCGGCTTTCCGGGTGGGATAAGGTCCTTGATCTCGAAGCCGACGCCGCCCGCAAGCGGAGGGACCTGCTCCGCCTGGCCCGGGAGGTCATATGGGAGGAGGGATTCATCCTGGATCCCGCCGAGATGCAGGAAATCCTGCACAAATTGCTGGACGACATACTGGGCCTGGGTCCCCTGGAAAACCTGATGCGCGACGAGGAGGTGACGGAGATCATGGTCAACGGCCCCCACCGAATCTTCGTAGAGAGGAACGGCGTCCTTTCGCCCAGCCGGGTGGTCCTCCAGGGGGAGGAGGAGATCTACCGCCTCATCGACCGCATCATCGGTCCCCTCGGCCTGCACGTCGACGAGGCCTCCCCTTACGTGGACGCGCGACTTCCCGACGGCTCGCGGGTCAACGTCATCCTCCCCCCGCTTTCCCTCCTGGGCCCGGTGATCACCATCCGCAAGTTCCGATCCCTGCCCTTCACTCTCCAGGAACTGGTGGAAGGGGGGACCATGAAAGCCGCCGAAGCCTCCTTCCTGGCTTCCGCGGTCAGGGACAGGATGAACGTTGTGATATCCGGGGGTGCCGGAAGCGGAAAGACGACCCTCCTCAATGCCCTATCCGCCCACATTCATCCCGGGGAACGCATCATAACCCTGGAGGACGCGGCGGAACTAAGGCTGCAACAGCCTCACGTCGTCCCCCTGGAAACCCGTCCCCCCAACCTGGAGGGAAAAGGAGAGGTGACCCTCCGCGACCTCCTGCGCAACGTCCTCCGCATGCGGCCCGACCGCATCATCATCGGCGAGGTGCGGGGGCCGGAGGCGTTGGATCTGCTGCAGGCCCTGAACACCGGTCACCGGGGTTCCATGACCACCGTCCACGCCAATTCCCCCCTGGACGCCCTTTCCCGCCTGGAAACCATGGCCCTCACCGCCGGGGTGGGGCTTCCGGCCGAAGCGCTACGCCGCCAGATAGAGCGGGCGGTTGACGTGGTGGTGCACATGGAAAGGGACTCCGAGGGCCATAGACGGGTGGGGGAGATAGCGGTCATGGATAGGGAGGAAGGAGGGGGAGGCAAGCTGCGGAGCCTGAGATTGGAGGGGTCGTCCGGACCAGAGGCCCCGTGCGGGATACGCCATCTCGCCGTTTCCGCATCCCCAAGTCCGGCGGAGCGTAGGCGGGAGGGGGTGAGAGCGGTCGCAACCGGACCGCATT
This sequence comes from Actinomycetota bacterium, assembly GCA_014360685.1. Classification (GTDB taxonomy): domain Bacteria; phylum Actinomycetota; class Geothermincolia; order Geothermincolales; family RBG-13-55-18; genus Solincola_A. The sequence continues at coordinate 412,005 of JACIXB010000011.1, read as the reverse complement.
CCTCATGATGTGGGCCTCTGTTCTTCTCCTGGCATGCAGCGCATTCCTCTTCCGGACCCACCTGGTCGCGGAGAGGCAGGGCCGTGCCTCCTCCCTGCTGAAGACAGGAAGCGGAAAACCGGCCCCGGAAAGGGACGGCTGGGAAGGACTGCGTGGAGCCGCGCGCAGATTTTTCTCGGCGGAAAGGAGAAAGCGCTTCCTCTTCATCGCCGCCTGCGTTTTGATCCTGGCGCTCACGCGAAACCCGCTTCTCTGCCTCCTCCCGCCCCTCGTCCTGCCGGCCGCCACCAGATTCCTCAGGGAATACCGCGGGAGAAGAGAGGAGATGAGAAAAGAAGAACAGGTTCTGGAATTCATAGATTCCCTTACCCAATCGCTTCGTTCGGGCCTTTCCCTGCAACAATCCCTCCAGGTCTGCCTCGAGGACGTGGGGCGGGAACTTGGAGCGGAGCTGGAAGAGTTGGTCCGGGAGATACGCGCCGGAAGCGGGCTGGAGGAGTCCCTGCTCCATGCTTCCGAGCGAACCGGTTCGCCTTCCATGCGCCATACCCTTACCGTCCTCCGGCTCCTACACGGCCGGGGCGGCGACCTTCCGCGAGTGCTGGAAAGGTTGCGGGATAGGGTTTACGAGGCACTGGAGGCGCGGCGCGAATTGAGGATGTTGACCTCCCAGAGCAGGGCATCGGGTTACCTGGTCTCCGCCCTTCCCCTGGCCTTTCTCTCCATCCAGGCCGCTTTGAACCCTTCCTCCCTCAAGCCCATACTCGCCACGCCGGCGGGCAATCTGATGGCGCTGGTGGCCCTGTCCCTGAACGGAGCCGCCTTTCTGTTGATAAGACGGATGACCGAGGGGGTGTAGGTGGTGGAAGCGCTCATCTCCCTGCTGGTCGCCTTCGCCGTTTTTTGCGTCATGCGTTCCCTGGCCTTAAAAGGCGGCCGTCGCCGGACGGCCTTGAAGCTCATGGGATACGAGGGCATATCCCGGCCGGCGAAGAATGCGCGTGGTTCTTTCTTTTCCAAATTATGGAATGTAATCGATATATTGGGAAAGCCCTTCTCCCGTCCGCCGCGGAGCGAAGAGGAGGACCTCATCCGCGAGGCGGGTCTGGATTGGACCGCTCCCCGCTACTCGGGAGTTAAGAGGCTCTGTGGAGCGCTCTTATGCCTCGCCCTGCTCCCCCTGGGAATCCAGGCGTTGCCCGTCCTCCCCCTGGCCTTCATCGCGGGTGGCAGGATACCGACATTCTGGCTCAAGCGCAGGCGTCTCCGCGCCCTGGAGGGATTGAGCGCGGACCTCCCCGAGGTGGTCGACCTGGTGGCCGTTCTCTGTTTCGCGGGGGAGAGCCTGCAGCGGTCCCTCCAGCACTCGGTTTCCGCCGCCCAACACCTCCATACCCGGCGCGTACTGGAGGAAATAGCGGAGGGTCTTCGTCTGGGAGAGGGCGTGGCGGAGGCCGTAAGGCGGGTCGCCGACCATCCCTGCCGGGAACTGCGGCGTTTCGCCCGTACCATCAAGCGGGCCGAGGAGAGCGGGGCCCCGGTCTCGGAACTCCTCTCCCAACTGGCAACCGAGATGCGCTCCGCGCGGAGGGAGAGGAACCGGGCCCGAGCCGCGCGCATCTCCGTCATGGTCCTATTTCCCTTGGTCTTCATGATCCTCCCCGGCTTCCTCCTCCTGACCGTGGGAAGCATGATCATGGGCCGATCCCTTTGAGACCCCGGCGGAGCGCGATGCCCTCGCCGGAACTTTCAAGGCAAGACCTTGCGTACCCGAAAACGGCCGGCCGGACGCGCCAACCGGCGAAATGATCGAGGAGTAGAGCGCCACAGCGGGTGAAGACCGTAAAGTGGTCCGCCCGGCGCTCCTATCCAAAGGAACGCTTGAAAGTCAATCGTCAATGGGGCGGAAAGGAGGTGATGCGTGCCGGATATTGCCCAGACGCGCCATGGACCCTTCTCCAGGGGGACGGAGGCGAGGACATCGAGATGACGGGAGGTGAATATGTTGCGCCAACCACGGGATCTTTGGGCTGACCAGTCCGCCCAGGCCACTGCCGAATACGCCCTGGTAATCCTGGGCGCAGCGGCCATCGCCGGGGCGCTTATCGCCTGGGCGGGAGGAACGGACGTGATCAAGAGTTTCTTCAATAAGATCTTCCATCAGCTGATGAGCGGCTTGGGCTGATCGAACGGCCCGTGGGCCGCTTTTCGTCCATTCCTTCGCCGTATCGGATACAGGAGCGAGCCATGGGGACGGGACCGGTGAAGGCGTTTCTTCTCTGGGTCTTGGCGCTCTCCGCCGCTTACCACGACCTGCGTTGGAGGAAGGTGCCCAACCGCCTGATCCTGGCGGGTTTGATCTGTGGCACAGCCGCGGCCGCCCTGGGAGGGTTCCCGGATCTCCTTCGGGGCATGGAGGGTATTCTCCTGGGCACGGCCCTACTGCTACCCTTTTTCCTGCTGGGTGGCGTGGGGGGTGGAGACGTCAAATCGCTGGCGGTTATCGGGCTGTTCACCGGTCCCTCCCTTCTCCTGACCTCCTTTTTCTGGGGAGCCTGTGCCGGCGGTGGCCTGGCCTTGCTCTCGCTTGCGGTGAGGCGGGCTGCTTTCTCAACCGATGGCGTACCGGAAGCCGAGAGGCCGGCGCCGCCGACACTTCCCTATGCCGCCATCCTATTCCTCTCCGCCGCTATCTTCCTGACCCGCGCCGCGGCATGAAATGATCTATGCGTCCCGTTATCCGACGCCCACGGTGAAAGTCCATTCGACGGCTCTGACATCTTAACAACCGCTGCCGGCCCCTGGCGCACCGGGGGGAATGGTGGTCCACGGAAACGAGCCTGTGGCTGAGGCATCGACCCGCGGCGCACCCGAGGGGCATCCTTTCCTCCCAAGTCGGTCACACCCGGGGACTATAATTACCCCATGCCCGGCAGTAATGAAGGTTCAGCGTGCGAGGAACGGTTCGTGGACGTGGTCATCGACGCCCCCGCCAGGGAGCTCGACCGTCCCTTCACCTACCGGGTCCCGCCCCGTTTCGCCTCCAAGGTGAAAACGGGAAGCCTGGTGGTGGTACCCCTGCAGAACCGCTTCCAGGTGGGATACGTGCTCGGTTTCCGCGACCGCCCCGATCTCCCCCACATCCGGGACCTGCAGGCCGTGGTGGACGAGCCGCCGGCCTTCGATGCCTCCATGCTGGAACTCTGTTCCTGGATCTCCGAGCGTTACCTCAGCACCCTCTCCCAGGCTCTGCGACTGGCCATCCCCCCCGGGCGGGCGCGCAAGGTTATGGAGACGGTGGAACTCGCCGTGGATCCCGGGGAAGCGATTAAAACCGTACCCGAGCGTTCCGGGAGGAAAAGGGAGATCATAAGGATCCTTACCGGGACCGAGGGGCCGTTGCTCCTTTCCGATCTGCGCAAGGCGATGGGAGGGAGGCTGTCTTCCGCCCTCCTGAAGGAGCTGGAAAACACAGGGGTCATCGAACGCAGGTACATCCTTCCCAGGCCCAAGGCATCCCGGGTGCGGGTCAGGATGGCGGAGCTCACCGCCGCCGGCATAGAGGCCCTGAACGACGAGGAAAAGGTCCCCCCGGCATCGGCGAGGCGCCGCCTACTCCAGGCCCTCCTGGACAATGGGGGGAGGATGGGGGCCGCCCAATTGCAGAAGGTCAGCCGGACCTCCTCGTCGGTGCTTCGCGGATGCGCGGAGGCGGGTTGGATCGCTCTCCGTTTCGAGGAACACCTTCGCGACCCCTACGCGGAACGGTACTTCCCCGCCGCCGAGAAGCACGCCCTCGACGTCCACCAGGAGGAAGCGCTGAAAAACATACTCGCCGCCCTGGAAAGGGGGGGCGGCGTGTTTCTCCTCCGGGGGGTCACCGGGAGCGGGAAGACGGAGGTGTACCTTCATGCCATAGAACACGTCCTCAAGACCGGTAGAACCGCCCTGGTCCTGGTACCCGAGATAGCCCTCACCCCGCAGATGGTGCAGCGTTTCAAGGGACGCCTGGGGGAGGAGGTGGCCGTGCTCCACTCCCGCCTGGGACTTGGGGAGCGATATGACCAGTGGAGGGGTATCCGGGAGGGAAAATACCGGGTGGTCATAGGAGCCCGCTCCGCCCTCTTCGCCCCCCTGCGGGACCTCGGCCTCATCGTCATCGACGAGGAGCACGAGACCACCTATAAGGAAGGCTCCCCTCCCCGCTACCACGCCCGGGAAGTGGCCAGGAAAAGGGCGGAGCTCAGCGGCGCCGTACTGGTTTTGGGAAGCGCCACCCCCAGCCTGGAGAGCCACCACGCCTCGCGGACGGGAGAATGCTCCTTGCTCGTCCTTCCTCACCGCGTGGACGGGAGGCCCCTCCCGCGCATGGAACTGGTGGACATGCGCGAGTTGAGCGCGCGGGGGGAAAGGACCATCCTCTCTCCCAAGCTGCTCAACGCCCTGGGCCGGCTGTACAAGACCGGCGAGCAGGCCATCCTCTTCCTTAACCGGCGCGGCTTCGCCAGGTTCCTGCAGTGCCACGGCTGCGGGTACATCTTCCGGTGCCGCGACTGCTCGGTCAGCCTATGCTATCATTCCCGGGGTTCCCACCTGCTTTGTCACCATTGCAACTGGGCTCTCCATCCACCTTTCGTCTGCCCGCAGTGCGGGAACGAGGTGCACCGTTACGCCGGGGTGGGAACGGAAAGGGTGGAGGAGGAGCTTCGGAGGCTCCTTCCGGTCCTGAAATGCCTGCGCATGGACGCCGACACCACCTCGCGCAAGAACGCTCATTGGGAAATCCTGGAATCTTTCCGCCGGGGCGAGGCCCAGGTGCTCCTGGGCACGCAGATGATAGCCAAGGGCCTGGACATACCCAGCGTGACCCTGGTGGGGATCATCAACGCCGACACTTCACTGGCCTTCCCCGACTTCCGGGCCGGAGAGAGGACCTACCAGCTCCTCACCCAGGTAAGCGGGAGGGCGGGAAGGGGCGACCTGCCCGGCAGGGTTATCGTCCAGACATACTGCCCCGAACATTACGCCATACGGGCGGCATTTCGCGGCGACCCGGATGATTTCTATCAAAGGGAGCTCGAATACAGGCGCGAGGCCTCATACCCGCCCTTCTGCCGGCTGGTTAACCTGGTGGTCAGCGCACCCGCGGAGGAACACGCCCGCGCCGCGGCCGAGGCCCTGGGCGCGGATCTCCGCTCCAGGATGGCGGGAGGACCGTCCGTGGTGCTGGGACCCGCTCCCGCTCCTCTTTCCAGGCTCAAGGGAAGGTACCGTTTCCATCTCACCTTGAAGGTCCTCGAGCAGGGGAGGGTGGAAGAAGGGTTGCGGGCGAGTATCAGGTCCTTCGACCGCTGGCGCTCCTCCTTTTGCCGGGGGGAGGGCATCCCCCCGGAAGACGTCTCCTTGACCGTGGACGTGGATCCGGTCACCATGCTCTGAAACGATGACCGCTCGGGCCAAAAGTGCTAATATTACCGCGTTCCCTGTAAGGTTCGGTTGAGGGGGAGCCATGTGTCCCTTGTTCCTTCCGTTCTACCGGAGGGTTTTTTACGCACCTTCCTACGTGGAATGGCTGACCGGCATCCCGGTATGGCTGCGCACACTCCTGATTTCCATGGTCCCCTTTATCGAACTACGCGGCTCGATCCCCGCCGCCAGCTACTGGAAGGCCGATCTTTGGACCACCTTCCTCTGGGCCGTCCTGGGCAACATGATACCCATACCCTTCATCCTCCTCCTTCTGGGCCCCATCTCCGACTGGCTACGTCGGCGTTCCCGGACCATGGACCGCTTCTTCTCCTGGCTTTTCTCCCGCACCCGGAGGAAACACAGCCGTTCCTTCGAACGCTGGCGTGACCTGGCTCTCTGTTTCTTCGTGGCCATCCCACTTCCGGGCACCGGCGCCTGGTCGGGGGCGCTGGCGGCCTTCGTCTTCGGGGTCCCCTTCCGGCGGGCAATGGTGGCCATCACCTGTGGGGTGCTCATCGCCGGCGTAGTGGTTACCCTGGTCGTCTACTTCGTATCTTCCGTCCCCCTCTGGGTCACCCTCGTTTCCGCGGTTGCCATGGCCCTCCTCATCGCCTTCCTCTGGTTCGCGCCGAGGCGGGAGGAGGAAGAGGCTCCGGGGGAAGAAGGTTAGAAAACCGCCCGGGCTGGGTAAGAAAAGTTGTGGGAGCTTGCGTCGCTTCCCATGTACATGTTTTCCGGGAGGAGGGATATGCCATGGCCGAGCGTAAGATGAGCCGCAGTGAGGCGGGCCGCAAGGGGGGCCAGACCACGCTCAAGAAATACGGCAAGGAGTTCTACCAGCAGATCGGCCGGAAAGGCGGCCGCAAGGGGGGCCAGACCACCAAGCAAAGGTATGGCACCAAATTCTTCCAGGAAATCGGGCGCAAGGGCGGCCTGAAATAGCCAACGACTGCCCCCTCCCCGCCGGGCATCGTCTCCGGATGCGCTCTCCTTGGTATAATCGAAACGACCTTACGCCGGCCATCCGACCGGTTCATGGGAAAGCGGGTCGTTCCCGCGAGAGGAGGTTGTTTTGCTCAATAGCGTGGACGTCCACAATCACCTTCAGAACGCCAACATTCCCCACGAGCTCAGGCGCATTCCCGAACCGGCCCGCACCGCCCAGAGGGCGGCGGCCGTGCTCGGACTGCAACCCCACCAGATAATCAAGTCCGTACTCTTTCACGCCGACGGCCGCCCCATCATGGTCATGATCCCCGGGGACCGCACGGTGGACTACGGCAAGCTGAAGAAGGAGCTGAAGGTCTCCCGGCTCCGCATGTTAAGCGCCGACGAAGTCCGCCGCATCACCGGGTACCTCATCGGTTGCACGCCTCCCGTGGCCCTGAAGACGGAGCTGCCCAGGTACATCGACCTCCAGGCCCTGCGCGAGGACGTGGTTTACACCGGGGGCGGAGAACCGGAGATGATCCTCAAGATAAGGTCCTACGACCTGGTCCGCGCCACGGATGCCGAGATCGTCGACGTGGTTCGTTGACCGCCGGAGGTTCCCCCTTGCCAGCTCCGGAATTCCTCTTCGCGGTCCTCCTGGGTTTCGCCTCCGGCTTCGCCAGCGGGGCCTTCGGCATCGGGGGAGCCGCGATAACCACCCCCGCCATACGCCTGCTGCTCATGCGCTCCTCGGATATCGCCCTCGGCACCCCGCTACCAATCGTCTTCCCCTCCGCCCTGGTGGGCGGCTTCAACTACTGGAAAGCCGGCAAGGTCATCCCTCGGGTGGTGCTCTACTCCTCCCTTTTCGGCTTCCTGGGAACGGTCATCGGCTCCTCGGTCACCTCCCTCCTGGACACCAGATACATCATGATCATCACCTCCCTGCTCCTCATCTACCTGGCCTATCGCACCTACGCCTCGACCGAGGGAGAGCGATCCCACGCAGAAAGGGCGGGCCGACACGCCGGGAGGCATCCGGTATCCCTCCTGGCCCTCATCGGTTTCTCGGCCGGGTTCTTCTCCGGATTCCTCGGACTGGGGGGCGGCGTGATCCTCGTGCCCGGCTTCTACTTCCTTCTCCGCATGGACCTCAAGGAATGCCTGGGGAACTCCCTGGTGGTCATAGCCTTCCTGGCCCTCCCCGGAAGCGTCATCCATTCATTACTGGGGCACGTGGAGTGGCCGCTGGTTCTGGCCATGACGCTCGGGGTGATGCCCGGGTCATACATCGGGTCCTTCTTCACCATCCGGGCCAGAAACCGTCGAGTGCAGGTCCTTTTCGCCTTGCTCCTCCTGGCCATCGGTATAATATTTCTGTTCAAAGAGGTAAAAGGCCTGGCCTGAGCTCCGGCTCGGGGAAGAGGAGAATGGCTATCTTGCAGGACAAAGTGGAAACCTCGGCCGACCGGGAGGAGGTCCTCGCGGCCGCGCCCGCCGACTTCAAGGCCTTCTGGCCGGAGATAAGGAACAGCCTTATTTTTCGCAACCGTCGCGACTTCCTGGCCTTCATGCGCCAGAACCACGGCCGGATATACTGTCTGCCCCGGCGCGACGCGCCCCTCCCCCCCTTCGTGCTGGTGGGGGACTGGAGGAGCCGCTCGGAAACCCGGGCCCTGTGGGTGGTGAAGGCCGAACCCTGGGACAAGGAGGCCTTAATCCGGGGGGTTTCAGGGGCCTGCCTGGCGGAGGGAACGCAACGCCTGGTGACGCGCCCCCTATCCCACCGGGAAGCCGAAGAATACGCCTCTTGGGGCTTCCGGCCCCTGTGCCGGGTGGTATTGCTCGAGAAGGCCCTGCGCGGGGTGCCCTTTCCCCGCGAGACCGGGGATATCCGGATCGTCCATTTCCGACGCAAGTACCTGGATGATGTCCTGAAGGCGGACGAGGCGGCTTTCGAGGACTTCTGGAGGCTGGACCGCCGAACCCTGGAAAGGATATCGGAATCCTGCCTGCGAAACGTCTTCCTGGTCGCCAAGCACGGCAGCCGGGTATGCGGTTACGCCATCGGGGGAGTAAACGGAAGGTTGGCATACCTCCAGCGCCTGGGCGTGCATCCCGAATTTCAGGGTCGGGGCCTGGGGGAATCCCTGGCCGGTCGACTGCTGCGCTCCCTCCAGGTCATGGGAGCCGCCCTGGTCTCGGTGAACACCCAGGAGGACAACTTCTCCGCCCTTTCTCTCTACCACAAACTCGGCTTCCGGGAAACGGGGGAGAAGAGGTTCATCCTCCAAATAACCTCCCGGGAGTTGCCGGGGTGCGCAAGATGAAGAGGCATCCTGGATCGCTCATCACCATATCATCGGCGATCCTCCTATGCATCTTGCTAGCGAACCTCATCCCCACCCCTTTCCCGCCGCCAAGGGCCGAGGCCCAGGAAGCGGAGGCCTCGGTCCTGGCCAACCCGGGTTCCTTCTATTATCTGCCCGGTGAGACGGTTCTCCTCCAGGTGGACCTGAGCATCCCCGAGCACATGCTCCCGGGGGAGTTCAGCCTCCAGATTCTCCTCTATTCGCCGGCTGTAACCCGGTCCTACCTGGAATCGTTCCGCAGCGGAACGGAAACCCATCCCCTTATCACCCGCAGGCTGACGTCCTTCACCCCCGGCGAGGCCCAAAGCACCATGTCCTTTGCGCTGGATCCTTCCGCCCTGGGACTGGCCCCCGGCATACACCCCTACGAAATAAGGCTCTCGCGGGAAGGGGAGGTGGTGGGAAAGGACCGGAATTTCCTGGTGATCATGAGGCCGGAGAACGGCTATCCCCTCAACCTGTCCCTGCTCTGGACCCTGGACTTTTTCCCCGCCGCCGATGCCCGTGGAAACCCGTTGGACGGGGGACTGGCGGCGGCCTGTTCCCCAACCGAGCCCGGCTTCCTGTACTCCTTGGCGGACATCCTCGGGGAAAGACCGGCCATGGCCAGCAGCCTCGTGGTTCCGGTCTTTGTCTACCAGGATTTGGTAAAACTATCTCGAGGATCTTTCAACGGCGACGCCGCGGCGGCAAGGGGAGCCCAGGAGGTGCTGGCCAAGCTCTCCAGGCTGGTGGCGGAAGGCCGTGTCGACCTCCTCAACACCAGTTACTCCTTCTGCGACCTCGGCCTCTTCGAGCTCCCGGAGTGGTCCAAAGAGGTGGAAGACCAGGTAAGGATGGGCCTCGAAGGTACCGGATTCTACAAGACCAAGGGGACCGGTTTCGTCAACCCCTCCTTCCGCCTCACCGACTCTTCCATGCAGATGATGGTGGACAGCGGGATGGATTACACCGTGATCTCGCAGGAAGTCCTCGAGTACAGCGCGGCGGGAAGAAGGCTTCTCCGGGGGACCACCATTTCCCAGCCCGTGCGGTTGGTCAATTCAAAGGGAAGTCTCATCAAGGGTTTCGTGCTGGACGAGGCTATCTACGCCTACCTGGAAGGGTCGGCGGTGGAAGATCCCCGTCACATGGTCCAGAACATCATCGCGGAGCTGGCCGTGTTGCAGAGGGAGAAACCCTACGCCATAAGGTCTTGCGTGCTGGCCTTCCCCCCCGATTTCCTGCCCGGCAAGGAGTTCCTGGAAACCCTTTACGACGCCCTCCAGAGCTGCCCCTGGGCGCAGGTACGGCGCCTGGAAGACCTGAGCCGTGACCAGTTTCCCCTGGAGGGGGTGGCCGTCCAGGTGCCGGAATCCATGGAGCAAACCTCCGATTACCCCGCGAAGCTGGCCCCCCTGCGCGACCAGGCCGTTTCCTTCTCTTCCGCCGTGTTGCCCGCAGACCATCCCCTGCCGGGCGAGCTGGCCAGGCTGGTACTCCTGGGCATGAACCACCGTTTCTCCGATGACAGCGACCAGAGCGCCACCCGCAGCTTTCTCAATAGCCTGCGCGATTACCTGGCCGGATGGACCTCCCGGATAAGCATAGGGCGCAAGCGCTCCGTGACCCTCTCCGGCACCACCGGCAACCTCAGCGTGGACATACTGAGCGAGTTGGACTTCCCCATCCGGGCCACCCTCAGGTTGGAGAACCCCAACCTGGTCTTCCCCGAGGGCAACGTCATAGAGGTCCAGGTGGAGCCCAGGGAGAACCGCTTCGTCCTCCCCATCACCACCCATCGCCGGGGCTCCTTCCTGGTGGATATCGAGCTGGAGACCAACGGCCTGGTACTCGACAGCACGACCATTACCGTAAACACCTCCATCATCAACACCCTGGCCATCATCCTCCTGGCCTGCCTCGCGGGTATCGTGGCCTTGGGCATGTTCCTGCACCGTGTATGGCGTAAAACGGCGGGCGGCAGGCACGCGCGCAAGGCAAGCGTGAAAAGGGACGGCGCGTAGCAGAAAGTAAAGGAGCCGGGACTCGAAGGGTAAGGAAGGGATAATATGGAAGACGATTCCCTGTACCTCTCGCGGGACGAACCCCAAGCCTTCGCCCGCAACGCCGGCATCATGGCCTTGGGAACGCTGCTCAGCCGCGTGACCGGTTTTCTTCGTTACGCGTCCCTGGCTTACGTCCTGGGCCTCACCCTGCAGTATGGAAGGACCAACCTCCCCAGTACCTACAACCTGGCCAACTCCCTCCCCAACATGATCTTCGACCTGGTGATGGGGGGGATAATCGCCTCCCTCTTCATCCCCGTGTTCGTGGAATACCTCAGCACGCGGTCCAGGGAAGAAGCCTGGTACGTGGCCAGCGCGGTCACCAACCTTTCGCTGATAATCCTGGGGGTGGTGACCGTGGCGGGAATCGTGGCCAGCCCGCTCATCATCCGCCTCATGACCGTCTTCGGTTCCTATTCCACGGGGGAGGTCACCACCCAGGTGGTAAGGGACCAGGCGGCCTTCTTCCTACGTTTCTTTCTCCCCCAGATCATCTTCTACGGCCTGAGCGCCATCGTCGGGGGCCTCCTGAACGCCCACCGCCACTTCACGGCCCCGGCCTTCGCTCCCATAGCCAATAACCTGGTGGTCATAGGGACGGTGATCCTCTTCAACTTCCTACCGGGTCCCCGGGACAACCAGCTCCACCTGGTGGTGCTGGGGGTGGGGACCACCCTGGGAGTGGCGGCCCAGGCCCTGGTACAGCTCCCCGTGCTTTTCCGCATCGGGATCCGCTACACTCCCAGCCTCGACTTCAGGCATCCGGCCATCCGCAAGATAGGCCGCCTCGCCGTACCCCTCCTGGGCTACATCCTTCTCTGGCAGGTGGGGACCTGGTTCGTCTTCGCGCTGGCCATCAAGGTGGATGGGGGCGTGCCCTCCTACCAGTACGCCCAGCTCTTCTTCCAGCTGCCCTACGGGGTATTCGCCGTCTCCATCATCACGGCTATTTTCCCGGCCATGAGCGAACATCACGCCCTACGCCGCCTCCCCCGGTTCAAGGAAACGGTCAACCAAGGGCTTCGCGCCACTCTGGCGGTGATCGTCCCCTGCGCGGTGGTCTATCTCATGCTCAACAAGCCCATAATCCGCTTCCTCCTCCAGCACGGCTTCTTCAAGGCGGGAGACACCGAGCTCCTATCCGGCGTGCTCTTCTTTTTCGCCCTCGGGCTGGTGCCCTATTCCATTGACATGTTGCTCACCAAGACCTTCTACTCGCTCCAGGACACCCGCACCCCCATGGTCATCAACTGTTTCGTGGTGGCCGTCAACATCGGCGCCAACCTTCTCTTTTTCCGCTGGCTGGGGGTGAAGGGCCTGGCACTCGGCTTCACCACGGCATACATTTTTTCCATGCTCATGGACGGAACGGTGCTGCGCCTCCGCCTGGGAAGGCTGGGGGGAAGAAAACTCCTGGCCACGCTGGCCAAGGCCCTGGCGTCGGGCGGGGCGATGGCCCTGGTGATCTTCGCCACCCGGTACCTCGTGGAGGAGCTCCATCCCCATACCGGCCTTTTCAGGGACCTCCTGCTCATGGCCCTGCCCATGGCCAACGGGTTGGCAGCCTACTTTTTCATGGCCCATGCCTTGCGCATGGAGGAGCTCGAGTTCATCCGGCGGATGGTCAAGCGCCTCCTGGCGAGTTCGGTGAGGAGAAGGCGGACCGGTTGAACCCGGCTCCCGGTTTACGGAAGCCCCCCCAAGCCCTCCCACCACTTTCGAGATTGCGGGCCATGCGCCAAACCGGCGGAGGGAGGAGAAGCCCCGCCATTGCCCGATTCCCGGCCACGAGGCGATGGGGGGGTCCGCGCCCCGCATCCTCGAGAAAACGGGGCGGAAAGGCCGGGGCGGGCCCGGGCCACGGAATCCCCGTGCAAGTGTCGGATGAGAGGGGGAGGAAGGGCGGTCTCGCCGCTCACCTAAAGGAAAAGCGATGCCCCGGTCGAAGAAATCGGTAAAAGGGACGGTCAGGGGGGAACCCCGGGCCAAAGGGAACAGGACGAACAAGAGGGTGCCTTTGAACCGCGAAATGTCAGTAAAAAAGGCATGTAACGCTGTCTCTCCGCAAGATGGCCAGGTCTGGACCTACGTCCTCAATATCTTCCTGGTGGCCTTGATAATCGGGGTCATCATCTCCCAGTGCGGGCCGATCGTCGCCAACCACATCGCCACGCGGGGTACGGCCAACGACGCCGCCGAGCTGGCCGCCGACACCTATAGCAGCAAGCGCGGAAACATGGAGCAGATCCGGCTCGAGGTGGTCAAGTTCCTGGACGAGAGGGAAGCCCGCTTGGACGGCGACATCGTCCTGGAATACGACCAGACGGGAAGGCCGGTGAAGATAGTGGTTCCCGTGCGCAAGATCGTAAACACCTTCTTCTTCCAGCACGTGGGGTACCTTTCCCCATATACCGAGGCCAAGGCGGTGGGAGAACACGACCTTCTCTGAAGACCATCTCCCGAAGCTCCCCGGGGAAGATCCTTCCTGTATCACCGCCGCGCACGACGCGCTCGGCCGGTCCATCGAGGCCGGGATGGATATATGGTATTATTTACCATATAACTATTCGACGTGCGGCGACCCGGGAATCGAAAGGTTCGGCGGGATGAACCCATGACCACCACCGGTCCTCACCACGCCGGAAAAGAAAACAGGCCCAGCGTTAAGGCCTGCAGGGAACGGACAACCGGGGGCGATCTTGACCCACTCCCGGGAGATAGGGCATGGGCCGCGCGGTTTACGGGAACGTCCTTGGATGCGGCATCGAGGCCCTCGGCCCCCGATGATCAGAAGGACGGTCGCAGGTCCTCCCGTCCGCCCTGTGGCGCTTCCGCCGGACGGGATACCTCCGCCGGGCGGATGAGGACGATGTGGTTGCGGTTGACGTCGATGAAGTCGGTGCGGAAGAGGAGCTCCCCGGTGTTCAAGTTGTAAACCTCCACGTCCGTGAGGGCGAAGAAGGATTGTGTCTCCCTGGACTGCATAATGTCCGTCAACCTGGCGCCGGCGAAGATGTGCAAGTCCGCCAGGATGCGGTGGGAATTGGTGTAGATCTCCACGCGGAGCTTTTCCTTCCTTGCGTGCATGTCGGACCTCCTGGTCGCTGTAGACGAGGACGACCCCGGGCTATAACAATATACAACAAGAGCCGCGGTTTTACCTTTTCCCCGCCACCCTCCCTTTCGCCGACACCCCCGGGGATGGGGTGACCCTTAGGGCCATCGCCCGGGGATTTCAAAAATGCCGCCCCAAAATGCTTGCAAACGGAATCACGGGCCCTCCTCCCGCCAGCAGGCGGTGCAGCCCATAGGAGGCTGCGAGCTCCAGGGCGAGGAGGAACAAGGCCGTGAACATGCGTGCCTTGCGCCGGTCACTCCCCCTCCCGGGCTTCAGGAGGAACACCAGCAGGAGGTTCAGGGTCCAGATGGTGCCCAGGATGGAGGCCAAGAGCCACAGCTGGGCCAGGCGGAAAAGAGAGGACGGCCTCAGCAGGTAGAGTGCCGAGGCGGCCAGCAAGACGGCCGAAGCGAAGAGATAATCGCCCGGCCCGCCCGTGACCCGCCGGGAGACATCCCCTCCCCATACCTCGCGGTTCACGAGGGCGGCCAGCGGAACGGCCAGGCCCGCTCCCCCCGCCGCGCCACTGAGGAAACGCAGGAGGTTGGTGGATTCCCTCCATCCCAGGTAACCGGTCAGGCCCTCCCAGGCCAGGAAGAGGATGCCGGCGATGCAGAGCAGGCCGACGGCGGGAGGAGGCATCCCGGCCCTCTTCTCGCCCCGAAGAAAGGACAAGGCCAGGAGGAGACCGAAGAAGGAGATGAAGAGGCCCGTGTCGCGGGCGCACACGAAAAGGGGGCGTTCCCCGAAGCGGAGCATGCGTTCCAGCTGCTGATGACAGATGGCGAAACCCAGTTCCCACAAGCAGCGGTCCCAGACGCCCATCAGGCCTCCTTCAGGGCGCCCCGCGGGAGGGATGACCATCCCGCAAGCCGGCCGAGGCTACCAGCTCCTCCTCCAGCTCGCGCCGGGGAGCGGTGAAGAAACGATGGAAGGGGGGTGGTAAAATATGGTAATCCATCCCCTCCACGAGGTGGGAGAGATCCGCCGAGTTGTAGGTGTTTATGAACAACAAGGGCTTCCCCCCGCAAATCCCTCCCAGCCTCAGCGCCGCGGCCAGCGCCTTTCCGGTGTACGTTCCCTCCAGTTTCAGGCCCTCCAGCTCGTAGGCCTCCCGCACCGCCTCCACGTCTTCCCGGGTAAGATGGGCATACCCCCTGCCCAACTGGTCGCCCACGAAAAGCAGGTCGGAAGGCCGAACCCGCGGAACCCGTATGCGCGGATCCATGCCTTCCAGCAACCTCGCCACCCGGTCGGCCAAGCGCGCCCACAGGAAGGGGTTGCAATAGGCGGATTCCACCACCCCCACCCCGGCCAGCCGCGAACCCAGTCCGGCCAGCTTCATGCCCACCCACAGTCCCGCCGCCGTACCGTGCGTGCCCATGGCCGTCACCACCAGTCCCGGTTCGGGAAGCAAACCCCGTCGCACCTGCTCGGCTATCTCCAGGCCGGCGTTCACGTATCCCAGGCACCCCAATGTTGAGGACCCCCCGGGACCCAACCAGTAGACCTTCTCCCCCTTTCCCAGGTGGTAAAGCCTTTCCTTGAGGTAAGCCGGGGGAACCAGGGGGATGGAGGAGGCCCAGCGGAAACGCACTCCGAAACGAGCGTCCAGGAGAAGGTTCCGGCACACGTACTCCGCGCAGGGCTGGTCGAAGAGGATGGCCACGGTCCTCAAACCCATCCTCCGGCCGTGCACCGCCGTGGCCAGCACGTGGTTGGATCCCGCCGCCCCCATGGTCATGACCGTCCGGCATCCGCGGCGCAGGGCGTCGGCCAGGGTGAACTCCAACTTGCGGACCTTGTTTCCCCCGTAATGGGGCGAGCTCAGATCGTCCCTCTTGACGTAGAGGAGCGGAAGCCCGTGCCGCCTCTCCAGGGAGGACAGCCTCTCCACCGGGGTGGGCCAGACGCCCAGCGACACCCGGGGCAGGTAAGCGCTCAGCATGGGAAAGCTCCTGAAGAGGGAGTATTCCTCGGCCATGCTCCTCAGCCCCTCGGAAGCGACCGGAGGTCCCGGCCGTAGAGATACGCGGCCACCGCTCCCAGCGACAGGAAGAAAAAACCGCCACCCAGAAGGGAAGGCGAGTAATCCCATCCCACCCCCGGGGCCAACCAGTAGAGGAAACACCATAGGCCGAGCGGGATATAGAGGGCCGCGACGACCAGGTAGAGGTGGCGGCGCCGGCGGTACAGTACCCAGGGAAGGGCGACGGTCAGGGACATGACCAGGAGGAGGACCGTGAACCAGGCCACCCTCCCGGTACCCGCGAGGTACAAGGCACAGAGGGAAAGCCCGGCGGCGGCGACTACGGCCGGTCCTCCACGGCACAGGAAACGGGCCCACTTCCCGAAGATTCCGTCTTCAACTCCCGGAGACCGCTGGGGATAGTGACACCGGGCGCACAAGAACCTCCCGCCCGGACGGGGAAAGGGTATCCATCGTCCGCATCCCGGGCATGCGGCGTTGGGGGCATGTCCGGGCGCCTCCGGGGAGGCCTCCGGAACCTCGGTATCGTCGCACGCATCCCTCATCCCAAAGGCTCCTCCCAAACGGATTCAAATCCCCGCACGCCGGCCGGCGTTCCAACCCGTTTCAACAACTCCCGAAAGACCTCGTCATGTGCATCGAACTCCACCTCGATTGCCTGGTGGGGACAGAGCAGGGAGCACCGCCCGCAGCCCTTGCATTTTCGCGCATCGATGTAGGCCCTGCCGCCACGGAGCTCCACCGCCCCCACGAAACAGGCTTCCGCGCAGGTGCCGCACCCCGCGCAGTTCTCCCCCACTCTCACCCGCACCGATTCCAGCTTCCGTACGGCGCTTTTGAACTCCGGAGCGGCGCCCCTGATGTCCGTGCGTACCAGGCAGCAACAATCGCAGCAGAAACAGACCACCAGGAAGCGCCTGAAATTGCGCAGGACCCCGAGGCTGGCGGCATCGAACCATATCCGCCCGATCATCGCCGGGAGCCCGGTCCGCGCCGCCTTCTCCAGGTGGTTCAGGCATTCCTCCACCGATGCCCGGTGACCCAGGGAGGGATGCAAGTGCGCAGCGGCCTCCCCCAGGAAGATGCACCCCAAGTCCCGGGGATATCTCCGGCAGCCCTCCCGGTTCCGGCAGATGCACCCGTCGTGGATGAAGCGATGCGAGGAAGCCCGGATGAGTTCGGCGAGGGCCTGGCGGGGAAGGACCGTGCCCTCGGGGGGAGGTATGTCCTCGGCCACAGGGAGGAAGGTGACCTGGAATATCCTCTCGTCCACCAGGGGAGCGAATAGCCGCCTGAAGGGCGGGTACGGGCTCAGCTTCTTGACCAGGTGGGTGAAGGGCCACAAGGATAGGAATCCCTTCACCACCCGCTTGGGATAACCCACGACTTTCCTCCCCTTTCCACCTCCATTTTCTCCGTGCGCCTTTCCAACATTATCGGCTTCCCACCGCCGGGCGGGCAACCGGGGGCAGGAAAAGGGGCCTCAGCCGCGTGACCCGGGCTCGAGCAGGGATCCGAAGCCCTCCCCCCATCCTTCGTTTTAAACCTCAATAGCCGCCCTGGACCCCAACGAGCCATGCTGAAAGAGCAACAAGGAACCCGAGGGTGGCGTGACGCTTTTGACCCTTCTAAAAGAGGGCTTGGGCGGCAGGCGAAAGGTGGAAAATCGCCTTCGGTGGCCCTAAGGGAGGCCCCGAGGGTGGGGAGACCGGCTCGCGGAGCGCGAGGCCGGGAGCCGTAAGGGGGTGGTTGGGTGCAGGGCAAAAGGAAACCATCCCTCCTGGACTTTGGGGGTGAGAGGGGATTTCTTCCCAAGGTCGGGTCGGGGAGAGTGGTTTGCTGTGCGCAAGGCCTGGGTCTTCTCGGGGGATCCAGGGTTCGGCCGGGAAAACAGCCTCCGGAGGGTTATCAAGAGAGATATGTTTTCCTATAATAAAGGGTTGTCGGGGTGTGGCGCAGTTTGGTCAGCGCGCGGCGTTCGGGACGCCGAGGTCGGAGGTTCAAATCCTCTCACCCCGACCATTTTTTATCCCTCACCGCCGAAGTTTCTCCTACCATCCCGGCTCTCACGGTCACCGTCCTTGGAACCGGCCTCGCCGCCGCGCGGCGTACGGGGGCGGCCCGGGACCCGGGAGGATAACCCGGCCCAGCCTGAATCCCGAGGGAAAGAAAGCCCGTTTCCCCTCCAGTGACGCCATCCATGGGCCACGTCTCCCACCGCTTTTACGCGGGCTTGGATCTCCATATGCCGGGAAGGGGTGAACTTCCTTCAACGGTGCGGCATGAATATAATGGGAGCGTATTCGGCGGGAAACGAAGCGGCGGCGGGAAGGAGCGGCCCGTTCTCATCGCCTTCCTAAAACGGCCTTCCCGTACCGATCCCCACCACGGGAGAGGGAGGAGGTAAAGATGACCACACCCTTGGACGGAATCCGCATCCTGGACCTTTCACAACTCTACCCCGGCCCTCTGTGCACCATGATCCTCGCCGACCTGGGCGCGGAAGTCATCAAGGTGGAGCCCCCGGGCACGGGCGATCACGCCCGCGCCTTCCGTTTCCTCTTCAACCAGATCAACCGCAACAAGAAAAGCCTGGCCCTGAACCTCAAGCACCCCAAGGCCCAGGAGGCCTTCCGTCGCCTGGCGGCAAGAGCGGACGTGGTGGTGGAGGGGTTCCGCCCCGGGACCACCTCCCGCCTGGGGGTGGACTATCAAACCCTGCGGGAGATCAACCCCCGTATCATCTACTGCTCCATAAGCGGCTTCGGGCAGGATGGGCCCTACCGCGACCGACCCGGACACGACATCAACTACATGGCCATGGGGGGGGTGCTGGGGCTGACCAGGGACCGGGAGGGGAAACCGGTGGTCCTGGGTTTCGAGGTGGCGGACATCGTCTCCGCCCTCAACTCAGCCATCGGCATACTGGCGGCTTTGCAGGCGAGGGAGAGGACCGGCGAGGGGCAGATGGTGGACATCTCCATGCTGGACTGCGTGGTATCCCTCCTCTCCAACAGCTTGGGGCCCTACCTGGAAACGGGAGAGCTTCCCACCATGAACCCGCTTCACGCCACACCCCACTACGGGATATTCGAGACCTCCGACGGGAAATACCTGGTAATCGGCATAGCCCACGAGGACTGGTTCTGGGATGAGCTCTGCGAGGTCCTGGGCATGGAGGATGCCAAGGGACTTAACGTGGCCCAAAGGATCGTGGAATGCGAACGCCTGCTTCCCCGGGTGCGGGAAGCGGTGCGCTCGCGGACCCTGGGGGAATGGTTGGAGCTGATGGCCGGGAAGGACATCCCCCACTGCGACCTCCCGGGCATCGCCGAGGCCCTTGATGACCCCCAGGTCCGGCACCGCCGCATGGTCATAGAGGTGGGCGAGGGAGAAAGGCGCATGCGCCAACTGGGAAGCCCGTACAAGCTCTCCTCCACCCCTCCCCGCTTCGAGCTTCCCCCTCCCATGCTGGGGGAACACACCGAGGAGCTCCTGCTGGAAGCCGGGTACTCCCGGGAGGAGATAAGCCTGATGAAAGAGGAAAAGGCCGTATTATGATCCCCTGAGGCCCGCGCCGCTGCCCCCGGCGATGGTTTGAGCCACCCGGGACGCGTAGCCGGGCGGCGTTACGGAACAACCGCCAATCCCCAAAACGTTTGCGGCCATGCCGGGTATCGGATAAAATTTGCACCAACCCGGTTAATAATCACGCCAAGGAGGCGAGTGGATTGCCGATGGTCAGGATCCTGGGGATCGCCGGAAGCCCGCGTCAGAACGGGAACACCTCCCTCCTTCTCGAGGAGGCGCTGAAGGGCGCGCGGGCGGCCGGGGCAACGGTCAATAAGATCGTGGTCTGCAACCGGGACATCAACCCCTGCCTGGGATGCGGGTGGTGCCGGAGAAGCGGCGCCTGCCAGCAGGAGGACGCCATGGAAAAGATCTACGGGCTCACCCTTTCCAGCCAGGGGATAATCCTCGCCGCCCCCGTGTACTTCAACTCCCTGAACGCCCAGACCAAGGCCCTCATCGACCGGTACCAGTGCGTCTGGGCGCGCAAGGAGATCCTGAAAGAGGAGGTAACCGACCCGGCCACCCGCTCCGCCCGAAGGGGGCTTTTTCTCTCCACCGCGGGGGCGGACGATCCCCATGCCTTCGACGGGGCCCTCAAGGTGGTGGAGTCCTTCTTCCGCCTGCTGGATATCGAGTACTTCCACCGCCTCCTGTTCTTCCGCATGGATGAAAAAGGCGCGGTGAAGAACCACCCCACGGCCCTGCGCGACGCCTATTCCGCGGGCACGCAACTGGTGGCGGAGATCAGCCGCAACCTGGCCGAGGTGCGCGCCTGACCTTCAACACCGCCCCGCTCTCCTTTCCCGACAATCCACCGGGCAGAAACGGTTCGCCGGGAACTTCGCGCCGGCGGGAGAAACGGTTGAATGCACGGACCGGTCTCGCCCAGCCCGGCGCGGGAAAAGGCGGCGGGTAGGGGAGCCATTTGCCGGCGTGCGCTCCCCCCGCTGCCGCAATTACTTTATATTGTCGAAAAAAATATTTTATAATCCCTACCGGGAAGGGGCCCTGGCCGCGGTCATTGGATCCTGGTTCCCGGCAGAAAGGAGAAGGCCTTTCATGGATGGTCACAAGGTGAGGCTGACGCTGCTCTCCGGGAAGGCTGGATGAGCGGCCAAGGTGGGTCCGGAGGACCTCAAGAAGGTGCTGCACCTCCTGCCCCCCGGTGAACTGCGGGAGGAGATCCTGGTGGGGCTGGACACGCCCGACGATGCCGCCGTCTACCGCCTGGACGCGGAGAGGGCCCTGGTACACACCCTGGATTTCTTCACCCCCATCGTGGACGACCCTTACTGGTTCGGCCGCATCGCCGCGGCTAACGCAATGAGCGACATCTACGCCATGGGGGGAACCCCCATCTCGGCCATGAACATCGTCTGCTTCCCCTGCTCCCTGGGAATGGAACTCCTCGCGGATATCCTCCGCGGGGGGCTGGACGCCGTCCGGGAGGCGGGCGCGGTCATCCTGGGCGGGCATACCGTGGACGACGAAGAACCCAAGTACGGGCTGGCGGTAACCGGGATGGTGCACCCGGAACGCATCCTGACCAGCCGGGGAGCTCGTGCCGGGGACGCGCTGGTCCTCACCAAGCCCCTGGGCACGGGGGTACTGTCCACCGCCCTTAAGGCGGAATTCCTCTCCGAGGAGGAAATCGAGGCCGCCGTGAAGGGGATGGCCGCCCTCAACCGGGAGGCCTCCCTCGCCGCGGGGGTCGCCGGAGCCCGGGCCTGCACCGACGTCACCGGGTTCGGGTTGTTGGGCCACCTCGCCGAGATGCTCTCCGAGGAGGGGCCGGCCTGCGAGATCTCGGCGGCCTCCATCCCCTTGTATCCCCGCACCAGGGAGATGGCCGGGATGGGGATGATACCCGCCGGCGCCCACCGCAACCGGGACTTCCTGCAGGGGAGGGTGGAGTTCGCCCCGGGGGTGGACGACGTGGACCGCGATATCCTCTTCGATCCCCAGACCTCGGGGGGTTTGCTCATCGCCCTTCCCCCGGAGGGATTGGAGGCCATGGGCGACGGGCTGAAGGAGGGAAAGGAGTGGTTTCGGATCGGGGAGTTCGTCGCCGCTTCCCGACCATTGATCAGGGTCACTCCCTGAGACCCCGTTGGAAACGCATGCCTTAGTATAGGAAAGGACCTCCGACGACCATTACGTGATTCCCAGGGCAGAAACGTGGAGGGCGAACATGGGATGACCGGCGGCCGCTTGCCCCAACGACCAGGCGCGGAAGAGGGGGAATCCCGTGCGCCCACCGGGTGCGAGGTGGGAATAAGCCGGGATCGGGACTTGAAGGAGGGGAGATGGAAGAGATAGTGGACGCCCAGGGCATGGCCTGTCCCGCCCCGGTGGTCAAGACCAGGGAAGCCCTGCAGAGAGGATGCCGGGAATTCGAAGTGCTGGTGGACAACCCCACCGCCCGGGACAACGTCACCCGCTTCGCCGCCTCCCAGGGATGCAACGTGGAGGTAAGCGAGGAGGGAGGCACCTTTAGGCTGGCCATAAGAAAAGAAGGCGAAGCGGAGGAGGCGCCCGTGGAGACCCCCGCGTCGAAATCCGCGGCGCGGCTGGAGGGGAAAACGGTGGTGGTCCTCTCCGCGGACGTCATGGGCCGGGGGGAGGAGGAACTGGGTAGGATACTCATGAAGGCCTTCCTCAACACCCTCTCCGAATGCGACAACCCACCCTGGAGCCTGGTGCTCTTCAACCGCGGCGTACTCTTGTCCGTGGAAGGAGCGGACACCGTCCCCGCCCTTTCCGCCCTGGCGGAGCGGGGCACGAAGATCCTGGTATGCGGTACCTGCCTGGATTATTTCGGGCTTAAAAAGAAAGCGGCCGTGGGGACGGTGAGCAACATGTTCGAGATCCTGGAGACCATGCTGGTGGCCTCCAACTCGATAAGCATCTAAAATTATAGGCGTTTAACCCGTCGCAAGGCGATGGCGCGGAGGCAACGGCCCGGGAAAGGGTCCGATACAGGAGGCCGGACACCCCGCAATCCGGATACTCCGCTGAGAAAAAAGCCGTGGATCGGATCCGGTGCGGCGGGTCGGGAACCGGTTCCAGTTCCCGGTGCCTTGGAAGCAAGGGGACGGGAGGGGTGACCGACTAGTGGTGACCTGAAGACCCGATCGTGCGGGATGGAAGCGGATGACGGCCTCTTCGGGATCGGAAGGGGAAGGGGTCGGCGCCGCGACCATCCGATGCGTCGCTATTTCCGGGACAATTGAGGGACAAGGGGCCTGGTCATGGGGGAAAAAGAGATCTCGAAAAAGGATTACCTGCGGAGGCTCTCCTCGGTGAATGACCTCATCCAGGCCTTCTACCGCAGCCGTATGGCGGGCAACCGCTCCATCCCCCGGGAGTTGATAACCGAGGCCTCACGCGCCGTCCTGGAGGGGGTCAGGGAGGCCATCCTCGCCGCCCGTGACGAGATGTCCCTGAAGAGCATCAACACGGACACCGAGGAGCTGGTGTCCCTGGTGGAAAAGGAAGTGCAGGAGCGCATAAGGCCCAGCTTCCGGCGGGTGGTCAACGCCACGGGTGTGGTGGTGCACACCAACATGGGTCGTTCCCTGCTGCCCGCGCCGGCCATAGAGGCCCTACGCAACGCCGCCGCCCATTACAGCAACCTGGAGCTGGACCTGGAAACCGGTGAGCGGGGTTCCCGCCAGATGCACCTGCGCAGGATCTTGTGCGAGCTCACGGGGGCGGAATCCGCGCTGGTGGTGAACAACAACGCGGCGGCGGTCCTCCTGGCGCTCACCGCCCACGCCAGGGACCGGGAGGTCATCGTCAGCCGCGGGCAGCTCATAGAGATCGGGGGCTCCTTCCGGTTACCAGAGGTGATGGCCCAGAGCGGGGCCCGGCTGGTGGAAGTGGGAACCACCAACAAGACCTACCTGGAGGACTACCGCAGGGCCATCACCAGCGAGACGGCGGCCATCATGCGCGCCCACCCCAGCAACTACCGCATCCTGGGTTTCACCGCCGAGGTGGAACTGAAGGAACTGGCCGGCTTGGCCCACGAATACGGGCTGATCCTGCTGGACGACCTGGGAAGCGGGGTTTACCCGGACCTCTCCCGTTTCGGAGTCTCCCGCGAGCCCACCATCCGCGACTCCCTCCGTGACGGGGCGGACCTGGTGTGTTTCAGCGGCGACAAACTCCTGGGGGGGCCCCAGGCGGGGATAGTGCTGGGGCGGGAAGAACTGGTGGAGGCCATGGCCGGGCATCCCCTGGCCCGCGCCCTGCGCCCGGACAAGCTGACCGTGGCCGCCCTGGAGGCCACCTTGCGGCTGTACCTGGACCCGGAGAGGGCCCTGTCGGAGATACCCACCCTGGCCATGCTCACCGCCGACCCGGAAACCCTGCGCGGGAGGGCGCAACGCCTGGCCGAGCGGCTTTCCTCGGCCTGCCCCGACCTGGAGATCGAGGTCACCGAGGATGTCTCCCGCGCCGGCGGGGGGTCACTCCCCATGGAGGACCTTCCCACCTGGGTGGTGGCGGTGAATTCCCCCCGCCTGAAGGTGAACCGGCTGGAGGAAAACCTGCGCCGGTGTGACCCCCCGGTCATGGGGCGCATCAAAGAGGACCGGCTCCTCCTGGACGTGAGGACCCTGCGGGACGAGGAGTTGCCCCTGGTGGTGGAGGCTTTCCGCTCCGCGACCGGGGCAGCGGGGAACGGAAAGGGAGCAGGAGGAACCTCGAAAGGTAACCCTCCTTAAGCACCGGCAAAAAGCGGAGGGTGTGCCGTGGGTTCTCCCGGATGGGAAAACCTGGAACGGGCGCCGCCTTTTCGGGGAGGGCAACCCGTCCAGCACGGAAATCGGAATGAACATGAAGAACTTCATCATCGGAACCGCCGGACACATAGACCACGGCAAGACCGAGCTGGTCAAGGCCCTCACCGGCACGGATACCGACCGGCTCAAGGAGGAGAAGGAACGCGGTATCTCCATCGAGCTGGGCTTCGCGGAACTCAAACTGCCCAACGGAGTATCTGCCGGGGTGGTGGACGTGCCCGGCCACGAACATTTCGTGAAGAACATGTTGGCCGGGGCCACAGGCTTCGACCTGGTCCTCCTGGTGGTGGCCGCCGACGACGGGGTTATGCCCCAGACCGTGGAGCACCTGGCCATCGTGGACCTCTTGGGGGTTTCCGACGGCGTGGTGGCCATAACCAAGGCGGACCTGGTGGAAGAGGATATGCTGGAGCTGGTCAAAGAAGACGTCGCCGAGGCTTTGCGCGGCACCGCCCTGGAAGGAGCGGAGATGGTGGTCACCTCCAGCCGGACCGGGCGGGGCCTGGATGACCTCCTCCGGGCCCTCACACGGGCGGCGGAGAGGGTGAGGGCCCGGGACAGCGAGGG
The DNA here is from genome assembly GCA_014360685.1 of Actinomycetota bacterium. Taxonomy (GTDB): domain Bacteria; phylum Actinomycetota; class Geothermincolia; order Geothermincolales; family RBG-13-55-18; genus Solincola_A. The sequence continues at coordinate 387,130 of JACIXB010000011.1, read as the reverse complement.
GCCCTTCCGCCTACCCGTGGACCGTGTCTTCACCCTGCGCGGAATCGGCACGGTGGTCACCGGAACCCTGTGGGAAGGAAGCGTGTCCGACGGAGACGAGGCCGTGGTCCAGCCTTCCGGCAGGCGTCTTAGGGTACGCAACGTGCAGGTGCACGGGGAGGAGGTGGAGAGGGCTTACGCCGGGCAGCGGGTGGCCATGAACCTTCCCGGCATCTCCAAGGAGGAGGTGACTCGCGGAGACGTGATCGTCTCCCCGGGCCATCTCCGTCCTACCATGATGGCCGACGCCCAGCTCCACCTCCTGCAGGGAGCTCCGCAGCTCCTGAAAAACCGCGCCCGCATCCGCTTCCACCACGGCACCAGCGAGATCATGGCCCGGGTGGTCCTCCTGGGAGGGCGCGAGGAGCTCCCGCCGGGAGAGAGCCATCCGGTGCAACTGCGCCTGGAGAAACCGGTCGTGCTCCGCTACGGCGACCGCTTCATCATCCGCAGTTATTCCCCCGTCACCACCATCGGAGGCGGCCGCATCCTGGATTCCCACCCCCGCAAGCACCGCCATCACCAGGTGGAGGTGCTGAGGGAGATCGAGGTCCGGGAACGCGGGGATCCCGCCCCACTGGTACTCCTGGCCCTGGAGGAGAGGGGGCTTCCCATGTCCATGGCCGGACTGGTCGAGAGGCTGGAATTGAAGGCCTCCGCGGTGGAAGGCGCGGTGAAGGAACTCCTGGCGGAGGGAAAGCTGGTGGAGCTGGAGGGGGAAGGCGGCCCCTTCTACCTTGAAGCCACCCGGCTGGGAGGCCTCATGGACACCATGGCCGGGCTGGTGGAGGAGTTGCACTCCGCCAACCCGTTGAAGGCGGGGGTGGAAAAGGAGGTACTTCGCCAGCGCCTTGGAGAGCGTCTGGCGAAAGGGAGAAAATACCAGTTGGCGGCGGAGGACTTTCTATCCCTGTTGAGGGCCGCCGAGAGGGCCGGCCGTCTGGAGACGGAGGGGGGCAAGGTCAGGGTGGCGGGAAAGGGGCGCGCCCTCGGGGAAAGGGAACGAGCCCTCCTGAGGGACCTGGAATCCCTCATCCGGGAGGGCGGGTTTTCCCCTCCCCTCTTCAAGGAGCTGGGCGAGAAGCTGGGAGTGGACCGCAACCGCCTCCGTGACCTGCTTAACATCCTCCTCGAGGAAGGGAGGATAGAGCAGGTGAACCCGGAATACTTCCTGGCCGCGGGCAAGTTGGCCGAGGCGGAGGAAAAGGTGGTGGCCTTCCTCACCGGCCGCGAAAGGCTCGCCGTGGCCGACCTGCGGGACATGCTGGGCGCCAGCCGCAAGTACGCCATCCCCCTCCTGGAGTACCTGGACCGGAAGAAGGTCACCCGCCGGGAGGGCGACCACCGGGTACTCTTCCGGCCCGCGCGGGGATAAAAGGCAGCCGCGAAGCGGGGCATCAAGCCGGAAAAAGGTTCCCGGGCCCGGGGCCGGCGATATCCCCGCACACGTAATGCATGGCGGTAGGACCGGAGTAAGGGGGCGTGTTTATGGCCATGCAGTCCGGGGTAGGCGGCGGGAAAACCTGTCGGCGGCCGGAGCCGGGGATCCAGAGACGGGGAAGGCGCCCGGGAAGGAAAGGGTCAAGGGGCATGGAGCCCGCGAGGCGCGAGGCGGCGAAAACCGGGAAACCATCCTTTACAAGAAGAGCCGCGGATAATAATTTTTATCTGGAGATGCATCCGTCCTGGTGGGCGGCCCGGTCTTCAAAACCGGTGCGGCGTCGTAACGGGCGCCGGGTAAGTTCGATTCTTACGCATCTCCGCCATTTTTTATCCCCGCCGCAAAGCTCCCCGCCCGCCCGGGGGAGTCCCGGCATGAACACCAGGAGCCTGCGCGTCCTGGCCGAGGTGGCGCGGACGGGGAGCTTCTCCGCCGCCCTCGTCCACGGTGGTCGTGGATCACGCCGGGTCAAGGGAGGTACGGGATGAACACCAAAAGCCTGCGCGTCCTGGCCGAGGTGGCGCGGACGGGGAGCTTCTCCGCCGCCGCACGCAACCTGGGACTCACCCAGCCCGCGGTGAGTTTCCACATCCGCTCCCTGGAAAAGGAATACGGTTGCATCCTGGTGGACCGGTCCCTGGGCCGCTGCCGGCTGACCGAGCCGGGCCAAGCCCTTCTCAGGCACGCCCAGCGCATCCTCAAGGTGGAGGAGGAACTGGCACGGGAGATGGAGGGGAGGCGTGGCGAGCCCAGCGGATCCCTTCTCCTCGCCGCCAGCAACATCCCCGGTGAATACATACTACCGCGCGTGCTCTCCCGCTATCGCCAACGCAATCCCTTGGTGGAACCCCGCCTGGAGATCACCGATACCCGCGGGGTACTCGACCTGGTTAGGGCGGGGGAAGTGGACCTTGGCTGCGTGGGTTCCCGCGACGACGAAGAGAGATTGGAATACGGGAAGCTCTGTGCCGACCGGCTGGTCTTCATCGCCCCCGGCGACCACCCGCTGGCCAAGCGAAAAAGGATCTCCGCCGACGACTTAACCGGTGAAACGCTGATCCTCAGGGAGGAGGGCTCGGGAACCCGCTCCCACATGTTGCGCATCCTCTCTGAGCTGGGCCTGGACGTCTCCAGCCTGGACAGCCTGGTGCTGGGGAGCACCATGGCCGTAATCCAGGCCGTGGCCGCGGGGGCGGGGATCTCCGTCTCCTCCATGTGGGCCGTGGAGCCCTATGCGCGGCTGGGTAAGGTCCGCATGCTCCCCCTCTCCGGCGCGGACCTCAGACGCGACTTCTTCTACGTCACCCTCCGGCGCAAGCCCTCCACTCCCGCGGTAGAGGCCCTGGTGGAGGTCATCGAGGAGACGCGCCCGGAACTGGAGGACGAACTGACCTCTTTTTACCGCCCCTGAGCCGGGAGACTTTGCCCGCATGGGCCGAAGGCCCATTTCGACCGCCCCCCTCCACCCCCTATCGGGCCTTATCACCCGTCCGCGCTGTACTGACCGGGCGCGCTTTCCCTTCCCAGCCAAAGGGCGAAGAACCTCCCCGCCGCCGCGGGTATGTGAAGGTGGGCGCGGGAGGAAAGAACCGTACGGGAGGGGTCGATGACCACCACTTTAGCGCCTCCCTCCAATGCCGCCTGGGGTATCAGGGCCGCAGGATAGACCACGGCGGAGGTCCCCAGGACCAGCATGAGCCGGCAGCGGCTCGCCTCCTCCAGGGCCCGGTTGAACTCGCCCGGCGGAAGTCCCTCGCCGAAGAAGACCACGTCGGGGCGCGTGCGGCCTCCACAGCTCGCGCAGGGAGCGGCATACTCCCGCAGGGCCTTCAGCAACCGGCGCCTCGTCCCCGACTCCCGCAGGCTTTCCAACACCCCGAACGCCCTCTCCCTCTCCACCTCCGTCCTTTTACCGCAACCGGCGCAGCGCAGCCGGAAGGCATTGCCGTGGAGCTCAAGGACCAACCTGCTGCCCGCCGCCTGGTGGAGGCCGTCGATGTTCTGGGTGATGACCGCGCGCAGGCGTCCCTCTCCCTCCAGCATGGCCAGGGCCCGGTGACAGGGATTGGGTTGGGCCTGCAGGAGGGAGGCCAGCACGCCGGAGGCCAGGCCGGCCAGCCTCCGGGGGCGGAACAGGAAGGCCAGAGCAAGTCCTGGAAGGTTGCCGTAAAGCGCCGGAGGGTAATCCCTCCATATGCCTTCATCCCCCCGAAAAGTGGGGATGCCGCTCTCCGCGGAGACCCCCGCCCCGGTGAAGGCCACCGTGTAGGGAGAAGCGTCGATCAGTTCCCGCAACGCCGAAAGGTACTCCTCCATGGCCCAAGGACAATTACAAGAGCCGCGTTGTCATGAGGTGACGTTCTCACCCCGGAGCGGAAATGCAAACCTCCGTTACCCGGAGAAAATCGCCAAAATCGCGTTTTTCGGAGTCACGTACCCTGTCCAGCGCAGAAAGGTTTTCCTCCGCCGTGGAGAGGAAAAAAGGAACCTCGCCACGCCTTCATTTCCCGCGGCGCAGGCACCTGTGTCCGGCTCTTATCGGCACTCCCATCCGGCAAAGAGTCGCCCTCAGGTGCCCGCCGCTTCCTTCACCTCCTCCAGGTGGGCCTCCATCCCCTCCGTGCAATGCACCTCCCCGGAGGGATCCACCATGAGGCACCCCAAGCCCAGGGATTCCGCCCACCTCAAGCCCTCCGGGTACCCCAACACGAAGATGGCCGTGGATAGAGCGTCGGATCTCGCCCCCTCTTCCCCTCCCACGACGGTCACCGATATCGCCCCCCTCGCCGGGTATCCGGTCCGGGGATCGATGATGTGGTGGTAGCGCACTCCCTGGTAGTCGAAATAGCGCTGGTAATCGCCGGAGGTGCTCACGTAGGTACCGCCGGGGAGAAGGAGGGTGGCCAGGTAATCCTCACCCCGGGGATCGAGGATGCCGATCCGCCACAGGGGCCCGCCCGCGGCGCCCGGTTTCTCCCCCAAGGTGAGGTCGGTGCTGATCATGCTGATATAGCCCGTATCCACTCCCCTCGAGCGTAGCACCTCCGCCGCCCGGTCCAGCGCGTATCCCTTGGCCAGGCCCCCCACGTCGATGGCCATGCCCGGGCGGAGGAAGCGCACGGTGCGCAATGCCTCGTCCAACTCCAACATGTCCGTTCCCACCAGCTCCCGGGCGGCGGCTATCTCCTCCTCCCCCGGCGGCGGGTCGCCCCTCGCTCCCCTGCCCAGTACGTCCCACAGGTCGACCAGCGGACCCACGGTGATATCGAAGGCTCCTTCGCACTCCCGGTAGACCTCGACCCCGGTTATAATCACCCTCCACAGGTCCTCGGACACCGCCACCGGCCCCTGCGCCGCCTCCCGGTTCAGCCTGGAGATCTCGCTTTCCGGGTCGTAGCGATCGAAAATACCCTGGAGACGCTGGAGTTCCCGGAAGGACTCCTCCACGGCACCCTCCACCCGGGCCTGGTCTTTGCCGTAGGCGGTGATGGTCACGTAATCGTCGAGGACGAACATGGTACGCTGGTAAGGCTCCCGCGAGTACCCGGGATTGAAGAGTTTCACGCCCAGGAAGGCCGCTCCCACCAGGACCAAGAAGACCGCGGTCACGATGACGGTGTCGCGGCGGTTCTTGCGACCCAAACCCTCCTGGTCCCTTTCTTCCCTCTCCTCCATGGTCGGTAGTATAACAGAACGCAAGCCGCAGGAAGGGCAACGCCGATCCGGGAGACCTTAAGTATCCCCTTCTCCCGGAGCATGAGGTTATCCGGGCCTGGTCAACGGCTCTCGGCCTCATCAGAATCCAACCTCTTGGAGAGCACGACGCCCTCCCATTTCAACCGCCTAGCCGACAGCTCGAGGAGGAGTACGTGGATGGCGGCGATGCCCAGGGCCTGGAGTAACACGGGGATGGAGGGCAGGTAGAGCTGGAAGAAGCCGCGGAACCAGGGAAGGAGAAGGATACCGGCGAAGGCACCACCCATTACCGCGGTGAGTCCGCCCTTCCAGCTGAAGAGGGGCCGGGAGAGGTGGGCCAGCACCGCCAGCCCCACGCAGGTGAGGACGATGACCGCCGTGGTCCTGACTTCCCCGTCCGAAATCAGGTTGGAATGGGCCATGGCCACGGCAGTAAAGGTGGCCGAGGTGGCGATGATCCCCGCGGGAAGGGAGAAGAGAATCACCCTCCGCAGCAGTCCCGGCCGGTAGCGCCTCCGGCTGGGGGTGAAGGAGAGGATGAAAGCGGGGATGCCGATGGTCAGGGAACCTACCACGGTGATATGCCTGGGAAGAAGAGGGAAGGGCCACCTGGCCAGGGATATGACCAGTGCCAGAAGGGCCACGTAGACGGTCTTGGTGATAAAGAGGTTGGCCACCCTCTCCATGTTGGCCATCACCCGCCGGCCCTCGGCCACCACCTTGGGAAGGGTGGAGAACCTGCCGTCTAAAAGGACCAGTTGTGCGACCGCCCTGGTGGAGGCGGCCCCCGTTCCCATGGCAATTCCAAGGTCGGCCTCCTTGAGGGCCAGGGTGTCGTTCACTCCGTCCCCGGTCATGGCCACCACGTGACCCCTTTCCTGCAGGGCCCGCACCATGTCCCGCTTCTGATCCGGTACTACCCTCCCGAAAACCGACTTCTCCTCCACGATACCGGCCATTTCCCCCGGTTCGGGAGGAAGGCTGCGGGCGTCCACCGGGTCATCCGCCCCCGGCACGCCCACCCGGGAGGCAATGCCGGCCACCGTGCGCGGATTGTCCCCGGAGATCACCTTTATCCCCACGCCCTGCTCCCGGAAAAAGTCCAGGGTAGGCTGCGCATCCGGCCGCACCTTCTCCCCGAAGGAGAGGAGGGCCACGGGACGCAGGCCGGGGGGGAGGGAAGCATCGCCGCTGAGGTGCCCGTCGCTTTGCGCCAGCAAGAGAACCCTCCGGCCCCGTGCCGCCAACCTCTCCACCTCCGCGGCAAGCTCCTCCCGGGAGACCCCGGGACCGGCGGTCCCAGCCTCCAGGAGAACCTCCGGCGCTCCCAGCACCCAGGTCCCCCGTCCCCGAAACTCCACCGCGCTCCACTTACGCGCCGAGGAGAAGGGAACCATACCGGCCGCATCCCATCCGCCCTCATCCGGAAAAGCCTCGGCGACGGCGGAAAGGGTGGCGTTGCGGCCCGGCAAGGCGCCGGCCATGGAGCCCAGGGCCTCCTCCGCATCCTTCCGGTCAGCAAGGAAGCGAGCCTCATCCAGCCTCAAGTCGCCGTCGGTAAGGGTACCCGTCTTATCCAGGCAGACGACGTCCACCCGGGCCAGGCCCTCCACGGCGGGGAGCTCCTGCACCAGGACGTTGCGTCGGGCCAGCGCTACGGCGCTCACGGCGAAGACGATGCTGGTGAGCAGCACCAGTCCCTCGGGCACCATGCCCACCAATCCGGCCACGGAGGCGATCACCGCCTCCCGCAGGGAAACGTGGGTCAGCAACTGGCCGGTGACGAAGACCAGGGCGACGGGGATCATGATCCAGGTGATGTAGCGCAGGATGGTGTCCGTAGCCTTCCTAAGGTCCGAGGAGACCAGGGAAAAGCGCTTGGCCTGGGAGGCCAGTTTGCGGGCGTAGGCCTCCTCGCCGACTGCCGTGGCCCGGAACCTACCCTGTCCGCTGGACACGAAACTCCCCGACCACACCCCGTCTCCTGGCTCCTTGGGCACCGGTACCGATTCACCGGTGAGAAGTGACTCGTCCACTTCCAATCCCTGGGAGCTAACCACTACCCCGTCCACCGGGATCTGGTCGCCGGGCCCCACCTCCACCAGGTCATCGAGGACTATCTCTTCCGGGGAGACCTCCCTGGTCTCCCCCTCTCTCACCACCCGGGCGCGGGGCGCGGTGAGGATGTACAGCCGGTCCAGGGTCCTCTTCGCCCGCCACTCCTGGATGATCCCGATGAGGGTGTTGAACACCAACACCAGGCCGAAGAGGGCGTCGCGGGGGGAATCGAGCAACAGGACGATCACCGCCAGAGCGCCCAGGAGGGCATTGAAGCGGTTGAAGACGTTGGCCCGGATGATATGGGAGAGGGGCCGGCTGGTGGCTTCCTTCACCCGGTTGATCAGCCCCTTCTCCACCCTCTCCCGGACCTGGTCCTCCCGGAGACCGAACCGGGGGTAATCCGAGCCGGGCGGTTCCGGGAGGTTGGAAATGTGGGCCGGTGTATCCCTGTCTAACACCCCATATCCACCTCCCAAGCGCCGCGCTTCAGGCCCTCCATTCGGGAACCAGGATCCTTTCGCCTCCGCACCCCGCCGGCCACCTAAGTTTCCTCTCCCCTGCCCATCCCCTGCACAACCCACAAAGACCGCCTCCGCCAAATCTCCCGTTTTCATCACCGTTTCCATATACAATAACCCATCGCCGGGAGAGGGCGGTCCGGGGGCCTTAAGGGGAAGTGGCTGCTCCCCGGTTGGGCTTCCCCCGCACTGCCGTCCTCTCCGGCGCCACGCAACCATCCGGCGCAAAGCAGAGACGGGGATGGCGCATTACCGGGAGAGAGGGGCCGTGGGCTTCTGGGAAAGTGCCTGCTCGCCGGCCGGGCTTCCTTTGCGCCGCCTTCCTTTCCGGCGCCATGTGACTATCCGGCGTAATGCAACATAAGATCTGAGAGAAGGAGGCGAGAAAAAGGGGCCGGGCAGTGCCCGGCCCCCGGTGAGCCGCTACGCCACATGCCTCAGGCGGCCACCACCTCTCCGAACCTCTTGGGCTTGAACACCTTGTCCAGCAGCGGGACGAAGGCGTTGCCGATGAGGATGGAGTAGGCGACCGCCCCGGCGGGAGCCCCGTAAACCCGGATGAGGACCACGCAGATCCCGATGATCAACCCGAAGACCGCCTGGCCCCACCGGTACATGGGGCTGGTCACCCAGTCGGTGGCCATGAAGAAGGCGCCCAGCATGACACCCCCGGCCAGGATTTGATAAAGCCCGTCCGAACCCACGATGTAGCCGAGGATGAACACCGTGAGCAGGATGGAAACCGGGATGACCCAGTTGATGACCTTGCGGTAGATCAGGTAGGCGCCGCCCAGGAGGATCCAGAAGCAACCCACCTCGGAGATGGCCCCCCCGTAGTTGGCGAAGAGCAGGGCGGCATAGGAGGGATGGGGTCCCTCCAGCCCGTGCTTGATGTAAGCCAGGGGAGTAGCCGCCTGCACACCGTCAAAGCCGCCGGGCAGGAAGCCGAGGTGACCGGTCCAGCTGGCCAGGAACCCGGAGCCGATGAGGATGAACACGAACCCGAAGAGAGCCGGGTTGAAGATGTTCCTCCCCAGGCCTCCCATGAGCTCCTTGACGATGACCACGGCCACGAAGGAGGCGATGATCATGTTCAGCCAGTGGATCTTGGCCGGCAAAAGGAGGGCCAGTAGCAGCCCGGTCACGGCGGCCGAACCATCGGAAAGGGTCACCTTCTTCTTCCTCGCCTTGCGCACCGCCCACTCGAAGAACATAGCCGACCCCACGCATACCGCGATGTTGAAGAGGGCGTTATAGGTGAAAGCCACCAGCGCGGCGATGGTGATGGGAGCCAGGGCGATGAGAACGTCGCGCATGGCGAGCGCCGTCTGCTCCTTGCTCTTCAGGTGCGGGGGCGGGGTGACGACCAGGTTTTCCATTGCCATTTCCCATCGCCTCCTCTACTTCTTCTTCAGGGCCGCGATCTCGGCCTTGGCCTTGCGCACGTACTGCACGTGGGGGATGTAGGCGGGGCACTCGTAGGAGCAGCACCCGCACTCGAAGCAGTCCAGGGCTCCCCACATCTCCGCCTTGTCCCACTGCCCCCTCTTGACCGACTGCACGATGAAGTTGGGGGAGAGGAACATGGGGCACACCTCCACGCATTTGCCGCAGCGCACGCACTCCGACTCCTCCCCCAGGTCCACCACGTCGGAGGTGAGGACCACCACCCCCGAGGTCCCCTTGACCACCGGGGCGGAGGCGTCGGGCTGGGCCCACCCGGTCATGGGGCCGCCCATGATGAGCTTCACCGGGTTACCCACCAGGCCTCCGCAGGCCTCGAGGAGGGTCGCGATGGGGGTGCCTATCCTGGCCAGGAGGTTGGCCGGCTCCCGCACCCCGGGGCCGGTCACGGTGACCACCCTCTCGTAGAGGGGCTTGCCCCAGGCGGCCGCCTCGTACAAGGCCACGGCGGTGCCCACGTTCTGCACCAGGCAGCCCACCTCGGAGGGGAGCTTGCCCGGGGGGACCTTCCTGCCGGTCAAGGCGAAGATGAGCATCTTCTCCGCCCCCTCCGGGTACTTGACCTCCAGGACCTCCACCTCCACGTCGGGGTAGGAGGAGGCCCGGGAACGCAGGGCGTCCACGGCGTCCATCTTGTTGGCCTCCACCCCGAAGATGACCTTCCCGGCCCCCACCGCCGCCTTGAGCAGGCGGGCCCCGGCGATCAAGTCGTCGGTGCGCTCCAAAAGGAGACGGTGGTCGCAGGTGAGGAAGGGCTCGCACTCGCAGGCGTTGATGATCACCGTATCGATAGGCTTGTCGGAGGGCGGGGTGATCTTCACGTGGGTGGGGAAGGCGGCCCCTCCCATGCCCACCAGCCCGGCCTCGCGGGCGATCTCCCGGATCTCCTCGGCGGTGAGGGACTCCAGGTCCTTGCCCGGTTTTTTCTGGAACTCCGGCTGGGAGGCGTCCGGGGTGATGACCACGCTCTTCACCTTGGCCCCGGTGAAGTTGGGGACCTCGGTTATGGACTTGACCACGCCGGAGACAGAGGCGTGCACGGGGGCGGAGACGAAGGCCTGGGCCTCCCCTATCTTCTGGCCCACCTCCACCCGGTCCCCTTCCTTCACCAGGGGCTCACAGGGGGCCCCGATGTGCTGCTGCAGGTGGATGACCACCTCGGAGGGGATGGGAGCGGCCTTGATGGCCTTGCCCGAGGCCAGCTCCTTGTTGTACGGGGGATGGATGCCTCCCTTGAAGGTCTTGAGCTCCGCCATGTCACTCACCCCCTCCCGAAGCCTGGCGCTCCAACCCTTCGTTGCGCTTGTTGATCACGTAACCGATACCCGCGGCCGCCACCAAGCCCACCAGGGCCAGGCCTCCCCAGGGGGCACCGGGCTTGACCAGTGTCTCCCAGATGGTCACGCCGGCGGGGACGGTGGGCTTCTCCGGCAGGCCGTACTTTTCCGGGGAGTCCTCCAGGACATAGATGTAGTGCAGTCCACCCAGCTCGTTCTCGCCGTAGACCTGGGCCTTCTCCTTGCCGCGCTCCTTCTTCAGGAATTCCACCCGCTCCTTGGCTTTGGCCAGCATCTCCTCGCGGGTGCCGAAGTCCAGGGCCCCGCTGGTGCAGGTCTGCACGCAGGCGGGGCGGTTGCGGGTGGGGTAGGAGTCCTTGGCGTTTTTCTCCAGGTCCGGAGAGGCCTGTTCCGGCGTGGGGAAAGTCGCCGGATCCCGGCTTATGCGGTCCAGGCACATCACACAGCGGAAGATCCCTTTCTCCTTCTCGTCGTAGCGGCAGGCCTGGAAGGGGCAGGTGGCCACGCAGTAGTTGCAGCCGATGCACTGCTTGGGGTCGGTCTTCACCACGTAGGCCTCCTGGTCCCCGTCCGAAACCTTGTGTTTCTTGGTGGCCCCGCTGGGGCACACCTTGACGCAAGTGGCGTCGGTGCAGTGCATGCACTGGTACTTGGTGAAGTACCAGTAGATCCCGTCGTCACTCTTGGGACGCTCCTCCGGCTCGTTGAAGAGGATGCGCATCCAGCACTGCGCGGTGAGCTGCGGGGGGTTCTCGTAGGTGCCTTCGCATTGGGTCTCCGTGTATCCCCGCTGGTTCCAGTTCTTGCAGGCCACCTGGCAGGCCCGGCATCCCGTGCACCTGCTGGCGTCGAAGAGGATGGCCATATCCGTCGGGGTAGCCATTTTACTTCACCTTCCTTAGGTTCACCAGGAACGCTTTGGACTCGGGGATAGTGGTGTTTGCGTCTCCTACGTGCGGCGTGAGCTGGTTGGCGGCGTAGTTCTTCTTGGACATCCCGTTGCGCTCCGGCCCGCCGGTGAAGAGGCCGATGAACCCGAAGTGCCAGGGCAATCCGACGATGTGGACCTTCCTGGTACTCCCGTTGTCCCCGATCTCCAGGGGCTTCAGGCGCACGGTGACCACGGCCACGCCCTGCACCTTGCCGCGCTTGCTCTCCACCTCCACCAGGTCCCCGCTCTTGATCCCCAGCTCGTCGGCCAGCTCCTTGGAGATCTCCACGAAGTTCTCCGGCATGGCCTCGCCCAGCCAGGAGTTGTTGCGGGTCATCTGCCCCGCCTGCCAGTGCTCGGTCACCCGGTAAGTGGTGCACACGTAGGGATACTTGGGATCCCCCACCTCGGCGAATCCCCACCTGTCGGGCTCGTTCTTGGCCGAGGGCCACTCCAGCACCGCGGCGGGGTTGTTCTGCACCGAGGAGAGCATGTTCTTTACCGGGCTCTCCCGCGGCTCGTAGTGCTCGGGGAAGGGGCCTTCGGCCATGCTGTTGGAGAACAGGCGCCCGACCTGCGCCCCGACCTCGCGGTTCATGATGTACGGCGAGGCTCCGGAATCCGATGCCAGGGAACCTTTCTTGTTGATGGCGAAGAAGTCATTGACATCGTTTTTCATGAGCAGATTCTGCCCCTGCGCATCGAAAAGGAAGAGGGCCTTGTCCGGGGCGAACGGCTTGCCGGAGTAATCCATGGAGCAACGGTTGTAAATTATGCGGCGGTTTACCGGCCACGCCCATCCCCAGAGGGGATAGGTCCCCACGTTTACCTGCTTCGCGGAAGCCGGCGGCTCGCTCACCTCGCCGTAAGTATTGGTGGCATAGCTGTAAGTGCCGAACTTGCCGGTGGCCTCGTTCTTGAAGTAGAGCGTCTTCCCGGTCTCGTCCCACCAGTAGGTGGGGGTCTTCTGGAAATGCCACTTGGCCTTGTCGAACGGTATCCCGTTCCACTCCAGGGCCTGGCCGCTCCGCGGGATCTTTTCCGGCACCCCGCTTATGCCCAGGATCTTGGCCGCGGCTGCGATATCCGCATCGCTCGCCCACTCGCCGGAGTAAAGCCAGTTGCCGCATGCGGTACTGCCGTCGTCGGCCAGCTTGGTGAAGTTAAGCACCGGGCTCTCGAAGGCCTTGTCCCAACTGAACTCCCCCTCGGGCCATTTGAAACCGTGGATCTCCAAAAGGACCTGGTTCAAGTCGGGATCGCCGTGCTCATCCTCCTCGTAGGCCCAGAAGAGCTCCGTTACGCACTCCTTGCCCTTGCCTCCCTCGGCCTTGTAGAGCTCCTTCACCGCCTTCATGATCTGGTGCATCATCCAGGCGTCGCTCTTGGCGTCCCCTGGAGGCTCCACCGCCTTCCAGCGGTACTGCGCAACGCGGCCGGAGTTGGTAACGGAGCCCGATTTCTCCACCGAGGAGGCGGCGGGAAGCACCCATACCTCGGTCTTTATGTCCTTGGGCTCCACCCCGGGGCGCCGCCAGAAGTTCATGGTCTCGGTTTCCCAGAGGTCGACCGCCACCAGCCACTCCAGCTTGTCCAGGGCCGCCGCCTCCAGGTTGGCGCAGGCACCGCCCACCACCGGGTTCTGCCCCCAGGCGATCATTCCCTTGATGATGCCTTGGTACATGTCCTCGAAGAGGCCTATGTGGGTGTAGTTCTTGCCCTTCTTCACCTTGGGATGAAGTTGATAGGCGGCACCCAAGTCCCTGACCGCGTACTCGCCCCACCATGCGGTGAGCAGGCTGGCCATGAACTTGGGGGTGTTCACCCAGTAACCGGCCTTGGGGGTTACGCGGGCCAGGTATGTCTCGTAATCCACGTCCTCGTTATTGGGAACACTGATGTAGGCAGGGATGATGTGCGAGAGCAGGGCGAAGTCCGTGGATCCCTGCACGTTGGACTCCCCTCGCAAAGCATTGATGCCCCCTCCGGGAAGACCGGTGTTGCCCAGCAGGAGCTGCAGCATGGCGAAGGCCCGGATCTTCTCCGTCCCGAAGGTGAACTGGGTGAGGCCCATGGCGTACATGAGGTTCCCGGACTTGTCGCGCTTGTGGGTTATGCCCACGTAGGTCTCCGCGATCTCCTTGAACTTGGCCGGGTCCATACCGCAGACCTTGGCCACCACGCTGTTCTCGCCCTCGTAGGTGTAGCGGGAGACGTGCTCCTTCAGCTTGGCGAAGACGGTCCCGGCGATGGCCTCGTCGGGGTTGGGGATGTAGTTCCCGTTGGAATCCACGGGGCCTATGGGCACTCCTCGTCCCGGGAAGTCGGGGTCCTCGGCGATGGGGATGAGCTGGACGCGCAGGGGTTCACCCGTGGCGGGGTTGGTCTGGTAGGTCCAGGTCTTGGTATCGTACTTCCCCTTCTCCTTGTCGTATCCGCTGAAGTAGCCGTCCAGCTCCACCGGACCCTTGAATTGCGGGTTCAAGAGCAGGGGAGCGTTGGTGTAGTTCTGGACGTATTCCCAGTTGATGTAGTTCTTGTCTATGGCGTACTTGATCAGGGCGTTGAAGAAGGCGATGTCCGTACCCGGCCGGATGAAGGAGAAGAGGTCGGCGCGGGCCGCGGAGCGGGTGAACCTGGGATCCACCGCGATTATCTTGGCCCCACGCTCCTCCCTGGCCTTCTCCAGCCATTTCCAGGACACGGGATGGTTTTCCGCCGGGTTGGCGCCGCAGATCATGAAGACGTCGGCGTTCTTGAGGTCGATCCAGTGGTTGGTCATGGCCCCCCGGCCGTACGTGCCGCCGAGACCGGCGACTGTGGCCGAGTGTCATATGCGTGCCTGGTGTTCGATGTACACCAGGCCGAGGCCGCGGGCGAACTTGACGGCCAGGTAGCACTCCTCGTTGTCCAGGGCCGCCCCTCCCAGCTGGGCGATTCCCTCGCAACGGTTGACCGTCACCTGCTTCCCACCAACCTCCTCCGTCTCCACGAAGGTGGCGTCGCGGGTGTCCTTGATGAGACGGGCTATCCTGGGGATGGCCTCCTCCCAGGTCTTCTCCTCCCACTCGGTGGCTCCAGGCGCCCGGTAAAGAACCTTGGTCAGGCGCCGTTCATTGTTGGCCACCTGGAAAATGGACTGACCCTTGGAGCATAGGCTGGCCCGGTTGATGGGGCTGTCGGGAAGGCCCTCGATCCCCACCACCTTGCCGTCCTGCACGCTGACGATGGCCGAGCATCCTATAGAGCAGTACGGGCACACCGTGGTGCTCTCCTTGGCCTCACGGATGCGAAGCTCATCGCCGGCGGCGTAGGCGGAGGCCGTGAAACCGAGATGGGCGAGGGCGGTCACGCCGATTCCGGCGCCCGACAGCTTGAGGAAACTTCTCCGTGAAAGTTCCATGCTCTCCCCCCACTTTCCTAGGTCGACTCCTGCACTTTCCTCGTTTCCTGCCGTGAACCTCGAAACATCGATCTATGGATAATCCCTTGCGGGACGATTTAACCGGGCCGAATTTTCAAGGTACTCCTGCATCAGGATCCGCATGCATGAATAAAGGTTGCCATGCGTAAATCCTCAAAATCGCCGACATTATACTATCAATTTTTTTTAAAACGCAACATAAAGCAGTAAGAGAGATCGCCTTTTCTTTTTTCGGCTTGTTTAGCCGGGATGGCAGGGTGGTCTCCCGTGTTTTTTCAAACTCAAAGTGCCCATCGAAAGGATACAGCATCCATCACACTCTCTCGTTCGCCCTTTTTTCCGCCACGAAGGGGGGGAGCGGAAACCGTTCCAAGCTCCTCCTCCACCTAGCCCATGGCTTTTGCTGAGGCGGGAATCGGGTACCGCCGTTTAAGGGCGCCCCGGATCAACCCTTTCTTTGCGATATTTTCCTTCTTCCCCTATACGTTAAAGACCCGGCACGAGCCGTCGAGGTCCAGGCCGCCCCGGGGGCGTCAGGAAAAGACCGTCCGGCACCCCCTCCGGTAACCTCTCTTCTCCGCCTCCAGATCCAGGTGAGCGGTGGACAAGTCCTCCAGGGGAAGGACCAGTTCCTCGTCCTTTCCCGCGTAGCCCTGGGTCACCTTGAGGTACCTGTGGCAGTTGTCACAAAGGTAAAGGCGGTGGTTCGGGTCTTCCTCGGCATATATGTAACCCAGTTTCTCCTGGTCGGTGGTGGAACAGAAGGGGCACATGAGCCGGGGGAACCCCCAGCGGGTCCCGCAACGGGAGCACTCCAGCACCCGCAGGCCGTCCTCGGCCCTCAGAAACCCCATGAGCGGAAGATCGCCGCACACCGGACAGGTCCCCCTCGGCACCTGGTCCAGATCAGCCTGGCGGGCCAGCGGGCCTGCCGCCTTCCAGTAGAAGGGGGCCAGGGAGAGGTGCAGGAGGAGATATATGAGTTCCGGCTCCACCGGTTGACTCTCTGCCAGGGAGTTGAACCTATCCTCGTCGCCTGCCAGGTAGCCCTCGACCAGCTCCCGGGCCGTCTCCTGCGCGATCCCCTCGAGGAAGGCCCTCATGCCCTCGGGCTCCTTTTCCCCTTTCCTTAACAGCGCCTCCCCTATCTCCCGGATCATTTCCACCAGCAGGGGAAGGTCGATCTCCACTTCCTCCGGCTCGAGCAAAAGCTTGCCTTCCTGCAGGCGGGAGGAGACCTGGGCCCCTTCGATGTGGGGAAGGCGGTCGGGGATGCGCTGGGACATCCGGCGCTGAACGGAAAAGACCTCGCGATAAAGCCCGATGATCCCCTTCAGCTGGGGCTTCTTCTCCACGTACTCCCTTGCCCGGCGGTTGACCAGGCTTTTACTGATCCTGCGCTGTCTGAGGTTAAAATCGCCGATGTTCATTCACCTCCTCGCATCCGTCCCCGGCCTCTATTCGCGGCAGCCCTGGGAACCGCGACCTCCACTATCCTTGCCCTCCGGGAAACACCTCCCGGCTGGGAAACCGCCGGATGGTCTCCAGTCCGTTACCGTCTTCCTCCCTCGCGGACCCCTCGCCGGGCCTCCGGCCGTTTATGAACCGCGCCCCGGAACTCCCACCCGGAGTAACCGCAGGCCCTTGCCGCCGCCCACCGGCCGATCTCCATATAAACGGCCTCTTGACGCGCACGAACCGGCGTGACGGTGGTTAAGATTATCATATTCGCCCGTTTTATACGGTCACATGACACCGTGAACCGGCGGAAACCAGAGGACGGAACCCCTCATCCCATATCTTCCTCCAGTTCCCTTTCCCCGGCCTGCCTGCGCCTTTCCGCAGCCCTTTTGCCCAAGGCGGCAAAGAGGATGCTCCCCTCGTATAGGAGAAACATGGGAGCGGCCACCAACATCATGGTGATGGGGTTCCAGTCCGGGGTGATGAGGGCGGCGAAAGCCAGGATGGCGATGACGGCATAGCGCCATCCGCGGTGAAGCCTCTGGGGGGTGACTATCCCCAGGCGCACCACCAACCAGACCAAGAGTGGCGTTTCGAAGGTGAGGCCCAGGGCCAGCATGAGCAGGGCCACCAGGCCCACGTAATCCCCGGCCATGAGGACCGGGCTTATCCTCCCCGCCGCCTGCCCCACCAACCAGTCCAGGCCCACCGGGAGGATGTAGAAATAGCAGAAGGCGGCCCCGGCCAAGAAGAAGAGGATGATGAAAAAGAGGGCGCTGTACATGACCCTTTTCTCCCGCTTGCGCAGGGCGGGGGCCACGTAGGCCAGGATCTCGTAGAGGATGACCGGCAGGACGATGACCAGGGCGGCGTACATGGCTATTTTGAAGCGCACCATGAAGGGCTCCAGCACGGTCTGGTAGTAGAGGTTGAGGGGGATGTCCGCCTTGGTGGCCGGCCTCTTCAAGAAATCGAGGATCTCCCAGGAGAATACGTACCCCACGCACACCGCCACCAGGAGGGACAGGAAGATGACTATGATACGCCTGCGGAGCTCCTCCAGGTGCTCTATGAAGGACATTTTCAGCTCGGCCACCGGAACCTCCCAGGTATCTCTACCCTGAGTGCTATCGCCCCGCAGTATCATCCAGCCCGAGGGAGGATGAAAAACCCCTTGACACGATGACGCCGGACTTCATTTCTTCACGCCCTAAAGGTTGAAGGCATCTCGTTCATCTCCCCCGCATCCTCGCAGCCCCCGAACCGTGCTCATCCAGACTTCGCATAGCTCCATGGGGTGGCACCGCTCCTCCACCCGGCAACAACCGGTACCCTGATTTGTATATAATATTCACTTCTTACCCGCGCCCACGCTTGACATAAGAAACACCGGCGGCAGCCAAGCATTCACCGATGAGGGCCGATGCTTTTCAAGCGCACGGACCAAGCAATGGACTTTCGGCGGGATAACGGTCCGGGAATCGTCCGGCGGGAGTTCAGTCCTCGTCGTCCGAGGACTTCTTCTTCTTGGCCCCTTCCTCCTCGTCCGTTCCCTCGATGCCTTCCTGGATGGCCTTGGATACCTCCTGGCTCGAGGCCCGGAACTCGCGAATGGCCTTCCCGACGGATCTCCCGATCTTGGGAAGTTGAGCCGGCCCGAAGATGATGAGGGCGATAAGGAGTATCACTCCCAGCTCGGGGAGGCCGAAACTCTGGAACAGGGCAAGCATTCCTTTTCCCTCCTTCTAACGTACTCGCGCCGGCTTCTCTTCTCCCGGCGAACCTCACTCTCCCGAGCGAAGCTCCACAGCATAAAGAGGATGCCAGTGGCTTGCGAACATGCTTTTCCGGCGCGCCTACTTATATTAGACCCCCCTATGGGGATAGTCAAACGAACCGGACAGGTCGAACATCGAAGAGGTCATCCCGGGCTTTCCTGCCTTGATAAGACCCCCTATGGGGATAGTCAAACGAACCGGACAGGTCGAACATCGAAGAGGTCATCCCGGGCTTTCCTGCCTTGCTGTTTCCGCCGGATGACAGGGTGGCCGCTTGACCCTTTGCAGACCCAAAGCCCCGCTGGGACGATATGGCGTCGGCCCGCATGGGGTTGCTTTCCCTACCAAAACCATGTGGTTGGATCGGGCCCCCTGTCGCCCCTCTCCCTTAGACCCCGCCGCGGTGATAATGGAGCGTCGCCCGGCGTGAAGCTCCCTTCCCCTATGACTCCTTGGCTTACGAAAGCCGCCCGCGCGTATCCTGCCAGCCGTCCACCCACCGGAGATCCGCGTGCCGTCAAGGGACCACTCGCTTTTCGCCTTGCATGGAGGACAACCAACGCCGGGCGGCATATCATAAATTAGGAACGTCACCGCTTTGCGGATCAAGGCCCTCCAACCCAGAGGGTGCAGGCATCCGGGAGCGGGATTCATGGCGGAAAACGCGGCCCTTGGCGAGGAGTGAAGAAGCGGGGACAAATCCAATGGGAAAAATGAACGCAAGGGACGACAAGGGCCCTCTTCGTGTGGGGATTAAAGCCGGGGCCGGAGAGCCTGACTGCGGTTTCGGATCGTCCTTCGGCCGGGGGCGGAAACCCTTCGGACTGCCGGCGTCCGTTTTCGCCACGGTCATCATTATCATCATCGCGGCCTGCTCCTTCGCGCCTTGCGGGTGCGGAAGGGAAAAGGAGAGCCGGGAGGAGCGGCTCTCCAACATAACGGAGGCGGCCACCGCCTTCCTCAACGCCCTTGGGGATCTACGGGTGGAAGGCCTGCGCGAGATGATGACCGAAGAATACCTTGAGGACAACCAGGTACCCAATCCCATCACCAGGAACGACCTGATTGCCGCCCTGGGCTACCTGACATCCTACCGTTTCTCCCCCGATAATGACGTGACCCTCGTCGACGACCGGGCCACGGTGACCGTCATCCTGGAAATAACCGGCAGGGGGGAGAGCGAGGAGACCCTGGCCCTCAAGCTGGAGGGGAGCGCGTGGAAGGTGGACGCCTTTACCGCCCTGGACTGGTCCCGTAAGCCCACGGACTCGGGAGAAGAAAAGGAGGAGAGGGCGGAAGTGGAGCAGGCCTTGCGGGATTTTCTCATCGCCTGCCTCGACGGGAAGACGGATTACATCTTCCGGCACCTGAGCCCGGCGTACAAGGAAAAATACCGCCTGGAAAAGCCCTGGACGGCGGCGGAATTCTCCGGCGTCTTCGGCACCGCCCGCTCCTACGACTTCAACCCCGGCGAAATAGAACTCGACGAGGGGAGCGCCCAGGTGGACGTGACCATCGAGTTCGGCACGCGGGGAAATTTGGAATCGGAGACCTCCCGGGTCCGGCTGGTCAAAGAGAATGGGAGCTGGCTCATCGACGCCTTCCCTTTCTTCATCTACTGAGCGTGAGGTAGTTTGCGCCGATTACGGGAAAGGATTCCGGCATGCTCCGCTCCCGCTCCGTCCTCTACGGAACTCCGTCCTCTAAGGGGTAGGGCGCCGGGTTTTCCTCGCCGGTTACGGGAAACGATCCCCTTACACCTCGTGCTTCGTCCCGGGCGAATCGAGCGGCGGGCATCCTCCTCCGGTTACGGGAAATGCGCCCAGGGTACGCCCTGCACGCTTCGCACTCCGTATATCATGCCGGCATTTTCCGGGGGTTAGGGGCAAAGCGCCCGCAGCGTAGACCCTCGAGCCGAAGAACCATAACTCCTCACTATATGCCACGGTAAGCACATTCACGGGCAAGCCCCCGAAATCCGGCATACCTGCACCAGGTAGATCGTGGTGATGAGGTAGCGGATATCGCGGTATCTCCCGGCTCTTCCTCACGAGCAGAGGCACGCCGTCCCCGCTCTCGCCTCCGGGGCATGGAGAACAAGTCATACGCGGAAGCGTGGTGGGGTTCGGGCCTGCGACGTGTATGGGGTTAGATCCATGACCGCTTCACCAAGTCAGGCGCGATAAACATGGCGGAGTTCAGGAGTCCCCGAGGATCTCCAAGGCGCCGGCCGCTCGAATGGCGGGAGGCTTCCGGCGAAGGGAAAGGGCGCCGAGCGCTTGTACCCGCACCAGGCAACCTCGTTCGTGGAGCGGGGTTCTGAAACAGGATCAAGGGAGCGCCGATTATCGTCCATGGCCACTATCCCGTTTTTGATTTAAAGATAGTAAAGGAGTAGGGATGAAAAAGATGATTAAACAAAGCGGTTCCGGTCAACTTGAAATTATAAGCATATGTATGATAATGTGAAACCAGCCGATAAGCCCGGGGTTCAAGAGGAGGTGAGGATGTGCCTGGCCAGGAGGAATCCACGCCATGGGAACCGGCGGCGGAGGAGACCTCCGCGATAGACCGCTTCCTGGCCGTGATGAGCGGCAAGGGAGGGGTGGGGAAATCGGCCGTCACGGCCATGCTGGCGGCGGGGATGCAGAAAAGGGGGCTGGCGGTCGGGGTGCTGGACGCCGACATAACCGGCCCCAGCATACCCAGGATCATGGGCGTCAGGGGCAGGGTCGGCGTGGAAAACGGGAAGCTGCGCCCCACTTTTTCCGCGGGCGGCATAAAGGTGATGTCCGCGAACCTTATCCTGGACCGCGAGGATGACGCCCTCATCTGGAGAGGGCCCATGGTCTCCAACGCCATCAGGCAGTTCTGGGAGGACACCTCCTGGGAAAAACTGGACTACCTGCTGGTCGACCTCCCTCCAGGTACCTCCGATGCCCCGCTTACCGTCATGCAGATGCTCCCCCGAACCGACGTGCTCATCGTCACCTCCCCCCAGGCTCTGGCCTCCATGATCGTGCGCAAGGCCATAAACATGGCCCGCAGGGTGGGGGCAAGGCGGAAGCTCCCGCTGCACCTGCCCCAGGTGCGGATACAGCGAACCCCACCAGAGGGGCATCCCGTGCTCCAGCAAACGCTGCCCCGAGTGCGGGACTCCCATGGTGGGAGAGCGCTGCTGAGCCCGGGGGGAGGCTCCGCGGCCCGAGAGAGCTTCCACGGGACGCATTCGACCGATGCGAGCAGGGCCGGGCGGGCGGAACCCCCGAGATGGGAAAAGAACGCGGAAGGCGACCGTGTCTCCATCCGGAAGGATCACGGCCGCAAGGACGAATGCAAGGAATAGGAGTGAGGAGGAACGAGGATGAGAATAGCGGTTTCCTCGAACGGGCCCGACCTTGAAAGCGCGGTGGACCCGCGTTTCGGGCGCTGCGCCTACCTGCTGTTCGTGGACACGGATACCCTGGAGTTCGAGGCGGTTCCCAATCCCAACCTCACCGCCGGTGGCGGCGCGGGCATCGGCACCGCCCAGATGGTGGTGGACCGGGGCGCCGAAGCGGTTCTCACCGGGAACGTGGGGCCCAACGCCTTCGGTGTCCTGAACCAGGCGGGGGTCGCCGTCTACACGGGGATCACCGGCACGGTGAGGCAGGCGGTGGAAAACTTCATGGCCGGAGGAATGAACGCCGCCTCCACCCCCACCGTGGGAGGCCATTTCGGCATGCGAGCCCCCGCCGGTGGGCCCGCCGGAACCACGCCCGGTCCGGCCCCCTACTCACCCGGGGCGGGGATGGGGCCGGGCGGGAGCATGCCCGGGCCGGGACCCTTCTACCTGGGACCCGGCATGGGCCCGGGCAGGGGGCGTGGCGGCGGCCGGGGCCGCAGGGGATGCGGCGGAGGAGGCGGCTGGCGTTGGTGATAGCCGTGGCCAGCGGCAAAGGCGGGACCGGCAAGACGCTGGTGGCCGTCAACCTTGCCCTGGCCCTGGCCGGCGAAGGCCTCGGGGTGCGCCTCATGGACTGCGACGTGGAGGAGCCCAACGACCACCTGTTCCTGGAACCCGTTTTCTCTTCAAGGGAAAGGGTGGAACTGAGCGTGCCCCGGATCGATCCCCGGAAATGCGACCTCTGCCGAACCTGCGTTGATTTCTGCGCCTTTCACGCCCTGGCCCTGGCCGGTGACCGGATCATGGTCTTCGATGAGCTCTGCCACGCCTGCGGAGGTTGCTCCCTGCTCTGCCCCCGCGACGCGGTGAGAGAGGAGCCGGTGCCCATCGGCAGGGTGGAATGCGGCAAGGCAAAGGCTCGGGGGGAGGGTGGCGGGGAGATATCCTTCTGCCGGGGCATCCTGGACATCGGCGAACCGAAGGCCACTCCCATAGTGAGGAGGCTCAAGGAAAGGATTGAGGAAGGAGTGGTGAACATCCTGGACGGAGGGCCGGGCACGGGTTGCCCGGTCATGGAGACGGTCAGGGGAGTCGACTACTGCCTGCTGGTGACGGAACCCACCCAGTTCGGGCTCCACGACCTGCGCATGGCCCTGGAGATGGTACGGGAACTCGCCGTCCCCTACGGCGTGGTCATCAACAAGTACATCCTGGGCGGAGGCGGGCTGGATACCTGGTGCGCCGAGAACGGCGTGCCGGTCCTGCTGCGCATACCTTACAAGAGAGAATATGCCGCCCTCTACTCGCGGGGTCTCAACCTCGTGGAGGAGCTCCCGGAATGGAGGGAGCGCTTTCTACGCATGTTCCGAAGGATAGAGGAGGAGATGGTACCCGGGAGGGCAAGGACGTGAGATCGAGGAACGGGCGTTCTCGTTTCCACCCGGTCCAGGGAAAGGATCCCCGCGTCAACGGGGCATCTGAGGGCGAGCGTTCCCGGGGTCGGAGAAGCTCCGGGAAAGGGTCTCCTAAACGGGGGGTATGCCCATGAAGCAGGTGGTGGTGCTCAGCGGCAAGGGAGGAACCGGTAAAACCACGGTGGCGGCGGCCCTGGTGGAGCAGGCGGGGAGGGCGATGATCGCCGACTGCGACGTGGAGGCCCCCAACCTGCACCTCCTCCTCAAACCCCGGACGAGCAGGTCCTACACCATGAGCGTGTCCCGCAGGGCGAGCATCGACCCAGGGCTCTGCACGCGCTGCGGCTCCTGCGAGGGCGCCTGCCGCTTCGGGGCCATAAGGGAATTCCGGGTGGAAAAGCATGCCTGCGAGGGATGCGGGCTCTGCGAGCGCCTGTGCCCCGCCGGCGCCGTGAGCATGCAGGCCCAGGAGGGAGGGGAGGTGTTCGTCGGCGAAACCCCTTACGGAAAGATGGTCTGGGCGCGCCTGGCGGTGGGGGAAGAGGCCTCCGGAAAGATGGTATCCCAGGTGCGCATGGAGGCCCAGGCCCTGGCCGTCGAGGAGGGATACGAACTGCTCCTGGTAGACGGCTCCCCGGGGATAGGCTGCCCGGTGATCGCCTCGGTGACCGGTGCCGACCTGGCCCTCATGGTGGCCGAACCCACCCTCTCCGGGCGGCACGACCTGGCGCGCGCCCTAGAGACGGCCTCTTTTTTCCGCATCCCCTCCCTGGTGTGCATCAACAAGTGCGACATCAACGAGGTGGAAACGGAGCGTATCCGGGCGGATTGTTTCTCCCGCGGCGTGGAGGTGGCGGCGGAGATCCCTTATCTCGAGGGGTTGGCGGAGGCGGCCAGGTTGTGCGTGACCCCCCTGGAGGCGCTGAACGGCGAAGCCTCCCTTCCCCTGCGGCGGCTTTTCCGGAAGGTCATGGAGGGAATCGGTTTACCGGCTCCGCAAGCGGGAACCTGGCATTGAAATCCGACGCCCGGGGCGATGCGCAACCGTCGGCTCGCCGGACCGCGGTATCCAGAACCCGGCCCGGAACCCGGGAGGTATTTGACATATGCCCTTTAATGCCCCAACATGGGCATGGGAAGCCATGCCGGTCGAGCCCCAAACCACCCGCAAGGAGGAAGCGTGGATAGGCGCTCCACCGTGAGTGTCGGAAGCCATGCCGGGGCGGCGAGCCAAGGATAAACATGGCACGGATCATCGGTAAAAGGAGGATAAAATGCTCATCTGCATAGCCGCGGAAGGCGGAGGGGTGTGCCCCCACTTCGGCCACTGCGAGGAGTTCGCCCTCTTCCGGGCCGAAGGCGAGGAGGTGAGGCTGGTGAAGCGCGTGCCCAACCCCGGGCATGCGCCCGGAACCCTTCCCCCCATGCTCAAGGAATGGGGGGTCACCCACGTGGTGGCTGGCGGAATGGGTAACCGGGCGGTGGCCCTCTTCCGCTCCATGGGCATCGAGGTCTTCACCGGAGCCCATGGGGAGCTTCTGGAAGTGGCCCGCTCCCTGGCCCAGGGAGAACTGGCCTGCGAGGAAAACGTGTGCGACCATCCCGGGAACCACGGCGGCGGACACTGCCACGGTTGAGCCGGCGGCAGGCACGCCCTATCACCGTACCGACCGATTTTCTCCCTCCGCGCACCGGTCCTTGCCTTCCGGTGCCACGACTCGGCCGATCCCATGGGAGGGGCCGCATCTCCCCGGGATACGGCGCCAGGCGGCGGGGCTCTCGCCGTGCCTTCAATCCGCGGCGGCCTTGATCTTCCCGTAGTACGAATCGGCCAGGTATAGGGGCTGGAGCGGGCAGTGCCCGGTGACCCGGTCCTTGGTGGCCAGGACGGTGGTCAGGACGCGGGTAGTGGCTATGAATATGGAGTCGTGGCCCACGCAGAGGCCCAGGAGTATGTTCAGCTGGCTCCCCTCGCTCTCCAGGACCAGCGCCTGGGCGGCGGGGTTACAGGCCCCTTCGTAGGTCCCGGGGTTTATTTTCTCCTCGTCCCTAACGCCGAAATGCTCCTTGGAAATTCCTCCCAGCTTGCAGCAGACCGCCACCACCTCGAACCCCCGGGCCTCCAGGACATCGGCGAGGACGCCGGCTTCACGCCGCAGCCCTATGCAGAAGGCGATGCCCAGCCTTTTCAATCCCAGCCTCCCGGCGAAATCGATTATCTCCTCCACCCGGGTCTTGCGGCAGTAGTTGACCCCCTCCACCACCGAGGAAACCCTGGCAACCTCCGCCAGTTCCCCTTTCGCCACGCGCCGGCCGGCCTCCTCGATCTCCTTTTCGTACCGCAGGGAGGGACAAAAGGCCGGAGCATGGTCGAAGACGTGCAGGTAACAGAGGGGAGCGGGACAATCCACGCACCTGACGAACTTTTTCATCCACGGCTCCTTTCTCTTTCTATACGTCATAAGCACGGCACCGGTGATACGGGCCCATATATTATTTCACATGTGGTTTATTTCCCATGCGGCTCGCTACCAGGCAATACCCGTGGCTCGGGCATCGTTCTTATATTGCGGGCCGCCGGCACGCACGCCAACGCAACGGTTCCCGGCCATGGCGAGGCCGAGAATCCCCCCTTGAGGGCGCGCGGTCGCCGTGGTGTCGGTCAATAGGGTAGCGTTTTACCGCGGGTATCTCCTTCGCGCGCCGCCGGAGTTTATACTTGTAATGTCGCGGGACATAAACTCCGGGCCGAGGGGAAGGAGGGAACGGGAGCGATGGATTTCGATCTCACGGAGTTGGGATGTTTCGCCGTGGTGGGCGCCACCCGTGACCCCGAAAAGTACGGGTACAAGGTGCTCATGGACCTCCACCACGGGGGTTACCGGGTCTACGGGGTGAATCCCAACTACCGGGAGATCGAGGGGGTGGAGTGCTTTCCCGATATCCAAAGCCTTCCCCGAGTGCCGGACCTGCTCATCCTGGTGGTGCCCCCGGAGGTCACGGAGAGGGTCGTGGAGGAGGCGGCGAGGCTGGGGGTGAAAAGGATATGGATGCAGCCCGGAGCCGAATCTCCACGGGCTATTGCCTTCTGCCGGGAAAGGGGCATCGAGGCCGTCCACGACGCCTGCATCATGGTCTACCGGAGAGAGGTTCAGGGTGGTGGTAAGATCTCCTAACGGCGTCCTGAAGCCGCGTCTCGACCCGGAGAAGGGCACTCTCGAAATCAGGGCATATTCTCCTTGGGAAGGATCGCGTGGCCCGATAACCCGCGGATACCCCGGTAAAATTCCCGAAAATCAACTGCAATTCTCGACATATCCCCAAGAGCGGAGGCTGCAAGGGTGGATGAACCGGCTTGCACCCGTGATCCCCGTTCCCCCTGACATCCCCTCCTGAAACCGAGTTGCAGGGATGCCGCGACCCGGGGCTCACGCTGTCCTTTATATCCATGTTGGGACTGGAGGGGAGATCTCACGTCGCCGGGATACAGAACCGGAATTCGCCATATCCCCCTCGCCCGCCGATGCAAGAACACCGCCCATAGACAGTGGTGTATTTCATGGAAAGAAAAGGGAATCCCAGCCTGGCCGCTCCCCGGCTCGGGGTATGGGTCACCTTTCCAAACCCGTCCCCGGCGACCCATGGTAATAAGGGTCCAGGTAGCAGCGGGCGGTGGCGGTGAGGACCGCTCCCCCGGGCTTCAGGAACAGCCGGTCCGCCTTGCGGGCCACGCGGACCGTGACCCACAGGTATTTCCCGTCCCCGCCCGTCTCGCAGGAGAGGAGGTCGCATCCATTGCGCGAGGCGTAATCGCGGGCCGCGGAACGGGGATCGTTACCCACCCCGAAGAGGGGGGTGAGTTCCAGGCCTGCGGCCTTGGCCGCGGCATCGGCGGCGGTCTGGGCCCGGGACCTGGCCGCGTAGATGGCAGTGACGTCGTGCAGTACGAGGGCCATGACGAGCATTACCGGCACCATGGCCGCAGCCACCACCGTGATCCCCGCCGCTTCTTCCCTCACCAACCTTAGCGTCCGGAACACGGGCCCCTCCCTATCGGCCTGAGGAGATCCTCTGTTATCGCTTCCGTGGCATACCGTCGGCGAACGATGCACGTAAACCATTCACGTGCGCGCCTCCCCGGGGTTGGGGCATGAGCCTCCCTCGGAAAGGCCCCGCCGATAGCCGCGAAAGCCCGGTCACGACGGCCCCCGCGTCATGCCGAAACCTCGACCAAACCTAGCGCGCATCCCCGTTTCCCTTCTCTCTCCGGCAAGGAGCGGCTGCCCATACGCAAAACCAACACAACATGCACAACCCGCAAGCCGGGACTGCCCATCCGGGCGCGACCGGCGAGCGAAACCCCTTTTGAACTCACCGCGGCCCCATGGGGGACCGTAAAAGCGCGCCATGACATTCACCGGGGTGGACACGTTTCAGGCTCCATCCCTGTCGTTCTCGATGCGCATCTCCGCGCTGCCGTGGACGGTGACGCGGGGGAAGAACCTTTCCGCCAGGGGTATGGCCATGGGTACGTCGTACTCCACCTCCACCCTTATCCACTCCCCCCGCTTTCGGGGACCGCTCTCTATCCGGACCCTTAGATGTCTCTGGTCCAGTCCGGAAGCGGCGCGGGCCGCCGCCCCCTCGATGAGGGCCGTGTTTCCGGTCTCCACCCCCTTCCTCGCCCCTTCCCGGGCCGCGGCGGTCACCGCGATCTGGGCCCTCATGACCAGGACCGCCTGGGCCAAGAGTAGGAACAGGAGCAGGAGAAAGGGGAGCACCATGGCGAATTCCGCCGTGGCCTGTCCGGCGGCGTGGCGCAAGGAAAGGCGCCCTCCTCGAACCAGGCAAGCCGGTCTTTGGAACCTCCTCCCCGCCAAGAACACGCGCTCCCGGGCGGAAGAGGAACGCGCCGCCCCCTTCCCTATCGCAAGGCGATAATCCGACAAACCCTTTCCTCCCTTGGGGGCCTTTTCCCCCACACATGGGCCGGCCCGATGTTTCCGCTCCCAGACATGCCCGCCGTCCCTTACCCTTTTGAACCCCATACCGGCCCGTTCCGTACCCGGTAAGCCCGGTAAGGAACGCCGAAGCGGGGTTCTCCCGCCCCCGCCTGTCGGGAAAGCCAGTTCTGGAAGAAGCGCTTTCATAGATCGAGGACTCCCGCCCCCGCCTGTCGGGAAAGCCAACCCCTTCCCGGGCCCATAACATCCCGGGCCGCGCCGCTCCGGGCCACGGGTTAGAGCAAAAGGCATCGGGGTCCAGCGGAGTCGCGTAGCCAGCGACCGCCTCCCTTGCCTTGGGACGCTCCTTCTTGCGGGACCGTTAATCGCGGCCATCCGCGGGGATTCCGGAGCTTCAGGAAGACGGCATGAGAAGGAGTTCTTCGGGGTCGGGGGGGTGCCGCCTTTCCGTCTACCGCCCCATGCCCAACCACGCTTCCGGGCCAAGAGGATGGATCGTGGGTATGCCCCGGTTGTATGCCTCGGTTCGGGAGTAGAGGACCTATTCCACCGTCTTGAAACTCTCCTCGCGCTTGCCGGCCTTGACCCCCAGCTTCTTGAGGATGTCCTCCGGTATCTCCGGCGTTACGTACCCCACGATGTCGTTGTAATGCTGGATGAGGAAGCGGTCCCCCCGACGCAGGCCGATGACCATGTCCGCGGCTTTGGACCTCAACTCGGTGGTGCTGATTATCTTGACCGCCATTTCTCCTCCCGCATCGAATTTGTAAAGTTGTATAAATTATATTACATATTCAGAAGGGCGTGTCAAGGGCCGATCGCTCCGTCCCTGCGCCCGCCGCGGATGGCCGGTGAATGGGCACGTGTCAAGGTCCTTGTTCAGGGAGGGTTGAAGAAGATGCGGTATCTTTTGGGCAAGCACCTTCAGGGTTGAAATATGGAACTTGCCCGTTACCGACGGGCAAATATAATCTGTTTCGATAACGCATAATCGTTGCTGTTCACGTGATCCCTTCTATACACCCAGGGGGGCCGGAGAGGGAAAGGAGGGGGCGGTGCCGGAGAAGATCTTCAAGGACCACCACGATTTCGAGCACCTGCGACGGGTTATCATGCGCGAGACCACCGAGGGACCGGTACCCATCATCGAGCTGGCGGCCGACCCGGAGGTCATGAGCGCGGTGACCGGGATGGGCTTCCCCGCCGAGAGGGCCCTGGAGATCTATTACCTGGGGCCCAACCCCACCATGGAACAGCTGCAGCTGGGCCTCCGGCTCATGGACCTCTCCCTGGCCTTCTCGGAGAAGGTGGGCTACGACTACGTGACCATGATCCCCGTGGTCCCCATACCCCGCACCGAGTTCCTGGCCCGGGAAAACCCGCAGCAGGAGGGGAAGGTCAGGGGGTGGCTGGACGAGCATCACGGCCTGATCATGAACCGGGCCGACCTGGAGGCTTTTCCCTGGCCCTCCACGGAGGAGATCAGCCTGGTGGCCATGGATTACGCCGCCTCCAAGATGCCCGAGGGCATGAAGGTGATGGCCGTGTACACCGGGATCTTCGAGGACCTCAAGCGGCTCATGGGCTTCGAGAACATGGCCCTGAAGAGCGTCGAGGACCCGGAGCTGTGCGGGGAAATCCTGGATCGGCTGGCCGTCCTGGCCGAGGCGGCCATCGACCGCTGCGCCGCCCACGAGGCGGTGGGCGCCGTGTTCTACGCCGAGGACATGGGGTTCAACCGCGGGCTCATGCTCTCCCCGCGCTGGATGCGCCAGTGGGTGATCCCCTACCTCAAGAGGTTCGCCGAGGCCTGCCACCGTCACGGGAAGCCTTTCCTCCTCCATTCCTGCGGCCAGATCGACGCCCTCATGGAGGACCTCATCGAGACGGTGGGCATCGACGCCCGCCATTCCTTCCAGGACAACATCGAGCCCGTGGAGGAGGTCTACCGCAAGTACCACGACCGTATCGCCATCCTGGGAGGGGTCGACGTGGACCTCCTGGCCCGGGGCACGCCGGAGCAGGTGCGGCGGAGGACCAGGGAGATCCTGGAAGTCTGCGCGCCGGGCGGCGGTTTCTGCATGGGCTCCGGGAACTCGCTGACCAATTACATCCGGATGGAGAATTATTACGCCATGCTGGACGAGACCCGGAAATGGAACCAGGAACACGGGTACCTTTGAGGAGGATGGGGATGGACGAGCTCAAGGAACTGATCAAGCAGGGAAAGGCCGAGGAGACCGAGGCCCGGGTGCGGGAACTGCTCCAGGCGGGGAACGATCCCGAGGCCCTGCTGCGGGAAGCCATGATCCCGGCCATGGAGGAGGTCGGCAACCTCTTCCAGGCGGGGGAATATTACCTCCCGGAGATGCTCCTGGCCGCCCGGGCCATGCAGGCGGGCCTGGAGGTCCTCAAGCCCGTCCTGGCCCGGCACGGCGCCGGTTTCCTGGGGAAGGTGGTCATGGGGACCGTGCAGGGAGACATCCACGACATAGGAAAGAACCTGGTCACCATGACTCTGGAGGGAGCCGGCCTGGAGGTCATCGACCTCGGGGTGGACGTGTCGCCCGAACGCTTCGTGAATGCCGTCCGGG
Organism: Actinomycetota bacterium; assembly: GCA_014360685.1. Lineage (GTDB taxonomy): Bacteria > Actinomycetota > Geothermincolia > Geothermincolales > RBG-13-55-18 > Solincola_A. The sequence goes on along the minus strand of JACIXB010000011.1, from coordinate 356,661 downwards.
AGCACAAGCCCCTGGCGCTGGGCATGTCGGCGCTCCTCACCACCACCATGCTCTCCATGAAGGAGACCATCGACGCCCTGCGCGAGGCCGGCCTGCGCGACAGCGTGAGGGTGATGGTGGGCGGGGCGGCGGTGCGCGGGGAGTTCGCCGAGGAGATAGGCGCCGATTTCTACGGGCCGGATTCCGTCGCCGCGCGCGATTACGTCCGCCAGATAGTGGAGTTGGCCGGCTGAGGGAGGTGGCCTGCGCCATGCCGGGATACCGGAATACCTCGAGGATGGCCGGGTGGGCGGCCGGGGAGATCTCCCGCGCCCTGGCCAATGCGTGCCGATGGCTAATCTTCCCCGCGCCCCACTCCCCCGCTCCGGACGAACCGTGGTACAGGAAACCCGGCCTGGGGATCATGTACCAGATCGAAGCGCGCCGGCCGAGACAAGCGTCAGGGAAGGGTTACGGAGACTACGTTGGAGAGCGGGGAGAGGTTGCCCGTCTCGTCCCGGGCCTGCAGGGCGAAGAACAGGTCTGCGGCCCCTTCCGTACCCCCGCCTTCCTCCAGGACGCGGCGCAGGACCTCAATGGGGATGAACATCTCCTCCACCGTTCCCGGCTCGGCGGGGAGAGGCTTCCCCTCGACGAGGGGCGCGGCTTCGCTCCACCTGCTCCCTTCCAGGAGGCCACCCAGGCAGCGCACCTCGTAGCACATGGCCCGGCCGAGGGATCCGTCGTCCCCGGGGGCCGTCCAGGTGAGCTTCACCCCTACCGGCCTCTCGTCCTCCAGGACCAATTCCGCGGCCAGGTCGGTGACCCTGCCGGGACGCCGCGCGTCGGTCTCCAGGCACCCCGTGTTCCAGGGGTCGTGGCCGTACTCCGGCCAGTCCGCGGGGTCCTCCACCCGGGACCCCGTCTTCCAGGCCAGCAGCCACCCCTCGCGCGTCCCGCAGACCACCTCCCGCAGGCCGTCCCCGTCCAGGTCGCCCACCGCCGGCGTGGCCACCGTCCAGCCCCCGGTGAACTTGGGCCAGCCGCGGGCCTCGCCGCCCCCGGGCCGGAAGGCGTGCAGGTCGTAGTAAGAGCTACCGGCCAGGATCTCCTGGGCCCCGTCGCCGTCGATGTCCGCCGCTCCGGGGGTCACGAAGAACATCATGTCGTTCACGCGGCGGGGGAAGGAGGTCAACATGCGGCCGTCCCCGGCCCTCCAGGCGGAGAGCTGGTCGTCGGACCGGACCTGTTCGGCGGGGAAGAGGAGGTCCAGGGCCCGCCCCATCCCCATGGTGGGAGCGAGGTAGCATATCCCATATCCTTCCAGGCGGGCGAAGCAGCCCCCTCCCAGGGCGCACATCACCGGCGCGTCCGGGGATTCCGCGCCCTGCCCCGGCTGGTCGCAACCCAGGCCGCGGGGCAATCCCGAGGCGTCCTCCCCCAGGAAGGAGGAACCGTCCGCCCTCAGCACGTAGGCGGGGCCGGCGGCGGAGGCGACCCCCACTTCCAGCCGCCCGTCCCCGTCCACGTCGGCCAGGGCGGCGGGACCGTTGACCCCCTCCACCACGCTGGGGAGCATCCCGGGAGCGACCATGGCCAGCCTGGCCGGCCAACCCGGGAGATAGGCGTTGCCGGGCACCCCGTTCGCGGGCGGCGACGCCCCCTCCGGAAGAGGGTGAGCCGCGCCGTCGTGGTGTAGGGCATAGACCCTGGAATTCCCGGGCCTGAAAGCGCTGCCTGCCCCTCCCAGCAAGGGCGCCAGTACGGGCAAGACGACGGAGAGGATAAAGGTCTCCGGCGAGATGTTGACCCGCTCGTCGGTGTAGGCCTCGTTGGTCCCGCATATCACCTCCAGCCTCCCGTCGGCGTCCAGGTCGGCCACGGAGGGGTTGGTGACTATCTTGCTTCCCCTGGGAATTTTTTCCTTATCCCGGAAGGCGCAGGTGTGGGTCAGGGGGTCCATCCTCTCCACCTTTCCGGGGTCCACCAGCTTGACCGGCCAGCCATCCACCGGGCTCCCGTCGGCATGCCATGCGTATATGTGTTGGTCCAGGCAGGCGGCAAGGATCTCCAGCCTGCCGTCGGGGGGGACATCCAGGTCGGCCAGCACCGGGCCCCGCAGGAACCCGCGGTCCAGGCAGTTCCACCTGTCCAGCCGATGAACCCGGTCGGGGACCAGGCGGGAGGCGAACCATTCCGGCGGGAGGGCTCCCTCCGTCCACCAGTCCGCGCGGTCGGGGATGGAATAAAGGGGGTTGGAGCGCGCCGGGAAGCCCGGGAGCAGCTCCCCGGCGCCGTTCCAGGCGTATACCCTTCCCATGGAGTCGCCGGCCACCACCTCCAGGTGCCCGTCACCGTCCAGGTCTCCCACGGCGGGGGTGCCGGTCACCGAGGCGAAAACCTCCCTTGGCAGGCTACCGGAAGCGAAACCCTCCGACTCCAGGTGCAGGGGAAGCGGGGTGGCGTGGACCGGCCATCCCGGGAGCTCGGTGAAGTCGGAGCGGAAGGCATGCACCAGGCCGTCGCCGGTGGCCACGACGAGCTCATTCACACCGTCGTCGTCCAGGTCGGCCAGCCGGGGGGAGGCGGAAAGGTCCCCTCCCAGGCGGAAGGGGGTCCCCGGATAGGCATCCTTGTCGTGGAAGCAGAAGAGGGTCTTGCGGTCCTCCCCCCAGTTCCCCCTGTCGTCCCGCACCCTGACCCGGATGGTGAAGGCGTACCGGTTGGGATCCCCTTCCTCTACTCCCTTGCGCAGGCGGTCCTGTACGGCCCGGTAAACCTCGCCCAGGTCCAGGGTGGCCAGTACCCCTTCCAGTGGCTCGTACATGCGCGAGGAATCGGACAAGGTCTTCCACTCCTTGTCCGAGGGATCCCATCCCGGCCCCCATTCCACGCAGTACTGGTAGGAGTCGGCGCGCACCGCGGCCACCCTTCCCTCCACCTTCAGCTCCACCTCGTTGGGGTCACGGAGCTCGAACCAGCGCGGGGAGCGGATCTCCGCCTCCGGGGGTATCCTCCCCTCCGTCACCGCCTGCACTGCCCTCAGGGCGTTAACCCTACCGTACCCGAAATAGGGATCCCAGCCGGAATTGGAGGGAAACCTCCTCGAGGGGCCCACGAAGGCGTCCAGGAGGCCCAGGCTCACCCGGTACCTGCCCGGTGAGAAGTCGATGTCGTCGGCGGTCATGGTCAGTATCTGCTTCACCTCGTTGGCCGAGAGCGGCTTGTCCAGCCCGGGGTACCTCCAGAGACGGCCCTTTCTCACCTGGTCCTCGGCGGCGGAGCAGACCAGCGCCGCTATCCCGGCCAGCCTGCCCGTGGCCCCCGAGGAATGGCCGTCCGAGGGGGTGGACAGGAGGGTGTGAGCCCCGTAATTGGTAAGTCCTCCCAGGTAAAGGTAGGAGGGGGGGAACTGGCGGAGGAGCGCGCACCCCGGGTCCGCGAACTTCTGCACCGCGTTGACCTGGATGGTGCGCTCGTAGGTGCAGGGGTAGTTCTGGTGCGCCGACTCCTCGTCCGCCGCCGAGGCCACCACCGCCACCCCCCGGGACCAGGCGTAATCCACCGCCGCCTGCCCGAAGGAGGAGACGTTGACGCTCCCCAGCGCCTCCTGGACCACCCAGGCCCCGGAGTCCACGGCAAAGACCACCCCCTGGGCGAAGCGGTTCACGTCCACGATGAAGGAGTCCCCCACCCGCACCACCAGGAGCATGGCGTTGGGGCAGGTCCCCGGAAACCCGCCGCCGTTGTCCGCCTCCCCCGCCGACCACGCGCACTCCGAGCTGCCGTGCCCGAAATCGGCGTCGTCCCGGGGGTCGTTGTCGTCTTCCAGGAAATCCCACCCGGAGATGTCGTCCGGGTACCCGTTCTCGTCGTCGTCCTCCCCGTCGGAGAAGGTCCAGATGAGGTCCTCGGGATCCAGCATACCGTTGCCGTTCAGATCCGTCACCCGGGGGTCGCCCTGGTAATCCTCCACGTTGAAGACGCCGTCGTTGTTCAGGTCCCAGCGGTCGGCCCCCAGGGGCGGTGGCACCTCCCCCGAGTTGAGGTAGATCTTACCCGCCAGCTCCCGCATGACCTCCGGATCCTCCCAGCGGATGCCCGAGTCCAGGACGGCGATGACCACGTCCGGCCGGCCGGTGGTTATCCCCCAGGCCTTGTCCACGGAGGCCCCCATCACCCCCCGAAGCTCGCGGCGGTAGAGGTCGGGCATGAAGAGGCCCAGGAGAAGGTGGTACAGGGTGGAAGCCTGCTGCGAAGCGTATTTCCAGTAATCGCCATGGGTCGGCAGGTAGTCGTCGGGCGGTGTTTCGCTGCGGCAGTATTCCTCGTAGCGGTAGGGGTCCTGTCCCGGAGGCGGCGGGGGCCAAGGCGTATCGGCGAAGGCCCTCGTCGCGCCGCTGGATAGGAAACCCACTAGAAGGGAGAGGATGAGGAAGGCCGCGAAGGCTCTGCCTCCCGTTCCTCGGAGCCTCGGTCTCACCAATCCCCCTTTATCGTCCCCCATAATTTGGAATTTCATTATAAGGGCGGGGTCTGCCCACCTTCAAGGCGGTGTGCCCCGCGCCTTTCCGTAAAGCGGGGCGCGCGGGGAGGCGGAACGAAGGTCTCCCTCCCGCGGCCGCGGGCCACCGATCAAGGGCCGCAGGTTGAAGAACCGCCGGGGGTGTCGAGGCTCCGCGCTCGCCTTCGGTGGCTTCAGGCGCGGGGATCCCCTTCGCGGAGGCGCTCGTAATTGCTGCGCCGTTCCAGCCCCTCGACGCGGAAAAGGGGGTCCTCCCCGATCAGCTCCTGCAGCCTCTCCATGTCCAACCAGTTGTAGTACAGGGGGCGAAGGAAATCGGGGTCCTCACGGTGGCCCAGGAAGGTGCCCCGCCCGGGAGGACGGAGGCGTATTCCCCTCCCCAGCCCGGTGTACTTGTAAATGCGTATCCAGGCGTTGACCCCCACGGTGTCCGGTCGCACGGCCCGGAAGAAGTCCAGCAGGTCGCGCAGCTCGTCCTCCCTCTCCCCGGGGAAACCCAGGAGGAGGTCCACGGCCACCCGTAGGCCCTGGCGGCGGGCGAGCTCCACGAAGCTCTGGAGATCGAACAGCCCGTACGCCCCGGCGGCCAGGGACCGGGAGTCCACGGAGAGGGTCACCGAGGCGGCCCCGCTTTCGCGCAGCAGGCGGAAGAGACCCTCGTCGTGGGGCAAGGGCTTCATGTACAGGGACCAGGTCAGGCCCAGGCCGGCGGACACCCAGAGGCGGAGGAGCTCCTTGCAGGTCTCCAGGTCCTGGTTGAACTCGCAGTCGCAGAGGTGGAGCTCGCGGACTCCCGCCTCGCGCAGCTGGGCCAGCTCGGCCACCACCGCCTTGGGGTCCCGGGTCCTCCAGGGCAGGCCGGCCTCCAGGCAATAATCGCACGTCCCGAGGCATCCGGTCTGGGTGGCAAATCCTGCCAGCCCCCTCTCCCGCAGGTACGGGGCGTAATCCACCCAGCGGGCCCTGGCCGGGACCTCGCCGCGGTCGAAGGAGTGCTCCCAGCCGTCCACCAATCTCGGCAGCCTCTCTCCCGCCTCCAGGTAGCGCAGCAGGTGGGGGAGGGCCCGCTCCCCCGGCCCGAAGACCGCGCAGTCGGCCCCCACGTACTCCGCCACCTCCCGGGGCCCGGCAAGCAGGGCGGTCCCGCCCACCACCACGGGAGCGCCGCAGGCCTCCCGGGCGGCGGAGATGAGCGCGGCGAATTCGTCCAGGAAGAAGAGGGGGTCGTGGTAGAGGGAGGTGTCCAGGTTGCGCAGGGAGAAACCCACCAGGTGGGGACGGAAGGAACCCAGTCCCCCGGCCAGGTCCGCCGCCGGATCCCGGGAGAAGGCCAGGTCGATCACCAGGACCTCGTGCCCCTCGCGGTCCAGGTAGTGGGCCAGGTACTCCAGGCCCAGGGGGATCACCGGGGGCTCCAGGTAACGGTTGGGGTTCACCAGGGCCACCCTCATCTCCAGCCCGGTCCCTCCTTTTCCCCGCCTACACGATCCAGGTGTGGGCCAGGTACTCCAGGCCCAGGGGGATCACCGGGGGCTCCAGGTAACGGTTGGGGTTCACCAGGGCCACCCTCATCTCCAGCCCGGTCCCTCCTTTTCCCCGCCTACATCCTTCTCGCCCGGACGAAAAACGAATGCGGCGAAACGCCGACCCTTTGTTCCCTTCGGCGCCTCGACCACCTCTTATTATCCACATCTCCATGCCACCCCGCAGTACATTTTCAGGTGATCGACGCAGCTGGAGGGGTGATGGTCCCGGCGGGGAAAACCCCTCCGCGCGGCGTTCAAGCTCCTGCCGTCCCTCGGTGGAACGACGGTCACGACCGTGTGACCGGGGATACCAGAAACGGAACCGTTTCCAACCAGCATGTGGCGGCCCCGCCCGCGTGGGCGGGGTCTTCCCGCTTTACCACCAGTCCTTGCCCCAAGCACCCCGGGCCTCGATACCCCCGAGCGAGCCCCGGGATCGGCAAACCCCACCCGGCCCCATCCTCAGGGATTGAAGGTATAGCCGGAGAGGGTGTCACCCGCGGGCAGAGAGCCCCCGTACAAGCTGTAGATGGGTCGCTCGGCGATTACCGGGCGGTCGCTCATGACTTCCACGGAGACGTCGTGCCCCGGCCCCACGATGTCGTTGACTTTCACCGTCACCCGGGTTCCCGGCGGCACGGTGACGGTGCGTAAGAGCTGCGAAGAATCCTCGAGCATGAAGCGCAGGGAAGTCCGCGCCTCATCCTTCCCGGGGTTCATGAGGCAGAGGTACTCCTCGAAGCCGGCCCGGGTGCACCCCTCGGCGAAGTACCAGGAGGACCCGGCCTTGTTCACCCCCATGGCGTTGGAACCCTCGTCTATGGAGGAGGCGTAGAGGAAGTATATAGGCCTCTCCACCACCACGGGCAGGTCGGACCGCACGCAGGTGGAGACGTCGTGCTGCCGGGCCACGTCGTTGTTCACGTTGACCGTGAAGCGGGAACGCGGCCTCAGGCGGTATTCCCTCTCTATGCGGCCCCCGTCCTCCATCACGTAGGTCACCTCGGCCTTGGCCTCCCGGTCGTTGGGGTTCATGATGCATATCCACTGGTTGAACCCCGTGCGGGTACAGCCCTCGGCGAAGTACCATTCTGTCTCCGGGCGGCCGGCGCCCATGACGTTGTGTCCGCCGTCCCACATCCCCTGGTAGAGGAAATACACCGGGCGCTCGGCCACCACGGGGACGTTGGAGGTGACCCGCATGGACACGTCGTGCCCCTCCCCCGTCTCCCTGTCCACCATCACCGTGCCCCGGCTCCAGGGGGGCACCCGGTACGCGCGGCCCAGGTAGGCTCCGTTCTCCAGCATGTACTCCACCTGGACCGTGGCCTCCTGTTCACCCGGATTCTGCAGGCACAACCAGGTGTCGAAGCCGGGGCGGGTGCATCCCTCGGCGAAGTACCACTCCCGGCGCGGGAAGTGGGCTCCCTGGGCGGTGTGCCCGCCACGCAGCCGCGCGCCATCCTGCCCCGTATAGGTGAAGTACATAGGCCTCTCGGACACTATGGGGCGGTTGGAAGTAACCTGGATGGACACGTCCTTGCCCGTCCCCACCACCCCGTTCACGTAGATGGTGTACCGGGAATGGGCGGCCACCAGGTAGGTCTGGGCCGGGGCCGCGCCCTGTCCCTCCCCCAACTGGTAATTGACGCTCACCACCGCCGGATCGTCCCCCGGGTTCTGCAGGCACAACCAGGTGTCGAAGCCGGGGCGGGTGCATCCCTCGGCGAAATGATTGGTCTGGCTTATGTTATTACCCACGAAAACGGTGGATTCGCTCGCGGCCTCCTGCCGGGAGCGGTTACCGGCGGCGTCCCAGGCCTCCACCCGCAGGGTATGGTATCCGTTGGTAACCGTGGAGGTGTCCCAGGAAACCGCCCATGGGGGCTGGGTGCACTGGCCGATCTTTTTCCCATCCGCGAAGAAGGCCGCCCCGGAGACCATCAGGTTGTCGGCCACCTCGGCCTTTACCGGCACTATCCCCCGCACCCAATCCTGCCCCCGCGGCTCGGCGATGCTTGCCGTGGGCGGGGTGACGTCGCGGTAGAAGTCCACGGGCTGGGGCCGGAAGGTGCGCCCGGCCCGATCCCTGATCTCCACCTGCAGGGTATGGCGGCCCTCGGAAAGCCCGCGTAGATCCAGGGTGGTGCGGTTCTCGGCCACCGTCTTCACCGGCTCCCCGTCCACCAGCCAGGTGAGCGAGGCCACCCCGGACACGGCGTCCTCGCAAGAGGCCTCCACTTCCATGAGGTCCCGGAAATAGGCGCCGCCGCTGGGAACGGTTATGGAGCCCGCGGGATCGGTATAGTCCGCGCGGTAGGCGTATTCCATGACCGGCGAGGTATTGCCCGCCCGGTCCTCCACGTAGTAGCGGATGACGTGCCCTCCCTCGGGGAGGTCGAAGGGCCCGGAGTAGACCGTCCAGGAGGGCGCGTCGTCGAGCCGGTAATAGGCGCGGCGGATGCCGGACAGGTTATCGGAGCCGCTGACCGCGGGGCCGCTGGCCGGAGGCTCCCGGTACCAGCCGTTATCGCCGTCGGGCGGGGAGATGGAGAGCTTGGCGGCGGGAGGGGTGCGGTCCACGCAAACGTTGCCGTATATGTTCTCCGAGGTGCGCATGGCGGTATCGGTGACCGCCACCTTGAGGTCGTACCGGCCCTCGGGGAAGCTCCCCCCGGGGAAGGACATCTCCCAGGGGGCGTCCGCGTCCCTCTTTCCTCCCGGCCATTCCTTCCACTCCTCGCTCCCCGCCGCGCGGTAAAAGAAGTCGGCGTGAAGGATGCCCCGGTCGTAGCGCTCCGACTGCGGGGCCAGCAGCCAGTTGGCGCTGCGGTCGAAGTCGTCGTAGGCCTTCGCCGAGATGGTGAAATCGGAGTTGTGATAGGTCCCGGGGTTCTCGATGGACACGGTGGGGTCCACGTCGTCCTCGCGCTTGGTCATGATCACCGCCCGGGAGCCCGTCCCCGCCGCCGCGGCGTAGAAGCGCTCCCCATCCGAGCAGCAATCGATACTTCCGGGGTGGTCGTAGGGCATGTTGAGGTAGAAGAGGTCGTCGATATGGTTCCAGGCGCTTTCCTCGCCGGTATGGGTGTTTATCCTGCCTGCCCCTTCCATGCCAAGTGTACCACCTGACTGCCGAAAAACCATTAAAATACAGGTACCGGATATGCCCAGTTGAGGATATGTGTTGTATGATCCGAAATACCCCTTATCTATCCCTTTTTCCCAAACACCGTTGTAAAAACGGGAATAGCGAACCCGATGGTTACCGCTCTCCAGGTGCCGCCCGTCGGCGGCCACCATCACCCGCCGGTCGCTCCCGTCCCTCCACACCCCCACCTCCGGCCAGGAGAGGTCCACGCCCCCGGAGGAGGGGATCGCCTCGTAGTGGCGCCAGCCCAGTCCGGCGTCCTCGGTGAGGGCCTGCCACACCGGATTGGGGGGGCCGGACTGGCGCACGTAGTACACGCTGGCGTTGAGCTCCCCGGAGCTCTCCAGGCAGGGCTGGGTGGCGGGTATCCCGTCCCCGGGGTCGGAGGCGCAGGAGACGTTCAGGGGCACCAACTCCAGGTTGAAACGCCGGTAGAAGACCTCGTTGCGCCCCGAGTAGTCGGACACGTAGGCGGCATGGAGGACGTTTCCCGCCAGGGCCAGGTGGGCCTCGTAGTTGTTCCACCCCGGGTTGGAGTCCATCCAGGTGCGCCAGGTGGTGCCCCCATCGGTGGACAAGGCCACCACCAGGGCCCAGCGGCTTCCCACCAGTTCCTTCCAGGAGAGGGCCAGGCAACCCTCCCGGGCCTCCAGGTAGGCGTCGCAGGCCGGGCGGGAGGGGTCCAGGTCCATCTTCCTCACCGCTTCCCACTTCAGGGAGGAGCGGTCCGCGGCGCGGTAGAGCCAGACGTCCGCCCCGTCATCCGCGGCCAGGTAGAGTCGGTCTCCCCCGTGGGCCATCTGCACGTGGCGGGGGCGGGGTAAGTCGATGGCCGCCTCCGCCGTCCATCCCCGGTAACCCTCCCCGGGGCCCGGGTAAGGGAGCGCCGCCTCCGGGCCCGGGCGGAGGAAGGGGAGGAGGGCCAGGCAGGTGAAGGCCAGGAGGGCCTTCCATGCGTGTACCTTCATTCCCGGCACCCCCCGCGGCGTCTCAGGGCACGAAGGGGGCTTCCGCCTCCGTGTAGCCCAGGGACTGGCTGCCCCCGGTGATGCCCCCGGGGTAGGAGAAGTACATGGCCCGCTCGCAGATGATGGTGGCCTCGTTGTCCCAGCTCCCCACCACCACGGAGACGTCCCCCTCGTAGTTGTAGCGGCTCTTGAGGATATCCTTGACGTTGATCGATACCCTCTGGCCCGGTTCAAGCTGGGCGGTATGAAAACCTATCTTGCCGTTCGGCCCGTAGAACTCCATGGTCACGAAGGCCACCTTGCCCGTGCCGCCCATGTCCGCGGGGGGGTTGAAGATGAGGATGTATTCCTCGAAACCGGGGCCGGTGTAGCCCTCAGGGAAGTACCAGGTCCGGGAGCCCACCCCCTCCGAACCGTAGGCCTGCGCCCATTCCCCGCGCACCATGCCGGCCAGGTAGAAAACGCCCAGGGAGCTTCCCGCCAACAGGAGGCAGGCCAGCGCTCCGGCCAGGATCACCTTCCGGGGTTCGACGACCACCACCTTCACTTCGAGACCTCCTTCCTCGTGGAAACGACCCGCCGGGAAACCTCCGGCGGAGACGCCTCCGCTCGGCATCCGTCAATGTCCTCCATCTCTCCGGAAACCCGTTGAGGGATCCCGGCCTCATCCTCCACAACTCGCGGGAACCCGCCCGTCCCCGGGAAGAGACCGAGCCGAGCACCCCGCGGGCCGACTACGCACGCCCATCCCCCGACCCCCGAACCCGGCCGACCCGACCGCGGCCCGCTTGGAAAGCCGGCGACGCGGGACGGCCTCCGACGGCTTTTCAGCCGGCGCGAGGCATCCGGAAAAACCGCCTCTTCGCGTGCACTTAACCGGCGGACGTGCTTTAAGGTCCCGGCCGACGCCGGAACGAAGCCCTCCATCACGTGGAAAATCTGTCCTCCCAAGAAGACTCCGCGAGCTCAGTACAGGGTCACGTAGTGGGTCACGCTGCCCGTGTTGCCCCCGTTGTCGGTGACCGTCAAGGTCACCGCCATGCGCGCCGGTATGATGTTGCTCTCGAAGACGTGGTAAAAGGCCTTCGCCCCACCGCCGCAACTCCACTGGTAAGAGACGATATGCCCGTCCGGATCGTAGCTTTCCGAGGCGTCGAGGTACACGCGCAGCGGGGACTGCCCCTCGGAAGGGGTCACGGTGAAGCGGGCCACCGGGTCTTGGGGGCTCAAGCGTCCCTCCGCGCCGGCTACCTCGTTCCCCGCTGACGGCGCTGCGTCCCGCGATTGGGGCGCCAGGCCCTGTTCCACGCTCGGCAGCGTTGTTTCCGCGCCTGCCGCCATGCCACCGATGCCCGCATCCCCGGCCCCGTCCGGGATCCCCTCTTTCGGCGACGGACCCCTTCCGGCTTCCATCAGTGCGGGGAGAACCTCCCCGCCCCCGGCCTCGGAGGCCCCCCATCCCAGTGCGGGACTTACCCTCCTTCCCTCCCGGGCGACCAGGAGATAAAAGGGTATGGAGATCAACAGCCCGATGCACGCCGCGGTCATCACTACCCGGAACGCCCTCGCCCTTCCGCGTCTCCGGAAGCGGGACATCCATGCCGGTCTTCTAAAACCTGGAAGCCCATCGCCCCCCGCCACCCCTTCGACCGAGCTGCCCGAAACACAGGGCTGGATCCCCCGTTCGCCGCCGCCAAGGCGGCTTCTCCCCATCCCGGTCTCCGGTTCCATGCCCGCGACAGACGACCCGCCTTCCGATCCCCGGCCGGGTAAACTCCCCGGGGAAGCCCCGCGGGCCTCTAATGCGGTACCCGATACACGCCCCTCAGCCGCGCTTTCCGCCCCCTTCCCGAAACCTTCAACCGAAGCCGATGAACCCGCGCCAGAGGGGCAGAGGGACTCTCTTCCATATTCTTCCTCAACCTCCAAATCCCCGCCCGGAGACCTGCCCTTGCGCCTCTTCAGCGCCGACCTCAAGCGGCCCTCGCTTCCCTTCCCACCGGCGCACACCCCGAGAAGCGCTCTTTCCAGGTCTTGCCGGAGGGAGGCCATGGTCTCCACGACCTTTCCGCCGGAGCCCGCCTCCTCGCATGCCGCATCCCCGCAGGCCCACGCCAATTCCCGCAAGGCCGGCCCAAGGGGAGAGACATCCCCGTCCACCGCCGAAGCGAGCAGTCTTTCGGCCAGTTTTCCCAATGCGTAGAGATCCGCTTCCGGCCCCGGCAGCCCGCCGTCCATCAGGGCGGGATGCAAGCAGGAGAAATCGGGGGCGCTCACCAATTCCAGGAAGGGATGGAAGAATTCGGCACGCAGGGCGGGGTCTTTAAGAGTCACCGACCGCCGTGGGAGGTAGAAGAGGTTGCGGGGTTCGATGAAAAGATGGAGGAAACCAGCCCGGTGCAAACTTTCCAAAGCCGAGAGCGTCCCCTTTAGGACATGAAGAACCTCCTCGCAGGTCAGGGAAGGCATCATGCGCAGGTAGTTTTCCAGGGAGGGCTCTCCGAGTTCCGGGAAGGCCAGGTAATACCCTTCATCCCCCTCGAGGAGGCCGCCTTCCAGGGGGAGCAGAATACCACGCACACCGTTTTCCGCCAGCAGGTTGGCGGCCTTCAGGTACTCCAGCCCCAGGATGCCCAGCCGGTCGCTTACCTTGACCACCAGCCGACGTCCGTCGAGGGAATCCTCCACGATGTGGGTGAAGGCCAGTCCGTTGCTCCCCCTGGTCTTGAGGAGGGTGAACCTCTCGGCTATTATCTCTCCGCCCATGTGCCCCGATTCCTGGAGTCTACCGTCTTTCCATCCCCAAAAGGCGCAAGCGAACAAATATTAACCGAGAGTTGGATGGTTGTCAAGATATATATAATATATAAGATATAAATATTATTGAAGAGTAAGGCAGGAGATTTTTGTATTATACAACAAGATTTTCCACCCGTGGTTACATATCCGCCGGAGCCCGGAGATCTTCACCGCCTTTCCCGCCAGGGGGGGCGGGGAAGATCGCCCGGATCGCGAAGCCACCCATGCACGAAGGCCATACCCACGGGGAGAGCGACGGCAAGCGAACGCGAGGGTGAAACGGCATATCCCTCCGTCGCTTCTTACCGCCTTGCAGATCCGCATACCCTGACCTGGAGGCCGGAGGTGGATCCCGCCCGGGCGAAAACGCCGGCGCATGTAACTTTCAGCGGGCACACGGGATCGTTTCAGCAGGGACGCGAGGTCATAAGCTGAAGGGCTCGAAGCGGTCGGCGGAGGCCTTACATATGGGGCACTCGCGGGGAGGCTTCTCCCGGGCCGCCAGGTAGCCGCACACCCGGCAGCGCCAGACGGGAAACGTGGGGCCACCCGGCAGTGGGAAGGGCTCGAAGCGGTCGGCGGAGGCCTTGCATATGGGGCACTCGCGGGGAGGCTTCTCCCGGGCCGCCAGGTAGCCGCACACCCGGCAGCGCCAGACGGGAAGACGTCCTCCCGCGGCGGGCTCGCTTGCCGCCTCCCTCCTGCGCTCCAGCTCCCCGGGCTCCGGCCTCCTCTCGGGTATCTGCCCCTCTATCTCCCGCTTGCCTTCCAGGACCTCCTGGGTCACGTAGAGCGCTCAATAGCACTGGCCGTACTCATCCAGGTCCGCGTCCCGGTAGTCGCAGGGGCAGATGATGTCCAGATCCTTCTCCCGCTCCCCCTCGCCCAGGCGGCAGGGGCAGAGCATGTACCCGTAGCGCTCCCGGTTGCGGTAGAGGCCGTCCACCAGCATGAGGGTGAAGTCCCGGTCCGGGTTGAGGTGGTATCCGGCCGCCTCCGCCTCATCGTGGAGCCTGCGGTAAAGCTCCAGCACCTCCGGCGGGTAATCCCCGCTCAAAGCAGCACCTCCCGGTAGCGGTCCTCGTTGAACCCGGCGATGACCTCCTCCCCGTCCACCACCAGGGTGGGGAAGGTGCGCCGGGGGTTGCGCTTCTTGACCTCCTCGAAGACCTCCTTTTGGGCCTCCCCCTCCAGGAGGTCCACGTACACGTAGCGGTAGGCCAGTTTGTTCTCTTCCAGGAAATTCCTGGCCTTCCGGCACCACCCGCAGGTGGACAGGGCGAAGAGCAAAAGGTCGTGCTCCTTCCTCTCGCCGTCCACTGCCTCCAGGTACTGGTCCATGATCTCCACTCCTTTCCCGGCCCGCTCAAGGCTAATTCTTCCCCTCGAACGGCGCGTTAAACATCCGGTTCTCCTCCTGGGCGCCATTATGTGCCGGTTGGACAGCGGGAGGCCATGACCGAGGTCACCGGGGGCGGATCTGGTTCGGCCGGGGTTGCCGAGGCAGGGCGGAGACCATCCGGAGCGGCTCGCCCATCGCCGGCCTTCTTGGCGTATGGCGGGAGGCCGTGACGCAGGTCACCGGGGGCGGCTGACCAGCCGGGGGCGGGCGAGGAGCCCCGCCGCCGGCTCCCAAAGCCGGGGTAGGCTGAGGATCTCCATGTATATGACCGGCGGGTCAGAAACCCAACCTCTTGCATGAGCCTGGAATCCCTTTTTCCCAAGGCAGTCTCGACCGCTTTCTTCCGGCGATTTTACAAACCCCCGGCGCGTGATATAATGAAACGCGACACCGTATCGGGTAGTGGGCGGAAGAACAAGGAGGGAGGGCGATGAGTGCGCTTGTCCGGAGACTGGGCCGGCTCCTGGGGAAGATGGCCAACAACCAGGACCTCCTCTCGGGGATCATGTCCGGCATCGATCCCCGGGTGGTGGCCAGGGCGGTGAACGAGAACAGCGGGCTGCTGGGGGAGGTCATGGCCCACCTCGAACCGCAGGCCCTGGCCGGGATCGTCAACCGTAACCCCGACTTTTTGTCCAGGCTGGTGAAGAGCCTGGACGCCAAGGCGCTGACGGCGGCGATAAATAAGAACCAGGGCTTCCTGGTCCAGCTCATCGAGAACATGAACCCCAACCTCTTCCCGCGGGCAGCCAACGCGCTGTTGAACCGCATACGCAAGGCCGCTTACCGGCCCGGGCCCTCCGCGGTGGGTGAGCTCCAGGAGAGCGCTTGAGGTCGGGGAGGCGAGGTCAGCCGTCTTTAAGTCCCACCCCCGAGCGGCGACTGAAGGGTCTGCCGGACCCCGAAGGCGGCAGGAAATCGGCGTAGATGCGCCCGCAGGGCCATCCCGAGAGGCGTCCGGGCACTCCCATGGGCTTGCCGGGAACGGGAAAGTAAGACGGGTCCGGAAACCAAGGGCAGGCTCTTTCCCCCCGCCGGAGTCCCGCACGGATTTTCTTCCCCTCGGCGGTCCCATGGGCGAAAGGGTTCGCGTCCTTCCCACCCGGAGGGCCGGGAAAGCGAGTTATTGTATGATTGAAGCTGAGGCTGCGAGGGAAGGAGGCGCCATGGGTTCAGAGATACTGGAGAAGTTCCGGCCCCTCTTCCAGCCCCGGAGCATCGCCGTCATCGGGGCCACCGACAACCCCTTCAAGCTGGGCTACCACGCCCTGGCCGCGGTGACCTCCACGGGTTACAGGGGAGAGGTTTACCCGGTGAACCCCAACGCCGGTGAGACCATACAGGGGAGGCGCGCCTACCGTTCCATCGCCGAGCTCCCCCACGGGGTGGACCTCTTCGTCTACGCCGTTCCCGAGACCCAGGTGCTGCCCACGGTACGCGAGGCCGTGGAGAGGGGAGGCCGGGCGGGGGTCATCTTCGCCGGGGGCTTCCGGGAGAGCGGCGAGGAGGGGCGGAGGCTCCAGGAGGAGCTGGTGCGCATCGCCGACTCCGGGGGGATGAAGCTCATCGGCCCAAACTGCATCGGGGTGCTCAACACGCGGGCCGGGGTGAACGCCACCTTCGCCAGCCCCCTGGCCTGGTTCCCCTCCGGGAACGTCTCCGTAGTCAGCCAGAGCGGGGGGATGGGCAACTGCATCCTCAACGAGCTCATGGACGAGCGGGTGGGCATCGCCAAGTTCGTGAGCATCGGCAACCGGGCCAACGTGGAGTTCGCGGACATGGTGGAGTACCTGGCCGAGGACCCGGATACCGCGGTCATCTGCCTTTTCATCGAGGGGCTGGACCGGGGGGACGACTTTCTGCGCCGGGCGCGGGAGGCGGCGCGCAGAAAGCCGGTCATCGTCTACAACCGCGGCTTCACGGAGAGCTCCTCCCGCACGGCCCTTTCCCACACGGGATCCGTGGCCAGCTCGGAGGCCGTGTACCGCGGGGCCTTCGCCCAGGCCGGTCTCCTCCAAGTGGAATCGGCAAACCAGATGGCCTGCCTGGCCAAGGCCTTCTCCATGGGCGGTGTCCCGCGCGGCAACGGGGTCTTCATGGCCACCCACACCGCCGGGCCGGCCATCGCCATAAGCGACATCTGCGAGAGAGGCGGGGTGCGCTTCCCTCCCCTCCGCCCGGATATAGCCGATGCCCTCCGGGGGTTCATCCCCCGTCACGCCGTGGCCGCCAACCCCCTGGACCTCTTCGCCTTCGCCTGGACGGACAACGCCCTCTACCTGCGGGCAACCGACCTGGCCCTGGCCCAGGAGGACATCCACTGCGCGGTGGCCGTCTTCGTCACCGGGGCGGGCTCCGGCCCCGTCTTCCCGGCGCGGGAATACGCGGAGATCGGCCGCAGGCACGGCAAGCCGGTCTTCCTCTGCCTGGTGGCCCCGGCCATTCTCTCCCAGGAACTGGAAGAGGCCCAGAAGGAGGGGGTCATCGCCTACAACACCCCGGAAAAGATGGGCGAGGTCCTGGTCCACCTGAACCGTTATGGACTCCTGGAAAAATCAGCAGCCACTTAGACGGGCGGCCCCATAACGGCCCGGAGCGGGTTTACCAACTGATATTTCCTCCAGAGAAGACCAACGCCGTTCGCGGCGTACCCCCTAACGGTCCCGCGGGGGGTTCCCCACCCCGGGGTACGTTCCACGCAGGCCGCACGGCGCGGCCCGTTCCCCGTCCTCGGTCGGCGATGGGTTTATCGCCTTCGATATCGTGTACATGGAAAAAGTAGACGGGGAGGCTTCCGGGCATTGCCAGGCACTGGAAGCGGGACCTCGTGGAGCGGGAAAACCTCATCCAGGCTCGCAACCCCACTCCAGACCAGGTATCCGCAAGTCACGCCGCATAGAGTCAGTACTGGTTCCCGGATCCCGGAAAGGCGGTGCGCTAGGGGAGATATACCCTTGAGAGGTCCGGTGATCGCCGTGCTCCTTCTCCCGGCCCTTCTTTCCCCTTCCCGCGGACGAAAAACGGAGGGGTCACGGGCGGAAGGCCTCTCGCCACTCCTTAACCACCCGGGGGAAAGGAATCCTTCTGGGAAAGAATTGTTATATACTTGTCCCTCGAGGGGATATGCCCCGGAAGAAAGCCGCGGGAAAAGCCCCGGAAGGCCGTTGCCCGCGCCCCCGCGAGGCAGGCACCGAAGCGAACGGAGGACGGAGGGAACATGGAGGGATCGGATTATCCCAAGTTGCGCCGGCTGGAAGCCTTTCCCGCCCGGCAGCAGGGAAGGGACGTGGTGGCCCTGCGCGACCCCCTGGGATACGCCAGGAACCTCGTCGTCCTCCCCCCCAACCTCTACTTCATCGCTTCCTTGTGCGACGGGACGCGCTCCCTGCGCGACCTCCAGGCGGCCTACGTGCGGCGCTACGGGGACATCATCACCAGCGACCAGGTGGCTTCCCTCATCGCCGAGCTGGACCGCAAGCTCCTCCTGGACAGCGAGAACTTCCGGAACTACAAGCGCCGCCTGGACCAGGAATACCTGGCCCTCCCCAACCGCCCCATGGTCTCGGCGGGCAGCGGTTACCCCGCCGACCCCCGGGTGCTGGTCCAGCAGTTGCGGTCCATGCTCCTGGAGGCGGGTGAACCCACGCCCTTGCCGGAAACCCCCCTGGCCGCGGTGGCTCCGCATATAGACCTGGAGCGGGGTTGGGAGTGCTACGGCAAGCTGTACTCCCTCCTGGGAGCCTCGCTGTCCGGCAATTCCCGCCCCCTGGTGGTCATCCTGGGGACCTGCCACGGGGAGATGGAAGGCCTTTTCGCCCTCACCCGCAAGAACTACTTAACCCCCTTCGGCCTGGTGGAGACGGATGCCGGGCTGGCCGAGGGCCTGGCCCGGGCGGCGGGCATGGACGGGCTGGGGGACGAGCTCTCCCACCGCTCCGAGCATTCCATCGAGATCCAGCTACCCCTGCTTTGCTTCATCTTCGGCGGGGCGGACCGCTTCCGCCTCCTCCCCATAACCTGCAACTCCTTCCACGCCTTTGTGCAGGAACGCAGATCCCCCTCGGAGGATCGCCAGGTGGCCTCCTTCGTCGCCGCCCTCAAGGGGCTGCTCTCGGCCGTGGGCAAGGAGGTCCTCTTCATAGCCTCCGCCGACCTGGCCCACGTGGGCCGGAGGTTCGGAAGCCCCCTTCCCCTGGACGGGGTGATACTGTCCTCGGTCATCGCCAAGGACAAGGAGATGCTTCGCCACGTGGAGGAAGGTGACGCGGAGGGTTTCTTCGACTACGTGGCGGCGGAAGGGGATTCCCGCCACGTGTGCGGGCTGCCGCCCATCTATACCCTGGTAAAAACGCTTGAAGGCCGGAAGGGCACCCTGGTGGACCACTGCCACTGGTTCGATCCCCAGGAGGGTTCGGCGGTGACCTTCGCCGGATTGGTCTTTCCCCGCTGATGCCGGAAGCAGCAGCCCTCGTCCCGTTGCGGGCCAACCGCCGGGTGATGACCCTCCTCATTTCCCAGTTTCTGGGAATGGCCGCCCGGGGGATATACTTCGTCGCCCTGCCCCTCTTCGTGCTGGAACGCACCGGTTCCCCTTTTTCCATGAGCGTTTCCCTCTTCCTGAGCTTCGCCCCCTACACCTTGGCCGCTCCCTTCGTGGGCCCCGTGGTGGACCGCTTCTCCCGGCGCGACCTGCTCGTGGCCGCCAACCTGCTGTACGGTTCCTTCCTCCTGCTCCTCCCCTTCCTCCACGACCCCCTTCCCATCTTCGCCGTGGCCTTCGCCGCCTCGGTCTGCGGCGTGGTGGTGGCCAACAGCATCGTGGCCCTCCTCCCGGAGCTGGTGGACATCTCCCAGCTGGCCAGGGCCAATTCCGCGTACATGTTCCTGCGCTCCACCACCTACCTCTTAAGCACCGGTTCCGCCTATTTCCTCGTCAAATACCTGGGAAAGGCCCGCCCCTTCTTCCTATGCTTCGCCCTCCAAGCGGCCTGCTCGGCGGCCGGCTTGCTCATCGAGAGGGACGCCGTACGCCGGCCCTCGGCGCGAGGACACGGCTTGTCGCCGGGCCTGAGGGGAATCGCCGGGGCGGTGGGCATCATCCGCAAGGACCGTCACGTGCGCGGGTTGACCCTCATGCACCTCCTCTTCATGCCCGTCTTCGGCGCCTTCGAGGTGCTGCTTCCCCTCTTCTCCGGCCGGCGCCTGGGAGAGGTGAACTACTACACACTGCTCAGCGCCGCGGTGGGAGGCGGGCTGGCCGTGGGCAGCCTGTTCGCCTACCGGCTGCTGGAGAGGGTGCGGCCCCTGAGCCTGGTGCTGACCAGCTTCTGCGGTTACGCCGCGGGGGTCTTCCTGCTCGGGCGGAGCTCCACCCTGTGGTCTTCCCTGCTCGTTTGCGTGGGCATGGGAATCGTGGACGCCCTGGGATTCACCACCTACGAGTTCCTCCGACAACGCTTGATACCTTCCGAGTTCCGGGGAAGGGTGTTCGCCACCATGGACGCTCTGGTGCTATTTCCGCTGCCCCTGGGATACCTGGGGATGGGGTATTTCGCCGGGAGGGTGGATATAGCTACGGCAGCCCTTTGGTTGAGCCTCGTGGGCCTGTATCTCGCCTTTCTTTCCTTTCGTTCATCCGGACACTCCCCTCACCCGATACCGCATGATCCAGGATTTTTCTTTTCTCTTCTTTGTTGCAACCATCCTGCCTCCGAACAATAGCCTTATATTCAAGCGGATCAATACAGGCCGCGGCGCTGCGGCTCAGTCGAAATAATTTGGAATATCTACCATCTCTATCCGATCTGGCCTATGGCGGGTACTCCTTTGCGTGCCCCTGTCATGAAAAGGGATGCGCAGAGGCCTCGAAGGCTGCTGTACGAAAATCCGGAAGTACAGTTACAATTCGACGAGAGTCAAAGGCTTTGCGAACAACCAATGCTTTAAAGAAACCAAAGACTCAAGACCCGACCCTTTAAATGCCGGTGGAGCCGAAGCCACCCTCTCCCCGGGCGGTGTCCTCCAGCTCCTCCACCTCCAGGACCTCGGCCCTTTCCACCCTCTGGATGACCATTTGGGCGATGCGGTCCCCCTTCTTCACCTGGAAGGGCTCCTGGCCCAGGTTGACCAGAACGACTTTCACCTCCCCCCGGTAGTGACAATCTATGAGGCCGGGTGTGTTCACGATGCTGATGCCGTGCCGGGCGGCGAGCCCGCTACGGGGCTGCAGGAAAGCGGCGTAACCCTCGGGCAGGGCCATGGCCAAACCGGTGCCTATGAGGCGCCTCTCGCCGGGCTGCAGGATGACCTCCTCGGCGCTGCGGATATCCAGCCCCGCGTCGCCGGGGTGGGCATAGGAGGGAAGTTCCGCGTCGGGCCGGAGACGCCTGATGCGCAGGGGCACGGCGCCCCGGTCCCGGTCGCCGACCCTTTCCAGTTCCACTAGAGGCACGAGGTCGTAAACCCCGAGACGTTCCCGCAGCGTCCTTATCTCCTCCACCAGCGCTTCCCCCTTGAGCATCTTCGCGAAGAGGCTCCCCTCCACTTCCACCTGGTATTTCTTACCAGGGTAAAATTCGTATACCACCCTGTAAGCTCCGCGCTCCAACTCCCGGTACCCGGCGGAGGCCAGATCGTAGGGGACGATCTCGTAATCGAGAACCGGCTCGCCCTTTACCACCGCCCGGACCCCGTCCGGATAGATAAAAACGCGCGGAGGGCTGGAACGGTAAAAACAGGGCAGATAAACGGCGGCGGGGTATTCCGCCCACATTTCCTCCAGTTTGCGAACCATGGCCGCCAGCTGGTCGTCGATTCCCATGTCCTCCTTCAAGCGTACTTCCTCCTCTCGGCCTCGAGGCTTCTTCCCCTTACCTTACCCTTGCGCCACGACCCGCTACATACCCAAATCCGCAAGGCGGAAACAGGTGGTTTCCCTCAGTGCCATCGTGGTCACCACGCCCAGATACCCGGACAGGGGTCCCCGGCTTCTCCTCCGGAGATCAGTCTTCCACCAGGGCCACCGCCCTTATCCACCCCGCGCTGGCTTTCTTTATCTTCACCGGAAAGCAGAAGAAAGTGAAGCCGTGGGGCGGTAGCTGGTCCAGGTTGGTCAGCTTCTCGATGTGGCAGTATCCCCTCTCGATGGAGGCGAAGTGTCCCTCCCAGATGAGCGAGGAGTCTCCGGTTTCCTGGAAATCCTTGGCGATGAGGGGAAGGGGCCGGTCCCAGGACCAGGCATCGGTTCCGGTGACCCTTACCCCGTGTTCCAGGATCCAGAGGGTGGCTTCCCGGCCCATGCCGCAACCCTTCACCAGGTATTCCGGCTTGCCCCAGTACTTGTCCGCCCCGGTCATGACCAGGACTATGTCTCCCTCCTTGAGCCGATAATCCATCTTCCTTAAGGCTTCCTCCACGTCCGCGGCCGTGACGCGATACCCGTCGGGGAAGTGGCGGAAGTCCAACACCACGCCGGGCCCCATGCACCACTCCAGGGGGACCTCGTCGATGGTCAGGGACTGCTTGCCGCCATCCATGGTGGGATGGTAATGCCACGGAGCATCCAGGTGGGTCCCCGAGTGGGTGGAAAGGGTGAGCATCTCCATCGCCCAGCCCAACCCGCCGGGAAGGTCCTTTTGCGGGTCGATGCCCGGGAAGAACTCGGCCATGGAGGCCGCCCCCGCCTGGTGGTCCATGTACATGATCCTGGGTACCATTGCCGGCGGGTCCGAGGGCAACCCGTCCTCGATGGTTATGCTCAGGTCCACGAACCTCCTGCCCATCTCCTCCTCCTTCCTCTTTCCCGCGGGCCTTCCGCCGCCGCACCGCGCCGCCGCCCGCCGCAATACCATTCCGCCGGCCCTCCGGTGGGAGCCGCCGGAGCCGCCCGATGCCGATGCGATAAATATAACCCCCGCCGAGGACATGCATAAATGCGGCGGTTCTTATACCATGCCGCAACCTTTCAACACTCGCTTCAGGGTGGAAAATGAATCGGTGATCCAGCTCGCCCGGCTACCCAAATACGCGCAACAGGCCTCTCCAACCTCCAGTCCGCCAACCCGCCCGCAGCGCTGGGCCTATCCGGCGATGAACCGGCCGCCATGTTCGGGGAACCGCGGCCCCGGCCCAGAGGCCGCGCAGTCCCCATCCGGAGGGACCTGTGGTCGCTGTAGGCAAAGCACAACAAAGTATCCGCCACCATAAAAGGCATCGAAGGTCGGCTCGGCGGCGCCGTTAACCCGCTCTTCTCCGGCTGCCGGTCGTTGATAAACCCGGCTGGAGTCGGCCGTGGAATCCTCGCATCCCTGAAATCGGGGTCCATTCCGGGAGCGGCCCGGGCCGCGACGCGAGCCCGTGTCTCACCGTTCGGGAAAATCCCGCAAAGCTGAAAGCTCGAGGGCTTTTGCCGGCGTCCTTCGTTCCCTCGAGCTTTCAACCGGTAAGGGGGGCTCCGCTCGAAATACAGCCTGTAAGACCTAAGCGCCCAAGACTTTCAAAGACGGCTTGCCTTCCTCGACCCCCAGGATATTCCTCACCATCCCCAGCAGGACGTCCAGGTCGAAGGGCTTGGCCAGGTAATGTATAACGCCCGCCTGGGCGGCCTTCTCCTTGAGTTCATCCCATGGCAGGGCGCTCAGGAAAAGCACGGGGATGTTGAAGGTCTTAGTGGAGGAGCGCAGCTTTTCCACGACGTTCAAACCGCTCCCGGCGGGCATGCGGACGTCCAGGATGATCAGGTCGGGATGCTCCTGGTGCGCCCGCATGACCGCGGACATGCCGTCGAAGGCCGCGTATACCTCGTAACCCTCGGCCATGAGATTGACGCTCAGGACGCGCACCAGCTCCTCGTCGTCGTCCACGATGAGTATCTTCTTCCTCTCCTCCATCTCGAGCCCCCTTCCTCTCCTCTCCATACCGGTGTTGGATACATCGCCGGGGAAGCCGACGCGGGAAATCCCCCAAAGGGGTGATTCGGGGGCGCCGGAGGTCTCGCCGATCCCGGCAAGCGCCGGCAGGGACGTGATAAGGGGAGAGGTTGCGCCGGCCATTCAGTCGCGATTCGGGATGATCCGGGAGCGATCCGGGAGGTGTTCAGGGTACCGGGAGTCCCGCCCATACCCCACGAAAGCTTGGGGTCCATTTCCCACGCCGCGGGGGCGGTTCGCAAGCGCCTCGGGACGCCGGGCCGGTCCACGCCCTCCGACTCATCGGTGACCGCTGCCGTGGGCGAGGTCGGAATCCCGCCGGTGTAGGCCTATCCGGCGGGGACCACCTCCAACCGGAGATCGCCGTCGGCCTCAAGTTCCCAGCGGCATTCGCCCCTCTTTCCGAGGGCCAGCTCGAATATCCCCAGGGACAGACCCACCAGGTACTCGGGGAGAGCCGGGTTGGCCACCTTCGCCTCCAGTCTCTCCGTGGAGAGGGACAACGCGGTCAGGAGTCCAAGGCCCCGCAGGGCGGCGCGGAGGCGCAGGCTCTCGAAACCGCTGCGCGCCTCCTCCACCCCCATGGCCTCCAGGGTGTTTCTGCGTTCCGCCTCGATGATTGTGGGGGTCACCCGTTCCCCGAGCTCATGCTCCAGCTCGTCGAAGACGGCTCGCAGGGCCGCGGTGCCGAAAAAGGCCGTCCTCCTTCCGCTCTCCGTGTCCCGAATGATGCCCCGAGAAAGATCCCAGGAAAAGCGGACCAGTTCCCGCGGCGCGCCGCAGGATGGGCAGGGGGTGTAGGATAGGTCGCCCGGCTTGCGCTCCGCCCCGTCCTCCACCCGGAAGTATTCCTCCTCCAGCTTTTCCCCGCTCATGGTGACGTCTATCTGGTGGCGTCGCTCGTCCAGGGCCTGGTAGGTGAGGGAGGCCCACCTCCTCTCCAGGACCTCCGCCGCACCCTTGAAATCGCCGCAGAAGAGGGGCAGGGAATAGGGATCCTCGATGAAGACGGTGACCCTCTCCGGCCTTCCCCGGCGGGGATACTGGCCGCCCAGGGTTATCTTCCCGTAACCCATGACCAGGCCCTGGGCCTCGATGGCGGACATCAGGGCGCGGTAACCCACGAAACGCGCGGCGAGGTTCACGTACCAGGGAAGGGTACGTCGGAGGAAGGCCCGGGTGGCCCGGCTCTTGGAAGATATTACCAACTCCCAGAGGTGCTCCTCGGTGACCCCCAGGGCCTCGGAAAGGGCCATCCACATGCGGTCCAGGTTGTCGGACTCGAAGAGGATGAGGCGGTGGAGGGGATCGCCGACCTGGGTGATCGTGCCGTCGGGATTCCAGCGCATGGTACGGGATATGCCCCGGGGAATCCCGCACTCCGGGCAGGTCATGGTGGCTCTCATCGTTCACCCCCCGCTCCACGGGGCGGATCAAGCCCCTATGTAAGCCTTCTTCACCTCTTCGTTGCCGGCCAACTCCTCGGCGCTGCCCTCCAGGACGATGCGCCCGTTCTCCACCACGTATCCCCGGGTGGATATGGAGAGGGCCATGCCGGCGTTCTGCTCGGAAAGGAAGACGGTCACCCCCCGGCGGTTGATGTCCGCGATGGTCTCCATTATCCGCGTTACCACCAAGGGAGCCAGCCCCAGGGAGGGCTCGTCGAGCAGGAGGAGCCGGGGACCGGCCATGAGGGCCCTGGCAATGGCCAGCATCTGCTGCTCCCCCCCGCTCAGGGTACCGGCGTCCTGCTCGCTGCGCTCCTCGAGGATGGGGAAGAGCTCGAACACCTCGCGCAGGGCCGAGGCCACCTGTTCCCGGTCCCGGTGACGGGTATATGCGCCCATCATCAGGTTCTTCCGC
Source organism: Actinomycetota bacterium (assembly GCA_014360685.1). Lineage (GTDB taxonomy): Bacteria > Actinomycetota > Geothermincolia > Geothermincolales > RBG-13-55-18 > Solincola_A. Next base: position 331,521 of record JACIXB010000011.1, on the reverse strand, counting down.
ACCGAGAGGCGGGGGAAGAGCTTCCGCCCCTCGGGGCACAGGGATATCCCCATCCTGACTATCTGGTCCGGCCGGCTGCGGCTGATGTCCTCTCCCCGGAAGGTTATGGTTCCCCGCGTGGGCTTTATCAGGCCGCTGATGGTCTTGAAGAGGGTTGACTTGCCCGCCCCGTTGGCCCCCAGGAGGGTGACCAGCTCTCCCTCCTCCACCCTCAGGGAAACCCCGCTTATCACCTCGTGCTTCCCGATGCTGCAGTAGACATCCCGCATCTCAAGCATAGCACTCTCCCAGGTAGGCCTCGATGACCTCGGGATTCTCGCAGACCTCCTGCGGAAGCCCGTCCGCTATCTTGACCCCGAAATTGAGGACCACGATGCGGTCGGCCAGGCTCATCATCATGCGCATCTTGTGCTCAATCACGCATACCGTGACTCCCCGCTCGCGGATGCGGGCGATGAGGTCTATGATGGCGTCCGTCTCGCTCATCCCCACCCCACCCGTGGGCTCGTCCAACATAAGGAGCTTGGGGTCTCCCATGAGGGCCACCCCGATGGCCAGCCTCTTTTGGGCCTCCTGGGGGATGGAACCCGCCGGCATGTTCGCGTAACCTAGGAGGCCGGTGAAGGCCAGCACCTCTCCCACCTTCTCCGCCACCTCCTTCTTCTCCCTCCTGGCGCGCGGCGTCTGCAGGACCACGTCCCAGAGACCGGAACGGGTGCGCATGCGCCGGCCGATGATCAGGTTGGCGTACACGGGCAGCTCCTCGAAGAGGGCGGTGGTCTGGAAGGTGCGGGCGATGCCCGCCTGGGCCACCCGGTAGGGTTTCCACCCGGTGATGTCCTTTCCCTCGAAGAGGATGCGTCCCCCGTCGGGGGGAAGGATCCCGCTTATCAGGTTGAAAAGGGTGGACTTGCCGGCCCCGTTGGGTCCGATGATGCCCAGGATGGAGCCCTCCTGGACCTCGAAATCCACCTTGTTCACCGCCACCAGGCCCCCGAATATCTTGGTGAGGCCTTCCGCGCGCAGGATACTCATCCCCCAACCACCTCCCCTGCCTTGCGCCCGGCCCACCAGCGCTTAAGCCGGTCCCACAGCTGTTGGACCCCGCCGGCCACGCCGCGGGGGAAGTAGATGATGACCACGATGAGGAGGAGCCCGAAGAGGGCGTAGCGATACTCCCCCACCACCTTCTCGATGTACTCGAGCAGGTAATACAGGCCCAGCGCACCCACCACCGGCCCGGAGAGGGTGGCCGCTCCGCCTATGAGCACGTAGACCAGCAGGTTGAAGGAGTAGGTGTAGCTGGTGATGGTGTAGTCCAGGTGGCCGTTCTCCAGGGCCAGGAGGGCCCCGGCCAGCCCGACCATGAAACAGCTGACCGTGAAGGAGAGAAGTTTATAGCGGAAGGTATTGATGCCCACCGCCTCGGCCAGGTTCTCGTTGCTCCGGATGGACATGAAGGTCACCCCGAGCAGGGATTTGACGATCATGCGTACCACGACCAGGACCAAGACCAGCGCGGCCAGCATGAAGTAATAACGGGCCCAGCGCTGCTCCAAGAAGGTGGGCTTGGGGACCCGTTGTCCCTGGTAACCACCGGAGAGCCAGGTCCAGTTCTCGAAGACCTTGAAGACGATGACGTTGAAACAGAGGGTCACGATGGCGAAATAGGGCCCCTTGGTGCGCAGGGAGGGTAATCCCACCAGAAAACCGAGGAGGGCGGGGATGAGGCCGGCCACCAGGAGAGCGGGCCAGAAATTCCACCCCATCCTCTCGGCGAAGATGCCGAAGGCGTAACCGCCTATGCCCAGGAAAGCCCCGTGGGCCAGCGAGGCCTGTCCCGTGTAGCCCAGGATGAGGTTGAGGCTCACCGCGGCGATCGCCCAGGCCATGGCCAGGGTGAGCACCCTCAACTGGTATTTCTCCAGACCTACCCAGGGAAGGAGGGCGGCCACCCCCAGCACGGCGACGAGGAGGGTCGGTTTTATCGCTTTTTTCCACCCATCCGGCATCTTCAACCTCCTCATTCCCTCCCCCGGAAAAGACCTGTGGGGCGGACCGCCAGGATCAGTATCAGCACCGCGAAGGCGAACACGTCCTTGTAGGTGGAGGACAGGTAGGCGATGGCCATAGCCTCCAGGATCCCCAGGAGGTAACCTCCCACGATGGCTCCCTGCATGCTTCCCAGGCCGCCCAGGACCACGATGACGAAGGCCTTGAGGATGAGGACGCTGCCCATCTCCGGGGCTATGAAGGCCAAGGGGGCCATGAGCACGGCGGCGGCTGCGGCCAGGGCGGTGGCGATGGCGAAGGTGAGGAGGGAGATGCGGTTGACGTTGATCCCCACCAGGGCCGCTCCCTCGCGGTCCTGGGCCACGGCCTCGATGGCCGTTCCCAAGCGGGTCCGTTTGATGAACAGGTGCAGGGCAATCACCAGGAGGGCCGCTCCCACGATGACGATCAGCCGCTGGGCTTCCATGCTCACCCCGCCGGCGGAAAACACCTTGTCGATCGGCTTGGACACGCTGAGCGCCTTGGGCTGGATAGCCCTCACCATGGTTTCCAGGAAGAGTATCAGGCCGATGGCGGCGATGAAGGTATTGATGTGCGGTTGGTCGCGCAGGGGACGGTAGACCAACCGCTCCACCACGACGCCCCCCAAGGCCAAGGCGACCATGCACAGGGGGAGGGCCAGCCAGTAGTTCACCCCGGCCAGTTCCATGAGGATATAAAGGAGGTAAGCCCCCAGCATGTACATGTGACCATGGGCGAAGTGGGAGATGTCCAGGATGCCGAAGATGAGCGTCAACCCCAAAGCCACCATCACGTACTGGCTCCCCAGCTGGATACCGATGATCAACTGGTTGATGAAGAAGGTCAACCCGCCTTCTCCTTTCCGTTATCCTCCAGCCTCATCCGACAACCTTGTGAGCGGCAGCCCGGTCACCTCTTTACCCCCGGTCCGACTTACATCGGATCCCCCTGCGGTTTTTCCTGGAACCATGGTTATTAAGTTCCGCCTCGCGCGATAAAAAGGTGCCGACACCCAAGAGTTGTTACAGGATAACGATCACCTCGAGCCCCTCACGCCAGGGCCTGTTCGCGAGACAGCCGACCTTCCCGGTCAACATGTTGTACTATAACTCGGAAAAAGGATCACCGCACTTTACAGTATGCGTGATATTTCAGTACGGGTTTGCCGGCTCACGCTCCCGCGTCGCCGCCTCTTCCGGCCCCGAAACGGCGCCCCTTGATCCCCATAGCCGGCAGGGAGCGGGCGATGTTCCGTCAATATTCCCTTGACCAGGCTCGAAGATCCCCATTCATGCCCCGGCCAGGCCCGAGCGTGTACTCTTTCCGCTCCCCATAAAGGGAAAGGGGAAGCCCTCAGGCTTCCCCTTTTTCCCTCCTGGACATGTGCCCTCTTGGGATCTTACTGCTTCCACCACTCGATGGGCTCGCCCGGCTGGTAGGCGCCGTTCTCCACGATCGTCGAGGTGCCGGGCATGAACAGGGCTCCCGTCTGGTCGTCTATCCCGGCATACTCCACCGGGAGTTCCTCGCCCGAGGTGACCGAGACATCCCCCTTGGCGAAGGCGGCGCGGATGGCGGCCACGTCGTCCACGCTTCCCGCCTCCTCCATGGCCCGGGCCAGGATATGGAAGCCGGTGTAGCAGATTGCCGCCTCCCAGGTGAAGCGCCGGTTGTATTCCTTCTCGAACCGCTCCAAGGTCTCAAGGGTGGCCGGCCAGAGGGATTGGTCCACGGGTAGCACGCCTATGCAGCCCTCCAGCTTCTCCATCCCCGTGGTCTCCTCGATGATGTCCAGCTTGGCCTGGTCGATGACGATGAACCCTCCTTTGAAGCCCAGGTTGCGCGCCTGGTCGATGACCAGGGCCGTGGGCTCGGAGGGCCCGCCGCAGAAGATTACGTCCGGGTTGGCGGCCAGCACCGCGGTCAGATAAGGCGTGAAGTCGGTCTCCGTGTAGTAACTGGCCGGGACCTCGGCAACCACCTCTCCTCCCGCCTTGGTCCAGGCGTCCTTGAAGGTCTTACCCCACAGCTCGCCGTAAGCACCGGTGGTCTGGAGCATTCCCGCCTTTTTCCAACCCTTGGTCAGGGCCCTGGTTATCCAGTCCTTCACGTACACCGAGAAGGGCGGGGGAAGGGTGACCATGTACTTGTTGGCCTTCTGGGAGTAGAGGGGCACGCTGGTGTAGGCCATGATCAGGAATTCCTCGCCGGCCGTCTCGTTGATCCCCATCAGGGATTGGATGGTGTTGGCGGTGGGATCCCATATCACCTTGATGTCCTCCTCGAGCACGAAACGCTGGGCGTTGCTCAAGGATTTCTCGGGAACCATCTCGTCGTCCGCGGATACCAGCTCGAAGACGTAGGTGGTGTCCCCGATCTTTATGCCTCCCTTGGAGTTGATGTCGGCTATGGCCATGTCCAGCCCGGCCTTGATGTCCTGGCCGTAACCGGCCCCGATGCCGCTCAGGGGAGCGGTGAGACCGATCTTGACCACCACCTTCTCGCCTTCCGCCTCTCCGCCGCAACCGGCGAACCCCATCAACACCATCAATGCGGCCACAAGTGCACATACGGCTGCTTTCCATCGCATTCCCATCTACCCCCTCGTCAATCCTCGGAATGACCTCGCCGTCCAAGCCCGGCCGTATCCGCAAGAAGCCCCCTTTGATCCGCTCGCCGGGCATCCCGCCTCTCTTCCGCTCCCCAACCGATGGCCCCCTGGAAACGGTTTCCGTAATGGTTGATACAACGGAGACGATCCGTCAACCCTCACCCACGCTTGAAAGTTGTTCAGTGGATCGCTGATCCTGCGAAGAATTTCGTCTTTCCCGCTCCGCGTGGCCCACCCGTTCCCGGCCGTCCCGCGGACATGCAGCGTGACGATCCGCCGATTCCACATCACCTCCCCCTTCCCTCTCCCTCGCGGAAATCCTTCGCGGAAAGGCCGCACCCAAAGCATCCCCTACATGGTTCGCAATTATAGCATGTTCCGCTTATTAATTCAGCAAACCAGACGATATTCCTTCCCCACGTTCAATGATACCGCGGCGCCGCCTCTCCCGGTATCCCCTCAACGCCGCATGCGGAAAACCCCCTGTTGGGCGTAGGAGGCATAGGTCTCTGCCCCGGGAACGGCCTGGTAGCTACCGGAGATCTCCCGCAGGGAGCCGGACACCACCCCTTCGAGGTCGATCCTCAAGTGCACCTGGTAACCAAGCCTCTACCCCCGCCCGTGTGAGCGCCCGTTGACCGGAACGGTCAGTCCAGGTCCACGAGGCGTTTGACCAGCTTCACCTTCTCCTCCAGGTCGGCCAGGCGCCGGATCATGATGCGCTGGGCCTGGGGGGAGCCCGCCCCGTGGATGCTCTCCGTGAGGTAGGCGGCCGCCCCGCAACCCATGGTCATGTTCTCGATGAACTTGAGGACCTTGATGCGGTCCATGGTGGGGATGTCCGCGGAGCCCCGCAGGTACTTTTCCAGGTACGGGGCTATCTCCGGGTTCTCGAAGTCCTTCTGGGAGGGCATGGTCACCACCAGGCCCCCGGCGATATCCTGCAGGAGGCGGGAGATCTCGAAGGGGAAGCGGGTCACGTTCTGCTTGCACACGTTGGCCAGGAGCACGTCCACCAGGTAGCAACCGGAGGGAGTGGGAATCCCTCGGGCGCTGCAGGCGATGCCGCAGGAGAAGAGGGTCTCGTTGAGGTGGATCATCTCCGTTATCTTGTCCCGCACGTGGCTGGCCCCCTCCACCCCCTGGTACACGGCGGCCAGCTGGGCCGCTCCCACCAGGACGTCCCCCACGCCCACCTTGCAGCCCCCGTAGCTCTGGCGGTGGTAGGCGGCGAAGCGCTCCACCACCTTGCCGCTCTGGTCGTGTTCCCCGCACATGAAGACCCGCTCCCAGGGGACGAAGACGTCGTCGAAGATGATGAGGGCCTCCTGGCTCCCGTACTTCGGGTTGCCCACGTCCAGGGGGCTCCCCTCCAGCTTGCGGGTGTCCGATGGCTGGCGCCCCAGGACGAAGGTTATCCCCTCCGCGTCGGCGGGCACGGCGAAGGACACCGCGTAATCGGCCTCCTCCTTGCGCATGGCCGTGGTGGGCATGACCAGGATGTGGTGGGAGTTGAGGGCCCCCGTCTGGTGTGCCTTGGCCCCCCGCACCACGATGCCCTCCGGCCGGCGTTCCACCACGCGCACGAAGAGGTCCGGGTCCCGCTGCTCCGCGGGGCGCAGGCCGCGGTCCCCCTTGACGTCGGTCATGGCCCCGTCCACCACCAGGTTCTCCTCCTGGACGAAGCGGAGATATTCCTTGAGCCGCTGGTGGTACTCCGTCCCGTGTTCCTGGTCGCACTCGTAGGTCACCGAGTACAGGGCGTTGAAGCCGTCCATGCCCACGCAGCGCTGGAAGCAGGTGGCCGTGCGCCGTCCGAGTAGGCGCTGCATGAGGACCTTTTTCACCAGGTCGTCGGTGTCCTGGTGGATGTGGGTGAAGCGGCTGATGCGTTTGCCGGTGAGGTGGGAGACGGCGAAGAGCAGCTCCTCCGCCTCCGGTTCGTCACCGCGGTTGTAGGTCTCGGCCATGGCGTTCATGGAGGGGCGGATCATGGGGTGGTCCACCGGGTTCTCCACCCGCTCCCCGAGCAGGTAGATTCGCCTTTCCAGCGAACGCAGGCTCTCCACATAAGCTTCCGGGCTGTCTATCCTCATTCTCCACCTCCATGGGGTCAGGTCTTGAATCTTGATACCCTATGGGGTATATCCAGCCTTCCTCACGTCTTCTCTTCTTCCCTACGACGGCCAGGGAATAAGGTATCCCGACAGCGGGCTCCGGTTCCCGCTCCACATCCCCCGCCGCGGTAAAGCCAGGGCTTGTTCTCGTCGCCGCGGGCCACCTCGGCACGCCCATGCAACCGCCATCCCTAACGGGACCCCCGGCCTGGGAGGCCCGCATCCCGAGGGGGGAGCCCAGGCTTGCCCTCCACCTTTTCCTGCCGTAAGTCTAACAGGCTTCCCCTCGTTAAGCATACTTCATGGCTCAACCTCAACCCCCGGCCGGGGCGGCGTCCCTGGCCCCTCCCCCGCCTATTACCCTCACGCCCCTCCTTGTCGTCGGCCGCCCTTCTCTCACCGATCCCCGGAGGGGTGGAACCGCAGGGTCCCTTCCTCCAGGATGAGCGAGGGACCCACGGCCAAGGCTCGGATATCCCCTTCCCGACCCGTAAAAGGCGTGCACAGGGATACCTTTCCTCCCTCCACGCCGACCACCCTGGCCAGGGCGAGGGTCAGCCCCGCCCCGTCGTTGAGGCCCACCAGCAACCCCTCGCCAAGGACATCCGGGGAAGCCGCCAGGCGGGGCGAGGAGGGAACCACCTCCACCTCGCGGAGGTCCAGGGTCAACTCGCCGCCGCCCTGGAAATAGCGTCGATAGAGTTCCCGCCGGTAAGCGGCCCGTTCCTCCCGGTTACGGCGCCTGGCCTCCGGGGAAGGGGGGATCCTGATCAGCTCCCCGCAGGAATTTTCTTCCAGACCGCGCAAGATGTGCTCCGTTTCCCCCTCCCTGTCCAGGAGCACCAGGAGGTCGGGACGCAGGGCACGCACCTTGCTGCGCTTGAGCAGGGCGGCCACCGGGCCCTCGACCATCCCCGAGGTGTCCACGAGGAGAAGGTCGTAGCCCACTTCCCGGGCCCGCTTCTCGAGGCGCAGCCCGGCTTCTATCACCGACCCCACGTCGAAGGCCGGGGAGAGGAAGCCCAGGAAGACCATGGCCGAGGGGAAAAGCGGGTCGCCCCCCTCCTCCCAGGGGAGCTGGAGGCCGATGCAGCCCGGCGGGCCCACCGTGGACTGCCCCAGGTCGAAATCCAGCACCCCCACCCGTTTTCCGGTCCTGGAGAGCTCATCAGCCATACGCCGCACCAGGAAGGTCTTCCCGCTGTCCGTTCCCCCGACGAACATCGCCCTGCGGCATTCCCCGGAGGTTGCCCGGGCCTGGAGCAACCCGCGGAGGAGGCCTACCTCCATGATCCTCTGACGGCGATCTCCCGGCATTTCCCGCCTAACCCCGAGGGACACAAACCGACTCGCTCAATGTGATTATAGGACCGGCCTTTTCGGCGCGCGATCCGGGGCCCGGACGCCGGTACCGAAAAGGGCTTGCGCTCACGCGAAACCGGTTCATCTGGCACCGCGAAAGGCCTGCCTCTCCGGGTTTGGAGATCCGATTTGTCCTCCACCTCCACGATACCGGTTGGCCTGAAACCCCGAAAGGCGCGTGTTATCATGGAGCCGTCTCATGGAACCACCGCCGTTACAACCGGTTCATGGAGGGGCTGGCCCGGAGACATCCCGGTCGGGTGGCGGTGCTCGGTCTCTACGGGGTGCCGGCCGCGCCGGATGGAAGCCTGCGGGCGGAACACGCCCTGGAACCCCGGGACTCCCATCTCAACGGCAGGGCCTGCGAGGCCTTTAACGAGGCCCTCGTGAAGACGCGGAAAGGGCTTCCGGGCGGCGACAGCCAACCGGGTTCGGATGGCGGAGAGGAAAAGGAGGTCGGTCATGCACAAGGTGGAGAAACTGGATCACGTGGCCTTCGCCGTGAAGGACAAGGACCTGGCCGCCGCCTTCCTCACCAGGGTACTGGGGGCCAGGGAGGTCATGGACATGGAGTGGGGAGGCTTCCGCTTCACCTCCTTCCTCCTGGGCTCGGGGAGCATGCTGGAACTGGTGTATTCCTCGGACCCCGACAACTTCGTGAACCGCTTCATCGCCCGGCGCGGGGAGGGGCTGCACCACCTGACCTTCAAGGTCAGCGACCTGGAGGCCACGGTGGAGCACCTGCGCGGGCAGGGCCTGAATCCCTTCGACATCAACACCTCCAACCCCCTGTGGAAGGAGTGTTACCTCCATCCCCGCGAGGCCCTGGGGACCCTCATCCAGTTCGCGGAGTTCCCCGAGGAGGAGTGGATCAAGATCTGGGAGCAGGGCCAAGGCAAGTAGGGAGGCGGGCCCGGAGGGGCGTCCGCGGCCATTCGGCCCTGGAGGCCGGCCTGGATGAAGGGAAGAACGCCTGCGTCCCCCAGGGCGGGAGACGTCAAAGGGCAACATGAGTCGTGAAAAAGGAGGCGGCAGGCATGAGGGGAGGAGGGTCTCCATCGGCGGATCCAAACCCGCGAGATGCCTTTATTAAACGGCAGTCGTTGGGGGTGCGGCGTGAGGGGCGGACACCGGAAATCCATCTCCCGAGGCCGACCATCCCTTCACCTTCCCCGGATCCGGGGATGCCGGTGGGTAACTTTTTCCTCTCCCTCCCCTTTACACCCGGCGGCGCCGCATGCGTCCCTTATCGGCAAGCGTCCCCCGCATGTCCCGCCCTCAACAGATGCGGGGGAAGTGCTCGCCGGAGGGCATGCGCAGGAGGCGGGAGGAACCCAGCGGGGTGAGGACGGCCACCTCGCCCCGGCGCCCCTCCACCACGCGGCCGATCACCGCGGCCTCCCTCCCCAGGGGGTGGGAGCGCACGGCCTCCAGGATGGCGAGAAGGGACTCCTCGGGGACGGCGGCCAGCAGCTTGCCCTCGTTGGCCAGGAGCAGGGGGTCCAGCCCCAGCATCTCGCAGAAGGCACGAACCCCTTCCCGCACCGGCACCTGCTCCTCCCTCACCTCCAGGGCCACCCCGGAAGCGGAGGCCATCTCCTTGAGGGAGGCGGCCAGACCTCCCCGGGTGGGGTCCCTCAAGGCGTGCACCTCTCCCGCCTCCAGCATGGCCTCCACCAGCCCGTTGAGGGGGGCGCAGTCCGATTCCACGTCCACCTTGAAATCGAAACCTTCCCTCCGGCTGAGGACGGCCGTCTCGTGATCGCCCACGCAACCGCTTACAAGGAGCGCGTCGCCGGGCCGTGCCCCGTGGATGGATACCTCCCTTCCCGGCGGAATGAGGCCCACCCCGGAGGTGTTGATGTACAGGCCATCCGCGGCGCCCCTTTCCACCACCTTGGTATCCCCGGCCACCAAGCGCACCCCGGCCTCCTCCGCCCACCGGCCGGCGGAGCGGAGGATATCTTCCAGGACCTGGAAGGACAGGCCCTCCTCCAGGATGAGCCCCATGGTCAGGTATAGGGGCCTTGCCCCGCGCATGGAAAGGTCGTTCACCGTGCCGCACACCGCCAGTTTCCCGATGTCCCCCCCAGGGAAAAAGAGGGGCTTGACCACGAAGGAATCGGTGGTGCAGGCCAGCCGGAAGCCGGGTTCGCCGCCGGGCACCTCCAGCGCCGCGGCGTCCTCGGCGTCCGGGCACGCGCTGCTTCCCAAGGCGGGATAGACCACCTCCTCCAGGAGGTCCAGCATGCGGGAGCCCCCCGCGCCGTGGGCCATGGTGATCACTTTATCCGCCATATCGGTCCTTATCCGCCGTGTCGGCCGCTCCCGTTTCCCGTGACCGCCGGGATCCGCGCATATACCCGGTGGCATCGCGTCTTCCTCCGGCGGCACCGCGTCCCGCCGACCCCCGGGGCCCTCAACTCCACGCCATCATGATCCGGGAGAACCCCCTCTCCGGTCCGCCCGGGTGAAGGTGGGAGGACGCACCCTCCATGAGGTCCGGATGTGGGATCCATCCTCGCCGCGGCCCGAGTCCGCCGCCTCAGCCACCGCTCCCTTCCCCTCCCTCGTACAGGAAATATGAGGCACAGGTCCCCTCGCTGGAGACCATGCAGGGCCCGAACGGGGAGTCGGGGGTGCAGGCCCGGGCGAAGAGAGGGCATTCCGGCGGCTTTATCCTTCCGCGCAGGATCTCCCCGCACCGGCAACCGCTTCTCTCGCCGACCTCGGGAACCTCCAGGTCCCAGGTCCCGGCGTCCAGGTCCCGGAACTCCTCGCGGAGCTCCAGGCCGCTTCCCGGGATCACCCCCAGCCCCCTCCACTCCGCGTCCGCCTCCCGGAACACGCGATACATGGTCTCCCGCGCCTTCCGGTTTCCTTGCGGCCTCACCGCCCGGGAGTACTCGTTGACCACCTCCGGCTTCCCCTCCACCTTCATGCGCAAAAGCAGGTACACGGCGCGCAGGATGTCCGCGGGCTCGAAGCCGGAGACAACGCAGGGGATGCCGTGCTCCCGGGGCAGGAAACCGTAAGCCTCCGTCCCCAGGACCACGCTGACGTGACCGGGGAGGAGGAACCCGTCTATGGAGAAATCTTCCATATCGACCAGGGCCCTCAGGGCGGGAGGGATGAGCTTGTGCAGGCTGAGGAGGAAGAAATTCTTCAGCCCCTCTTCCCTGGCGCGCAGCACGACCGCGGCCACCGTGGGGGCGGTGGTCTCGAAGCCCACCCCCAGAAAGACCACCCGGCGGTCCGGGTTCTCCCTGGCCAGGGCCAGGGCGTCCAGCGGGGAGTACACCACCCTCACCGTGGCTCCCCTGGAAGAAGCTTCCAGGAGCGTCCCCTGCGGGCCCGGGACGCGAACCATGTCCCCGAAGGTGGCCAGCGTAACCCCCTCCAGGGAGGCCAGGGCCACGGCCCGCCCCACGTCCCTTTCCGAGGTCACGCAGACCGGGCAACCCGGGCCGGAGACCAGGTCCACCTCGGGGGCCAGGAGGGGGCGCAGCCCGGAGCGGGAGATGGCCATGGTGTGGGTCCCGCACACCTCCATGAGGACCGCGCTCGCGGAAAGCTCCCTTATGGCGCGGAGCTGGCCCCGCAGGAGCGCGGGGGAGCGGTATTCGTCCAGGTACCTCAACCCGCCCTCTTTCCTCTACTCATACAGCGGTCCGTACTCGGCGGCCTCCTCCAGGACGGCCAGCGTCCTCTCCGCCTCCTCGCGGTCCACCCTCTCGATGGCGAACCCGGCATGGACCAGCACGTAATCTCCGGCCTCCACGCCGTCCATGAGCATGAGGCTCACCACCTTGCGGACCCCGCCTATCTCCACCAGCGCCGTTTCGTTTTCCCGTAGCTCCACAACCTCAGCGGGTATGGCCAGGCACATCCTTCGTCCTCCCGTTGTCGCTCAAGACCCTTCGTTCGCCTGCCCGGGTCCACATCAAAGCAGGCGTACACCACCTACCGGGATGAATCCACCTCCACCCGTCCAAGAGCCCCGTCCCTTCCATGACCGACCTTTATTGGATGGCCGCACCGGGGGACGGCCTCCATTCCCCGCCTCCGTTAGGGGCCGGTCCCGTCACGGGGCGATCGCAGTCAAGCAAACGCAAACCCTCTCGCACGACACGTTTCCCGGGTCTCACCACCGCCGGAGTCACGGTTCGGCCGGGTTGTCCTCCTCCCTGGGATCGGCTGGTTCCTCCCCGTTCCGCGAGGGTCCCCGGATCCGCTCGCTTTCCTTTCGTGAAAAACGTCCGGCGAAAGGGCTTTCCGTTCCCGGCACCGGCCGTTATCGTCTATGGTCCCGGAAAGGTCCGGCAGGTGACGGAGATATTATAACCATAACCGTTCTTCCGCTTTTCCCCACCGGTCCCCTCGCAACGTGCCTCCATCCCTTATCCGCGTGGTACCGACTCACGCCCCGCATCCTCGCCCTCGCCCCCGCTAAGCGGCGCAAGCATGGGGGCGGCCGCCATCCCCGCCGTCCCGGAGTTAATCATCCATGCCCTCCAATCTCTCCCGGCGCCGCGCCGCCGCCACCGCCTGGCCCAGGGAGATGCCGCCGTCGTTGCAGGGCACCCTGCGGTGCAGCAGACACCGGAAGCTCTCTTCCTCGAGGAGTTCCGCCGCCAGCGGGGTGAGCAGGCGGTTCTGGAAAACGCCTCCGCTCAGGGCCACCCGGGTGATGCCCGATCCCTCCCTGAGGATGCGGCACACCTCCACCATGCCCCTGGCCAGGGCGGCGTGAAACCGGGCGGCGACGGCCGGCGGTTCGGAGCCGCGGCGCATGTCCTCCAGGACGGCGAGGACCAGGGACCTGGTATCCCAGACCAGGGAGCGCTCTCCTTCCCGGATATCCACTGGATAGGCCCTATCCCGCAGGTAGGGGGTCGCCGTGGAGGCCAGGGCCTCCAGCTCGCAGGCCGCCTGGCCCTCGTAGAAAGCGCGAGTCCTCAAGCCCAGGAGGGCGGCCACGGCATCGAAGAGGCGTCCGGCGCTGGAGGTGCGGGGCGTGTTGAAGCCTCCCCTGACCATGGCCGCCAGGGCGGCGGCCCTGTCTCCCCCATCCGTCCTCACGGGATCGGCATCCCGGCCCACCGCCTCCGCCCCTCGGTTGTTCCCAGGCCGGGACCCGTGGGATGCGGCCGTAGCCGCCCGGCGACGAGCCCCATCGGGGACCGTCCCCCCCGGGGGAGAGGCGGCGCTGGGCCGCCAACCGCCGCCCTCGGTGCCGCCCTCATCGCCGGCCTCAGCCCCCGCGAAGGTCCTGGAATATATTTCTAAAACCGACGCCTCCTCGCCGCCGCAGGCTTCCCACAGTACCCCGAAGGCCATGCGGTCCAGTTCCCGGACACAGACCTCCCCCCCGGGCATGGGGACGGCGTAAAGGTGCCCGGCGCGCTCGAAATCCGCCTCGTCACAGAGGAGGAACTCCCCGCCCCACACCGTGCCGTCCGTGCCGTAGCCCGTGCCGTCCCAGGATACGCCGATCACCCTGCCGCTCTCCCCGTTGTCCGCCAGGCAGCTCGCGATGTGGGCGTGATGGTGCTGCACGGCAACGCGGGGAAGGCCGAAATCCGCGGCCAGCTGGGTGGACAGGTAATCCGGGTGCAGGTCGTGGGCCACCACCTCCGGCCGAAGGGAGAACAGGCACCGCATGGACTCCAAGGCCTCCTCGAAGTGGCGCAGGGTCTCCGCGTTGTCCAGGTCCCCTATGTGCTGGCTCAAAAAGGCGTGCCTTCCGCGGAGGAAACAGAAGGTGTTCTTGAGCTCCGCCCCCACGGCGAGGACCTCCACCCGGCTTTCCCGGGCCAGGACCACCGGGTACGGGGCATAACCGCGCGCCCGCCGCAGGATATATTCGCGCCCCTCGAGGACGGAGGTCACCGAATCGTCGTATCTCACCAGGATGTCCCGGTCGTGTAAAAGGAAGTAATCGGCGATCCCCGCCAGACGGCGACGCGCCTCCTCGTTTTCCTTGGCGATGGGCTCCTCGCTCACGTTACCGCTGGTCATCACCAGGGGGATTCCCGCCTCCGCCAGGAGGAGGTGGTGCATGGGGGTGTAGGGAAGGAAGAGGCCCTGGTTCCTCAGGCCGGGCGCCACCTGCCGCGAGAGAGGGGAGTCCTCCTTCTCCGGGAGCAGCACGATGGGGGCCCGAGGCGAGGCCAGGAGCTCCATCTCCTCCTCGCTCACCCGGCAATACTTCCCCGCTTCCTCCAGGCCTCCCACCATGACCGCCAGGGGCTTGGCGTAGCGGCGCTTGCGCTCCCGCAGGCGGTCTACGGCCTCGTCGCTGGTGGCGTCGCAGGCCAGCTGGAAACCTCCCAGCCCCTTCAGGGCCACTATCTTCCCCTCCCGCAGGGCACGGGCCGCCTGGATGACGGGGTCGCCGGGAACCACCTCCCCCTTGTCGTCCTCCAGCCAGAGACGGGGGCCGCAGGCCGGGCAGGCGTTGGGCTGGGCATGGTAGCGGCGGTCGGCGGGGTCGTTGTACTCCCGTTGGCATTCCGGACACATGGCGAACTTGGCCATGGAGGTCAGGGGGCGGTCGTAGGGGATGCCGGCGATGATGGTGAAACGGGGACCGCAGTTGGTGCAGTTGATGAAGGGGTAGCGGTAGCGTCGGTCCCGGGGGTCGAACAATTCCCGCCGGCAGTCGGGACAGGTGGCCAGGTCCGGGGATACCAGGGCTGTCTTCTCACCCGCGCGGGAGCTCTCGCGGATGCGAAATCCCCCGGCGGCGAGGTCGGCGCCTCCCGGTCCTTCCACCTCCGCGGTGCGCACCTCCTCGATAACCGCCGCGGGAGGCGCCTTCCTGGTAATATCTTCCAAGAAGGCCTCCAGTTCACGGCTTCCGCCGCGGGCCAGGATCCGTGCCCCCTCGGGGGTGTTCTCCACCCATCCCGCCAGCCGGTGCTCGCGGGCCAGCCGGTAGATAAAGGGCCGGAAACCTACCCCCTGGACGATCCCCCTCACCTCGATGCTCAGCACCCTGCCGTCTTCCATTCCATCCCACCGCCGTTTTCCTTTCCGCAAGCGGGTTTTCCAGGGGTTGGGACGCCTCCGGGAGGCGCGCCTTCCATTCGATCCCACCGCCGTTCCTCATACCCCCGGGTGGCCCGGACCACCACGGCAGGCGGGGTATCAGCAGGCGGGATATCCCCCTCCCGCATCAGCCCGGGCTGGGACCCCTTCCCACCCACCGCATCCGGCTCCGGGTACCCGTTTTACCCTCCCGGAATCGCGGCTCTCGTTAACCGTCGGAGGCGGGGCGATAAAGATATGCGTTAGGAGGGAGGCCGCGCCTCACCCCTCAACTCCTCCTCCACCAGGCGGCACACGGCGGGCAGCGCCGCTTCCACTTCCTCGGAAAGGCCTTCCCCCAGGTCCAGGCTCTTGACCTGCACGGCGATGATTATTATCTCGCGGGGACACTGCTCCAGCAATTTAGCGGCGCCAACCAGCTCGTAGAGCCCCAGGTCGTGAAGGGAAACGGGGGGCGGGGTTCCGGCGCGGAGCACCTCGTGGGGAGAAAAGCGGAACACCGCCCCGGGCTCCTCGCCGGCGTCCACGGCGTCGATGAAGACCGCCTTCTCCTTCCCCTCCAGGTAGGGGAGGAGGTCCAATCCCAGGACACCGCCCTCCAAGAGTTCCACGTCCGCGGGAAGCCCCTCCTTGAGCTCCCTGAGGCGCCGCACGGCATGGACGCCCAGGCCGTCATCCCCGTGAAGGAGATTACCTAGCCCGATGACCACGTAACGAGACACGGCGCCTCCCAAATTCCATCCCATTGTAGATTTCCGGCCGTCGAAGGGCTAATGGGGCGATTTTTTCCCACCAAGGGTTATCGCACGATCTTCCACGGCCGGGAACGCGATCCATATCCGCCTGCAAACGCTTACCTTCCGGGCTGGCCAAGCCGCATGGAAACCCCCAGGACCACGAATCCCGGGGCCCGTAGACTGCCCGCGGGTAAGCCGCTCCGGACAGACCAGCGTCAGCCCTCGCCGGGATAAAACCCGACCGGATATACCCACCGGGGTATCAAATTTCAAGACCTGACCCCATAAAAAAAGAACCCCCGGGTGAACCGGGGGTTCCTTTTTTTATTTCTTGACCGGCTCCGGGGCCGGTTCAGGCAGGACGGGGAGCCGGTTGAAGGCCTTGGCTCCCACCTCCCCGAACTTGGGCACCGCGATGTAGCGGTCTATGACCAGGGTGCCGATGTTCCACAGGAAGATGGCTATGGCCACGCCCTCCGGCCTCAGGCTCCAGAACCGCATGATGAACACGGTGGCCCCGATACCCACGGCGAAGATCCACTTCCCCCGCCTGGTCACCGGGCTGGTCACCCAGTCGGTGGCCATGAAGAAGGCTCCCAGGAACAACCCCCCGGAGAAGAGGTTGTATATGGGGTGGTACCAGGTGACCAGGGTGAGCAGGAAGAAGGTGCCGATAATCCCCACCGGGATGCGCCAGTCGATGGTGCGGCGCCAGAGGAGATAAGCCGCCCCGATGAGCAGGGCCAGGATGCACACCTCTCCGATGCACCCGCTCTTGGCCCCGATGAAAAGGGACCAAAAGGAAGGCTTGCCTCCTGAGTTCAACCAGGTGGCGCCCACCGGGGTGGGGCCGGCCACCATGTCCGGGAGCCACTTCCCCGACTTGAGCAGGGAAAGCGGAGTCGCAGCTGTGGTCAGGTCGGCCACCGGGTTTCCGGCCATGGTCTTGTAGACCGCCCTGCCCACCGCCCCCTCGTTGATGCTGGTGGCGATGGGGGTGAAGAACCCGGAAGCCTTCCAGAAGAAGGGCTTCACGAACTTGGTGGTGTACACGGCCAGGGGCGAGAACCAGAGCAACACCCGGGCGAAGATGGCCGGGTTGAAGATGTTCTTACCCAAGCCCCCGAAGAGCTCCTTGCCGATTCCCACCGCCAGGAAGGCCCCGATGGCCACCACCCACAGCGGGGTGGTCGGCGGGAGGAGAAAGGCGAAGAGCACCGCGGTCACCATGGCGCTGTAATCCGTGAGGGTGGGCTTGCGCCTCATGATCTTGCGCATGACCACCTCGGAGAGGGCCGCGGTTATGCAGCTCACGGCCAGGATGTACACCACGTTGAACCCGAAGACCACCAGGGCCCAGACCGCGGCCGGGGTCAGCGCGATGAGCACGTCCTTCATGGCGCGCTGAATGGTCTCGTCCTTCTTGTGCAGGTGAGGAGAGACGGTGACCAGCATCTTGTCCGCCACTTTCATCACCCCCTATCTCCTCTTCAAGGCCGCGATCTCGGCCTTCGCCTTGCGCACGTAGTCCACGTGCGGGATGTAAGCGGGACAGGTGAAGGAGCAGCATCCGCACTCGAAGCAGTCCAGGGCCCCCCACATCTCCGCCCGGTCCCACTGTCCCTTCTTCACCGCCTGGACGATGAAGTTGGGGAGGAGGAACATGGGGCAGACGTCCACGCACTTCCCGCAACGCACGCACTCCTCCTCGGTCCCCACGTCCACCAGGTCGGGGGTGAGGACCACGATGCCCGAGGTCCCCTTGACCACCGGGGCCGAGGTGTCCGGTTGGGCCCAACCGGTCATGGGGCCGCCCATGATCACCTTCCCCGGCCGGCCGACGAAGCCCCCGCAGGCCTCGATGAGGGTGGAGATGGGCGTCCCCACCCGGGCCAGCAGGTTGGCCGGCTCCTTGATCCCCTGCCCGGTGACGGTGAGCACCCGTTCGTAGAGGGGCTTGCCCCAGGCGCAGGCCTCGTAGAGGGCCACCGCCGTGCCCACGTTCTGGACCAGGCAGCCCACCTCGGAGGGGAGCTTACCCGGGGGCACCTTCCTGCCGGTGAGGGCGTAGATGAGCATCTTCTCCGCGCCCTCCGGGTACTTGACCTCCAGGATGTCCACCTCGATGCCCGCTTCGCCCTTGGCCGCCCCGCGCACGGCGTCCACGGCGTCCATCTTGTTGGCCTCGATGCCGATTATGCCCCGCTTGGCGTTCACCGCCCGCATGAGCAGCTTCAACCCCTGCACCAGGTCATGGGGCCTCTCCAGCATGACCCGGTGGTCGCAGGTGAGGAAGGGCTCGCACTCGCAGGCGTTGATGATCACCGTGTCCACCGGCTTGTCCTTGGGCGGGGTTAGCTTGACGTGGGTGGGGAAGGCGGCTCCCCCCATTCCCACCAGGCCCGCCTCGCGGGCGATGTCCCTGACCTCCTGGTCGGAGAGGGCGGTGATGTCCCGGTCCTTTCGGGCGAACCCCGGCTGCTCCGCATCCGGGGTGATCACCACGCACTTCACCTTGGCCCCGGTGAAACCAGTGACCTCGGCTATCTCCTTCACCGTGCCCGCTACCGAGGCGTGCACCGGAGCGGAGACGAAGGCCTCGCTGGACCCGATCTTCTGCCCCAGCTCCACCCGGTCCCCGGGGTTGACCAGGGGCTCGTTGGGAGCGCCGATATGCTGCTGGAGGGGGATGAACACCTCCGCGGGCACCGGCGCCGGGCGGATGGCCTTCCCCGAGGCCAACTCCTTGTGGTAGGGGGGATGGATGCCTCCCTTGAAGGTCTTGTAGGTGGCCTTCCCGGACATCACTTCACCCCCTCTCCGCCGCCAGCCGCCCGCAGGCGGGGGAAGCGCTCCGACTTGGCCCAGCGGGCGTACACGTAGATGACGTTCAGGAGGAGCACTATCCACAGGAACACGGAGTACACCTTCCAGGTGCCGGCGATCCCGCCCAACCCGTCCACCAGGCCGCGCAGCCAGCCGTTGGGGTCATAAACGGCGAAGCTCACTAGGAAGTACCAGATGGCCAGGAGGGCCAGCACGGCGCGGAAGATCCCCAACGGCTCGTTCCATCCCTTGGGCCGGCCCAGGGTGCTGTAATAGAGATACACCCCGGCGGTGAGGGCCACTACCCATATGGAGGCCAGCCCCAGGTTCTTGGCGATGCTCATCTGCCAGGGATACCTCCACCCGGAGAGGAAGGGGTGGAAGTTGTTGAACCCGACGTAGACGGACACCGCCAGCGCGCTTAGATAGACGGCGTACATGGCCTTCGCCGGGCCGGGTACCTTGATCTTCTCCTTCATGGGTACCCCCCCTTCCTCAGACCACGCGGAATTCCTTGACGCCGTTGTGCTCGGGGTGGATGACATGGATGGCGCAGGCCAGGCAGGGGTCGAAGGACCTCACGCAGCGCACCACGTTGATGGGGTTCTCCGGGTCGGGGACCGGCAATCCGACGAGCGCGGTCTCGATGGGACCCCGGTTGCCGTTCTTATCCCGCGGAGCCGCGTTCCAGGTGGTGGGCACGATGCACTGGTAGTTCTCGATGACCTTACCCTTTATGTGGATCCAGTGCCCCAGGGCGCCCCGCGGCCCTTCCACCAGGCCCCGGCCGTAGGACTCTCCCGGGATGTCCTTCTTGTCCCATATCTTCTCGCCCGGCTTGAGCTCGTCCAGCCACTTGTCCATCTCGTCGGCCAGGAGCTTGCACTCCAGGGCGCGCATGGCATGTCGCGGCAGGATGCCGAACTTGCCGGCCTGCACACAGGCGTCCACGGCGGAGGCCAGTCCGAGCTTCTCGATGAGAGGCATGAGCTTCTTCTCCTTCCTCTTGCCCCCCAGCTCCAGTCCGGCCAGCACCAGCATGCGGGCCATGGGGCCCACCTCCATGGGCTTCCCGTCGTAACGCGGGGCCTTGAGGAAGGAGTAGGCTCCCTCCTTGTGCACGTCGGGTTCGGTCTTCCCCTCCTTGGGATGCAGCCACTCGCACTCGTCCTTGTACCAGGAGTGCTTTACCGACTCGGTGAGCTTGGCTTCATCGAACTCCCCGACGGCGGCCACGTTGTTCCCGGTGATGTAACCCCGGGGCAGGAACTTCTCCGCGCCCTTGGAGTCCTGGTCGAACCCGCCGTAGGCCAGGTAGTTGCCGCCGGAATCCCCCGCGGTGAGGAAGGGGGCGTAGGCGGATACACCGGCCACGGTGAGGATGTCCTGGACGTATACGTTGTCGATCCACACCCGCAGCTCGTCGAGGCGGGCCCGGAAGGCGGCGATATTGGAGACCGTGGGATGCACGGTCACCCCGCCGGGCACCGTCCCCACGAAGCTGGGCATGCGGCCGTAGAAGATGGACAGCATCTCCTGGGCCTTCTTGCGCATCTCCAGGGCCTGCACGTAATGGCTCACCAGGACGGCCGCCAGCTCGGGGTCGCTTACGTAGTCGTCGGACTCGTAGCGGGGCAGGAAGGGGTAGACGTCCCCCGCCTTGGCCAGGACCGCTACCTTGTCCCGCAGGGCCGCCAGGGCGGGATCGTTCCCGGCGTACTTGGCCACCGCGGTGACGTCCACGTAGTCCAGGGCGGCCAGGTGGTAGAAGTGCAGGATGTGGGACTGGATGAAGTTGGCGCCCAGGCACAGGTTGCGGATGATGCGGGCATTGTCCGGGAGATCCACGCCCAGGGCGTCGTCCAGGTTGTAGGAGGCGGCGGTCCCGTGCACCAGGGGGCACACGCCGCAGATGCGCTCCGTCACCTGCTGGGCGTCGAAGGGGTGCTTGCCCTTGAGGAGCATCTCGATGCCGCGGAACATGGTCCCCGAGGACCAGGCGTCCTTGACCACGCCGTTCTCCACCTCCACGTCGATACGGAGGTGACCCTCGATGCGGGTTACCGGGTCTATGCTGATGAGTTGGGCCATCAGGACTCACCTCCCTCGGGCTCCTTCTTTCCCAGTTGCTTGTACAGGTAATGAGCCCCGATGCCCGCGGCGGTGGCCGCCGCTCCGATCCATCCCAGGGTATCCACCATGGGGGTGAGGCCGGCGAAATGGACCTCCGGTAGGGGCTCGTAGAGAGGGGAGAGGTCCTTGTAGAAGGCCGGCTCCGCGCACCCGTGGCAGGGAGCGTTGGCCCCCACGCACCAGTTGACCCCGGAGTTCCAGCGCCGGGTGGGGCAGTCGGCGTAGGTAACCGGGCCCTTGCAGCCCAGCTTGAAGAGGCAGAGCTTCATATCCGGGTTGTCGTCGTTCCAGTCCTCCAGGAAAAGGCCGGCGTCGAAGGCCGCCCGCCGCTCGCAGTTCTCGTGGATGAGCTTTCCGAAGAACATCTTGGGCCGGTTGTGCCTGTCCAGATCGGGCACCCTCTTGTTGATGAGATAATCCAGGACCGTGCCCACGAACCAGTCGGGATGGGCGGGGCAGCCGCCGATGTTGATCACCGGCTTGTCCTTGGCGATCTCCTTGACGATCTCCTGCACCGGCTTGGTCCCAGTCACCGAGGCGTTGGCCGCGGGGATGCCGCCGAAAGAGGCGCAGTTGCCCAAGGCCACCACCGCCGCCGCCCCGGGGACCAGCTCCTCCATCCAGGCGGTCATGGGCTTGTCCTTGCGGCGCTGATAACCGTTGAATGAAGCCGTCTCCTTCTCCAGGCCGAAGGTACAGTACTCTCCGCCCTCCGCGGTGGGCACCGGCCCCTCCACCACCAGCACGTACTTGCCGGCCAGCTCCTTGGCCGTCTCCTCCAGCACGCCGAAGGCTTTGTCCCCCGCCGCGGCCATCACCGTGGGATGGTAGCGCACGGAGAGCTTGTCCAGCACGATCTCCGCGGCCATGGGGTAATTGGTGTTCAGGAACGAGACGGAGCATCCCGTGCAGTTCTGCCCCTGGATCCAGAGCACCGGCGGCTTGCCGGAGGAAAGCTCCTCCAGGGCATGGGCGATCTGCGGGATGAGGGACTCGCTCAACCCGAGAAGAGCCGCGGTGGCGCCGGCGTACTTGAGGAACTGGCGCCTGGTCACACCCTTTCTTTCCACTAACCTTTCACCTCCTGAACTACTCCTTCTCTCAACGGCAAGGGAATAACCCATCATTTATGAAAAAATGCCCGGAGAGGGTGGGCCGACCTAGGAAAGTGGGGGGTTCCTGAGATCGCACGGCGGTAAACCGTCACCCGCCTCTCCCCGGGCATATAAACCAACCCATGAACCCGCTCCGTGCGGGAATGCACGCTTTCCATCCGATTTTCCTCTTGCCGGGCTTCGTACCTTCCCTGTTTCCGCCCTGCGCCGAGCGGAGCCGCTTGCTTTTCCGTGTCCTCGTTACGGGTTCGCCTCTCACCGCGTCAGCCTTACCCGAACGACTTTATGCGAAGCCCTCCCTTCTTCCGATCCAAGTTTTAATTGCCAATTTTTACCAATTCAGTTAAAAATTCTAACTCCCTTTTATGAACCGGTTTTTGCGCCTTCCAAGCCTCGTCCGTACTTCCATCGGCGCGCCTTGAAATGAAATACGAAGAGAAGACAAAACTTCCCTCGGGCCCGCAGTCGAGCCCTAAGATACGATCAATATAATCCACTCTCCTAGGTCTTTATATGAAGAAACCACAACGTTTTTCGTTTTGTCAAGTTTTTTTCCGGCACGACACGCGGTAACCCGGCATAACTTCTGCAAACCGGGAGCTTCGAGTCCCACCCTCTTTTTGCGCCTTGACGCCGACGGTAAAAAATGCTATTCATTTTAAAAATTTATCATTATTATAAATAAAATTAATATTTGAGGAAGTGATGTAACTGAGGAGTGATGTATCCGATATCGCGGAAAAACAGGGGCCGTCTTCCGTCGTTGCTCGCGCATCATCCGCGCTTTCTTCCATGAGCTGCGATTTTCGGGACATACCGCCGCCGACGCCGGGGTGAGGATCCGGACCTGGGGGGTGAAAATGGAACGGGTAAACAAGTTCTTCCAATCGCGTTGGGGCATGGTCTCCGTGGGGCTTTCCATCGGCATCCTGGCCTCCACCCTGCAGAAGCTGGGCAACCCCAAGAACATGGGCATCTGCGTGGCCTGCTTCGAACGGGACATTGCGGGTTCCCTCGGGCTCCACCGCGCCGCGCCGGTGCAGTATATCCGTCCCGAGATAATCGGCTTCGTCTTCGGGGCCATGATCGCCGCCTTCCTCTTCCGCGAATACCGGGCCCGGGCGGGCTCCGCGCCCATCATCCGCTTCATGCTCGGCTTCTTCGCCATGGTGGGGGCCCTGGTATTCCTGGGATGCCCGTGGAGGGCCCTCCTCCGCCTGGCGGGGGGTGACGGCAACGCCATCCTGGCCCTGGTGGGCCTGGCCAGCGGGGTGGCCCTGGGAGTCCTCTTCATCAAGCGCGGTTACAACCTGGGCCGCAGCCGGAAGGCCGGCCCGGCGGTGGGAGCGGTGATGCCCCTCATTATGTTCGGCTTGCTTTTACTCCTCATCATCAAGCCGGTCCTCTCCTCGGGCGCTCCCTTCTTCAGCGCCGAGGGTCCGGGCTCCCAGCATGCCAACTACCTGGTGGCCCTGGGCATCGCCGTGGTCATCGGCTTCATCGCCCAGAGAACCAGGTTCTGCACCATGGGCGCCATCCGGGACGTCATCCTCATGAGGGACTTCCACCTCATGAGCGGGGTGGTGGCCCTGCTGGCCGGGGCTTTCATCATGAACCTCATCTACGGCCAGGCGCACTGGGGATTCGCCGGGCAACCCGTGGCTCACACCAACCAGCTCTTGAACTTCGGGGGCATGCTGCTGGCCGGCCTCTGTTTCGCCCTGGCCGGAGGGTGTCCCGGCCGCCAGCTTTTCCTCTCCGGGGAAGGCGACGGTGACTCCGCGGTGTTCGTCCTGGGAATGATCGTGGGGGCGGCCTTCGCCCATAACTTCACAACCGCCGGCACCCCCTATCCCAACAACCCGGCCAACTGGGGATGGGGTCCGGCGGCCATAATCGTGGGCCTGGTCTTCTGCGTGGTCATCGGGTTGACCATGCGCGGTACGGCCACTTCCAGGGCCTGAGCGGATACGAGCGGTGAGTTTTATCGACCGTGCGGGGTCGTGCGGAGGTGATGGTGGATGGAGCGTATAGACTGCCGGGGCCTCTCCTGCCCCCTCCCGGTGGTGGAGACCCGTAAGCACCTGGAAATTCTTCCCAGCGGCGGGAAGATCGAGGTGCTGGTGGACACGGGAACGGCCAGGGACAACGTGTCCCGCCTGGCGCAAAGGGAAGGGTGCTCCGTGGAGGTACGGGAAACGGAGAACGAGGAGTTCATCCTGACCATTACCAGGAAATAACCCCTCCTCGATCGCTTACCGAGGGGAGAAAACCGAGACGAGGCTTCTCAAGGCAAACCGTGTTCAACGGAATGGACTTGGATTAAACCGGGCCACGGCCGGAAGCGACGCGCTCAGATGATCTCTGAGGTGTCTTCTGAGCTCTTCGAACCGGCTATGCACGATTCCCGGAAGGGAGGCGGGGATTCTCGGGGCATTCTTCACCAACCAAACCGAATGGATCCTCGGGCAATTTTCTTTCGAGGAGCGGGGTTGACTGGAAAGGAAGGCCCTCACGCGTAAGGAGCAGGTTGTGAGAAAAACCAGGGAAAGGGATCTCTTCGGAGGCGAACCGACCCGGGTGGCCCTTTTCTACTCCACCCATTACGCCATCAGGGCGGAGAAGGTGGCCGGGGAGGAGGGACTTAAGGTAAAGCTTATACCCATCCCTCGCCACCTGAGCTCCGACTGCGGGGTCTGCCTGCGTCACCTGGCCTCGGAGAGCGACCTTCTGCGACGAATCCTGGAATCAAAAGGGGTGGAGTATGAGCGCTTCGAGGATTATTGAATTCCTGCACCTTCACCAAATCACGCGATTTCATGCAGTTCCAGCCCCACTCGGTCTTGTTGAGACCATTCCCTTCCGCCCGTCCTCGGCGGGGCGGAACCAACGGAGTCCCGCCTGAGGGTGGAGACATCATCAGTAGGCGGCCGTTCAGCTCACCTCGACGGGGCGGAACTGGTGGAGGACGAGGCCGTCGGGGGAGGTCCAGGCGGTGGTGATCGTCCTCCGACCGCGTGCGGAAAAACATACGGCTCATCGTGCCATCGCCTGCGAGTCCCCCGGTTGGCCGGGCCTAACCTCCTTCCAGGGGGCGGAACTGGTGGAGGACGAGGCCGTCGGGGGAGGTCCAGGCGTCGAAGATCACCCGTTGCCCGATGCGCAGGTCCTCGTAAGCCGCGTCGATGCGGGTGAAGACGTTGCCGATTCCTTCCAGCTCCACCAGCCCCAGGACGTCCGGCTTGCGGCAGCGCATGGCCGCCTCCTGCCAAGTGAAGGCCAGGAGCGTCCCTTCCCGGGGGAGGTCGAACCATTCCAGGTCCTCCCCCAAACACTCCGGGCACACCACCCGCGGCGGATAGTGCGCCGCCCCGCAGGCGGCACAGCGGGTGCTCTGGAACTTGCCCTCCGCCAGCCGGGAGAAGAACTCCTCCGCGGCCCGGTCCTGCATGTAAGGCCTGGTGTCCAAATTAATTACCTCCCGCCATGCTCCGGCCGTTCTTACCGCCCCGGATTCCTCACGCGATGCCGGGGTCTCGAACGTCCCCCTCGCCCGCTGCACAGGCGCGCAAACTCTCCGTACCCCGCACCTGATCCCGGAGGCCTACGCTTCTCGGCCTCCGGATCCCGGGATTTCATGCTACCCGGTCCAGCACCATTACGATGGAGCCGTTGATGAAACCTTGTTCCGTGTGCACCAGCCCCACCGCGGCCCCGGGACGCTGACGTTCCCCGGCCTCGCCCCGGAGCTGGCGGACGACCTCGGTGATCTCCAGCAAGGGGGTCACGTAAGCGGGATGGCCCAGGGACAGCCGCCCGCCGCTGGGGTTGAGGAGCACCTCGCCCCCGTGGGTGGTCCTTCCCTCCCTCACCGCGGTCGGCGCTTCACCCCGGGGGAAAAACCCCAGCCTCTCGTACATGATGAGCTCCAGCCCGGCGAAGGCCCCGTAGACCTCGGCCACGTCCACGTCCTCCACCCGGTAGCCGCTTTCGGCGAGGGCGGCGTCGGCCGCCCTCTCCACGCAGGGGAACTCGTCTATCTCCCCGCGGTAGGGCACGAAGTTGGTGGGGTCGTGGGCCTCGGCGACAGCCGCCACCCGCACGGCCCGGGAGCGGTCCTTCACCAGTTCCTCCGACACCAGCACAACCGCCGCCGCCCCGTCGTGCATCTCCGAGCTCTCCAGCCGGTGGATGGGCGGCGAGACCAGGGGGCTGGAGAGGACCTCCTCCACCGTCAGCGGTTCCCGGTAGGCGGCCTGGGGATGCCGCAGGGCGTGTTCCCTCAACAGGACCGCCACCCGGGCCACGTCCTCCGGTGTTACACCGTACTTATGCATGTACCTCTGCACGGCCATGGCGTAGAAAGGGAGCGGGCTTATCACCCCGTAGGCCGCCTGGTAGGAGTCGTACAGGGAGTTGGCGGCCTTGATGAGGTGGAAGTGCCCTACCACGTCCTTCTGGACCTCCTTCTTGGGGATCTCTTTCTGGGCGGCGAAGACCAGGCAGGAACGTATCCTCCCCAGGCGGATGCGGTCGCAGGCGGCCTGCACGGCGGCGCTGCTGGAGTTGCCCCCGCTGTCCACGTCCATCATGAAACCGGCGGCGATGCCCAGGTATTCGGCCATCCTCTGGCTGGGGAAGCGCCGGAAATCGGCCATGTAACCGTGGGGGGTGGTGGCGATGCCCTCCACCTCGCGGGGAAAGAGCCCGGCATCCCGGAGGGCCTCGGCGCAGACCCTCGCCCCCAGCTCGTGGGGGTCCAGGACGTGCCTTCCCACGTCGGCCATGGCCACCCCGGCGATGTAGACCTCTTTCACCCCGGTTCCTTTCTTCACCCGATTTAGGCGCACCTTCGAGCAAAGATCGCATCCGGGCGCCGTTCCGCCGTCCCACAACGATTATACCCGGGCGGACAAAATCACAAGCTATGGGCGAGTGGATCAGCACAACCAAGGGAGCTTGGGATAGTCCTTACCAGCACGGTCAGCCGCCTTCCGGATCAACCAAAACGCGGGGAGCCCGGGACAGGTTTCTTAAGCAGGGGATCGTCTCCCGGGTCATCGCCGGCGTGGGGAGCCCGGCCGGGGCGGGCGGCCGCGCTTAAGGTCGTTTGCGGTTGGGAATGATAAGAGTGCCTGCGCCAAGCCGGGGTTGATCAGCGTGCTTAATGAGGGGCCGCGGAAAGGGACCCGCTCCCGAGCGGGAGGGCTCTCCTTCGCCCGCCCCGGGCACTGGCCGGCGATACGCCGTGGGGAAAAGGGGGTCCGTTCCTGTAAAGGATGGTCCCCGACGGCGTGTGGGACATGTCCCGAATGATTTCCGGTATAAATAAGTATGGTATCGGCGGCACGCGGGCAAGGTTATCCCGCCAAGGACAATCGCCCGGCGAAGGATGGTCCCCGGCGGGAAAATCAAAGTGCGGAGG
The DNA here is from genome assembly GCA_014360685.1 of Actinomycetota bacterium. Classification (GTDB taxonomy): domain Bacteria; phylum Actinomycetota; class Geothermincolia; order Geothermincolales; family RBG-13-55-18; genus Solincola_A. Next base: position 304,108 of record JACIXB010000011.1, on the reverse strand, counting down.
GAGTGATGGAGAATGGCCGATAGGAGGATAGTGGTCATCGGTGGAGTGGCCGGAGGGGCCACCGCGGCCTCCAAGGCCCGGCGCTGCTGCCCGGACGCGGAGATCGAGATCTACGACCAGGACGAGTTCATCTCCTATGCCGGATGCGGGCTACCCTACTTCATAGGGGGACATTCCCCCAACTGGCGAAGACTCCTGGCCCGCACCCCGGACGAGTTCCTGAAAAGGCAGGGGATCCGCGTCTTCCTCCGCCACCGCGTGAACTCCATCGACACCGCCAACAAGCTCTTGCGGGTGGTGGACCTGGAGGGGGTGAGCGAGCTCTCCATCGAGTACGACGTGCTCATTCTGGCCACCGGCGCCGCCCCCGTGGTCCCTCCCATTCCCGGGCGCGACCTGGAGGGGGTCTTCGTCCTCCGCACTCTGACCCAGGCCCTGGAGATGAAATCCTTCATCGACCTGCAGGCGCCGCACCGGGCGGTCATCGTGGGCGGCGGGGCCATCGGCCTGGAGATGTGCGAGGCCCTGCGGCGCCTGGGGATGGAGGTCCACCTGGTGGAATTGATGGACCACGTCCTTCCTCCCCTGGACGCCGACCTGGCCGGGAAGCTCGGCGAGCACCTGGAGAAGAACGGAGTGCGCCTCCACCTGGGGGAGAAAGTGGAGGGCCTGGAAGGAGGCGGCAACGGCAGGGTGCGCCGGGTGGCCACCAGTGGGGGAGCGCTGGAGGCCGAGCTGGTGCTCCTTTCCATCGGTATCCGTCCCGTGAGCGACCTGGCCCGCCAGGCGGGGATCGAGTTGGGAGCGCGGGGGGCGATAAGGGTGGACGCGGGCATGCGCACCAGCGCCCCCGACGTCCTGGCCTGCGGGGACTGCGCCACCACCTTCCACCGGGTCACCGGGAAGGAGGGCTGGATACCCCTCGGCTCCACCGCCCGCAAGCAGGGGCGGGTGGCCGGGGAGACGGCGGCGGGGAACGAGGCTTCCTTCCCGGGGGTGCTGGGCACCTTCATCCTCAAGTGCTTCGACATGGCCGCCGGCAAGACCGGCCTGAGCGCCGTGGAAGCCCGAGAGGCGGGATGGGAAGCGGAATCCGTCACCCTGGAGGACACGGTGCTTCCAGGCTATTACACAAGGGATCTCCCCCACCTCATAGCCCGGGTGACGGTGGAGAAGGGGACAGGACGGGTGCTGGGAGCCCAGGTGGTGGGCGATTACGCGGCCCAGGTCGACAAGCGCCTGGATGTATTTTCCATGTCCCTGGCGGGGGGCCTGACGGCCGGCGACCTCTCCTCCCTGGACCTGGCCTACGCCCCGCCCTTCAGCCGGCCGGTGGACATACCCATCGTGGCCGGGAACCTCGCGGAAGCCAAGGTGCTGGGAAGAGTGTGCACCTGCGACGCCGAAGGCCTCGAGTAAGGGGTCAGGCCTTGAATTTTGATACCCAGGGGGGGTTTAGGACCCGGGTCCCCGGGTCAGTGAGCTCACCCCGTTGACCCTTTGCCGGCTTCGCACGCCCACCCGGCTCTTTCTACCGGGAAAACCACGGCAGCGGCCCCGAGCGCGGAGGGGGTCCGTGCCCAACAGCCTTCTATCGAGGATCCCTCACCTGCCCGATACACGGTGAGGGCAGGCCCTGGCGATGATCGACCCTCACGGCCTGTACAATGGACGATCCCCACCCCTCGCGGTGCTCGTTTCCGGCATGGGGTTTGTCTTCCTGGAATAAACAGGCAGCGGCCTCGAGCGCGGAGGGGGTCCGTGCTCCGTGGCTTTATCCATCGCCTGCCTTTCCGCCGGGCAGCCCGAGCCTCATTCCCGGGAGACTAACCTGGAAACAGTTTCCAGAAGCTGGTCGGGGTCTGCGGGCTTCTCCAGGTAGGCGGCGTAATCCATCTTGCGTCCCGTCTCCAGCTCGTAGCGCCGGTTACTCACCTCCTCCCGCACCGAGGTGAGGATGACCACGGGGATCCTGGACCAGCGCTCGTAGCGGGGATCCCGCAACATGTCGAAGACGGCGAAACCGTCCACGTGGGGCATGAGGAGGTCGAGGATGATGAGATCGGGGTTCTCCAGCTTGATCTTCTCCAGGGCCTCGGCGCCGTCCTTGGCCGTGACCACCTCGTATCCCTCGTCCTCCAGGAGCATGGACACCACTTCCACGACGTCCGGATCGTCGTCCGCCAGCAGTATCTTCTTCTGCATCGCACACCTCCGTCCAAAGCCGCGTGCCCCTAGCCTGATCTCATACACGGCCCGAGATGGGGAAGGACGTACTCGCGTGGGGGAACATGCCGACCCCTTCAATTCCCGCAAACGTGGAACCCCACATCACCCTTGACCATCCTCCGCGCTTGCCGGTACGCGAGATAGCTCCTTCCTTTCCCTTCGCCGACCTTCCTTTTTCCTCGTCGATGATAGCAAACTTAGCCTCGCTGATCCCCTTGCTTATGGGGACACGGGTTAAGGTACCGGGAACGGGAGCAGGACACCCATCGACTTCAACCACGCTTCTCGAGCCCCAGCCCCGACCGGACCCTCTCCGGAAAGCGGCGCGATCTCCCTCTTTCCGGCCGGCACGGCCTCCACTTCAGGACATCCCTCACAAGTCCCGCATCCCCGTCCCGTGCCTGGCCGCGATCCCCATCTCCGCCTCGTCCATCTTCCAGCGGTCCCCCAGTTCACAGGTCACTCCCACGGGGATGGTGAAGGTCACCCGCGTACCTCTTCCCGTCTCGCGAACCGGGCTCTCCGCCCAAATCTCGCCGTGGTGCATGTCCACGATGCGCTTGCAAATAGAAAGCCCCAGCCCGGTCCCCTCCGTGGACTCGGGATCGCCCTTGAAGAACTCCTCGAAGATGTGAGGCAATTTCTCGGGCTCGATGCCAGTCCCGTCGTCCTCCACGCTGACGGTGACCATGTCGTTCTCGCGGCGGGCGCGGATGGTTATGCGACCGCCCCGCGGCGTGAAGCGCACGGAGTTGGAGACCAAGTTGAGGATGAGCTGCTGGAGGCGGATGTCCGAGGCGAAGACCTCCGGCAGGGGATGCTGGATCTCGGAGATCACGTGGATGCCCCTGGGGTCGGCCAGCTCGTGGGCCATCTCCACCGCCGCGGAGAGCACCTCCTCCCAGGAAACCTCCTTGAGCTCCGCCAGCACCTGTCCGCTCTCCAGGCGTGACAGCTCCAGGAGGTCGCTTATCAGTTCCATCATGGCGTCGATGCGCTGGATGCTGCGCCTTATCCCCTGCAACATGCGCTCGTCGAGGCGGTCGGAAGCCTTGCGCAAAAGCATCTTCAGGTATCCCTGGACCGCCACCAGTGGGGACTTGAGGTCGTGGGTGACCATGGAAAGAAAGCTCAGGAAGTGCCGCCTCTCGTCCTGCATGCGCAGCAGGGAACGGCGCGCCTCCTCCGCGTCCCTGGCCATCAGTTCCCGTTCTTCCGCCATCTCCAGGATGGTCCCGCAGAGCTCGGCAACGGCATTGAGGAAATCCAGGTCCTCGCGGTTGAATTTCCGCGGCTCCCCGAAGTACAGGCGCATCAAACCACGCACTCCCCGGCGGTCGCGGAAGGGAAGGAAGACGATGGAGGAGATCCCCTCCCGCCCCAGCTCATCCCGGCGGACGATGCGCGGGTCCCCGGGCGCGTCCCATACGAAGAGTGGATTGCCCTTGAGCACCTGGCGCAGGGCATGGTCGGCGATGATTTGGCCTTTCTGCAGGTAGGCCTCCCGCACTCCGCAGCTCATCCGCGGGACCAACTCGCCGTCCCCCTCCCGGAGGGTGAAGAGCGTGCAACCCTTGGCCCCCGCCCCCCTGGCGGTGGCTTCCACCAGGGAGCGGATGATGTTCTCCACGCCGCCCGCCGAGACCACGGAGCGGGCTATCTCCTGGATCACCTGTTGGCGCAACCTCTCCCCTCCGTCCCCGCGCCTATCCCGGGACCCGCCTGGATGACCGGCCCGCAAAACCGAACCGCATATCCGGGTCGGAACATCACGCCCCGCGATCCTTCCTCCTTCTTGCGCCGGCCGGGCCTACCAGCGGTCTCCCGCCTGGATGGTCCGGCGAGGTTCCCGGATAGGATGGTATCTCCTGGGTATCTCCTGGTGCGTTTGAAACTCCTGGTCGAGGTGGTGATGGATCTCGAATCCCGGGCCCAGTATTTCGATCTTCGAAACCGGTCGCCATTTAAATTAATATTATAACTTATCACGGGGAACGGACATTTTCCTTGAAGAGCGCCGGAAACGGGTCCCGGACCGCACGAGCCTCGCATCCCGCGCCGGGTGGGCCCGTCGGCTCACCGTCCACGCCCATCGCCGAGGAACCGGCACGGGCGAGTCCCGGGATTCGCCGACCCGCATGGTCTATCATGTATCCTGGAGGAAAGAGGCGGGAAGGAGAGGGAAGATGTTCTCGAGGCAGCAACGGGAAGAGGATCTCAAGAGGGCCGCAGGGCAAGTATTCGACGTCCTGGTCATCGGGGGAGGCATCACCGGCGCCTGCGTGGCCCGCGACGCGGCACGCAGGGGCCTCTCCACCGTGTTGGTGGAAAAGAGGGACTGGGCCTTCGGCACCAGTTCCCGTTCCTCCAAGCTGGTCCACGGGGGTCTGCGTTACCTGGAACTTTTCGATTTCAAGCTGGTCTTCGAGGCCTGCCGGGAGAGGAGGCGCCTCCTCCTCAACGCCCCCCACGTGGTGTGGCCTCAATCCTTCATCTTCCCTGTCTACAAGGGGGACAAGAATCCCCTGTTCGTGATCGCCATGGGACTGTGGCTCTATGACATCCTGGCCCTCTTCCGCAACGTGCAGAACCACCAGCTCCACGGGTCCAGGCGCATCCTGGAGGTGGAGCCGGAACTGGACCGGGAGCGCCTCAAGGGAGGCGGGCAGTTCTACGACTGCGCCACCGACGACGCGCGTCTCACCCTCTCCCACGTCCAGTCCGCCCGCCTGGAAGGGGCGTGCTGTCTCAGCTACGTCCGGGTTACCGATTTCCTCCGCCGCAACGGAAAAGTGTGCGGCGTCCGGGCCCGCGACGAGGTAGGGGGGCGGGAGCTGGATATCGAGGCCCGGGCGGTCCTCAACTGCACCGGGCCGTGGACGGATTTCGTGTGCCGCCTGGACGAACCCGAGGCGGCCCCCAAGCTGCGCCCCACCAAGGGGTCGCACGTGATCGTCCCCTGGGAAAGGGTCAAAGCCTACAACGCCATGCCCATCCTCTCCCCCCGGGACCAGCGCATGCTCTTCGTGGTCCCCTGGCGGAACTTCGCCCTCATCGGGACCACGGACACCGATTACGAGGGGGATTACGACCAGGTCCGCGCCACGCGGGAGGACGTGGATTACATACTGGAGGCCGCCAACCGCGCCCTCCCCCGCGCCCGCCTGGACTACTCCGACGTGCTCAGCACCTACGCCGGCCTGCGTCCACTGGTCCTGGAGGGAGGGGGGAAGGATGTCAAGGAATCGCAGGTGTCCAGGGAACACTCCATCTACGAGAGCCACTCCGGGTTGCTCTCCATCGCCGGCGGGAAGCTGACCACCGCCCGCTCCATGGCCGAGGAGCTGGTGGACCTCGCCGTGCGCCGGCTGGAGGAGAAGCACGGCATGCGGGGCATTCCCGGGTGTACCACCCGCAACGCTCCCGTATTCGGAAAGGACGGCAGGGACTTCCGCAGGCGCCTGGAAAGGCTTGCCAGGGAAGTGCGGCTGGACGATGACGTCATCCACCGCCTCCAGCTCCTGGGAACGGGGGCCCTGAGGGTGCTGGGCCTCATGGCCGAGGACCCCTCCCTTTCCCGCAGGCTGGGCGAGGGTATCCCCTACATCGAGGCCCAGGTGGTCTACTCCGCCCGCGAGGAGATGGTGGTCAACCTGGAGGACTTCATGGTGCGCCGGAGCCTCATCTTTTACGAGGACCCCGAGCAGGGCCTGGGTTGCGCGCAAAGGGTCGCCGAACTCCTGGGACGGGAGCTGGGGTGGGACGAGGAGGAGAGGAAGCGCCAGGTCGAGGGCTACCGCCGGGTGGTGGAGCTCTCCCGCGCCTACCGGGAGGAGTGAGCCCCTATTTCGGAAAGGAATACCGTGGATTCGGCGCCGCTAAGAGCGAGGCCGCGTCAATCCTTATAGGTCAATGCGATTTAGAAAGGTGCTCCCGGAGTTTGGTGCCATGGGTTTGGAGACGGCCGGAAACGGCATTGGGTCGGAATACCCGGCGACCGCGGTGGAGGTAAGATAGCTGGTCCCTTCCAAGAGGACAGGCTGAACCTGTATTTATGGCGGGCTCGTCGCCAGGGAACCGGCTCGAAAGACTCGGGTGTTTTCGCCGTCTTCCCGGCCCGAGGCGGTTTTTATAAGGCGCCCCGACTTGTTTAATGGAGAGCGGTGGCCGAAGCCAGCCCTACAGGAATGAATCGTCCTCGTCCCAGATGGGAATAATCACCAGTAACGACGGAAAATGGTAAAGGAGGTCGGTTGGGCTTCTGGGACCAGTTCGAGGGGGATTACGAGGGCCTTTTCGACCGGGATCCCATGTACCGGGATGCTCTGGACATGATGCTTAGGCTGGCCGGCGATCTCTCCGGGAAGCGGGCGCTGGACCTGGGCTGCGGGGTGGGAACCCTCCTCTCCCTCCTGGCGGAGGCCTTCCCCACGGCGGACCTCTACGGGGTCGATCCCTCGGAGAAGATGCTGCGACGCTGCGAGCGTCGTTTCCAGGGGGAGGAAGGCATTCGCATCCTGCGGGGGACCGCCGTCCGCATACCCCTTCCCGACGCTCACGTACACGCCGTGTTCTCCAACCTGGCCCTGCACCACGTGCCCCCGCCGGAGAGGCAGGCCTGCGCCCGGGAGATATCCCGCGTCCTGGCGCCGGGGGGGAGGCTGGTCTACGCGGACATGTTCTGCGACGTGGACGGCCCTCCCGAGGACCCGGAGCGCTGCCGGGACATCATCCACAAGATGGTGGGCAAATCCCTCTACGACCTGGAGCACGGCGCCTACCGGACCATGCTGCTGCACCTCGGCGACCTCCCCGCGGTGCTCAAGGAGGAAGGGGAGTATTTCACCACCGACCGCACATGGAGGAAGGCCTTCCGGGAAGCCGGCCTGGACCGCTTGGAGGTCCTGCCGGTCCCGCCGCGGGAATACGGATACCGGATAATAACCGGGGTGAAAAGGGGTTGAAGGCCATGAACATGCCGGGCCCGCCTTCAGGGCAAGGGGAGAAAAAGCGGCCGGCGGACCCAGGCCTTGTCCAGGCCGCTCGAACGGTCAAATCGAACCGCGCCATCCGCACAAGACAACTTTTTCCATGTACCTGATCCGGCGGAAAGGAGTAGGGGCCGAGGTAACGCACCCCACGTGCGAGTGGTGGGAGATGCCGGGCTGAAACCGCGGATATATAATGGGAAGGCCGTCTCAAGCCGGGCCGTCAAGACCTGGGGTCTCGGGGGGAGGTGACCCCCGGGAAAACCGGGGCCGAACCGGCAAAGAAGGTGCAGGCGCGAGCTCGGGCACCGTGCTCAACCGGGTACGTTCGACTCCCGAAGCGGCACGGGGAGAAAGGAGCGCAGATGGGAGGTTTCGACTGGCGGGGTTTCCTGGAAGAAAGGATGCGGTGGGTCGCCGCCCATAAGCCGCTCATCCACCACATCACCAATTTCGTGGTCAAGAACGAGACGGCCAACGTGACCTTGTGCCTGGGAGCACTTCCGGTGATGGCACACGCCGTTGAGGAAGTGGAGGAGATGGCCTCCCAGGCCGGGGCGCTGGTCATCAACATGGGCACCCCCTATCCGGAATTGGAGAAGGCCATGCTGGCGGCGGGCCGGGCCGCCAATCGCGCCGGCGTCCCGGTGGTCTTCGACCCGGTGGGTGTGGGAGCCACCTCCTACCGCACGCGCCTGGCCCAAAAGCTGGCGGAGGAAGTCCGTTTCGCGGTGGTGAGGGGGAACGCGGCGGAGATGGCCGTCCTGGCGGGCATAGAGGCGGAGATCCGGGGCGTGGAGTCCATCTCCGCCGGGGACGACGCGGTGAACGTGGCCCGGAAGGCGGCCACCCGGCTGGGATGCGTGGCCGCCGTCACCGGGAAGGTGGACGCTGTAAGCGACGGATCACACGTCCTGCACGTGGAAAACGGCCATCCCCTGCTGGGCACGGTGACCGGGACGGGATGCATGGCCACCACGGCCGTGGCCGTCCTCGTTGCCTCGGGGGAACCCTACCTGGAGGCCGCAACGGCGGCGCTGGCCCTCTTCGGGCTGGCGGGAGAGAGGGCCGCGGAGGCCTCCGGCGACAGGCCCGGTTCCTTCCACGTGGAGCTGTACAACGCCCTTTACGGGCTCAGCACCGGCCTGGACCTGGAAGGCCTGCGCGTTTCCTGAACGCGTGGCCCGTGGAGCGAGGCCGGGGCAAGGACCGCTTGTGGGAGGGAGAAGATGGAAAGATGGCGCAAGCTCGGGTCGAGGCTCGAGGAGTTCCTGAGGATCTCTACCTTCCCGGTGGCGGTGCGCCTCCTGGAGAAGGGCGAGGAAGTCCCGGAAAAGGCACGGCTTCCCGTGCAGGAGGCCGGTGAACCCATGGCCTTGTGCCAGGGCATCACCTTCACCCGTCGGCGCGGCCTCACCATGTGCTTTGACCGCGACCAGTCCACCTGCCCCCTGGCCATCTCCGCCCTGGGCTGGGACGAAGGGGAGGGGCTGGACTTCCTTCCCGCCTTCCTCCTGGCCATGAACTACGCCCGGGACGAGGAATCCGCCCGACGCAAGGCGAGGGGGATGGCCCGCCTGGAGAGGGGAAGGTTCGAACGCCTGGTCCTCTCGCCGCTCGCCCGCACACGGGTCGAGCCCCACCTGGTGATGGTTTTCGGCAACCCCGCCCAGGTCATGCGCCTGGTCCAGGCGGTGAGCAGGTGGACCGGAGAGAGGGTGGCGGCGGGTTTCGGCGGCATCGGCGGCTCCTGCAACGAGGGGCTGGTGCGCACCTTACTGGAGGACCAGCCCCGGGTGGCCCTACCGGGCAACGGCGACCGGGTCTTCGCCGCCACCCAGGACGACGAACTGCTCTTCTGCTTCCCGGCCTCCTGGGCCGACCGGGTGGAGGAGGGGCTGGAAGCCACCAGCCGAAGGGGCATACGCTATCCCATTCCCACCTTCCTCGATTACCGTCTCCCCTTCGTGGACCTCATGGCCAAGTACGGCCATGCGGGCGGAGAAGGCTGAGGGTGGACGGCGCGGACAGGCGCGCGGACTCCGGTCGCCAGAGCCGGCGTCACCCGACCCTGGCGATGACTCCCCCTCCCAGCACCTCGTCGCCCCGGTAGATGACGGCGTGCTGCCCGGGCGTGAGGGCCCACACCCGGGAGTCGAAGACCAGGGTGAAGGTTTCCCCCGCTACCCTCACCCGGCAGGGCACGGGAGGGGTGTTGTACCTGGCCATGGCCGTGGCCTGGAATTCCTCCGCCGGCGGTTCCCCCCTCACCCAAACGGCCTGCTCCGCCTCCAGCCATGTCCCGGGCACTTCCTCCCTCTCCCCCAGCACCACCGCGCCGCGCTCCGGCTCCAGCCTCACCACGTAGAGGGGCCGGGACCGGGAAACCCCCAAGCCCCGCCGCTGTCCCACGGTATAGAAGGCGATGCCCTCGTGCTCCCCGAGCACCTCGCCTCCGGTGCCCAGGATGGGCCCGGGTTTCAGGCATTCCGGGCAGTGGAGGGCCAGGAAGTCGCGGTAGTTCCACCCGGCGAGAAAACATATATCCTGGCTCTCCCGCACCTCTTCCACCGGGATCCCCCGGGATGCCAGGAAAGCCCTGGCCTCCTCCTTGCTCCTTACCCCGTTGGGGAAAAGGCAGCGCCGGAGCTCCTCCTGGCCCAGGCGGTAGAGCACGTAGGACTGGTCCTTGGCGGCGTCCCTCCCCCTGAGGAGGGAAAAGGTGCCGTCGGGGTTCTTCCTCACCCGGGCGTAATGCCCGGTGGCCGTCTTCTCCGACCCCGCCTCATCGGCCACCCGCAGCAAGGCGGGGAACTTCACCCACCGGTTGCACTCCACGCAGGGGTTGGGCGTGCGGCCCCGCAGGTACTCGGAGATGAAGGGCTGGATCACGCGGGAGCGGAACTCCTCCCTAAGGTCCAGGACACGGTGTTCCAGGCCCAGGGCATCGGCCATTCGTCTGGCCGTTTCCAGGTAATGGTAACGCGCATCCGATGGGGATTCCTCCGCCCCCCCTCCCAGGAGGAAGGTCACCCCGATGACCCGGTATCCCTGCTCCGCCAGGGTGGCCGCCGCGGCGGAGGAATCCACTCCACCGCTCATGGCCACCACCACCGTCTCCGCCGTGCCTCCTCTTCCCATGAGCACATCATAAGCCATCCGCTTCAGGGTAGGAATCCCGGCGGCCAACGGCGTCGACGAAGGATGGTATGACGTTCCGGTAGGTGCCTTGGGGGGTGAAAAAGAGCGAGAGACCGCCCTGTCATCCTTCCAAAACAAGTTAAACCCGGGTGAAGAAAGGGGTGATCTCTCAAGTGTCCAGCCTGCCCTCTCCAACGCTGAGACGGAGGTTGACAACCGAGATAAATTATAATATTGTCTAAGCTAATATTTGCTTTTAACAAAACTTAGTTAAGTAAAATGAAATCGAGGGAACTGGACCGACTGAGCCGGGAGCTCCTGGACATGATGATCCAGGTGAACTCCCGCCTTCGCGATGAGCGGCGGTGGAGGGTCGTGGAAGACCTGACCGTCCCCCAGGTGATCCTGCTCCTCCTTCTGAACCGCCGGGGGCCCATGAGAACCGGGGATATCGCCCGGAACCTCTGCGTCACCCAGGGGGTCATAACCCGCATGGCCGACCGGTTGCTGAAAAAGGGCCTCGTGGCCCGGACCCGGCTGCCCGAAGACCGGCGGGTAGTGCTCCTCTCCCTCAGCCAGCGGGGAAAAAGACTGGCCTCCCGGCTGGAACGGGAGCGGGTGGAGGAGATGAAGGCCGTCCTGCGCGGCATACCCGCCCGGGAAAGGCGCGAGCTACACGATCTCTTCACGAGGATAAGGGACCACCTGGAGAGCACGAGGTGAGGTAAAGAAAAGAGTCATGCATCCACCGCCTTGGCCGCGAGCAAAGACCGGATGGCGATCGTGAAGCAGTTAGAACGGCGCGACGGCGGTTTAAGGGGTTCGAACCCCGTGAGCGAGAGCGGATAACGGCCGTGTGAATGGGCATAGAATGATGCGCAAAAGATAGGAAAGGCTGGTAAGGAAAGGCGGGAAAGATGGTGGAGAAGGTCTTTCGGGGTTTGGCCACCCAGAGCGAGAAGAGGCCCGTCCTGGTCATCCTGGTCATCCTGGCGCTCACCGCCGTGGCCATCGCGGGCATGGGCCTCATAAAGTCCGAGTACAGCTACAAGGCTATGCTCCCCAAGAAGCTGGAGTCGGTCAAGGCTTACAACGAGGTGGAGGAGATCTTCGGGGGCACCAACGAGGAGCAGGTGATGCTGGAGGGAGAGACGCTGGAGCCCACGGTCCTGCGCGCGGTGCTCGGTTACGAGTCCTTCCTGCAGAACAAACCCGATGTCTGGGAGACCTTCGTCACCGACGTCATCACACCCCTGGACGAGATGACCTACTATATCCAAACCCAGTCCGGTCCCCAGCCCACCGACCAGCTGCTCCCGGAAAAAGTGGATGACCTGGGCGACGAGGAGCTGAGGGCGCAGGTCGAGTTGAACATCGCCGCCGCCGTGGAGAGGGCCAAGGCCCTGGGCATGCCCGGCGCCGGCATCCAGGGCATCTCCCAGGACGGGAGGGGGTTGCTCATCACCGCCCGCATCAACCCCGGAAGGGACACCATGGAGCAGATCAAGCTGGTGGACCCCTTCGAGAAATACACCCGGGAATACTTCGGGAACCTCCCGGACATAACCGTTTACCTGAGCGGTAACGCCTCCCTCAGCCGGGACGCCAACCAGCAGACCATGAGGGAAACCAGGCTGCTCTTCGGCATAGCCCTGGTCTTCATACTGCTGGTCCTGTTCCTGACCTTCCGCCGCGTCTCCGACGTGTTGCTCACCATCATGGTCATCATAGTGACCATAATCTGGGTTATGGGGCTCTCCGGGTGGATCCGCTTCCCCTTCTCCTACCAGAGCATGGCCATCATGCCCCTGATGCTGGGGATAGACATCGCCTACGCCATCCACGTCATGTCCCGCTACTACGAGGAGAGGCGCAAGGGCAACGACCCCTATGTATCCTCCACTAACTCGGTGGTGACCACCGGGGTGGCCGTTTTCCTCACCGCGGCCACCACCGCCTTCGGCTTCGCCTCCTTCTCCATCTCCAACATGCCCACCATCGTGCAGTTCGGCATTCTCTGCGTGGCCGGCGTTCTCATCAGCTTCCTCCTTTCCGTAACCCTGCTCCCGGCGACCATCGTGCTGCGCGACCGCCGCCCCAAGGCCCAGGAGAGGTGGGAGCGTAAGAACCGCAGGCGAGCGGAACGCTCCGGCGAGACGTGGTTGGACCGTACCCTGGCCGGGATAGCCGTCCTCTCCGAGCATCACCGGGCGGCGGTGGGCGTGGTCACCTTGCTCCTCCTCATCGCCTGCGGGGTGCTGGCCACGAGAGTCTCCACCGAGGCGGACCTCTCCAAGATGATGAAGGCCGACACCCCTTCCATGAAGGCCATGGAGGTCATCAACGATTACTTCGGCGGCCAGAACATCGGCTTCGCCCTGGTCAAGGGGGACATCCTGGAGCCGGCGAACCTCGAGGCCATGCTCCGCTACGAGGAGGAGATATCCTCCACCGGGCTGCTGGACGAGCACGGCGACCCGCTCATCGACCGCAAAGGGGTCACCAGCATAGCCGACATAGTGCTCAAGGCCAACCAGGGGATCATCCCCGGCAGCAAGCAGGAGGTGATCTCCCTGCTCATGAAGTTGCGAGGAAACGGGGGCGGGTCCAGCATGCGCCTCATCAGCGAAGACGGACGGACGGCCATGATCAGCGTGCGCATTTCCCGGGGTTCCCAGAATGATATGGAAAATATTGCTAAAATAATGCGGGACGCGGGAAAGCGGATCACCGCGGAGAATCCCGGGCTGGAAATGACCTACAGCGGCCTGCCCGTTCTCATGAGCGACCTGCTGGCCTCCATCGTCCCCACCCAGCTCAAGACCTCGGGGGCGGCGTTGCTCCTCTGCGCCCTCATCGTCATCCTGGTCTTCAGGTCCGTGCTCCTGGGCCTGGCGGCCACCAGCGTGGTCTTCCTGGGAATCGCCCTGGAGATCGCGGCCCTGGTGGTGTTGGGGTGGTCCCTGGACTTCATGACCGTGATGATCTCCTCCCTGGTCATCGGGGCGGGGATCGATTTCGGCATCCACGTCACCCACCGCTTCCGGGAGGAATGGCACGGAGGGGCGGACGTGGACCAGGCCGTACGGAACACGGTGGGTCACGTCGGCAGGGCCCTGGTATCCGCGGCGGTGACCACGGCGGGAGCCTTCGCCATTATCGCCATAAGCGACATCACGCCGTTGAGACGCTTCGGGGGCATCACCGCCCTTTCCCTGACCTTCGCCCTGCTGGCCGCCCTGCTGGTCCTGCCATCCATCCTGGCCTGGTACGCCAACTGGATGGAGAGGAAGCGGGGAAAGCCGGGGGCGGCTTGACCGCTGTCTTCCCGTGGTCCCTCAACCGCCGTTCCCCATCCCCCGGTTCTCCCGCTCCCCCAACGGCGGGGTGGCCGGTCCTCTACGGGCCCTTGGCGCGGTGATCCAGCCGGGCGATAAATGGCCGGCCGGCCCACCTGGGACAGGAAAGGGCCTCTTCCCGTTCCCGCTCAGGAGGCGGGAACCCTTCCCCTTTCCGGGCGGGGTACACTTCGGCGCCCGCTCCCTTGGCCGGGCTGCGCCTGCGTGCCCTCCTGCTTGCGCAGGGAGAGGATGACCGCGCCCCCTATAATGAAGACGAAGGACCCCAGCCGGAGAAGGAACATCCCCGGGGTGGAGGGCATGGGTTCGTGCATGGCCACGATCCCGATGATGATGGGGATGAGGTTGGACATGCCGGTGGTAATGGGCACCACCACGATGGCCTTACCCCTCTGCATGGCCGTCTGGTCCAGGACCAGGGTCACGAAAGGAAGGAAGAAGACCAGCCAGATATAGGGCGAGGCCAGGGCATGCCGGAAACCGTGCAGCCAGAATCGACTGCCGAAATCGTTCCAGGCCAACTTGATGAGAACGGCGGTGAGACCGACGAGAACGCCGGAGGCCACGGCGATGAGGTTGGGGGCCTGTTCGCCCTTCTTGGTTATCCCGTGGTAAAGGGACACCCCGGCTACCACGAAGAAGAAGACCACAAAGAACCACAGGACGAAGGGGTTGTAGCTGAAGGCCTTGGAGGCCACCCCGACAAGGCTCCTCCCCAGCATGAAAAGCCCCACCACGATGGTGCCTATGCCCAGCCAGTCGGAGATGGAGGGACGCTCCCCCAGCTTGGTGATGGCCAGCACGGCCAGCACGGCGATCCCGGCGGTGTTGATGGGCTGCACCACGGACAGGGGGGCCAGGCCCACGGCGATTCCCTTGACGAAGGTCCCGGCGAACTGCAGCCCCTGGGCCTCCAGCCAGGGACGGCAGCTGAGGAAAGCCTTGACCGTCTGCAGCGGTTTCTGGGATCCGATGAGGGGCAGCTTGTCCAGCTCCCGCTTCTGCATGTACCCGCTGTAGTTGATCATGGTGGTGGCCGCCAGGGCCAGGAGTACGGCCAGGATTAGAATGTTCCCACCTCCTCCCGTTTTTTCACATTATACAGGCGGATGGGGCGAACACCGCTTCCCCCGGGGATATCATCGGGGACAACGCGTTTCAGCAGGCACCTCAGGGTTCCGACGGGCACCGCCCTGCGGTTTCCCTGGTATAATCTTTCCGGTGGGCCGGTGTAGCTCAATGGTAGAGCGTCCGCCTTGTAAGCGGTTGGTTGGAGGTTCGATTCCTCTCACCGGCTCCAATTCTTATGTGCTCACCCTTGCACGTGATTGCTCACCCTTGCACGTGATGCGCTTCCCGACCTACCGCACTCACCATACGCCGTTTTCCTTTCCCGGGCGCAAGGCCCAGCGGGTTAACCCGCCGCCCGCCCGAAACGACATCCCGCCAGCGCCGTCACGCGAACCGTTTTCCCGGATGCGAACCGATTCGGTACGTCACATGTAGCGCATGCGGTCCAGGAGGCGGCGTACCTCGGGGCTCACGCGTTCCTCGAGGGGCACTTTTCGCTTTCCGGCCAGCTTTTCCATCTCCAATCGGGTTTCCTTTCTCGCCTCCCTGGCCATCTCCAAAAGCGCCTCTCCGTCCACGCCACCCGCCCCGTACCCCTCCACCATGCGGCGCAGGGCGCGGTCCGAGGTGGCCACCAGTACCTCCTCCCTGGAGACCATCACCCGGACCACGGCCTCGATGAAGGAATCGGCGCTCTGGCGCTTCTTGGTAAATATTGCCACAAGGCCCCCGCGGTCCTCGAGCACCGGCTCCGCGCCTCCCCACCCGGCGGCGTCGAAGACCACCAGGACGGCTCGGAAATAGGCGGGCGAGGCCAGGGGCAGAAGCTCCCGCAGAAGCCCCTCGCGGGCCGACTCCATATCGCTCCGTACCAGTCGGGAGAGCACGGGGTGAGAATGGATGAGGTTGTAACCGTCCACCAGCAGGGTGCTCATGACCCTCACCTACCTCCGGAAATGACCTTTATCCCGGCCGGCCCGCCCGGCTCGCCCTCCTCGCGCACCTCCCGCCTCACACCGCGCCCCTCTGGCGGAGGACCTCGTAAAGGATGATCCCTGCCGCCACCGAGACGTTGAGCGAACCCACCTTCCCCAACATGGGGATCTTGACCAGGATATCGCAGTTCTCCCTCACCAACCGATGGAGGCCCTCACCCTCGGAGCCCAGGACCACCGCCAGCGGCCCGGTCAGGTCGGTCCGGAAACAGGACTCCCGGGCCCGGGAATCGGCTCCCACCACCCATATCCCCAGCTTTTTCAGCTCCCGCATCACGCTCACCAGGTTGGGCACCGTGGCCACGGGCAGGTTCTCCACCGCCCCCGCTGAGGCATGGAAAACCACGGGGGTGACCGGCGCCGACCGGCTGCGCGGCAGCACCAGGGCGTCCACCCCCCCGGCCTCGCAGGTGCGGGCGATGCTCCCCAGGTTGCGGGGGTCGGTAATCCCGTCCAGGAGCACCACCAGGGGCTCTTCCTTCTCCTCCAGGGCCCGAAGAACCTGCCTGAAGGTGGCGTAGCGGTAGGGCTCCACGCGGAGGATGACGCCCTGGTGGTTCTCGGACACCGCCAGGCGGTCCACCTCGCGCCGGGGGAGGACGGTGACCGGCACCTTCCTCCGACGCGCCAGTGCGGTAATCTCTTCCAGTACCTCCGCCGGCCGCAATCCCTCCGCCAGGATGAGCTCGAAGCCGGTCCGGTTACCGCGCAGGGCCTCCAGGACCGCCCTCCTCCCCTCCACCTGCTCGTACCTCAATCCCCTTCCCGCCTCCCCACGTACTTCCAGCGCTGGCCCTCGCGAAGGTCGTCCACGCGGATGCCCATCTCCCCCAGGCGGGAGCGTATGAAGTCGGCGGTCTCGTATTCCTTTTTTCTGCGGGCCATGGCTCTGACCTCCAGTAAAAGCTCAATCAGCTCCTCGGGTCCGGGCAGCCCCACGGCCGCCCGTTCCTTTCCTTCCTCCTCCGGGCGGCGCTCCTCCCCCACCTCCTCCGGAGGCTGGAAGAGGCCCAGCACCCGGCACAGCCTGAGCAGGAGGTCCCGGCCCAGGCCGGCGATGATGGGAGCGGCCGGGGTGGGAAATCTTTCTTGTTCGGCCAGGTAGGCATTGAGCTCCTTCACCAGCTCGAAGATGACCCCCATGGCCCTTGCGGTGTTGAAGTCGTCGTCCATGGCCTCCTCGAAGCGCCGCTCGAAGTCGAAAAAGGAATCGGAGAGCTCCACCTCCCTCTGGGTGCGCACGGGAGCTACGCGGGAGGGCGGCTTGGCCAGGAAGCTGTCCAGGGCGAAGAGGCAGTTCTCCAGCCTCTGGTAGGCGCGCTGCGCCTCCTCCAGGGCCTCGGGCCCGAAATCGATGGGGCTGCGATAGTGGGTCTGGAGGGTGAGCATGCGCACCACGTCCGCGGGGTATTTCTTCAGTAACTCCCGTACCAGGATGATATTCCCCAAGGACTTGGACATCTTCTCCTCGCGGATGTTGACGAAGCCGTTGTGTATCCAGTAACGGACGAAGGGCTCCTGCCCGGTGTAGGCCTCGGACTGGGCTATCTCGTTCTCGTGGTGTGGGAAGATGAGGTCCTGCCCGCCCCCGTGGATGTCGAACCCCATGCCCAGGTAATGGAGGGACATGGCCGAGCATTCTATGTGCCAACCGGGCCGCCCCTTCCCCCAGGGGGAATCCCAGGCCGGTTCCCCCGGCTTGGCCGATTTCCAGAGGGCGAAGTCCATGGGGTGGCGCTTGCGCTCGTCCACCTCCACCCGCTCACCCGCTCGCATCTCCTCCAGGGTCCTGCGGGAAAGTTTCCCGTATCCGGGAAACTTCTCCACGCTGAAGAAAACGTCCCCATCCACCACGTATGCGTAGCCCTTGTCCACCAGGCCCTGGATCATCTCCAGCATGCGGGGTATGGTCTCCGTGGCCCGAGGCGCCACGTCGGGCGGCATGACGCCGAGGTCCCGCATGTCCTCCACGAAGGCCTGTTCGTAGAAACGGGCCACCTCCTCGGGAGCTTTTCCCTCCTCCCTGGCCCGGGCGATGATCTTGTCGTCCACGTCGGTGAAGTTCTGGACGCAATACACCTCGTACCCCTTGTGCTTGAGGTAACGCCGGATGACGTCGAAGACCAGGTAGGCCCTCCCGTTGCCCACGTGGATATAGTTGTACACCGTGGGCCCACACACGTACATGGACACCTTGCCCTCCTCGCGGGGGACGAATTCCTCCTTCCTTCGGGACATGGTGTTGTAGACCTTGAGGGACATGCTCGTCTCTCCCCTCTCCTGCCTTTTCCTTATCTTCCTTTATCGCCCCTGCATCTCGGGACCAGCGGATCGCCCGGACGGCGGATCTTGGTTCAACCGCGAGCGCACGGCCTCACCGCGCCGGCAACCGACCTAAAGGCCCGGAAAAAGCCCGAAGCCTGCTAATCCGCTCTCCCGGCATCCCCGCGCTCATCCTTGGTTGGGCTCCCCTGGCTCCGAGTTCGATCGTCGAGGGCATCACCGGACAAGCCCAACTTCTCCTCCACCAGCCTCAGCTCCCTGTCCGCGCGACGCAGCTTTTCCTCGGCGGCTGCCAGCTTGCGGTGGGTCTTCTCCAGCCTGTCCTCCAAGCTGCGGATGAGGGTGTCCAACGCCTCGATGCGGTCCATCACCGGGTCGGGTATGGCCTCATGGTGGAGGTCGATCACCGGCTCGCCCTCGCGCACCACCACCTTTCCGGGAACGCCCACCACCGTGCAGCGGGGAGGGACGTCCCTTATGACCACCGCTCCCGCCCCCACCTTGGAATCGTCGCCGATGGTTATGGGCCCCAGAACCTTGGCCCCCGCGGCGATGACCACGTTCCTGCCCACCGTGGGGTGGCGCTTTCCCTTCTCCTTCCCGGTGCCGCCCAAGGTGACCCCCTGGTACAGGGTCACGTTGTCTCCGATCTCCGTGGTCTCCCCGATGACCACCCCCATGCCGTGATCGATGAACACCCCTTTTCCTATCTTCGCCCCGGGATGTATCTCTATTCCCGTCAGCCAGCGGTTGAGATGGGATATGAGCCGGGGGACCAGGGGAACATCGCGGCTCCACAGCCAGTGGGCTACCCGGTGTATCCACAGGGCGTGGATGCCCGGATAGGCCAGGATTATCTCCAGCGTGCTGCGCGCGGCCGGATCCCGTTCCCGCGCCGCCCGGATGTCCGCCTTGATGTTTTCCAGTATCTCCCGCAGCATGCTTCTCCTCCTTCCCGCCGGCGTATTGAATATTATAAGGGTTGTGGATGGCCAAGGGGCGTCGTCAGAACGGCATTGACCGGGAGATTTCCGGCGCCACCCGGAAAGTGACCGATCGCTTGGGGTCACCGAGGCGGGGTTGATCCGGGGGCGAGGGTGCGGTTCCGTCTCCGGTCGAGATTGCTTCGTCGGCGCATGAGCGCCTCCTCGCAATGACGTATAAAAGGGAACGGCGCGCCTCCTAGCAATGACGGATAAAAGGTAATGGCGCGCCTCCTAGCCATGATGCAACCCGGGCAAACGTCATGGCGAGCGAAGCGAAGCCATCTCCTCCGGAAAGGGAATGTCACCGCGAGGACCCTTTTTTCGTCATCGCCAGGAGCGGCCCTTAAACCGTCATCGCGAGGAGCCTTACTCCGTCATCGCGAGGAGCGGAGCGACGAAGCGATCTCCTCCGGGATCATCCCTATACTCCTGGGGGTCATAAAACATCAGGCCCCACGCTCGAGTCGGAGCCTTCGCAGGCATTCCTCCCTGCCGAGCACGTAGATGAGGTAGTGGAGGGCGGGCCCACGGTCCCTTCCGGTGAGGGCCACCCGCAAGGGCATGAGGATCTCCTTGGGCTTGAGGTCGTGCCCGGCGAAGGCGCGGCGGAGCCGGGCCACCGCTTCCTGGGCGTCCTCCAGGCTCCGTATGTCATGTTCCCGCAAGAGCTGCGCCGCCTTTTCCAGCACTTTGGCCGCCACCTCTCCCCGCAGCCACTCCGCGGCGCGCTCCTCCGGTTCCACGGGCTCTCCGTAGGCCTCCAGGCAGCCGGGCAGCTCACCCAAGTTGGTAATATTATCCAATACGGATTCCACCATCACCGGGAAGAGGGGATGTCCCGACCAGCGGGGGGCGAAAGGCCCGGCCACCCTCACCAGTTCCTCCAGGGGCATGCGGCGAAGGTGCTTCCCGTTCAACCAGTCCAGGCGCTCCCGGTCGAAGACGGCGGGGCTCCGCGAGAGGTCGCCGATGTCGAAAAGCTCCACCAGCTCCCCGAGGTCCAGCACCTCCCTTCCCTCCGGGGGTGACCAGGAGAGGAGGGCCAGGTAATTGGCCAGGGCCTGGGGCAGGTAGCCCATCTCCCGGTACTCCCGTACCGCGGTGGCCCCGTGGCGCTTGCTCATCTTTCCACCGTCGGGGCCCAGCAGCAGCGAGTGGTGCAGGTACATGGGCGCCGGGTACCCCAGCGCCTCGAAGAGAAGCAGGTGGCGGGCGGTGTTGGTGAGATGGTCTTCGCCCCTGATGACGTGGGTTATACCCATCGTCGCGTCGTCCACCACCACTGAAAAATGAAATCCGGCTCGCCCGTCGGAGCGCAGGATGATGAAATCGCCCACCGAACCCACCGGAAAACGCACCAGCCCGTGCACAAGGTCCTGGAAGGCTATCTCCCTCTCCGGCACCCTGAACCGCAGGGCGGGCCTCTCCCCTCCCGCTTCCCTTCTCCGGATCTCCCCGGGAGAGAGGTCCCGGCAGCTCCCGTCGTAGAGGGGAGACCGGCCCTCGGCCAGAGCGCGACGTTTCTTCTCCTCCAGCTGCTCCGGGGTGCAGAAACAGGGGTAGGCCAGCCCCTTCTCCACCAGCAGCCGCGCGTGCTCCCGGTAGACCTCCCCCCTTTCGCTCTGCCGGTAGGGGGCATGCGGCCCGCCCACGTCGGGGCCCTCGTCCCAGTCCAGCCCCAGCCACTTAAGGTCCCGGAGGATGGATTCCTCCATGGAGCGGCTGGACCTTTCGGGGTCGGTGTCCTCGATGCGCAGGATGAAAGTCCCGCCCTGCCCCCGGGCGAAAAGCCAGTTGAAAAGCGCCGTCCTCGCCGACCCCAGGTGCAGGTGGCCCGTCGGCGAGGGAGCGAACCTCACCCTGACCATGGTCCCATTGCCTCCTCTTTCCCGCCCCCCGGAGAGGCAGGAGCTCCTCCTCTTTTCGGCCCCGGCCCTTGCTCCGCGGCGACTCGCCGTGCTTGCCGGGGAGGGTACGTTCCGGGCAATCAAGGCCCTTCGCCGGATGCGGGGGCTTATCCCGCCGAGCCGGCAACGGCCTCCGGTCCTTCCATCCCCCCGCGGGATCAGCCGAACGCCGAGCCCAGGCCGGAGGTCAACGGGGCGTCACCTTTACCAGCAGGTCCCCGTCGCCGGTGAACTCCCATTCCGCTTCGCTTTCCACCTGGAAGGCCTTCTCGAAGAGGCCCTGGGCCAAGCCCACCCCCATCAGGGGAAGGGCCACGTTCTCCATCTTCAGCTGGACGCCCTTCCTGCCCATCCTCAGGTACCGGAGGTACCCCAGGCCCCGCACGGCCAGCTTCTCCCGCATGTTCTCCTCGCTTACCACTTCCTTCACGGCGAAAAACCCCGACTTAACGAACCGTTTCTGTGCTTCCACCACCACGCGGGGTATGGCCTCCCCCAGTTCCTCCTCCAGCTCATCGAAGATGGGGTCGATCATGGAAGGGCCGGTCATGACCATCCTGCGCCCGGTCAGCGTGCTGCGGATGGAACCGCTGTCCGGATCCCACCTGAATTCCCGGAGCGCCAGGGGGGCGTCGCAGGACGGGCACCGCTCCCATTCCAGGTCGCCCTGCTTGTATTCCAACCCGTATCCCTTCCAGCGCAAACGGGACCTCAACTCGGACGGATTCTCCGACTCGCGGACGGTTATGCGGTAAATCCTGGGGCCGGCCTCCCGGTACTCCACGCCCGGTTCCCTCTCCAGGATGGCCTCCAAGGAACCGGCGAAATTGCCTACCCCCAAGGGCACGGAGTAGGGTCTTTCCGCCAGGACGGTGATGAAATCATCGCTTTTCCCCTCGAACTTCACCGTCTCCACGCTCAATTTCCCGTAACCCATGGCCCTCCAGATGAGAAAGGTGGAGTCGAACACCGGCTTGAGGTCAAGTTCCCGGTTCCTGATCATTTCCTTCACGTCGTCCGGGACCACGTGCCGCATGTAATCGCGCGTGGACCTCCGGGAAGCGTCGATGACCAGCCTCTCTATGGGGACCCCGATCAGCTCCGAGATCCCGGCGAAGAGGGGATCGAGGTTCCCGCATTCGAAGAGGACCAGGCGCTGGCGGCTCTCCCGCCGGGCCTGGATGACGCCGTTGGGCAACCAGGCATGTTGGCTGCTCATGTACAGGGGCAGCCCGCACTGGGGACAGGTCTCCATATCCGGCATATTCCTTCTCCTCCTCGCCGGTCCCGCCCTTCCTCCCGGAAACGGGAAGACCGCTCCCGGTAAGCGCAATTTTGAAAACCGATCCCCGGCGAGCCGATATCCGCGGTGCCTCTCCATTCGTTCCAAGCGGCGGCGGGGTAATTATATTTGCCGGTAATGAACGGCGCAAGCAAGGAGAGGCGCGTGGCGGCCCCGTAGGGCCGTTCAAAGCCCAGGCGGGAGCGGAGTGCTGATGAGCAGGCGTAGGGGACTCGAGGCCCTCGACGCATGTAGTATCGTGGGATCTCCGGGAGCTCCTTCGGGACCCCTCTACCGGGAGGTGACGCCATCCCGGGCAATACCCGGTCGCGATTCAAGCGCTTTGCGTGGCTTCAGGAACCCTCCACCAGGAAAAGGACGTTCTCCCCTATATCCACGGCGTGGTCGGCTATGCGCTCGAAGAAGCGGGCGATCATGATCACCCGTATGACCACCTCGATTTCCTCCTCCCTCCCCCGGTCGAACTCCTTGAAAAAGCCTCGGTAAAGCTGGTCCACGGGGTCGTCCATGGCGTCCAGCTGCCTGGCCATCTCCACGTCGCGCTCCTTGAAACAGGCCAGGGCCCGCTCTACGAGCCGAATGGCCCTGCGGGCCATCTCGTCTATGGCCTCCCTCATCCATGAACGCACGTGGTCGGCGTGGATGTTCTTCACCGCCACCGCTATGTCCTCGCAGAGGTCGGCCATGCGCTCGAACTTCTGGGCCATGCGCATGATGACGATTATGAGGCGCAGGTCGACGGCCACCGGGGCCTGCAGGGCGAGGAGCTCCAGCCCTTCCCCCTCCAGCCGGTTGCGGTAAGCGTCGAAGTGGTCGTCCCCGGCGATGATCTGCTCCGCGGCCGCCCGATCGAGCGCCATGAAGCACAGGCGCGTCTTCTCTATGGTGTGCAGGAGATCGCTCCCCATGCGCAGGATCTCCTGGTAGAGATCATCCAGCCTGTGGTGGAAATCCTTCCTGGCCTCCAAAACCCTTCCTCCTTCCGGCGTCTGCCTACCGTTTTCCATGCCCCGGTCATCCTCCTGTCCCATGACGCAAGTCCTCCCCCCTTCCCCGCTTGCCCATCCCGCCCATCACCGGCATATGCAAGGTCCTTGGCACGCGAGGCGACCCCCCTTCGGCAGGGATGGCGCCGGCTCCGCCTTCGCCTCCTGGAACCTTGAAAACGCCCCACTCAACCGAACCTTCCCGTTATATACCTCTCCGTCCTCGGGTCGGCGGGAGCGGTGAAGATGGTGGCCGTGTCCCCGAACTCCACCAGCCTTCCCGGTTCACCCTGGGATTCGATGAGGAAAAAGGCCGTGTAATCACTCACCCTGGCCGCCTGTTGCATATTGTGGGTCACGATGACGATGGTGTAATTCTCCTTCAACTCCGCGAGGAGGTCCTCAATGCGCTGGGTGGCTATGGGGTCGAGCGCCGAGCACGGCTCGTCGAGGAGGATGACCTCCGGTTCCACCGCCAGAACCCGCGCGATGCACAGCCGCTGCTGTTGCCCGCCGGAAAGGGCCAAGGCGGGTTCCCTCAGCTTGTCCTTGACCTCCTCCCACAAGGCCGCCCTCTTGAGGCTCAATTCCACGATCCCGTCCAGGGTTTCACGATCCTTTATCCCGAAGATCCGCGGTCCGAAGGCCACGTTCTCGTATACCGTCTTGGGGAAGGGGTTGGGCCTCTGAAAGACCATCCCCACCCTCCTTCGCAGCGCCGTCACGTCGTATTCGCGAGCGTAGATATCCTCCCCGTCCAGCAGGACCAGCCCCTCCAGCCTGCACCCCTCCACCAGGTCGTTCATGCGGTTCAGGCAACGGAGAAAGGAGGATTTCCCGCAGCCGGAAGGCCCGATCACCGCCGTGATCCTGCGCTCCGGTATGTCCATGGTAATACCTTCCAGTACCGGACGGTTCCCGTAACGGAGGCTCACGTCCCGCAAGCGGAATTTGGCGCCCTCGCCCGGAATGGCCTCGCTTTCCGCGCCTGCCCGCTTGTTCTGCGAGGGGGCGGCGCCCTCGGCCCCCACGGAACCCGGTCGCCGTCCCCTGACCTTGCCCGACACGAACGAGATGACCGACATGGACATCACCTCAAACGCGATAACCCATTCTCTTCCTCACCGCGCCCGCCACCCACCTGGCCGCCAGGTTGACCTTGCCCGACACGAACGAGATGACCGACATGGACATCACCTCAAACGCGATAACCCATTCTCTTCCTCACCGCGCCCGCCACCCACCTGGCCGCCAGGTTGACCTTGCCCGACACGAACGAGATGACCGACATGGACATCACCTCAAACGCGATAACCCATTCTCTTCCTCACCGCGCCCGCCACCCACCTGGCCGCCAGGTTGAGGGTGAGGACCAGGAGGAGGAGAAAGGCCGCCTCCCCGCTGGCCACCCTGAACCAGTCCGGAACCAGCGCCCCCTCGGTGTACATGTGCCAGATATTGGCAGCCATGGGCGCAGCCGGTCTCAAGGGAGACCAGGGTACCTTGCGTACGAAGAGCCCCACGGTGTAGATGACCGCCGCGCTTTCCCCCACGATCCGGCCCACGCAGAGGATGGCCCCGGTGGTGATGCCGGGCATGGCCACGGGCAGCACCGCTCTCTTGACCGTCTCCCACCTCGTGCAGCCCAGGGCCAGGGCCGCTTCCCGGTAAGACACCGGGACGCTCCTTACGGCCTCCTCCGCGGAACGCATCACCGTGGGCAGGTTCAGGAGGGTCAGCGTGAGCGCCCCGGCCAGAAGGGAATAGCCCAGGTCCAGGTAGATGACGAAGACCACCATTCCGAAGATGCCGAAGACCACCGAGGGCACCGCGGATAGGGAATCGGCCCCGAACCGCACCAGGCGGGTCAGCCGGCCTTCCCCCGCGAATTCGGACATGTAGACGGCCGCCCCCACGCCGAGGGGGATGACCATGAGGAGGGTGAGGGCGGCCAGGTAAAACGAGGAGACCACCATGGGCCAGATGCCCCCTCCTTCCCGCATGGCCTCCGGTTTGCCGAAAAGGAAGGAGGGGGAAAGCGCCGTGCCCAGCCCGTTCCAGAGGATAACCCCTATGACCAGGGCCACCACCGAGAGAGCCAACGCGGAAAGCGACCAGATGCCCAACCTGGCCACGCGGTCGGCGAGAAAGGCCCTCCTGGCCGCCTTCTCCGCCGCCTCCGCGATTCGATCCTTCCTCCCCAGGTAAAGGGGCTTCACCCCGGGCCGCTGCGCCGGCTTTTCTCCCTGCCCGGCGCTCCCCTCGGTCAAGCCGGCCTTTCCCTCATCCACTCCGGCCGCCCTCTCCATGACCCTCAACGCCTCGTCGCCCTCCCCAAAACCCCCGTCCCGCGCACCCGGTCTCCGGAGGACCGTGTGACGCGGGCCATTCCCCGCCGTCCCGGCGTTCATTCCACCACCCCGTACTTAAAAGGCCCCCCGGATACCCGGCGCACCAGGAGCACCAGGGCCATGGCCAGCAGAAGCAGCACCAACCCCATGGCGAAAAGCGAGGAGCGCTGTACCCCGGTCGATTCCCCCATCTCCATGAGTATCTTCGTGGTAAGGGTATGGGTGGGGGTGGTGAGCGAGGTGGGGAAGACAGAGGCGGGACCGATGACCATGGCCACGGCCATGGTCTCCCCCACGGCCCTTCCCAACCCCAGGATCACCGCGGCCAGGATGCCCGGCCTGGCGGCGGGCAGGAGAACCCTCCAGGTCGTCTGCCACCGGGTGGCCCCCACGGCCAGGGAGGCCTGGGCGTAGGAGGCTGGAACGGCCTCCAGGGCATCCTTGGAGATGGCGGTGATGGTGGGTATGACCATGACGGCCAGGATTATGGAAGCGGCCAGGATGCCGCTCCCCGAGCTACCGGAGAGCTTCCTGATCCAGGGCACGAGCATGGTGAACCCCAGCCATCCCAGTACTATGGAGGGTATGCCGGCCAGGATCTCCACGCCGCGGGAGAAGAGGGCCCGGGAACGCCGGGGGGCGACCTGGGTGAGGAAAAGGGCCAAGCTCAGGGCTAGGGGGGTGCCCAGGAGCAGCCCCCCGGCGGCGGTGGTCAGCGTCCCGACCAGAAAGACCAGCATCCCGTAACGCCCATCCCGGGGGCTCCAGGTGGCGGAGAAGAGGTTGGCCGGCCCGGCCTCCCTGAAGGCCGGAAGGGATTCCTTGGCCATGAAATAGACCACCATGGCCAGGCCCAGGACCACTACCATGGCCGCCACCAGGAGGATTCTCTTGATCAGCCATTCCCTGCTTATGGAGGACAATGCGAATTCCCTCCCGGCTCCTATCCCTTTCGGCGGCGTGACGGGCGCGCCGGACTTACCAACTGCGCGCCCGCCGCATACCAGGACCCGCATCAGATCTGGGTCATGGGTATGTATTCCCTGGCCACCACCTCGTTCTGGAAACGCTCCGAGAGGACGAAGTCGATGAAGGCCTTGGCCAGGCCGGTGGCCTCCCCCTTGGTGAACATGTGCAGGTACCGTGACAGTGGGTAGGTCTTGTTCACCGCGTTCTCCTTGTCGGCGGTCACGCCCTCGTACTTCAGGGCCTTCACCGAGTTGTCCAGGTAGCCCAGGGAGATATAGCCGATGGAATAGGGCGTGGAGGAAACCGTCTGGCGCACGATACCGTTGCTGTTGCACTCGATGGCTCCGGCCACCGGCTTCTCCTTGCCCAGGGCCTTCTCGTCGAACATCTCGCGGGTCCCGGAGGCCTCGTCGCGTATCACCACCCTGATGGCCTGGTCCGGACCGCCCACTTCCTTCCAGTTGGTCATCTTCCCCGTGAAGATGGCCTTGACCTGGTCTTTGGTTAGATTTTCCACCGGGACGTCCTTGTGCGCTATGACCG
Organism: Actinomycetota bacterium; assembly: GCA_014360685.1. Taxonomy (GTDB): domain Bacteria; phylum Actinomycetota; class Geothermincolia; order Geothermincolales; family RBG-13-55-18; genus Solincola_A. Next base: position 276,997 of record JACIXB010000011.1, on the reverse strand, counting down.
CGATGACGTCGAGGGCTATCTTGTGGTCCACCAGCCCCAGGTTCTTCTCCTCTTCCTTGAGGTCGCGGGAGGCATCACCTATGTCCACCACTCCCTCGGCCACGTTGGAGATGCCCACGCTGGATCCCCCTCCCTGCACGTTGACCGTGACCCCGGGATTCTCGTCCATGAACATCTCCGCCGCTTCCTGGGCGATGGGAAGCACGGTGGTGGATCCGGAGAGGTTCAAGGTGCCGGAAAGCTTGGGTTTCTCCTCCTCCACGGCACCCCCTCCCCCTCCGCCGCATCCCGCCGCCAGGACGATAAGCACGGCCACGGCCACTACGGCGAAAACGGTCTTCCTGCCTGTCATTACCTACCTCCTCCTCGACTTCCCGCCGGGCATTCCTTTTCCCGGCATGAACTGATTCCCCTACGCGCGTCCGTGACGCAGGAGGAACTCCTCTCGACTTACCCGTCCCACTCCCTATTTGAGATGCCGCCCCTTAAATACGGCTTGATAAACGGTAAATTCTTGGATACCAAGAGTTTAAATCCGGTTTAAGGGGTTGGTTGCCTTGCGGCATCGGCACACCGCGTTTTCCCGTCGGGATCCGAAAAGCCGTGCACCCGGAGCTATCAGGTCAAAGGTTAACGCCGTTTCCATCATCTCCGACGCATGGACGGTCACGCGGGTTGTCGCTGCACCGGTCCGCGGCACGGCCTAAAGGAGAAAGGAAGGTTCGGGGCGCCCCCTTGCGGAGGGGAAAAGGGGTTGTCAACCATGGTAATCTCAACCTTCCCACTCCGGGGTTATGGCATCGGGTTTTGTACAGCCTCCGACAAAGCCAGGGGCGCGCTGCGGGGGTACCGGGCCCCGTTTCAGGTTACGGCGTCGGGTTTTACATAGTCTCGGGTGAGACCGCGCGGGCTTCCTGCGGCCGCCTCATTCAACGCCGCGCCGCGGCACGCGGGGTATGCGGACGAAAAAGGCGGACCCTGCCCCGACCTCGGACTCCACGTTCACCCATCCTCCGTGGAGCTCGGCGATGTGCTTGACGATGGAAAGCCCCAAACCCGTCCCTCCCGTCTCGCGGGAGCGCGCCCGGTCCACGCGGTAGAACCTCTCGAAGATGCGGGGCAGTTCCTCCCTGGGGATACCCACCCCTGTGTCCCGGACTTCGATGAGTAAGTCCTCGCCCTCGCGGCGGGCGGAGACCACCACGCGACCTCCCGGCCGGTTGTACTTGATGGCGTTGTCCAGGAGATTGTCCAGGAGGGTGGCCAACAGACCCTTATCCGCCTCCACGGTGATCCCGGAATCCACGTCCGAGTCCAGATGCACCCCGTACTTGGCGGCCAACTTGGACTTCCGCTCCAGGCGGTCCTCCACCACGCTACGCAGGGAGAACTCCTCCACCCGCAGGACCGTCTCCCCGGCTTCCAGCCGGCTCAGGGCGAGCAGGTCCTCGACCAGCTGGGAGAGCCTGGCCGTTTCCCGGTCCAGGTCCCGGAGAAACCGCTCCGCCGTCTCCCGGCTCTCCAGCGCCCCTCCCAGGAGGGACTCGGTGAGGGCGCGCACGGTGGCCACCGGGGTACGCAGCTCGTGGGAGACGTTGGCCACGAAATCCTGCCGGATGCGGTCCACGCGCTTGAGGGGGGTTATGTCCTCCAGGGTGCTCACCGTGGCCTCTACCCGGCCGTCCGCCGTCCTCACGGGAAGGGATTTCAGGCGCAAGGTCATGCGCCGGGGATAGAACAGCTCCAACTCCTTTTCCACCACCTCGCCCTTCCCGGCCAGGATCACCGCGCCCTCGAGCTCGGTGTCGGGAAAGACCTCGATGAGGCGCCGCCCCACGGCATCAGCCGCCCCCACGCCGAGAACCGCCTCCGCGGCGGGGTTGAGGAGAAGCACGCGGTTCTCGGCGTCCACCACCAGGACCCCGGAGGAGACGTTCCCCAGTATCGCTTCCAACTTTTTCCTCTCCGAGTCCAGTTCCTCCATGCGCCGCCTCACCTCGCCGGCCATGGCGTTGAAGCTCTCCGCCAGCAGGGCGAAATCCGCGATCCCGGGGGCGGCCACCTTCTTCTCCAGATTTCCGGCGGCGACCGAGGAGACCCCCTCGCAGAGGCCGCCCAGGGCGCCCACCACCGTCCTCTCCGTCCACAGGCTGGTTCCCACGATGACCAGCAGGAGAAGCCCGAAGGCGGCCAGGATTATCCACCAGAGGTTCAGGATGACCGGCATGACGTCCTCTTCCTGCACGGAGACGCGCGCCACGCCGAGGATCTCCCCGTCCGACTCGATGGGCGCCGCGGCGTAGATGAACTTCTTCCCCAGGGTGCGCGATTCGCGGCTGGAAGAGGAGACCTCCCCGCGCAGGGCGGCCGCCACCTCCGGACGGCCCGCGTGGTTCTCCATCTCCTCGGCGGGAAACTCCGAGTCTCCCAGCACCCTGCCCTGGTCGTCGATGACCGTGAGCCTTATGGGAAGCTCGCCGGCCAGCTCCTCGAGGAAGAGATCCACTTCCTCGGCGGTCATCTCCCCGCCGAAAAAGCGCGACGCCTGGCCGGCGAAAAGACGGGCCTGGTCCTCCAGGTCTTTCTTCTCCCTGGAAAGGGTGTAGTTCCTGACCGGAATGATCACCAGCAGGGAGAGGAGAACGAGGACCGCGGCGACCAGGAGAGTGTAGCGGGCGATCAGGATGCGCTTCAGGCTCTTCAACTTCCATCCCCGCCCGCCTCGAAACGGTATCCCACCCCGCGAACGGTCACTATGCGGGAGGGCCGGGAAGGGTCCGGCTCTATCTTCTCCCGGAGCCGCCTGACGTGCACTTCCAGGGTCTTGCTCTGGCCGAAATAGTCACCTTCCCATACCTGGCTGATCAGGTACTCACGGGGAAGCGCCTTCCCCGGATGGCGCAGGAAGAGCTCCAGGAGCCGGTACTCCATGAGGGGCATCTCCACCACCCTACCGCCCACCCGTACCTCGTGCCTCTCCCGGTCCAGCTCGATGTCCCCGGCCCGCAGCAGGCGGTCGCCCTTTTCCTGCCTCTCTCCCGCCCAGCGGCGCAGGACGGCCTTCACCCGGGCCGTGAGCTCCCGCATGTTGAAGGGCTTGGTCACGTAGTCGTCGGCGCCCATCTCCAGCCCCAGGACCTTATCCACCTCGGAGTCCTTGGCCGTGAGCATGATCACCGGGACGTCGCTCTCCCGGCGCAGCCTGCGGCATATCTCCATGCCGTCCATCCCCGGGAGCATGAGGTCCAGGAGGACCAGGTCGTAGCCGCCCTCCCGGCACTTCCTCCAGCCGCTCTCCCCGTCCAGGGCTATATCCACCTGGAAACCCTCTCTCTCCAGGCTGAAACCCACCGCTTCCGCCAGCGGCCTCTCGTCCTCAATGATGAGTATCCTCTTCACGGCCGGCACTCCCTCTCCGGGCCTGGCGCCGAACCCTTCCCTTCAAGATCCCTCCCGCTAATATATATTCGCCCCCCGTAAAAACAAACACTTTTAATCAAACCGTAAACCGCGATGAATCCGACCTTAAACCTCGGACCGTTCAATGAAGGAACGGAAACACACCGGCTCTGGAAAGAAGGTGAAAAATGGAGAAAATAAGGGAGTGCCTGGACGAAACCTTTCCATCTCCCCGGAAGATGGAAGAAGCGAGGTCCTCCCCGCCGATGATGCCATTCCCATGATCTACGACGAGGAGGCGGAAAGGGGCGAGTTCTAGCCGCGGCTCGGCTCAGCACACGTCCAGAGAGGCCATGGTGGGATATGATGGATGCTGTTTCACAGGGGATATGCGCCGGGGGGGCTAACCGGGTTCCGGTTTTGCCTTTCAACCACGATACCGGTTTATGGAGTGTGGAGAAGCAAGCAGATCAGCCAATGGCCTATGAAGCGGTGACCGAATTCTGGCCTCGATCTCTCAAGGAGGTTCCAAGCCGCTTGGGTTCCTCAGTCCAGGGCTTGAGCTCCGAGGAAGCGAGGGCGCGACTAAGGGAGGAGGGGCCCAACCTACTCGATCCAGCACGACAGAAGGGGACCTTGTCCCTCCTACTCAACCAGTCCCGAGTCCCATCATCCTCATCCCGGCCTTTGCGGCCTCGGTATCCTTTTCCTCCACGACCCTACCGACGGCATCATCATCCTCTCCATCATCCCGGTGAGCGGCTTGCTCGGCTTCTGGCAGGAAAGGGGGGCGCCGATGCGGTGGCCAAGTTGCTCTCCCTGTTTAAGGCAAAGACCCGCGTTCTACGTGACGGAAAACCGGCGGACATCGATGTGGAGGAACTGGTACCCGGCGGCGTGGCGCTTCTCTCCGCCGGTTCCTCTGTGCCCGGCGGTTGCCTAATCTTCGAATTCACGGATCTCTTTGATGACGAGGCAATACTTACCGGAGAGATCTTCCCGGCGAAAAAGACAGCCAGCGCTATACCGGCGGACACTCCGCTCAAGAACCGCAAGAACTCCCTTTTCGTGGGCACCCAGGTGATCGGCGGAGAAACCCGGGCGGTGGTTGCACTCACCCGCCGGGACACCAAGTTCGGAAAGACCTCCGACCGCTTACGCCTCAAGCCGGCGGAAACGGAGTTCGAACGAGGGGTCCGCCACTCCGGCTACCTCATCATGAAGGCCACCCTGGTGCTGGTCCTCTTCATCTTCACCCTTAATGTGGCCTTCCACCGACCCATCCTGGATTCCCTCCCCTTCTCCCTGGCCCTGGCGGTGGGCCTGACCTCCAACTTTTTCCCGCCATTATCAGCGCCAATATCTCCCACGGCGACAGGCGCATGGCCCGGAGCATGTAATCGTGAAGGTCCCGGCCTCCATCGAGAACTTCGGCAGCATGAACGTCCTCTGCTCGGATAAGACAGGCATCTCACCCAGGGGGAGGTGAACTTGGCCTCGGTGCCGGTGCCTGACGTTCTTAATTCACCAGGGGTCACGCAGTTGGGATGCCTGAACGCCGCCCCGGAAACCGGGTTCTCCAACCCTATTGATGAAGCACTCCGCCGGGAATGCGCCCTTGATGTGGGTGAATCCCGGAAGCTGGACGAGATCCCCTACGACTTCGGCCGCAAGCGCCTAACGATATTAGTGGCCGGGAAACAGGGGGGCCTGATGGTCACCAAGGGGGCGCTGGACAAGGTGCTGGAGGTCTGCACGCAGGCAGAAGTCTCGGAGGGGAAGTGGTTAGCCTGGACTCCGCGGCCCCGGTCATCGAGCGCATATTCAGGGAAGAGAGCAGGAGGGGATTTCGGGTGCTCGGGTGGGCCTACCGGCGCCCGGAAGGAAAAGATTCCCTAACCCGAAAGGATGAGTGGGGTATGGTCTTTGCGGGTTTACCGACCTTTTTCGACCCTCCCAAGCCGGGAGTCCGGGGAAACAATGCATCGTCTGGAACAACTGGGCGTAAAAAATAAAGTGGTCACCGGGGACAATCGCTAGGTGGCCATGCGAACGGCGGAGGAGATAGGTCTCCAGGTGATCGCGCTGCTCACCGGATCTGAGATAAGCAGCATAAGCCAAGAGGACCTGTTGAAGCGGGTGCAGGAGGTAGTCATCTTCGCCGAGATCGAGCCCAACCAGAAGGAGCGCATAATCCAGGCCCTGAAGTAGGCGGAAGACTTGGTGGGGTTCATGGGCGACGGAATAAACGACGCACCCGCCCTCTATGCCGCGGATATGGGGATCTCGGTGGAAGATGCGGTGGATGTGGCCAAGGAAGCGCGCAGATAGTTCTCCTGGAAAAGGATCTGGATGTCCTGGTACAAGGAGTAGTGGAGGGGAGGAAAACCTTCGACAACACCCTGAAGTACGCGTTCATGCCCACAAGCACCAACTTCGGAAACATGTTCAGCATGGCCGGAGCCTCCTTTTTCCTCCCCTTTCTTCACATGCTGTCCGGACAGTTATCGCTCACCGACTTCCTGGCCGACTTCCCGGAGATGGGCATCGCCGCCGACGAGGTGGACCAAGAGCTGGTGGAATGGCCCCGCAGGGGGGACATCAAGTTCATACGGCGCTTCATGTTGGTCTTCGGGCCTTTGGGTTCCATCTTTGACTACCCGAATTTCGACATCCTCCTCTGGCTCCTGCATGCCGACGTGCGCCAGTTCCGCACCGGCTGGTTCGTGGAATCCGTGGTTTCCGCCCCCCTCATCATCCTGGTGGTGCGCACCCACAAGCCCTTTTTCCGCAGTCGACCGGGGAAATTTCCGGCTGCGGCCACTCTCCTGGCGACCATGGCTTTGCTCTCCCCATCCTTCTCCCCACCGGGCGAGGTTTCCGGATTCCAGAGGCTCCCCCTTACCTTTTCCCCGTGCTGCTCCTTATCGTCTGCCTTTACGTGCTGGAGGCCGAGGTGACCAAGCGTATATATTCTACAGCCGTCATCCCTTGCGACGGGGAGTCCAGGGATGGGGCAGGTAGCGCGGGGATAGGGGATAAGACCGGCGCAATCGTAAGCCGGGCTTTCAGGACTTGGGAACCTGAAATCGGCTCCTGGGAATATCAAGAAACGGATGCCAGGATTTAAAAACCACCTCCTCGAATTACTTTGAAACCATGTGAGATACCCCTCTCCCGAAGACTGCCCAACGGTTCCAGGAGTATGATAGGAAGGTAAAAACGGCGAGGAAACGGGAGGTGAAGCGGGATTGTCCCAGAGAGAGTTCCCGGAGGTCGTGAGAGTTATCGTGGAGGTGCCCAAGGGATCGCGCAACAAGTATGAGTACGACCGCCGGAGCGGCAGGATAAAGCTGGACCGCGTCCTCTTCAGCGCCGTGCACTACCCCGCGGATTATGGGTATATGGAAGGCACCCTGGCCGAGGACGGGGACGAAGTGGACATCCTGGTACTCATCGACGAGCCAACTTTCCCGGGATGCCTGATAGAGGCCAAGCCCATCGGGATGTTGTGCATGATTGACGAGAAGGGCATCGACAACAAAATCCTGGCCGTCCCGGTGAACGACCCCCGCTGGTCCCCATTCCGGGATATCTCCGAACTGCCGCCCCACATCCTGATTGAGGTGGAGAATTTCTTCCTCACCTACAAGAAGCTGGAGGTGAAGGAGGTCAGGAGCGAGGGTTGGAGGGGCTCCGGAGAAGCCGAGGAATATCTCGTGCGGTGCCGGGCAGGATGAGTGGGTTACCCCCTGAGGGTGGGCCGTACCCATGGTCAGCGCTTATCCGTAGGGGATCGGACATCGGCCAAGGCGATCCAAGCATGCCGGTGAGCCTCCCAACCACGGCGTGAGCCGATCCGAAAACCCCGGGCCGCACGGCATGGTCACGACAATGGGTTTTCGAGCCTCATCGCACACAATGCTTCGCGCGTAAGGGAAAAGGTAACCGAGCGGACTGGAAAGGGGCGGCGCATGAGCCTTCCATTCCAGGATCATCGCCTGCCTTGACCCTCTTTCTCCTCGGGCCGGGTAATGTAATCCACAGCCCCCACATCCCCGGGTTTTCACGGAGCGGGAGGAGGTCCTTCTCCGGAGAGGAGGGATCGCAGGCTACCCGACCACCAGGCAGGGGAGCGGACCAACCAAGCGCAGGCGTCAGCCTTACCCTCTTGGTCCGTGAAATCGACGCGCAGCAGCTCCTTGCCCTTCCACTTCCCCAGGAAGGACCGTGGATCGGAGACCTCGGTCACCGAGCCCAAGGGTATGAAGAGGCACCTCCGCGGGAAGAGCATGCGGAAATGTATGCCCCTGTCCGTCAAGGCCAAAAGCCCGTTGCCCCTGATCTGGGCGTAACCCCCGGAGAGCTTGCCCAGGAAGTTGCAGCCTTCTAATGCGTATACCTCTTCTCCCTCCGTCCGCCGGGCCAGTTCGGCGAGGGCCTGGTCTCGCAAGCGTTTCACCCAAAGACAGGCCAGAACCACGCCGAGGATGACGACGGTCAAGGCCGACAGAACCACCGCCAAAGCGAACATGTCGCATACCTTTCGCCGGATATTACATTCTACAAGGATCATCGAGACCGTAAACGACGGGGTTTAGCTTTCCCCCTCCCAACGTGGCGCGTCTTTGGAACGGCCGACCACCGGCCGCGATGCCCCCACCAAGATGGCGGTCCGGCTCACCTCGCGCAGGAACCCGAAGATGATACCCCGCAACCTCTCCCACAGGCGGGCGGGGCGGCATGGGAAGCGGATTTCTCACCACGTGACGGTTAAAAAAGGAGGCGCGGGGCCCCGCGCCTCCTTTCCCCTTCTATCTCCTGGGGCTTATTCAACCTTCTCCCAGAGGGTGGCGTTGGCGTTCCCGAAGCCGCCGCAGAGGGTGGCGATGGCCCGCTTGGCCTCCGGGAAGTCCTTCTTCATGATGTTGTTCAGGGTGATGACGATGCGGCACCCGGACTCCCCCAGGGGATGGCCCAGGGCCAGCGCCCCGCCCCACACGTTGATGTTGTCGAAGGGGGCATTGTGCCCGATGCCCAGCTCGCGGATGACCGCCAGGGCCTGGGTCCCGAAGGCCTCGTTGAGCTCCCAGAGTTCGATATCCTCGATGGCGAGCCCCTTGCGGGCCAGGAGCTTCCGCACCGCGTATACCGGCCCGATGCCCATGATGGTGGGGTCGCAACCGGCCATGCACCCGCCGCCGTAACGCAGGTGGTAGGAGAGCCCCAGCTCATCCGCCTTCTCCCGGCTCATGAACAGGGCGGCGCAGGCTCCCACGGTCAGGGGGGAGCTTATGGCCGCGGTCACGATGCCGTCGGGCTTGAAGGCCGGCTGCATCTGGGCCATCTGCTCCAGGCTGGGGTTGTCCCGGATCCACTGGTCGCGGTCGCAGAGGAACTCATTGCCGTTCTCGTCCAGGGCGGGGATGGGGACGATCTCGTCCTTGAACTTGCCGGCGTCCCGGGCGTCACGGGCCTTGATGTGGCTCCAGTAGGCCATCAGCTCGGCGTCGGCGCGGGAGACGTTGTACACCTCGGCGATCTTCTCCGCCGTGGCCCCCATGGGCAGCTCCATGGGGTTGTAGTACTGGGCGATACGGGGCGGGATGTCCATGCCCGCGGCCATGGGCACGTTCATCATGTCCTCCACCCCGGAGGCGATGAAGATCTCTCCCTCCCCGGCCATGATGGCCCGGCAGGCGTGCTCGATGGCCGACATCCCCGAGGGGCACTGCTGGTTGATGCCGTTGGTGGGCACGCTCTCCGGCAGCCCGGAGGCCAGCCACCCCAAGCGGGCGATGTCGTTCTGCATGCCGGTCTGGTTGGCCGTGCCGCAAAAGACGGCGTCCACGTCCTCCGGCTTCACCTGGGGGTTGCGCTCGAAGAGCGCTTTGTACACGTAGGTGAGCAGCTCGTCCGGACGCAGGTGCCGGGCCCAACCCTTTTCCTTGTGGGCACGGAAGTTAGGTGTCCTCACCCCGTCCACCAGGACCGCTTCCTTGAGTTCTGCCATGTTCCTTACCTCGCTTTCCTCTTCTCCGACACTTACCTCGAAACACCCGTGACCGGGATGTCCTTCCCGGACATGACCCTCGCGAGACCCGCTGCCTCCGCTTTCTTGGGCCGGGTATCCCGGGGGAGAGGCCTCCCGCCGCCACGGGCCCCGTCAAAGTTACCGGCCGTGCAACCAGGGTGGGGATATTATACCAGATTCATGACATCCGAGTACCGTAGATCTGGCGCTCCTCCTGCCCCTTCGGCCCTTCCCATCGGGCCGCCGGACCCCGGTACAACCCCGACGGTCGTCACACCGCCATGCGGCCGCCTTTACCCCCAAGGCTACCCGTAAGGACCAGGGTCCCGCTCACCCGCGCTCTTCTCGGAAATTCATCCCCACCCCAATCGCTACCCGAGAGCAGCCGGGAAACCGGGTTTTCATCCCACGCGGAGGGGGAAGGCGGGGATACCGAAACCGGCGCCGTGTTCTAAAGCCGGCTCGCGAACCCTGACTCGTTCCGCACGCGCCGCACTGGAGTCATCCGCATCCTCGACCCTCCCGCGGCTCTCGGCCTCTCTTCCCTCAACCGGACCCTGCTTTTTTCACATCCGACGTGCCCCGCCATTTTTCATGCTTCACTTCGACGCCACGGACCCATCGGTTATGGTATAAAAGGATGTAATGGCCCGTCGGCACGAGGCGAATGGGTAGCGGTGCATGTTGACAAATATTTCCATGTGTGGATTCCGATCCTGCGGCGACCAAGCAGCGGAGTATTATAACTTATCTTCCCTTTTATCTATTCTGAGGCCCATGAATTCGGAGTGACGGCGAAGGGAGGAGTGATGGAGGGCACGGAATTCTGCCCGCAATGCGGGGTGCCGCGACAGTTCACGGACAACCACACCTGGATGGACAACGGGGTGATAGTGCAGAGCGGGGACCGTAGGCACCGCTTGGTGCTCGTGGAGAGCGCCAACCTGGATAACCTTTTCCGAGGTATCGAGGAGATCATAGGTTTGCCCATCGAACGCATCGTCATCGAGACCAAGCGCAGGGCAACGCGGGAATACATCGACCGCCTTGTGCCCGAGGAAGTAAAGGACATGGTGTCCCGAAAAGAGTTCGACATGAACCTCCTTATCCAGGCCAACAACAACATCGCCCGCCTCATGGGCTACGGTGATGTCCGGTTGGTGGGCTGGCGGTACGAGCAGGACCAAGAGGACTACCTCAGGGAGCGTGTGAGAAACCCCTACTCGGTGCCCCTGTGGTGCGGGGACCTTGCCGGGGCGGTGGAAGCGGTAACCCGCCGGGACAACGACGTGGAATACCGGCTCCTCTCGGAAAGCGAGGTGGAGATCAACGCCTTTCCCGCGGAACACCCACCCCAGTTCCAGGGGAGGTTGGAACTCCGGGAATACCCCCTCCTCGAGGGGGAAGTGGGGCTGGAGAGGTGCGCGACCTGCGGAGGGCCGGCGGGACTCTCCGCCCTCAAGTGGAACCTGGAGGAGGGGACCATCACCGACACCACAACCGGAAGGCGCCTGGCCATGTTCGGGCCCGCCTACCAGGAAGCGGTCTTCGACGAGCTGGAAAAAGAGCTGGGCGAGGATATACCGCGTACCATCGTGGAAGCCCAAAGGCGCTTCGTTAAGTCCGGCTTCTACAATGCGCGGGAGATCGAGAGCGAGGAGCAGTTTCGAAAGCTGCTGGCCCTGCGCGGCCTGGGCAACCTGCGCGCCCTGGACCTGGAGGGGAACCGGCTCCGGGCGCGGGTGGAAAACGCGGCCCTACACCTCATGCTCGTCGGTCTCCTGCAGGGTTACCTGGAAACCGTCACCGGGCGCCGGTCCTCGGTCGACTGGGAGCTCAGCCCGGAAGGGGTGCTCGAGCTGGAGGCCACCTCCCTGTAGGGCCGCGCCAGGGAGCCGGATGGGGAAGGAGGTCTTTGGGGCGGAAATGCCCGCCTGACCGCCGCGGCCTCGAACCCACCGGAACTGGACTCCGCCATCCTCCATTGGCACGGTTAGGGAGGCGGCGAGGCCGTTGGTAACGGTTCCATACCCTGCCACCCCCCCGAACCGGCGCACGCGGCGGGCGATCAACCCTCGGAGGCCGCCTCCCGCCGCACCTCACGCCGCCCCGCTACCGGAAAGGGCGCCCCGGGGTCTTCCCTCCATGCCCCCTGCCGGCAACCGAACTTCGTTTCACGCTCGGAGGAAGCTATTGCCAGGAGAACCCTCTTCAAGCAGGATCCTGCCGGCAGTCGGTCTTTCGTTTCACGCCCGGAGAGCGGCGCGCCGGGGGAGCACGGAGCGGAATATCCTCCAGTCCTCGGCGTCGAAGGTGCGCAGGGCGAACAGGACCCCCAGATAGGAAAGCACGTACGCCGACACCAGCCAATAGAAGGGGAGGATGGAACGCAGGGCCAGGCAGGGTGCGGATGCCGCCACGGCGGCCAGGGCCGGTTTCCAGTTGCCCAGGAGGCGGGGATGGATGCGCATGTGCCTCCAGGCGAAGAACAAGGTCAGCCCCAGCATGAACGACTCGGACACCAGGGTGCTCACCGCGGCTCCCATGAATCCCAACCACGGTGCCAGGGCGAGGCAGAGGGCCACGTTTATCCCTGCGCAGGCGAGGATGGCCACCACGCTCAGCCTCTGCTTGTAATGCGCGTTCAAAAGATCGATGAGGGGGATATAGGTGAAACTGAAAAGGGGGATGGCCGCCAGTACCCACAGGGCGGATCTGGCGGATAGATAGGAATCCCCGTAAACGGACCTTATAACCTGGGGGGCGAAGAGGCCCAGCATTCCGCAGAAGGGCAGGCTGACGCAGGCCAGGTACTTGATCACCCTCCGTATCACTTCCCGGTTGCGGTGGGCGGATTGCCGTCCCGTCCTGGAAAGATATGGGAACACGGCCGTCATGCAAGTTGCGGGGACCACGGCCATGGCCCAGATGATGCGGTAGGCGGAGCTGAAGAGCCCGGCCTGGTAGTCACCCTTGAAGGCGGAGACCAAAACGGTGTTGGTATACCCGAAGACGAAGGTGACCAGCCCGATGATACCGAAGGGAACGGCCCCTGCTACCATCTTCTTCCAGAAGGCCAGGTCCAGGGTGAAGACGGGCCGCGCCAGCCTGCGGGTGAGGATCATGAAGTCCACCCCCATGGATACCACCGCCCCCACCATCAGGGCGTAGGAGATGCCCACCAGGCCGTAACCCCGCAGGAGAAGGACCGAGCCCACGCCGAAGGTCAGGAGTATGTCCACCAGGTCGGAAAGGGCTTGGTACTTCATGACCTCGAAGGCCTGGAAGACGGCGTCGAAGAAACGCCGCAACCCGGTGAAGACCACGTAGCTGAGCCCGATGAGGAAGAGGGGGAGGCGGGTGTCGGAGGAACGGGAGGTGAAGGCGACGATGGCATAGATTATCCCCGCGCTCGCCACCCCGGTCACCAGCCTCAGCACCGTAAGGTCGCCCACGAAGCGGGCCACCTGGTCCCGGTCGGCGGCCAGCTCCCTGACCACCAGCTTGGGAAGGCCCATCTCCCCCACGATGAGCAGGATGTAGGCCAGGGAGAGGGCGAATGAATAGGCGCCGAAACCCTCCGTCCCCAGCTTGCGGGCGACGAGCACGGTGAAGAGGGGCATGAGCACCGCCCGGAAGGTCCCCCCTCCCATGATCACCACGATGTTTTTTGCGATTCTCCTGGCGTCCTCCAAATCGCCTCCCTAATGCCGTCGCACGGTCGTTGCGGGGAGAACCTTCCGTGCCGCATTGCGGCCGGAAAGCAAGGCGGGGCTTCACCCCTGCCTCCGGTTCCCGCTTGCCGGGACCATCGGTCAAGTATGGAGCCCCATTCCTCTCATGTCAATCGACTGAAAGAGGTCGTTAGTTTAGGCGGCGTCCCACCAGGGAGGCCACGCGCAGGCAGAACATGGGTGCCAGGCGTTTGAGGTAGTAGAGGAGGTAGGCCTCCCTGCCCAGGAGGACGAGGAACTTGCCCTGGCTCACCGCTTCCACGATTTTCCTTCCGGCTACTTCGGGGTCCATCCCCTTTTCCCGGAGCATGGCCGCGTAACGCTCCTCGCTCTCCCGCTGCTTTTCCGTGCGGTAATGATTGCGGGTCCTGAAACCTATATCCGTGCTCAAGGCCCCGGGGCAGACCAAGGTCACCCCCACCCCGTGGTTGCGCGCTTCCGCCCACAGCATCTCCGAGAGGCCCACGACGCCGAACTTGGTAACCGTGTAGGCCACGTGGAGGGGTAGGGCGGCGAAACCGGACACCGAGGCGATGTTCACGATGTGCCCCTCCCCGCGCTCCACCATGTGGGGCAGGAAGAAGCGGCACCCGTAGATCTCCCCCATGAGGTTCACGCCCACTATCCACTCGATGTCCTCCACCGGTATGACGTCCAGCTCGCCGGCCACGGCCACCCCGGCGTTGTTCACCAGGACGTCCACGCCCCCCTTCCAGGCCAGCGCTTCCCGGGCAAGGTCTTCCATCGCCCGGCGATCCGAAACGTCCACCCCCAACGCCAGGCAATCCCGGCCCTTTCCCTCGATCTCCGTGCGCACGGCGCCAAGCCCTTCCGCGTCCACGTCCGCGAGCACCAGGTGGCACCCCGCCTCGGCCAGGGCCACGGCTATCCCCCGGCCCAGGCCGGAGGCGGCCCCGGTGACCACGGCCGTCCGATCCATGAACCAGCCCATTCCTTTGCGGTGCGGCAAACGCGAGACAGCCATATCCTTTACCTCCTCGCTTCTCCCTTCTTCCTTGCCCTCGTTCCCTCCCGGATCCCGTTCCACGTTTCTCCACGGCAACCAAACCCCGGACCGCTCTCCGGGCTGATACCCGGCGATGCGGAGTGGACCCGCTAAGCCGCGGCCGCCCCGCACCACAGCCGGAAAATCCCGCTTCCCACCGCCATGCCTTCCGGGTAGGCCCTTGCGCGCCGTTTTAGCCTCGTGGCTTTCTTACCGGCGGATAATATATTTCACGCCCCGGTGCCGGCCTCCACGAGAATTGGCCGGTGTATCCCCATGGCCATCCGCATCGCGGCGTCGGGAGGACACGCCTCCCTGAGAGGCCCGCGCCACGGGAGGAACGGGCAGCCCTCTCCCTCCCAAGCAGGCCATCCTCGGGTTCCCGGGTGAGGCGTCCCATCTCACTGGATCAGGCCCTTCCTGGCCATCCAGAGGAGCATCCTGCGGCCGACATCGTCGCGGTTGAAGAAAGCCAGGGCGCCGTGGTAGAGGCCGGGGCGCATGCGCTTCAGGGCCCAGAAGAACCGGCCTGAGAACTGCGGCACGACGTAGAGCTTCCTGCGCTCCACGGCGCGGACCACGGCCTCCGCCACCTGATCGGCGCTCATGCGGGCATAACGAAAAGTGGTGTGGGCGAACTCCCGCTCGAACTCGTCGGTGTAGCGCATGGTCTCCAGGAGCCGGGTGTTAAAGAACATGGGACACACCGCGGTCACCCCGATCCCGAAGGGAGCCAGCTCGCTGCGCAGGGTCTCGGAGAGGGCGATCACCGCCGCCTTGGTCGCGTTGTAGGGGCCCATCTCCAGGAGGGTCAGGAGTCCCGCCGCCGATGCAATGTTCACGATGTAGCCCCCGCCCTGGGCCTTCATGCGGGGTATGAAGTAATGGCAACCGTAAAGAACCCCCCAGAAATTGACCCCGAACACCCATTCCCAGTCCTCGATGGGGATGTCCCCCACGAACCCGGCGGACACCACCCCGGCGTTGTTCACCAGTACGTCCACCCCGCCCCAGGAGGAGAAGAAGTGTTCGGCCATGGCCTCCACTTCCCCGGGCTTGCTCACGTCGACGCGGTAGGCCTCGCCTTCTCCGCCCCGCTCCCGCACCATCTCCAGGGTCTCCCGGGCCCTTCCCTCCTCGATGTCCGCGGCGCCGACGCGGCACCCGCGGGCGGCGAGGGCCAGGGAAAGGGCCCTTCCCAGCCCGGATCCCGCCCCGGTGATCACCACCCTCTTCCCCTCCAACCTGTACATTTCCATACCCCCTCGCCTCTCCCGGACAAGGAATTCCCTTATCGTGTCCTCCATTCACGAAAGGCCTGGTCCTCTCCTTGTGCCACGCGCCTTAACGTGAACCCCCCCTTCCCGTTTGAATCACCGAATGCACACCGGAAGCCGTTCAACGATCCCCGCCCGCAGTTCCGGCTGTGTTCCCCTTAGGCCCACGATGACAAACCCCGCATGGCCTCCGAAACCG
The DNA here is from genome assembly GCA_014360685.1 of Actinomycetota bacterium. Taxonomy (GTDB): domain Bacteria; phylum Actinomycetota; class Geothermincolia; order Geothermincolales; family RBG-13-55-18; genus Solincola_A. Next base: position 261,348 of record JACIXB010000011.1, on the reverse strand, counting down.
ATCACATCCTGCCGGGGCGACCACTGCAGCGGGTGGCCACACGACGAACCCCGCTCCTCGACCAGACCCTCGCTCTACCTTTCTCCTGCACCCCTCGGGCGGGTGGCCGCCGGCGACCCCAAGCCGCCGTGAAACCCTCACCGCTCCTCGTAGAGCCTCTCGAAGACCTGGCCCTTGTAGGTGGAGCGCTCCAGCTCGCCGGGCTCCGCCCAGATGATCTCCGGGGTGAACTTGGCCTTGGCGTGGAAGGCCTCCTTCATCTCCGCCTCCAGCTCCGGCAGTTTCTCGGCGGGGAAATCCTCCCCCCTCTCGATCTTTATCTTCAGGGGCGGGACCACCCGGGGCGGTTTCTCGGTGAGCACGATGCGGAACTGGCCGGTTACCCGGGGCACGAAGGAGGAGACCACCCCCTCCACCATGGAGGGATAGACGATGACCCCCTTCACCTTGAGCATGTCGTCGGTGCGGCCCACCACCTTGTAGCGGAACCCGGTCCGGCCGCAGGGGCAGGGGGAGACGAAGACCTGGTGGATATCCCCCAGGCTGGTGCGCAGCCAGGCCATGCCGTCCCCCTCCATGACCGTGAAGAGGGCCTCCCCTTCCGCCCCGTCCTCCAGGGGCACCGGCTCCTTGGTCTCCGGGTCCACCAGCTCGTAGTAGGCCAGGTCGTCGGCCGTCCAGTGCATGCCCTGGTACTCCTCGTGGTCGCAGGAGAAGCCGAAACCCGCCCCGGCGTCGAAGATCCGGCAGCCGTAGGCCGACTCCAGCCTCTCCCGCACCTCGGGGATCCCCGCCCCCGGCTCCCCTCCGCACATGAGCAGGCGGAAGCCCAGGTCCTTGGGGTCCCGCCCCTGCTCCCCGCACTTCTCGATGAGGTACTCGGCCAGGGAGGGGGTCCCGGAGTAGACCGTGCCCCGGAAGAGGGTCTGCATGAGGAGGATGCGGTCGGTGCCCGCCTCCGCCCCCACGGGGATGGCCATGGCCCCCAGCTTGCGCATGCCCATCATGGTGGGGATGCCGGCGATGACCATGGACAGGGCGAAGCAGAAGAGCACCCGGTCCCGGGAGCGCACGCCTGCCCGCCAGGCCCCGCGCACCATGGCTTCTCCCCACACCTCCTCCATGTCGCGCTGGGTCATGGGGTAGGGGGTGGGGACGCCGGTGGTGCCCGTGGTGGTGGCCATGATCATGAGGTCGTCCACGGAGACGGGGATGATCTGGTCGATGACCTTGAGGATATCTCCGCCGAACTCCACCACCATGGCCCGCAGTCTCTCCTTGTCGAAGAGGGGAACGGCGCGGGAGAAATCCTCGAAGCTCTTGATCTTCTCCGGCTTGATCCCCAGCTCGTCGAACTGCCGGGTGTAGAAGGGCGCGTTGTCGTATAGCCGCTGCAGGAGCTTCCTCAGCTTGGCCAGCTGGATCTCCCTCATCTGGGGCGTGTTGAGGATGGGCTCCATCTCCATGTTCCAGTAGGGACGTTCCTCTTCCATCTCCTTCCTCCCTCCTCGAAAAAACACTCGCCAAGTCGAACTACGTGGCTGGCTCACACCTCCGACCGGATGACCACGGACACGACGGAATGACCTTTGAGTGACCGCCGGCGGGATGGCCCTCGACACCATGGGTCTCCGCCGCCGCCTCCAACATGCGTCCCCATGTCCCTCATCGGCGAACCCATACCCCAAGGGGTATCAAATTTCAAGACCTGACCCCTTAAAAATTCCTGGGGGGGACCATCTCCGCGCGGTGGAGGGCCTTGTAGAAGCCGCCGAAGTCGTAGCCGTGCTCCGCACGTATGGCTCCCCGCTTGCAGATGGCCGCGCAGTCGTTGCAGGACATGCAATCCGGCACCGCCTTGTCGATCATGTAGGCCTTGCGGTCCTTGCCCACCCCGGCCACGTAAAGGCAGGCGCCGGGACATATGAGGGCGCAATCGCCGCAGCCGTTGCACCGCTCATGGTCGATGACCACCCGACCCGCCCGGCAGGTCCCCGGGTCGTTGTAGGTGGGAATGGTAAGGATTTCCTTGATGGCGAGGTAGAACATGACGCATCCTCCTTCCTAGAACACGGTCCTCTTGCGGCCGCCTTCCCACCAGTCGATCTCGTGCAGCTCCCGGGCCACCATCCCGTCTGGCCGGCCCACGGGGTAGCCCAGGGCGATGGCTTCGATCAGGCGGTAGGGCCATCCGATGCCCAGTTTCTTCTTCCACTTGGTGCCGAACTTGAAGAGCTCCACGAAGCCCACCCAGCAGGTCCCCAGTCCCAGGGAATGCGCCGCCAGGACCATGTTCTGCCCGCAGATCCCGATGTCCACCTGGGGCTTGGACACCCCGCGCACGTCCTCCAGGATGAAGATCACCGTGGGCGCGCCGTGAAAGAGCTTGAGCTTTCCGTCGGCGATGAGCCTGATGGCCCCGAAGGGGATGGGGTGCAGCTTGTTGGGCATCAGCCTGATGTACGCCTGGGCCAGCAACCAGGACAACCTCCCCAAGGGGCTGCTCTCCCAGTCCAGCATGAACTTGAGCACGCGGCACCTTAATCTTACATATTTTTCCATCTCATCCAGCATGTCCCTGTCGCGTACCACCACGAATCTCCAGGGCTGGGAATTGCCCGCCGAGGGGGCGAACCGGCCCGCCTCCAGTACGCGCCTCACCAGCTTCTCCGGGACCTGCTCGTCCCGGTACTTGCGCACGCTGCGCCTCTCCAGGATGACCTTCTCCACGGGGTTCCAATCCATGCCCTCGTGCCAGGTGTACATCTCTCCGGAACCCGCTTTTCTTCCCCGCTTCTTCTCCTCAACCGAAGTCGACGTCATGATCCCTCCTTTCCAAGCACCGCGACGGGAAGGACCCATGGAGATCCCGGCCCCCTTAACGTAGCGGCCTCCTCCCCGCGAAGCCGACCAGACGCCCCGTAGGCTTTTAGCCTCCAAGGCACGCCGACCCGGACGGTATTACTTTGTCGGGCAGCCCTTCACCACCATCCCCGTCGGGGGTTTCCCTTCACATGCGCCGATCAATCCTGGAATACCTGCGCCTCGGGGGCCGCCGGCGCCACCAGGCACTTGAAGATATTCAGGCGGTTGAGCTGGTTGGTCCCCTCGTAGATCTGCAGGAGCTTGGCGTCCCGCAGGCACTTCTCCGCCCGCCGGTCGTGGCGCAGGCCGGCCTGGCCCATGAGCTCCAGGGCCAGCTGGCAGTTCCTCACCCCCAGGTCGGTGCCCGCCACCTTGGCCAGGGAAGCCCATCCCGAGGCCACCCGTTCCTGCTCCTCTCCCTGCCCCGCCACGACCAGGAGGCGGAAAGCCGTGGTCACCGCGTCCCTCCTGTTGGCCGCGGGCATGAAGCGGTCGAAAACGGAGGTGGGCAAAGCCCGGTGATAGTAATAGAGGGGCTTGAATCCGAGCAGGCGCGCCATGCCGTGCATGCTGTTGGCGTAATTGGCCTCCATGTAGGAGAGCCGGGCCAAGGCGGCGTTCACGTACATCTCCGCCAGCAGGCACTGGGCCCACTCATGGTTCACCAGCGGCTTGCCTCCTACTTCCGTCTCCCTGGCGAACTGCAGGGCCAGCTCGAAGGCCCCCCGGGCCACGCCCGCTCCCATGGCCCCCACCCCCGGCCGGGTGGCGGAGACCACGAAGTCTATGAGCTGCATCCCCAATTCCCTGGGGCCCCTCTCGGCCTTCCTGGCCGCCCGGGAGAGCAATCCCATCTCCTCCAGCCGGGAGGCGGCGACCAGCATGTACTCATCGGGAATGAAGCAGTCCTCGAAGACCAGCTCGCTGGCCGGGCATCCCTTCTGGCCCATCTTCTTCTCCATGCGCCCGAAGGAGAACCCCGGCGTGCCGTTCTTCACCGCGAAGGCGATCATGGTCTCGTCCGGGCGTTCCAGGTCCTCGTAGGCGATGAGGATGTGCCAAGTGGAGAGGTGGCCGTTGGAGATGAATATCTTGCGCCCGTTGACCACGTAACCCCCCTCCACCCTCCGGGCCTGGCAGCGCACCCTGGCCCGGGCCAGGAGTTCCACCTCCTCGGCGTCCGTACCCGCCTCCGGCTCGGTCACCGCGCCCGATACCAGGCAGGGCTTCCCGGTCCTCTCGCCCTCCGCCACCTCGCGGCTGATCATGTCGATGAGGCGGACGTTCCAGGTGGCCGCCAGGATGGAAAAGCCGAAGTAATGCACGCCGATCAGGTTGGTGATGGCCAGGCACTCCGAGGCCAGCTCCTCCACGAAGGGGGCGATGCTGGACAGGCTCCACCCCTTGCCCCCGAAGAGCTTGGGGATCCACATGGTGAAGAAACCCCAGCGGTTGGCCTCCTCCACCAGCTCCCAGGGGAGGTAGGCGGGGTCCTCCTGCATGCGGCGGTCCAACTCCAGGGCGTAGTTCCGGGCCACGGTGCGGTTGAAGCGCCGCGCCAGGGCCACCGCCTCGCGGCACTCCTCCACCACTCCCCTGGGCATCCTTTCCATGGCCGCCAGGCTTTGCATGGTTTCCTCGAAATCCGGGAATTCCCGGAGCAGCGTCGAGGATCCGCCCTTTCTCGACATGTCCCTCACCCCCTCAGGCCCACGGTCTTTCCCCGTCCACCACGCGCCGTATGTAGCGGAGCTTCCGCAGCGGTGCCGTCCCCAGGAGCGCCTGCAGCTGCTTGGCGTCGCGGAAGCGCTTCTCCTGCCCGTAGTCCTGCATGTAACCGTTGCCGCCCAGGAGCTGTATGCCGTCGCAGGTGACCTCCGTGGCCGCCTCCTGGACCTGCAGGGCGGCGGCCCGGGAGGCCAGGGCCCATCCCGGGCTTGCGGCGTCCACGGCCGCGGCCGCCCGGCGCACCAGCATCTCCGCCGCCTTGGCCCGCACGGCCATGGAGGAGAGGATCATGCGCACCTCCGACCAGTTGACGATCTCCCTCCCTCCCTGTATCCTCTGGCGCGCGTAATCCAGCGCCGTCTCAAAGGATCCCTTCATCACCCCGCAGGAAGCGGCGGCGGCGGCCACGCTCAGGCGGTCCACGGCGGCCTCGAAGTATCCCTCTCCCTTTCCCTCCTCCCCCACTAGCTCGCCGGTAGCGCCGTGGAGAAGGAGGTCCACCGCCGGGCAGGCGTGCAGCCCCAGGCTGAGCAAGGGTTCGCCGATCTCAACCCCCTCCCCCCTCAGATCCACCAGGTATAGCGACCAACCGCTATCAGCGGAACCCGCGGGGAGAAGGGCCAGGCTGGCGACGTTCCCCAGCACCACGAACTCCGCCTTCCCGGTGAGCCGGTAGGCGCCGCCTTCCTCAACGGCCTGGAGGGATAAGGGGGTGTCGGAGGGGTTGTGGAAGGAGGGGAAGGCCGGCAGGACCTCCCGTGGGGAAGCCGCCCCGGCACTGGCTTTCTTAAAAGCCTCCTCAGACCCGGACTGCCGCAGGAGCTCCTGGGAAAGCGCGGCGGTGAAAACCGCCCCTCCCAGGCTGGCGTCCTCCCGGCAGAGCTCCTCCAGCACCAGGCAGAGGGCCTGGACGGGCTCCGCGGCGCCCCCCGTCTCCTCCGGGGAAAGGATGGTAAAAAATCCCACCTCGTGGGCCTTGGCCAGGACTTCCTCGAAGAGGGGCGCGAAGGGATAACGGTCGCGCTCCTCCCTCCCCTCCACCAGCTCCTTGTGGGCGAAGTCCCTGGCCATGCCTTCCAGCAGCCTCAGTTCCTCGCTCATGCCGATCAATCCCATCACCCCTCTCATTCCCGGAAAACGGTCCGAAGCCGGCAGCCCTGCTCGTGTTATACCAATATTTCCCTTGAATACCTCGGGGCTTTTGCTCGAACAATCCTTTAAACTCTTTCCAGGATATGGATGCACATGGCCGCCTCCCCCAGGCCTATGAACCCACCGCCGTTCTCCGCCAGGGCGATGCGCGCCCTCTCCACCTGGCGGGGTCCCGCCTCCCCCCGGAGCTGGAGGACTAGCTCGTAAACCTGGGCGATACCCGAGGCCCCGATGGGATGCCCGCGGCACTCCAGGCCCCCGCTGGTGTTCACGGGCAGCTTCCCCCCGAGGGCGGTGGCCCCGCTCTCGGCGAAGGGGCCTCCCTCCCCCTCGGGGCAGAAGCCCAGCTCCTCGTACTGCATGAGCTCCCCGAAGGCCGTGGCGTCGTGCACCTCGGCCACGTCCACTTCCTCCGGCCCCAACCCGGCCTTCTCGTACGCCTCCCGGCTCAGCCGGCGCCCGATGGATTCCAAACCCGACCCGGGAAGGGAGCCCGAGGCCAGGACGGAGGCCCGGATGCGCACCGGCCGGGCATGGGGATACTTCTCGAGGGCCCTCTCCGATCCGAGGAGAGCTGCCGCCGCCCCGTCCCCAATGGGTGCGCACATGGAACGGGTGAGGGGATAGGCCACCAGGACGTCCTCCAGGACTTCCTCCACGCTCATGTCCCTCTGGTACTGGGCCAGGGGGTTGAGGGAACCATGGCGGTGGTTCTTGGCGGCGATGACCGCCAGCTGCCTCTGGGTGGTTCCATATCTCTGCATGTGGGCACGGGCGCCCATGGCATAGACATCCATGAAGCCGGAATGGCCTCCCTTCTTCTCCTTCCCCTCCGCCCCCGCCTCCCGGGCCTTGCGGGCGGCGTCGGCCTGGAAGGCCTCGATGACCTTGTGGGCGAACTCCACGTCCATGCCGGAGAGGAAACCCTCGAACATCTTGGCCTTGTCCTCCGGGAACCAGGTCTTCTCCGCCCCCACCGCCAGTACCAGGTCGAACTGCTCCGCCTTGACGCTCAACCAGGCCTCGCGCAGGGCGGTGGAACCCCCGGCGCAGGCGTTCTCCACGTTGACGATGGGGATGCCCTGGATGCCCAGGGGTGACAGGGCTACCTGCCCGCGGATGCAGTGCTGGCCGGTGTTCATCCCCCACCCCGAGTTGGAGAACCAGGCCGCCTGGATGTCCCTCTTGTCCACGGGGAAATCCTCCCAAAGGGCCTGCAGGGCCTCGGCGGTGAGCTGCTTGATGCTCTTCTCGGCGTACTTGCCGAAGCGGATCATGCCCACTCCGAGGATGTAGACGTCGTTTCCCATCGCTCCTCCTTATCCCTCAAACGCCCGGTATCCGCGGCTCTCTCCCCGCGGCGCCCGCCTGCCTTCCCGGCTTCGAAATGCGCCTCCCATCGCCTTCCCACCCACATCCGCGTTCCGGCCTTGGGCCTACCTGGCAGCACGGTGAGATTGCCCTTCCCGTCACCTCCCGCCCGGCCGGGCGTCGTAGGTGTCCGGGGTCACTCCCAGCCTCTCCAGCTCCTTCTTGATCACCCGGTGTGTCTCCGTCTTGGGAAGTTCTGCCACCACCCGCCAGTACCGCGGGATGGCGAACTTGGCCAGCTTGTCGGAGAGGAAACCGGGCATGGAGGCGGGGTCCAGGGTCTTTCCCTCCACGGGCACCAAGGTGGCCATGATCTCGTCCTCCGCCAGCTCGGAGGGCACGGCGTAAACGGCGCATTCCAGCACGTCGGGGTGCTGGAGGATGGCCTGCTCCACCTCGTAGGCGGAGACGTTCTCCCCCTTGACGCGCATGGACTCCGTGTTGCGCCCCACGAAGTAGATGTAGCCCTTCTCATCGGCGTAGACCAGGTCCCCGGTGTACAGCCAGCCGTCCCGTACCTTGTCGCTGGTGGCCTCCGGGTTCTTGTAGTACTCCACCGAGCCCCTCCGCTCCCCCACGTAGCAGATGAGCTCGCCGGGGGTTCCCGGGGGCACGTCCTTGCCCTCGGCATCGATGATCCGGCACCTGGCCCCCAGCGGTTTGCCCATGGAACCCACGGGGGCGGTCCCGAAGTTGGTGATCAACACCCCGCCGCCGTCCACCGCCCCGTAACCCTCGAAGATCCTCACCCCGAAACGCCTCTCGAAATCCTCCCACATGTCCGCCGGGCAACCGGCGGAGAGGACGAAGCGCACCCGGTGGTCCCGGTCTGAGGGCCTGGGGGGTTGTTTCATGAGGATGGGCATGACCGCTCCCAGCCCGTTGAAAGTGGTGGCGCCATGCCTGCGGATCTCTTCCCAGAAGCGGCTGGCGCTGAACTTCACCCCCAGGGCCACCTGCGCCCCGCAGTGCATGGCCGGGGTCACGGTGAGGAAGAGGGCGTTGGCGTGGAAGAGGGGATAGCAGGTGTAGGCCACGTCCCTCCGGCCGGTGAGCAGGCGGCCTATTATGGAGATGGCCTTGACGTTGGTGTTGTTGTAACGGTAGACAACCCCCTTGGGGAGCCCCGTGGTCCCCGAGGTGTACATGATGACGCACAAATCCTCCGGATTGTAGGTCACCGCCGGCTGGGAAGGGTCGGAACCCGGCCCGTAGGCCGGGTCGAGGTCCTCCACGCCCTCGGGCAAACGGAAATCCGGCGGAGCCCCTTCACGGTTGACCACCACCTTCTTCACCTTCACCAGGCGGTCCGCGACGGCGAGATAATAGGGAAGCAGGTCGTGGTCCACGACCGCCATGGAGGCGTCGGAGTTGTCCAGGACATAGGCCAGCTGGTCCCCCCGCAGGGCGGTGTTCACGGGCACGGCGTACATCCCCAGCTTCTCCAGCCCGAAGAAGACGTCCAGCCAGCGGGGCGAATTCTTCATCATGACGGCCAGGCCCACCCCGGGGCCGCCTCCCAGTTGTTGGAGAAAATTGGCAACCCGGTTGGCGTTGAGGTTCATCTCCCGGTAGGTGAAAACCCGGTCCTGGAAGCGGAGGAAAGGCCGGTGGCCGTGCCTCTCGGCCTTTTCCTCCAGGAGCTCGGCGTGGGACATGTCCCGGGCCAGGGACAGGCCCCTCGCCTCCCGGATACTGCGGAGGTTCCGGCGCAGCGTACCGCGGCGGTATTCGTCGGCCAGGAAAAGCGCCAGGGAGCGGGCCAGGCGCCAGGCCAGCCACGCCCGGCGAAGGTACATCCGCCTCTCCTCGGGAGTCATGCCATCACCCCTTTCCCATTCCCCAGGTGAACGCCCAGGAAAACGCGGGCGCCATGTACTTTTCCAGGAACTCCGGGTCGTTCACCGCTTCCTCTTCCACATTCCCCGGGCGGAGAGCGGGCCCCGGGTCCTCGCCGCGCCCCATACCTTCCCCGCCTCAAGTCCCCTGGGATGCATCCCCCGGCCACCCTTCCCGGGCATTGCCCGGCCACCATCGCGAAGCATAGCCCGGTCAGGAGAGCATGGGCGCCATGTACTTTTCCATGAACTCCGGGTCGTTCACCGCTTCCTCGTCCATCTCGGCCATGAGGATGAGGGTGAAATAACCACCCACGAAGAACCAGGCACCTATCCGGGGGTCGATGCTTTCCCGGAGCTCCCCCCTCTTCTGGGCCTCCCTGATCAATTCCTCCACCGCCAAGCGGTTCACGGTGAGAAAACCCTCCAGCTCCCTCAGGAAATCCTCGTCGTAGCTGTTGTTGAGGACGAAGGCCAGGAACTTGCGCATGGTGGGGTTCTCCCGGATGAAATCCAGGTAGCTCTGGCCCACCCTCTTGAGCGATTCCAGGGGCCGGTCCCGGTACTGGCGGTAAACGGCGCGGTAACGCTGCAGAAGCTGGTCCTCTATGTACCGGCAGCAGGCGAGAAAGAGCTCCTTCTTGCTTGGAAAGTACTTGTAGATGGTCCCCTCCGCCACCCCCGCCTCGCGGGCCAGCATGGCCGTGGTGGCCCTCTCGTAATTGGTGCGCGAGAAGACGTCGATACAGGAGAGGATTATCCGGGTGCGCCGGTCGATCCCGATGGAGGCGACCCCGGACTCCTCCCGGAGCTCATCCTCCTTGGCGCGAGCCCCCTTCCGGACCTTATTTCCACCGCTTTTCGCCGTAGCCCGCTTCACGCTTTCCCCCATTACCGCTGAGAGGCGGGGACGTAGAGGGAGAAACACAGTGCCGCACCGGGGATAGGGGCCGTGTTCCGCGAGCAACCTTCCCGGGGCTACCCCACAAACACGCGCCCTCCCGGCGTGCCCCCAAACGCCGGCTTGGAACTCCCTTGTTCGTCCAACCGGCCGGCCTGCATTTGTTGAGTGAGTACTCACTCATCTATCGATGCATGATTTTATACCCCGGTTTTTACGGATTGTCAACCGTCCCTAAGCCCGAGCCATACTGCTTGTTTCGGGAAGATGTTTACGGAAGCGAACGGCCGTCTAACCTTCTGCATCAAACATGGAAGACGCCCACTTGAACGCACAACGCCAAGCTCATACGTAAGATGGCTCGGGGTTCGCCTGGATTTTTAAAAAAATCGAGGGTTACTCTTCAATCCAGGGTAAATGAGCGTGAAACCTGGGATTGTACGGCGATTTTTCCCTTTAAAGCGAGGTCACGTTTCCTGCGCAGCTCAAAAGGACCCTCGAGATCCGCGGATGGCAAAAATTCCAGGGTTCCCACGTCAGCGCTTACCCTGAAATCGGGGCCCGCTTCCCGGCCGCATGGCCGAGACGAGGGGAATGGAAGATGGGATGCTGTTTCGTTTCCCCAGGCGCTTTCAGGGTTACAATGATCGAGAGACACCCCATCTCGGAAAAGCAAGCTAAAACAGGTAAAGGGATGATCTTTCTTGCTGGAATCCATAGTAATACATTTGGTATCCGAAGCGAAGACCTCGAAGAGGGAAAGAGGAAGATGGCCAACGCTGCAGGGAAGGGCGCGGCATGGCAAAATGTTGCGTACGGAGTAGTGCCGGCACGGAAACAGGAGGTGCGATGCGTAGGGAAGAGGCGCTGGAGCTGCTGCACGAGAACCTGAAGGCGGAAAACCTGCGTAAGCATTGCTACGCCGCGGAGGCTGTCATGCGCCGCTTGGCGCGGGACCTGGGAGAGGACGAGGAGCTCTGGGGGCTGGCCGGCCTTCTGCACGACCTGGACCTGGAAATATGCGGTAACGACATGAGCGTGCACGGCGACACGGCCGCGAGGCTGCTGGCCGAAAGGGGGATTTCTCCCGAAGTGGTGGAGGCGGTTCGCATGCACAATGCCGAGGGCCTGGGGCTTGGAGAACGGACCACCGTCTTCCAGCACGCCCTGGCCGCGGCGGAAACGGTGACCGGCCTCATCGTGGCCGCCGCCCTGGTCCTGCCGGAAAAGAAGCTCTCCGGGGTCAAGGTGAAATCCCTGCGCAAGCGGATGAAGGAGAAGGCCTTCGCCCGGGGAGCCCGCCGCGAGGTGATCATGGAATGCGAGCAGGCGGGATTTGACCTGGACAAGTTCCTATCCCTGGCCCTGGAAGCCATGCAGGGGATATCCGACCGCCTCGGCCTATGAGCCCGTAACCAGGCCCCGATCACGCCGCCGGTCGGCGGGCAATATATTCCATTTATTCCCAGGAGATACCTTGCCGGATACCGGGTCAAGGGCGCCGCGCTTGCGTACCCCCAGCCCGCCGCGACCCACCGGCCGCCCGTCCGGTGACGACCCCCGCACACGCTCCGGTGTAGTGCCCGGCGCTCTCCGGCCCGGGATATGGTCCCGGTGCCGCAATGATCGGAGTGCCTTGGGGTCAAAGGGAGTTGACCTCCTCCACCAGGGCAACGGCCATGGCGGCGATTCCTTCGCCGCGGCCGGTGAAGCCCATGCCCTCGGTGGTGGTGGCCTTGATACCCACCCTGTTTTCCGGGACGCGGAGGACGAAGGCCAGTCGTTTCCTCATATCCTCTATGTAGGGAGACAGCCGGGGCTCCTGGGCCACCAGCACGCAGTCCACGTTCAATACGCGGCAGCCGCGCTCCGAGACCACGCCCATGACCTCCTCCAGGAGGACGAGGCTGGAGATGTCCCGGAAAGTGGGATCGCTGTCCGGGAACCTGACCCCTATGTCCCTCTCCCCGCAGGCCCCGAGGAGGGCATCCATCACGGCGTGGACCAGCACGTCGGCGTCGGAATGACCGGCCAGGCCCAACGGGTGGGGGATCTGCACCCCTCCCAGGACCAACCTCCTCCCCTCCGCGAAGGAGTGGGCGTCAAACCCCAGACCCACCCGGCAAGACAACCTGCAATCCTCCTCTCTCCAGCAGCGCCTCGGCGATGAGGATGTCCGAAGGATAGGTGATCTTGATGTTGGTCACCTCCCCCTCCACCACGCGGACCCGGTATCGGTACCTCTCCAGCAGGGCGGCGTCGTCGGTGGCCCAAACCCCCTCCCGGAAGGCCCGTTCGTGGGCGTCCAGCAGGGCCGGAGCCCGGAAACACTGTGGTGTCTGTACCGCCCAAAGGCGCCGGCGGTCGGGGGTCCTCAACACCCAACCCCCCTCCACCTCCTTGACCGTGTCCACCACCGGTACGGCGGTGATGACCCCTTCGCATTCCGCGTCGCGCAGGGCCTTCAGGGTGCGGCGGAAAAGCCCCGGGGTGGCCAAGGGGCGAGCTCCGTCGTGGATAACGATGTAATCCACGGGACCGGAGATGGAGCGCAGGGCGTTGAACACCGACTCCTGCCGGTACTCCCCACCCGCCACCACCATGCTCACCTTGCTCAGGTTGTAGGCTGAAATGATCTCCTCCTCGGCGTGCTTGATCTCTTCCGCGTTGACCACCAGGACTATCTCCTCGATCTCCTCCACCGCCTCCAGGTTGAGGAGGGAACGCGCCAGGACGGGGATGCCGGCCAGCCTGTGAAACTGCTTCCCCTCCGGCAGGCCCACCCTCTCTCCCTTTCCCGCTCCGGCCACCACGGCGCCGGCTTTCATTCCCGGTCAAACCTCCTTCCGGGTTACTCGGTCTCCCCCTCGGGGAGCTTGCATTCCCGCTCGATGTCCGGGTTGCGCCCAGGCCGACCCTCCCTCCGGCCGCCTTGACCCCCAACCGGCCCGCACCCCGCTCCACCTCCTCTCGGCACCGGCTCCCGGCGCAACCGTCTCATCCCCCTCACTCACGGTTCCCCATGGAGGCGAAGATCATCCTCCCCGCCGCGGTCTGCAGGGTGCTGGTGACCACGGTACGAACCTCCTTGCCGATGTACTTCTTCCCCCCTTCCACCACCACCATGGTCCCGTCGTCCAGGTAGCCCACTCCCTGGCCGGGCTCCTTCCCCTCCCTTATAAGGGTCAGGGTAAGGGTCTCCCCGGGAAGGACCACGGGCTTCAACGAATTGGCCAGCTCGTTGACGTTGAGGACCCTCACTCCCTGGAGTTCCGCGATCTTGTTGAGGTTGAAGTCGGTGGTCATGATGGGGAGGTTCAGGGCCTTGGCCAGGGCCACCAGCTTGGTGTCCACGCCGGAGAGCTCGGGGAAATCCCTCTCCTCGATGCGCACTTCCACGTATTCCTGCCGCTGCAGGTCGTTCAGGACCTCCAGGCCCCTGCGCCCCCGGTTCCTTTTCAGCGGGTCCTCGGAATCCGCCACCGCCTGGAGCTCGTCGAGGACGAAACGCGGGACCACCAGCTGGCCCTCCAGGAAGCCCGTGTAACATATATCCGCTATGCGGCCGTCCACGATGGCGCTGGTATCCAGGATGCGGGCGTCAACCGCTTTCCTTTGCTCTTCCGAGGAGACGTAGTGGCGGGAAGGACGGAACAGGGCGATCAGGTCGTCCTTCTTCTGCACGGCCACGATGTAGCCGATAACCCCGCATACCGTGTAAAGGATGAGGGCGAAAACCCACCCCGGGTAGGAGCGGAAGAGGATCATCGAGGGCAAAAAGGCGATCAGGAAGCCGGCGATTATGCCCACCGCGCCCATGAGCAGATCGGTGCCCGGGATGTCCTGGATGGCCACCTCGAAGCGGTTGAGCAGCTTGGCGGTGTATCTGCCGGCGGCCCCACCGATGACGAAGCCCAGTCCCACGCAGACGATGACGGAAACTATGAAGCCGATGATGGAATAAGTTGGATCCAGGTTCTGGAGGTAGGACCTCTCCAGCAGCTCCCCGAGCTCGTAGCCCCCGATTCCCCCGACGACCATGAATATCAGCCGGACGATCAGGACTACCATGAAACCTTTTCTCCCCCCCGGGGTGAGGCAACCCTCCTTTCCTCGCTTTTTACACCTGACTTTCCGTCTCCCTCACCGGCGGATGAAACATATGATTAGAAGCCGGTTGCGAGGCGGACAAGTAAATTTTAACACCCCGTTCCCCCGTCAGGAAGACGAGGTGAAGACCTCCTCGATCATGCGCAGGGCCTCGTCGACCTCCACCTCCACCGCGTACATGAGCTCGCTGGCCAGTATCTCGCGCGCCTGGTTCAGCATGCGCTTTTCGCCGGATGAAAGCCCCTTCTCCATGTCCCTGACCGTGAGGTTGCGGACCACTTCGGCCACCTGGAAGATGTCCCCGCTGCGCAGCTTGTCCCGGTTCTTCTTGTAACGGTGATTCCAGTTGCTGGGCATGGGAGTGCATTCCGCGCTGAGGACCTCGAATACCTTGTTCACTTCCTCCTTGCTTATGACCCTCCGGAGGCCCACCTCCTCCGTGTTGTCCGCCGGTACCATCACCTTGAGGTTTCCCTGGCACATGCGGAGGACGAAATAGGTCCTCTTCTCGCCTTCCACCAGGGTCTCCGTCAACTCCTCGATGATGCCCGCTCCGTGCTGGGGGTAAACGACCACGTCTCCTACCTTGAACATTCCTATCACCTCTCCAGACATACCGAGTGGCCCAGCCCTTTCCATGCCTCGGTGACCTCGTGGAAACGGGGTGGCTCTCTTGGGGTCTGGACTCACGACTTTTCGGCCAGATACCTCATGCGCTGCGTCTCAAGCCTGGAACCCGGAAATCAGCCGCCGCTGAATCTCCGCCTCGATCAGGTAAGGCTGTAAACTCCCAGGGTCCTAATCCGGTCGTTTTCCCTTTCCAGAACACTCTTGAAATCCAGCTCCAGCAGGCAACAGATGGCCGCCAGGTAGAACAGCGCGTTACCCAGTTCGGTCTCGATGACGTCCGCGCAGTTGGGGCAGAGTTTACCCTCGATGTGGCTCTTAACGTAATTGGCTACATGGGAAAAACTTACATCGGCCGGCAATTCCTGCTTGCTGGCCTCGATGCGCAGACAACCGCAGGAGGTTACCGTTTTGGCCAACGCCCGGTTCACCCTGGTGGCGGCGTCCTGAAGCTTGGTCATTACGTCCAGAATACTTCGATTGCGAACCAAGTATTCGGATACCGTCTTCTGAAATTCCGCGCAATCGGCTTCCCGCATCTGACGACCTCCGTTAAAGGGTCTAACTAATTATAGGGGTGCGTTTTTCCCGGTGTCAAACGCAGTAAAATGTTATAATTTGCCATTTACCCGAATCTTGTTTTATGGAGCCGTTTTCCGCGCATCCCGGTCAGGCGTACCTCTCCACCAGGGAAGCCTCGGCGATGCGCCGCAGACCGTCTTTTACCGCCCGGGCGCGCGCCTTTCCCACTCCTTCCACTCCTTCCAGCATCTTCTCCGAGGCCTGCATTATGCTCTGCAGGTCCCCGAAGTTCTTCACCAGCCTCTCCACCACCGAGCTGGGAAGGCGGGGGATCCTCTCCAGGAGCCGGTATCCGCGCGGCTTGAGCGGCAGATCCAGCTCGTCGTGGACCCCGGAATAGCCGAGCGCCTGGGCCACGCTGGTGAGGCGCAGCAGTTCTTCCTCGCTCAGCAGGCCCAGGCTGCGTTCCACGGCTTCCGCCGTTTTTCCCCCATCCGGCCGGTAGTCGCGGATGACGTTTCTCTTCTCCCTCTCCACGCCGGTCATGAGCTCCTCCAGCTGGAGCTCTATCAGCCTGCCCTCCACCCCCAACTCGGCCAGGTAGACCCTTATCTCCTCGGCGATCCTCTGCATCATCTCCGCCCTCTGCAGGACGCTCACCACGTCCTGCAGGCTGACCAGGTCCTCGAACTCCAGGGCGCTCAGGGTGGCCGAGACCTGGTCCAGCCGCGACTTGTACTTCTCCAAGGTCTGCAGGGCCTGGTTTGCCTTGCTGATGAGAACGCGCACCGGAAAAACCACGTGGCTCCAATCCCCCTTGTACATGGTAACTCTTTCCATGCGCTCGGAAACCGCGATGACCAGCTTGTCCGTCTGCCGGGCCACCCTCTCCGCGGTGCGGTGGCGGGTCCCGCTTTCCGAGGTAGGTATGGAAGGATCGGGGACAAGGTGCACGTTGGCGAAACGTATGCGGCTTAAACCCTCGTCGAGTATGACCGCTCCGTCCATCTTGGTTACCTGGTATAAATTGGCAGCAGTGAACTCGCAGTCGATGTTCACACCCCCGTTGACCACCTCCATCACCTTCTCGTCATCGCCCACCACGATGAGCGCCCCCAGGTGGGAAGCTATGATGCGCCCCAATCCTTCCCGGAGCTCGGTGCCCGGGGCGATCAGGCGCAGCAGGTGTAGGAAATCCCGGTCCTTCCTGTATCCTTCCATGGTACCCTTTTCCGGATGCGGCTTGGCGAGGCAGGATTACTAGAACATTTATATCACACCTCGAGAGCGCGGAGAAACAGGAACGCTTCGCGCCGTGAGCTTCTTGATGCGCGGCCGGTACTCCCGCCAAACGGACACAACGCACCCACCGAGGAGGCCTCGCCGGGCAAGGTGGCTTTTATCCGCACGCGCCTCGATCCCCTCCCTTCAGGAACCCGAAAACGACCTTCGGGTAAAGGTAGGTGGGGGAGGAAGAAGGGCGCGGTTCGCCCGGTCACCGGTCCTGCGCGTAGATTCCCAGGCACACGAGGGTATCTTTCACGTCCTCCACCTCGACGGCCTCCATGCCCGAAAGGCGGGCACGCCGGTGCGACCCGGCGGAGATCACGGCCCTGGTGAAGCCCAAGCGCGAGGCTTCCCGCAGCCTTTCCTCCATCCTGGACACCGGCCTGACCTCGCCCGTAAGGCTGACCTCTCCCACCAGCACCGTACCCGCGGGCAGGGCCCGGTCCCGGCGCGAGGAGGCCACCGCGGCGCAAACCGCCAGGTCGAGGGCCGGCTCCACGATGCGCAGCCCTCCCGATATGCCCACGTAAACGTCACGGTCATCCAGCTTTATCCTGCCCTTCCTCTCCAGCACCGCCACATCGATGGCCAGCCGGCGCTGGTCTATGCCCGTGGAAACCCTCTTGGGGGCGGGGAGCTTGGAGGGCACCACCAGGGCCTGCACTTCCACCACCAGGGGTCGCCTGCCTTCCATGACCACCGCCGCCGCCGTGCCGGATACCGGCTCGGAACGCCGGTCCAGGAAATGCCGGGAGGGGTCTTCAACCTCCCGGAGCCCCCCGTCGGTCATCTCGAAGATGCCCACCTCGCTCACCGAGCCGAAGCGGTTCTTCACCGCCCGCAGGACGCGCAGGGAGTCGAAACGCTCGCCCTCGAAGTAGAGGACGCAGTCCACCATGTGCTCCACGAGGCGGGGCCCGGCCAGCAGTCCTTCCTTGGTCACGTGGCCCACCAGGAAAACCGTTGCCCCGCTCTCCTTGGCCAGGACCTGGAGGCGCAGGACGCTCTCCCGCATCTGGCTTACGCCTCCCGGTGCGGAGTCCACCTCCGGGCAGCGCACTGTCTGGAGCGAATCCAGGACCACCACCCGGGGTTCCAGATCGCCGACCACTTCCTCCACCCTTCCCAGGTCCGTCTCGCACAGCAGGTAGAGTTCCGGGTGGAGGCAACCGATGCGCCGGGCCCGGGAGGCGATCTGGGAGGCGGACTCCTCCCCGCTCACCAGGAGCACCCTCGCCCCGCCCGCGCTCAAGGCATGCGCCGCCTGGAGCAAGAGGGTGGATTTTCCTATCCCGGGCTCTCCTCCCAGGAGGACCAGGGAACCCGGGACCGCCCCTCCGCCGAGTACCCGGTCCAGCTCCGGGATCCCTATCCGCAGCCGGGGAGCCTCGTCACCCAGCTCCACCATACGCAGGGGCCGGGCCGCGGAGAGCGCGGAACGTCGCCCGGGAGGTTCCCGGCTCTCCCTGGCCATGGTCCCGAAGCTGCCGCAGGCGGGGCAGCGGCCCAGCCACTGCGCCGAGCCCTCCCCACACTCGGAGCAAACATAATACGCCTTCTCCGCCTTCATCACCGGCCTTCCCTCTTTAACCTCCGCCGTCAGATGGATTATAGGCCCCGCCAGTGTCAAGAACGGGGGAGAGCGTGAATCATTCGTTTTTCCGGCTTCCACGGGATGAAAGAGGTCACGGGGGGGAAGCCGGGTCCGGGGAAGGGAAAGGCAGGGGGGTGCCTGCCGGTCCGGGACGCTTGAAAGGAGCGGCGGTCTCCCGCTGCTTTCCTTCTTTATCAAGTAAAATTCGTGAAAAACAGACAAAGATGAACGTTCAGTCGGTAAGCGGAGACGGAAAGTGGATTTCATGGAGAATGAACGAGTTGGAAGACAGGCTGGGGGCGGGGATGGGATGACATCAGAAACGTCCGCGAACCAGAGGTGGACGAAGGGGACCGGCTCCTCCGCCTACCTCTGCTTCCCCGACCGAAAAAGGACGGAGAGGATGAGAGCCGACGAGACAGAGGGTTGAACTTCGCCTGCCCTGATATTGCCTGGAAAGCGCATCCCGGCGCCCTGGATGAAAGGAGGTGAAATGAGCGTCAGGGGAGAGAAGGCCAAGAGGGTTGCGGCGGTCATCCTGCTGGCGGTCTTCACCCTCCTCAACTTGCGGGTGGCGACCTACCACCTGGCCACCGAGGGGTGGAAATCCGGCCTGGCGGAGACGGCGCTGACCCTGTGGGTGATGCTCCTGGTTTACCTTGCCGCGGAGGCGTCCCGTCGCAGGGACTCGCCTTCCTGGCGCCGCACGCACCTGGTGGTCCGGGGGTGGGTGGTGGCCATCGCCCTTTTCTACCTGATCCTGAGCGTCTACCATTTCACCCACCAGGGTATACGTTCGGGAATCCTCGAGCTCCTCGCCTCCCTGGTCCTGCTGTCCCTTTCCCTGATCTTAACCTGAAACCCCGGAAAGGCCTGAGCCTCGTGACGCGCTGATGCACGGTGCGACACTTTGAAACCTGTCCCGCGCCTGGAGCCGGAACGAGTCGCTTCCGGGCGAGACCGCCTCCGCCGGATTCTCTTTAAGGGAAAAGTGAGGGTAGGATCCGGAACCTCACGCCGCCGCAGGCCGTGCGCGATACGGCCTCTTATCAACCTACCGGGTGAGCAGGAATAATGTGGGCTCGCAATCTTCGCCGGCCTGTTAACGGAGCCGGGCCGCAAGCGCCTTTCAGGTCAACTGGACGATATCCGCCCCGCTCTCCGGCGCCTGGACCCTTTCGAAGGTTATGCGGCCCTCCCCGTCTGTGGCCACCAGGATGGTGGAACCGGGCTGGAACTCCTTGGCCAGGATCTTCTCCGAGAGCGGGTCCTCGATGAGCTTCTGGATGGCCCGGCGCAGGGGCCTGGCCCCGTACACGGGGTCGTATCCCTCCTTGACCAGGACCTCCTTGGCGTCGTCGGAGAGGATGAGCTCCATGTCCTGCTCCGCCAGCTGGTCCTTGACCCGTTTCATGAGCAGGTCCACGATCTGCTTGATCTGCTCGTGGCTGAGCTCGTGGAAGACGATGACGTCGTCGATGCGGTTGAGCAACTCGGGGCGGAAGGTCCTCTTGAGCTCCGAGAGCACCCGCTCTTTCATCTTCTCGTAGTCTAGGCCTCCCTCCTTCTTGGCCGTGAAGCCCAAGGGGGTACCTTTGCTTATGTCCCTGGCTCCCAGGTTGGAGGTCATGATGACGATGGTGTTGCGGAAGTCCACCTTGTGGCCCTGGGAGTCGGTCAGCCTACCGTCCTCCAGGATCTGGAGGAGCATGTTGAAGGCGTCGGGGTGGGCCTTCTCGATCTCGTCCAGGAGAACCACGCTGAAGGGCTTGCGGCGCACCGCTTCCGTGAGCTGTCCCCCCTCCTCGTAGCCCACGTATCCCGGCGGCGACCCCACCAGGCGGGATACGGCGTGCTTCTCCATGTACTCGGACATATCGATCTGGATGAGGGCCGACTCGTCTCCGAACAGGAACTCGGCCAGGGCGCGGGCCAGCTCCGTCTTGCCCACCCCGGAGGGGCCCAGGAAGATGAAGGAACCGCCGGGCCTCTTGGGGTCCTTGAGGCCGGAACGCGCCCGGCGGATGGAGCGGGACACCGCCCGCACCGCCTCGTCCTGGCCCACGATGCGCTTGTGCAGCTCCTCCTCCATGCGCAGGAGCTTGCTGCTCTCCTCCTCGGTGAGCTGGCTCACCGGGATCCCCGTCCAGGAGGAGAGGATGTCGGCGATGTCGTCCTCGGTCACCTGGAGCTGGTGGGAGCCCAAAGGCAGCTTCCAATCCTCCTCCAGCTGCTCCATCTCCTTGAGGATCTCCTTCTCCCGGTCCCGCAGGCTGGCTGCCTTCTCGAACTCCTGGGCGGCGATGGCCGCCTGCTTCTCCTGGCGCACCTTCTGCAGCTTCTCCTCCAGCTCCCGGAAATCGGGCGGAGCGGTCATGGCCCGGATGCGCAGCCTTGAAGCCGCCTCGTCGATGAGGTCGATGGCCTTGTCCGGCAGGAAACGATCGGTTATGTAGCGGCTGGCCAGCCGGGCCGCCGCCACCAGGGCCCCGTCGGTGATGGCCACCCGGTGGTGGGCCTCGTAGCGGTCGCGGAGGCCCTTGAGGATCTCGATGGTCTGCTCCACGCTGGGCTCCTCCACCAGGATGGGCTGGAAGCGCCGCTCCAGGGCGGCGTCCTTTTCCAGGTGCTTGCGGTACTCGTCCAGGGTGGTGGCCCCTATGGTCTGCAGCTCCCCCCGGGCCAGGGCCGGCTTGAGGATGGAGGCGGCGTCGATGGCCCCCTCCGCCGCGCCCGCGCCCACCAGGTTGTGCAGCTCGTCGATGAAGAGGATGATGTCCCCGCGGCTGCGGATCTCCTTGACCACCTTCTTGAGGCGCTCCTCGAAGTCGCCGCGGTAGCGCGAACCGGCCACCAGGGCTCCCAGGTCCAGGGTGTAGAGCTGCTTCCCCGCCAGGATCTGGGGGACCTCGTTGTTCACGATCTTCTGGGCGAATCCCTCCACCACCGCCGTCTTGCCCACTCCCGGCTCCCCGATGAGCACCGGGTTGTTCTTGGTGCGGCGGGAGAGGACCTGCATGACCCTCTCTATCTCCTTCTCCCGGCCTATGACCGGGTCCAACTTGTTCTGCATGGCCAGTTGGGTGAGGTTGCGCCCGAACTGGTCCAGGAGGAGGTTGCCCTGTGGAGCCGGCTCGCCGGCGTGGGAGGTCTCCCGGGAGGCGGCGGAAGCCCCGGTCAGGAGCTGGACCACCTGGTTGCGCACCCGGTCCAGGTCGGCTCCCAACTTGGTGAGGACCTGGGCGGCCACCCCCTCTCCCTCGCGGATGAGGCCCAGGAGGATGTGCTCGGTGCCGATGTAGTTATGGCCCAGCTGCAGGGCTTCCCGCAGGGAAAGCTCCAGGACTTTCTTGGCCCGGGGAGTGAAGGGGATGTGTCCGGTGGGGGCCGTGCTGCCGCGACCGATGATCTCCTCCACCTGGTTGCGGACCGCCTCCAGGCTGATGCCCATAGACTCCAGGGCCTTGGCGGCCACTCCCTCGCCCTCCTGGATAAGTCCCAGGAGCAGGTGTTCCGTGCCGATATAGTTATGGTTGAGCATGCGGGCTTCTTCCTGGGCCAGGACCACCACCCGCCTTGCCCGGTCCGAGAATCTCTGAAACACTTCCAATCCCTCCAAATCAGTTCATGCTCAACTTAATTATCACACCTTTTATACCCTTTTCAAAGACGGTTCGCCATGCCATCGCTCATGTCCTTGCCGGTCGCGGGCGACAGCCGAGGAACCCTTCCCCATTAAGAATCGACGCCCCGCCCCGCCGCCTTGACCTCCGGAAGGCGGAAAGCCCGGGTAGCCGATGGGGCGATTTTTACCCCAGGATCGGTGCAAGGGGAGGACGGGGTCGGCGGCGGAACGGGATCATCCGCTCCGCGCAGCGCAAACGCCGGCGGGAGCCGCGCGGGAACGGTGCTCATACGGGCCTCAGGTGGGGGAAGAGGATGACCTCCCGGATGGAGTGGGAATCGGTCAGGATCATCACCAGGCGGTCTATCCCCAATCCCAGGCCGCCGGCGGGGGGCATGCCGTACTCCATGGCCCGCAGGTAGTCGTAGTCCACCACGTGGGCTTCCTCGTCACCCCGCTCCCGCTGCCGGGCCTGCTGCTCGAAGCGTTCCCGCTGGTCGAGGGGGTCGATGAGTTCCGAGAAGGCGTTGGCCAGCTCCCTCCCGGCGGCGATGAGCTCGAACCTCTCGGTGAGGAAGGGATCGGAGCGGTGGGCGCGGGCCAGGGGAGAGACCTCGCGCGGATAATCCATGACCAGGGTGGGTTCCCAGAGTTCGGGCTCCACCAGCTTCTCGAAGAGCTCAGTGGCCGCCTTTCCCGGTCCCCATCCCTCCTCCAGCGGAACGGAATGGCGTTCTGCCAGTTCCTTCCACTTATCCGGAGAAGTGGAGGAGTCCACTTTCTCCCCCACGGCCGCGGATACGGCTTCCAGGAGGGTGGTTCTCCTCCAGGGAGGGGTGAAGTCCATCTCCCTCCCCTGGTAGGTGAACTTCAGGGTGCCCATGACGCGCCCTACCACCTCGGAGAGCATCTCCTCCAGGAAGGAGGCCAGGTCCAGGTAGTCCACGAAGGCCCAGTAGAACTCGAGCATGGTGAATTCCGGGTTGTGCTTGTAGGAGATACCCTCGTTGCGGAAGTTGCGGTTGATCTCATAGACCTTCTCCAGCCCTCCCACCAGGCACCGCTTCAGGTAGAGCTCGGGCGCTATGCGCAGGTAGAGCTCCTCGCCGAGGGCGTGGTGGTAGGTGACGAAGGGGCGGGCGGCCGCGCCCCCGGGGATGAGGTGCAGCATGGGGGTCTCCACTTCCAGGAAATCCCTGTCATCCAGGAAGCGGCGTACCTCCCTGATGGTCTTCACCCGGACCAGCAGCTTGCGCTTCACTTCCGGGTTCACCAGGAGGTCAAGGTACCTCCGGCGATAGCGCAGCTCCACGTCCTTCAGGCCGTGCCACTTCTCCGGCAGGGGACGAAGGCTCTTGGAGAGCAGCCTGAATTCCTCCACCCTCACCGTGAGTTCCCCACGGCGCGACCGGAAAACCGGGCCCTCGACGCCCACCCAGTCACCAATATCCAATTCCTGGAAAAGTTGGTATCCTTCCCCACCCAGGGAATCCACGGCGGCCATGAGCTGGATCCTTCCCCACCCGTCTTCCAGGTCGGCGAAGGAAGCCTTACCGTGGCGACGGAAGGCCATGAGCCTGCCGGCCAGCGACGCCCGGTATCCGCTCTCGGCGCCATTTTCCAAATCATGGAATTTAGCCCGCAACCCCTCCGTGGTGTCGCGGCGGGGATACCTCCAGGCGTAGGGTTCCACGCCCCTGGCCTTCCACTCCTCGAGCTTTTGAAGGCGCCTTATGACCTGTTCGCCCTCGCCGCGGAAGGCGGGGTGGATCGCGAGGTCATCGGGGGGATTCATCTCTGCGGACCCGGTCATCTCTCTATGCGCAGGATGCGGTATTGGATGATTCCCGAGGGGACCTGTACATCCACCACCTCTCCCGCCCTGCGTCCCAGGATGGCCTTGCCCACCGGCGACTGGTCGGAAAGGCAGTCCCGCCCGCCCCGGGCCTCGGCGGCGCTCACCAGGCGAAACCTCATCTCCTCGCCCCTCTGCACGTCCTCCAGGTACACGGTGGACCCCAGGGCCACCTCGTCGAGGTCTATCTCTTCCTCCCTGATGACGCGCGCGTTCTCCAGGATGCGCTCGATCTCCACGATGCGGCCCTGGACGAAGGCCTGCTCGTGCTTGGCGTCCTCGTACTCGGAGTTCTCCATGATGTCCCCGAAGGACCTGGCCTGCTCGATGCGCTTGGCCACTTCCCAGCGCTTCACGTTTTTCAGGTAGTCCAGTTCCTCCTGGAGCCTCCTCATGCCCTCCTCGGTGAGGACGATGTCCTCTTCCTTCTCCTCGCGGTAATCGCCCGGCATGCTGGGCCGGAAGTCATCCTGCATGGCTGTCCATCTCCATTCGCGGCATTCTCTCAGGAATAACGTTAAGTAATTATAGGGCAGCCTCGAGGGGCAGTCAAAAGAACGCCCCTTAATCCTGTCGACCCACCGGTTCCGCCGGGCTGCCGGGTTGCTCCCTCGGTTCTTATGATAAGGGCATGTACCCGTTCGAACACCGCTTACCTTTATCTCGCCTACGAGAATATGCGAATCCACGGCCAGGAGTATTTTGGGCAAAACAGTTGAAGGTTGCGGGCGGGACCGTTGAAGCACGACTTCCCCCCGTCCCGGGACGAGGCATTGCCCGGGGGACGACGGCCCGCTGTTCTTGCGCGCGGAATCACGGAATACCACTCCACCGGGAAAACGGCTCGGTCTCCTGATCCCCCACCACCCGGGTGCCTGCAAGAGTGATACGGCAACGTGGTGGATATAATAAGGGATGTCGGCCACGGCACGGCGAAGCCGCTAGGTCGATGCGGTTACCGGTCTCCCGCCGGGCAAAGCGCCCGAAACGGCGGGTGCGCCGGCGCCAACCGTGACCTTGAGTGGTTGAACATGGGATATCGGGCCGGCGGCGAAAGGTGGTGGTATCCCCGCTTGACTACCAGGCAAGGGACTTTGGAAGCGTTTTTCCGTCCCCGCTCGGTGGCAGTCGTCGGAGCCTCGGAGAAACCGGGCAAGGTGGGGCGCGTGGTCCTGGAAAACATAGTGCGCTCCGGCTTTCCCGGCCGGGTCTATCCCGTGAACCCCAATCACTCCACCGTGCTGGGGCTGCCCTGTTACCCCGGCGTCGCCGACCTCCCGGACACCCCGGACCTGGCGGTGATCATCGTGCCCGCGCCCGCGGTCCGCGAGGTTCTGGAACAATGCGGCGAGCGGGGCGCCCGAGGGGCGGTGATCATCACCGCGGGATTCAAGGAAGCGGGGCGCGAGGGCTACCGCCGGGAGATGGAGCTGCGGGAGGCGGCCCACCGGCACGGCATACGCGTCCTGGGGCCCAATTGCCTGGGCCTGGCGGACACCTTCACCCCCCTGAACGCCACCTTCGCCACCCGCGCCCCCCTGCCGGGAAAGGTGGCCTTCATGTCCCAGTCCGGCGCTCTGTGCACCGCCGTCCTGGGATGGTCGGCGGATAACCACCTCGGCTTTTCCCGTTTCATCAGCCTGGGGAACAAGATGGACGTGGACGAGAGCGACGTTCTCGAGGACTTGGAAAAAGATGCCAACACCTCGGTGATCGCCGCCTACCTCGAGGGAATACAGGACGGGGAGCGCTTCCTGGAGGTGGCCGCCCGCGTGGGGCGCAGCAAGCCGGTCATCGTCCTCAAGGCCGGCGTAACCCAGGCGGGAGCGCGGGCCGTTTCCTCGCATACCGGCACCCTGGCCGGTT
This sequence comes from Actinomycetota bacterium, assembly GCA_014360685.1. Lineage (GTDB taxonomy): Bacteria > Actinomycetota > Geothermincolia > Geothermincolales > RBG-13-55-18 > Solincola_A. Next base: position 236,007 of record JACIXB010000011.1, on the reverse strand, counting down.
CGGAAAAGGCCTACAACGCCGCCTTCCGCAGGTGCGGGGCCCTCCGCGCGGAAACAGTGGAGGACCTCTTCATGCTCTGCCGGGGTTTTTCCTCCCAACCGCCCCCGCGCGGCCCCCGGGTGGGGGTGATCACCAACGCCGGGGGGCCGGGCATCATAGCCTCCGACGCATTGGAGCGAAGCGGCCTCGTGTTGGCCTCCCTCTCGGAGGAAACGGCTACCGTGCTTCGCGGGGAGCTCCCCGAGGCGGCCAGCGTGTACAACCCCGTGGACGTGCTGGGTGACGCGGGACCGGATCGCTACCGCCTGGCGGTGAGGGCGGTCCTCCCCGACCCCGGCGTCGACGCGCTCCTGGTCATCCTCACTCCCCAGGCCATGACCGAGGTGGAGGAGACGGCGCGCGTGTTGGCCGAGGAGGCTCGCGGGGCGGAGAAAACGGTTTTCGCGGTTTTCATGGGGGGAGAGGAATCCGCCCGGGCCGAGGAAATCCTACGGGAGGCCGGCATACCCAACTTCCGGTTCCCGGAGGAGGCGGTGAGGACCCTGCGGGCCATGCGGGAATACACCGCTTACCTCCACCGGCCCCGGCGGACACATGTGCGCTTCGACGTGGACCGGGGGAAGGTCCGCCAGACCTTCGACGCCGTCTTGGCCCAGGGCCGCAAGGAACTGGTGGAGGTGGAAGCCCGGGAGGTGCTGGCCGCATATGGCCTCCCGGTGGCCCGCACCCGGCTGGCCACCAACCTGGAGGAGTGCATCCGCGCGGCCAGGGAGATCGGCTACCCCGTGGTGATCAAGATCGCCTCTCCCCTCATCCTGCACAAGACCGAGGTGGGAGGGGTGGTGGTGGACATCCGGGATACCGACGCGCTCATCAACGCCTACGAGACGGTGACCTCCGCAGCCCGCAAGTTCGTCCCCGCCGCCTCCATCTGGGGGGTCCTGGTCCAGGAAATGCTCCCCCCTTCCCGCGAACTGATCGTGGGCATGAGCCGGGACGCCCAGTTCGGCCCCCTGCTCATGATCGGCCTGGGGGGCATCTACGTGGAAGTCCTGGGGGACGTGAGCTTCCGCCTGGCGCCGGTCAGCGAAGAGGAAGCGGTGGAGATGCTCCGGGAGCTCAAGAGCTACGCCCTGCTCAAGGGCGCCCGGGGAGAGAAGGCCGCGGACATAGACGCCGTGGTGGAGAGCATCCTGCGCATCAGCCAGCTGGTGGTCGACTTCCCGGAGATAACCGAGATGGACATAAACCCCCTGCGGGTGCTGGAAGAAGGGAAGGGCTGCCTGGCCGCCGACGCCAGGATAGTACTCAAGGAGTGAGGGAAATGGTTTATCTCTACCTGACCTCGCAGCAGGGCCTCGCCGGCCTGCACACCATGTGCATCGGGCTGGGGATGCGCCTCCGGGAGGAGGGTCTTCGCGTGGGATACATGAAGCCCCTGGGACACCGCTACCACCAGGAGGAGGGAACGGTCACCGACGAAGACGCCGCCTTCATGCGCCGCACCCTGGAACTGGAGGAGGACCTTTCCGACATCTGCCCCGTTTTGCTCACCCCCAAGCTGGTCAACGAGGCCCTGAAGGGGGAGGTCGTCGACATGCTCTCCCGCGTCCGGGAGGCCCTGTCCCGCGTGGAGAGGGGGAAGGACCTGGTGCTCCTCCAGGGCGCCTACACCTCCCTGCAGGGAAGGATGCTGGGGATATCGGCCTTCGAGCTGGCGCCGGCCCTGCGGGCCACGGTCATCCTGGTGGAGCGTTTCAACGACGCTTACCTGGCGGATAATGCCCTCTTCGCGCGCGACCGTTTCGGCGAGGCCCTGCTGGGGGTCATCTATAACATGGTCCCCGCCAACCGGGACAGCTTCGTGCGCGAGCTCCTGGTGCCCTACCTGGAAAAACAGGGCATACCGGTCCTGGGCGTGTTTCCCCACGAGAGGCGGTTGGCCTCCATCAACGTGGCCGACCTGGCCAGGCTCCTGGACGGGAAGATGCTCTGCGGCGAGGAATGCGGGGAGGTGATGGTGGAGGACCTGGTGGTGGGGGCCATGAGCCAGGAACATGCCCTCTCCATTTTCCGCAAGCGCCGCAATTACTGCGTGGTGACCGGGGGCGACCGCAGCGACATCCAGCTGGCGGCCATGGAAGCGGGCGCCAGCTGCCTCGTGCTCACCGGTAATCTTTACCCCTCCAGCATCATCCTGGGAAAGGCCGAGGAGATGGGCATACCGGTCATCCTGGTGGGGACGGACACCTTCACCACCGCGGAGCGGGCGGAGATGATCATCCGCAGCGCGCGTACCCACGAGGAGAGCAAGCTGCGGAGGTTGCGCGAGCTGATCGACGAACACCTGGACATGGAGCGCCTTCACGCGCTGGCCGGGATCAAGCCGGGCGGTACCGCCCAATGACGCAATCGCGACGGCGAGCGAACCCACCGCTTCTCGTGGTCGAGGCGCAAGCCCTCCGAGGCCTTCACCGCCGCCTCTCCGCCGGGTGACGTTCGCCGCCCATGCCCAGCCTTTCACGGCAACCGGGAGTCCCGAGACCGGGGGTCAGGGGCCCGGGGCCGGGACGGGCTCCTTGCCGGGCCGCCGCCGGAAGCTCCGTCGCCGCCTGCTCCCGCCGCGCCCGATGGTGGGGATAATTTCCATATCATGGGAAAAACCCGCGTCGACCTTTCTATCCCTGCCGAGGGCGGGTCAGCGGTCGATGGCCACCAGCAGGGGGTAGGGGTTGACCGGTCCCCCGTGGTTGGGATGCCACTCGAAGTGGAGGTGTGGACATCCGCGGGCGTTTCCCGTGTCCCCCACGTAACCGATCACCTGGCCGGCGGCCACGCGCCCGGAGGCGGCGAAGCCCTGGAGGTGCATGTAGTAATAGAGATGCCCGTTGTCGCCGTGCAGGGCGATGTAAAGTCCGGCGTTGCCACCCCGTCGCTGCTCCACCACCCCGCTGGTTATGGCCACGCAGGGCGTCCCGTAGGCGGCCATGATGTCGCAACCCTTGTGGGTTCGGCCCACCGAGCGGGGAGCCCCCCAGTCGTTCACGTAGCTGTGGGGGCCGGCTACGGGGAAGTACAGGCCGTTCACCGGCCCGATGTTCCAGGTTCCTCCTCCCCCTCCCGTCCCCCGGTACCGGGAGCTGAGCAGTTCGGCCACCTCCCGGTCCAGCCCGGCAAGGATGGCCTTCTGCTCGTTGAGCTTGCTCTGGATGGAGGCGCGTTGGTTCTGCAGGTTACGGTAATAGGCCTGGTACTGGGCCCTAGCGTCCTCCAGTTCCGCCCGCCTCGCCCGGACCTCGGCCACCAGGGAACGGGTGGCGGCGATGGCCTCCGCGTCGTGGCTGCCGATACGGGACATGAAATCGTAGGAGTGGACGAAGGTATCGAAATCCTCGCATTCCAGGAGGACGTCGAGGGCGGTGGCGTTCCCCTCCTTGTACATGGCGACCATGCGGTCGGAAAGGATCTTCTTCCAGCGCTGCAGCTCGGCCTCGGCGGCGGTAAGCTGCACCTGGTTGGCCTGGATCTTGGATTCCAGGGAGGCGATCTTGGACTGCGTCTGGCTGAGTTCCGAGGTCAGCCGGTTCAACTCCGCCTGCAGGGCGTTGAGCTGCTTTTCCACCGCCTTGGCCTGCTCCTTTTTCTCGCTGACGGGGTCGGCCGCGGCGGCATTGAACGACCAACAGGCCAGGAGGCAGGGGATCAAGAGGGCCATGGACAGGCGCTGGATCTTGCTTCCCCCACGCCTTCCCGCGCTCAAGGCCTCACCTCCCTTATCCTGCTTCTTCCATTTATCGGGTTTTTCCTTCCACGACCCCAATATTTTAGGTAAAGGCCCCGCGCGGGGTCAAACGGCCCTCCACCATGCGCGGGCGTCCGTTGAGGTCCTTGTGCACTTTCACCTCCACGTAACCCAGGGCACGGGCCAGTTCCGCCAGCCCTTCCACCTGGTCCTCGCCGCCCTCCATGAGTAACCACCCCCCCGGGGCCAACCAGCGGGACGCCTGCCGGAGAAGACGCTCGTGCACCTCTGTCCCCCGGGGCCCGGCCACCAGGGCGGAACGCGGCTCGTAATCCCTGACCTCCGGGGGCAAGGCACGAAAATCCTTCTCCCGGATATAGGGGGGATTGCTGACCACGAGGTCGACCTTGCCCTCCAGGTCGCCGGGTAGGGCGGAAAGACAGTCCCCGAGGTGAAACCGCACCAGCCCCTCCATGCCCAGGCGGCGGGCGTTCCCGCGGGCCGCCGAGAGGGCCCGCGGGTCCAGGTCCGTGGCGTGCACCACCGCGGCCGGGTACTCCCGGGCCAGGGACAGGGCGATGCACCCGCTCCCCGTCCCCACGTCCACCACCAGGGGATGGCCCCCTCTCTCCCGGAGCAAGGCCAGAGCCCTCTCCACCACCATCTCCGTCTCCGGGCGGGGAATGAGTACCCTCCCATCCACGGTCAGCTCCAGGTAGCGGAAGACGGTCGTCCCGGTGATGTACTGCAGGGGCTCACGCCGGGACCTCCGTACCACGGCGCGCACGAAGGCCCGCTTCTCCTCCCGCCGCAGCGGCCTCTCCGGGTAGGCGTATAGCTCCACGCGCGAACGACCCGTGCAGTGGGAGAGGAGCCTCTCCGCGTTGAGGCGGGGCTTGGGGACTCCGCGGCGCTCCAGGAAGCGCGCGGCCCAGCTCAGCAGCGCGGGTACCTCGGCTGCCGGGCGGGTCTCCGCCCTTCCATACCCCATTTCCTCACTCAACGCCACCCGTCTCCGCCAGCCTCTCCGCCCGGTCGGCCGCGGCCAGGGCCTCGATCAACTCGTCCAGGTCCCCGTCCAGCACCTCCTCCAGGCGGTAGAGGGTCATCCCGATCCGGTGGTCGGTGACCCTTCCCTGGGGAAAATTGTAAGTGCGGATGCGTTCCGAACGGTCCCCGGTCCCCACCTGGGAACGGCGCTCCTCGGCCTGCTCCCTTCGCTGCCTCTCCTGCTCCATGCGCAGAAGGCGGGCACGGAGGATGCGCATGGCCTTCTCGCGGTTCTGCAGCTGGCTCTTTTCGTCCTGGCAGGTGACCACCACCCCGGTGGGGAGGTGGGTTACGCGCACTGCCGAATCGGTGGTGTTCACCGACTGCCCCCCGGGGCCGGTGGAACGGAAGACGTCGACGCGCAGGTCCGCGGGGTCTATGTCCACCTCCACCTCCTCCGCTTCCGGGAGCACGGCCACGGTGGCCGTGGAGGTGTGGATGCGTCCCCCGGACTCGGTGACCGGGATGCGCTGCACGCGGTGCACGCCGGACTCGAACTTCAAGCGGCTGTAGGCGCCCTCCCCGCGCACCGAAAAGATGACCTCCTTGAAGCCCCCCAGCTCCGAGGGGCTCGAGGAAAGGGGTTCCGTCCTCCACCCCCGGCGCTCGGCGTAACGGGTATACATGCGGTACAGGTCGCCGGCGAAAAGCCCGGCCTCCTCGCCTCCCGCCCCGGCGCGGATCTCCATGATGACGTCCTTGCGGTCCCGCGGGTCCACGGGCAGGAGGAGTACCTTTATCCTCTCCTCGAGCTCCCCGGCGCGGCCCTCCGCCTCCCTCAGGGAGTCGCGGAGGAACTCCTGCATCTCGGGATCCCTTTCCTCCTTCAGGAGGTCGCGGGCCTCCGCGGCTTCCTGCAGGCAGCGGCGGTATTCCCGCAGCAGGGAGACCACCTCGGAGAGCTCGGCATGGCTGCGCGCCAGCTCCGCGTAGCGCCTCCGGTCGTTGTAGACCTCGGGGCGCGCGAGCTGTTCTTCCAGTTCCTGGTAAGTCCTTTCCAGGTCCTCAAGCCTCTCCAGGAAGGTCATGGTCCTCCCCTTCCGCGTCCCCCTCCTTCTCCAGGAGCGCCTTGAGCGCGGCCACGGCCACTTCCGCCTGTTCCCTGTCCGGCCGCCGGGTGGTAAGCCTCTGCAGGGCCAGTCCGGGAGCCACCAGCGTCTCAATCCAGGGCGAACGGTTTCCCTCCGCGTACCTCATTATCTCATAAGAGACGCCGGCTATCAGCGGGATGACCGCCACCCTCTCCAGGACACGCACCCAAAGAACGGGCCGCCCCAGGAGGGAATAGACGGCCACGGTCAGCACAAGGACCAGCAGCACGAAGGAGGTCCCGCAGCGCAGGTGGTCGGTGCCCTCGCGGAGGGCGAACTCCGGTTCCAGGGGGTAACCGTGCTCCAGGAGGTGAATGGACTGGTGCTCGGCTCCGTGGTACTGGAAGACCCGCCGCATGTCCCTGGAAAGGGATACCAGCACGAGGTAGAGCACGAAAAGGGCCACCCGCATGCCGCCTTCCAGGAGGTTCCAGGCCCACACCGGGGCGCCCGGGTCCAGGAGACGGGGCGCCAGCCAGGTGGGAAGGACGATGAACAGGCCCACCGCCAGGAGCAGGGCCAGCAAGAAGGAAGCCGCCTTCTCCAGCGTACCCAGGCCTCCCCCGCCTTTCCCCTCCTCTTCCAAGGCCAGGTCGGCGGAGAGGGAAAGGGCCCTCCACCCCAGGACAAGGCTCTCCCCGAGGATGAAGAAACCCCGCACAAAGGGCCGGTCCCAGGAGGGGTGACGCACGAGGAAGGAACGCAGGGCGTTCACCTGGGAATATATGGAACCATCCGGCCTGCGCACGGCCAGCGACCAAAAGCGGCTCCCGCGGAACATGACGCCCTCGATGAGGGCCTGTCCACCGATGCGCGCGGTGTCTCCCGTACCGGGCCGCGGCCCGGCGGGAGCGGAGGCGCGGGGGTCGTCCTTCATCTCCATGGGATGGAGAAGCGGGAAGCGGAAAGGGTTATCCTTCCGCCTTCTCCGCCCCTTTCTTCTTGCGCTGCGGTCTCGCCTTCCCGTAGCGCCGCTCGAAGCGCTCCACCCGACCCCCGGTGTCCACCAGCTTCTGCTTGCCGGAATAGAAGGGGTGGCACTGGGAACATATCTCCACCCGCAGGACGGGCTTGGTGGAGCGGGTCTTGAAGGTGTTCCCGCAGGAACAGGTGACCGTCGCCTCCACGTACTCGGGATGTATTCCCTTCTTCATCCTCGGCGTCCTCCCTATTAATCCCACGACCCATAAAGTATAGCAATGCCCGCCGCGCTTGAACAGGAGCGGAAGCGCCTGCGGGAAGGGGGGGTCGTCCTCTCCCCTTCGGTGGCCGGCCCTCCCGGACGCCGGGGCCGCCCGCCCCGGCAACCGGAGACCGCACCGGCGTAACGGCGCCCACCCTCCGCCGACCTCCCGGCTGGGAAACTCGCACGCCCGCCATCCAAGCGTGGCCGGGCACCGGCGGACCACCTACCCGCGCACCGACCTTCCCGGGCGGGAAGGGGCGCAAAAACGCCCCCTTTCCCCCTCCAAGGTCTTCGCCTGTCTTCCCGGAAGGAAAGATCCGGGGTCCATCCGGCCGGCGACGGTCGAGGGAAAACGGCCGCCCCCAGGCCCGGATCAGGAGATGGGCGACCTGGCTATCTCGTTCAGGAACTCCTGGTTGTTCCTGGTGCTGCGAATCTTGTCTATGAGCAGCTCAATGGCCGCGCTGGGGTCCAGGGCATGCAGGACGCGGCGGAGCTTCCAGACCACCTGGGCTTCCTCCGGTTCCATGATCAGCTCTTCCTTGCGGGTCCCGGACTTATCTATCTCGATGGCCGGGAAGATGCGCTTGTCGGCCAGCTTGCGGTCCAGGTGCAGTTCCATGTTGCCGGTGCCCTTGAATTCCTCGAAGATGACCTCGTCCATGCGGGAACCGGTCTCCACCAGAGCGGTGGCTATGATGGTGAGGCTGCCACCGTCCTCTATGTTGCGCGCCGCCCCGAAGAATCTCTTGGGCGGGTAGAGGGCCGTGGAGTCCACGCCACCGGAGAGGATCCTCCCGCTGGTGGGCGTGGCCAGGTTGTAGGCCCTGGCCAGGCGGGTGATGCTGTCCAGGAGGATCACCACGTCGTGGTTGTGTTCCACCAGCCGCTTGGCCCTCTCCAGCACCAGTTCCGCTACCTGGATGTGGTTGTCGGAGGGCTGGTCGAAGGTGGAGCTTATAACCTCCCCCTTCACCGAGCGCTCCATGTCCGTGACCTCCTCGGGACGCTCGTCCACCAGGAGCACGATCAGCTTCACCTCGGGGTTGTTGTGGGTGATGCTGTTGGCTATCTGCTTAAGGATGGTGGTCTTGCCCGCCTTGGGAGGCGACACGATGAGCCCCCTCTGGCCCTTGCCGATGGGCGCGATGAGGTCGATGATGCGCGGCGCCACCTCCCCGTTGGGGGTCTCCAGGCGGAGCCTCTCCAGGGGGAAGAGGGGTGTAAGTTGCTCGAACTGCTTACGCTCCCGGCAGACCTCGGGGTTGTCGCCGTTGACCTTCTCGATGCGCAGGAGGGCGTTGTACTTCTCGCTGTCCTTCGGCGGCCTCACCTGCCCCTGGATCTCGTCGCCCCTCTTGAGGTGGAAGCGCCTTATCTGCGAGAGGGACACGTAGATGTCGTCCTCGCTGGGGAGGTAGCCCCTGGTACGCAGGAAGCCGTAGCCCTCGGGAAGGATATCCAGGATCCCGGTGCGGATGAAAAGGCCTTCCTCCTCGACCCGGCGGCTCAGGATACTCTCGATGAGCTCCTGCTTGCGCATGCCGGTGATGCCGGTCATGCCCATTTCCCGGGCCATGCTCTGGAGGTCCACCAGGAGCATGGACTCCAGCTTGGCTCTGTCCAGCGTCTGTTCCAATTTCTCACCTCCTTTTCGCTGGGATTACGGCGCCGCAGCGCCGGTTCTCAAAGGTCTCTTTCTCAAAGGTTCCTGATCTTTTCATAGTCCTCCAGGAATTTCCTTATCCCTATATCCGTCAGCGGGTGCTTCACCATCTTGACCATCACCTCGTAGGGGATGGTGGCTATGTGCGCGCCGGCCCGGGCCGCCTGTACCACGTGCATGGGGTGCCTCAGGCTGGCGGCGATGACCAGCGTGGGGATGTCGTAGGTGTCGAAGATATCCACGATCTCCTCCACCACGGCCATGCCGTTATTGCCGATGTCGTCCAAACGCCCTACGAAGGGACTGACGAAAGTGGCACCCGCTGCGGCGGCCAGAAGGGCCTGGTTGGCGGAAAAGACCAGGGTGACGTTGGTCTTGATCCCCTCCCTGCTTAATCGGCTGACCGCCGCCAGCCCTTGAGGGGTCATGGGTATCTTGACGTTTATGTTCTCGGCGATGGAGGCCAGCTCCCGGGCCTCCCTAACCATGCCTTCCGCGTCCTGACTTACCGCTTCCGCGCTCACCGGCCCCTTGACTATTCTGGTAATCTCTTCCAAAACTTCCCGCATGGCGCGCCCTTCCCTGGAGACCAGCGAGGGGTTGGTGGTCACCCCGGAAAGAACCCCCCACTCGTTGATCTCCCTGATGTGCTCCACGTTGGCCGTGTCCAGGAAAAGTTTCATCTCCTTCCTCCGCTCGACCGCGACATGCTCCTGCCTTTCTTCCGTTCTTCCGTTCTTTTCCCCTCCACGGGGAACGGATATCGCCGCCGGCCACGGGGTTCCTCGGGCCGGTTCCCCGCCTACATCCGCCTCCGGCGGCGTCTCCGGGACCCGCCCCCGGGGAAACGCAGCCGGTCAGACGATGTTCCCCGCCTCCACCAGCAGCTTCTCCCTGCGGGCCATATCGTAGGCGGAGTTGATTATGTATTCCACCACCTCGGAGACGGTGGTGTCCAGGTCAACGCATTCCACCGTTTTCACACCGGTGATGTCGGACATATGGAGGATGTAATCCTGGATCTTCCTGATGTTCTCGAAGTGCTTGATATAGCGCTGGAAGGGGCGCGTGCCCTGCGTCTCCACCCCCCTCACGTAAAGGTGGTCCTTGTGCATCCTCTCGTCGGAAACCTTGATCACCAGGGGCACGATGAAGGCCTCCGGGAACTGTTCCGGGGCTATGAATCCCGGGACGATGTGCGCCCCCTCGATGATGATGTGCGTTCCCTCGTTCAGGGCCCGCTTTATGATCGCCCTCACCCCCACCAGGACGGACAGGCTCTGCTCCCGAAACCCGGCCACCACCGGGTCCACGTGCGGCGGCAGGGGATGTATGAGGGCCGTGTCCGCGTCGAAGGAGGAGGTGTGGATGGTGGGCATGAGCTCCCGGGAGAAGAAGGCCCGCATGACCTCCCGTATGGCGTCCGTGGACACGATGCGCACGATGCTCAGGCGGTTGGCGATCATGGTGGCGATGGTGGATTTTCCCACCCCCGTCGAACCGCCGATGAGCACCACCAGCGGCTTGTTCAAGCGGCTGAAACTTATGTACCTGGAATAGTTCTCCGCGTGCTTCTTGCCCGCCCTCTTTAAAAGGGTATCGTAGATGATGCCGTGCAGCTCGCGGATCTTGACTTCCAGCCTTCCCTCCCGTACGAGGAGCTCCTCGATCTCCGCGGCCACCAGGTAAGCAGGGCCCGGCGCCAGGCCGGAGGCCATGATGGCGTTGGCCGTCAGCCCCTTGGAAAAGGGCACCCGGTGTTGTTCCTCGTCGAGGACGGTTATCCTCTTGGCGCTCTCCTCCTCTTTTTCCTTCATGTCCTCTCCAGCACCCTTTCCCAGACGGCGCGGAAGAAGTCCTCCAACCTCTCTCCCGGACGCGCCGGGATCGGAAGATTGTGGAAGTAGACCACTTCCCTTCCCGTCTCCTCCGCGTACCTGGCCACCGTATCCACGGCGGCGGCCTTGAGCTCGGTCAGGAAGACCTCGGCGTCCCGCGCCTCCTCCAGCTCCCGCCTCAACGCCCTGCGATCGTTGAGATTAAAGCTCATCCCCGCCACCCTGCAACCCGTTTTCTCCTCCAGGTAATCCCGCAAAACGTCCCCCGCCTCGGGCGGAGCGGTCGCGGCAAGGAACACTTTCTTTCCGCCTATGGGTTTCAAGGGATGAGGCCTGAAAACCGTCTCTATGGTTAATATCTCGTCCTTTATACGCTTTATCCTTTCGCGCAACGATGACACTCGGCGGGGATCAGCGAAAGGTTCCTCTGCCATTGTAATTACAACCCCGTCCGAAATCAAGACGCGGTATGGGCCGAGGTACTCCAGGGCATCCCTCGGGTCCTGGGCGGCGCTGATCACGCATACGGCGCCCCGTGTCTCCACGGGAGGGATGCTGGAGCCGCTCCCCTCCATGATCACGGCGTCCATCCCCAGGCTCTCCGCCAGGCGGGCCGCCTCCGCGCAGTTGGTGACGAATGGCTGCCCGGCCATGCCGCCGCCGCAACGGCGCGAGCCCACGGTGGTCAACCCGGTGACCAGGGCGTCCTCGTAATGATCCGAGGCGGCATGGAAGCCCTTGGAAAGCTCGCCGAGGAGGAAGGCCCCGTCGACGCCTCTCCCGTCCACCAGGTAGGGCTCCGGCGGGCCGCCCCGTCCCATGGCCACCACCACCGTACGGTAGCCCCATTCGCTCAGGCAGCGGGCCATCTCCGCGGATACCGCCGTCTTGCCGCACCGCTTTCCGGTGCCGATGACCGCGCAGGATGGCCCGGTCAGTATCCTCTCCCGGCGGGGAGGACGGAACTCGAAATCCGCTCCGCGGTAGGTCGCCCCGCGGGCCAAGGCCACGGAGGCCAGCGAGAACCTGGTCCCCGCATCCAGCACCGGAAGGTCGCTCAGGTCCACCACCACCTCCGGGTTCAGCCGGTCGACGCAGGCGGCCAGCCCGGCGGGGAGATCGCCGGCCACCACCAGTTCCCAGCGCGGCGAGGCGAGGGCATCGAGGTCGGGCATCTTCTCCGTGCCGCCCAGGAAGAAAAGGCCCACCGGCAACAGACCCTCTACTTCCTCCAGCTGGAGCACGGCATCCAGGATGGTCGAGGGATGGTGTTCGCCGTCCACCAGGAAAAGGGCTCTTCTCATCGCCTCCACCCCAACAGCAACACCGACTAAGCGGCTCGTGTACCCCCACCGTTTTACGATGCTTTCCGCCTGCCATCCGGCGGGCGGAGACCGCCTGACCCCGCAGCGACACGTTCTCGACGGTCTTTCCGAGGGAAGCCGCGACTCGTCCTCGACCGCGCTCGGCAGGCTTCCAGGGACGCGGCCCGAGTGTGAAACCGGTTCCGGTCCAAGTTCTTCCCCACCCGGGTCCTTCCGCCGCATGACCTTCCGCGACTGCCGAAAGGGGCCCCGGCGGCTTTCTCTCAGGCCGTCCTATGGCGAGGGAAGGGGCGTGAAGTTCTTTTCCCCGTACCGGGAATCATGCTTCTCGAGTACTTATACCCGGCCGGGCCGCCTGTCCGGCATCCACGGCAGTCGGTCAAAGTGCCAGGGCCTCAGATATCCGTCCCTATTATCTCCCGGGCCACACCGGACAGTTCCCGCTGGGTCTCTCCCGCCCCGGCTCCGAACCGGGCGATGACGTCGCTTCCCCCGAAGGGGTACTTGCGGAGGACCCTCACGTCGTTCTCGCGGATTTCGATAAGGTTATAGCAGGGCTTGGTATGGCCCCGCAAGCGTAGGGAGGATATGGTCCCGGCGTTCACCAGGTACATGTCCTCCAGCCTCCACACGTAAGGGACGTGCTTGTGGCCGGTGAGCACGAGATCCACCCCGGCGTATATCAGCAACTCGAGGATGTCCCCGGCATCATAGACGATGTTGCGCTCCCTCCCGGTTCCCGGGACGGGCAGCAGGTGGTGGTGCAGGGCGAAGATCTTGAAAGCCTCCGTGGATTGGAAACTATTCACAATCCACCCGTATTTCTCGCGGCCTATCTTGCCGTCGTCGAGGTCCGGCTCGCTGGAATCCACTCCCATGATGAAGACCCCCTCGTATTCCAGGCAACGGAAGAGGGGGCCAAAGAGCTCCTGGAAGTGGAGGTACCCCACGTTGCGGGAATCGTGGTTTCCCGGAACGACGACTATGTTCTCGCATTCCAGGTTGTCCAGGTAGGACTTGGCGGTCAGGTATTCCTGCCGGAATCCTTCGTTGGTCAGGTCCCCGGTAACCACCACGATATCCGGGCGCAGCTCGTTGAGCTCGTGAATGGTGCGGTTCATGAGGTTGGCCACGAAGTGGTAGGACCCGATATGGAAGTCGGATATGTGGGCCACCACCACCGGAGATTTCTTGACCGGATAGGTCTTCGACGACAACTTCGACACTTCCCGCCCGCCTCCAAGGCCGCCCGGCCCGGGAAACGCGTCGGCCGAGCGGGTCGCCGCTCCTACGCTTACATTATAAGGCAAGCCCCGCCGGGGGGGTTACCGGCCGGATCCCCCCCTGACCAGCATGTCCATGAGTTCCCATGCCGGGATGTCCCGGTAGCTTCCGTTCAAGGCCTCGCGTTCGTTGAAGGCACGTGCCGCGTCGTGTTTCTCTCCCGCCAAGTAGAGGGCGAAGGGCACCGGCTCCGGGACGTGGGTCCTCACTTCCAAGGGGGTGGGGTGATCGGGCGCCAGCAGGATGTGGAACTCCTCGTGCAGGCGGACCGATTCGTCGAGAACGGCGCCCACGACATGGCGGTCGAAGTTCTCCAGGGCCTCTACCTTGGCTTCCCAGTCGCCCTCGTGTCCCGCCTCGTCGGGAGCCTCCACGTGCACGTACACAAGGTCCACCCTCCTCAGGGCATGAAGGGCGTAGCGGGCCTTGGCCTCGTAATCGGTATCGTAATAACCCGTGGCGCCGGGGACGTTCACCACCTCCATCCCGGCGAGGAGGCCCAGGCCCTTGACCAGGTCCACGGCGGTGATAACCGCTCCGGAAAGGCCGTACTTCTCCCTCAGGGTCGGGAGTTGCGGCGATCGCCCTTGCCCCCAGGGCCATATCATGTTCGCCGGCCGCAGCCCGCGTTCCCTGCGCCACCAGTTCACGGGGTGGCCATCCAGCAACCGCCGGGAAAGCCTGATCAGGGAGCGCAACCGTTCCGAGCCCGGACCCCGGGGGAGGATCTCTTCGATCCGCCGACCCACCACGTCGTGAGGAGGGACGCAGACGTCTTCCAGATGCTTCAGTCCCCGCAGGACGAGGAGGTGCCTGTATCCCACCCCGGGGTGGAAAGCGGTATAGTGATCCCCCAGCTTGTCGTCCAGGAAGCGGATCAGCCTGCGGGCCTCCTGGTTGGTTATGTGGCCGGCGCTGTAATCGACCAGCCGGCCTTCCTCCTCGGTCACCAGGTTGCAGCGGAAAGCCACCTGGTCCGCCGAGAGGTGCACCCCCATGCTGGCCGCTTCCAGCGGTCCGCGACCGCAGTAATATTCCTTGGGGTCATAGCCCAGGAGGGAAAAATTGGCAACATCGCTTCCCGCCGGCATCCCTTCCGGCACGGTGACCGCCGTGCCGCAGATCCCGTTCTCGGCCAGGAAGTCCATGTTGGGCAGGCTGGCCGCTTCCAGCGGCGTGACGCCGCCGCGGCCGGCCACCGGATGGTCGGCGGCGCCGTCCGGCACCAGGACGACGAACTTCATCTCCACCTCCCGCCGATCACGCCCCTCCCGACCCCGCGGGATCCTGACACCGGGACCGGGAAGCCGTTATCGTTGCGCACGTTCTTCACTCGGCGGCTTCAGAGCCCCAGCCTTTCCAGCACCTCTTCCAGGTCGGCGGGGACCGGCTCCGGCTCCTCCACGGTCCTCATGGCCAGGTCGGGGTCCTTCAACCCGTGCCCGGTCAGGACGCAAACCGCCAGGGAACCGGGTTCCAGGTCGCCGCGCCGGAAGGACTTGTACAGCCCGGCCACCGAGGCGGCAGAGGCCGGCTCCACGAAGATGCCCTCCCGTTCGGCCAGCAGCCTGTAGGCCTCCAGTATCTCCGCGTCGGAGACCATGTCTATGCGCCCGCCCGATTCCTCCGCCGCGGCCACCGCCTGTTTCCAGCTGGCCGGGTTGCCGATGCGGATGGCGGTGGCGATGGTCTCCGGCTTCTCCACCACGTGACCGCGCACGATGGGCGCCGCCCCCTCCGCCTGCCAACCCATCATGCGGGGAAGGCTATCCACCCTCCCCGCCTCTCGGTATTCGCGGTAGCCCTTCCAGTAGGCGGTTATGTTGCCCGCGTTCCCCACAGGTATGAAATGGTAATCAGGCGCCCGCCCCAGGGCGTCGCATATCTCGAAGGCGCCGGTCTTCTGCCCCTCTATGCGGTGAGGGTTGATGGAGTTGACCAGCACCACGGGGTAATCCCGGGCGATGAGGCGCACCATCTGCAGGGCCTGGTCGAAGTTCCCGTCCAGGGCGATGACCTTGGCCCCGTGGATGAGAGCCTGGGCCAACTTCCCCAGGGCGATGGCCTGCCTGGGGATGATCACCGCGCAGGTTATCCCCGCCCGCGCCGCATAGGCCGCCGCCGAGGCGCTGGTGTTGCCGGTGGAGGCGCAGATTACCGTGCGGGCTCCCTCCTCCAGGGCCTTGGACACAGCCACGGTCATCCCCCGGTCCTTGAAGGAACCGGTGGGGTTCAACCCCTCGTACTTCAGGAAGACCCGTATTCCCAGCTGGCGGCCGATATATCCCGCTTCCACGAGCGGGGTGTTTCCCTCCAGCAGGGTCACCACGGGGGTCTTGTCCGTAACCGGTAAGAATTCCCTGTAGGCCTCTATCACGCCGCGCCATTCCTTGTTCAAGCTCCACGACCTCCCTGGCTGGTTTCTCATGACTCTAATTTCCCGGATTCCCGCTGCAGGCCGACCAAGCCGCACGCGGGGGCGAGTTCCGCCGATCCGGCCCAGGTCCCGCCTCCGTCGCCTCCGCCGGCGTCCCGCCCCCTGGCCCTCGATCGTGCCCGGCCCCGGTCATCCCCGTTTCCCGGTTCCCGCCAGACCTGGTGGATGGGCCGCTCACATGCATACCACCTTAAACACGACCGTCGAAAATCACCGGGTATTCCGGAAAAAGCCGGCCTTCGACCCCCCGCCGGGATCTCTCATCCCTCCCCGGGATCCTCCACGCGGATGAGGCTGACCACGCGGTTGACCTCCTCCAGGCCCTCCAGCCCCCTCACCGTGGCCCGTATGTTCTCCTCCCTGACCTCGTGGGTCACCAGGACGATGCGCGCCTCCCGGCCCGTCCCGTGCTGGATCACCGACTTAATGCTCACCTGGTTGTCCCCGAAGACCCCGGCGATCCTGGCCAGCACCCCGGGCCGGTCGGGCACGTCGAAGATCATGAAATAACGGCAGCGCACGTCCTTCATGTCCTTCAAGGGTTTTCGGAAGAAGCAGGTGCAACCCACCAGCCTGCCCCCGGTGACGATGTTGCGGGCGATGGCGATCACGTCCCCCACCACCGCGCTGGCCGCGGGGAGGGACCCCGCTCCCTTTCCGTAGAACATGAGCTCCCCCACGGCGTCTCCGGACACGAAGATGGCGTTGTTCTCGTCCCGCACCGAGGCCAGGGGGTGGCGTTCGGGGATCATGGTGGGGTGCACGCGCACGCTTATCCCGTCGGGTTCGTCCTTGGCGATGGCCAGCAACTTGATGACGTAGCCCAGCTCGTGGGCGAAGGAGATGTCGTCGGGGGTGATGGAAGTGATGCCCTCAGCGTAGACGTCGGATAGGGTGACCCGGGAGTTGAAGGCCATGGAGGCCAGGATGGCCAGCTTGGCCGCGGCGTCCTTTCCCTCCACGTCGTAGGTGGGGTCGGCCTCGGCGTAGCCGAGCTCCTGGGCCCTGGCCAGGGCCTCGGCGAAGTCCAGGCCCTCCTCGCTCATGCGGGTTAGGATGTAGTTGGTGGTGCCGTTGACTATCCCCAGGACCTGGTTGATCACGTTACCGGCCAGGCACTGCTTGAGAGGCATGAGGATGGGGATGCCTCCCCCCACCGCCGCCTCATAGGCCAGGTCCACGCCCTTTTCCTCCGCGGCGCGCAGGAGTTCCTCCCCGTGGGTGCTCATGAGCTCCTTGTTGGCGCACACCACGTGCTTTCCTCGGGATATGGCCTCCAGGATGAAGGTGCGGGCCGGCTCGATGCCCCCCATCACCTCCACCACGATGTCCACCTCAGGGTCGCCTATCACCTCCATGGCCTCCGTGGTGAGCAGGCTCTCGGGCACCTCCACGTAGCGGGGGTCGGACAGGTCCCTAACCGCGATGCGCTTCACGGTTATCTCCCTCCCCACCCTCCGGGATATCAGGGAGGCGTTGTCCCGCAGGATGCGGACCACCCCGGAACCGACCGTCCCGCAGCCTATCTGGCCCACTACCACGGCCCTTTTGCCTTCCGACATCTTCCTTTCGCCGCCTCTCGTCTTCATCGAGAAAAACCGTTAAGTAAGGGTATTTTAACAGCCGGGAAGGGAGCCGTGCATCCCGCGACGCCGAAAACGGCGCCTATGGAGGCCGGAAACTACCCGCCCCGGACCCGGGCGGATACGGGTCCCGCGGAAATCCCCTCGAGCCCCTCCTTCCCTTCATGGTATATATTACCAAATCAATTCCCGGCCTCCTTCGCCCCGAACCACCCCCGGCACCGGGTAGGGTGACCGCCTCCCGCGGAGCCGCAACGCCCGGGCACGCGGGTAGCACGGCAAGGGGCGCCGTACTATAATCAATCTGCCATGAGGATAAAAGGACCCATCCTGCAGGTGGCCCTGGACTTCGTGGACCTGGAGAGGGCCATCAAGGTCGCCGAGGAGGCCGTCGCCGGCGGCGCCGACTGGATAGAGGCCGGCACCCCCCTCATCAAGAGCGAGGGGCTGAACGCCGTCCGGGCCCTCCGGGAGCGATTCCCCCACCACGTCATCGTGGCGGACATGAAGACCATGGACGCCGGGAGGGCGGAGGTGGAGGCCGCGGCCAAGGCCGGCGCCAACATCATCGACGTCCTGGGGGCCGCCTCGGACGCCACGGTGAAGGAGTGCGTGGAGGCGGCCAACAACTACGGGGCGGAGATAGTGGTCGACCTCATCGAGGTGGGAGACCCCGTGGACCGGGCGCGGGCGGCGGAGGCGGCGGGCGCCCACTACATCGCCGTGCACACGGCCATCGACATGCAGATGCGGGGCTTGGACCCCTTCGAGCGCCTGCGGCTGGTGGCCAACTCGGTGAGCATCCCGGTGGCCGTCGCCGGGGGCATAAACTCGGAGACGGCGGCGCAGGCGGTAGAGAGCGGGGCGGACATCGTCATCGTGGGCGGGGCCATCATCAAGAGTAAGGACGCCAGGCGCGCCGCGGAGGAGATCAAGCGGGCCATGCTCACCGGCCAAGCGGTGAAGACCGACCTGTACAAGCGCGTCAGCCTGGAGAACGTGCGGGAGGTCCTCCTCAAGGTATCCACCCCCAACCTATCCGACGCCATGCACCGCTCCGGGGAACTGGAGGGCATCCTGCCCATCAGCCCGGGGATGAAGATGGCCGGCCCGGCGGTGACCGTGAGGGCCTACCCCGGCGATTGGGCCAAGCCGGTGGAGGCCATCGACGTGGCCGAGGAGGGGGACGTCATCGTCATCGACGCCGGCGGGGTGGGGCCGGCCCTGTGGGGGGAGTTGGCCACCCACAGCGCCATCCAGAGAAAACTGGCCGGGGTGGTCATCGACGGGGCCATCCGGGACACGGTGGAGATAAGGCGGCTCCACTTCCCTTCCTTCTCCCGCTTAATCACCCCCACAGCCGGTGAGCCCAAAGGCTTCGGGGAGATAAACGTGCCGGTGACCGTGGGGGGGAGGAGGATCTTCCCGGGCGATTGGCTGGTGGGGGACGACGACGGGGTGGTGGTTATACCGCGCGACAAGGTGGTGGAGATGGCCAACCGGGCCATGGACGTCCTGGAGAAAGAGAACCGCCTACGCGGCGAGATCGAGGCCGGTTCCACACTTTCCCAGGTGGCCTACCTGGAAAAGTGGGAGAAGAGAAAATAACCGGGAAAGGTCGGATTATTCCTCCTTGCGCCGGCGCCACTTGCTAAGCCATTGCCTCCTGGCCTTGTCGGCGGGTTCTTCTTCCCCGAAAGCTTCTTTTTCCTCCTCCGCTTCACCCTTTTCTTCCGAGGGAACTCCGGAAGCCGCGGCTTCTTCCCCCTGTGCCTCCTCCTCGGCGAGCATGGCCGCGCCCCGGTAATTGGGCATCTCCCAGACCAGGGCCACCATCGTGCCCCGGGCACCCTTCCTCTCGGCGATGGCGGAGAGGAAGAGTGCGGCCTTGCGGGAATCGCGGGCCCTCCTGAGGATGACTCCCACGTCCCGCGCCCCCATGACCCGGGCCACCGGGGGGTTGCACAGAACCACCACGTCACCCGGGTGCACCGGCGCCTCGCCCAACTCTATCCTCTCCCCCGCCGCGTCGCCCAGAAGCCCGCCCTCTCCCTCCCACCCGCCGAAAAGGGCGGCGGTCTCCTCCCCGCTGTGCACGAAAAGGGCGTTCTCCCCGCAGCGGGCGGCGTAAATCCGCTGCGCATCGGCCAGCACCAAAAGGAAGTCCAACCCGAGACCGCTTTCGCCGTGGCGTTCCACGATGTGGCGGTGGATGTGGCGCAGGGAGTTGCGCAGGACAACCCGGTAGTCCGTGGATCTCACCACCTCCTCCCGCCGGCGGAAGAACTCGTGCAGGAGGCCCATTGCATAACGCCGGATCTCCAGTTCCTCGGGGGTCTCTCCCTCGGAACAAACCGCGGCTGCGAACACCGGCCCGCCGGAATCCCCGGGCTCCATCTCCAGGGCGAAATAGGGGGCATCCGGCGGATTTCCCCGCTTCCCGGTGTTCACCACGCCCACGTCAGCTTCCCTGGCCGCGATGAGCATCGCCCCCTTTCGACCGTACCGCCGTACCTCCGGCGGGAGAACCCTCAGGGCACCACCCTTTCGCCCCGCACCAGGTCGTCAAGGGATTCCCTTTCGCGTACCACCAGGAAATCCCCTCCGTCCACCATCACCTCCGCCGCCCGCCGGCGCGAATTGTAGTTGGAGGACATGACGAAGCCGTACGCGCCGGCGCTCATAACCGCCAGGAGCTCCCCCGGCTCCGCCCTGGGCATGGAGCGGTCCCGGGCCAGGAAATCCCCCGACTCGCAGACCGGCCCCACCACGTCCACCGTCTCTTCCTCCCGGTCGTTCTCCACCACGGGAAGGATGCGGTGGAAGGAGCCGTAAAGGCTGGGGCGGATGAGGTCGTTCATGGCCGCGTCGACTACCAAGAACCTTTTATTGCCGCTTTTTTTACGGTAAAGGACCCTGGTGAGCAGGACGCCCGCGTTTCCCACGATCAAGCGCCCCGTCTCCAGGATCACCGTGCACCCCCGCTCCTTGAGCAAAGGAGCCAGTGCCCGGGCGTAATCCACGGGGTAAGGGACTTCTTCCTCGTCGTAAGGAATGCCGAATCCTCCTCCGATATTTATGTACCTGATATCCAGGCCCCGTCCCCGCAGGGAACCCACCAGCTCCCCGGTCCTCTCCAGGCTGTCCCGGAAGGGCCCGACCTCGGTTATCTGGGAACCGATGTGCTGGTGGACCCCCACCACGCGAACGTTCTCCAGCGAGGCCGCGCGTTCGTAGACCGCCAGGGCCTCCTCCATGTCTATTCCGAACTTGGCCTCCTTCATCCCGGTGGCGATGTAGGGGTGGGTGCCCGGGTCCACGTCGGGGTTGACCCGCAGGGCGATGTCCGCCTTCCTTCCCATCTCCCCCGCCACCCGGTCCAGGAGGAGCAGTTCGTCCTCCGATTCCACGTTGAACATGAGGATCCCGGAGCGGAGGGCGTAGGCCATCTCCTCCACAGTCTTGCCTATCCCGGCGAAGACTATCTTCCGCGGCGGAATGCCCGCCTTGAGGGCCCGGTAGAGTTCTCCCCCGGAGACGATATCCGCACCCGCCCCCTCCCCGGCCAGGACGGAAAGCACCCCCAGGTTGGAATTGGCTTTCACCGAGTAACAGATGAGGTGGGGAACCTCGGCGAAGGCCTGGTCCAGGCGCCGGTAATGGTCGCGCAGCGTACGCCGGCTGTACACGTAGACCGGGGTACCCACCGCCTCGGCCACGCGGGTAAGGGGGGCCTCCTCGCCGTGAAGGATGCCGTCAAAGTAACGGAAAGCGTGCATTCGGAAAACACCCGCCCTCGAGCTTCCGCTCACTCCCCGACGAAGGTCACCACCAGGGTTCGCGAACGGGGGACCTCGTCGAAGTCCACGAATACCAGTTGTTGCCATCTCCCGAGGAGGGGTCTCCCCTCCTCGAAGGGCACGGTCACCGACGGGCCCAGCAGCCCCGCCCGGACGTGGGAGTGCCCGTTGGCGTCCACACCCCTGCGGTTGTGATGATAATCGCGATTCACGGGGGCCAGGAAATCGAACAGTTCCTGGAAATCCCTGCACACCCCCGGTTCGTGTTCCAAGGTGGTCACCGCGCCCGTCGCCCCGGGGACGAAAACGTTCAGGATCCCGCTGCGCAGGCCCGTTTCGCGGAGCAGGGCGGAGACTTCCCCGGTTATCTCCACGATCTGCGCGTTGCCCTCGGTCTCGAACTGCAGGCGCTTGTGAACCACGGCCATGTTTCCTGGTCCTTTCTCCTCTATTATATTTCGCTTCCCAAGGCGGGGGCCTTGATCTCCCCCGAGAATAATAGCACCTATTCTCTCGGTGCATGGGCCCGTCACGGAGGGAATCCACGGGGAGCTCCGCCCACCCCGCCCGGCATAAAAACGCACCAGCTGCTCCCCGCAGGTAAGGGAGGCTGCACCCTTTTTTCCGGAGCGCCGCTGCAAAACATCCCGTGCCGGCTTACCGTTACGACCTTACCCGTCGCCGCCCGGAAAGGGCTCCCGCGAAAGCCCGCGCCGAAAAAGCGCCTACCCTCGACGGGTCCTTCTCCTCGCCGCCTCACGCAGCCGCCTCAAGTTCTCCCGGTCCCGCTCCACGGTCATCTCCGGAGTCTCCAGTATCCAGGGGAGTTCTCGTAAAACCGGGTGCCGGGCCATTATGGAAAATGCTTCCATGCCGATCCGTCCTTCGCCGATGTGCTCGTGCCTGTCCACGCGTGAACCCAGGTCCCCCTTGCTGTCGTTGGCGTGCACCAGCCGTAAACGCTCCAGGCCCACTTCCCGGTCGAGCTCCCGGAGGGTCTCCTCCAGCCCCTCGCGGGTGCGGACCTCGTAACCGGCGGCGAATACGTGGCAGGTGTCCAGGCAGACCCCCAACCTCTCCTCTCCCGGAAAGGCTCTTATTATCTCCCCCAATTGCTCGAAAAGATGCCCCACGCTGTTCCCCGACCCCGCCGTGGTCTCCAGTAGGAGGGGAATGCCCCCGGGCCCGCGGCGCAGCGCTTCTCCCACCGCCTCCACGACCCGCCTGACGCCCACTTCCTCCCCCTCACCGCCATGGCTTCCCAGGTGGGTAACCACGGCAGAGGACCCCAGCCTGGCCGCCGCCTCCATGTTCATGACCAGGGCGTCGATGGACTTCTCCCTCACCTCTCCCTCCGGGGCCGCCAGGTTGATGAGATAGATGGTATGAACGAATACCGGCTCGATTCCCGCCTCCCGGCAACCATCCCGGAAGGCGTCTATGTCCGCCGGCAGAATAGAGGATTGCTTCCATCCCCGCGGATTGGACACGAAGACCTGCATGGTCTCGCATCCCCGTTCCACGGCCCTTTCCACCGCCTTGCGCAGGCCACCGCTTATCTGGATATGGCAGCCCAGGCGCATCCGCCAAACCTCCTTTCCCCTCGGCGCCACCGCCGGAAGCCGGGCGTCCACGGAGCGTCCCGGGCCGGCGCAGCCACCAGGCAGCCCGGCGTTGCATCCCCGTCTCCACATCCATTTTTCCACATCCATTTTATTACTCCCGGAGACCCCCGGGTATCCGCCTCCGGCCGGCAGGGCGCGGCGGGAAGGGCTTCCCGTGCCCTCCAGGCCCGGGTAAACGGCCCCCGCTTGTTCCGCCTGACCACCCCCACGACACATACCGCGGTATATCACTCCCGGAGACCCCCGGGTATCCGCCTCCGGCCGGCAGGGCGCGGCGGGAAGGGCTTCCCGTGCCCTCTCACGTCCTTATCCTCGGCCCTCCCAGCGTGGTAAAAAAGAAATGAGGACCTCTTTCCGCAGGGGAATGGGAGGACGGCCGGGCCACGCCAAGAAAGAAGGGGGATGCGGACCGTGGGCATCGGGTCCCCCCGGGAGTGCCACGATCACGGCGAGGAGGGATGAGCCGCATGAGACCCTACAAGATCACCGAGGGCGTTTACATGGTCGGGGGGCCCGAAATGACCTCCCCGGACGACTGCTGCGTATACCTGGTGGACTTGGGCCGGCCCATCCTGGTGGATGCCGGGACGGGACGTTCCGCGCCCGCCCTGGCCCGCAACCTGGAGGAGCTCGGCTACTCCCCCAGGGACCTGGGCATGGTGGTGCTCACCCACTGCCACATCGACCACGCGGGAGGTGCCTACCATTTCCTGGAAAAATACGGCGTGAAAACGGCGGTCCACGAGCTCGACGCCCGGCCCCTGCTGGAGGGGGACGGGAGGCGCACCGCCGCCCAATGGTACGGTGTGGAACTCAAGCCCCTGCAGATCGGGGGGGTCCTGCGCGGCGAGGAGGGGGAGTTCTCCGGAGGGGCCTCTCCCCTCCGGTGGCTGCATACCCCCGGGCACACCCCAGGGTCCATCTCCCTTTACCTGAACAACGGCTTGTACACGGTCCTCTTCGGGCAGGACATCCACGGCCCCTTCTACGCCTCCTTCGGCTCCGACCTCGATGCCTGGGCGGCCTCCATGCGCCGCCTCCTGGAACTCGAGGCGGACATCCTCTGCGAGGGGCATTTCGGGGTCATCCGGCCCGCCTCCGAGGTAAGGAGGTACATAGAGGACTATCTCCGCAACTACGGTCGCCTGTAGATCGTCGCGGGCGCGGGCCTTCCGCCGGGCGAGCAGAGGAGGGGTTTACAGGCCCCGGCCCGCGAAAGAGGCAAGCGCCGGGGGACCGCTACCGGTTTCAAAACACCCGGCTATGGTGGTGAAGAGAGCCCGTTTCTCCTGGTCGGTGGAGGCCGGCTGGGGGCCGTTTCCAGGTCCAATCCACCCGGTTATACCCGGCGCGAAAAGGGTTCGCGAACCGGAGCGCACGGCGGACCGCCGGCGCCGGGGATACGCCTCCAAAGAGGTGGGGATTGGAAGGGTACCCCTGTCAGCCATATTATCCATGTCGGCGGCATGTTTCCGGATCCCCGCCGCCTCGCAAGAAGTAGATCGTCCGGCCTCTTTTACAACCCGGAGAGAAGGCGTCATTTCGGACTTCGACGGCATTACAGGAACGGGAGTTGCGTGCCGGGGAGAAACGATATAGTATATCGACAAGATATATCGATATGATATATCGAAACGATATCCAGCGCGGCGGGCGCGCAAAAAGATAATAAAGCCGCAAGGAGAGGATGTAAAGGTGCTCGAACTGGCCATACTGGGAGCGCTCAAGGAAAAACCCATGCACGGGTACGAGCTCAAGAAGCGCCTCTCCTTCCTCCTGGGGCACCTGTGGAAGATAAGCTTCGGCTCCCTCTACCCGGCCCTCAAGCGCCTGGAGGCCAAGGATGCCGTGGAGAGGGCCTACACGGTGAAGGAAAAGGCCCGTAATCGCTACGTCTACCGGATCACCCCCAAGGGGGAGGAGATGTTCCGCCAGTTGCTGGAGGAAACCGGAAAGTCCTCGGAGATCACCGATTCCGACAAGTTCAGCCTGCGGCTGGCTTTTTTCCAGTACATGGAACCCGAATTGAGGCTCTGGCTGCTCGAGAAACGCCGCGGCTACCTCGCCGAGAAGCTCGAGGAGATGGCCGGGGCGGGGAAATCCCGTTACAAGGAGTCGGACAGTTATCGCCTGGGGCTCTACCGGCACCGCCAGGAACTGCTCCGCAGCGACATCCGGTGGCTGGACGAGCTCATAGAGCAGGAGAGGAAATATTTACTGGAAAAGGAACGGGGAAGGGGTTCCCCGAGAAAGGGGGAGAAGGGGGGTGAGAAATTGCTGCTGGACGGAGAGTCGCTGGAGAAGGCCACGCCCATACAGGCCTGAAGGCCGGGGCGTCGGAGAGGAGCAAAGCACATCCCCGGTGGGATATGAATATAGGGAGTTAGGGAGGTTGAGCATATGGGAAAGGTAAGGACGGCCATCATAGGCGTGGGCAACTGCGCCTCTTCCCTGGTCCAGGGCATCCAGTACTACCGCGATGCCCGGGAAGGCGACCTGGTCCCGGGCCTCATGCACGTGAGCATCGGACCCTACCACATCCGGGACATCGAGATCGTTTGCGCCTTCGACGTGGACGCGGACAAGGTGGGCCGGGACGTCTCCGAGGCCATCTTCCGTGGGAGGAACAACACCATCAAGATAAGCGACGTGCCGCCCCTCGGGGCCCCGGTTTACCGCGGCCCCACCCTGGACGGTTTCGGGAAATACTATCGCCAGGTATCGAAGGAACATCCCTCGGATCCGGTGAACGTGGCCGAGGTCCTGTCTCGGCACCAGGTGGACGTGGTGGTCAACTATCTTCCGGTGGGAAGCGAGAAAGCCACCCACTTCTACGTGGAAGAAGCCCTCAAGGCAGGCTGCGGGGTCGTGAACTGCATCCCCGTCTTCGTGGCCCGGGAGGAGATCTGGCAGGGCCGCTTCCGCCGCCATGGGCTCCCCATCGTGGGAGACGACATCAAGTCGCAGGTCGGGGCGACCATCGTGCACCGCGTGCTGGCCAAGCTCTTCAACGACCGCGGGGTGGTCCTGGACCGCACCGCCCAACTCAACATCGGCGGAAACATGGATTTCATGAACATGCTGGAACGCGAAAGACTGGAATCCAAGAAGGTCTCCAAGACCGACGCCGTGGTCTCTCAGCTCAACCACAGCATCGACAAAGACGACGTGCACATCGGCCCCAGCGACTACGTGGCCTGGCTCAACGACCGTAAATGGGCCTATATCCGGCTGGAGGGACGGGAGTTCGGGGATGTCCCCGTCTCCCTTGAATTCAAGCTGGAGGTCTGGGACTCCCCCAATTCCGCCGGCATCGTCATCGACGCCGTGCGTTGCTGCAAACTGGCCATGGACCGCGGGCTTTCGGGGGCCCTGATCGGCCCGTCCTCCTATTTCATGAAGTCCCCCCCGGTGCAGTACTCCGACGACGTCGCCCGCCAGATGGTGGAGGACTTCATCGCCGGGAAGCCGGAGGGCATGCTCACCACCGCCGATTTCGGCAACGGGAAGGAGTTGGAAAGCGCGCAGGGCCTCCTCTCCGGCCGCACCGGCCCCGGCAAGGATTGAACGACCCGACCCGCCGGACAACGTGCCCCCTCCCCTCGGAGAAGATGGTCCTTCCCAGGCCGAACCCCGAGCATTGCGGGGGAGGACCTCCCCAAGGGTTGACGCTCACCGCCCGGGTGTTGTATTACCCTGTTGCGCGGGTGAACCGGGCGCGGGAATCGCAAGAGCGGAGGGAGTGGTTTGAGCGAGATCATGGAGACGTGGAACCCCGTGACCGAGGAAGCCAATTTCCCCGTCCAGGTAAAGTGTTACTCCGGGTTCAAGGCCGATGAGAGGCCCCTGAGTTTCATTCTCAGCGGGCGGGAATTCTCGGTCATGGACATCGAGGGAAGCTGGTTCGAGGAGGACGAGAGCGGCCACGAGCGGAGGGTGTGCTTCCGGGTAAGGGCCGACGACGGGGATCTTTACCTGCTCAGCCATCACCCGGAGGAGGGGACCTGGGTGCTTCGCCGGGTCACCAGGCTGGGCGGCCCGTATGGAGGCGGGAAGCTCAGGCCCGTTGCCGGATCATGAAGGTGGCCGTGGCCTTGGCCACCATCCTCCCGCCGGCGTCGTAAAGGCAGGCTTCGCCCACGGCGATGGATTTCCCCTTCTGTATGACCTCGCCCTCGGCACGCACCAAGCCTTCGCGCACCGGTGCCAGGTAGTTTATCTTCATCTCCACGGTGATCATGCTCTCCCTTTGGAGATCCATCAGGGTGGCCAGGGCGGCGGCGATGGAGGCGTCGGCCAGGGAGGCCAAGGCCCCGCCATGCACCACGCCGCCGGCGTTCAGGTGCTTCTTTTCCAC
This sequence comes from Actinomycetota bacterium, assembly GCA_014360685.1. Lineage (GTDB taxonomy): Bacteria > Actinomycetota > Geothermincolia > Geothermincolales > RBG-13-55-18 > Solincola_A. Next base: position 209,023 of record JACIXB010000011.1, on the reverse strand, counting down.
GGGTAGGGCCATACACGACCGCCCCTCCTCCAGCTTTTCCACCCTCATGCCCAGGAGTGCGTAGAAGGTGGAGGGGTCGGAACGCAGGCGGATTATCCTCTCGTAGCGCGAATCCAGGTCCTCCAAGGCATCCTCCCGAAAGCTCAGCGCCTGAACCATTCCGCCGTGAGGCGGAGGCCCTCCTCCAGGGCGGTTGTGGGCTCCCAACCCAGAAGTTCTCGGGCCCGGGCGAGGTCGGGCTTCCTCCTGCGGGGGTCGTCCTGGGGCAGGGGCAGGAACACTATCTCCGAGTCGGAACCCAACATCTCCTTTATCCGGTGTGCCAGGTCCAGCACGGTCATCTCCCGGTCGCTGCCCAGGTTGATGACCTCCCCCGCGGCGCGTTCGCTGTGCAGGGCCAGGCAAATGCCCTCCACCAGGTCGTCCACGTAACAGAAACTGCGGGTCTGCGAACCGTCCCCGTAGACGGTCAGCGGTTCCCCGGCCAGCGCCTGCTGGATGAAATTGGGAATCACCCTCCCGTCCTCCCGACGCATGCGCGGACCGTAAGTGTTGAAGATTCGCAGGATGACAGTCTCCAGGCCGTACAGGCGCCGGTAGGTGGAAGTGAGCGCCTCGGCGAAACGTTTGGACTCGTCGTAGCAGGCCCGCGGTCCCACCGGGTTGACGTTGCCGGTGTATTCCTCGTCCTGGGGGACCTTCAGGGGATCGCCGTAGACCTCGGAGGTGGAGGCCAGGAGGAAACGCGCGCCGTTCTTGCGTGCCACCTCCAGCGCCTGGTAAGTGCCCATGGAGTTGGCCATCATGGTCTCCACGGGCATGCGGTGGTAATCCACCGGACTGGCAGGACTTGCCAGGTGGGCCACGGCGTCCACCTCGAGGGTCAGGGGGTCCGCCACGTCGGCCAGGATGAAATCGAAAAGGGGGTTGCCTTTGAGGCCCTCCAGGTTCTCCGTGCTCCCGGTGCACAGGTTGTCCAGGCACCAGACCGCGTGCCCCTCGGCCACCAGGCGTTCGCAGAGATGGGACCCGATGAATCCCGCGCCACCGGTTACCAGTATTTTCAAGACCACGCTCCTCGCTCCATTCCGGCCGCTTTCACGGCGTTCAGGTTAAAGATTATAACAGCCTCCGCGAGTTGCGGTAACGACGCGCCGGGAGGCTCCCGCTTCCCGCGCGGCCGGCGGCAGGGACGCGGAACAGGGTCCTCGGGTTAAAGAGGGACGGTTTTTTTATGCCCCTATCCTGACCGGCCATCGCCCTCCATGCCAACCCGGCGTCCCCGGGCCAAGGGTTCCTCGGCCATGAAGAACCGGGCCCCTGATACCCGCAGGAAGGGCAGGGCCCGCAGGGGGTCCGGCCCCTCTTCCGGGTAATAGACACCTGGGGGAGGATCGAGGTCCCGCAGCCAAGCCACGGCCGCCGCGACCATCATCCCCGTGACCCGGTAGTAATCGCCGGCGGCCGCCAGGTGTACGCGGAAGGGTCTGCCTCCGCGGATACCCTCCGCCGTCACCCGCAGGCAGGTGGGGCAATTCCCCTCCCGGGCCTCGCCCCGAGCCCTTCCGCCGGTCAACCTCAGGAGGTCCAACAGGACCTCCGCGTAGCCCTCCTCTCCCAACCGGGAAAGCGCGTGGAGCAGGAAATCTTCCGCCCTGCCTCCCATTCCGGCCTTGAAAAAGACCTCTTTCGCCCCCTTCACGGCCCGGGGCAGGGTGAGCGGCTCCGGGCGGCGCAAAAAGGAGAGGACGGCGGGGCCGGCGGGAGGCGGGAAGTCCACCATCTCCGGCCATCCTCCCGCCCGCACCTTGCCCTCGCCGCCGCCCTTTGCGATCTTGGCCTTTCCGGCCAGGGAATGCGCCAGGTGGTGGAGGGTGCCTGATCCCAGGGAGGTCAGCGCCTCGAGGCGCCAGAAGAATCCCAGGCGCTCCACCCGGTCAAGGCGGGAAGCGGCCCGAAGGGCCAGCAGGTTGGAGAGCCCGGGGGCCATCCCGCAGCCCATGAGCACCCGGGAACCGCCCGCCGCGGCCCGTTCCCGGTGGGAAAGGGCCTCCTCGGTGACGCCGGCGTCGTCGCACAAAGTCAGGTAATCGCGCCCCGTCTCCACTACCGCCCGTAATATCTCTCCCTCGTGGAGGTGGAAAGGCCCCACGCACCCCAACACCAGGTCCGCTTCGCGGAGGCGTTCGCGAAGGTCACGCGGATGGCGGGCCTCCAGGTAGCGCAGGCGGACGGGGAATGGGGCGTGGAAAGTGGCCATCTTGGCCAGGCCCTCGGCGTCCCGATCAGCGAGGAACACCAGTTCCACGCCGGGCAGGTTGCGGATGGCGGCCAGCGCCGCCCTTCCCGCCTTCCCCGCCGCGCCCAGGATGAGGACCTTCACGGCCCCGCCCCGAATACCTCCGCCGGGCTGGCCTCCTTCCAGGGAATGGGAGGCTCGCCGGCGTCCTCCGCTTTCAACCCCCCGGGTGGCTTTCTCGCCGCCGCGACGAGGAACGCGAAAAGGGCGAGGACCGCCGCCGCCCGGAGAAATGCCTTCCCGCGCCGGAAACGGGGTCCGGCAATAGACGGCTTGCGGTTCCCGGAGGCCTTCACTTGCTCAAGAGGTCTTCCTCCACCTCCAGGCCCAGCTGTTTCACGGCCAGGGCGAAATCGTGGGGGTTGGTGGCCGCCGAGAGGGCGGTCTTGAAATCCACCAACCCGTAACGGTAGAGGTCCACCAGGGACTGGTCGAAGGTCTGCATGCCGTAGAACTCGCCCTCGGCGATGATCTCGCGCAGCACGGTGGTGGGCTCCTCGTTTATCAGGGCCTCCGCCATGCGGCCGGTCATCACCAGAACCTCCACCGCCGGGACCCTGCCGCTGTGGTCCTTGAGGGGGAGCAGGCGCTGGGAGATGACCCCCTTGAGGACGCTGGCCAGAGTGAGGCGGATCTGTTTCTGCTGCTGGGGAGGGAAAAAATCGATGATCCGGTTCACCGTCTCCGTGGTGTCTATGGTATGGAAGCTGGAGAGCACCAGGTGCCCGGTCATGGCCACGTTCATAGCCGCGGTCACCGTCTCCGGGTCACGCATCTCCCCGATGAGGATGACGTCCGGATCCTGTCGGGTTATGTACTTGAGGGCGTCGGCGTAGCTCTCCGTATCCGTCCCTATCTCCCTCTGGTGGATGATGCTCTTCTTATCCACGTGCAGGACCTCGATGGGGTCCTCGATGGTGATGATGTTCAGCTGCTCGTTGCTGTTGATGTAATCGATGATGGCCGCCAGGGTGGTGGTCTTGCCGGCCCCCGCCGGCCCGGTGACCAGTATCATCCCCCTCCTCTCCATGGCCAGGCGCCGCAGCACCGGCGGCAGACCCAGCTCCTCGAAGGAGGGCACCGCGGTGGTCAGCACGCGGCGGATGGCGATGCCCACCGTTCCCCTCTGCTTGAAGATGTTGGCCCGGAACCTGCCCAGGCCGGCGATGCTGTAGGCGAAGTCCACCTCGCTGCGCTCGGCGAACTTCTTGGCCTGCTTCTCGTTCATCAGGGCGTAGGCGGCCTCCACGGTGTCCGTGGGCGAGAGGCGCGGAAAGTCCGACTTCACCAGTTGCCCGTCGATGCGGAAATAGGGAGGCCCGCCCGCCTTGATGTGCAGGTCGGAAGCCTGTTTCTCCACCATGTACTGCAGGAGCGTTTGAATGTCCATGTCCAACCCTCGCCGGTTTCTCACCCTAACTTGCCGTATAGCCGCCCTTCAACGGATTCATCATAGCACAGCCCGGGGCCCAAACGTCAGGGATGAGGATACGTGGGACGCTCCCGCGGCGGAACCTTATGGCTATATCTTCCAGTAAGGCCTTATGACCCCCTGGACGAGCTCCACCACCTCCATGCCCCGGTCGGAGGCGGGAAGCCCCTTCCCGTACACTTCCTCGTCCTCCACCCGGAGATCCTCCCCGGCCAGCACGGCAATGGTGTTGGTGATGGACCTGGCCACCGCGGTGAGGTTGTAACCGCCCTCCAGGCAGACCAGCATCCTGCCTCCGCACACCTCTGCGGCCAGTTTCTTCAACCGCTCGGCCATCTCCGCGTAGGAGGTGGACTTGAGGAGCATGGAGCACAGGGGGTCGCTGAAATGGCCGTCGTAGCCGGCGGACACCAGCACCAGCTCCGGCCCGTATTTCAGGGCCAAGGGGATGATCACCCGGTCGAAGGCGGCCAGGTAGACCTCTTCCCCGGTACGCGCCGGAAGGGGGAAGTTGACCGTGTATCCCTCGCCCTTGCCCTCCCCCGTCTCGCGGTAGCTCCCGGTACCCGGGTAGTGGGGATACTGGTGAAGGGATACGTAGAGCACCCGGTCGTCCCGGTAGAAAATTTCCTGGATGCCGTTACCGTGATGGGCATCCCAATCCAGGATGAAGATCCTGGATATCCCATATTTTTCCATGGCGAACCTGGCCGCCACGGCGTTGTTGTTGAAGAGGCAGAACCCCATGCCCCGGGTGGCGGTGGCGTGGTGCCCCGGCGGCCGGGCCAGGCAGAAGGCGTTGTCTATCTCCCCGGAGAAGATGCGCTCCAGCCCGTCCAGGGCCGCTCCCGCCGAACGCAAAGCCGCGTGGTAGGAACGCGTGCCCACGTGGGTATCCGGGTCCAACCACCCGCCCCCGGAATCGGCCACCCTCTTCACGTCCTCGATGTAGGGCCTGGGGTGGACCAGCTCGATCTCCTCCACGGCCGCGTCCCGCGGAGAAAGGACTCTCACCTTCTCCTTGAGCCGGGTGCTTTCCAGCATTTCCATGGCCTTTTCCAGCCGCTCCGCCCTCTCCGGGTGCCCCAAGCCGGTGTCGTGCTCCAGGAAAAGGGGATCGTAAAACACCGCCGTGCGACTCATGCCCCTACCCCCTCGAACCGCTTCGCTTTTCGGGCTCGAAACCGGAAGAGGCGACGCGCCCCCGCGCCCGCCGATTCACGCCGAGCCCGTAAACTCGACTTCTCCCCCGCCTGACCTCCCGACCTATACCAGGGTACGCGCCGGACCCTTCCCCTGAACGGGTGACACGGAGGTGACCCTTTCCCGACACCCGGGAGGCGGGGGCGGTCCCTACCCGTCAGCGGATTATCCGGACCGCTCCGCAGAAATCCCTCCTCCTCCCCAGGTCGGCGATGCGCACCACGTCCCCGGTGCGGGGCGCGTGTATGTACTGCCCGTTACCGATGTACATCCCAACGTGCCCGTAACCGCGGAAGAAGACCAGGTCCCCGGGCTGCAGCTCCGCGTAGGACACGGGCACCCCGCAACGTGCCTGCATGTAGGAGCTGTGAGGAAGCCTTATGCCCACCTGCGCGTAACAGTACATGACCAGGCCCGAACAGTCGAAGGCATTGGGGCCCGCCGCCGCGTACCGGTAGGGTTTTCCAAGTTGAGCGTAAGCCACTTTCACCACCGCCGGAGCGTACGGCGGGGGAGGCGGCGGAGGGGTGCGGGGACGGCTGACGACCGACGGCCGCGAGACGGCGGCCGCCTGCCTCCTGGACTCCTCCTCGGCCAGCATGCGGTTGATCTCCGCCTCCACCCCGGCCATGAGCTCCCTTCTCCTCTGCAGGTCGGCCTCGATCTGTTTCTTCTGCGCCTCGAGGCCGGCCATCTCGGCGTTCAGGGCAGCGCGCTGCGCCTCCAGTTCCGCCCGGGCCGCCTCGACCTCCTGCCGGGAGGCGATAAGGGATGCGATGTCCTCCACGTCGTTGCCGCTGATGCGCAGGGCACGGTCGAGGTTGGTGTAGAGGTCGTCCACGGTGCGGCACTCCATGAGGACCTCCAGGATGTCGGCGTTCCCCGATTTGTAAAGCTCCCTGACCCGCTGGCCCAAGATGTCCTTCCGCCTCTCCATTTCCGCGGTAAGGGCCGCCAGGCGCCTCTCCTTCTCCGCCATGGCCGCCTTGTTGACCTGTATGCGGTAATTGGCCAGGTTGTACTGCTCGACTATCGTCTCCAGCCTGGCGTCTATCCTCTGGACTTCCTCCTTTATCCGTTCCAGCTCCTGTCTCTTGTCCTGCACCGGATCCGCGGGCGCCGCGGCGACGGTGAGGAATACCAGCACGGAGGCCAGGAGGAAGGCCAGGAAGCGGGCCGCTCCGCCCCTTTTCCCGTCCCTTTTCATGCCTGGATTTTCCATCTCCGCTTCACATCCCAAGTCTTCTCTTTACAAAACAATTCAGTGAAGATGATAACATAACCTTCCCCCGGATCGAAAACGAAGCAAACCGAAACCGCTCTTTCCGGCGCGAAACCGGCTTCCCGTTTCGCCGTCCCGCCTTCCCGCAAGGCGGGTCTCCCCGGGAGCCTCCGCGCTCGGAAAACCCAACGCGGATTGGACGGGGGCCGCGGGGACCGCAGGGGTTAACCGCCGGATTTAACGCCGCCCGTTGGGCCGACGGGCCGTGAAGACCAGGGTGACCTCGTTCCCCTCCCGGTTGAACCTCAGCTCGTCGGCGTAATGCCTCACGATCATCAATCCTCTGCCCCTCTCCGAGAGGACCTCCGCCGGGGCCGGTTCTCTCGAAGCAAACCCGCGATGGTCGAAACCCTCACCCTCGTCCCTCACCCTGATCACCGCCCGGTCGGGCTCCGCCTTCACGGTTATGTACACTTTCTTGGCGCGGTCGCAGCGGTTGCCGTGTTCCATGGCGTTGTGCAGGATCTCCTCCAGGCAAAGGCGGAGAACGAGGGGGTCGCTGAGGCCGCGGAAGCCGTGGAGGGTCTCGAGGACGCTGTCGATCACGTACCTGATCTGGCGGATGTCCGTTCCCACCGTCATGGTGAGGTCATAAAGCTCCTCCAGCTCGAGCACCATGACGGCGATGTCATCGGGCTGGGGGGCATCGCCGGCGAAGAGCATTATCTCGTCGACCAGGGCGTCCAGGAAGCTCTCGATGTCCTCCCCGTCACGCCCCCGCAAAAGTTCCACCAATTTCCTCCTCCCCAGCACCTCTCCCCGCGCGTTGAGCGACCCGGTCAGCCCGTCGGTATAAAAAAGAACCCGGTCTCCCTTTTTCAGCTTGACCGTCCTCTCCTGGTAGCCGCCCTTTTCCATCAGTCCCACCGGGAAACCCTCCCCCTCCAGCGCCTCTATCCTTCCGTCCTCCTTCCTCCAGAGCAGGGGAGGTTCGTGACCGGCCCTGACGTAAGTCAGGGTGTTGTCGTTATTGTCGTAGAAGGCGTAAAAGAGGGTGGCGAACCCGTACTGCGATTCGGAGAAGAAGCGGCGGAAAGCGGAGTTGGCCTCGTCCAAGATGGTGCGCGGGGAAACGTGATGGCGCCCCAGCTCGTAGAGCACGGTGGTGAGCACGGACATGATCAGGGCGGCGGGAAGGCCCTTGTTGGCCACGTCCCCGATCATCAGGCCGAATTTCTGGGGGCAGAACTCGGTACGCAGCTTCTGGCACCTGTCCTGCATGTCCGTGGAACAGTAGAAGCAGAAGCGCGAGTCCCTCGCCAGGGGAATGATGCTGAAGAAGTCGCCCCCCACCGCCGAGGCGGGCATCAACCTGGACACCAGGCGCACCGAGGCGCAGGGCACGTGGGTGGATACGATGGAACGCTGTATCCGGCTGGCCAGTTGCAGTTCTCTCCCAATTTTTTCCTGTTTGCGCTTCAGTTCCCGGTAGAGGCGGGCGTTCTCGATGGCCACCGCGGCCATGTCCGCGAAGGAGAGCAGGTGCTCGAGGTCGCGCCGGTCAAATCGGCGGGTCCTGGTGCAGTTGGAGACGTTGAGGACCCCGATTATCCTCTCCCCGGTCCGGAGGGGAACGGCCAGGGCACTCTTCACCGAGGGATCCGTGCCCTGGAAACGAGGGTCCGCCACCGCGTCCTGAAGGATCAGCGGTTCGCCGTTTTCGGCCACCCAACCGGAGATGCCCTGTCCCAGGGGAACACGGAAGTCCCGCCCACCGTCCAGGCCCCGGGCCGCTTTCACCACCAATTCCCCGGTATCCTCCTCGAGGAGCAAGATGCTTCCCCTCTCCGCCTCCAGGAGCTCCATGGCCTGTTCGAGAACCCGATCCAGCCGGTTTTCCAGGCTCAAGGTGGAAGCGAGGAACTTTCCCAAGCGAAAAAGCCCGCCTTCTCCCGCCAGGGATTCCCGCCCTCCGGGCATCCTTCCTCCTTCTCCCCCGAGCATCCGTGCGCTCACTTGAAGCTCGCCAGCGCCTCCCCTTCGTCCTCGAAAATATCGATGATCTTGGTGAAACGCACCACGTCCAGGAGCTCCCGGATGGGGTCTGCGGCCCGAAGGATCTTGAGGCTGCCGCGGTTCTGCGAGCACTTCTTGAAGACGTCGGCGATGATGCTGAGCCCCGCCGTGTTTATGTAGGTCAGGCCCTCGATGTCCAGGACCAGGTTGTAGCAACCCTCGCCCATCACCTTTTCCAGCGCCTCGCCGAAACTCTCCACGGTCTCGGAGTCCACCACCCCGGAGACCCTGACCACGGCGATCTCGCCCATGTCGCCATGCCGGGACACCGCTATCTCCATCGACCGACCTCCTCTCCGGCTACCAGCCCTTCATGCCGCTCCGACTTTCCGACAGTGAAGTTATCGGCACACACCGGAGGCTGTTTAACCCGGCGGCGAACCCGTACCCTTTCCCCTCCCCGGCGAGGCTGGCAAAGGACCCCCCGGCCTTCCCCGGCCCGGAGTACCCCCGCCGTCCCCGCTTCGCGGGCGGTGCACCCGGAAGAGCCAACCGCACGTCCAGCCTTCCCTCCCCGGGGTCGAGACTCGCTTTCGCCGGGGATGGCGGAAAATGGGTGCCGGGTAATCTCCTCCGTCATCCGCTGCGGGAGAAGGAGCCGTTTCCAGGCACCACTGGGAGGTATGGGCGGGAATATACAATATATAGTATTGAATTATATTTTTCTATTCTATATATTGTAGCCAAAGGAAAGGAAGTCGGCATGATGGAAGATCGAGTCCTCTTCCCCTTCACGGCCATCGTGGGGCAGGACAAGCTGAAGCTCGCCCTGCTGGTCATCGCCGTGGACCCCAGCATCGGTGGGCTTCTGGTGAGGGGAGAGCGGGGAACCGGGAAGTCCACCGCGGCCCGAGCCCTGGCGGAAATCCTCCCGGAGATGGAGGTGGTGGCCGACTGCCCCTTCTCCTGCGACCCCAACAACGAGGAGGAGATGTGTTCCTCCTGCCTGACCCGCTGGCAAAGGGGCGAACCCCTCCCGGTGGCCAGCCGTCCCATGCGCCTGGTCACCCTACCCCTCAATGCCAGCGAGGACCGCCTGGTGGGTACCTTGAACCTGGAAAGGGCCATGCGGGAAGGGGTGAAGGAATTCGAACCCGGGATCCTGGCCGCCGCCAACCGCGCCATCCTCTACGTGGACGAGGTCAACCTCCTCGAGGACCACCTGGTGGACCTTCTCCTGGACACCGCGGCCATGGGGGTCAACTTGGTGGAGCGGGAGGGAGTCTCCTTTTCCCACCCCGCGCGGTTCATCATGGTGGGGACCATGAATCCCGAGGAGGGCGAGCTGCGTCCCCAGCTCGAGGATCGCTTCGGCCTCTGCGTGGAGGTAAACGGGGAAAAGGACGTGGCCAAGCGCGTGGAGATAATGCGCAGGCGCCGGCTCTTCCTGGAGGACCCTCACCTTCTTCGAGCCCGTTTCCAAAAGCAGCAGGATGAACTGCGCCGGAGGATAGTGGAGGCGCGGAAACATCTCGTTTCGGTGGAAGTCCCGGAGGAACTGATGGAACTCATCGCCCGCATCTGCGTGGAACTCGGGATATGCGGCCACCGGGCGGACATCGCCACCTTCCAGGCGGCGCGGGCCATGGCCGCCCTGGAAGGGAAGGGAACGGTTGAGGAAACCCACGTCCGGGAGGCCGCGGTGATGGCCCTCCTCCACCGCCTGCGCCGCACTCCCTTCGACGATCAACTCAAGGAGCTGGAACGCCTTGACCGCCTCATCCGGCGGGGCGGGAAATCCCTGGAACTCCCCATCCGGGACGCCTCGCTTCCCGAGGAGGAAGGCGTGCCGGCGCCGTGCCCGGGAGACGGCCCGCAAACGGGGGCGCGGGAGCAGGCCGCGGAAAGGGCCTCTCAAGCGGCCTCAACGGAGGTGGGGGTTCCTCCCCTCCAGTCCCTGGTCACCAATTCGGTGAGGACGGGGAACGGGAAGAGGAGCGCGGCGATCACGGAAGCGGGCAACGGCAGGAAAGTGGGGCATCGACTTCCCCGCCCGGACGAGAACCTGGGAACCGGGAGCCTGGCTGTGGAGGCCACCCTTCGCGCCGCCGCGGGAAGGACGGCGGGAAGCGGAGAACCTTTCCACATCCGCGGCGAAGACCTCCGGGCCTCCATCCGCAAGCGCAAGGTAGGAAACCTCATCCTCTTCATTCTCGACGCCAGCGCCTCCATGGGTTGCCGGGAGCGTATGGAGTCCACCAAGAAGGTTGTGCAGCGCTTGCTTATAGACGCCTACCAGAAGAGGGACCGGGTGGGCTTGATAACCTTCCGCGACCGCGAGGCCCAGCTGGTGCTCAGCCCCACCTCCAGCGTGCACCTGGCCAACCTCCGCATACGCGAACTGGCCACCGGCGGCGCCACCCCCCTGAGCCACGGCCTGGCCATGGGCTTCATGGTGGCCCGTCGGGAGCTGCGCCGCGATCCCGACCTCGTGCCCCTGCTGGTGCTCATAACCGACGGCTACGGCAACGTGGCCCTCTCCTCCGAGGACCCCTGGAGGGAAAGCCTGGCCATAGCGGAGAAGATCCGCTCCGAGGGCCTGCAAGGGGTGGTCCTGGATACCTCGAAATCCGGCTTCAGACAGGGAAGGGCCGCCACCCAGGCCCGGCGCATCGCCGAGGCCATGGGAGCCGCTTACTACCATCTTTCCACCCCGCAGCCCGAGGAGATGCTGGAAAAATTAAGCAACCACCTCTGAGCCCTTATCGTGCGCGGGACCCCCGAGATCCATGTCCCCGCCTTGCCCGGTGCGCATACTCCTCCGCCGCCTGCTGAGGAGAAAATGGTTTACCTCCCGTATCAGGGGAACCCATCTTTAAACCGAGGGCATCCGGGCATTGACCGACCGAGCCGAGAACGATATTCACCTCCCATTCAAGGAGAAGGGTACCGTTTCGGGAGGACATGATCGCCCGCCGCGCGGCTCCTTCGTCATTTCCCTCCACATGCTCAAAGAAAGAAGGCCCAACTGCCGATAAAGAGACTTGGATATCCGGGGGTAGGAGATGAAAAGGGAAAGGCCGAAAGCCCCGGGCGGCGGCAAGGAAGGCCGCCCGCCGGAGAGGTATCTACCGGCTCTCCTGGCGGCGGTCGTGACCGTGCTCGCCGCCGGGATAATGGCGGTCTCCACGGTCATGGGTCCGCCTTACCGGTACCTCATCGGCGGCATGCTGGGGGCATGCGCGGCGGGATTGAGCGTCTTCCTGGCCTGGGACTGGTGGCGCTACCGCGAGCAGAACAAGCAATACATAGAGGAGATAACCGACCTCAACCTGCGCTTCGGCATCCTGGCCGACGCCGTGAGCGCGGTGAGCTCCACTCTGGACCTTAAGGAGCTGGTGGAGAACATCCTGGGAGTCATGCTGGCCCTCACCAATTCGAGCATCGGGGTGGTCCTGGTGCCCGACGAGGAGGGGAAGCACCTCCAGGTGCTCTCCCACCGCGGATTCCGCGAGGAGGCGGTGCGGGGCCTCAAGATACCGGTGGGCAAGGGAGCGGTGGGCAAGGCCTTCCTCACCGGCAAGACCGCCATCCGCGACAACCTCCCCCGGGACCCAAGGGCCGCGGAGACCTATAGCGGAGGGAGAAGCCCGCGGTCCCAGGTGATCATGCCCCTGAAGGCCAAGGGCCAGGTGGTTGGCCTGGCGGTCACCGCCACCTGCGAAGAACACGAGTACAAGCCGGAGGAGATCGACCTCCTTACCAGCCTGGGACACGAACTGGCGGTGGCCATGATCAACGTGGAGCTGTACAAGAAGAGCCAGAAGACCCTGGAATGGCTGGCCGACACCCAGGAGTACACCGAACACTTCATCCAGGAAATGTTGGCGGGGGTGCTGGTCATCAACGCCGAAGGAGACGTCATCTACTTCAACCGCGAGGCCTCGGAGATGCTGGGTTTGCAGGCCAAGGAGGTCCTGGGGATAAATTACCGGGACATGGTAAGGGAGAGGGAGAAGTTCCACTCCCTCTCCTACTTGCAGCCCATCCTCCGCCTGTGCCTGGAGGAGGGGCGGACCTTCCGCCACCACGAGCTGGTCATCGAGGGCCCGGGGGGCCGGCGAATGACCCTCGATTTCAACGCCTTCCCCCTGCACCGGGCCAAGGGGGAGATGATGGGCGCCGCGGTGGTCTTCGTGGACGTCACCGAGGTCAAGGAGATGGAGCGCAGGCTGCGCCAGCAGGACCACCTGTCCATCCTGGGGCAGATGGCGGCCAAGATCGCCCACGAAGTCAAGAACCCGCTCTTCGCCATCATAGGACTGGCCGACGAGCTGGAGGAGGGGGAGAACGACCCGGATAAGAAGCGGCTTTTGGAGATGATCCGCAGGGAAGCGACCCTCAGCAACCAGTGGATCTCGGGGATGCTTTCCTTCAGCCGCTCCTCGCTCCCCGTCGCCGAGGGAGCTTCCATCCTCTTGGGCGAGGAGATACCCGCCCTGATTTCCGACTTCCTCCGCTCCAACGGGAGGGAGGGCGTGGAGGTGGTGCCGGAGCTTCCCGGCGGCCTGCCCCCGGTCATGCTCACCAGGGATAACCTGCGGCACGTGCTTTTCAACCTCCTGGAGAACGCCTTCCACGCCATGCCCGGCGGGGGCACGGTAACCGTTCGGGCCAGGGATACCGGGAACGGTTTCGTGGAGATGACCGTGGAGGACACCGGGTGCGGCATTCCCCCGGACGTCCTCCCCTCCATCTTCGATCCCTTCTTCACCACCAAGGAGGGGGGGACCGGCCTGGGGTTGTCCATCGTCCAGAAGATCCTTCTGGACAGCGGAGGAGGCATAGATGTACGCTCACGGGAAGGGGAAGGAACGGCATTCACCCTCAAGCTACCGGTTCGGGGAGTCAGTGATGGAAAACAGGCCTGAAGCCAAGCTGCTCATCGTGGATGACAACGAGGGCGTGCGCCACCTCGTGTCCCGCTGGTTGGAGCGCGCCGGTTTCCGGGTGGAGGAGGCCGGCGACGGGGCGGAAGCGGTGGAGATGGTCAGGAAAGACCCGCCCGACGTGATCCTGGCCGACATCCGCATGCCCAAGATAGACGGCATCGAGCTGGCCCGCATCGTGAAAAGCGAGTTCCCCCACGTGAAGATCATCCTCATGACCGCCTATTCCTCCCCGCAGACCATAGCCCAGGCGAAGAGGGAAGGGGTGGACGACTACCTGGAGAAGCCTTTCACCAAGGACCAGGTGGAAAAGATGGCCCTGGATATAATTTCCAGGTAAGCGACTACGGTTTCGCTCCCGCTCAGGCGGGCAACGGGGCGAGTCTCATCCTGCGGCGCTCGAAAAAGGCTATCTCCGTGTATCCCACCCGCCGCAGGAGCTCCACCGCCGCCCCGTAGAACCTTCCCACTTCCTCCGGGGAATGGGCGTCGGAACCGAGGGTGACCGGTATTTCCCTCCTCCGGCACAGGCGCAGGAACTCCTCGCCGGGATATATCTCTCCCACCGGCTTGCTCAATCCCGCCGTGCTCACCTCCACCGCCAGCCCCGCGGCGGCCACCCGGTCCAGGCAGGGTTCGTAAAGCGGGGTCACGTCCCCGGGGGGGCGGTAGCCGAACTTCTTTATGAGGTCCGGGTGGGCCAATACGTCGAACAGGCCGCTCTCCGCGGCATCACCCAGGACCTGGAAATACCTGGCCCACAGCGCGTAAAGGTCCCGCCCGCGGTATCCTTCCACGTACCTCGAGTCGTCGAATCCCCATCCGTCCAGGAAATGCACCGAGCCCATCACGTAATCGAAGGCGTAGGCGGAGAGGATCTCCGCCGTCCTCTTCATGTATCCCGGTATGTAGTCCACCTCGATCCCCAGGCGGACGCGGACCCCGGACACGCTCCCCGCGAGACGGTTGACCTCTTCCACGTAGTGCGGAAGCTCTTCCAGGCTCATGCTCAGGGTGGGGTCCCGGAGGTGTAGAAGGGGGAAGTGGTCGGAGAAGCCCACCTCGGACAGCCCCAGGCGAAGGGCCCTGTCCACGTACTCCTCGGGGTCCCCCACGGCGTGCCCGCAGCGCGGGGTGTGCAGATGGTAATCCACCAGTCCCGACGTCTCCATGCCCTCGAGAATACCAGAAGGCGGGCTCCGACGCACGGCTTCGGACGAAGCCCTGTCCGGGATACGGGTCGAGCATCCCTTCTCCCGGGCCGCTTGTGACCGCGCGCGGCGGGATCTCTTCCGGCACGCGCAGGCGGCAGGCGCGATCCACGCCCGTGCCGGGTTCGGCACCCGAACGCCCGGTTTGGTCGGCGGGGGCGCTTGATGCTATACTTTTCTAATGTGCACGGTGAGACATTTCCGGCATGTCGAAAGGAGGACCCGATCATGGGGAAGGCTCGCAAGTTGTCCAAGGCCGAAAAGCGGCTGTCCAAGCTGGAGAAACAGAAAGGAAAGCTGCAAAAGAGGCTGTCCAAGCTGGAGAAGGAAGAGGCCAAGCTCCAGAAGAAGGCCGACAAGCTGAGCAAAAAGTTGGAGGCTTAGAGCCGGGATCCCAAGCGCATGGCCTTCCCCGCGCCGGAGCAAAGCGCGGGGAAGCTTTTCAACATTTCCAGCGGTTACGCGGAACTTCCCTCTTAAAAGCAGGTTATCTCCATGAACTCACGGTATCGGGCCTCGATGTCCTCCCGGGTCAGCGCGCTCAGCCGCCGACAGGAAAAGTCCTCCACGGCGAAGGAAGCGGCAACGCTCCCGTACACCACGGCGCGCCGGATGGATTCCTCGGTCATTTCCGGTTCCCTGGAAAGGAATCCCAGGAAACCGCCTCCGAAGGAATCCCCGGCCCCGGTGGGGTCGAAGACCGATTCCAGGGGATAGGCCGGCAGGGAAAAAAAGGTCCCCTCCCCGAGCATGATCACACCGTGCTCTCCCTTCTTGATGATCACCCGGCTGGGACCCATTTCCAGGAGTTTCCTCCCCGCGGCGATGAGATTGGGCTCGCCGGCCAGCTGGCGGGCCTCGGCATCATTCAGCAGTAGGTAATCCACCCGGGAAACGGTCTCCAACAGCTCCTCGCGCTTGTTCTCGATCCAGTAATTCATGGTGTCGCAGAGCACCAGGCGGGGGGAGCGCACCTGGTCCAGAACCATGGACTGGAGAACGGGATCGATGTTGGCCAGGAAGACGAACTCCGAGTCCCGGTACTCCTCCGGTATGGCCGGCCGGAAGTCCTCGAACACGTTGAGCTGGGTTTCCAGGGTGTGCGCGTCGTTCAGGTCGTAGTCGTAATAACCGCGCCAGCGGAAGGTCCTGCCGGGGACCACCTGAAGCCCCTGCAGGTCCACTCCCCGCGAACGAAGGAATCCCAGGTACTCGGGGGGAAAATCCTCTCCCACCACGGCCACCATCCTCACCCGGTTGAAGAAGGAGGCGGCCACGCTGAAGAAGGTGGCCGAACCGCCGAGTGCCTCCTCGACTTCCCCGAAAGGGGTACGAACCGAGTCCAGGGCCACAGAACCTACCACCAGTATGCTCATCCAGACCTCCGTTTACCGTCCCGGTCCCGGGGAAGGGCGGTGCCGGCCACGCACCCTTTCCCTCATATCCGTCACTAGCTTACCACGCGGTGTCGGACCGCATCCCCGCGAGGCGGGCGGCGGCGCCGCGGGTTTTCTCCCTCCCCCCGTTTCGAGGCGGCATCGACGGGATGAGGTGGCTCAATCACCCCTCTCCCGCCACGGGTTAAAGTTGAATCGAAGTCCGGTAAACGGTATATTTTCAACTGCAAAAAGGGAAGCGAGGTGATCGATCATGCCGACCTACGAGTACAAGTGCCTCGACTGCAGCGACGTGTTCGAGACCGTGCACGGGGTGAACGAAAGCGTGGACAACTGTCCCCGCTGCGGAGGAAAGGTGCGCCGCCTCTTTCATCCCGTGGGGATAATCTTCAAGGGTTCCGGGTTCTACAAGACCGACTCCCGGGCCTCGGACAACGGGAAGGGGAAGGCGGGCGCGGGAAAAACCGGCGGCGAGGGGGAGAGGGCCGAGGAAAAGGCCTCCGTGGGAGGAGAGGACGGTTCCGGCACCTGAGGGTGGCGGGGGAAGCTCGAAGGGAGGATCATGGGACTGCCTGAGGCCAAGATAGGTATATTCGGCGGATCGGGATTCTATTCCCTCATCAAGGGAGGGAGGAGTTACGCCGTGCACACGCCTTTCGGTCCTCCCAGCGACCGTTTCGTCCACGGGGAGCTGGCGGGGGTTCCGGTGGTCTTCCTGCCCCGCCATGGCAGGTTCCACCAATTCCCTCCCCACCGCATAAACTACCGGGCCAACGTCTACGGGATGCGGGAGTTCGGCGTGGAGCGCATCATCTCCCCCGGCGCCTGCGGGTCCCTGCAGCGCGAGATTCCCCCCGGTACCTTCGTGCTCTGCGACCAGTTCGTCGACCGCACCGGGCGGCAGGAATGCACCTATTACGACGGCCCGGCCGCGGTGCATATAAGCTGCGCCGAGCCCTACTGCCCGGAGATGCGGGAGGTGTGCGCCAGGGCGGCCGGGGAGCTGGGTATCCCCTGTCGCAACGGGGGGACGGCGGTGATCATCAACGGGCCGCGCTTCAGCACCCGGGCGGAGAGCCGCTGGTACCACGCCCAGGGATGGGACGTCATAAACATGACCCAGTATCCCGAGGTGGTGCTGGCGCGGGAGCTGGGCATGTGTTATCTGAATATCTCCCTGGTAACCGACTGGGACGTGTGGGTGGCGGACGAGGAAGGGGTCAAGACGGTGACCGCGGAGGAGGTTGGGCGCGTGTTCCGCGAGAACAACGAGAGGCTGCTCCTCCTACTGGAGAGGCTGGTTCCCTCCTTGACCGAGGAGCGTACCTGCGACTGCGCCTCCGTGCTGGACGAGGCCACCATCAGCCCCCTCGAGCTGGAGGAATCTCCCTGAGGGAAGAAGGATAAGGTGATCCCCAGAAAAGGACTGCGCGTCGCCACCTTCCGCGGCATCGACATTTTCCTGCACTGGAGCTGGTTCGCCGTCTTCGTCCTCCTTTTCTGGGTGGTGGTGCAGTTCTTCCGCGACAACCTGGCTTCCGGGCCGGCTTCCTACCTTCCGGCGGCGCTGGCGACCACCCTCCTCTTTTTCCTCTCCGTCCTGCTCCACGAACTGGCCCACTCCCTGGTGGCCAACCGCAACGGGGTGCCCATCAACCGCATAACCCTCTTCGTCTTCGGGGGGGTGGCCCAGATGGGCAGCGAGGTCACCTCGCCGGGAGTGGAGTTCAAGATGGCCGTGGCCGGCCCGCTTTGCTCCTACGTCCTATGCCTCCTCTTCGGGACCCTGGCCTACGCCGCCTTCCGCCTCGGGCTGGAGAGCGTATCCTTCGGCTTCGCCCTCCTGGCCGCAGTCAACTTCGGGCTGGGGACCTTCAACCTGATCCCCGGATTCCCGCTCGACGGGGGCAGGATACTCCGCTCCCTTCTCTGGCATCACTGGGGAAACCTGGAAAGGAGCACACGGGCGGCCAGCCGTCTGGGCCAGGGAGTGGGCGCCCTCCTGGCCCTGGGGGGCGCGGGCATGCTCCTGGCGGACATCGCCCAGGAGAGCTACGATCTCCTCTTCTCCGGGACCTGGTTCATCCTCATCGGGACCTTCCTCATCCAGGCCGCGGCCGGCAGCTACCGGCAGACGCGCCTGCGTTCCGCCCTGCAGGGACGCCGGGCGGAGGAGGTCCTGCGTCCCGGTACTCCCGCGGTGGACCTGTCCACCACTCTGGAAGAGGTTTACAGGGTGTACCTGGAAAGGGCGCCCGGGGCCGTCGTCCCCGTGCTGGGGCAGGGAAAGTTGGTGGGAGAGGTCAGGCTGTCCGACCTCAAGAAAGTGCGCCGCGATCTTTGGGAGGAAACCCCGGTGAGCGTGGTAGCCCGGCCGGTGCGGGCGGATTGGGTAGGCACGCCACGGCTTTCCCTCCTGGAGGCCCTCGCCCTCCTGGAAAAAAGCGGCAGGGAGTTCCTGTGGGTGGTGGAGGAAGGGCGCCTCAAGGGCGTCGTTCTCCGCTCGGACGTGCGCCGCCTCTCGGCGGGGTAATATAATAATCGACGCGCTTGCCGCGCGATCCCCGGTACATGCGCCCACCCACGGCGGGGAGAGCGGCGGGGAGGGAAGGATAAAAGGATCCGTGAGGCAGGAAGGAGCAGCCCCATGAAAACACGCATCACCGAACTGCTGGGTATCGAACATCCCATACTTCTCTCGGGCATGAGCTGGATCAGCGTGCCCAGCATGGTAGCGGCGGTTTCCAACGCCGGGGGCCTGGGCCTGCTGGCCACCGGGGTGCTGGACACCGAGCAGACCAGGAAAGCGGTGCGGGAGATCCGCGAGCTGACCGACAAACCCTTCGGCGCCAACGTATCCCTGCTCTTCCCCGGCGCGGCCCAGAACGCCCAGGTGCTCCTGGAGGAGAAGGTACCGGTCATCAACTTCTCCCTGGGCAAGGGGGACTGGATCGTGCAGGCGGCCCACGAGTACGGGGGTAAGGTGCTGGCCACGGTCACCAACCTCCGGCACGCCCGCCGCGCCCAGGAATACGGGTGCGACGCGGTCATCGCCACCGGGAACGAGGCGGCGGCCCATGGGGAACAGGTGACCACCTTTTGCCTGGTGCCCAGCTTGGCCTCCAACCTGGACATACCGGTCATCGCCGCCGGCGGCGTGGGCGACGGGCGGGGTCTAGCCGCCGCGCTGGCGCTCGGAGCGGAAGGTGTGGCCATGGGAACCCGCTTCATGACCACCGTGGAGAGCCCCCTGCACGAGAACTACAAGCGCCTCTCCCTGGAGAAGGACGTCTACGACACCCTCTATTCCAAGCGCTTCGACGGGCTGTGGTGCCGGGTCCTGGACACCGAGGGGGCGCGCAAGGCCATAAGGCGCGGCCTCAATCCCATCCAGATGCTCAAGGCCATTCCCAACTCCCGGTCCATCGCCCAGATGCTCAAGCTCCCTTACTGGAAGCTCTTCATCGGGGTCCTGGCCTCGGGATGGGAGAACGCCAAGCAGCTGGCTTACATGGCCAACGCCTTCAAGCTCATCCGCATCGCCACCGAGGACGGGGACACGGTCAACGGCGTGCTCCCCGTGGGGCAGGTCACCGGCCTACTCCACGACATCCCCACGGTCAAGGAGGTCATCGAGCGCACGGTGAAGGAGGCGGAGGAAGTCATCCGCCGGCTGAACGACAAGGTCGGCTGAGCCCGCGACAAGGCCGCGCTCACGAGGGTCAAGGAGCGATCCCCTCCCGGGGCCAAGATCCCCCGGGGGGTTATCCTGCCGGAAAACAAGCCCGGTGGACTTTCGGGGACCATGGGCCTCCCGGGGCAAGAAGGGACAAGAGATCTTGTGTATAAGTTATACATGTTATATAATAAGTCCATGGATATGGGCCTGATCGAGTACCTCAGGGACTCCTCCCGGGAGGAAAACGGCCTCCGGGTGGTTCACCAGGCAGCCCTCCGCGAAGCGGCGCGGCGCGGAGGGGTTTCCCCCTTGGAGGCGGAGATAGCCTGCCTGGAGGCCGGGATGGTTCCCGCGCGTTACCAGCGCAACGTGGGCACACTGGGCGCCCAAGGCCAGCTCCGCCTCCTCCGCTCCTGCGTGGGGGTGTGCGGGCTGGGAGGACTCGGAGGCCACGTCGCCGAGCTCCTGGCCCGTTACGGCGTGGGCCGCCTGATCCTGGTCGACGGGGACGTCTTCGAGGAGAATAACCTCAACCGGCAGCTCTTATGCCGGGAGTCGGACCTCGGCCGCCCCAAGGCCGAGAGGGCCGCCGAACGCGTGCGAGAGGTCAATTCCTCCCTACAGGTCCTGGCCCTGCAGATAACGGTGACCCCGGAGAACGTAACCCGGGTCTTCTCGGAGGCCGAAGTGGTCGTGGACGCCCTGGACAACGTCCCTTCCCGCCTGGCCCTCGAGGAAGGCTGCTCCCGCCTGGGCATCCCCCTGGTACACGGCGCCATCGCCGGCCACGCCGGGCAGGTGATGACCGTTTATCCCGGAGACCCGGGAGTGGCGGAACTGTACCGCGACGCCGGCGAGCGAGGCGTCGAGTTGGTGGAAGGGAACCCACCCCCCACGCCTGCCCTGGTGGCCGCCCTGCAGGTCCAGGAAGCGGTCAAGGTCCTCTGCGGTGGAGAGACCCTGAGGAACGGCTTCCTTTTCCTGGATACTTCGACCAATCTTTTCCAGTTCATCCCCCTCGAGGAAGGCGGTACGCGGTAGAGAAACCGCGTTCAACGCCCCGCGGCGGACACCCCGCCCCGGCTTGCGGACGGAAAGGAGGCGAGCGTTGGGATCGTTCGACTTGCGAAGCTCCCGCCACTACCTCATCGCGGCCGCCGTGGCCGCCGCCCTCTCCGCCCTTATCGCCTTCGCCTACCTACGGGGGTTGACCGCCCGAATCGCCCAGTCCGGCCGGCTGGTGGAGCTGGTGGTGGCGGCAAGGGACCTCGGGAGCGGGGAGGTTCTCGACTCCTCCTCACTCCGACTGGTGCCCTTCCCCGACCGCTACCTCCTGCCGGGGACCTACACGGAGCTGTCCCAGGTCTCCGGGCGCCGCCTGTCCCACCCCGTCCGGCAGGGAGAGCCGGTGCTGGAAAGCGCCCTTCTCCAAGGCGGGGACGAGGAGATGCGCGACTCGCTGACCCCCGGCTTCCGCGCCTTCCCCCTTCCCCAGGAGGCGGTGAATTTTCCCTTTTACCGCCTCCCTTCGCAGGGGAGGGTGGATATCGTTTTCGTGGAGGGGGAAAGCGCCCACCTGGGCCTGGAGAACGTCAAAGTGCTCGGCACCACCGCCGCGGAAGGCGCCTCCCGCCCCTGGGAATCGGCTTCCGGTTCCCCCTCCGTTTCCGCGTCCTGCCTCATCCTCGAGGTCACCCCCGAGGAGGCCTGCCTCTTGGCCGCCGCCCTGGAGGGAGGGCGGGTGGAACTCCTCCTGTGTCCCCGGGCGGATTGAGGGCCTGGGCGAGGCAAGCCGGCATGCCTCGAAGAAGGGGCGCGAAAGGACGTTTAGCCGGATATCGGCGGGGGTTCGGCCTTGTTCCGATATCCCTTTACAGCTCCTCTCCCATCCGCCTGGGATCCCGGCATGCGGGACGCGAGCAACGCCCCGGTTCAAGGATGGATTCAATTTCCCGTTTCCTCCCGCCGATAAATCAAAGGCGGAACGGGGGTCCTTATGGAAGAAGGGAAACACCTGCTCCTGGCGGACGACAACCGGTTGGTGGTCAAGGTCACGGGATCCATCCTGGAGAAGGCCGGATACCGGGTGGACGTGGCCTGGGATGGTATCGAGGCGGCCATGAAGGCCTTCTCCCTGCTCCCCGACCTCATGATCCTGGATATCGAGATGCCCAAGATCAAGGGCTACCAGGTATGCCGGCTGCTGAAGGAGGACCCCATGACCTCCTGGATGCCCATCATCATGCTCACCGGGAGGGAGCACCAGACGGACATGTTCTGGGGCTTGAAGACCGGCGCCGACGCCTACATCACCAAGGGCTTCAAGCCGGAACACCTGTTGCGCGAGGTGAAAGCCCTGCTTTCAGCCTCGGAAAGGAACCGCGAAGCCCGGGAGCTCGCCCGGCGCCGCCGGAAGGATGTCAGCGAGGATTACGTGATCAACAAGATCACCGACCTGCTGGACCGCAAGCTCTTCGAGACCACCATCCTGAACGACATCGCTTCCCTGGCCGAGTCCATGCAGGATTTCACGGAGACGGTGTGTTCCATTTTCCAGATACTGGATAAACTCTTCAATTACCGCCTGGGGGCGCTGCTGCTCTTCGAGGAAAGGGAGCTCTACCTCTACCTGAACCGCCCCGTCACCCCGGAAGTCCTGGAGAACGCGGTCTCCCAGGCCATGGAGACCGCCACCGGGTACGCCTGGCGTCCCGGGGAAGGCCAGTCGGTGGGGCGGACGGTCCTCCTGGAGGACAACCTGGTCGCCGAGACCCCGGAAAAGCCCGTGGAACTCTCCTACCTGCACCTCCCCCTCATCGCCCACCAGGCACCCATAGGCCTGCTGCTGCTGGCCGGCCCCTCCACCCCGGCCTTCCGGCGCGATGCTCCCAGCATCCTCAGCCTGGTGAGCAACCAGCTGGTGATGATCGTGGACAACTCCCGCCTCTACGAGGGGGCCAAGCGCATGGCCATCACCGACGGCCTGACCAGGATCTACAACCACCGCTTCTTCCAGGAGCTCTTCGACAAGGAGTACAAGAGGTCACTCCGTTACAACACCGTCTTCTCCTTCATCATGCTGGACATCGATTTCTTCAAGAAGATAAACGACACATACGGCCACCTCTTCGGGGACGAGATCCTCAAGGAAACCGCCTCCCTCATCAAGGGCTGCCTGCGGAGCATGGACATCCTGGCCCGCTACGGCGGCGAGGAGTTCGCCATCCTCCTCCCGGAGACGGACCTGGAGAACGCGGTGCAGACCGCGGAACGCATCCGCATGGCGGTTGAAAACCACGATTTCACGTCCCCGGACGGAAAGCCTGTTCGGGTGACCGTCAGCCAGGGCGTGACTTCCTTCCCCGCCCCGGACGTGCGGGACCGCTCGGATATCGTGGCCAAGGCCGACGCCGCCCTTTACGAGGCCAAGGAGTCCGGACGCAACCTGGTCCGCTTCCGGGAGTGAGGCCACCCCCTCCCCCGCCTTGTCACCCCCGGCCTGTACCATGGCCCTGGAGGTGAGGCGGATGGATTACGACCTTATACGCCGACGACTCGAGGAAGCCTACCGGAGGGCTCCGGACGCGCAGTCCTTTCTGCAGGAGATCCTCTTTTTGTGGTCGGAATACGGCGTGTTGGAAGGCGAATGGTCCTGCGTCCTGGCCAAAGCCGGATGATGCCCTTCCGCCGCGCCGAGACCTTCCGGAGCGGCGATCAGGAATGGAGCAGTAACCTCCACAGGTTGAGGGCGCTGTCCGCGGCCATCTCCGTACCCACCCCGCGACCTCCGGCATCGGCTCCCACCAGGTAAAGCCCCTCCACGGGGGCGACTTGAGAAGGGCGGTTCTTCCCCACCTGGTGCCGGTTTTGGGCCAGCCCGATGACCTCTCCCGTCCACCTCCCGGATATTTCGGCGATGTAACGGGTGTCCGTCCTTATCTTCCAGACGATATGGTCCTCTATGCCCGGGAAAAGGTCCCGCATGGTGTTCTCGACGCGGTCCAGGATCTCCTCGCATACCGCCGCCGCCTGCTCCCCGTCCTCCAGGCCCGGAGGGGCCAGGGACCCGGCCAGGACCAACTGGCACCCGGGAGGGGCCAGGGAGGGATCGGCGGCGGAGGGCACGGGCACGAAAATCGCCGCCTGCCTTTCCGCCTGTCGGGGATCCCGAAAATCGGGGAAATAACAGAACAAATGGGGCTTCACCACCTCGGCGTCCAGGGCGTACTTCACGCTCACCGCCCCGAAGGAAAGGCGCAGGGCGTCCACCCGGGCCAGGTAATGGTCCGGAAAGTTGTGCCTGCCGGCCAGGGCTACCGTCTCCTTTATCCCCGTGTTGCTGATCACCAGGTCCGCGGGTATGAACTCCCCGGCCTCCACTCCCCGCACCTTCCCCGATTCCACCACTATGCGCTCCACGGGAGTGGAATACCGCACTTCCCCGCCCATGGACTCCAGGGCCTTCAGGTAGGCCATGGGAACGGCGCGCATCCCGCCCAGCGGGTAACACAGGTTCTTCACCTTTACCTGGTTGGAGAAACAGAGGATGAACTCCGCCGCCGAAGCGGCTCTCCGGGAGATGCACATGTACATGCCGGTGAACCCGTCCAGGAGGCGGTTCAATTGCTCGTCGTCCACGAAGCGCGCGCAGTAATCGGAGAAGGAGACCTCGTCCAGCTCCTCGAGCTCCCGGGGGGTCCGTTCACGCGCCAGGTCCTCGAAGAGCGCCCGGGCGCCGGGCCGATTCTCGGGGAGCACCCCGATCTCCTCGAAGAGCCGTTCCAGGACCTCCGCGTCGTCCATGCCCTGGTAAAGGGTGGCCGTCCTTCCCTGCGCGGTGAACTGCATGGCCGGCTCCAGCGACCGGTAGCTGACCTCCGCCCCCACCAAGTCGGCTATCTCTCCCAGGGGACCCTTGTCACCCCGCGAGAGCCAGTGCACCCCGGTATCGTAAATGAATCCCTGGCGCTCGAAACTGGCCGCTTTTCCTCCCGGAAAGGAGTTCCTCTCCAGGACCAGTACCTGGGCTCCTTCCCTGGCCAGCAGCGCGGAAACCCCCGAACCCCCGATGCCCGTCCCGATGACCACCACCCTTTTCCCCGCCAGCCCCTTGGACATGAAGCACCTCCCGTCGTCACCGGTCCGTACTCCTACCGGAAGCACGAGTCTTCAATAATAGTAGAAACCCAAGATACCTTTGGGACCGTCGGGCCTGCAGCCGCGACGTTTTCTACTCGGCATCCTGGGTTCCTACCTACGTTCCGGACGCGCAAGATTACGGGCGCTTGGACTTCATTTTCCCCCGAGCTCAGCCGGAACGTTTTCATATTATCACCGCTCTCCCGGCTGTCAATAGGGTGGGGGGTAATTTCCGGGCCCCGAGAACTTAATACCATATAATGGCAACTGTGACTTTCGGTCATCGACGTTTTTCTCCGTTCTCATTCTGTTATCATTACACCTATAACGCCGCGAAAAGAGGGGAGGAAAGGCGGACCCCGCGACGGGGTCGATCTCAAGGAGCCGCGTGAAGGACGGGGCCTTCGCCCGACCATCCCCGCATCCGGCATGGAGAAAACCATGCCCGGCGGGCAACCTGGGCGGTAGGCGAAAGGAAGGCCGTTTCCGACGATGCTTACCCGCGAAGGCGGGCGAACCGCGGGAGGGCCCAGCCCGGAGTTTCCTCCGCGGGTCGAGGAGCTGCGGAACGAGGAAGAGGAGGTCGGCAAGGTGGAGTGGAAGGTGAAGGGCTGTCTGATCCCCCTGGTAACCCCCTTCGACGACAAGGGTCGGGTGGACGAGCCGGCGCTGCGCAGGTTGGTCAACTACCTCATCGAGGAACAGGAGGCCGATGCCCTCATCCCCTGCGGCACCACCGGGGAATCGCCCACCCTGAGCCACGAGGAGCACATGAGGGTCATCGAGATCGTCTACCAGGAGACGGCGGGCCGGGTGCCGGTCATAGCCGGCACCGGCAGCAACAGCACCGAGGAGGCCGTCCAGATGACCACGGCGGCGGAGAGGATAGGCGTGGACGGCAGCCTCCAGGTCAGTCCCTATTACAACCGCCCCAGCCAGGAGGGCATCTACCGGCACTTCAAGGCCATAGCCGAGAGCACCTCCCTTCCCATCATCCTTTACAATATCCCCTTCCGGACGGGGCGCAACGTGGAGGTGGAGACCGTCCTCCGCCTGGCGGAGCTGGAGAATATCGTGGGCATCAAGGAAGCTTCCGGGGACATCCTGCAGGTCAGCTCCATCATCGAGGAGACCCGCAAGGCGGGCCTGGATTTTTCGGTCTATTCCGGCGAAGACGCGGTGACCTTCCTGGTCCTCTGCCTGGGAGGGCAGGGATGCATAGCCGCCGTGGGCCACGTCCTGGGCAAGGAGTTCGGGCGCATGTGCCGCCTGGTTTGGGAAGGGAAGGTGGAGGAGGCGCGCGAGCTTCACTACCGGGTCCTGCCCCTGGTGCGCGCCCTTTTCTGCGAGCCCAACCCCACGGCCATCAAGCAGGCCTTGAACTGGATGGGCGTCGGCGTCGGAGGGGTCAGGCTCCCCCTGAGCGGCATGACGGAGAAGGGGAAGGAGACGCTGCGCCGCGCCCTGGTGGAGCTGGGCAAGGCGGCGCCGGAGGCCTGTGCTTGATGGAGCGCTCGGCGGAAAGCGGATCTGAAAGAGGGTTCCGTCTTCGGGTCGAGGCCCATTCCGGCGGGCGACGAGCTACCGGAGGCCGCAGCCGAGGTCGCAGGCCATCTTGAGTGGAGGTTGACTTTCCGGCCACCGGGTTGTGGAATCGGTAAAAGAGAGGGAGTTGAAATCCGGCCCGGAGAGCCGGTCGGAAGATCCTCCGGTTACGATTTGGAGGTGAGAGCGATGTGCCGCGAAGGCATAGACCTGGTCACCCTGAAGGTGGCCCTCAAGCACGGCTCTGAACGCCTGGAGCGGGAAGCCGATCACCTGCGCCAATGGGCCGCCCTGGCCTCCAACGCCAATCTGGAAGATGTTTCCAGACGAATAACCGGCGCCCTGGAGCAGGTCACGGCGGGTAGGGAAATGCTTTCCGCCTGCGTGAGGGAACTGGCTGCCCTCCAGGTGGGCGGCACCACCGCGGGCGGAGGCGGGTTCACCGTTACCCCCCTTTAACCCGGCGAGTCCGGGGCCGCGAGTTGCCGCCCATTACCCGGCGGCCGCCAAAAACCACTCCCCCGGCCCCCGGCGACCTTCCCCCGGCTCCCGGTGCCAGCTAACCACCGGCCAGGGGAGGGAAGACGGAGACCTCGTCCTCCTCTTTCAGTTTGGTCCTCTTGCCCTTTAGGTATCCCACGTTCTGCCCGTTTACCAGCACGATGCAGCCGCGGAGGTAACGGTCCACCCCGTCGCCGTAGCGTTCCCTCAGCTCCTCGAGCACCTGGCCCACGTTGCGCGCCCGGCTCCGGTACTCCTTCTCCCCGGCGGCCTTGCGCAGCGTGGCGTATAGCTTTACCAGGGGCATCTCCTCGTACCCGTACCCGCGCGGCGGCCTCAACCGTGGAGGGCGTCGGCCACGTCCTTGAGACCCAGCTCCTCCAGCCGGCTGCGGCTGGGCCTCCCCTTCTCGTCGATGTCCCGGAGGCGGTAGTACTCCTCCAGCATCTCGTCGAAAGCCACCGTCCTCCGCCTGACCTCCTCCGGGTCCCTCCTCTCCAGCTTCTTGCCCCGCATGGAGAACATGGGCAGCTTGTTGAGGGAGGTGAGGATCTTGTCCATGTTGGGGAACAGGTATTTCTTCAAGAGGCCGGCGGTGGTCTCCTTGAAACGTTCCGCCCTGATCTTGCCCATGGGCACCATGGACATGAACTGGGGGAAGACGGCAAGGTGCAGGCTGGAGGTTACCCCCTCCGGATGGGGCTCCAGGATGCGCTGCGGCAGGCGGTCGTCCTCCCGGGTGGCCCCGCAGAGGTTACCGATGGCCCGCTTTATATACCAGATACGGTCCCCGACCCGCGCCAGCTCTTCCACCGTGTAGGGAAAACCGGTGAGGGCGCGCAGGGCCCCGGCCATGTCCGCAAGCGAGCCTCCCGACGCGTTCCAGGCGTACTGGCAGATGACCGCGGAGTTGGCGATGACCCCTTTCTTCTGGGAGGCCACCGTCTGGGCCGCCTTCCCTTTGGCTCGGTAGGGCCAGCTCCTCTTCACCCCCAGCTCGTTGTGGTTAAGCAGCCCCAGGTCCACGTAGAGGTTGGCGTCCGCGCAGTGGCAGGCCCCCCGGATGGAGGTGGCATAGGTGAGGGCCATGCCCCACAAGGCCCTCGGGTCGTGCATGGGGCACTCCAGGCCCTTGACGTGAACGGCGAACTCCTCCCCGCCGAACTTCTTGGACATGGTCCGCACGCCCTCGGCCATCTCGTCCCCTATGCCCTCGCGGTAAGCGATCCTCCGGATGAGCTCGAGAAGGGTGTCGGGCTGATTCCAGCCCAGCTTGAGCCCCCCGGTGTCCGACTCCTTTAAAAGGCCCGCCTCGAAGGCCTCCGTGGCGTAGGCTATGACTCCCCCGCAGGAGATGACGTCCATCCCGTAGCGGTTGCAAAGCTCGTTGGCCTTGTGGTTGGCCTCCATGGAATCCATCCTCTGCAGGGTCCCCAGGGCGGCCGCCGCCTCGTACTCGGAGCCCGGACCCTCCTCCATGCGGTAGGGTCCCTCCTTTATCTCCACGATGCGCTTGCAGGCCACGGGGCAGGCGAAGCAGGAATGGGTACGGGTGAGGATGGTTTCCGCCACCGTGGTCCCGCCCAGTTTTTCCGGCCCCTCCGCCCAGTAAGCCTCCCGCCAGTTCTTCACCGGCACGTCACCGATGGCCATGCCGTATTCCATGTGCACATTGGATCCGAAGGCATGCAGCCCCTCGGCGACCATGCTGAACTTGAGCGCTTCGGACATTTTTTCCCTGGCCGCCTTGAACCCCGCCTCGTCGGCCACCGGGAATTTCTTGCTTCCTCGCGCCACTACCGCCTTGAGGCGCTTGTAGCCCATCACCGCGCCCATGCCGCAGCGACCCGCCGTGGAACCCCGGTCGTTCATCACGTTGGCGAACTTCACCAGGTTCTCGCCGGCCGGGCCGATACAGATCACCTGGGCCCGCTGGTCGCCCACCTCCCGTTTGAGGAGTTCCTCCGTCTCGTAGGTGTCCTTCCCCCACAGGTGGGAGGCGTCGCGTATCTCCGCCCCCTCGTCGGTGACATAGAGATACACGGGTTTCTCGGAGGCTCCCAGTACGATGATACCGTCGTAACCCGTGCGCTTGAGCTGGGGCGAGAAGTGACCCCCCATGGATGCCTCGCCCCATATACCGGTGAGCGGGGAACGCGCGCAGACCTCCAGCCGGGAAGCCCCGGGGTAGTTGGTACCCGAGAGCGGCCCGTTCATGATCATCAGGGGATTATCCGGGGAGAGCGGCTCCGCCTCCCATCCCCGATGGTCGAAGAACCACTTGGCGGCCAGACCGCTTCCGCCCAGGAAATCCCGGTAGTGCTCTTCGGGAATGACCTCTTCCTCGACGGTGCTCTCCGTCAGGTTCACCTTCAGGACCTTGCCCCAGTTACCGCCCATCATGAGACACTTCCCTCCTAGGTCTCTCAGCCGGCTAAAGCGGCTCTTCCGTCCCCTCCTTACCACAGCCGGGAATATTCGAACCTTCAAGGACGACAGGAACCGTAAACAACGAAACTCTTGCCCCTCCTCCTCTGCAGGCCGACCTCCGACAAACGGTCAAGGCCATTATAACAAAAGAACGGCGGGTGACCTGGATAAAACCGCGATATAGATAGGCCGTGCATATAATCTGGCCGCCGGCATCCCGGCCAGGGGTCCCTTCGCGCGGATGAGACTGGGAATGAAAGGCTTGGGGCGTGAAACGGTACGGAGGGGTCGCGGGCGGCAACCCGGAAGAACCGGCAAGTCGATAAAACAAATATCTTGATTATTTTCCCCGTAGGTTGTATATTTGTAAACCAGATGGTAGCATAACTTATTAACGACTCCTCGAAATGCGTGGGATTTCGAGGAGGGAAGATTTGAGTGAGTGACCTCATCCGTGCTCTGGTACCCCTACCGGAGCACCTCCCTCCCTGCTGACCCCGGTTTGCCGGAAACCGGGGTCCTTATTTTAATGCCTGAATCAGCGCCTTCTCGCCAAACCCATGCCTAAGGCGTTACCCGAGAATTTCTCTCCTCTCTCAATCTCTCAGGCTCACACCGCGGCCTTCGGCCGGGAACCGGCCACGGCGTTGCGGGGACCATCTCCTCAACCCCTCGCGGCGGCCATGCCCGCGCACGAAGGTTTGAAAATGGAAGGGGTTGAGCGTCCCTCAACGGGAGAAGATGCGCCGGATGAGCTGGTCAACCGTGGCTCTTATCCTGGGCAGTTGCTCGCGGTCCGAAGCGGATACCAGGACGGCCACCGTTTGCCCCATTCCCACCAAAGCGTAGGCCACCGTCCTCAGGTCCTGGTAAGGGAATATCTCCCCTTCTCGTACCCCCCACTGGAGGTCCTCCTCCAGCCGTTCCGCCAACCGCTCGTAAACTTCCTGGATCTGTTCCTGGAGGCGCTCGTTGCCTACCGATTCCCCGAGCATCATGTACAGCAGCTCGCTGTTCTCCAGGTAAAGCCCCAGGAGCTCCTCTCCCTTGGCCTCGATCCGGGTAACGAAATCGCTCCTTCCCTTGCCCCGCAGTTTCTCGTCGATACCCTGCAAGGTCTCGTCGATGAGGTTCTTGATCACCTCTACCAGCAGGTCCTCCTTGCTCTCGAAATAAAGGTAGAAGGTCCCCTTGGCTATTCCCGTGGCCTGCACGATCTCATCCACCGTGGTGCCGTGGTAACCCTTGCCCGCGAAAAGGCGCGCCGCGTTGGCGATGATCTTCCTCCTCCGGTCGTCCCCCTTTTCCGTTACCACTTCCCGGACGGGCTCCTCGCTCCTCCCTTCCAGCACGCCGAAGATACCCGCCATGTCCCGCATGCTCATCCCGTAGCGGGAACGCAGGTGCTCGAGCATCTGCAACCGCTCCAGGTGCTTTTCGCCGAAGCGGCCGTCCTTTCCCGGAGGAAAGAGCAGTCCCTCCCGCAGGTAGCGATTCAGCCGGTTGCGGGTTATGGCGTTTCCAGTCCGGCCCTGGAAGACCCGCAGGAAATCCTCCGTCTCCCAGCCGGGCGTGCGCTGTTTTTCCCTTTCCTCAGATTGGCTTGCTTTTCGCGCCAAGATTCCTCCTTCTTCGAATCCGCTTAATTGTATCGGAAAAAACTGAATAGTCAGTCAAATATTAAAACCCGATTCCTGGCCTGTCAACAAGCCCCGGGAACCACTCATCAACGAGTCCCCGTCACCTCCCGTTCATCCGCTGGACCCCGAGGCAGGGTCTCGAGCGGAAACCGCATCCGGGCACCTCCCGCTCGTCTCCTCCGCCTGACCGAGGGGCGATCGATCCGCTTTTCCCGCGCGTTCATCCCCGGCGTTAAGGGACGGAAGGTAGGGTCTCGAGCGGAAACCGCATCCGGGTGCCTCCCGCTCGTCTCCTCCGCCTGACCGAGGGGCGATTGATCCGCTTTTCCCGTGCGTTCATCCCCGGCGTTAAGGGACGGAGAGCAGGGTCTCGAGCGGAAACCGCATCCGGGCACCTCCCGCTCGTCTCCTCCGCCTGACCGAGGGGCGATCGATCCGCTTTTCCCGTGCGTTCATCCCCGGCGGTGAAGGATAGCGAAAAAGTTTCAAGGCAAGCACGGCAGGGTAAATCTATAGAGTGTGGAAACCAAGGGGCCTGGGAGGGAAATTGTGGAAGCTCGAGCCCTGGTGGTGGATGACGACCAATTGCTCCTCCGCCTGGTGGAGCTGAACCTGGCCAAGATAGGCGTCAAGGTGTACACGGCTCCCAGTGGCCGGGAGGCCCTGCGCCTGGCGGCGGCCGAAAAACCCGACGTGATATTGCTGGATATCATGATGCCGGGCATGGACGGCTACGAGGTGCTCCGCCAGCTCAAGTCCTCCGGAGAGACCAGGGATATTCCCATCATCATGCTCACCGCCAAGACCGGGAAGGAAGATCGGGACAAGTGCATGGAGATGGGGGTCGAGGCTTACATAACCAAGCCCTTCAAGCTCGAGGAATTGCGAGAAACGGTCAAGAAGCTGGTATGCACCGAGGATAACCCGGGACGCAACGGCTGCTCGCGGCGCTGAAAAGCCCGCCGGGCAACCCCTCCTCAGCCGGCGGGGGTCAAAAGCCTCTGAAAACGCAGCATCTGCAGGGGCTTGCGGGCCACGCCCCTTATCCTGAAACGCCCGCCGCGCAGGGCTTGAACGACCTTTTTCCCCTCCTCCGACTGCAACCACTTTATGAATTGACCGCCCCTGCCCGCCCCGGCCAGGCTGAGGAGCAGGCCCAGCTCGGTCCCCACGTACACGTCGGCGTCCTCCGCCACGCCGTTGCTCACCGTGACGTCGCTTCCCTGAAAACGCATGGTGGCCGCCAGGTCGGGGTTGTTCAAGTCCTGCAGAGCCAGGGAAAAACTGAGCCGATCGGCCAGGGCTTTCTTCTGCGGGTCCTTGAGCAGACCCTTCATGAGCTCGGCCATCATGGTGCTCAGGGGCCCGGGTTGCGTATCGGCCAGGGTCACCCTTCCCCCGCCCTGTGCCGGCTTCTCCAGGTAAGCGCGGGCGGCAAGAACCCCGGCCCCCACGGAAACGAGGAAAACCGCCTTCCTCCCGCGGCGCTTTCTCTCCCTTCTCCGCTCCCTGCGCCTTTCCTTTCGGCGCGGGTCCCGGCCCATCTCCCGGGCCACTATCTTGCGCAGCCTCCTCCTGGTCAATTTCCCCTCCTTTCCCCGACCGCTTTCCACTCCCTCTAAACCTGGCCCTCCCCGCCGCACGGGTGCCTTCCCCGGCCTCCCCATGCCTATGGGGCTGCCTCCTCCCCGGGCGCGACGGAGGCGTTCATCCCCGCCCGTTCTCAAGGACAAGCAAACCGGGAGAGACCGCCGCCTTCTCCCGGCCGGTGCCTGGCGGAAGGGGTGGGATTCGAACCCACGGTGCGGTTTTACCCGCACAATCGCTTAGCAGGCGATCACCTTAGGCCAGCTCGGTCACCCTTCCGCGGGTTATATGGCCGTCGCCCACCTTCCTTCCTTAAATTATAAGGCATGCCCTGACGGCGAGGAACGCCCATCACCGCGGAAGGTCCACCTCCAGGAGGCCCCGAGTGCGATACTTTGGAAGGAACGGTAGCCATCCACCGATCCAAGAACTTTTACTCGGCAATGAGCGAGAAGGCTATACGGTACAAGGGGTAGCGGCCGACCGGCCGCTGCTTGCTCCAGGACCGGGAATGATCCGCCGTATCGTTCATGCAGGCATCCCGGAGACCGCAAGGAATTGAAAGGCCGCCCGTCTTCCAAGAGAAAACGACAGGTCGACAGAACGAAATGGACGTCCGCTCGTTTCCTGGTTGCGAACCGGCACCTTCGAGGGCATAATTATTAAGTCAAAAGTCAACGGGGCAAGATAGCGAGTTAACAAGGGCGGGCCACACAGGGCGGTCCCCTCTCGTTGCGGCGGCTGCAGTAGGAAGCGGATTTCGCGGCGGGTCAGACGCCGGAGGGGCGACGAGAGGCGATTCCGGACCAACCGTGCCTCGGTCGTAGGGTAAGGACAAGGTAACCCGGGGGTGTGATCGGTGCCGCTGGACTCCAAGACCCATTACGATCAGATCACCGACGCCTGGAAGGAATTCATGGGGGACAATTTCCATTTCGGTTACTTCGACCGGTCGGACATGGACATCGTCGCGGCCGCCGAGGCCATGGTAGAGAGGATGGCCGAGCTGTGCGATATCGGCGCCGATACCCGCATATTGGACGTGGGCTGCGGAATCGGTACCCCCGCCTTCCGCCTCCACGAGAAGTATGGGTGTTCCGTGGAGGGAATCAGCACCAGCCAACGGGGAGTGCGCCTGGCCCAGGAGGGGGCCCGCTCGAGGGGGTACGAGAGGGTGCGCTTCCGCGTGGCCGACGGCATGGACAACGGCTACCCCGATAGATCCTTCGACTTGGTCTGGATCCTGGAGGCCGCCCACACCATGTCCGATAAGCGCAGGCTCTTCGGGGAGTGTTACCGCGTCCTCCGGGAGGGCGGGACGCTGATCATGTGCGACATCGTGCAGCGCAAGCCGCTCTCACCGCATAAGGGCTTGCTCTTCTTCCTGTCCCACCTGGGCGAATATTACAAGCTGCTCAAGGCCTGGGGGCCCGCCCAGCTGCCCACCATGGGCACCTATGCCGACCGCCTGGTGGAAGCGGGTTTCCGGGAGGTGGCCATCCTGGACATAACGGACCGGGTACTCCCTACCCCCATGCTCTGGAGGGAAAACGCCCTCCGCGTCCTGCGGGAGAAGCCGGGCGCCTTCCCGGAGATGAAGGTCCGGGAATTCGTGTCCGGGTGCGAGATACTGGATTCTTTTTTCCGCAGCGGGCTCTTAGGTTACGGGATCATCAAGGCGGTCAAACCCGCCTGAGCGATGATCGCCGCGCAGCGTTCACCAGGCCGATGAAGGCTGGTTCATCCGGTATGAACGGGAAAGCCTCCCGGTGCGAGCGGGACAGGGAACTTCTCGGGTTCCCGCATTCCGCCCCACTCCTTGGGCCTGGACGGAAGCCCCTGAGCGGTTCCCACCTTGTGCCTGGCGCACATGCCTCTCCGAGGATGAGGCTTGTGCGGACGTTTCCTCGGTGCCCTCTCTCCCGACTCCCGATGCCGCCTGGATAGCGGGCCGTCATCCGTCCCCCGCATGAGTTGACGGGGTGGCGGGGGCTCTTTTCGGGACGGCAAGCGGATGGTCTTCCTCGCGTCCGGCTATATATCGAACTTCACTATGAAGCGCAGTCTTTAGATCCGCTGAAACCCTCGCGCACGGCTTTCCCCCACTCCGGGATCCTTAGCCACCTTCACGATACGTAAGGCCGACCGCCGGAACCGGGGACTTTACCTACGCTCGACCCAAGCCGGGAAAGACCTGGAATTAAATGTCATTCATGCGGTGGGGAGCCCCACTCCCTGGCGATGGTCTGCGCGGCGATGCGGTTGCTGGGCCCGTCCCCGCGGGCCACGTTCACCCCCACGTTCTCCCCTACCGCCTCGGCGACGGCCGCCACGTCGGCGTGGGTGAAGCCCGGGCAGAGAAGCACGGAATGGATGCCCTCCTCCTCCACCATCCTGCGGCTCTCCTGCAGGGCTTGCTCCTGGTTGCCGACCACCACCACGATCAGGCGGTATTTCCCGGTGTCGATCACGCAGCGATGCTTCTCCGGATCCGCGTCAGGCGCGTGAGCGATGAAACCGGCCACGAAAGCCATCTTTTCCACCTCCTTAACTCCGATGGCGGGTCACCGACCTCTCATGCCGCCCACCCCGAAAAGATGCGCACCGCCTCCACGGCGTCGCGCCCCATGGCGTCCACCCCGTAACGCTCCACCATCTCCGGCGTGGTGCAAGCACCCCCGATGGCTATCTTCAGGCCATCCCGCAGGCCCGCGCCCCGCAGCGCCTCCACCACCTCGCCTATGGAACCGGTCATGGTGGTCAGGAGCACCGAGAGGCCCACGGCGAAGGCCGACTCCGATCTTACCGCCTCCACCACCCTCTCCGCCGGTACATCCACGCCAAGGTCGATCACCCGGAAACCGGCGCTCTTGAGCATGGTGCCCACCAGGTTCTTGCCGATGTCGTGGATGTCGCCCTTCACGGTGCACAGGACCACGGTTCCCCTCTTGCCCGCCTCCACCGCCGTCAGGTGAGGCTCCAGGGCCTTAAGCCCCTCTTTCATCATCTCTCCCGCCAGCACCAGGTCGGCCAGGTAGTATTCGCCGCTCTCGAACCGCTTTCCAACCTCCACCATGCCCTCGCTCATGGCCGAAAGAAGGTCCGTGGCCTTCACGCCCGACTGCAGGGCCTCCTTGACCAACGAACCCAGATCGTCCACTTCCAGGTCGGCCAGAAAACGCCTCACTTTATCATTATAATCACCCATCTTGTCCTCCTTTTT
Source organism: Actinomycetota bacterium (assembly GCA_014360685.1). Classification (GTDB taxonomy): domain Bacteria; phylum Actinomycetota; class Geothermincolia; order Geothermincolales; family RBG-13-55-18; genus Solincola_A. Next base: position 173,550 of record JACIXB010000011.1, on the reverse strand, counting down.
CTCTTCGACCCGGTCTGGACCCCGCGCCCGATCGACCCGACTCTTGATACCGATAATCGTTCTTTTCGGCCCGAGCACAGGGCCCGGCCTGACATCCGACCTCCCCGGAAAGGCCTCTTCTTCCCGATGATAACGTCTTGGCCTTCATGCGCCCAAACATATCGAGAATATCATCCTCACGCGCTTCATGCCCCAATATCCGAAGGACCCCGGCGAGACGGCCATGGCCTTTAAGCTCCGCGAAGGGCGGCTTAAGGCGCCCTACCACCGCCTTGCGTCCCGGTAACGCGTTTATGGTTGTACTTCCAAAGAATCGGCCGGTCCCGGGAAAGCCTATCCAACGGCAAACCGCGACCTGATCGTGGGGTGTGGGAAAACGAAAACGTCAAGGGAATGGATTGGAGGCCGTCCTCATAGCCCCCGAACTCCAACCTCCCTCTCCATCCTCCTCGCGGACAAAGGGGAAAGAAAGGAGAGAACATGTTCTGCGGCTGTTGCGGTAAGAGATACCCGAGGAGAGCGTTTACTGCCGCTACTGCGGGGTGGCGGTCGGGGATACCGCTACACAGAGCGAGTGGCGGGGATTCAGCTCTCGCCTGGCACGAGCCCATGGCCCGGCGATCACGGAACCGCGCCTGTCCTGAACGGGGACCGGAAACCGCAAAACGCCTTTCTGCCCGGTTCCTGCCGCGCCCATAAACGGCCGCGGGCGGAGAAATCCGTGCCGCCGGTCGTTCCGGATAACGGCGCGTGGGGTTTTCCGAAGAGCGCACGGGAAACCCTGGGAGAAAGCGGCCTTTTAAAGGTCGGCGCCGGAAGGTCACGTCGCCTATATGCAGGCTTGGGTTCGTTCTCTAGCCGGCCGCCATGCGCTATTCGCAACCGTAACCGCAGGGTACGGCATGGGCATACCAGGTATGCCCGCCCTCCGCCGTTCCCTGGTCCATTATCACTTCGAACTGGCCCCAGATGGGATAACCTCCTTCTCTCCAGTAGGGGCTGTCCTCGAGCTCGGGGCCCACCCAGATTATCTTGTAGTGCCAGACCTCGCCGCTCCCCCCGGGAAAGGCCCCGTTCCATTCGTTGGAGCACCAGGCGTCCGGCGTCCAGTCAGCCCCGTGGAAACGGGCGTCATCCCATGCCTTGGACCACTTCATGACCAGGTGGTCGTTGGCGTAGGTGGGATCGCCCCATACCTTTCCGTCCAGGACCCGGTCCACGCCGTCAGCCTTTCCGGAGAAAATCCGGGCTCCGTAATTGTACCCGAACTCGTCGAAACCGCCTTTGGCCGCCGCCGGCCCCGCCACCAGGATCAGGAGGAACGAAAAAGCGGCGACGAAGACCAGGGCTCGAAAACACCCTTTCATCTGACCACCCCCCTTGCGTCGTTCACGGACTCTTTCCACCGGCTTCCTTGCCCCGCTCTCGGGCGTCGCACCTTCCGGCGCCGCAAACCCGCTTGACCCAGGCTTTTCCGACAATGCCGAAATCCGTAGAGCGTTATCCGTTTAGCCCTCCTCAAATCTTCGCCAAGGGATGCCCTCGTGTCAAGCATGTGTCCCGGAACGTCTGTAATCACGACCTGGCAAGCAACATATCGATTGCTGTTCCTGGCAATACATGTTAAACACCCATAAGGGCTTGCTTTTGCATATGCCAAGATACCGAAACCGACATTACACCCTAAACGAAATCATTGGCGGAGCGCCTGGATCTTTGGAGCCCGACCCTGTCGATGATGTTTCTTATGTTCTTGCCCTTGTTATTCGCCCGAGGCTCAGGCGGAGACGGCGAGACCATTCACCTCTCCCGCAAGCTCCCTTGCCATCCGCTTTTCTGAGCCAGTGTGATTTGTTGCTGTGCAGTGGAGCGCATGGCCTCACAAAGCCGCCGGCAAAGAGTTTGGGCTGGACCCAGAAAGGATAGATCACTGTGAGAACCTTATATCAAAGGAAACTCATTTCCATTGCTTTCGTTATTATCCCGGTGATGTTCTTATCTATGGAATCAACCTAGTCGGAAAGAACCCAAGCCTCGCATAAACCGGCCATATATTCCATCACACCGGATCATGGATCAGACACGCAGATAGTTCACGTTGAAATCATAGGCGCAAATTTTGATAAAGCCGCTGAAACGCCGCCACCAATTTCGCTGGTAGCATATGGTAAATACGACGGTAGCGTAACACAAAGCATATACGCAACAAATACTTGCTTCGAACACCATTACTTTCTCGGTGCCCGTTGATCACTCTCCTGTTAGATGGTGGTATCCAGCATATTATTCCGTATTCATCCAATACCATGAGTTCGACGCCACAGTTGCCTTGTGGGATGGCCTGAATGTCGTTCGCCGGCCCGGCACGCCAATAGTGCACTGCACCGATATTGACAGGGACGGCATAGTGGAATATTCGGCGACGAGGAGGAATACGGCGCTATAACGATATATGATGGACCAGACGACGCCTGCCCCATTTTAGCAGCAACGGAATGCTCAGGCGCGGGGGATCGGTTCATAGGATGGGCCAAACCACCAGATGCAGATGAAAGCGAATACGTCCATGTCGAGAAATGGTCTTTAATTGTACTTTCATCGGCGGAAACCCGGAATGGTTTTTCTTAAAAGCAATCCTTCCCAACGGAAGAATGGTGAGGGTTGGAGGTAGATAGTATATCTCCAATGACTCCTGGTCGAGATGACCTTCAACCCCTGTAAGCATCAATGACCTGACCTCGATGCGCCCGGCCGATCGGCGCATCGAGGCCGCGTAGGCGTTAAGGCCCACGATGAAGGGTTCATGCCTTCTTTTTAAGCACGAACGTGCAATCCGGCTCCCCGGTCGCCGCGCACCGGGTCTCGCGCGCTTCGTACCTCTCCCCCGAGATACGGGTCACGAAGGCAGCCAGGGATCCTGCCATGGCATAACACACCGGTTCCGAGGAAGGTCGTATCCACAGCGACTCAGCGGAGTTATGTACCGTTACTTTGTTCGGAACGGGGATGGAATCGAACTTGGGGCTTCCCCAACCGGACTCACTGAAGAGCAGCCTAAGCAGCATGGACTCCATCTCCCCGTAAAGGCGCGCCAGCGAAGGGTTCTTTTCCGGGAGGGTCGGGTCTACGGGTTCCCGAAAGAGAGAGGCGCAAAAGCGGGGAAAAATCTCGTCCAAATCGAGTGCCTGCAACTGTTCCTCCATGATCCGGAAATGCATATCGTACATGGCTCTGCACGCCTCCTCCTTCCCCACGGCCTCCGCAAGATTCCGGAAGACCACCTCCAGGTATTCCGAACCCACGATCTGCCTGTCCACGCCGGCGAAGCTTATCTCTCCTCTTTCCACGTCCACATGATACGATTCCAGTATCCTTCCCCCCATGTAAATCCTGCAGGACACGGGCAGGGCCATCTTGAGCCTCGGAACCTTATACGCCAGAGCGAGGACAACACGGCTCAAGCGGGGATGTTTCCTGGTGAAATCGAGGAACCTGAGGTAGCCCTCTATTTTCTTCTGCGGAATATCCAGTTTCATCTCCACCTCCTGGTGCCACTCCGAATCCATTCCTTTCACTGCCTATCATCCGCATCAGGACGGACATTCCTCCACCAACTCGAAGGAGCATCTCCTCGCTCCCATGGCGGCACACTCCACTTCACGGGCACGAAAATTCCTGCCCAGCATGTAGCTCATGGCCCCCTCCATCATCCCGCAACTCGCGGCGCACATGGGTCGGTCGGAGCGGCCTGCGAGCCTGGCGGTAAGGGAGTTGGTGATGGTGACCCGGATGGGATCCGACGCCAGATCCACCTCTATGCGCCCGTACCCCCCCTCATCGTGTATGAAGCGGTTGGTAAGGTTCAAACCCTTGGATACCAGGCGGAGAAGGTCAGGGTCCGCCCTCACGGCTTCAAGGGCCGAGGGGTCGCCGGCAAAGGCCAGAAAACGCTTGGGAAACCAGCGGCCCTCGATGCCGAATTTTATTTCCATATATACCGCTTCCCGTGCTATTTTTCTTATCATCTCCATCGCCTTTTCCTCGCCGACTTTAGTGGACAGGGTTTCCCACATGACGGTAGTCATGCAGGAGGGATAGAAGGTCTCCTTGACCCCCCCGAAGTCGACCACGCCTTCCTCGGCATCGATGACGTGGCAGTCAAAGGCGGAGGCCCCCATGAACCCCCTTATGCCCACCCACAGGTATCGTCGCAGCAGGGGCACGTTGGCCATGGGTCGCAGGAGGCTCCGGACCAGGCGTGGATGTCGCTCCAGGAAATCCGTCAGCCCGAGGGCTGCCTTTACCTGGTAAGGGGAAGGTGATTTCCTCATCTCCACTCCTTTCCTCGTCCTTTACGGCGGTCGTCATTCTTGTCCACGCCGGACGCGACGCATTTCCTGCCATTCCTTCCGGGCATTGACCCGTACCATGTAAACCGATCCCCTTCCGCTCATGGAGAGCGATACCCCTCGGCACCCCGCGTGCGCCAACGGTTTACGGGATCTCCTCAACGCCCTTTACCGAGGCACTGCGCAGCTCCGACCAAGGGGTGGCCAGTCTCCAACTTCGTCGTTTCTATCATACCCACTTCAGGATCACGGCGAAGACGACGAACGCCGCCACCAGCACGGCGTAGATGGCGCCGACGGCCTTGCACCTGTCCCTTATGGGCATCTCCGCATCATGGAAGCGGATTAGCCCATACCAAACGAGGGCGTAGAAAACCAGCAACTGGGGAAGCGCGTACGGCCACTTGAACCACCACCACTCCCAGACCAATAGGCCCGCCCTGTTGAGCAGCGCCTCGGTGCACGTGCTCAGGAAACCGAAGGCCCCGGCGAATAGGACGCGATTGGGGACGCCTAGAACCTTAAGCCCGCGGTCTTTCGGCAACACCCTGGCGGCGGCCGCCCAGACAATGGAAAAACACAGGATTATCTCGATGTTGATTCCCACGAAGATCAAGTAGGAGGAATCTCCCGCTGCCACCCACAACGCAGTCCTCCCCGTCCAGTGCAGGATGAGGCCGTTGAGCATCTCCAGGAGAAGCCCGCATCCCGCGAAGGCCAGACAGGTGAACAGGGTATTGTAGTTCTTCTCCTGTATCTCCCTGGCGTACACGTAAAGTAGAACGGCAACCAGAGGAAGGATGTGCCACTGGAGAGCGTTGACGTTCCTCAGGCGTTCGAGAGCCTGCTCGGCTTCCTTGGTATAAAAGATTAACATGCGTACCTCCATTCCATAACCTCGACCCGCGAAAGCAGGTTGGCTCCCCATCCGCGATAGCAGGACACCGACACTACCTCCTTCCCAGTGATGCGCGGCAGACCCTTGGCCTATTCACGTCGTCGGAGAGTCCTAACGCAGCATGCGGTTGGTGATGGTTTTCACGGCCGCGCAATATTGGCACACATTCCCAGAGAAGACAGTCTTTGCCTGCAGTTCGACCAAGCCCGCTTTTCATTAGCGTTAAAACTCCTCGAACTCCGTGCGGGCGATGATGTCGTCCTGGAGCGCCCTGGGAAGCTCGACGAAGCGGGCGGAATATCCCGATACCTTGACCGTCAAGTCCGGGTATTTCTCCGGATGCGCCTGGGCGTCCCGGAGGGTCCCCGCGTCCACCGGGTTGAGCTGCACGTGCCGGCCCCCCAGGGCGAAGTAGGCCTCCACCAGCGAGGCCAGCTTCTCCACGTTCTCCCCCGTCCTCAGGGAAAGCGGGTTTATCCGCACATTGAGGGCCGTGCCGTCGCTGTAATCGGCGTTCCCCGCCGCAGCCGCCGACTTAAGGACCGCCGTGAGGCCTGCCCTCTCCATGCCGTTGGTCGGCGACATGCTGTTGGAGACCGGCTCCAGGGCCCGCCGCCCGTCCGGTGTGGCCGGGCAGAAGTAACCCTCCACCAGATGGGTGGCGGAGGATACGCAGCTGCACCGGTAAGCTCCGCCGCGGAAGCTGCGGTATTTCTTCGCCTCACCGGTGAACACCCGGGATATCCACTCCGCGATCTCGTCGGCCCGGGGATCGTCGTTCCCGTACTTGGGCGCCTTGCGCAGCAGGGTCTGCCGCAGGGACTCGTGGCCCCGGAAGTCGTTGTCCAAGGCCCGAAGGAGCTCGTCCATGGTCACTATCCTCTCGTCGAAGACGGCCCAGCGGATGGCGGCCAGGGAGTCCGCCGCAGTTCCCAGGCCCTGGATGTTGATGCACCCGTGGTTGTACCGGGCACCGCCGCGGGTGGCGTCCATCCCCGACTCCAGGCAGCCCTCGATGGTGGAAGAGAGAAGAGGGTTGGGGAAAAAGTCGGCGAACACCCTGTCGGAGGCCTCCTTCATGCGCACCGCCCTCTCCATGACCAAGGACAGTTGCCTGGCGAAGGCCTCCTTTACCTCCTGGAAGGAACGGAAATCCCGCGGGTCGGGAGTGGGGACGCCGATACGTCGGGACCCGGTCACCTTCCTCCTCCCCCGGTTCAGGGCCATCTCCACCACCCCGGCCAGCCAGAAACCGTTGAGGGCGGTGGGGGAATAGCTGTCCCCCGTGCCGTGGGGTTCCACGCAGCCCACGATGCTGTAGTTCCTGGCGTCCTCCACGGAGTACCCGTCGGCAACCAGGTCGCGCACCACGACCTGGTCGTTGAAAAGGGAAACTCCCGCCGTGCGGCGGTTGACGGCGCAGGCCCGCAGCAGGAAATCCCTGGGGGTCCGGTCGGAGATCCTCACCGAGAGGCCGTTCCCCATGCCTCCCAGGTTCTCGAGGGCTTCCAGGAAGAGGTAGGAAAGCTCGTTGGTGGCGTCCCTTCCTCCCTTGTCCAGGCCCCCGACGGTGACGTTGTTGGGTCCGAAGAACCGGTTTCGGGATATCTTTATCAAGTACTCTTCAAGGGCCTCCAAAGCCAGCTCCCTGGTAATTTTTCCCTCTTCCAGGTCCTTCCGGTAATAGGGATAAAGGTACTGGTCCACCCTTCCGGCGGAGAAGACGTTGTCGAAACCGTAACTTATGATCAAGGCCACGTGGGTCAGGTACAGGCTCTGCAGAGCCTCCAGGAAATCCCGCGGCGGCTTCATGGGAACCCGCCGGCATCTCTCAGCGATGGCCAGAAGCTCTCCCCTTCTCGACGGGTCACCGGTTTCCGCCGCCATGCGCTCGGCGAGATCCGCGTAGCGTCCTGCGAACTCACCAACCGCCTCCGCGGCCACCACCACGGAGTCAAGGAAATCGCGGCGGCGATGGAAATCGGGATCCCTCCCGTCCAACCGGGCGAGGTTCTTCCTGGCCGTTTCGGCGATGCCTTCGAACCCCATTTCCAGCACGCGGTGGAACCCCGGTATGAGATGGCCCTGCATGGCGCCGCTGAACCACAGGTAGTCGGGGAACCACTCGTTCATGAAGGTTGCGACACGCGAGGGCAGGCGCAACGCTTTCCCGAGGCTGGACATACCCAGGGCCACGCGCGTCTCCTCCCAGACCCTCCGCATGCGCCGGAGCGCTTCCCGTGCCTCCTCCAGCCGGCCACCCTTCAACCGCCCGCGGTCCTCCTCTGTGCCACCCTTGCCTCCCGATCCTCCCCGGGCCACGGAGGCGATGTCCCTTAACTTCTTCCTGCCACCGAAGGCCCGGTAAGCCCCGGCCATGTCCAGGGGGTTCTTTAAGGGAAGTATGAAGGGGCGGTAGAGGCCCTCTTTTCTCCAGGCCTCGAGCTTCCTTTCCTGGGCCGTCTTGTTTCTCCAGAAGGGGAGTATGTCCCTTTCCAATTCCTCCCTGCACTCCTTCAGGGCCTGGATGAAATCCCTCTGGGTGGCAGGGTTCATGGCGATGTACAACGGCAGGAGGTATATGACGTTGCAGGCACCCCCGAAGTTGTACCTTTCGATGGGTATGATGTCGGTCATGAGGCTCTTGCCCTTGCTGCCCACGATGAGGTCGTGTTCTCCGATGACCACGTCTATGGTGCGCAGCGTTTCCCGAAGAGCCAGGGCCGCGCGCAGGCACGGGTTCCGGTCACCCTCCTCGCCCATCTCCCTCCATACCCTGGTATAGGCGCGGATGCGGGCCAGGTCTATATGGAGGGGGCTGGAAAGGGCTTCCTCCTTGAGACGCACTATCCTTTCCGGAAGGAGGGCGGTTCCACTCAACGTCTCCAAGGCTCCCATGGACGTAACCTCCTTTCCCCGCTTTTCCTCCCCAAGCGCCGCTCAAGCGGTCGTTCCTTTCCCACAGGTATCCATGGCCAAGGTGGAAGGCCCAGGTCGGACCTCTCTCCCGTTCCCCTCCATTTATCTTTGCCGGCTCTTCACAAGCGGCTGGGCTCACACGCCGTAAAACCTCCTGGTGACAGCCCCATTCCCGCCGACAGCCCCATCTCCATGCCCACCCATCAGTTTCCCTGCACCTTATGGAAACTAGAGCCGGTCCTTTCACGGTTTTACGGACCGGGGGGAAGCCCTATGCACGTTTCCTCCCTCGTACCAGGGATTCCGGGACACACTCCTTGTCAGTCCACAAGCCCACCGGTAAAGCCCAAAGCCGGCGATAATTTCAGGGCGTCAACACATATTTATACCGAATACATTCACCGAATTTATTCTGTATTATGATAGAGGGAGCCGGCGCTGTCAACGTCTCCGGGGCGGATGCCCTCTACGACCGCTGACGGGAATCGTCACTCTATGGGGGAAGGAGCGAGAAAAGGAGGCCGCTTGGAGAGGATCAACAACAGGAAGAAGCGGGCGGAGGAATCCCGTCGCAAGCTGCTGGAGACAGCGGTACGCCTCTTCGACCAGCGGGGATACGACAAGGTGACCGTCGCCGACATCTGCCGAGAGGCGGGCTTTTCCGTAGGCGCTTTCTACCATTACTTCAGGTCCAAGGACCAGATTCTTCTGGAAAGGTACCTGCCCTTCGCCCGGCAGGTGGATTCCTTCTACCAGGCCATCAACCACAAGGCGAGGGAGAAAGGGCGCAGCGCCTCGGAGAGATTGGCCCGCTACGCGGACCTTTTTTTCAAGTACATCGAGGAAGCGGGACCGGAAGCCCTGAAGACGGCCTTCGCCACCCACATCGAGCCCGGCTTCAAGTTCTCCCTTCCCACTGCCGACATGTTCCGGCCCCACCAGGAGCTGGAGAGGCTCATCGCCGAGGGACAGGAAGAGGGGGAGATAAGGACGGACATGAGCTCCGAGGAACTGGCCCGGATACTGTACCGATTCATGGTGGGCACCCTCTTCACCTGGTGCCTGGTGGACGGCTCCTTTCCCCTCCGGGAAGCGGGCCGCAAGTGCTTCCGGCTGGCCATGGAAGGCCTCCAAACATGAAATGGGGTCAGTCCCTTTCCATTTCCGGCGACATGAAATGGGGTCAGTCCCTTTCCATTTCCGGCGACGGTCTTACGCGGAGCCGCAACAACCGGATTCCCCGGAAATCAAGCCTGCTATGGTATGCTGTAATCCATGATGCACAAATCGAGGATCGAGGATATCGCCTTCGTCGCGGGGCGTTGGCCCCTGGACCCGGGGCTTCCCACCGTGCTCTTCATACACGGCTCCGGCGGGTCCGGTGTGCTTTGGTATGAGCAGGTGGAAGCCTTATCCGGGGAGATGAACACCGTGGCCCTGGACCTTCCCGGCCACGGCGGGAGCGGCGGGAGGAGCATGGAGAGTGTCGCGGATTACGCGGCTGCAGTGGAGGCTTTGGTCTCCTCCCTCCAACCACCCAGGCCCATTCCCTGCGGGCTCAGCCTGGGGGGCGCCATCGTCCTCCACCTCCTCCTGGAGGGCAGGATGAAATACGAGGCCGGTATCCTGGTGAACACGGGCGCCAGGTTGCGGGTCATGCCCCTCATCTTCGAGGCCATAGAGCGGGACTACCAGGCCTACGTCAACGGCGCCAAATCCATGTCCATAAGCCCAAAGACGGACCCGCACAGGATTGAGCCGCTCCTGGAGAGCATGGCCGCCTGCCCTCCCGAGGTGGCCCGGGGGGATTTCCGGGCCTGCGACGCCTTCGACGTCATGGACCGCTTGGGCGAGATCTCCGTCCCGGTACTCGTCCTCACCGCATCCGACGACCGGATGACCCCGGTGAAATACGGGAACTACCTTGCCGAGCACATCCCGGATTCCCGCCTGGTACACATAGAGGACGCCGGGCACCTCTCCCCGATGGAAAAACCGGAGGAAGTCAGCCTGGCCATACGGGAGTTCGTGCTTTCGCTCTGAGGCGGCCTTTCCCGTGAAAGGGGGTGCGGTCAGCACATCCCGTCATGCGTTTTCATGCGCCTCGGCTAGGAATCTTAATTCGTTTCCTTTTTCACGAACGGCATGAAGTTCGAAGCAGGTTCAGGAACAGAGGAAGGGTCTGCGCATACTTTATCGTCGCGGCTGCATTTTTGGCCGGTTAAGAAGCCGAGCAAGCGCCAACGTGACGGCTCATCCCGGCTATCCAAGTGGAGATGGTGTCCAGGGCCAGCCGGATATTGCCCACGTTACAGTGGTTCTCCGCGCATTCCCTCTCGGTGAAGAGCCGGAAGGTGAGTGACCTTACGTTGCTTAAGCGGTCTATCACGGCTTTGTAGAAATCGAGGGGGATGAAATGGTCCCTGGTCGACCCGAGGAGGAGAAAATCCTGGGTTATGCTGTCGGCGACGTCCAGGAACTGGAACTTGTCCGCCATCCTCAGGAAATCGTACGGCGAATCCACCCCAAAGGCATAGCACCCGTGCTTGATCCCCCACTCCGCAAGGGAGTCCGCGGCCATCTGATGCTTGGCCGCCGCGTTTATCAGGGGTTTGAGTCCCAGGCGAAGAAACATCTTGGTCAGGTACCTGAGGGCTCTCGGCCTGGTGGACAAAACGACGTCCAGGAAATTGGGAAGGACCCCCCAGGCCACCACCCTTTTTATCCTGGGCTCGAAGGCTGCCGCGCGAGGCGCCAACATACCCCCCAGCGAGATCCCCACTATGGTGACCTCGTCAAGTCCATAATGGTCGAGGACGGCCTTCACCGGCCTCTCCCATTCATGGGTAAAGGGTATCCCGCACCTTTTCAGGACCTCTCCCTGGCCCGGTCCCTCGAAGAAATAAACCGTATAACCCTTTTCTTTCAAATACAGGACGGTTCCCAGGAACTCCTCTTTGCTGGAGTCATAACCTCCGTGCATGAGGATGGTGCCGGCGCTTTCCCCGGGCCTGGTTATCCACACCGGAAGGTATCCGTGCTGGTATGGCACGCGATCGCCGACTACGGTTCCCTCCTCGAAGATATGGGAGTAATGCTCGTAGAAGAGCTCGGTCGCCCTCTCGTAAACCCTGTGCTTCTCCCGGACATCCCCGTACATGAAGAACTCGGCACCCCGGAAGTAGGCTATGGCCTGCCTTACCCGTCCCTCGCGTAAAGCCCGCTCACCGTAGTCGATGAATGTCGATACCCACGAAGCCATATCGGTTATTTTCTTTGCCGCCTCCTTCACTTCTTCCAGATCGCCGCCCCCGTACATCAACATCCTGTTCAACTGGAAGTTGAAGTTGGCATCGCCATGGAGGTCATACGTGCCCACCTTGAATTCCGGCGTCATATCATCCATGTTCCGACCACCTCCGCTCTCCTGCCCGTATATTCACAAGATAGGTTAAGACCTTTTAACCCTGCATCGTCCCCTTACCGCGTCCCCGGACGCACATAGGGGATGTTGGGTGAGGGAACCTGACCCGGGAGGCTAAGACGGCTTAACGGGCATTGTTCGGCAATCGGACACCTCCGGGAAGCGATCGATCAGCGCGCTCTAAACACACGCCCGCAAGCCCACAAGGCGCCACCGGTGATCAGACTGCTTTATACCGGCTCCCGCCCGCGTTCGGGCATTCCCCCCGATCTACGGATTACCGGTTTGACGGCTCCTGAGCCCGCGTTTGCAGCGGGTGGAGCCGGCCAGGGAGAGAAGCCCGAGGGCCAGGCCGAGCATGATGGCGGCGGTCCCCCCACCCTGACCGCAGATGTTGGTGACCCGGAACCCGGCTTTCAGCTTTCCCTCTTGGGCGTCGGGGTTCTTCACCAGGACGTCGTAATCTCCGAGCGGTGCGCCGGCCAGGTTGAGTGTACAGGTGATACTGCTGCCGGAGCTCACCGACTCCTCGCTCGCCTCTATCACCCGACCGGAGCTCGCTTGTTCCAGCCTCACCTCCGCACCGGGCTGGAAACCGCTTCCCTCGACGGTTAGATTCACGCGGCTGCTTCCCTCCAAAGCGCTTCCCGGCGATATCGAGAAGACCCATACGCCGGGTGCGGTGACCGTGTAAGTGATGCCGTTGGAAGACCCGGCATCCGTGCTCACCCTGACCTCCACCTTCCCTTCCGCCAAGGCCGGAACCCGACATTTTATGCGCGTGTCGGACCAGGATACGTAATCCGTCGCCTGAGTGGCGCCGAAAAAGACGCTGGAACTTCCGCGGCTGGAACCGAACCCTGACCCGCAGACGATCACCTCCGTACCTGAAGCGCCCGCTGACGGGATCAGCGAGCTCACCACCGGCGTATCGGAATACCGGAAACGCCACACGCCCATGTCGTTGGACCCCGCGTACAAATTAGGCCCGTCGCAGGCGAGGGGATAGTTTTCGTAGGAGCTCCTTGCCCCTCCCAGGTTGGTCCAGACACTCAACCAGGGATCGTAGGACCAGATGCCCGTTCCCGATCCGAGGGCAAAAAGCCTCGACCCGCTCCAGGCCATGGAGTAAACGCTGCGGCCCTTAATACCCCCACCCGTGTCCATCCAGACCCCGACGAGAGGCGAGTAGCGCCATACCCCCTCAAACATCGTCCCCGCGTACAGAAAATTTCCGTCCCATTCCAGCGAGATGACATTGACGGTATTCATGCTCCCGCCCGTGTCCATCCACAGCCCGGACCCCGGATCGTAGCGCCAGACGCCGAGTTTGGCGCCGGGGCCGATTCCGTACACGTACAGGAACGAGCCGCCGTATTCCATGAGGTAAGGATTTTCAACCTTATACGAGTAGGAGAAAATGAGCGTGCCCCAGGACTTGGAAACCGGGTCATAACGGTAAACCCCGTTGAGGTAATACCCTGGGTAAGAGGGATATAGGAGAAGGGAAGTGCTGGCGTAAAGATTTGAGCCTCCACGCTCTGCGGATCATAGCGCCACACCCCATTATACGACGTCCCGGCATAGAGACATGAACCGGCCCAGGCTAAAGATATGATCCCGGTGTTTCCCAGGGTACCGCTTACATTGGTCCAGGTGCCCGACGCGGGTTCATAGTACCACGTCCCTGCCGTGCCCACGTAGAGTCCCGAACCGTCCCACTGCAGGGCTTGCACGGGTGTCCCGCTAAGCTCGCCGCTTATATCCGTCCAGACCGCGGCGACGGGATCGTAGCGCCACACGCCTTGGTTATATATTCCGGCATATAGAAAAGTGCCGTCCCAGGCCAGCTCATTTACCGATTTGTTGGCCAACTCAACGCCGGATATATCCCTCCAGGTTCCTGCCTCCACATCGTAGCACCATACTCCGTGAAGGGAGGTACCCGCATAGATACGGCATCCGTCCCAAAGCAGCGCGAGAACGGTGTAGAGACTGACAGCTCCACCGGTATCGGACCAGTTACCGGTGACCTCGTCGTAGCGCCATACCCCCCTGTTGGTCCCGCGGTACAGCTCGTGGCGGGACGGCACATAGGCGAGGGCGTAAGCGGTCCCGTTTCCGGGACCCCTGGTATCGATCCAGGTGCAGCCGTCGGCCACTGCCGATCCGACGCCCGCGGAGGGCAAAACGAGCACAACCAGTAGAACGGTCAGTATCACAACGGTCAAAGCAGCGCTTGACGCCTTCAGGCCTGGGAGGCGGAGCGAAGCAGCCCCTGACAATCTCAAGCGCGGGTTACAGCCTGAGGCGCGAGAACCAGAGTATAGGGCCATCTTGCACGACCTCCTTAAACGATTTTTCCGCTTTGCCGCAACGGCTGGATCGATCCAGGGTTACGAGACGGGGTACGCCCGGTTGGAATGTTTTCGCGCCCCGAACACCCTATCCCCCAAACACACTCCACCTGGAATATCCCGTGGAAAATCCTACATATATTAGAGCACGATCGCCTTTGTCAACAAACACTCCGTGCTGATCAACCATACCGCGGGTGGACAACCTTGTCCCGCCTTCCCTCCCCATTGCCGGAAAGAACATGTGAGGAGGCCCGACTCCGGCTCCCTCCCCGCAAGAGGAGAAGGGTCGCGGAAAGAGGCTTTCAGTTGCGGCGGCTTTCCTCCGCCAAGATGTCTATGGCCGGTCCGAAGAAGTCTTTTGCCTTTCCGGGATCCAGCTTGTCGGAGATGCAGGTGGGGGTGGAGGCAACCGAGGCTGTGGAGACCTCTCCTTCCTCCGGGTGAGACCCCTGGAGCTTTGAGCCTTTTGCCACGCGGGGGAGTCCGGAAGACAGGCCTTCTTCCGCGCACAGAATAGCCGTGCCTCCCAGGCGTGCACTACTCCGGCCGTCTTTCCTCGAGATCGCCCGGGGCCACACCCAGGAGTAGGGGAGGAATCAAGAACTGCCTCCCCACCAGGCACATGACCGTCGCTACCCCAGAAGTACGGGGAGTAACCTGGAAAGCCGGGGAGAATGCGTTGCGCGGGCCGCCCAGGTTTAATCCCAGCATGCTTTCCGTTCTACGGGCGTCTCGGAACAGCAACAGCCGGTGAACCGAGGACCTGCTTGAAGAAGATATGGCGGAGGGGGCGGGATTCGAACCCGCGAGCCTGCGAAGGCTAATGGTTTTCAAGACCACCGCATTAGTCCGCTCTGCCACCCCTCCAGGGCTTATTTTACTTTCCAGGGCCAACCACGTAAACGAGCGGTCCCATGGTCACGACGAGGGAGGTAAAGCGACGCGACGGCGCCTGGTGCCGAGGCCGCGCAGCCCGTTGTGGGACAGGCGCTCAGTTGTCACGGGCCTGTTCCGCGCCTTCCCGCAGACGCTCGAAGCCGGTGATCGTCAACCCCACGCTGCGCAGGGCGGCGTACTGGAAGGGCCAGTGGCGGCGGAGGATGCGTTCCGCTCGTGCCCTGGGCTCGGGTAGAGGTTGCCCGCTGGTGATCAGGTAGAGGATCTCGCGGAGGACGAGCCCCTCCACCATTGGCCGGTGAAGCCGCCGGTCCTCCCGGTTGATCCTCTCGGCCAGGCTCTCCATCTCCACCATGATGGTGCGGCTGGCGGGTAGGGCGTAAAGGGGATACTTCGGCGCAGCGTCCTTCCACGCCGTTTCCTCCCGCGCCTGTTCCCTTTTCCGGCCCTCTCCTCCCGGTTTACCACGTCCCGCGTTGGAGCCCCTGTCTTCTTCCGGAACCCCGGAGGGCGGACCGGTAAAGGACGGGTCCTTCTCCGCCAGGGGTTTGGCGTGACGCTTCACGCTCTCCGCGGCCTCCACCTTGGAGGAGGCCTTTTCGCACCGCTTCGGGCCGCCCGGAAACACCCTTCCAGGCGGCCTTCCTGCGACGTTGTTCCTGGGTGCCTCCTCCATCAGGACCGCCCGCAGCGTCCTCTCGTCGGCGATGATGGGCTTTCCCCGCATCCGGGCCCGGAAACCCTCCGGGGGGATGACTTCCAGGCGCAGCCCGGGTAAAAGGGGCGAGAAATCGCGGGCGATGCGGTTCATTATCCTCAGGATTTCCTCCCTGTGCACCCTTCCTCACCTGCCGCAGTTTCCCCGGTCGACCCCCTTCGCCGTCCCCGCGTATCGCTTCCCCTGCCGTTATTCGTGCCCCTACTTATTCCATTCAACGCCCGGTAAAGGATGTCAAGGGCATCCGGGTCACCCGGGAAGGCCATCCCGCAGGCATAACCGATCCCCTCACCTGCTTTGGGAGGAACGTGGTGCGAGACGGGAGCCCACGAAAACCCCACACCCACGATGGAATCGCGCGGCCTCCCGGCGGCAGCAGGAAGGGCGTAGGCCGTTTTCCCGGCACAAGACGAGGGGATGCTACCGGGCACGGTAGCCTGGAACGCGGTGGATAAGCGAGGGCCGCCTTCTTTTTTGCCGGGAGTCCGCGCCTTCACGCACCCGGGCAAACCCCGCGCCCAGCTCGGGCCACCCACCGATCGTGAAAACCGAAGGCCATGACTCACGGTTCGATGATCTCCAGACCATGCATGTAGGGGCGCAGGGCCTCGGGGACCACCACGCTTCCGTCCTCCCGCTGGTAGTTCTCCAGTATGGCGGCCACCGTCCGCCCCACGGCCACCCCCGACCCGTTCAGGGTGTGCACGAACTGCGCCTTGCCCCCCCCGGCGGGGCGGAAGCGTATGTTGGCCCTGCGGGCCTGGAAATCCGTGAAGTTGGAACAGGAGGAGATCTCCTTGTACTCCCCGTAGGAGGGCAGCCACACCTCCAGGTCGTAGCACTTGGCGGCGGCGAAGGAGAGGTCCCCGGTGGAGAGCACCACCACCCGGTAAGGGAGCCCCAGGCGCCGCAGGACCTCCTCGGCGTTATTGGTAAGCTTTTCCAACTCATCGAAGGACGTCTCCGGGTGGGAGAACTTCACCAGCTCCACCTTGTTGAACTGGTGCTGCCGGATGAGCCCCCTTATGTCCCTCCCGTAGGAGCCCGCCTCCCGCCGGAAACAGGGGGTGTAGGCGCAGTAGTAGATCGGGAGGTCCTCCTCCGCCAGGATCTCGTCGCGGTGGATGTTGGTCACCGGCACCTCGGCGGTAGGGATGAGGTACAGGGCGTCGTCCCGGCAGCGGTACATCTCGTTCTCCAGCTTGGGGAGCTGCCCGGTCCCGAACATGCTGGCCTCGTTGACCAGGATGGGGGGAAAGACCTCGGTATAACCGTGCTCCTTGGTATGCAGGTCGAGCATGAAGTTTATGAGCGCTCTCTCCAGGAGGGCTCCCTTTCCCCGCAGTAGGGTGAAGCGGGACTCGGCGATCTTCACTCCCCGCTGGAAGTCCAGAATCCCCAGCTGCTCGCCCAACTCCCAGTGGGGAAGGGGTTGGAAACCGAAGGCCGGCGGCTGACCCCAGCGGCGCACTTCCCGGTTGTAGGTCTCGTCCGGCCCCACGGGCACGGATTCGTGGGGGATATTGGGCAGGCGTGCCAACAACCCGCGCACGGCCGCCTCCAGCGCGTCCGCCTTCTGCTCCAGCTTCCCGATCTCCTCGCTCAGGGTCGCCATCTCCCTGCGCAGGACGGCGGGATCCTCTCCCCGGCGCACGCGCTCCCCCACCTCCTTGCTCCCCCTCTTGTGCCGGGCGCGCTTCTCCTCGAGGTCGGCCAGCACGGCCCTCCTGCATCGGTCCTTCTCCAGCAATTCTTCCAGGGGGACCTCCAGACCGCGGTCGGCTAGGGCCTTTCTCACCCGGTCCGCGTTTTCCCGCACGAACCTAAGGTCCAGCATCCTCGTCCTCCTCGCGGTACACGGGATAGGAGCCCAGCATCTTCACCCGGGGCAACTTGCAGCGCAGGCACTTCAGCGCGGAGGCCACTACCTCGTCCTCCTCGTGCCCCTCGCAGTCGATGAAGAAGCAGTATTCGCCCAGGATCTTCTTGGTCGGCCGGGACTCGATCTTGGTGAGGTTTATATAACGGTAGGCGAACTCCTGCAGGATCTGCAGCAACATCCCCGGCCGGTCCTGGTGGATGAAACAGACCATGGAGGTCTTGTCCTTCCCGGTGGGGGGCATCTTCTCCCTCCCCACCAGAACGAAGCGGGTGCGGTTCTCCGCATGGTCCTCCATGCCCTCGCGGAGCACCTCCAGCCCGTAGAGCTCGGCGGCCAGGCCGCTTCCCAGGGCGGCCAGGGGATGCTCGGACTCCGCCACCCGGCGGGCCGCTTCCGAGGTGCTGTTGGCCGCCTCCACCTCCACGCCGGGCAGCAGCTCCAGGAGATGCCGTCGGCACTGGGCCGCCGCCTGGGGGTGAGAGACAACCCGCCTCACCTCCTCCAGGCCCACTCCCGGGCGGGCCAAGAGGCAGTGCCTGACCTGGCGCACCTTCTCCGCCTGGATGAAGAGCTCCACCTCGAAGGCCAGGCAGTCCAGGGTGGCGTTCACCGAGCCCTCCAGGGAGTTCTCGATGGGCACCACGGCCTTGTCCGCCACGTTGTCCCGCACGGCAAAAAGTACTTCCTCCACGGTGGGAAAGGGAAGAATCGCCTCGTATTCCAGGCCCGGCCAGGAGAGCAGGGCTTCCTCGGTGAAGGTTCCCGGCGGCCCGAGATAGGCCACCCGGCGGCAGGAAAGGGGCGCGCTCACATCACCCAAGAGCCGTCCTCCTCCCTTCGGGATTCCCCGCCGCCCTGCTCCGCGCTCTCCAGGTCGAACAGCCTGCCGGGGCCGCCCTTACGGGCGCGGATCATGGGGGGCTTGACGGTGAGAGCGCGCCGCAGGGCTTCTTCCTCCTCCCGGGACAGGACGTGGGAAGCCTTCCCGTTCTTCACTGCCTTGGCGTAGGTGCGGTTTTCGTTGCGACCGTAGATGGAGGTGAATATTACCCCATCCCCGTTCTCGTCCAGCATGGCCACCGAGTAGCTTAACTTCCCGCCCATGTCGTCGAAGGCGTCGAAACGCACCACGGCCACCCTCTGGAGGGACCCTGCCAGCACCTCGGCCAGGTAGTCCTTTTCCGCGGCGTGCTGCTCCAGTAAGCGGTAGATGTCCTGTATCTGAACCGCCTGGGAAGCCACCTTTTCCAGAAGGCTGGTGCCGTCCACCCCCCGCTTGAGTATGGTCACGTTGCGCCGCAACAGGGAAAGCTGGCGGAAGAGAACGAAAACCCCCGCCAGAAGGAATAAGTCCGCCAAAAGAAGAAGGGTGATCATCAGGCCGGAATTGTTCTTAAAGGCTTCCAACATGTCCCGTCCTCCTTTACCACAAGAGGATACCATACTCACCGGTTCTTCCGGGACGGGAGCGAAATTCGGGGCGGGAGGGAAAAGAACCGCAGGGAGGGGACTCGGGCGGACCGAAAGCGTTGCCGGGGGTTACGGCCCGAGACCCGGCCGCTTTCACCGGATGCGCATCCGGCCCCCCTTCGTATTCCAAGGCGGGCCGTTCGTTTGCCGCGGGCCGTTCCCGCCTGCCGGTTCACCGGCACGCCTGGAGCACGATACCTCGATCGCCGCGTGCGCATACCTCGATGGCGTCCCCCGACCCCCGCCGGAGGCTCTCCCCCCAAGGCGCCATGCCTTTCTCCACGCCGGATCGCTTTCTTTCCCCGCTCAATGTGTCTCGTCAAGGTGCGTGATATACTCGAGGCATAGATATGGAGCGGAAATGAACGGAGAGCTCAAGGCCAAACGACGGCGTTTGTGGAAAATATTGGAAGCACTTCCCTCCGCCGTCGTCGCCTATTCCGGAGGGGTGGACTCCACGCTGCTTTCATACGCGGCCCGGGAGGTCCTGGGCGACCGCATGCTGGCGGTCCTGGTTTCTTCCCCGCTTATGCCCCCGCGGGAGATAGACCGTGCCGCACGCCTCGCCGGAAAGTTGGGGTTTCCCCTCTTGGTGCTCGATTGCGACGAACTATCCCTGGGGGGTTTCTCCGATAACCCACGGGAGCGCTGTTACCTGTGCAAGAAACACCGCCTGGTCCTCCTGGGAGGCTTGGCCGTGTCCCGCGGCCTGAAGGCGATCCTGGAAGGGGGGAACCTGGACGACGCCCACACTTTCCGCCCCGGCAGGAAAGCGGTCCTGGAGGAGGGCTGTCTAAGCCCCCTGGAGGAGGCCGGCCTCACCAAAAGGGACGTCAGGGAGATGGCCAGGGAACTGGGGCTTCCGAACTGGGACGCTCCCTCGCGACCCTGCCTGGCCACCCGCTTTCCCTACGGCGCGCGGCTGGACCGGGAAACCATGCGCAGGGTGGACGCCGCCGAGGAGTTCCTGGAGGGCTTGGGGTGGCGCGAGTTCAGGGTGCGCCTGGAAGGGCCGGAATGGGCACGCATCGAGGCGGGGGAGGAGGAAACCTCTTCCCTTTTGCGTGGGGAAAACGTCGGAGCGCTGTCGGACAAGTTCCAGGATTTGGGTTTCCGGCGCGTTGACCTGGACCTGGAGGGCTACCGCAGCGGGAGCATGGACCTGGAAAGGTCGGAGCGCAAAGTCCTCGTCCTTTTCGGAGAAGGAGAATGCCGTGCTTACGACCTTCCCTCCGCCACCGGGACGGGCGACGGAGAAGGCTTCCCCATGAGATAGTTCCCGGCGACCACCCGGGAGAAGAAAAGGCAGGCAGGGTCCGCCGGGAGCGAGGTCGAGCGCTCCCGGTCGTGTAAACCAAACGACCATGGTCTGTATAAGCAGGGGCGGCAAACGGCGGGGATCCCCTTAACGGCCGCAAGAGAAGGGCGCCTTCCCCGAAGCGGCGAAGGGCGTGCCATGCGCTTCCGGTATCCCGGCCGCTGAAGACGCTCCGGGCGGAGTGGTATGATCAGCTTGACCGACGGTTGGCGGCCTCCTCGGCGGCGTGGCATTCCCGCGAGCGGCCGGAACCGCCGAGAGGATCGGTCCCGCACGATCGGGAGGAGCTAGGTTTTGAAGACCCTGTACCTGGATGCCTTCGCCGGCATCAGCGGTGACATGATGCTGGGGGTTCTCGTGGACCTCGGGGCCCCCGTGGACATCTTACGGGACACCGCCCATCGATTGGGCCTCAGCGAGGCGGACATCACCGCAACCCGCACCGAGCGCAAGGGCATCGGGGCGGCCAAGGTACAGGTCAGGGTGGTGGAAAGGGAAGTGGTGAGGACCTACGCCCACATCAGGGAACTCGTCGAGCGCAGCGACCTCTCACCGCAGGCCAAGGAAAGGAGTCAGAAGGTTTTCGCCCTCCTGGCCGAGGCGGAGAGCCGCATCCACTCGCGGAACATCGAACAGGTCCATTTCCACGAACTGGGAAGCGCCGACACCCTGGTGGACGTGGTGGGATCGATGGTCTGCCTGGAATACCTGGGGGTGGAGGAGCTCCTGTGTTCCCCCCTCCCCATGGGCACGGGTATGATCAAGACCAGCCACGGCGTATACCCGGTGCCGGCTCCCGCGGTGACCGAGATCCTGAGGGGCATACCCGTGTATTCCAGCGGCATCCCCACCGAGATCGTGACCCCAACCGGCGCGGCCATCGTGGCCGCCCTGGCCTCCGAGTTCTGCCTCCTTCCACCCATGCGCATCCAGTCCGTGGGCTACGGGGCGGGGGACCGCGACCTGGAGATACCCAACGTTCTCCGGGGCTTCCTGGGCGAGAGGGAACCCGCGGCGCGGGGCAGGACCCGGGAGAGGCGAATGGTCCTCTCCGCCAACATCGACGACATGAATCCGGAGATATACCCCTACGTCATGGAACGGCTCTTCGAGGCCGGGGCCGAGGACGTCTGGCTCATTCCCATCCAGATGAAGAAGTCGCGCCCCGCGGTGACCATCTCCGTGCTCGCCCCCCCTCCCTCCGAGGAGGAGATAAAGGAGGTCATCTTCGCCGAGACCAAGACCCTGGGCATACGCATCGAGGAGGTGGACAAGGAATATCTGGACCGGGAAGTGATGGAAGTCAGTACCGGGTTCGGGCCGGTCAGGGTGAAGGTTGCCCGCCGCGAGGGACGCCCCCTGAACGTGGCCCCGGAATACGAGGATTGCCGGCGGGCGGCCCTGCGGCACGGCGTGCCCCTGAAAGAGGTCTACGCCGCCGCGGAGGAGGCGGCCCGTGGCCTCCTTTCCGGCGGGGGGCTTGAGGGCAAGAACGGGCCGGAAGGTAAATAAAGGAAAATTCCGCCGGGCCGTGCGCCGGCGGGCGAGGTAACAGGTTTTTCAGGGAGGTCCGAGAGTGTACATAGGCGTAGTAGGCGGACAGTTCTGCACCGAGGAGGAGGCTCGACTGGCCTACGAGGTGGGCCGGCTTTTGGCCCGCAGGGGAGCCGTACTGGTCTGCGGCGGGCTGGGCGGCGTGATGGAGGCCTCCTGCAAGGGAGCCAAGGAAGAGGGCGGGGTCACCATAGGCATCCTGCCCGGCCCCTTCCGCGGGGACGCCAACCCCTACGTCGATCATGCCATCGCCACGGACATGGGGCAGGCCCGCAACGCGGTCATCGTGCGCACCGTTGACGCGGTCATCGCCGTGGGAGGCGAATACGGGACCCTCTCCGAGATCGCCATGGCCCTGAAGATGGGGAAGAGGGTGGTGGCCATCTCCAGCTGGGACATAGCCCGTCGGGGCATGCCGGACGAAAAGCTCCTGCGCGCTTCCAGCCCCCAAGAGGCGGTGGAAGCCGTCCTGGGACCGGAACGCTGAAAGAGCCCGAGGCGGGGCGCGCTGCCTGTTTCCGATGCCTTCCCGGGATGCGCAAGGGTATGCCGTCCTCCAGCCCGCCCAGGCGAGCCGGAAGAGCGGCGTAAACCGCTCCTCCCGGAACTCCCCCGGCAAACCGAAAAGAAGGGCTTACCTCATCAAGTCGGCGCGCTTGTCAAGGGCGCCTCGGCACAAGCGAAGTTCAGCAGGCCGGGGAGGGGATGGTCTGGGAAGCGTGGGGCATGAGGAGGATCCGCCCCCCGGGCACGGTATTCAGAGCTTCCTCCAACGCCTCCCGGATGCTCTGCCTGGGTGTTATCCCTATACTCTCCACCACCTCCGGGTCCAGGCCGGAGACCAAGATCACTTTCTCCGCCTGCCGGGCCAACAACGCAGCCCTGTAGACCACGAAACCGGGTACGGTGAAAGAGCGGCGCAGCTCCGCCTCCATCTCCTCCAGCCCTCCCATGCGGAACCAGCGCTGGAACTCGTAGGGGCCCAGTCCCTCCGAGCACTCCCCCACCATGACCAGCACCCCCCGCCCGTCCTCGCGCAGGGCGGCGCGGGCATTGGCATTGGACTGGAAGGCTTGGTAGAAGGTGAGGTCCATGGGATAGCCGCCCCGCGAGGCGACCACGATATCCGCCCTGGAAGGAATTTCCACCCGGAAGGCTTCTTCCACGAAGGAGCACCCCCGACGGTGGGCCTTCTCCAAGTCGCCGGCGAAGACCCCCAGGAAGTCCCCCTCCTCGCTGAGGACGAAGTTCACGATGAAGCCAGGGCCGGCCATGCGCGCCGCGGCCAACATGTCCTCGTGGACAGGGTTTCCGTCCAGCACACCGGGTACCGCCCTGGGGTGGATGCCCTCCCCCGGCACCTCGCTCAGGGCCCGGCGGTGGTTGGCCAGTATGGTCTTCATCCCCGCCATTCCCGGCACCACGGCCTTGCGGCCCCCCCCGAACCCCGCGAAAGTATGGGGCACGACGGCACCGGTGAGGATGAGGTGGTCGGCTTCCAAGGCGTGGCGGTTGACCCATAACGGTGTTCCATAAGGGGTATACCCCAGGAAGCGGAGGGCCGCCTCGTCGCGGGCGTCATGGTTCACCACCTTCACCGCGGGAGGGAAATCTTCGCCCAGGATCATCCTCAGGCCGGCATAACCGGGAGGCGCGTGAGTCCCGTTGGCTATGATGACCGTGATGTCGCGGTCGCGCACCCCGCAGCGGTTGAGGTAACCCACCAGAAGGGGCATCCATACCCGGGCCCGCACCCATAGGCGGTGGAAATCGGGGCAGGCCACCGCCACCCGGTCGCCGCTCCGAACCAGCTCCGCCAGGGGAGGGGAGCCCACCGGGTTCTCCAGGGCCTCCTCCAGGGCGCGCCTCAGGTCGGGAAGGGGCTCCACGGCGGTTCCCTCCACCACGCCGAGGAGGAGGTGGTCGGGAACCTCGAATTCCTGGACTCCGCGCCCGTACTCCCAGGAAAACTTCATGGTAGAGATAGAATATCAGCTCGCCGAACGGCGGTTAAAGGGCCTGGACGGCAAGGCGAACCTCGGTAAACGCGCCTCGGACAGCCCGGCGCAAGCCCGCCAGGCGGGGATCGAGGGAGCGCCGCAAAATATCCGCGCATCCCGTCGCCACCCGATCGAGGTTCGGTGCGCGACGGAAAACGCCCGGGCCTCTCCTCCGCCGGCGCCCTCGATACCCGCCTTCACGCGGGAAACAGGGTTGACTATCCCTCGTCCCGGCGGTTCTCGAGAGAGAACCACCTTCCTTCTTCCCGGCCCGTTCGTCCCGCCGGCCACGAAAGGCGAGCGGAGGCCTTTCCGGGCCTCACCGGCCCCCGTTTTCCGCGCCCTTCCCTTGCCTCCGGCCCACGCGGCAAAAAGGCCGGCGCGTGAAAGAGGGTCCGACCGCGGATGATACCCTTTTTTAAAGCTGCGCTGCCGCGGGAAGGGGCCGCGAATGCCAGGCAGGCAAACCGCCAAGGATGCCGATGCTCCGCGAAGCACCCCGCGGGCGACCTCTCAAGCCAGGGCCGACGCGAGCCGAAACTTCTCTCCGGAAAAGCAGGGGCTGAAACCCGCATGGACGGCCACGGCGAACGAAGCGGGGCTGACGCGCGCAGCCTCAAGCCACCGACGGGGTGCCGGGGGTCCGCCGGTAGGCCCGCCGTCGTCCGAACTTAATCCCGCCGTCACCGGGCGGTTAAAGCGACGGCCCGGGGAAGCATAGCGGAGCCTTGAACGGAGCGAGGTCGCAGGTGGCGCCTCCAGGAACCGATCCTGGTGCGTGGCGTCAACCGGAGGCCCGGGGATGGAGCCTCGGACCCAAAGACCACAACCGCCGTCCGCCGCATGTTTCGAAGGCGCTTGGTTAGGGAGGTGAGAGGCTTGCCGGAGATCGCGGTCCTGGGATGGGATCCCATGATCACGGAACCGAGGGAGCTCTTGCTCCGCGACGGGCTGTGGTTCGAGGACGGCCCGGTCCTTCCCGTGGAGCTTTCGCGGGTGGCCCCCCAGCGATACCTGACCCTGGCCCTGTGCCGTGGCTCGGCGCCGGTACGGGTCTACTGGTCCCTCATGGGGACGGACAGCGTGGGTGAGGCGGTGTGGAGCCTGGCCCAGCGGGAGGAATGCAAGCCGGAGAACATCGGCTTCCTGGACCTGTCCACCGGAGAGCACTGGTGCCGGACGGTAGACGAGTATCTCCCGGAGATCCGTCGCTGGGCGGAGGCCAGGAACCGGGAGGGCACGGAGATCCGGGTGGTGATCTGGAATGACCTCCGCCCGGACTTCGAGAGGCGCGCCCGACGTGAACTGACCGCGGAAAACGTCATCGCCTACCTGAAAGGGCTGCGGCCCGAGGCCAAGGAGAAGGCGCGGGAATACATCCTGAAAATCCCCCCGGGCATCCGCACCCCCATCCTGGACGCGGTGAGGGGCATGCTGGAAGGCCTCCGCTGACCCGCAAGCACGGGCGGAAGACAAAGGCCCCGCGGGAAGAGAGCCGATCTTAATCCCCGGGCATCCGCACCCCCATCCTGGACGCGGTGAGGGGCATGCTGGAAGGCCTCCGCTGACCCGCAAGCACGGGCGGAGAAGTCGTCGTCGCCGAAAATAAATCCGTTCTAAGGGGGTGAACGGCCGTCCTTCCCCGCGACGAACTCCGCCTCGCCGCCCGGGCAACACGGCCCCGTTCCCGGCGAAGGGGATCGAGAAGCAAACCGGGGATCCTGTTCCCGGCGAAAAAGCGGGCCGGCAAGGGATGAACTTCGGGGCCGCGATGGAAGAGCCCCACGGCGTCAAGGCCTTCTTACGCCGGACCTCGCACGTTTTCCGCCTTCCTTGCCGGTAGACTCGGCGTTTCCCGGCGCCCCGCGCACACTCGACATCCCTGCCTCGGGGATGGTTTCCACCAGGGAACCGAAGGTCCGGGAGAGGGTATCGGATACGGAAAGCCTTCCCCCGCTCTCCATCCATATGCGCCTGGCCGTGGTCCAGGCGGCCACGGAAACCGCGGCTAAAATCCTGGGGCGGGGATCCTTGGCCATATCCACCCCCATGCGGTCCGCCAGGGCCTCGGCCACCACCCTTTCGAAACCGGGATAGATGACGGTACGCTCGTACTCCCCTATACGGCGGGACTTCTTCGCCAACTCCTTCACCGTCAACAGCCGGGCCTCGTTCTCCCGGTCGGCCTCCGCCAACTCCAGGGCGGCGCGGTACAGGGCCACGAAGACGGGCTCTCCCTCGGGCCTCTCCAGGATAAGCCGCCGCAGCAACTCCAGGCTCTCTTCCCAATTCCCGAAAAGCACGGCTTCCTTGGACGGGAAATAGCGGAAAAATGTGCGCTGGGACACGTCTACCTCGTCGGCGATGTCCCTTACGGTGGTACGGTCATAGCCCTTCTCCCGGAAAAGGCGCAGCGCGGCTTGCTCTAAGGCTTCGCGGGTCTGCTTCTTTTTGCGCTCCCTCCGGCCGATCCCCGCCTCGTTCTTCTCTCCGTTCATACCGAGATTATATCAATGTCCCCGCACCGCCAGGCATAAAAGGCGGCGCCATCGGCGGCACATCCACGGCATAAAGGCGGCACTCGACGGCGTCCGCAAGGGCGCCCGTCCACCAAGCGAAGCTCGACCGAAACAAAAAAGCAACGCGGTATTCCACCCCGAAAGAGGAAGTGTGGCCCGCGATCCGGTCCCGTACAATACGGCGCCTTCTCCCCGAGCCCTCAGCCCTCGAGTAACAAACGGAAAAGAAAGAGGAGAGGGAGAGTCGTGGTCAAAACACTCGAACGCCACCTCTTTTGGAAGGTTGACCATCGCCTCGGTCTCCCTCTCCCATAAACTTATATCGGATCCCGAGCCGCGAGCTATTAGGGTTCGGAACAGGGATTTTTGGCGGGACAAAACCAAGCCCCGCATGACGGACGTGCCCCGTCAAAGACCCCCGCGTAGGCGCACAATGCTGTGGTTTCCCATATATTACCATAGCCCTGCACGACCGGATCCCCATGCCGGGAAGCATGTTAAAGTCGGGGGCAGATATGTCGTTATTCCCCATACCGGCCACAGCCGCGTTGAATTGATGCGGGTAGTGCGGCGACCTTGCTCGCGGCCTGCCCGGCCGCCGGGGGTTCACTGCCCGGCCAGATCCTCCTCCAGCAGCCTGAGGATCTCGACGGCCGCTTTCTTGTGCAACGGCTCGTTGCCGCTCCCGCACTTGGGGGACTGGATGCACGAGGGGCAGCCCTCGGAGCAGGGGCATCTCTCCACCATCTCGCGCGTGGCGCTCAGGTGCCGGGCAGCCAGGCGGAATCCCCGGGCGGCTATGCCCACGCCTCCCGGATAGGCATCGTATATGAAAATCGTGGCCTGGCCGGTGTCCGGGTGAAAAACGGTGGACATACCCCCTATATCCCAGCGATCGCACATGGCGAAAAGGGGAAGCATGGCGATGGAGGCATGCTCCAGGGCGTGCAACCCCCCGGCCACGGCATACTCGTCCATCTCCAGGGGAGCAAGGCGTTCCGGGGGCATCGCATACCACAAGGCCCTGGTCCGCAAGGTCTGGGTGGGCAGGTCCAGCCCCAGGGTCTCCAGGACCTCGTGGGTCAAGAGGCGGCGCTTCTGGTAAGCGTAAACCTTCACCGAGACCTCCACTTCCCCGTAGTGGAGGGAACAAGACCGCGGCCCCGGGACCACCGCCAGCTCCTCCTCCAGCACCATGACGTCGGTGTTGTCCATGGGATTGGTGTAGAAATCCAGCTCTTCGCCCTTCACCAGGGCCACCATGCGCTCCAGGTCCAGCTCCTCCACCAGGTAGGTATCCCCCTGGTGCAGGTAAACGGCGCCGGGATGCACATGAAAGAAACAGGAAGCCTCCTCCACGGTACCCAGCAGGGTCCCTGTGTCCCGGTCCACGATGCTGATGAGCTTCCCGGACGCGGACCGGAGGTTCACGTCCTGCGCCGGGGAACCCGGCCCGGCGAAGTACCACCTCTCACCCTTCTTCTTAAGCCGCCCCTCGCGCGCCAGCCCTTCCAGGACCTCGTGCATGGCGGGCCCGAAGTATTCCTCGTCCTCTTCCCGCAGCGGGAACTCGTAAGCCGCGCATGCCAGGTGGTCGCCAAGGATGCGGCGGTTTTCCAGGTCGATGACCGCCTCCTCGCAGGGGGACCCGAACAGGAACTCCGGGTGCCGCACCAGGTACTGGTCCAGCGGGTCGTCGGCGGCCACCAGCACGGCCAGCGACTCACCCTGCCGGCGCCCCGCCCTCCCCGCCTGTTGCCAGGTGCTGGCGATGGTCCCCGGGTAGCCGTTCATCAGGCAAGCCTCCAGCTCCCCGATGTCCACACCCAGCTCCAGGGCGTTGGTGGTGGTGACCGCCAGCAATTCGCCCGAGAAGAGGCGCCTCTCTATCTCCCTCCTCTCCGCGGGGAGATAACCCCCTCGATAGGGGGAAATCCTCTCCGCGAGCCCCTTATCCTCCGCCCCGAGCAAGCGCAGCACGTAACCGTAGACCAGCTCGGCCGCCTTGCGGGAACGGCAGAAGGCGATGGTGCGCACCCCCAACCTCAACAAGCGTGCCAGTATCTCCGCCGTCTCCAGGTTGGAGGAACGGTGGATCTCTCCACCTTCCCGGGAGAGGATGTCCGGGGGGTTCCATATGGCGAAGACCTTTCTTCCCCGCGGGGAGGAGTCGTCTTCCACCGCCTTAACCTCCAGGCCGCAGAGCCTCGAGGCGTGCTCCGCCGGATTGGCGATGGTGGCGCTGGCGAAGACGAAAACCGGCCGCGAGCCGTAACGCTCGGCGGTGCGCCTGAGGCGCCGCAGTACCTGGGCCACGTGCGAGCCGAAGACGCCGCGGGCCGCGTGGGCCTCGTCCAGGACCACGTAGCGGAGGTGGCGGAAGAACCCGCCCCAAAGCCTGTGGTTGGGAAGAATGCCGTAGTGGAGCATGTCCGGGTTGGTGAGCACCACCTGGGCCTGACGCCTTATCCATCCCCTCAGTTCCAGCGGGGTGTCCCCGTCGTAAGTGGCGGAGACCACATCTCCCCCGTGAAGTTCCTCCAGGCTGCGCAGCTGATCCTGCGCCAACGCTTTGGTGGGAAATACGTACAGGGCTCTACTGGAAGGGTTTTCTAAAATCTCCTCGTACACCGGGATATGGTAGCAGAGGCTCTTCCCGCTTGCGGTGCCGGTGGCGATGACCACGTTGTGGCCTCGAGAGACGAGCTCCAGGGCCTGGGCCTGATGGGCATATAGAGCGGTTATGCCCATGCGACCGAGGGCCTCCGCGAGGAAGGGGTGTATTTTTTCCGGGAGTCCCGCGAGGCGCGCTTCCCGGGAGGGTATGACCTCAAGGTGGGCGACCCGGTGACCCTCCCCCCATCCCTCGCTTATTTCCCGGATCAGCTCCTCAAAATCCATGCGCCGGCACCCCGGAGGGGCTCACTCCACCTTCTGACCTTCCTTCACCAGGCCCACCCCCTCCGTTACCACTCTCTCGCCCTCTTCCAACCCGGACAGTATCTCCACCCACTCCTCGCTCCGCTCGCCCACCGTGACCTCCCGCCTGGTCGCCCTGCCCCCTTCCACCACGTAGACGTAATCCCTTCCCTCCTCCGAGAAGAGGGCGGTGACCGGCAGGGATATGATCCCCTTCCGGCTGAGGACCTCGATGTCCACGGTGGCGTTGTATCCCAGGCGCAGCGGCACCTCGGTACGCTCCAGCCTGACCAACACCGGGAACACGGTGGTCCCCCCCGAGCCGCTTTCCGCCCGGATGCCCACCTGCACCACCTCGCCGGCGAAGGCCAGGTCGGGATAGGCATCCAGGTAAACCCTGACCTTCTGCCCCACCTGCACCTTGGGGATGTCCGTCTCTTCCACCTCCGCCCGCACCCGCATGCTCTGGAGGTCCACTATCTGGAACACGGGAGAGTCGGCGCTCACCTTGCTCCCCGCCTTCAGCTCCGTGCCCCCTCCTCCCGTGAGGGCGGCGAGGTCTCCTCCCAGCAGGGAGGCCAGGTCCCCGAAACCGGCGAGAAGGGAGCCGAAACCTCCCAGCATCTCCGAAAGGAAGTCCAACCCCGGTACGGAGGGAGGGGCGGCGAAGACCACGTACCCGGAAACCGGCGCCACCACGTAAGGGTGGTTGGCGGCGTAGAGCGCCTTCTCGTAGTCGTAACTGGAGGCCTCCCTCATGGCTTCGCCGGCCGCGGCCGCTCCCGAGGGGTAGGCGGGGGGCGAGAGGGTGGGCAATGCGGGTCGCGAGGCCATGGCCTGGAGGTATTCCGCCCTCTGTTCGGCGATGAGGGATTTGAGGTACTCCTGTTGATCGGGGGGCAACAAGGGGACCACCAGCGGGACAAGGTCGAAGAGGTTGAGGACCACGGCGTCCAGCTGCTCCTGGGTCTGCCCGAAAACCTGGACGGCGTATTCCGCGCCCTGATAAAGGGCCTGGATGCCCGAGTACTGCCCGGCGAGGATATCCTCCACCGCGGCCCCCGTAAGGTAGCCGGCCCTGGCCTTGGCCGCCTGGGCTTTCAGCTCCTCCTGGTCCAGCGAGGCCAGGAGATCCCCGGCCTCCACGTGGTCTCCTTCCTTCACGTGGAGGGCGGTGATGGTGCCGCTGGCGGGAGGGAAGACGTCGACGGGGTTGTCCGCCTCCAGCTTTCCCACCGCGGTGACCGTCCTGCTCACGTCCCCCCGTCTCACCTCGGACACCTTCACTCCCTCCGGGACCCCCCCGAGGCATCCAGGGAGGAGGACAGCAACGAGCAGAGCCGCCGAAAGCGTTAAAGCCGGCTTAGCCGCTTTCCCGCAAACCGATTTTCCCGATTGCATCCCGCCCTCCGGCGCATCCCAAGTCCTCGCGGCGCCTTTATCGCATCGGCGTGAGCCAAACGGTTGCCGCGCACAGGATACGCGAGACTAACTATATATAGGACCCCGGATACCGTCAACGAAAAGGCGGCAAGGGCAACCGCCCCCTACGCCCTGTCTTACCGTTCGTTTCGCCAAGATGACAACTTGGAGCCGGTCGGGGCGGATGATATTCCCGCCGCTTTGCCGAGTTCACCAACAAGCAACGCGAAGGCGCGGCAGGATTAAGGTCCCGGCGGTTGTCCCGGTTATGAACAGGTTCCAGTTGTAGCACGCCGCGCACAGGAAGCCGGCCCCGACGGCCAGGCTGAAGAAGACCAGGAAGGTGAACAGCCTTCCCCATCCACGGGGAGGGGCCAGAAACCCGGCCAGGATGAGGAGCACGGCGGCGGCGCAGGCCATCCATACCGGAGGACCCAGACCAGGCGCACCGTCGCCGCCGAAGAACAGCCTTCCCAGCCCCAATGCCGGCTCTATCTCTACCCCCATCTCCCGCAGCGGGAGAAGGGCCTGGAAGAAGAGGTAGATCAGCGGAAGAGCGGCCAGGCAGCCGGAAAGCATGAACATGGGGCCCCTCCCCACGCGCAGGACGAGGAAGAGCAGCGCCAGGAAGAGGGCCACGGCGAACACCAGGCCAACGGTGAAGAATTCCAAACCCCGGTAGGGCAAAAGGCCCGGTCCGCCGAGCAGCTCGTACGCGCCGCGAACGTATGCCCCCTGGTGGGAGAAGATTCCCAGGCTCACCCCCTTCTTATAGGAAAAACTTTCCATAAGATTGGGAAGCGCCAACGACGCGGCCAGGGCGACGACCGCCAACATCGCCGAGACGTCGGCGGCACCGAACTTCCTCTGCGGCCGGGCTCCTTCCCTTCCCCGCTCCGGGGGGCTTACGGCATCGGCGGCTTCTTCCTCCGGGAAGCGAAGGGGAGCCGTGGGTCGGTGTCCCGGCCCCGTAGGGACCGGCCGCCTGGCGAGCGGGCGCCCGCCGGAAGCCGAGGGGAGGGGACTCCCGCATTCCTGGCAGAAACGGTTCGTCTCCGGATTGGAGGCGTAACATTCCGGGCAGACAACCTGGGGCACGCGGACTTTCCCCTCGCCGGGCACCGGCTCCATGGCCTGGGTTCGGTCGCCGGGCGGCGCTTCCACCGGTGGGGCGGGAGGGACCTGTGCGGGAACCGAGGCCGCCGTTACGCCCGGCGGGGGAACATCGGTCTCCGGCGGGATGTACAGCGGGACACCATCCTCCCCGACGCCCTCGCGTTCCGCTTCCCCGGGCATATCGGCCGCCATCTCCCCGTGCACGGGGCGGCCTTCTCCCCCAGCCTTGCCCTCGAAGGCACCCGTGGCAGGGGCGGCAGCGGCGGAGGGAGGCCGGGAGGGCGCTTCCCCAAAACCGGCTTCTATCCCCGTGGGCCCCTCTTGCGCCGAGGCGGATGCGCCGAAGACGAACCCTCCGGGCGAAATCACCCGCAAGGGTTCCGAGCCGGTGGCCCGGTTGCCGATGCCGGCCGGATTCGGCGGCGGGGTTTCCGGGGCGGGCTTGGCGCCCGATTCCCCTCCCGCCGCGAGGGGTACCGCCCCCGCCCTCCCCGTCCCCGCTTCCGGGGCATCCGGCTCCCGCCCTTGCGGCCGCTCTACGGGAGGGGCCTCGGGGGTTACCGGGATATGCCGGGATCGGCTCTCTCCCCGCGGCATGGGAGATGTCGGCGCGCGCGCGACCGAATAGGGAGGGGCCGTCTTGGATGTCTCGCTCCCCCCGCCCCTGGTTCGTGGAGGGCTGAACGGAGTCCCGGGAAGCGGTGAGCCGCAGGACATGCAGAAGGAAGCGTCCTCGCGGTTCTCGGCGCCGCAATTATCACACTTCATACATAAACCTCTCGTTCAACTTTAAAATAATCCTATACCACAATAATATACTCCTCATCAGGTTTGGGAAAGCGCGCCGCCCGCGCATATCCCGAGGCCACCGAGTCTCTCGAGCCGTTCGTCCCCGGGCATATCCGGGGCTTTCCCGCCGATCCAGGGCCTTAGTTCCCAGGACGCGTCCATCAGCCCCAGGCGCATGCTCCAACGCGATCTCCCGCCGGAGCCGCGGCACGGACTTTCCCCTATCGAGCCCCGTTCAGCTCCACATGGCCGCCAGGGGCAGGAAGAAGGCCACGAAGTTGTTCACGCCGTGGGCGACCACCGGAGACCAAAGGTTCCCCGTGTACTCGTACTGGAGACAGAAGAGCGTGCCCACCAGGGTCCTCCCCAAAAGACCGAACAGGCTGAAGTGCACCGCGGAAAAAAGGAAGCCGTTGAGCAGGGACGCCGCCCACACCCCCATCCTCCGCCGCATGGCCGGATAGAGGAAACCTCGGAAGAAGATCTCCTCGCACACGGGGGCGGCGACGACGATCACCAGCCCCGCCACCAGGAGGTCGGCTCCGGTGATGCTCTTCACGTTCACGTCGAAGAAGCCGCGCAGCCATTCCTCGACCCAGCTCACCCGCTCCAAGAGCCCCGCGGATATGAGGCTTCCGGCCGTCCCTATCCAGAAGGCCAGCGACCCGGAGATCACCCCCAAGCCCAACGACCCGGGGAGGTTCTCCCCGTGCATTCCCAACAGCTTCCGCGCGTTGCCGTACCTCGAGGCCGCCAGGAAGGTGAAGGCCAGGGTCGAGGAATAGAGCAAGAGGCTGATGAGCAGCTGGGCGGCCCCGATGGAGACTTCCTCCCCTTGCCGCATCATGTAGGTCATGAGCCAGCTCAACAGGAAGGGGAGGGGGAGGAATGCCAATCCCGGCCACAATTTCCAGGGAACCCTTGGGGCTGTGCGGGAGACCCCCGCTTTACCGCCCGCCGCTTCCCCGCGCCGGCGTTCATTTACCAATTCCTGGTAACAATATGCGCAGTACCGCTTGTCACCGACAATCCTCTGGCAGGCGGAGCAGATGAAGGCCCCACAGCGGCCGCACCTGGCGATCGCCCTCGCGCCGGCGTGGAAGGCGCAGGCGGCCACGACCTTGGCCGCCACCGGACCGCCCTGCGGTGCCCGGGGGACTTCCGTCCCGGAAACGGCGCCGATCGCGGCAGCCTCCCTCTCCGCGCAGGACGGGCAGAGCAAGCGGCCCCCGACAGGCCTCAGGCAGCGCGAACAGTGATGGACTCCGCATCCCGCACAGGCAGCCATGGCCGGCTCGCGGGGATGTAGCGCGCATGACGGAATATCCATTCCCCTCTCCCGTCTAACCTAAGCCTCGCGCGACCAGGCCTTCCCCCTTCTCCGCGCCGCCAAGCGGCGGTCGTCCTTCCCCCGCCTTGTCCCGATGCGGCCTCACATCTCTCCCTTCTCTGCCGCCCGCGTTTAGCCCCCGGGGGCAAGTACCGGTACATCTTCCGGCGGTCCGTTATTTTTTCGGTAAGCACCTTCCCCGCCTGAAACCGGCCGGGCGCGACATCATTCGCCATCCGCCCCTGCCACCGCTTTCCTCACCAACCAGCAAAAAGGGCCACCAGGACCACGGCCAGGTTGTAAAGCGCATGGGCGGTCATGGAGGCGAACAGGGAGTCCGTCTTCTCGTAAATATAGGCCAGCACCATGCCCACCAGGACCAGGGAGATCATGTAAATGGGCTGGAAGTGCAGGACCCCGAAGATGATGCCGTTTACAGCCACCGCGGCCCGCGGTCCCAACCTCCTGCGCAGGGAGGAGTAGAAAAGCCCGCGGAAGAAAATCTCCTCGAACACGGGGGCCAGCAAGACCGCCACCGCGATCACCAGGGCCAGCTCGCCGCCCCCGATGCCCCGCAGCTGTTCCGTCTCCCCCGCCGAGGGCGGCCTTCCCGCTAGAAGATAAAAGAAAAAATAGACGGCGAAAAAGGCCGCGTAGCTCATAAGGAGAGCCGCTACGCTCCCGCCCAAGCCGAAAAACAGCGTCCGCCACGGCCGATCCCAGAGAAGACCCAGCTCTTCGCGCCCCCTCCCGTGACGCCTTACTATCCACAACGCGCACAGGAGGATGAGGGGGCAGAAGAAAAGTGCGTAAGCCAGGTACTCGTAGAAGAGGGGGTTGTCGGTGGCAAGGAAGAGCGCCACGCCGACCAGGTTGTAGACCCCGAAAATAACTACAAGGGCCGCGGTGACCTCGGAAAGCTTCCAGTCCGCCCTCCACCAGCGGCGTTCCCGGGGATCCTCCGGCTCCCGCGTTTCCACGCCGGTATGGACGGCGAGGCGCGGAGCGATCGGGCGGTATCCCGGCGGCGTGGGGGGTGGGGAGGGGATGGTCGGCGGAGGGGGGAGCGATCCGGTCCCGGGAGCCAAAGGGGGCACGCAGGGGATCTGCCCCCAACCCGGCGGCGATACGGCCCGGGAGAAACAGGCGGGGCAATGATGCCGGTAACCGACGAGGCGGTCGCACTCGGCGCATACCGCGCGCCCGCAGGAGACGCACAAGGCCACCGCCTCACGCTGGGGATGCCAGTGACAACTCGGCCCCTCCACCTCCCGGTTCCCGGTTTCCCGGCCTTCCCCGGACATTCAGGTCTCCAACACCAGCTCCGCTATCTGCACCGCATTCAGTGCGGCCCCCTTGCGCAGGTTGTCGGCCACCACCCAGAAGTTGAGAGCCCGGGGACAGGAAAGGTCAGCCCGTATGCGGCCTACGTAGCAGGGGTCCGTTCCGGCGGCTTCCACGGCCATCGGGTACCGGAAGGTCTCCGGGTCGTCCACGACCTCCACCCCCGGCGCAGCGGCCAGTATGCGCCTGGCCTCCCCCGGGGAGATGGGATCCTCGAACTCCGCGTTCACCGATTCCGAGTGGCCCACGAAAACGGGCACGCGTACCGTGGTGGCGGACACGGGGAGGTCGGGTATTCCCATTATCTTCCTGGTCTCCTCCACCATCTTCATCTCTTCCTTCGTGTACCCGTTGGGGAAGAAGACGTCTATGTGAGGCAGGCAGTTGAAGGCTATGGGGTGGGGATAGACCTCGGGAAGGGGATCTTCGCCCCTGAGCACCGCCTCCGTCTGGGACCGGAGTTCCTCCACGGCCTCCTTGCCGGTACCGGACACCGACTGGTAGGTGGAAACCACCACCCGGCGCAGGGGGGAGCGGTCGTGGAGGGGCTTGAGCACCACCACCATCTGGATCGTGGAGCAATTCGGGTTGGCGATGAGCCCGCGGTGGCCGAAGGCCGCCTCGGGGTTGACCTCCGGAACCACCAGGGGAACCTCGGGGTCCATGCGGTAGGCGCTGCTGTTGTCCACCACCAGGGCCCCCGCGCGCACGGCATGGGGGGCGAAACGCCGGGATATCTCCGCACCGGCGGAAAAGAGGGCCAGGTCTATGCCCCGGAAGGAGCCCTCGTCCAGGACCTGCACCTCGATCTCCTCCCCCCGGAAGGGCAGCCGCCTTCCCCGGGAGCGTTCAGAGGCCAGGAGGCGCAGCTCGGAGACGGGGAAACCCCTCTCCTCCAGGATCTCCCGCATGGTCATCCCCACCATGCCCGTGGCTCCCACCACGGCCACGCGGTATTCCCTCCCCATGGAACGCCTCCCGCAAGACCTCAAGGGTCAGGCCCTCATGACCACGCCGCTATCCAGTCCGAACTTGGCGTGTATGGCCCGTACCGCCTTCTCCACGTCCTCCGCCCTTATGACGCAGCTTATCTTGATGGTCGAGGTGCTGATCATCTCGATGTTTATATCGTTCTCCGCCAGGGCGGCGAACATGTCCGCCGCCACGCCGGGGTGCGTGCGCATGCCGGCTCCCACCAGGCTGACCTTGGCGATGTCCCGATCCACGTTGACGCCGCCCGCCCCAAGCTCCTCGGCCACCCGCGCGGTTATCTCCTCCGCCTTCGCCAGGTCGTCCTTGCTCACCGTGAAGGAGATGTCCGTCCGCTGGTTTTCGCTCACGTTCTGGATGATCATGTCCACGTTGATGTTCTCCGCCGCCAGGGCCTTGAAGAGCGCGGCGGCCACTCCCGGCCGGTCCGGGACGTCGAAGACGGTGACCTTTGCCTCGCTGACGTCATGGGTGACGCCGCTGATGATGGCTTTCTCCATGCGCTCGTCCTCTTCCGTGATCCAGGTGCCTTGTTCTTGGGAAAAACTGGACCTCACGTGAATCACCACCCCGTAATTCCTCGCGAACTCCACGCTGCGCAGCTGAAGGATCCGGGCCCCGGTAGCGGCCATCTCCAGCATCTCCTCGTAGGAGATGCGGCTCAACTTCCGCGCCTCGGGCACCAGCCGGGGGTCCGCGGTGTAAACCCCGTCCACGTCAGTATATATCTCGCACACCTCGGCGCCCAGGGCGGCGGCCAGAGCCACAGCGGTCGTGTCCGAGCCCCCCCGCCCCAGGGTGGTTATCTGGTCGTCAAGGGTCACTCCCTGGAAACCGGCCACGATGACCACGCTGCCCCTCTCCAGCTCCTCGAGGATGCGGCCCACCTTGACGTCCAGGATCTTGGCCTTGGTGTGGGCGCTGTCCGTGACGATGCCCACCTGGGCTCCGGTGAAGGATATGGCCTCGTGGCCCAACTCGTGCATGGCCATGGAGAGCAGGGCCACGGAGATCTGCTCCCCGGTGGCCAGGAGCATGTCCATCTCCCTTTCCCGGGGCCGGGGGGTGATCTGGTAAGCCAGTTCCACCAAGCGATCGGTGGTGTCGCCCAGGGCGGAGATCACCGCCACCACATGGTAGCCCTCGCGGCGGGTATCCGCGATGCGCCTGGCCACGTTCTTTATCCTCTCCGTGTCGGCCACGGAAGTCCCGCCGTACTTCTGCACCAGGATGCGCCTTCTGTCCATTTTCCATATATTACCTATAAAACCTTACCGGCTTGCCCAAGCCTTTCCTCTTTTTACGCCCGCCCCCTGCGGCTGTCAAGGCTCAGAGCTCGTGCCTGCCCTTGAGAGCCCTTCCCAGGGTCACCTCGTCCGCGTATTCCAGATCCCCGCCCACCGGGAGGCCGCTGGCGATGCGCGTGGCTCGGACCCCGAGGGGCTTGAGGAGATTGGCCAGGTACATGGCGGTGGCCTCGCCCTCCACCCGTGGGTTGGTGGCGATGATGACCTCGCGGACCGCGTCCTTGCGCACCCGGTCCAGCAGCTCGCGGATGCGCAGCTCCTCCGGTCCGATGCCGTCGATGGGGGAGATGGCTCCGCCCAGGACATGGTAAAGGCCGCGAAACTCGCCCGTCCTCTCCACGGCCACGATGTCCTGGGGCCGTTCCACGACGCACACCAGAGCGGGATCGCGACGGGTGTCCGCGCAGTATTCGCAGAGATCCCCCTCGGCGAAGTTGAAACACCGGCGGCAGTAAGATATCTTTTCCCTCGCCTCCACGATGGCCTGGGCCAGGGAACGGGCTTCCTCCGGGGGGACCCTGAGAAGGTGAAAAGCCAGCCTCTGCGCCGTCTTGGGTCCGACGCCGGGCAACTTGGAAAGTTCTTCCACCAATCTCGCAAGGGGAGGCGTGTACAGCACTTCCCCTCCTAAAAGAGCCCCGGTATCTTAAGGCCCTTCGTGAAGACGCCCAGCCTCTCTTCCGCCAGCTCGCGCGACTT
The DNA here is from genome assembly GCA_014360685.1 of Actinomycetota bacterium. GTDB lineage: Bacteria > Actinomycetota > Geothermincolia > Geothermincolales > RBG-13-55-18 > Solincola_A. The sequence continues at coordinate 135,326 of JACIXB010000011.1, read as the reverse complement.
CCTGAGCGCCTCGGCCACCGCCGCCAGGACCAGGTCCTCCAGCATCTCCACGTCTTCGGGGTCCACGGCCTGGGGGTCGATCTTGATCTCCAGGACATTCTGCTGCCCGTCGGCCACCACCTTGACCACCCCTCCCCCGGAAGTGGCCTCCACCCTCTCCTCGGCCAGGGCCTCCTGCGCCTCCAGCATCTGGCGCTGCAACTTCTGGGCTTGCTTCATCATTTTCTGCAGGTTCCCGTTCACCTTTCACCTCCTCGTCCCCCGCTCCCGCGGCACGCGCCGGGCGCCCCCTGATAAATCTCGCGGAAACCTCATTCCTGGAGCTTTATCTCCTCCACCATTTCCGCCCCGAATACGTCCTTGAGGAGCTTCACCTTACCGGCGTCTCCCGCACTCTCCTTCCCCGCCGGGGTCGCCACCTCCTTTTCCGCGTCCTCCGGCATTCCGCGAGGCCTCGTTCCCGGTTGCGGCGTAACGGCTTCTACCTCCCCTTCGGCACCGGGCGTCCCGGCGGCCTCCTTTATCTCTACGCCTCCTTCCGGGGCGGGAGCGACGCGCTGTTTCCGTCCCTGGGAGGGGGGCGCCACGGGACCCCTGCCCTCTCCCTCCATAACCGCTCTCATCCTCAGGGGAACCCCGAGCACCTCACGTAGGGCCCGCTCCACGACAAGCCTGTGGTTTTCCTTGCCCAGCTCCCCGCAGTGAAAGGCGCGGTCGGGCGGGAAGGAGATGACCAGCTCGTCGCCCTCCAGGCGGAGGGGCTTTCCCTCCATGAGCAGAGCGTGGGTCGGGACCTTGATCTCTCTCACCCGCTCCCTGACCCGCGCCCATGACCTTCTCACCGCGGACATGTCCAATCCGATCGCTGCGGAATCCCCGCCGCCGGGGCCTTCCTCCGTCCCCGCGGTTTCCGGCCCCCGCCCCCCGGGTAACCTTTCCGGCTCCGCCGCCTCCGTGGCCGCCGAACTCCTCCCTCTTCTCCCCGACTCCGCGCCGGCCGCCTCTTTTCCCGCGGCAACCCCGGTCTGCTTCCCGGGGGGGGCCGCCCGGCCCACGGAAACAGCCCTTTCCCGCCATGCACCGGGGACGGCCCCCGGGAGCCCGACTCCCTCCAACCTATCCTCCAGCTTCCGGAGGCGGGCGAGAACGGCCTCCGGCGTTCCCTCCAGGTCTTCCCTGGCCATGGCTATCAGGGCGCTCTCCAAGACCAGGCGAGGCGAGGAGGACTGCCTCATTTCCTCTCGGGCACGCCCCATGGAGGCTATGAAATGCAGGGTCCTCTCCGGCGAAAGGAGGGAGGCCTGCTCGCGCAGCCTGCCCATGGAGCCCTCGTCCACCTCCAGGTCCACCGCCCCGAGGTCGGCATGCTGGAGGAGGAGGACCTTTCGAAAGTGATCCTGGACCTGGATCGCGAAGTGCGCGAGGTCCCTCCCCTCCTCGTGCACCCTCTCCACCATGGAGATGACCGCCCGGATATCGCCTCCGATGAGAGCCTCTCCCGTCTCCAAGAGCACCTCGTCCTCTATAAGTCCCAGAAAACCCGCCGCGTCGGACTCCTCCACCACCCCTTCCCCGTAGCTGGCCAGCTGTTCCAGCGCCACCAGGGCATCGCGCACCGATCCCCTCGCCCTCCGGGCCACCAGGCGCAGGGCTTCCGGGGTGACCCGGTAGCCTTCCTCGCCGGCTACCCTCTGAAGGTATTCGGCCATCAGGGGTGCGGGTACGCTGCGGAAATCGTGCCTTTGGCAGCGGGAAAGTATGGTCTGCGGGAGCTTGTGGGGCTCCGTGGTGGCCAGGACGAAGACCGCGTGTGCCGGCGGTTCCTCCAGCGTTTTGAGGAAAGCGTTGAAGGCTTCCTTGGTTATCATGTGGGCCTCGTCGAGGATGTACACCTTGACCCGCGAGGAGGCGGGGGTGAAGATGACCCTCTCCCGCAGGTCCCGGATGTCGTCTATGCCGCGGTTGGAGGCGGCGTCGATCTCCACCACATCCACCGAGGTGCCGTCGGCTATGGAACGGCAGGAAGCGCAGCGGTTGCAGGGATTGGGAGTGGGGCCCTCCTCGCAGTTAAGGGCCTTGGCCAGAATGCGCGCCGTACTGGTCTTCCCCGTTCCCCGCGGGCCGGCGAAAAGGTATGCATGGGCGATGTTCCCGGAGCGTATGGCGTTGGCCAGGGTGCGGGTCACGTATTCCTGGCCCACCACCTCCTCGAAGGTTTGGGGTCGCCGCTTGCGGTATAAAGAGACGTAAGCCAACTCTTATCTTCTCCCGGCCTTCCGCCACCGGACGATCGCGGGCAAATATATGTGATCGTGCACCCGCCCTCGACTCCCGACCCCGAGCGCTACGCCGGTAGCCTGCTCCGGCTAGGTTGATCTGCGGCGCCCGGGAAGATTTGCTTACCGCTGCTTCCTTCCGGACCTGACGGGGTTCGCAAGTTCCCGTCGCGCAGGACCCGACCCTCAACGCCGCTTGCCGGCGCGCCATACTCAAGACCGGAGAGCCTCAGTTGGGAATTAGGCCCCGCTATAGCGGATTGCGGGTACAGGGCACCGCTAGCTCCCCGCTTAGCACGATCACGATATAAGTATAGCACGAGGCACCGGCCGTCGCCGATGCGCGGGGCCCGCGGACCCGCCTCTCCGCTTCGGGCTTCGCGGGAAATCCCCGCATGGGCCACGCTCGAAGTGCGGCACGAGGGCGCGAGCGCCTGCCGCGGGAACCCGGGACACGTCTCGTCGACCGCGTCCGCGTCATGGTCATGACAACCCTCCGCGTGCGGCCTCCCAAAGGTTCCGGCATGAGGCCGCGGCCTCCCCCTTGGTGGATGGAAGCCTCTCCTCCGGGGGGGTTCGCGACGCCTTCCTCGTGCGGCCCGGGAGCCCGTTCCTCCGAGCCCGGCTCCGACTCTTCAACCCCGGCATGGCAGGGCCACCGCCCCCAGGGATCCCGAGGGACGGGGGAAGGTTGGGCGGTCCGGCGTGTATAATAAGGGGTGAAAAGGGAGGCTGAATGAGCGAGGAATCGGTAAGGGAGCGGGCTTCCACCGGCATCCCGAGGCTGGACGACATGATGGACGGCGGGCCCTACCGGGGCTCGGTCACCCTTGTGCTGGGGGCGCCAGGAACTGGAAAAACCTGTCTGGGATTGGAATTTATCGCCAGGGGCGCGGAGAAGTTCGGAGAGCCGGGGCTTATCGTAACGTTCGAGCACTTTCCCAAGAAGCTCCTGCGCGATGCCCTGTCCTTGGGCTTCGATCTCCAGGACCTGGAGCGCAGGGGCCTGGTGCGCATCCTCTTCACCTCCCCGGAGATCTTCTTCGAGCAGGCCCAGGTCTCGGGCGGACTCCTGGACACCATGGTGCAGGAACTGGGAGCCCGGAGGATACTCGTGGATTCCATCTCCCACCTGGAGAGGCTCACCCGCGACCCGGTGAAGATGAGGGAGATCGCCTTCACGTTCACCAACGCCCTCCTTCGGCACGGCCTCACCGCCCTGGTGACCCAGGAGGACCCGGGCATAACCGGCGACGTGGCCGCCGCGCAGTACGGCATCTCTTACCTGGTGGACGCGGTCATCATCCTGCGCTACGTGGAGCTCGATTCCTCCATCACCCGCGCCATGCTGGTACTCAAGCAAAGGGCCAGTTCGCACGACAAGTCCATACGCGAATTCCGCATCACCGAACGGGGGGTCCTGATCGGCGAACCGTTCTCGGACCGGGAGGGGGTGCTCTCCGGCCTGCCCCGCAAGAGAGAGATCGACGCCTTCGTGGAGGTATTCGGCCCCAAGGGGAAGGCCGGGAAAGGGGAGGTGAAATAGGTGGGGGAGAAGATCCTCGTCGTGGACGACGACCGCGAGATGGTCGAGTTGATCGAACTCTTCTTGGGCAACGCCGGATACACGACAATCTCGGCTTTTTCCGGGGAGGAGGCGTTGGAGAAGACCTTCCGGGAAAAGCCCGACCTCATCCTCCTGGACATCATGATGCCCAGGGTTGACGGATGGGAAGTCCTACGCCGCATCAAGAACGACCCGGAGGCGAAGGACACCCCGGTGGCCTTCATCACCGCGCGCACGCAGAACATAGACAAGATGATCGGGCTTTCGGTGATGAAGGCGGCGGGCTACATCACCAAGCCTTTCAGTAAGCAGGAGTTGCTTACCGAGGTGAGGCGCATCCTGGACGAGCGCAGGCGCAGCTCGGGCCCTTCCTGAGCGGGCCGAGGCACGATCTTTGTCCGAGAAAGGGAGAGCGGTGACATCCTACGACTGGCTGAAGACCTTTTCCCTGTTTTTGTGGTTCTACAATACCTCCGCTACCGCCCTGGTGCTGGTCTATTTTTACGGGATATGCCGCCTGGCGGAGAGCAAGTTCGGCGGCCTTACGTACTATCCGCTCATCCTCCCCTTCTTCATCCTCATGGGAATGAGCACGTTTATCTTCTCTATGGGGGAGTCAATCGTGGCCATATACCTTCACCTGGCGATCTGGCCGGCGCTGGCCGGGGTCTGCCTGTTAGTGGTCGTCTATAGGGCTTACCGCCTGATGTTGGGAAGATGATCTACCTCTCCTCGTCCTTGTACATCATCGGGCCTCTCTCGGTAGCGGCCATGTTGATGCTGCTCATGTCCCTGAGCCGCCGGCTGGGGGAAGCCCTTGAGATGCCTCCCTACTATCGCTTCTTCGGCGTGGCGGTCCTTTTCTTTCTCCTCCCGCTGCCCGTTTCCTGGGCGCTCCTCATGCTCAAGGCTTGGGGGCTCCCCGAACCCGATCCTCGTACCGGCTTAGCCATAAAGTTGGTGGTGGCCTCCATCCCCATGACCATCGCCATCTCCTTCGCCTTGCCCACCGTGGCCCGGTATTGGAGCTGGGTATGGGGAGAGCTTCGCGGCCCCCGCGGGGAGGAAATCGAGGATGAACAGGCGGGTTAGCCTTTTGCTCCTAACCGCAGCGGCGCCAATCCCGCTTGCCCTGCTCTGCCTGGCCTTCACCGCGGCGGGCAGGAGAACGCCGGGGACCGTTTTTGCCGTCCTTACCCTGCTCGCCATCCCCGCTTCCGCTTTCCTTGGCCTGAGACTTTTCCCGCTACGAAGTCGCGTCACTCGACCCCTTGATGCGCGATGGGAGGCTTTCCTGTCCCTTCTCCCGCTGCCCGCCGTGCTGGTGGACGGAAGCGGCCGCATCCTGGCCGCCAATGCGGCGGCTCGCGATCTTCCCCGCCGTGCGGGGCACGGTCGCCCCCTGGAGCCCGGCGAGCGTATCGACGAGGCTTTCCTCCCCCCTTTCTTCGGAAGCTGGTCCCTGTACCTGGAAAAGGCGCGAAGACAGGGCGGGGGGCTGGAATACGACTTCCAGCCGTACTTCCTCGAGGACCGCTCCGGGGTATGTCGCGTGCGGATACGCCAGGGTCCCGCGGCTTCCCCGCAGGAATGGCCGGGCGACGTTTTCCTGCTGTTCGTGGAGGATATCACCGCCGAAGCCCGGGAAAAGGCGGCTTTACGGGAGGCCTCGGAACGCGAGGTGGGCCTTTTCGAGGGAGTTCCCGTGAAGATAGCGGTCCTGGACCGCAATTTCCGAATCCTGCGCTGTAACCAGCCCATGCAGGAATGGTTGAGCGTGGCCCTGGGCATCGACGCACAGGGGCTGGAGGGCTTGCCGGCCCTGGACATCATGCCCCAGGAATTCCGAGCCGACTGGAAACACATACTTCGCAGGGTGCTGGTGGAAGGGCGTTCCTTCGAGCAACCGCGGGTGCACCAGGAGGTGGGAGGCGCGGATCACTTTCACCGCGTGCGCATCCATCCCCTGCTCGACGAACAGGGCAACGTGCGCGAGGCGCTGTTGCTGTTTGAAGAAGTGAGCGAATACGTGCGCCTCGAGCGCCGCCTCGCCGAGACCACCGATTACCTCAACCTGCTCATAGAGAGCCTTAACGACGGCTTTTACGCCATGGACGCCGAGGGTCATTTCACCTTCTGCAACCAGGCTTTCCTGGACATGCTGGGCCTCCGCCACCCCGAGGAGCTCATGCACAAGGAGCCACGGGATATAGTCATGCCCGACGAGGTGAACAAGGTGGAGCGCATGCTGGAGAGGCGCCGCCGCGGGGAGAAGGTTTTCTTCGAGACCTTGCTTCGCCGTGCCGACGGAACCCAGCTGCCCGTGCAGATAAGTTCGGCGCCCGTATTCAGGGGAGGCAACCTCGTGGGGATCGTGGGCATCGCCCACGACCTCAGCGAGCGACGGCGCCTGGAGGCCATGGTGGAGCAGAGCCACCAAGACCTGGAAAGGGCCTACGAGGAACTCTCCGTGCTGGACAAGATGAAATCGGACTTCATAGCCATTGCTTCCCACGAGCTGCGCACCCCTCTCTCCATCATCAAGGGATATGCCGATGCCTTCCAGTTCGGAGAGCTGGGAGAGCTCACCCCCTTCCAGATGGACAAGATAAAAATCATCAACGCCCGGGCCGACCAGATGACCAAGATCATCAACGATCTCCTGGACATAACCCGCCTCGAGGAGGGCCGACTGGTGGGGAAGAAATGGCCGGCACCGGTGGAAGAGCTGATCGCCAACGCGGTCTCGGAGTACGGGAACCAGGCGGAAGAAAGCGGGCTCAGCCTGGAGTCCTCGGTCGAGGAGGAGCTGCCCCCGGTGAGCGTGGACGTGTGGAGGGTCCACCAGGTGCTGGAGAACCTCATCGGCAACGCCGTCAAGTTCACTCCCCCGGGCGGGAAGATCGAGGTATCGGCCCGGCGTTCGCCGGAGGAGGGGATGGTGGAGTTCGAGGTCCGCGATACCGGGCCGGGCATTCCCCTCCACGAGCAAAAGAGATTGTTTACCATGTTTTACCAGGTAGAGACGGATTCCACCCGTCCCGCGGGCGGGTTGGGTCTCGGGCTGGTGATCTCCAAGGGCATAGTGGAAAGCCACGGCGGGCGCATATGGGTGGAAAGCGAGCCGGGTAAGGGCTCCTCTTTCAAGTTCACCCTTCCCGTTCACGAGGGGGATTGAGCCGTGCAGCCCATCTCCCGCGGCGACCGTGGACTTCCGGTGGCGGACATCCAGAAGAGGCTCCACGAGCTGGGTTATGCGCCGCCGGGCATGGAGTCGGAAATGCGCGACCTCTCCTTTGGGGAAGCCACTGAAGAGGCGGTTCGGCGTTTCCAGTGCGCCCGGGGCCTGCGTCCGGATGGTCGCGTGGACGAGGTCACCTGGCGCGAGCTGGTGGAGGCTTCCTTCCGCCTCGGCGACCGCTTTCTCTACCTCCGCGTGCCGCCCTTCCGGGGAGACGACGTCAGGGAGCTTCAATCTTACCTGAACCGCCTGGGGTTCAACGCCGGCCGCGAGGACGGCATCTTCGGCCAGGAGACCGAGCGGGCGCTACGGGCCTTCCAACACGACATGGGCCTGCCCGTGGACGGGATAGCCGGGACCTCCACCATCTCCTGCCTCCTGCGGCTGAAACACGCCATGAAGGAGACCAGCGTGGCCGTGATCCACGAGGCTCTCGAGGACGGCGAGGACCGCGGCCCGAAGGAGCGGCTGGTGGTCCTGGACCTCGATCCGGGCCAAGCGGAATTAGAGGAAGCGCTGCGCCGCGCCTCCCTGGCCCTGGAGGATATGGGAATAAGCACCATACTTTCCGGAGGCTCCGGCGCACCCGTCCCCGAGAGCAAGCGAGCCCAGGACGCCAACCAGAAGGAGGCGGACGCGGCCTTGGGATTCCGCCCCGGAGACTCCGATAAAGTCGGTGTTTTTTTCTTCGGGAGCCCGAGATACTCTTCCCCACGGGGCAGGCGGCTTGCCCAGCTGGTGGCTTCCCGGATGGAGGAGGTGCTTGGTTATGCCCTCCCCGCGCCGGAGGCCCGAAGCTATCCCTTTCTCAGGGAAACCCGCATGCCCTGCGTGGTGGTGGAATGGCCTCCCGGGGCGGATATTCCCGCGGGGCTCGGGCTGGCGCTGGCGCGGGCCGTCGCCGTTTATTTCGATCCAAAAGAAGAGGGGTGACCTTCCCCCTCGCCGGCGGACTTCTTCGGCCAACCCGGTAGACGCGGCGACCCGCGAGGCATTATGTCGGCAGGCGGACCGCTTGGAGCTTTTCTCAGGGATAAGGCGGCTCGACGTCCTCGATGACCACCTCCACTTCCTCCACCTTGACGTCGGTAAGGCCCTCCAGGTACTCGCGCACCTTCTCCCTCACCTCGCGCGCCAGCGCCGGGAGGTCGGTTCCGTATTTCACTCTCAGGTGGACGCCCAGGCGGTATGTCCCCTCAAGGTTTTCCACCTTGATGCCCTTGTGCACGAACTCCCGCTTCACCCTGGAAGCCAGGCTGTCCACCGGGCTCCGGTAACAGGACACCACTCCGGGCACCTGGCAGGCCGCCTGCGCCGCCAAGGTGGCTATGGCTTCCCGGGACACTTCCACGTTCTCGCCCTTCATGACTGCCTCAGAGCTCCTTGCTCCCGTGCCTTATGGAGCTTATAAATACCTTGCCGTCGGACACGTTGAAGCGCAAGGTCCTTCCGTAATTGCCCCCGGTATCCTCCGCTACCAGGGGTATGTTCAACTCTCGCAACACCTTTTTCGTCGCCTCGACGTTTCTCTCCCCGATCTGCATTCCTATGGCCGGGCCGGGCACGTTCTTGGGGTTGGTGGCTCCGGGGACGGTGAACATGCAGGCCCCGCCGGCCATCTTGGCCTTGATGTCCCGCCTCCGGGATCCCAACTTCTCCATCTCCTCCACCATGGCCCTGATGGCGGTGTCGGCGCAGCGGCCCGGCTTCCCCGGCCTGCTGATGGCCGTGGAATCAGGCAGCATGATGTGGGCCAGGCCTCCGATCTTCTTCTTCTCGTCGTAAAGGGCCACCCCCACACAGCTTCCCAGGCCGTAGCTGGCCAGGATGTGGGGGTTGTGGGTCACGTAATATTCGGCCACTCCCACGTTGATAACCTTTTCGGCCAGGCTCTCCTCCGTCAATCCGCCTTCACTCCCAGCCTTCCCAGGATGATGTCCAGCGAACCCAGGTCCGGGAAAAGGATAAGGTGTCCCCTTATCTTGTGCTGCAGGACGTCGAACTCCGTCTCGATGACCAGGACATAGTCCTCGGACTGGCTTATCTCCACCAGTATGAAATCGATGATGGCCCCCGCCATGTCCATGGCGAAGCCGGGCACCGAGGGTTTCAGGAGGATGCCGGTCATCTGGGAGAGGGCGTTGAGGTAGGAGCCGGCCAGGATGCTGCCCGTCTCCTGGAGCGCGGACTGTTCCACCACCGTCATCTCTCCACCCTCCGCGCCCGAGACCATGAGGCGGGCCAGTTCCCGGGCACTGCTCTCCTCCAGCAGGAGGAGCATGCTCCCGGAGGCATCCCCGCTTATGTGGAGGTAGATGCCCACCACCGGCGTCTCCGCGCCGCCCACGAGGTCGGAGACCTTCACCAGGGGGACCAGCGAAGCGCGGGGTACGCTGAGCATCACCTTCTTGTCCACCATGGTGGAAAGGGCTACGGCGGCGTTTCCCGAGCCTATGTTGCCTACTTCTCTCAGCGCGTCCAGCTGCAGGGGGGTGAGCCCTTTCCTTTCGGTCATGACTGCTCCTTTCACCGTTCGCGCGTCAAACGCCCTTGTATTATCAGGATATCAAACTCGGTATGTCCAGTATGAGCGCCACCTGTCCCGTGCCCAGTATGGTGGCGCCGCCGAAGCCCTTGATGCCCTTCAGGAACTTGTCCAGGCTGGTGATGACGATTTCCTGTTGTCCCAAAAGCTCGTCCACGGCGATGGCCACCGTGCGTGGCGTCACCTCCACCACAACCACGGGGAAGGTCCCCCGGCCGTCCTCGTCCGGCAGCCCCAAGCAGCGGGTCAACCTCAACAAGGGGAGGGTCTCGTCGCGGAGGAAGATCACCTCCTGGTTGGATACGTACCTTATCTCGTGTGAGGACACCACCGCCGTCTCCGAAACCGTCCCCAGGGGTATGGCATACGTCTCGCCGCCCGCCTTGACCAGCAGGGCCTGGATAATGGCCAGGGTAAGGGGAAGCTTCATGGCGAAGGTCGTCCCCTCTCCCTTCCTGGTCTGCATGACCAAAATGCCCCCCAGCGACTCGACTTTGCTGCGCACCACGTCCAGGCCCACTCCCCGCCCCGAAACCCCGCTCACCTCCTGGGCGGTGGAGAAACCGGGCGTGGTCAAGAGACGTAGCATGTCCTCCTCGCTGAGGCCTTTCTTCTCCTCCGGGGACACCAGGCCAAGCCGCACCGCGGCCTCGTAAACCTTACGTTCGTCGATTCCCTGCCCGTCGTCGGAGACCTCGATGGAGACGTAATTGCGGTCTCTCCTGGCAGCCAGCCGGATGCTTCCCCGTCGCGGTTTTCCCCGCGCTTCCCTCTCTTCGGGGCTGTCAACACCGTGGTCCACGGCGTTGCGCAGGAGATGCATGAGGGGATCGCTTATCTCGTCCAGTATGGTCCGGTCCAGCTCGATGTCCCTCCCCTCCATGGTGAAGTCGATCTCCTTGCCGCGGCTTTTGGCCAGGTCGCGCACCATGCGCGGAAAGCGGTTGAATATGTGGTCCACGGGGACCATGCGCGTTTTCATAACCTCGTCCTGGAGTTCGGCGGTGAGGCGTGCCGTCTGGGCCAGGACCTCCTTGAGCTCGGGAATGTTGTAGGAAGAGGCGATCTCCTGCAACCGGGTCCGGTTGATCACCAGCTCCCCGATGAGGTTCATCAGGTTGTCCAGCCTGGCGATGTTCACCCGGACGCTTTGGGTCCGCAACGGCGCCGCGGGACGCTCTAGCCCGACGTCCGCTCCCGGAACCCCGCCCTCGGCGGCTTCGTGCCGTTTCTCCTCCGGCGCCTCCGCCGCGACCTCCATTCCAGAGGGCAATAACTCCACGTCCGAGACCTCGGCGATGGTCATGAGTTCGCGGCGTAGGCTTTCCTCGCTCGCCGCGGTGAGCAGGCTCACCTCGAAGGAGCGCTCGAACTTCTCGTCCTCCAGGTCCTCCATGGAAGGCTGGGACCCGGTTATCCTCCCCAACCGGGACAACTTCTTGAAGATCATGAACACGCGCACCGATTTCAGGGCGCAGTCCCTGTCCAGGGTCACCCTTAGGCGCACTTCCCTCTCCCCTTCGGAGGGCCTCTCGGCGCTCTCTGCCGAGAGGGGGGCGGCCTCCGCCGGCTTTTCCCCGCCTGGGAGGGGCGCCTTGGGTAATTCCACCGCTTCGCCACTCCTGGCCCTGGGCTCGTAAGCTGATTTCCCGCCCCCGTAAGCCTCCCGCAGGGCATCTATGACCGGCTTGGAGTCCACGAACCGGCCGCTTTCCTCGGCGATGGCCGCCACCATGGACCCCAGCAGATCGAGACAACTGAAGAGCAGATCCACGATCTCCGTGCTGGCCTCCATGTCTCCGCTGCGCAGCCCGTCTAGGACGTTCTCCATCTCGTGGGTAAGTTCCGTGAGCTGGTCGAAGCCCATGGTGGCGGACATGCCCTTGAGGGTGTGCGCGGAGCGGAAGATCTCGGTGAGAACGTCGGGGTTGCCCGGATCCTTCTCCAGCTCCACCATGGCCTGGTTCAGGGCCTCCAGGTGTTCCTGGGCTTCGTTGATGAACAGTTCCTTGTACTGGGAAACGTCCATGTCCATGGGCCATCACCTCGATGGAAGGCTAGCCTGGATTCTGCAGCAGTTCCAGAATCTTTACCGGGATCTTCTCCAGGGAGACCACCCAATCCACGTGGCCTTTCTCGATAGCCACCTTGGGCATGCCGAAAACCAGGCAACTGGCCTCGTCCTGGGCGATGGTGCTTCCCTTGTTCTTCTTTATGATCCCCATCCCCTTGGCCCCGTCAGATCCCATGCCGGTCATTATCACCCCGATCGTCCGCGGGCCGAAGGTCTCCGCGGCGGTGATCATGGTGGCGTCGATGCGGGGGGTGGCGCCGGTACGGTTAGGGGAGTCCATGAGCTCCACCCTCCCCAAACCGCTGCGGTCGGGGCAAACAATGAGGTCTTTCCCGCCCGGTGCCACCAGCGCGGTGCCCGGCTCGATCTCGTCCCCTTCCTCGGCTTCCCTCACCGGGAGGACGGAAATGGAGTTGAGCCTGGAGGCGAAAGAGCGGGTAAAAACGCCCGGCATGTGCTGGACAATGAGCAGGGCCGCCGGGATATCCCGGGGGAACATGGGCATGATCTCCACCAGGGCGCGGGGCCCGCCCGCCGACGCCCCTATCACCACCAGCTTTTCCTCCCTGACGGGTTTTACGCCCGGAAGGGGCCCCCTCCTCTCCTTGGCCCTCGGGAAGGCGCCCCTTAACCGCCCCCTGGCGTGAAAGGCCGTTTTTATCTTCAGGATTACCTCCTCCCGCACCTCCTTGACCGCAGAGGGATAATGGGAAGGCTTGGTTATAAAATCCACCGCCCCCAGCTCGAGGGCTTTCAGGGTGGCGGCAGCTCCCTTTTGGGCCATGGCGCTGAGCATCACCACCGGAACGGGCATCTTGCGCATGATATACCCCAGCGCGGTGAGGCCGTCCATCTCGGGCATGTGGATGTCCATGGTCACCACGTCGGGTTTGAGTTCGGCAATGGCCCGGATGGCCTCTACGCCGTTGACAGCGGTGCCCGCCACCTCCATTTCCGGATCGGTGTTTATGATGTCCCTCAGGAGCTTGCGCACCAAGGCGGAATCGTCGACTATCAAAACCCTGACCTTGCGGGGCAAAAAGTCCACCTCCTCCCCTTCGGGGGAGAAACGCTCAGCTCTTGAGCGCTTTCTCGACCGCCTCGATGACCTTCGAGGGTTGGAAGGGTTTGATGATGAAGTCTTTTGCCCCCGCCTCGAGTGCCTCCACCACCAGCGGCTGCTGGCCCATGGCGCTACACATAAGTATCTTGGCGTTGGGGTCTATCTTCATGATCTGCCTGACCGCCTCGATGCCGTCCATCTCGGGCATGACGATATCCATGGTCACCAGGTCCGGCCGCATCTCCTTATAGCGTTCCACCGCTTCCACGCCGTTCTCCGCCTCGCCTACGACCTCGAAGCCGTCCTTGGACAGGATATCCCTGATCATCATGCGCATGAAAAGGGCGTCGTCGACGATCAGAACGGTAGGCGCCATTCTGCCCTCCTTTCCCTTGATCTTATCGGGGCCCCCGGCACTCGCTTTTTCCGCCACCATCATTATCAACTCCCGTGCCGTTGTTCTTCCTCTCTTCCCGCGTCAACCCGGTCTCCATGGGCCGGGATAGGGCATCCCCATCTATATATCGAAAAACGACCCTCGATTACTGAAATCCCATGCCCGCCATCTCCTCCAGGGAGAGGATCTTGGTCAGATCGAGAAGGATGATAAGGCGATTGTCGTGCTTGACCACGCCTTGCAGGAAGGCCGCGGATACGTCGGCGGCCAGGGACGGATTGGGCTCTATAGCCTCGGAGCTTATCCTCAAAACCTCGGAGACGGAATCCACGATCATTCCCACCTTGACCTCGCCGGCCTCCACCACGATGATCCTTGTCTCCGGGCCCCGCTCCCCTGAGGGGATATTCAGCCTCTTGGCCAGGTCGATGACGGCGATTATCTGTCCCCGCAGGTTGATGATCCCCTCCACGAAATGGGGGCTCTTGGGCATGCGCGTTATCTCCTCCATGCGGATGATCTCCCGTACTTGGGACACCTCCACGGCGAACTCTTCCCTTCCCAGCCCGAAGACCACCAGCTGGATCTCTTCCGCCGACTTCGCTTCCTCAGCCATATCCATCTCCTCCCGGGAGTCACGCACCGGCTCATGAATTCACTATATCCCAACCCACACCGGTCCTCAACGAAGCCTCCCGCCTACAGCCTGAACTGCTGGTGCATGGCTCGCAGCCTGTTGGCAATTTCCTCCAATTCCTGGGCGGCAGCGGTCACCTCTTCCATGGCCGCCGTCTGTTCCTGGATGGAAGCGGATACCTCTTGGGTGGAGGCCGCGGATTCCTCGGAAATGCCGGCGATGGAGTTCATGGCCTCCACCACCTTGCCGCTCTTTTCGAAGATCTGCTGGGTGGCCTCGTAAATGGCGGCGATCTTTTCGGATATGGCGCGCGATGCCTCGTCTATCTTCTCGAGCATCTCCCTGGCCTCCCCCACCACCATGTTTCCCTCGTCCGCCACCAGGGTGCCGCCCTCCATTCCCTGGATGGTGCGCTCGATCCCCCGCTGTATTTCCCTCACCAGGTTGGCGATCTGGGACGCCGCCTTGGCCGACCCTTCAGCCAGGTTGCGTACCTCCCCCGCCACCACGGCGAAGCCCCGCCCCTGCTCCCCGGCACGGGCCGCCTCTATGGCCGCGTTGAGGGCCAGCAGGTTGGTCTGGTCGGCGATGGAGGTGATGACGTCCACTATGAGGCCTATCTGCGTGGAGTGTTCGCCCAATTCCCTGACCGCGTCCGCCGATGCGTCCACGGTGGCCTTTATCTGCTGCATCTTCTCAGTGGCCCGTCGGACGGCCATCACTCCCTTGGCCACCGTGTCCTGCGCCTGCTCGCTGAAGCGGCTGGCCTCCTGGGAGCTCTCCGCCACCCGGGAAATCTCGCTCACTATCTCGCTGACCGTGTTCTGGGCCTGCATGATGGCGTTGACCTGCTCCTCGGCCCCCCGGGCCAACTGGGAAACGGTGTTGGCCGTCTCCTGAGCCGTCTCCGTGGTCTCCCTGGAAACCCCGGACATCATTTCGCTGGCCGAGGTCAGCTGGTCCGCCGTCTCCGCCTGCTCCTTCAACATGGCGCGCATGGAATCGGCCAGTTCGTTGAGGGCCATGGCAAAACCCTGCAGCAAACCGCTTTTTTCCTCGTCGGCATGTACCGTGAAATCCCCGTGTCGAAGCCTTTCCAATATCTGCCGGAGGTAACGGACGGGCAAGAGATACACGGGGATTATATATAGGGCCGCCGCGGACATGGTCACCGCGATGGCGAGGAAGCCGAAAAGGAGGCCCACCAGGAGGGGGCTCCAGGAGAGCTTGGCCGCCGCGTAAGCGATGCCGATATCCATCGCTATCCCGAGGGGGAAAACGATGGCCGACGTCATTGCCACGAACCTGGCCATGCTCTCCGCGGTCTTCTTGATCTCATCTTGGCGAGGGTCCATTCCTTCTCCACCCCTTTGCGCCTGTTGCGTTTCAGACTTTGAAGCCTTTCACCAGCTGGTTCAGCCTTTCCGCCATGGCCGCGAGCTCCGCCGCGGCCGCGGCCATCTCCTGCATGGAGGCCGTTTGTTCTTCCACCGTGGCGGAGGCCTCCTCCGAGGAAGCGGCCGTCTCGTCGGCGATGCTGGCTATCTCCGTGATGGCTTTCAGGGCCTCCTCGTTTTCCTGCACTTGCCGCTTGGTTATCTCCGCTATCTCGTTGGCATAACGCGAGGTGGTTTCGATGGTCAGGGCTATCTCCTGCAGGGCCCTGCCGGCTTTCTCCACCACCTCGGTACCCCCCTTTACCTGCTCGATCGCCGAATCGATGCTGGTCCTCATGCGGTTCACCCCGGACTCGATCTCCCGGATCAGATTGGCTATCTGCTCCGCCGACTTCCGGGAGTTCTCCGCCAGATTGCGCACCTCCTCGGCCACCACGGCGAAGCCCCGCCCCTGCTCCCCGGCACGGGCCGCCTCTATGGCCGCGTTGAGGGCCAGCAAGTTGGTCTGGTCGGCCACCGAGGCGATCACGTCCACGATGATCCCGATCTGCATGAAGCGCTCCTCGAGGCCGGCGCTCGCCTCCACCACCGCCTCGGCCGCCCCGCGGATTATCTCCATGGCCTCGGCCGTGTCCACGGCCGCCTCGGCCCCCTTCTGGGCGATCTCGATGGCCTCCATGGCCGCCCGGTTGGACAGGTCGGCCTTCTCCGCCATCTCCTGGATGGAAGCGTTCATGAGCTCCATGGAATGCGAGGTTTCCAGGACCCTTCGGGCCTGTTCCTCGCCCCCCTTGGCGATGTGGGTAATGGTGTTGGAGATGTCCTGGCTGGAGGCGTTCATCTGCTGGATTACCGCCGACATCTGCTCGGCATTTTTGTTCAGGTCCGAGGCTATCCGGCTTATCTCCGCCACCGAGCCCTGCAGGGCGCCGATCATG
This sequence comes from Actinomycetota bacterium, assembly GCA_014360685.1. Lineage (GTDB taxonomy): Bacteria > Actinomycetota > Geothermincolia > Geothermincolales > RBG-13-55-18 > Solincola_A. The sequence goes on along the minus strand of JACIXB010000011.1, from coordinate 119,191 downwards.
GCGTTGATGCTGTCGGCCAGGGCGCCGAAAATCCGCCGGTCGCGCACCCTTATGCGACGGGTAAGGTCCCCGTCGCCGGCGGAAACTTGTTGTACCTGCCAGGTCACCTCTCTCACCGTTCCCGTTATCCACCGGTAAAGGAGGGCCGTCCACGCCATCGCCAGGACGACCTCCATCGCCAGCAGGACGGCGAACGCACCTCGAGCCGCCTCGAGGAGGCCCCTTGCGGAATCCGCGTTTTCCCGGGCTTCGCCCAGCTCGCCGGCTTCCGCCGCACGATGGGCCCTGGAGGAACCCACCGTGAAGACCACCAAGCCTGTGATGCAGATGGCCAGGGTCAAGGCCACGAAGGCTATCCCGACGGCGATCGCCGCTCTCCTGGCGCCCGCCCTGAGCTCCCCATGTTCAACGGTTGAGGAGGTCTTATCCATGCGCCTAACCCTCCATACCCTCGCGGCCGGCAGCCCGGGTTGTTCCGGTCGCCTCCCGGATCGAAAGCTCCGTCCGGCCATTCCGCCACTGGCTTAATCGGCAGCCATCCCTAATAGTTTTATATTTTGCGCCGCGACCTTCCTTCCGAGGCCGACGATTCACATGGTCCGCCCAGGCGCCTCGGCCGATGAGGCTCCTTCCCGCCCCGCCTCGACCCGGGGAGCGAGAGGTCGGCGGCCGTTTCCCGGCGGCCTCAGGTGCGCACGTAAATCCTCTCTTTCCTTCGATAGGGCTTGAAGCTGGAGCCCTCCGGGCCGACGATGGTCTCGCTTTTCCCCAGCACCAGGAACCCGCCTTCCCTCAGACAACGGCTGAAAATATCCAGTATTTTGGCCTGTTTTTTCCTCTCGAAATAGATGAGCACGTTGCGGCACAGGATGAGGTCCAGGTGCCTCAGGGGAGGCTTGTGCATCAGGTCGAGGAGCAGGAAACGAACCGGCCTCTTGACCTCCTCTTTCACCCGGTAACCGTTACCCTCCTGGTCGAAATATCTCCGAAGGTCTATCCCGGGCAACAGCTTCACGCTCTCGTAAAAGCCCTCCCTGGCCGCCTTCAGAGCCTTGTCGTCAAGGTCGGTGGCCGTTATGCGCAGCATCCAGGGGGTTTGTGTATTTCGCCCCGCGGTGGCCTCGAGAAAGAGGATGGAAAGGGAATAGGGCTCCTCTCCCGTGGCGCACCCCGCGCTCCAAGCCCTGAGGTTGTAAGAGCCGATCTTTTTCTTGTAATCGATGATCTCAGGAATGACCCTGGATCGCAGGACTTCATACACGTCGGGGTCACGGAAAAACTCCGTGACGTTGATGGTGAGGTCGTTGATGAGCCTCCCGTATTCCTCCGGGTGCTGCCTCACGTACTGGCGGTACTGGAGGTAATCACCGCAACCCGTGGCTCTCATGCGCACCCCTATGCGCCGCTTCAGGTAATTGGGCTTGTATTGCTTAAAATCGAGTCCGAAGTGGGACCCGAGGTAGCGGAGGAGCAGCTCGAAGCCGAGATCCCCCGCCGTGGCTTCTTCCCTGCCTCCATCGGTTCGGGTCGCCCGCTCGTCCATCGCCCCACCTTTCCCCGTCGGAAGGGGTAATCCCCCACGGCTCACCCGCTTTCACCGGGCACGTACGCCCGCGCCCTTTGTCGCATCGCATTGATCATTCCGACTTTAAACCGTTCATGTTTATCGTCCCCTCGGACCGCCCCCTTGAAGGCCCCGGGGTTTTCGCGGAGGCGCCCGGCGCCGACTTTCCCCTCCCTCGGCAAGGAGCTCGCGGCCTGGACTCTTGGTCATGCCTCCGCCCCGATCCCGGGTCCCGCATGGGTCTTCCCTGCCAAGCCGGGAGGGCCACGGGGAATCCGATCCTTCCCGTCAAAGGTGCTGTATACTACAACTCATACGAAAGTGCCGGGTTGCGGCCGAGGGGCGATACGGTCATGACACGCAGGTTCGTGTTGGATCCTTTCGGTGACAAGTATGCTCACCGCACATCGAGCATGCTCTCCTCGGAGATCCGAGACCTCTTGGCCGTCACCGCCCGCCGCGACATCATCTCTCTTGCCGGGGGGTTGCCTTACACCCAGGCCATGGATCCAGGCGTGATACTCGGCTTGGTGGAGGAAGTCCTGCGCGAGGACCATGCCGCAGCCCTGCAGTACGGACCAACGGACGGCTATGCGCCCCTGAAGAGGAGCCTGGTGGAGGTCATGCGCGAGGAGGGGATCCCCTGCCTGCCCGAGGACATAATCATAACCAACGGCGCCCAGCAGGGCTTGGAAATAATTTCCAAAATCTTCATAAATCCGGGCGACGACATCGTAACCGAGGCCCCCAGCTACGTAGGGGCGCTCAACAGCTTCCTGAGTTACCAGCCTCGAATCCACACCATACCCATCGACGGGGAGGGCATGCTCCTCGACCCGCTGGAGAAAACCCTTCGCCGCCTATCCGGGCGCGGCCGGCAAGTCAAGTTCATATACACCGTGCCCAACTTTCACAACCCCGCGGGAGTCACCATGAGCACCGAGCGTCGCTACGGCCTCCTGCAGCTCGCGGAGACCTTCGATTGCCTGGTGGTGGAAGATAACCCTTACGGGTTGCTGCGATTCGAGGGGGAGCCCTCCCCGGCATTGCGCACCCTGGACGAGAACCGGGTGATTTACCTGGGAACCCTTTCCAAGATATTCTCCGCCGGTATGCGCATAGGGTGGGTGGCTGCCCCTCACCCCATACTGGAGAAGCTCCTCCTGGCCAAGCAATCCGCGGACCTCTGCACCTCATCATTCACCCAGAGGGTGGCCCACCTATACTTCTCCCGCCATGACTGGAGAGGCCAGATCGGGCAATTGGTGGAGATCTACCGGGAACGCAGGAATGTCATGCTCGAAGCCATGGAGGAATTTCTCTCCGGGATCGCATCCTGGACACGCCCGCAGGGCGGCCTCTTCCTCTGGGTCACCCTTCCGGAGTTCATAAGGACTTCCGACATGTTAGCCTCGGCCATCGACGCCAAGGTGGCTTACGTCCCCGGAAGGGGCTTCTTCCCATATGAGGGAGGCGAGAACAGCATGCGGCTGAATTTCAGTTACCCGGAGCCCGAGCTGGTGTGGGAAGGCATAAAGCGCCTGTCGAAGGTGGTCAAGCGGGAGGTGGCCCTGGCCAAGTCCCTGGGCCTGGGGCCGAAGACAAACGGCTATCCCGGCACCGAGGAATAGGGGGTTGAGTGCGATGCGAATCGGCGTTCTCATGGGGGGAAGATCCTTGGAAAGGGATATATCCCTGCGCTCCGGAAGAAGAGTGTCCCGGGCTCTCCAGGCACTGGGACACGATGTGGTGGAGTTCGACGTCGACGAAAACCTGGTTCCCAATTTGAAAAGGGCGGGACTGGACCTGGCATATATCGCCCTCCACGGCAAATTCGGGGAAGACGGTACGGTGCAGGAGCTGTTGGAGATACTGGGCATCCCTTATACCGGACCGGGCGTTTTCTCCAGCGCTTTGGGCTTCAACAAGGCTCTTTCCAAGGAAGTCTTCATCCGTAACGGCATTCCCACCCCTCCCTTCTTCGTGTTAAGCGAGGCCACTTTCGAGGAAATGGGCGCCTTGGCCGCCCTGGCGACTGCGGGACAAAAGTTGGGATATCCCTTGGTCGTGAAGCCGGTGGCCCAGGGATCGGCGCTGGGGGTAAGGGTGGTGGACAACGAGGTAGCCCTGCCCGAGGCCGTCCGCTCGGCCCTCCACTACGACGATCGGGTCCTGCTGGAGAAATTCGTCCCCGGCACCGAGGTGGCGGTCAGCATCCTGGGGAATAGAGAGCTGGAGGCACTCCCGGTGGTGGAAATCGTTCCCCACAGCGGGTTCTTCGATTTCGAATCCCGTTACACCCTGGGGGCAACCGATTACTATTGCCCGGCCCGTCTTCCCGAGGAAACCGCTGAACGAGTGGTGGAGGCGGCCATTAAGGCCCACCGCAGTCTGGAATGCCAGAATCTATCCCGGGTGGATATCATCGTCGACCGGGAAGGTGTGCCGATGGTCCTTGAGCTTAACATCAGTCCGGGAATGACGGAGTCAAGCCTCCTACCTCTGGCTGCGGAGGCGGCCGGCTTGTCCTTCAAACGCCTGGTGGAGCGCCTGGTTGACCTGGCCCTGGAGAAATACACTTAACGCTTATCCCCTGGTTTCTTCCCGGGGATAACGGTGAACGGAGTGGGTCCGCGGGATATGCGCCCTCGACCGAACCTTTTTCTTTAACCGGGTCCTGCTTCCAAACGAGGCCACGGGCTCTCCGTGACGAGCACCCTCATCCCGTTGCCTCTTCCTCCACCTGGACGCCTATTTCCTTGAGCAGCCTCCTCAGGTCCTTCTCCCCCTTGAACTCGATGACTATCTTGCCCTTCCTCTTGCCCTGTACCACCTTTGCCCGCGCCTGCAGGCTGGCGGATATCAGCTCCGCGTAGTGCTGGAGTTGTTTGGGCTTCTCCCTGGCTGCCCCTTTTTCGGCCCCTGCGCCCTTCAGCCTACTACGCACCAGCTCTTCCGTCTCCCGCACGGACAGCCCCTCCTCGATTATCCGCTTGAGTAGTGTCTCCTGGTAAGGATCGCCCTGCAGGGCGAGGAGCGCGCGGGCATGACCGGCAGTGATTTCCTCGGCTACCACCGATGCCTGAATCTCCACTGGAAGTTGAAGTAAGCGTAGCGCATTGGCCACCGCCGACCTCGATTTGCCAACTTTCTGCGAAATTTCCTCCTGGGTCAGGCCGAATTCCTCCATGAGCTGGCGGTAGGCGCTGGCCTCCTCTATGCCGTTCAGGTCATCCCTGTGCAGGTTTTCCACCAGTGCCACCTGCAAGCATTCGGAGGGCTCCGCCTCCCTCACCACCGCGGGGATAGACTTCAGCCCCGCCAACTGGGCAGCCCTCCACCTCCTCTCGCCTACCAGGAGCTCATATCCCGTACCCGAGGGGCGCACGATGATCGGCTGTACCACTCCGTGTTCCTTCAGGGACGCGGCAAGCTCCTCGAGGCTTTCTTCTTTGAACTTCTTCCTGGGCTGAAGCGGACTGGGCGAGATGCTGTCCACGGGTATCATCTCGTATCTTGGCTGTTCGGCGGCGGTGCTCGACGAAATAAGTGCTCCCAGTCCCTTTCCCAATCCTCTCTTAGCCATTGGACATCACTTCCTTTGCCAACTCATGATAAGCCAGTGCCCCCCTGGAAAACGGGTCGTATTCGGAGATAGGCTTTCCGTAACTCGGCGCTTCGCTCAGCCGAACATTCCTGGGAATTACGGTGCGGAAGGTCTCTCTCGGGTATTGTTTCCTTACCTCCTCCATTACCTGTTTCGAGATATTGGTCCTCGGGTCATGCATGGTAAGAAGTATTCCCCCTATACGAAGCTCGGGGTTTAAATGCACCCTTATCTTCTCGATGGTTCGCAATAAAAGCACCAATCCCTCGAGTGCGTAGTACTCGCATTGGATGGGGATGAGGACTTCGTCGGCAGCCGTAAGCGCGTTTACGGTCAGCAATCCGAGCGAAGGAGGGCAATCAATCAGGATGATGTCGTATTCGCTTTTTACGGGCTCGATGCCCCTCCTCAGCCTTCCCTCCCTGGAGAAAACAGAGACCAACTCTACCTCCGCCCCGGCAAGGCGGAGGGAGGAAGGGGCCAAATAAAGCCCCGGGGTGGAAGTTGAAACTATGATGTCTTTTATAGGAACCTCGTTCACCAATACATCGTATATTTGGTGGCCATCAATGCAGGGGCCCACGCCCAGGCCGCTGGTGGCGTTGCTCTGGGGATCCAGGTCGATGACCAGGACGCGCTTCCCTTCCAGTGCCAGATAGGCCCCCAGATTAATAGCCGTAGTGCTCTTCCCTACGCCACCCTTCTGGTTGGCGATGGCCACTACTTTGGCGGTTTCCTTGCGCTCGGGCTTATCCTCTCCCTCTTCCATGGCCCTCACCTCTTAGATTTTAATAATCGCTGCCTTCCGGCGGCTCGCCTAATTCCGGTCCTCGTTCCATCCCTCCGCCCGCCCTTTCAAGGAATCACCCGGCCATCATCTCGATTTTTCGATGCCGATTAGATTCGCCTGGTCGCAGCGCCTCCTCGCCCGGCCCCACAACCAACATGATAGGATGCCATCTACGATCCTTCTATCCCGTCCCCTATTCCTTCAAGAAGTTTTTTTCAGGATAGCGAGGTAATTATCCCGGCCCACATATCTCTGGGTGGATCTCAGGCTTTCCATTTTCCATCCCCTTTTCTCCAGCCCTGAAGCGCCCCTTCTCAACCGCTCTCCATCCGAGCCGCCCACGAAAAGCACCAGTTTGCCTCCCTCGCTTATCAATGGCCCGGCTATCCCGAGCAGCTTCATGGGATCCATAACCGCCCTTGACAGGCCCACGTCAAAAAAACTCATATAATCTTCCTGCTTCCGCATCTCTTCGATCCTGCCAGGATAAACATCCGCTTGGGAGAGCCCGAGCTTGCGACAAATATGCCTGAGGAAGGTAACCCTTTTTCTTTGCGCTTCCGCCATGGTCAGCGAAAAAGGGCCTCCGATCAAGTATAGGGGAATGCCGGGCATTCCGGCTCCGCTCCCGATATCCAACACCTCCACATCCCCTGAAAAAACACCCTTCATCATCAAGGGCGTCAGGGAGTCAATGAATAACAGCAACACTCCCTCCAGGTCAAGCCTCCTTCCCACAAGGTTGAAGGCCTTGTTCCAACGCAACAATTCTTCAATATAGGTTACCGATAAATCCAGCATTTCTTGGGATATTTCGATTCCCAGCCTGTTCCCCACCTTCCGGATGGATTGGCATATCCTGTCTTTCCTTTCGCTGGATCCTGCGTCTCTCTGTCGATTATTTAAACCCATCTCGCCCTGTTGAACTCATCGGCCCCCAACAACGAGCGACCGGGGAGTTGCCCTTCCCGGCAACCCCATGTCTCGATGGTTCCTCGGTCGCCTTGATTCTCCCCGGCTCCGCGACCTTTTCCCTGCCGGCTTTTCGCGGCCTTCCCTTGCCACCATAAATTTTGGCTTTTTCTGTTTCTCTTTCTCCTTTTTCCCCGTTTTTCCTTCACTGCAGTTTCACGTGAAACGAATTCGATCGACTATTGCCTTTTTGGCCCTTGTCGATTCTTTTGGCAAATAGTATAAAGTTCCGGTTGAGCTTTCTCCCTATCCGCGTGGCCCGTGGAAAGGAATTCTCCCGGGGCTTGTGCCTTGCGGCTTATGGTCGGGCGCATGGCACATACTTCGATCCGATAAAGATATTAAGCTCTTTCGCGGGGAGAGGTGATCGAGAAGGCTGTTTCACGTGAAACAATGATCTTACTGCGGTGGAGGGGGTTGCTTCCCGCATTCGCGTGACAAGAAGTCACAGGATCCTTGTACAGAACCCGTCCAGCCTCCCTCGAGAGCGTGCTTGTGCTGTTTTGGCGACTTATCCGGCGCCCAGAAGAGGCTTGATTACCACCCTCCGGTGTGGTTCTTCTCCCTCGCTGAAACTCTCCACGCCCGGTATCTCTTTTAGGGTATCGTGCACTATCTTCCTTTCCCTGGATGTCATGGGCTCAAGTTTTACCGGCCTCCCGGTGCTGGTCGCTTTCTCCGCCATTCTCTCAGCGTAATCCCTGAGCCTTTGCCGCTTCCTCTCCTTGTACCTTTCCACGTCGATGGTTATTCTTCTATCGGTATGCCCTCTTCTTCTGGCGATCACCGTAACTAGGTCCTGCAATGCTTGGAGGGTAGATCCTCCCTTGCCGATGAGAATACCGAGGTCTTCCCCCCATATATCCACGTGTATCTCCTCCTCGTCTTCCCAAGAAGTGACCCTGGTTCTAAGGTTCATGAGGTTGACTATGTCCACGACTATGCTCTTTGGTGTGTTTCTCTTCTCTGTGAGCTCCATATCTTTACTCCTTTTTATTCTTATCCCGGTCTTTCCTCTCCTTCATCGGCTCCTAGCTTTCGATCCCGGGGGTGGTGTCTTGGGGCGCTTTTTCTGGGATCCCCCGGTGCCCCTGGGTTTCCCGGAATCCGTTGTCTTTGCGGCTTTTTTCGCGGTCCCAGCACCCTTGGCGGATGGCTTTTCCTTGCCGGAGTCGACCTTTTTGCTCCCCTTCTTCTTGGTCTGTCCTTTGGTGGCGGGCTTCCCCACCCCACCCCTTTCGGGAGGTTTGGGTGCCACCCGGGCAGCAGGCCTTTTCTTAATCTGCTCGCCCTTTTCAACTCGACCTGCTTTCTGGGCATATTGTGCCTTCGCTTCGCCCTTTCCCTTGACTCTCTTGTCGTACAATTCCATCCCCCACTGTTGCAATATTTGGAGGATATTGGTGGTAACCCAATAAACACACACTCCCGCCGGGAGGCTGTACCCTATAAACGCGGTAAAGATGGGCATGATGATCATCATGTTCTTCTGCCGGGGATCGGTCATGACCTGCTTTTGCGAATACCAGGTGGAGGCGGCCAACAATATGACGAGCACGAAATAGGGGTCCGCGATGCGGGTGGTGTCGGCAAGGTTTCCCATCCACAAGAAACCGGCCTTCTTTACCACCGGCAGAAGCGCATATGCGGCTCCCCCCATTAGGTCAATACCGCCGAAAACGGAGTAAGTATTGCCCACAAGAAGCGCCGGGGGCGTCAAGAGGTATTTTCTCAATACCGTGAATAACGCAAAGAACACCGGTATTTGAAGGAGCAGCGGCAAGCAACCCCCCAAGGGGTTGATCTTGTTCTCCTTGTAGAATTTCATCATCTCCTGGGAAAGCCGTTCCTTGTCGTCCTTGTATTTTTCCTGTATTTTTTTAATCTCCGGTTGTATTTTCTGCATGGCCAGCATCGACCTGGTCTGCTTTATGGTCAATGGGATTAATACGATCTTGATAAGCGCGGTGAGTATGATAATGGCTAACCCATAATTTCCGCTGAACCTATAAAATGCCTGCAGCAGAAAATTAAAAAAGGCTACTATACCATTCCATATCTCGGACCATGCGCTCATCATTGCTTATCTCTCCGGGACGGGGTCGTATCCGCCTTCATTCAGCGGGTGGCAGCGGAGAATCCTTCGCAGTCCCATAAGGCCGCCCTTGAGGAGGCCGTGCCTTTCCAACGCCTGGACCATATATTGTGAGCAAGTGGGGTAGAATCTACACCTGGGAGGGGTCCAGCTGGAAACCAATATCCCGTAGGCCTTGACCACCCAGGCGGCTGCTGTGGACGGGAATCTCAGCACCCTTCCTCTTGCCGATGTTCTTCTTTCTTCCATCTCTCTGCAAATATCCTTATATCCCTTTCAATGCTGCTGAAGTCAGAGTCCAAACACCTCTCGCCGGCAATGATGACCATGTCTACTCCTGGTGGTAAAAGGGAGGCGCACCTCCTGACCGCCTCCCTTATCCTCCTTTTTATCCTGTTTCTTTTTACGCTCCCCCTTGCCCTCTTGGTAACCGATATGCCAACCCTGGGCGGTCCCCCGGGGTTGGGGAGCGCGCAAATAACAATATTTTCCAGTTTTTCCCGGCTTCCTCCCTCGAGCACCCTCTTGAACTCGCGGCTCTTCTTGAGCGTTTCCATGCGCTTATGCGCTTAGCCTCTTCCTGCCCTTCAGCCTCCTCCTCTTGAGTATAGCGCGACCCGCTCGGGTGCTCATCCTCTTGCGGAACCCGTGGTTCTTTTTCCTTTTTCTGGTATTTGGTTGATAGGTTCTCTTCATCTTTACCTCCACTAAAGCAGGAAGATTATATCCGCGCCCCCTTCGGGTGTCAAGGAACCGCAAGATCGTGTCATATAAAATTAAAAACCGGACAGTTTAAGCTTGAACGCTGGGCACTAAGATATTCCAGCAGACGACCTCCTGGCTCTTCCCCCTGTCCTCCAGCACTTCTCCCGGCTTAGATCGAAAACTGTAGGCGCGGTCAAAAAGAGAGGCGGAGACATGGAGCACATCCACAAGAGATTCACCACCGCACAGGTGAAGGCCTAGCTCATGGTATACCTGGAGAAAAACCTGGGGGGAAGAGAGGTGGAGGAGCTCCTGGGGATAGGCAAGGCGAGGTTCTTCTCCCTGCTCAAGGAATACAAGGACGGCACGGAGGGGTTCAGCGTGGAACACCGCAGGTCCTCGAGGGCGAGGACCCCGGAGAGGTGGGGAGGTTGAGGTTGGGCCTCATGACCAGGAAGAGGATAACCCAAGAGGTGGCTAAAGATACCGCAAGGCCGGAAAGAAGGAAAAGGACCGCATACTGGACGGTTTCCGCGCCCTTTTGGGGGTGGGGCGGGGACGGCGCGGGATTCATGGCCATGCACGTAGCCCGTCCCGGCGGGCCACGGCGGGGGAGCCGCCGGCGGGGACCGCCGCCAACATGAATCGAACATTTTGTCAAAAATACCCCTTAATACCCGCCACTTTCGTTGTTATAATCCATCTTGCTTCGAGCTCGGCGGCGGGGATCTTATGGTTATCAACAGCTGTTGAAAAAGTTGTGGAAAACTATGTTTTGCCTTTTGTTTGCGCACTTTAACGAGTATGGGAGGTTGATTCACGAGAGCCGCTCGTGCGTATTTCCTGCTTTTTTAGGGTCGTCAGGCTGTGCACATCCATCCCGCCGTTTCAACCTATTTCGAAGGTTTTTCCTTTACTTACAAGGGTTTTTCTCCTCGCCGGAAGAGGAGGTGAAAAAATGGAATGGTCGAGGGACCCTGAATCGGGATGGACGATAAGGCCCCCTCACACCCGGATCGCCGTTCCGAACGGAAGCGGTTTTGCGGTCCATGAGGTCCACACGGATGATTTTCACGCCTTTCGCGAAAGGGTGATGGATATAGTCTTGAGCTCTTTGGAGGGCGGCGTGGCGCAACCCCCCGAGGTCGCCCTTCGGGAGTTGATCGACAACCTCGTCCATGCCGTTCCGTGTTCCGCATCCCTGGTTGTAGAGCCCTCCCGCAAGCGGTTCTACATCTCCGACAACGGTCCGGGTATAAACCGTTTGGATCTCGCCATGGAACCCGGTTACTCCACGGCCACCGAGGCGCAGCGTTCCGTAATCCGTGGGGTGGGCCTCGGCTTCTACCTCGCCCAAAGAGAGATATCGAGTCTCGGAGGGGAGTTAAACGTGTTCAGTCAACCCGGTGGAGGAACCTATATCTCTGTTTCCATTTCAGACATGGATGTTTCCCCTACTATTCATAACGGCATGGTGGAGGAGCTCTCCCAACGCCAGAATAACATTCTTTTTCTCCTCACGGAGGAAGAGTTCCTGGGACCCTCCCAGGTCTCCGCTGAACTGGGAATAAGCCTGAGTACCGCCCACCGTGAACTCGTGAGGCTCGAGCGGTTGGGGCTGGTGACGCGATCTTCAGATGGAAAAAGATTCCTGTCCGATATGGGCAAGTCGTACTTGCGGAGCATTCTGTCGCTATAATAGAATACGCCTGTGACGCGTTCGGCGGACCCGCCAGGGGGATGATCCTATGACCTCTAAATCGAGCCATCTGTGGGAAAAATGCGTGGAAAGAATGAGGGAAAACATACCCGACGCATCCTCTATCTGGCTTAAAAACATACATTTCGACGGCGTTGACGGGAATACGCTCTTACTTTATACCAACAACATCTTCACCAAGGAGTGGGTGGACAAGCGCTATCTCAACCTTATACGGGAGGTAGTAAAGGAGACCTTTAATGGCGTAAATGATGTAAGGCTTACCTTTAAGGACCGTAGAAAAAAGGGGGTTAGAAAGCCGCTTTTTCTTGACGTTAACCTTCTCGAGGAGGATACCTCCTCTTCCGACCTGAACCCGAGGTTTACCTTTGAAACCTTTGTCACGGGTCCCAGCAACCGATTTGCTCACGCGGCCGCCCTCTCGGTGTCCGAGAACCCCACGTCTTATAACCCGCTTTATATCTACGGTGGCGTGGGCTTGGGAAAGACTCACCTGATGAACGCCATAGGACACTACACCAAGAAACTGTACCCGAACTTCAAGATCACCTACGTTTCCACCGAAAAGTTCGTTAATGACTACATTAATGCCATTCGAGACAAGAGGGTCCCGAGCTTCCAGAAGAAGTACAGGTCCAACGATATGCTGCTGGTGGACGATATTCAGTTCCTGGCCAACAAGGAGAGAATGCAGGAAGAGTTCTTCCACACCTTTAACGACCTGCACAATAATAATAAACAGATCGTCCTCAGCAGCGACCGGCCACCTAAAGATATTCCCAACCTCGAAGACAGGTTGATATCGAGGTTTGAATGGGGACTGATCACCGACATTCAGCCTCCCGATCTTGAAACCCGCATCGCTATTCTCAAGAAAAAGGTCGAGCTGGATAAGAAAGACGTCCCGGATGACGTTATTCACTTTATAGCCTCCCGCTTTGAATCCAATATCCGTGAACTTGAGGGCGCCCTCATAAGGGTCGTGGCATACTCCAACCTGGTGAAACAACCCATAAGTGTTGATCTTGCCACCGAGGTGCTGCACGATATCCTTCCGGAGGAAGCCTCCCCTGATATCACCATCGACCAGATAATCAACATCACTGCGGAATGTTTCAATATAACCGTCGACCAACTCAAGAGCGCCAACCGCTCAAGGCAATTGGTGACGGCGCGCCAGATTTGCATGTATCTCTGCCGCGAGCTGACCGATGCTTCGCTTCCCGCCATCAGCAGCGCGCTGGGAGGCAGACACCACTCCACGGCCATCCACTCCGTAGAGAAGATCAGGGAACTGATGAAGGAAAAAAGGGAAATATACAATATGGTCCAGAAAATTACCAATCGGTTGAAAAAGTGTTGAAAATCAGCTTGAAAAGGAGGACTGATGTTTATAAGTAGTTGGTTCATGGAGGGTGCCCGGTACATCTTGCGATTGAACCGCACGTCGTATCCACACCCCTCCACTGTTTTTTCACACCCTTTTACACAACCGTTGGCCCCCGTTATCCGTGCCCAACTCTTACTTTCCGTGGTTTTTCAACCTTTTAACAAGTAATAAGAAGATGAATACTGAAAAGTATTAATATAAGTCTTATTAGTAAGGAGGCATACGTGATGAAACTCGAGGTTTTGAAAGAGGATTTTCAAAAGGCACTGCAGCTTGTGCAGCACTCTGTAAGCTCAAGAAGCGTCATGCCCATACTTTCAGGGGTGAAGATAGAAGCCCGTGGCGATAGAGTTGAATTACTCACGACGGACTTGGAATCCTCTTCGACCACCCGCTGTACCGCGAACGTGGAAACCGAGGGGGTTTGTGTCGTCAGCCACAAAATACTCCTGGATCTCTTCAGAGACTCAAGGGATGAGAAGTTGGTTTTAGAGCTGGAGGGAAGTGAGCTGCAAGTCAAGGGAGAGAACAACCTGTTCAGGATATTCACGATGCCCGCGGATGATTTCCCGAGTGCCCCCGATGTCGGCGTTCTGATAGTGGATGGACTCGACGAGTCGACGTTCTCGAAATCCGTTCAGGCGGTTTCCAAAGCCGCCTCCAGGGATGAGAAGAGGCCCACGTTGACGGGGATATACATGGAGATAGATGAAGACGAGATAAGGCTGGTGAGCACGGACAGCTATAGGCTCGCCGTGAAAAAGATGAAGGACGGGTACACGGTGGTGGAGAAAGGCAGTTATATTGTTCCCGCGGCGCCGCTCCTGAACTTCTCAAGGATTGTAAAGGGCGAGGGCACGGTAAAGGTATATAGGGACGATAATGAAGGCCAACTGAAGTTTGAGGACCGGAACATCGAATTCACCGTAAGGCTTATCGAGGGTAAGTTCCCGCGTTACGAGCAGTTTATACCGGAGCAAACGGAGAAAACCTTGGAGATCAGGAAGGAAGAATTTTTAAACGCCTTGAAGCGGGTCTCCCTCGTGAACAGCACGGTAAAACTCCAGATAGGAGAGGGTAAGGTAGTAGTGAATACGGAATCGAGGGATGTGGGAGAAGGAAAGGAAACCCTGGAAGTAGATTATAAGGGCGATCCGGTGACCATCGCGTTTAACGGGAAGTTCCTCGAGGACGGTATCACATCCATAGAAGGGGACACGGTTGTCGTGGGCGTTAATGAACCGCTTAAACCCGGGCTCATAAAAGAAAAGGGGAGAGAAGATTTCATGTACATAATCATGCCTATAAGGATCTGAAGTTGCTGAGGGAAATAAGACTGAAAAATTTCAGAAATTATAAAGATTTCGCGGTAGATTTCGGGCCGGGTTTAAACCTGGTGACGGGAAGGAACGGCGCAGGGAAGACAAACCTTCTCGAAGCCGTTTTTTTACTTGTGGAAGGAAGGTCTATAAAGGGGGCGGACTTAAAAGAGATGGTGAAAAACGGGACCCCCGAGGGGTGGGTCGAAGGGCGCATGGGGGGAGAGGTAGAGGAGAGGGTAGTGACGATTTTGAGGAGAGAAGGGGAAGCGGAGAAAAGCGTTTTTAAAGGGATGGGAGCGGTGGCCTTCGTTCCGGAGGACATATTTATAGTCAAGGGCAACCCGGAGTGGAGGAGAAAGTATTTGGACGAGGTGATAAAAGACGTCAAGCCCGCTTATGGGGAGATAATAAAGGAGTACCGCCGCATTCTTAAACAGAGAAACGAGGCCTTAAGAATGACGAGAAGAGAAATAAACAGGGTAAAAGAGGTCCAAAGCTGGGATCTCCTACTGGTGAGGTATGGAATGGACGTGGTTAGGGAGAGGGGAGCGGCGGTACGCCTTCTCTCTGATATGTTGAAGGAGGAAATGTGGGAATGGGGGATGGGAGAGGTGGAAGTGAAGTACTATTCGAATCTCTCCCCGGAGGACGAAGAATATAACTTGGAGAAGGTAAGGAAAATGAGGGAGGCGGAAACGAGAAGAGGGATGACCCTCGTCGGCCCGCATAGGGACGAGATTGTTTTTTACCTCGGCGGAAGGAACATCAGGAGGGAGGGGTCGCAGGGAGAACAGAAGATGCTCTGCTTGGCCTGCAGGCTGGTTCAGGCCAGGATAAAGGAGGAGTATACCTCAAGAAGGACATTGTTGTTGTTTGACGACTGTTTCTCGGAGCTTGACGCTCGGAACCGGGAGAAGCTCGCCGGGAACATAAGGTCTAGAGCGCAGGCCCTGGTGACTTCCGCGGACGGGGTGCAGGAAGCGGCAGCCGGGAGAACCATCGACCTCGATTCAATAAAGCACGGAGCCCTTCACGGTTAAACATTTCAAACCCCCTGAAACCGGCCCGTTAAAACATCACGGATAGGATCGGCGACGAAGAGTATGTATAAAGGAGGAGGAAGCCCCGGCGGCCGGGTTCGATCATGGGGTCGAGAACACAGGCGCCGTCAACCGTCGGGCCTTGTCCTCCGGATGTTTTAAGATTGTGACCGGGAGAAGTTGAAGCGGGGAGAAAAATGAGGAAAATAAACGGCATATTAAGGGAGGCGCTCGCCGGAGAGGGTTTGGATAGAGTGGAGGACCTGCTGGCTATAAAAAGGGCTTGGAATGGGTCGGGAAGGTTCCCGGAGGGAACGCCCTGTGGTTTCAGGGGGAAGAGATTGGTGGTAAGGGTCAGGTCACACGCCTGGGCCCACGAGATGAACATGCGCAGACAGGAGATCATGGAGTTCCTGAAAAACGCCACCGGCGTGGAAATAGAAGGCATTGTAATAAAAGTTAAACCTGAAGTATAGGTTTATATAATTAATCCACGGCCCGTTTTTCACGTGAAACACCCCTGGGGTGTTATAATTTTAACAGGTAGAAAAGCGAAAAATCGGGAAAGTCGAATTCATGCGGAGGTAAGATGTCGGGAGCCAAGGACGCCGCAGAGGTATATGACGAGAGATCGATTGCCGTCCTCGAAGGCTTGGAGGCGGTGAGAAAAAGACCCAGCATGTACATAGGCTCCACGGGGCCGAGGGGGCTCCATCACCTGGTGTACGAGGTGGTGGACAACAGCATCGACGAATGCTTGGCGGGGTACTGCCGCAATATATGGATAACCATACACCGGGATAACAGTATTACCGTGGTCGACGACGGTCGCGGCATACCCGTGGGTATCATGGAAAAACAGAAGAGACCGGCGGCCGAGGTCGTCCTCACCACCCTACATGCCGGCGGTAAGTTCGGGGGAAAGGTCTATAAGGTCTCGGGTGGCCTGCACGGGGTGGGCGTGTCCGTGGTAAACGCACTCTCCGAGTGGCTGATCCTCGAGGTGGGGAGGGACGGAAAGGTATACCAACAGAGATACGAGAGGGGTGTGCCCACCACGGATTTACAGGTAGTGGGGGAATCGAAGCGCACCGGGACCATAATCAGGTTCTCCCCCGATCCGGAGATCTTCGAGACGGTGGAGTTCGACTTCGACACCATCGCCCAGCGCATGCGGGAAATGGCTTTCCTCAACCGGGGGCTGCGCATCGAGATAAGGGACGAGAGGAGAGAGCCGCCCGAGGAAGTGGTCTACAAGTACGAAGGCGGGATCATCGATTTCATAAAACACGTGAATTCGAGCAAGGAGCCCCTCCACAACAAGATAATCTTCATGAGTTCGGAACAGGAAGAGGCGCAGGTGGAAATAGCCATGCAGTACAACAAAGGCTTCGTGGAGAACATCTACACCTTCGCCAACAACATAAACACCCACGAGGGAGGCACGCACCTGGCGGGGTTCAAGGCCGCCCTGACCAGGGTCATAAACGATTACGCCCGCAGAAAAGGCTTCCTGAAGGAAAAGGACCCCAACCTGATAGGCGAGGACGTCCGGGAGGGACTGGCGGCCATCATAAGCGTGAAGTTGAAGGAGCCGCAGTTCGAGGGCCAGACCAAGACCAAGCTTGGAAACACGGATATTAGGGGGTTCGTGGAGTCCACGGTCAACACCAAGCTTTCCGAGTGGATGGAGGAGAACCCCACGGAGGCCAAGGCCATTGTAAACAAGGTAATAGGGGCCTCAAAGGCGCGGATGGCCGCACGGCACGCGCGCGAGCTGACCCGCCGCAAGAGCCTGTTGGAGAGCACCTCCCTACCGGGAAAGCTCGCCGACTGTACCATGAGGGACCCGTCCCTGTGCGAGATATACCTCGTGGAAGGCGATTCCGCGGGGGGTTCGGCGAAGCAGGCCCGCGACCGCAGGTTTCAGGCCATCCTCCCGCTCAAGGGAAAGATCCTGAACGTGGAGAAAGCCCGGCTGCACAAGATATTAAATAACAGCGAGATACAGGCCATCATCTCGGCCGCGGGCACCGGTATAGGTGAGGAGTTCGATATCTCCAGGGCCAGGTACCACAAAGCCATCATCATGACCGACGCCGACGTGGACGGGGCCCACATCAGGACCCTGATCCTGACCTTCTTCTTCCGCTACATGCAGGAGATGATCGAAGCCGGCTACGTGTACATCGCCCAGCCACCCTTGTACCGCGTGCATTGCGACAAGACGGATTACTACGCTTACAACGACGCCGAGCTGGAGGAACTCCTGAAGCGCTTCGACGGCAGGAAGTACGAGATCCAGAGATACAAAGGCCTGGGCGAGATGAATGCCGAGCAGCTCTGGGAGACCACCATGAACCCGGAAAAGAGGGTCCTCATCCAGGTGACCCTGGAGGACGCCATCATAGCCGACGAGATATTCAACACCCTCATGGGCGACGACGTCGAAGCGCGCCGGCAATTCATCCAGAGGCACGCCAAGAACGTACGGTTCCTGGACATCTAGTGACCCGGAGCCGCACAACCCCACCAAAGGGAGGATTCGGAGATGGTGCAGGCATTATCCGGAAAAGTTAAGACGGTGGAGATAGAGGAGGAGATGCGCCGGTCCTACATCGACTACGCGATGAGCGTAATCGTGGGGAGGGCGCTTCCGGATGTGCGGGACGGGCTGAAACCCGTTCACCGCCGCATCCTTTACGGCATGTTCGAGCAGAACCTCACTCCCAACCGTCCCTATCGCAAATCGGCGAGGGTGGTGGGGGACGTCATGGGTAAGTACCACCCTCACGGGGACGCCGCCATATATGACACCCTGGTGCGCATGGCGCAGGATTTTTCCAGCCGCTACGAGTTGGTGGACGGACACGGGAACTTCGGCTCCGTCGACGGAGACGGCCCGGCCGCCATGCGCTATACCGAGGCGAGGCTGTCCCCCATCAGCATGGAGCTCTTGAGGGACATCGACAAGGACACCGTTGACTTCGTGCCCAATTACGACGGGTCGCTTCAGGAGCCGACCGTTCTGCCGTCCAGGTTCCCCAACCTGCTGGCGAACGGCTCTTCCGGGATAGCGGTGGGGATGTCCACCAACATACCCCCGCACAACCTGGGGGAGGTTATAGATGCCACCGTGGCCCTGATACGGGACCCGGGACTGGATTCGCAGGAGCTGATGAAGTACGTCAAGGGGCCCGACTTTCCCACCGGCGGCGTGGTGATGGGCCTGGAGGGCTTGAGGGAGGCCTACGAGACCGGCCGCGGCGTCATCAAGGTGCGGGGAAAGGCGCATATCGAGCAGACCAAGTCGGGAAGGAACCGTATCGTAATCACCGAGATCCCCTTCCAGGTGAACAAGGCGCGCCTGACGGAGCGCATAGCGGAGCTGGTCAGGAGCAAGAAGCTGGCGGGGATAGTCGATCTCAGGGATGAGAGCGACCGCGCTGGAATGCGGTTGGTGGTGGAACTGCGCAAGGAAGCGGCGCCGCAGGTAGTGCTGAATCAGCTTTACAAGCATACCCAGCTCCAGGAGTCTTTCGGCATCATCATGCTGGCCCTGGTCGACGGGGTGCCGCGCATCCTCTCCCTGAGGGACGCGCTGGCGGCCTACGTCGATCACCAGATGGAGGTTATTACCAGGAGAACGCGCTTCGAGCTGAACAGGGCCGAGAAGAGGGCGCACATCCTGGAGGGGCTCCTCGTGGCCCTGGCGAACCTGGACGCGGTCATCGACCTCATAAAGAAATCGCGAACCGTGCAGGACGCCAGGGACGGCTTGATGAGACGCTTCAAGCTGAGCGAGGAACAGGCACAAGCCATACTGGACATGAGGCTCCAGCGGCTGACCGGCCTGGAGAGGGAAAAGGTCCGCGAGGAGCACAAGGAGCTCAAGAAGGAGATAGCGCGCCTACGGGATATCCTGGCCGACGAAGGGAAGGTGCGCGACCTGATCGTGGAGGAGCTCGAGGAGATAAAGAAGAAATACGCCGACCCCCGCCGGACGGAGATTATCCCCGACTACGAGGACCTGGAGATCGAAGACCTGATCGCCGAGGAAGAGGTGGTGGTGACCATAACCCATTCCGGTTACGTGAAGAGGCTGCCCATCGCCACTTACCGGACCCAGAGAAGGGGGGGTAAGGGGGTGACGGGGATGAACCTCAAGGAAGGCGACTTCGTGGAGCACCTGTTCGTGGCCTCAACCCATCACTTCATACACTTCTTTTCCAACCGCGGGAAGTCTTACCGCCTGAAGGTTTACGAACTCCCGGAGGGATCCCGCACCTCGAGGGGGCAAGCCCTGGTGAACCTGCTCCCCCTGGGGCCGGGCGAGAAGATATGCTCGGTGATCGCCACCCGCGGCTATCCGGAGGAGAGCTTTTTGGTCATGGCCACGAAAAAGGGCATGATCAAGAAGACCCCCTTCAGGCAATACGACTCGCCGCGTCGCGACGGCCTGATAGCCATAGACCTACAGGAGGGAGACGAGGTCATCGACACCAGGCTTACCGACGGGAAGAGCGAGCTCATACTCGTGACCCGGGAAGGCCAGGCCATCCGCTTCACGGAGACGGACTGCCGCCCCATGGGCAGGGATACCCGGGGCGTGCGGGGGATAAATCTCTCTCCCGGCGACGAGGTGATCGCCATGGGCATCGCTTCCGAGGACGCCGACCTTTTCGTGATTACCGAGCAGGGATACGGAAAACGTACCGCCATATCCAAGTACCCCAGGCACCACCGGGGCGGAAAGGGAGTGCGCACCATCGCCGCCGGCGGGACCAAGGGGAAGATAGCGGGCGCCAGGGTGGTAAAGGACAACCAGGAGTTGATGGCCATATCGGTGGAAGGAGTGGTGATTAGGGTGCCGGTTGAGGACATCTCGCGCATGGGGCGGGCTACCCAGGGGGTCAGAGTCATGAACCTGAGGGAGGAGGACCGGGTGGCCTCCATCGCCCACCTCGCCTCCCGCGAGGGGTGGTCGGACGAAAAGGAGGAGGAAGACTGAGAAGGTTCGAGGTTCTCGATCATACGGCGGACGTGGGGATAAGGGCTTACGGAAAGTCCAGGGAGGAGGTTTTCGCCCATGCCGCGCTGGGGATGATGTCCTTGATCCTGGACGTGGAAAGCGTAAGCTTGAGGGAGAGGAAGGACGTAAAGGCCCGGGCCTCCGGGCCCGAGGAACTGCTCGTGAAATGGCTCTCAGAGGTCCTCTTCCTGGTCGAAACCGAGGGCTGGGCCTTCGGTGACTTCGAGGTCCGGGAGGTGACCGAGGAATTGGCCGAGGGCTGGGGCTGGGGAGAGCCCCTGGATCCGGCCAAACACAAGGTCTCCGGGGAGATAAAGGCGGCGACTTACCATATGCTGCAGCTGAAAAGGGAGAACGACACCTGGATCGCCCAGGTGATATTCGATGTCTGACGCGCACGCGGCACGCGGAGCCTGCGCCGGTTAAAGCCACCGGCGGAGCGGGATGCGACCAAGCGACAATTCCGTAATGCGGACCCGAAACGGGGTCCCGCTCCCTGCGCGGGCGGCCTGGTCAAACCGCGGAGGGGGCGCCTTTCCCCAGAGGGGGGCCGTGGGCCCCGAGGACCAAGCCGGAGCGCGATACTCCTTAAGGGGGTGAGATGGGTGGGTTTTCTCGACAAGGTCAAGCAAATCGATGAATACGCCTGGGAGATTCCGGCTGATGCCCGTGAGGGCATGAGGGTGCCGGGCATAGTCTTCGCTGACAGGGAAATACTGGAAAAAGCTGACGCGGACAACGCCTTGCAGCAGGTGGCCAACGTGGCTTGCCTTCCCGGCATAGTCAGGGCCTCCATGGCCATGCCGGACATTCACTGGGGGTACGGCTTTCCCATCGGCGGGGTAGCGGCCACCCTGGCGGAAGAGGGGGTCATTTCCCCCGGCGGGGTCGGTTACGACATCTCCTGCGGGGTGAGGCTGGTGCTCACCTCCCTGGGCTGGGAGGAGGCGAAGGAAAAACTTCCGGAGTTGCTGGACATGCTCAACGCCTCCGTTCCCAAGGGGCTCGGCACCAAGGGGAGGATTCACCTGGAGCGCAGAGAGGTGGAGCGATTGATGGCCGATGGGGCCCCCGAGCTGGTGGCGCGGGGTATTGGCTGGGAGGAGGACCTGGAGGCCATGGAAGAGCGGGGACGTTACCCGGGGGCGGACCCTTCAAAGGTCAGCGAGCGCGCCTTCGCCAGGGGAAAGGACCAGGTGGGGACCCTGGGATCCGGTAACCATTTCCTGGAAATCCAGGTGGTGGAGGAGACCAGGCCCCCCGCGGAGAAGCTGGGCCTTTTCGAGGGACAACTGGTGGTCATGGTGCATTCCGGATCCAGGGGGTTGGGGCACCAGATATGCACGGATTACATCGACGTGATGGGGGCTTCCATCAAGAAGTACGGGTATTCCCTGCCCGACCGACAACTGGTCTGCGCGCCCGTGGAGTCCCGGGAGGGCCGCGACTACCTGGCGGCCATGGCCTGTGCCGCGAACTTCGCCATGTGCAACCGGGAGGCCATCACCCACTGGATAAGGGAATGCTTCGAGAAGGTTTTCCGCGCCGGGGCGCGGAGCCTGGGGATGCACGTGCTCTACGACGTCTCCCATAACCTGGCCAAGATGGAGGAGCACGTAGTCGACGGCAAACGCCTCACCCTCATGGTCCATCGGAAGGGGGCCACCCGCGCCTTTCCGGGATCGCGGCCGGAGGTCCCCGACAAGTACGCAGAAACCGGACAGCCGGTGATTATCCCCGGCGACATGGGAAGCCACTCCTACGTGCTTGTGGGTACGGAGGAGGCTTTGGAAAAGAGCTTCGGCTCCACTTGCCACGGGGCGGGCAGGACCATGAGCAGGAAGGCGGCCAAGAAGCAGGTGAGGGGCGAAGAGCTGAAGAGAAGGCTGGAAGGAATGGGGATCCTGGTACGCGCAGCCCAGCTCTCCGGGCTGGCGGAGGAGGCGCCCGAGGCATACAAGGACGTGCGCGCCGTGGTGCAGATATGCGAGGGGGCGGGGCTTTCCCGCCGGGTGGCCCGCATGAGGCCGGTGGCGGTTATGAAGGGGTAAGCGGGATACTTCTCCAAGAGACGACCGATGGGCGCGCGGCCTGGTCACCTCGCCGCGGCGGGGGCGCCGGGAGGGGGGAGAAAAGCCGGCCGCGGCAGGTTTTAATGTCCGCCCGGGCTCGGAGACATCCAGGGAGGTGGATCCTTGACCTCGAGTTCCTGCAGCGCGAGGATGGCGGCCCTGGCCCTTTCTCTCCTGCTCGCGGTGGGCTTGTGGGGTTGCGGCGGCGGGAAAGCCGTGGAAGGGCCCCGCGAGGAGGGAATGCGCAACACCATGGAAGGCAGGTACCAGGTCAAGGCCGTGGAGGACGGCGAGGTCCTGGGGGTGGGGATATACGGAGGGGGCTCCTTCCGGATCGTGCTCGAGGAGGTGCCCAGGGTGGTGATATACAACGAAGAAGAGGGGCGCGGCTGGATGATAAACCTGCAACGCAAGACTTACCGGGAAATAAGCCGGGAGGAGGCGGCTAAGAGGGCTGGCTTCATGCCCCATCAGGTGATGAAGCCCTATTTCGGGTTGGCTTCTTTCTGGAGCGGCGGAGAATTTCGCATGGACACGCAGGACGGGCGCTCCATAATAGCCCGTCTCGGCGGGCCGGGGCACCTTCCCTCCCTTTGGGAAGCGGTAGGCGGAGGGAGGACAATAAAGAGGATGGAGTGGGAATACCGCCGGGTGGGAGTGGTTTCCGAGGAGAACTTCCGCCTCCCCGAGGGCCTGGCCCCGGAGGAATAATCACAACATATTGTGGCAATAAGCAAAGATATCCACAACATGTTGTTGAAAATGTGCATAAGTCGATTTCTTGTACAAGGAGCATGACATGGTTATAATTTATTTTCGCGAGGGCCTATAGCTCAGCAGGTTAGAGCGCACCCCTGATAAGGGTGAGGTCACTGGTTCGAATCCAGTTAGGCCCACCAGGAAGGAAGGCGTTAACGCCTTCTTTTTTATTGCCTCATCCCGGGACGATGCGCGGGTTCCCCGTCCGGGATGATGGGCCGGAAACACGGGAAGAAAGCCCCCTACGGGTACCCGCGGCCGGCAAATGCGGGATGAGCAGACGGGCCGCGTTTGTGTGGGGATGGGCGGGATGCCGGAACGGGGTCGTCGCCGTGACGCTTTCCTTTCGGCGTCAACCCGATTTTCCCTCCCCCCGGAGGCGGCTTCGCCCCGCGGGGCCTGCAGCCCTGCGATGCCGATCCGCGGGCGGTGCCGCGATCATCGTTTCCGATAAGGGTCGGGACCCGGAGAAGCGCTCGGTCCCGGCGCAAGGCGCCCGAGAGCAGGACCACGCGAAACATCAACCCCCCGAGGAATAGGGCATGAGGTCGGCGAAGTACAGGGTCACGGTTCCGGCGAGCAACGTGAAGCGGGAGAGCCCATCCCAACGCCGGAGGCATAGGAAGGGGAAAACCCAGAACATGTACCAGGAGAGAAAATAAGAGCGGGTGAGGAGGAAAATCAAGGTAATCAGGAACCAGCACTCTGGAAAGTCGCGCTCCGATCGGCACCGCAGGGTAAACCGGACCAGGCATACCACGAAGAGGAGGCTGAAAGCCAGTGAGCACAGGATGGAAGCGGCGGAAAAAGCGGTCTGTATCCCCAGGCGCAAGACCAGGTGCAGCAGGCCTCCCAGTGCGGCAAGCAACCATCCGGCGGGCAGATTGTAGTTGCGCAATTTGAGGTTCTCGAG
Organism: Actinomycetota bacterium; assembly: GCA_014360685.1. GTDB lineage: Bacteria > Actinomycetota > Geothermincolia > Geothermincolales > RBG-13-55-18 > Solincola_A. The sequence goes on along the minus strand of JACIXB010000011.1, from coordinate 95,210 downwards.
GAGAGGGGAGAAGGTCCTGAGTCCCTCCCAGAAAGGCGCATAAAAGGCGAAAAAGACGACCAGGAGGATAAGGCCGAGGAAGAAGGCCTCCCTCGCCCAGCCCTTGAGGCTTTCCCGCTTCAGGAAAAGGTATAGGACATATGAGGCTATGAGTATCAGGGTCACGTACTTCACCATGAATGAAATGCAGAGCAGAAAAAAGCCGGAGAATCTCTTCCCCCCGAGAAGCAAGGCCAGCGCTGCGAGGGCGAAGGCGGCCATGATGACGTCGTTATGCCCTCCGCCCACGGAGTGGATCAGGACGAGGGGATTCCATGCATAAAGCATGGTACCGAAGGCTTGGCGCCGCGGAGCATGCTTTCCCAGAATATGCCAGATGAGGAGTACGCAGGCCAAATTGAATAACGCGGCCATTGATTTGAAGAGGTATATACCCAGGGTGATCTGGTTTCCCGCCATGCGGGTGAGAAGCATGGATAGCAAGGTGAAAACTGGGCCGTAAACCACGGGCGTGTTCTTCCAGTAGAGGCTGGTGAGAGGGAACAAGGGGTCGGCGGAAAAACGCTGGGGGGTTACCAGGTAGGGGTTATGGCCGTAAGCGGTGGCGATTTTCCCGTAGAACATGTAGGAGAAAACGTCCCGGCTGAGAAGCGGGGGGACGAACAAGAGAATAAGGTTCAAGAACAGCCAAACGGAGAGGATGGAAGGGAGCCCTCTCGGCCGGTGTCGGAAGATATGTAGGGCCCACAGGTAACAAGCCGCCAGCAGCACAAGCACGAGGTAGAGGAAAATGCGCAACCGCAGGGGGCCTGCGTTCTGGAAACCGCATACCACGAGTAGGTTGCGCAGGAAAACGTTCCTCTGCGCGGCCATGTGGATGGTCGACATCTTCCCGATCACGCCGTTGGGCGCCAGCGATGAGAGAGCGAGCGCCATGTATAGGAAGAAGGTGAGGGAGAGCATGCCCAGGTAGGCCAGCTCGGACCTCAGCTCTCTTCGCGGTAAGCCTTTCCCCACGGTCGCCCTTCCCCCCTCCGCGTTCGCTGCCATGGCCCGCTCCGGCCCGCCCGCCTCTCATTGCTCTTGGGGGATCCCCGGCAGGGGAGTGGCCCGGACGATACCGTCCGAGGAAGCGAAGTAAAGCCATCCGTCGCTCACCCATGGTCGCGTCGAGAAGCGGAAATCCGACACGTATATGCGCCCGCACCGTCCCGTTTTCGCGTCCAGCTCGAGGAGCCGGCCTTCGGGAAAGTAAGCGTAAACGGTTCCGGAGGAAAACGGTTCGGTGACCAGAAGGGCATCACCGCCCATGGCCCATTGGACATGGCCGTCTTGTAACGAAAAGGCCAGGATGCCGTCCGGGCAACGGTCCAGCAGGATGTTATTCCCCGCAAGGCGCGGAAGGGAAGGGGTGAAGTGGTACATGCCGACTTCCCAAAGCCGCGCACCGGTGAGGGCCTCCAGGGCATAGAGCCGCCCGTTGACCGTAGCCACGTAGATGCGATCGCCGTCGAGGAGGGGAGAGGAAAAAACGATGCTGTCCACCGGGCTCGCCCAGACCTCTTTCCCCGTCCTCCTGTCCAGGGCAAGGACGGTGGACTTCGAGCCCGCGGTGAAGACCATTCCATGCCCGGTGGTGGGCGGAGAGGGCGTCCAGCTGGCGGTTTCGTAGGACCACAACAGGGCGCCGCTCCCGGAATCCAGGGCGTAAAGGCGGTTGGAAAGGCCGAAAACCGCGTCGTTATCGGCGAAGAAAAGCAGGAGGCCGCCATCCACGACGGGCGGAGTTAATATCTCTCCTTGGGCGGTGAAGGACCACAGCGTCGAGCCGCTCGTGGCGTCGAGAGCGTAAAGTACGTCGGAGGTGGTCCCCACGTAGACGATGCCTTCCCAAGAGCTGGGCGAGCAGGAGATCCAGGCATCGAAGGCGCGGCTCCAGATCACCCTTCCAGAACGTGCATCGACGCAGTAAAGAAAACCGCCGCTGGAGTCCGTCGAGGAGGCGACGTAGATCCTGTCCCGGTCGGGAAAGAGCCGTACTTGGCCGCTGCCCGCCTCGAACTCCCAGGTTGGCCGCAAAGGCAGGACCTCCAGGCGGGCCAGTTCGTTTACCAGTTCCGGCAAGGAGTTAAAGGGGGCGGAAACCGAATGCGGCTCCAGGCCGGTCGCGGGCTCGGTCGGCGTCGCCCCCACCTGCCGCGCGCCTTTTACCGTGAGAATAACGAAGGAAAAAACGAGAACGGAAAAGAAAACGGCCACTACCAGCTTGAGCCAGGTTACCCAGCGATGTTCCATGCCCTTTCCCCTCCGTTTCGACGCCCGGAACCCGGGCGTCGCTGATCGGTCAGTCCCCGCTTGCGCCGATGTGCCTCATTTTCCCGCCGCCACTCTAATCTATAGCCTCTGGTCATCGCTTTCAACGCTCCTCCGTACCGGCCGGACTCCGGGCTGAAAAACCGACCCCGGGGCCTCTCATGGGAAGGCGTGCGCGAGCGCGGTCGTCGGGAAAGGATTTTCCCCGGCGGGAAAACCGAGGCGGCCGACCCCGCTAAGGGTAGAAGCCGAGTCCTTAGGGCATGTCGCGGTTCGAGAAAAGCGGGGTCGGGCGATCCGGTAGCCAGCGAGGCCGCGGGCGGTGAGCCTTCGATCTCCGACGATCCGGCGAGCTTGGTGGCTTTGGGCGAGGAGCGCCCGATGAAGAAGAACAAGGTCTGGAGAGATGGAGGGCTTCCACGTTCCCGTCCGGCGGTACCTGGCCGCCTAGCCTTTCGGACCGGCCTTTAAACCGGAGGCAACCTTGTCCAATTTGGGCTTTATCACCAGGCGGCAATAAGGGGCGTCTTGGTTCCTCTCGTAATAATGGCGATGCTCCTCCTCGGCGGGGTAGAATTGCTCGAGCATGGCCGTCTCCGTTACCAGCGGACGCGCATATCTTGGGGTCGCCTCGCGCAGGAAACCCCTTACCTCGCGCCCCTGTTCCTCGGTGCTGTAGAGTATTATGGAGCGGTACTGGCTGCCCACGTCCGCGCCCTGGCGGTCAAGGGAAGTGGGGTCGTGGCAGGCGAGGAAAACCTCGAGAATCTCGCGCAGCGATATGCGCCGGGGGTTATATTCCACCAGGACCACCTCGGCATGCCCGGTGTCGCCAGTGCATACTTGCCTGTAAGTTGGACGGGGCAAGGTTCCGCCGGCGTAGCCGGGAGTCACGGAGACCACCCCGGGAAGCCGCCGGAAAACGGCCTCCGTGCACCAGAAGCAGCCTCCGCCCAGCACTATTCTCTCCACGGAGGGGACGAAGAGCAGGGACACGGAGTTAACGCAGTGCCGCACGTTCTTGGGGGTGAAGCCCTCGCCCACGAAAACATGCCCGAGGTGCGCACCGCATGCGGCGCAGGTTATCTCCGTCCTTTTACCGTCGCGGTCGGGCCGACGGTTTACGGCGCCCGATATCTCGTCGTCGAAGGCCGGCCACCCGCAGCCGGAGTGGAACTTATCTTCCGAGCGGTAGAGGGGCGCGCCGCACCTGCGGCACACGTAGGTGCCGGACTGGAAGTGATCGGTATATTCCCCGCTGAAGGGCGGTTCCGTGCCCCCGTGGACTATAACCTTCTCCTCCTCGGGAGAGAGTTTTCTCCAGGCCATGATGTTCATCCCTTCCCGCAACCGCTTCCCTGCGGTGGGAGCGCCGCAGAAAATCTTTGCCTTTTGTTTAGATGTTAATCCCTGGAAGGGTGCCGCGCCATGTCCTCGGTCAACCCCGCTGAAAAGGGGACGCGTGCCGGGAACCTCCCCGATCGTGGCTCAGGGACAAGACACTGAGGAAACGCCGCCCACGGCCAAGCGGTCAGCGCGTGCCCCGTGGACCACGATTTCGAGTCGCCGGTCGTGGGCGAAGATGCATGCGCGGGAATGCGGGCGAAGGCGCGCGGGGGACTCGCGTCGGCCGGGCCAAGGTGAGGCCGCGGGGGCAGCCGCGTCCCGACAAGCGAGAAGCAATATGACGGTCCCCGAGGGTGTTCCATGCTTGAGATTACATTTCGGGTAACGGGACCGGAAAGATCCTTCATGACGCTGGTCGGCTCGGTACGTGGATTGGGGATCACCCCCGATTTCGCCTCGCGGTGATATGCTTATGAGTTGTCGGCGCCGTCGGTGGTGGAAGGGTGGGGCCCATTCGACCCGGCGGCCCGGAAGAGGACTTGGAGTGGCCGGAAACCGCGGGAAGGCGGGAGGCGTTGAGAGAAGGGGGCGTCGACCATGAGGGAGGAGAAAAAACACGGAGTTCCATGGGGGCTTGCGGGCTCTCTTGCCGTTCTTTTGCTGGCCGTCCCGCTCCACTGGGGAGACCTTTTCATCGCCGAGGACAGCCGGGTGCGCCAACGCATGCTGAAGTTCTATGCCCGTTTCGAGGTCCAGCTTTTGGCCTTCTTCTACTGGCTGCTCAACCGCCCCTTCATGGCCCGTCCGCCGGTGCGCAAGTTTTTCTATTACGCCCTGGCCAAGTTCATGGCCGAGAGGGCTATCGTGAGCCAGGTGATGACCCTCTCCGAGATGGAGGATTTCATCCGGGAGCTACCCGACGAGGGCCGCATCGCCGTGGGGCCCTGCCGCTGCCGCCTGGCCACCCGGGCCTGCGACCACCCCCTGGAGACGGACATCGTCATCCTCACCGGCGCTCCCATCTGGCTGGAGCTCTTCCCCCGGGACTACCGGCCCATCGACAAGGAAGAAGCCCTGCGCATCGTGCGGGAGAGCAGCGAGAAGGGCCTGGTGCAGATGCTCGACCGCCACATGTACTTCCGGGGGAGCGCCAACTACTTCGTCATCTGCAACTGCTGCGCCTGCTCCTGCCTGCCCATAATCGGGTACCGCACCTTCAAGGAGGATGGTTACCATTATATTCCATCCAGGTACCGCTCCGTGGTGGACCCGGAGAAGTGCCGGGGCTGCGGGACCTGCGTGGAGGTGTGCGCCTTCCGGGAACGCTCCCTGGTGGGGGGCAGGGCGAGGGTCGCCGACTGCCAGGGATGCGGGCTGTGCGTGAGGTTCTGTCCCAACCGGGCCAGCTCCATGGTGCCGCGTTGAACGAGAGCGCCCGGAGGGGTCCGTAAGACGACGGGACCTTATAATCTCCCGGCCTGCGGACCCGCAAGCGTCGTCCAGGGAGGACGAGAGCGGCTCCATCATTTATCCATAGCAGGGCTGGCGCGCCGCTCCACAGCCCGCGCCGGCCGGTCCCTCCCCGACCTGTCGGGGGCATAAAGCGTACCAGGAGGCCGCCGGCGCGCCGTGTCGGTGAGGAACGACAGCGAGAAAAGACGTGAATGTCTCGTGCCCTGGGACACGGATCCTCTGGCTATAGAGCGGGCACGGGTAACGGATGAACCCGCAGGCGAGCAATCCCGCCCCGGTTCACCGGGCTGCCGTTCCGCCTGTGAAAAGGAGGCAAAACCGCCGGGCGCGGGGGGACGCGCAGGTCGCGGGATTGTCGCGCGCTCAACCGCAAGGATAGAATGAGGTGGCTCCGAGGGAACGCGTCGCGCCCTGGCGCTCGGTCCGGGGACGGGCCGGCATCGCCGGACAAGAGACGAGAGGCGGGCCCGGGCAGCAAGGCGCGTTCCGTTCAAGCCCCAAGATGCGAGCGGACCGATCTCGTCCAGGGGGAGGACACGCGTTGAGAGACAAGAACCGGGATCGCCTGAGGGAGAGATTGAACCCCACTCTGCCCGCCTCCGCCCGGGCGGTGGTCGTGGGGGCCGGGATCATCGGCTGCGCCATCGCCCGGGAGATCACCCGTTACCTTTCGGACGTGGTGGTCCTGGACAAGGAGAACGACGTGGCCTGCGGGGCCAGCAAGGCCAACAACGCCGAGGTACACTCCGGGATAGGCGAGGAGGCGGGAACCCTCAAGCAGAAGCTCAACGTGCGCGGCAACCGCATGTACGACGACTTCGTGGCCGGCCTGGGGGTGGAGTTCAAGCGGCAGGGCCTGCTCATCGTGGTGACGCCCCGATCCGTTCCTCCGGAGGTCACGGAGAAAATGGGCCCCAAGGAGCTTGACGAGCTCCTCCGGGTGAAGATCCCGGAAGGCATAGTGGCCTACGGAAAGGCGGCTGGGATTGAGGGTTTGCGGGTGTTATCCCGCGAGGAGGTGCTGAAGAGGGAACCCAATGTGACCCCGGAGGCGGTGGCCGGCGTCTTCGACCCCAACTACGGCCTGGTCTGTCCCTACAAGCTGACCATCGCTCTGGCGGAGCACGCGGTGATCAACGGAGCCCGGGTCATCCTCAACACCGAGGTCACCGGGATCCGGGTGGAGGACGGCGAGGTGAAGGGGGTGATCACCGACCGGGGCGAGATCGCCACCGGCCTGGTGGTGAACGCCGCGGGGGTCTTCGCCGACGAGGTGGCGGAGATGGCCGGGGCGGGGGGCTTCCGCATCCACCCCCGCAAGGGGGCCACCCTCCTCTTCGACCGCCAGGTGACCAGCGAGTACGTGCGGTCCAGCGTGGCCCTTTTCAAGATGCCGGGCATGAAGAAGGAGCGCTCCAAGGGAGGCGGTGCCATGCCCACCGTGGAGGGCAACCTCCAGCTGGGCCCCACGGCGGTGGAGGTGGAGGACAAGCATGACACCTCCATAACCGCGGAGGAGATCGAGGAGATCTTCGAACGCTTCCACTATCTCCTGCCATCTTTTCCCAGGGAGGCGGTGATCTCCGCCTTCAGCGGCGTGCGTGCCCCCACGTACGAGGAGGACTTCGTCATCGAGGCCTCGGAGCGGGTGCGCGGATTCGTGAACGTCGCCGGTATCCAGTCCCCGGGGCTGGCCTCCGCCCCGGCCATCGTGGAGATGGTCATGGGCTTCCTCCACGGACTCGGCATACCCCGCGAGCCCCGGCCGGACTTCGACCCCACGCGGCCCTCCACCCCGCGCTTCGCCGAGCTGGACGACCGGGAGAGGAAGGCGCTGATCAGGAAGGACCCCCGATGGGGGAACATCGTGTGCCGCTGCGAGTACGTTACCGAGGCGGAGGTCCTGGCGGCCATCCATTCCCTCGTTCCCGCCACGGACATGGATGGCGTGAAGAGGCGCACCCGGACGGGCATGGGACGTTGCCAGGGCGGTTTCTGCGGGCACCGGGTGGCGGCCATCCTGGCCCGGGAGCTGGGCATACCGGTGACCGAGGTGACCAAGAGCGGCGACGGATCGCCTCTGTACCTGGGGCGGGCCAAGGATTTACTGCGTCCGGGGAGGGCAAGCCATGGGTAAGGCGAGGAAGCCGGACGTAGTGGTCATAGGGGCCGGGCCGGCGGGATTGGGAGCCGCCTTGGCGGCGAGCGAGGCCGGTGCCCGGGATGTGATGCTCATCGAGCGCGACGTGGAGCTGGGGGGCATCCTGCCCCAGTGCATCCACGACGGTTTCGGGTCCATCGTCTTCGGGGAGACCCTCACCGGCCCCCAGTACGCGCAACGATTCATAGACCGGGTGGAGAGGTCGGACATAGAGGTAAAGCTGAACACCATGGTCCTGGACCTCCGACCGGACCGCAGCCTGACGGCCGTCAACTCCCGGGACGGCGTCCTGGAAATAAAACCCAGAGCGGTGGTCCTGGCCATGGGCTGCCGGGAGAGGACGCGCCACCAGGTGCTCATCCCCGGCTACCGCCCCGCGGGGGTGATCTGCGCCGGGGCCGCCCAGAGGGACATCAACATCGAGGGCCTCATGCCCGGCCGCCGGGTGGTCATCCTGGGCTCGGGGGACATCGGGTTGATCATGGCCCGCCGTTTCACCCTGGAGGGCGCGGAGGTGGAGGGGGTCTACGAGATCATGGACCACCCCGGGGGCCTAACCCGCAACCTGGTGCAGTGCCTGCACGATTACGACATCCCCCTGCACCTATCCCACACGGTGACCTTCATACACGGGAGGAAAAGGGTGGAGGCGGTGACCGTCTCCCGGGTGGACGAGGACCTGAAGCCCATCCCGGGGACGGAACGCCTGGTCCCCTGCGATGCCCTTGTGCTCTCCGTGGGCCTCATCCCCGAGAACGAACTGTCCCGGGGGGCGGGCGTGCTGCTCGACCCGGCCACCGGCGGGCCGGTGGTGGACGAGCGCATGGAAACCTCCGTGGAGGGTATCTTCGCCTGCGGCAACGTGATGAACGTCTTCGACCTGGTGGACTACGTGACCCATACCGCAGAGGTGGCCGGGAGGGCGGCGGCGGAGTACGCGGTGCACGGGGCCAGGAGAAGGCGGGAAGCCCTCGCGGTACGACCGGGTCGGAACGTAAGGTTCGTGGTCCCCCAGCTCCTGAGGGGACATGACCGCGAGGTCTACTTTTACTTCCGGGTCCGGCACCCCGAGCGCGCGGTGCGGGCTCGCCTGGTGGCGGGAGGCATGCCCTTGGCGGCGAAGAGGGCCAGGATGGTCCGCCCCCCGGAGATGGTGAGGCTGAGGGCGGACCCGGAAAAACTGGGCGAGGCCGTGTCCCGGGGCGGGCTTTCCATCGAGGTAATGCCTGAGGACCGGGAGCCGGGGGAGCTTTCCGGGAAGGTGGCGCCGGAGGACCAAGAACCGGAGAGTCTGGAGCCGGAGGACCGGGAATGAGAAAAAAACACACCTTCACCTGCGTCAACTGCCCGCTGAGCTGCTCGCTGGAGTTGGTGGAGGAGGACGGGGAGGTCCTGGAGGTCAGCGGGAACGAGTGCGAGGTGGGCCGGCGCTACGCCGAGGAGGAATTCCGGGACCCCCGCCGCATGGTCACCACCACGGTGAGGGTGCGGAACGGCATCCTCCCCCTGCTCCCCGTGGTCTCCACCCGGCCCATCCCCAAGTCCCTGGTCCGGGAGGCGGTGAAGGCCCTCTCGAATGTCGAGGTGGAGGCCCCGGTGCAGGACGGCCAGGTGATCTACCGCGACATCCTGGGCACCGGCGCGGACATGGTGGCATCCCGCCGCCTTGACCAGCTGGCTTGAAGCGGGACCGTGGGCCTTGAGCGTCAAAGTCCCACGCCGTCGGGTCCCGCGCGTTCTTCCCCCGCACAGCGACCTCGTCGCCCTGGAGGATATTGGTCGAGGGCGAAAACGACGCAGAGCATATGCCGCCCGCGCGATAATCGCCATCCCCGTAAGTGGTGTCGGCGTTCGCTTGTGGCTTGATTGCGTGACGCGTGAGAGGCCGCCTTCCCGCCTCCCTCCCGGCACGGGCCCTTTTCTGGGCGGGGAATGAGCCGCCGGCGAAGGGCCTGGATGACCTCGTGCACGCGGATAAGGCCACGGAGCTCCGAGAGGGCGACGGTAGCCTAAGAAGCACGGTATTGACAGATCTACTATATGAATTTAACATATATATGTATAATACATTATTAATGAACCCCGGCTGCGAGAGGGGCCGGAAGATGGTGTAGAGCGGGGACGGTTAAGCCCCCGCGGGCCGGTTGGAGGTATGCGGAATGTCCCTGACGGCCATAGTGATCGATTCCTTGGTGGGGGCCTGTCTCCTGGCCTCGTTGATAAGGGACCGTAAGAAGACCGTGATGGCCCTGCGCATCGCCTGGAACGCGGTCCGCCGCATAGGCCCGAGCGTCCTGGCCATCATAGCCGTGATCGGGCTGATCGTGGGGTTTATCCCCCCGCGCTGGATAGCCTTGAGCATCGGGAGCGAAAGGGGCGCGCTGGGGCTGCTGGCCGCTGCCGCCTTGGGATCGGTGCTCTTCATCCCCGCCCTCATAGCCTTCCCGCTGGCCAAGTCCCTGTTGGACATGGGGGCCGGGGTGATGTCTATTGCCGCCTTCATCACCACCCTGACCATGATCGGGTTCGTGTTCCTCCCCCTCGAGATAAAAGAGCTGGACCGGCGCTTCGCCCTCCTGCGCAACGGCTTGAGCTTCCTGGTGGCCCTGGCCATAGCGCTGCTGATGGGGCTGATCCTATGAGCAAGGCGCGCCCGCCGAGGCGAGCCCTTGAGCAGGCGGCCGAGACCGGGATAGTGGTGGGCGGAAGGATATCGGAGTGAAGGATATCGGAATCAGGGTGGGCTATGGCCGAAGGAAAGCCTGGCGACCGAGCGACCCGGCCCGGGCGCAGGAAACGGAGGTGTAGACCATGAGGAAAAAGGAGGCCGAGAAGGCAGGCACGGGACCGGGCGGCGCCCCTGCCAGGAGAAAGATCAGGTGGGACCTCCTTTTCCTGGCCGTCTCGGTGGCCGCCTTTACGGGCCTCGGCCTCGTCTTCCGGGACAGGGGCGGCCGGGCGCTTCGTATCTCATGGGAATATTTCCAGGAAATGGTTTTCATCCTTCCCGCGGTCATGGTCCTCATGGGCCTCTTCGCGGTCTGGGTCAGGCGTGAAACGGTGGTGAAGTACCTGGGCCGGGAGTCGGGGCTGCTCGGCCTCCTGCTGGCCGTGCTGCTGGGAACCCTGCCGACCGGACCCCTGTACGTGGCCTTTCCCCTGGCGGCCATGCTGCTCAAGAAGGGGGCCCGGGTGGCCAACGTGACCGTTTTCCTCTGCGCCTGGGCCTGCATCAAGCTCCCCCAGGAACTCATGGAGTTCCAGTTCCTGGGATGGAAGTTCACCTTCCTGCGCCTGGGCCTCACCGTGGCCCTGGTGATCCCCATGGGCCTGGTCGCCGAGCGGATTTACCATCGGCGTATACCGGTTTCCGAGGAGCGGCAACCGTAGAACGATTCCCGCCGAGCGGGAAAGACGAAAGCTTAGCCGGCACAGTCCTATGTCCACCGGCAAGAAAGAGCCCTTGCGCCTGGAGCGAAGGAGCTCGAGGTCCGGGCTGGTGCGCATAAATCGCTTCCCCTGCGCGGGAAAAGCCAAGCCTGCGGGGAAGCCTTTGTGGTCAAAACGCGCCTTACAAGAGGCTTTCGCCGGTGCTGGAGATTCCGGGCCCCACCACCATGACCTTCCTCACGTCGGGGCTTACCTCCACTACCGGCCTTCCCTCCACCATAGAGGCGCGCAACTGGTAGGTGGCGCCCTCGTCCTCCAGGTCATAGGAAGCACTCCCGTCGGGACCCGGGCACACCACCAGGGTGAGCTCCGCCAAGGGGTCTTTCTCTCCCACGTATTGCATGGCCGGTCCAAGCGGAAGCACGGCGCCCTCCCGCAGGAAGAGGGGGATGCGTTCGATGGGGCAGGGGTAATCCAGCCAGCGGGGGCCGCGATGGAGTTCTCCCGACCAGAAATCGTACCACCCGCCTTCGGGGAGGTAGACCAGGCGGCGATCCTCCGGGGTCAGGATGGGGGCCACCAGGAGGTTGCGGCCGAAGAGGAACTGGTGGTCGATGTGATAGGCGTTGGGGTCCTCGGGGAACTCCAGGACCAGAGGGCACAAGAGGGGCCAGCCGTGGCGGGCGAAATGGCGGGCCTCGGAATAGATGTAGGGGATCAGCCGGTATCGCAACTCCAGGAATTTTCGCACCAGCTCCTGCGCCCAGGGCTGGTAATTCCAGGGCTCTCGGAAACGGGGGCCACCCCCGTGGTAGCGGATATGGGAGTTGAAGACACACAACTGAGTGAAGCGCACGTAGAGCTTGTCGTCCGGGGTCCCCGTGAATCCGCCGCAATCCTGGGCCCAGAAGGTGAAGCCGCAGAGCCCCAGGCTCAAGCCTCCGCGCAGGGAACAGAGCAGATCCTGGTAGGTGCTGGAGTTGTCGCCGGACCAGTGTACCGGGTATCTCTGCCCCCCGGCGTAGGCGCTGCGAGCCCAGACGATGCCCTCCCCCTTCCCCCTGACCTCCTCGGTGATCTCGAAGGCGGCGCGGTGGTAGAGGAGTGGATAGAGGTTGTGCATCTCCGCCCCGGAAAAGCGGGCGAAGGACATATGCCGCTCGATGCCCTCCCCGAAGTCGACCTTTATGGCCGCCGCGCCCATCTCCAGGAGCGGGCGCAGCTGCTCCTTGTACCAGCGGACCCCCTCCGGACGGGAAAAGTCTATGGCATGGGCGGGGTAGATGGTGAAGAAGAAGGGGCCGTGGTTCTCGGCCAAGGCTCCCGCTTCCCGGGCCTCCCGCGAGATCTCCATGTCATCCACCACGTAGGGAGCCTGCCAGAGGCACACCTTGAAGTGCATCTTCTCCAGCTCGGCGAACATGGCCGCCGGATCCGGGAAGCGTTCCCGGCTGAACTTCCAGTCGCACTTCCATTCCTGGTCGAACCAGCCCACGTCGATGTTAAGGACGTCGCAAGGGAAGCGCATGGAGCGCAGCCTGGAAGCCGTTTCCAATACCTCCTCCCGGCTGCGGTAGGAGACCCGGCTCATCCAGGCCCCGAAGGACCATTTGGGCGGGACGGGGGGCTTGCCGGTCAGCTCGGTGTAGGCGTCCAGGATCTCCTTGGGGCTGCCGGCGAAGAAGTAATAGTCGACCAAATCGCCTTCCACGGCCATGACGTTCTTGCATGTCTCCCGGGTCCCCACCCAGAAGTGGACGGGCTTGCTCTCGTTCACGAAGACCCCGTAGCCGGAGGTGCTCAGGAAAAAGGGCACGTGCTTGTAGGCACGCCAGGTGGTGTTGCCGATGCCCTCGCAGTTCCAGAGGCCTATGTTCTGCCCTACCTTGTCCAGGGAGGAGAACTTTTCTCCGAATCCGTACACGCACTCGCCGGGCTGGAGGAGGAAGGATTCCACGCCGTAGGTGCGCCCCGTGCGGCGGTCTTGGAGAAAGCCCAGGGGCCAGGAATCCATGGCCAGCGCCCACTCGCTCTTGGTCTTCCCGCCGGTCTCCGTTATCAGCCGGCCGTCGGGCCGCCTGATTTCCATGCGGAAATCGGTTTTCAAAATGTCCAGGCGCAGGACATCGGTGGTCAGGCGGTACCTGTCTTCCATTTCCTGGAATAATACCGTGGTGTCCGTTGAGATGTCCCCCACGACCATCTCCGTATCGTGTTCGGGCACCGAACCTCCCCGCGCCAGCCTTAAGCGGTAGGCTCCGGGGCGGAGGAAGTCCAGGCGCAGCGTGCATTCCCGGCAAGGGGTCCACCGGCCGACCCGGTAACGGTGGGCGCCGGCGGATAGGTTTACTCCCCTCAGGAGATACACGTTGTAGGCCTGGGCATGGAAGAAAAAGGAATTTCCCCTTCTCTCCCGGAGGGAGACCCGGAGCACGCAGGAAGCCTTTCTGGCAAATAGCTTGCGCAAGGTGGTGAAAGGATCCGATATCGGTCCCCCGTCCCGGTCGAGGGGGTGGTCGGTGAGTCCGAACCAGCACTGCGGCTCCCCGCTCCAGAAGACCTTTTTCCTCAGGGACAAGGGATAACGGATGAGGTTGCCAAAGATGGTCCTTCCCAACTTGAGGGCTTCCGAGGGTTTGAGGGTGAGGGAATCTTCTCCCATTGCCGCACCTCCTGGAGCTTGCAGGTATTGGAAATACGCCTTTCCCAAAGGTTAGCGTAGGAGTGCCGCTTGGGCAACGAACAGGATCCCGTCCCGGCGGGTCCCTTGCCGGCGGTGATGCCCGGAAGGGCTTTTGGGGTCCGCGTGTCGGGGCAGCGGAGCCGCATCGTTCGCGGGGTTCTCGTCGGTAGAAAAGGTGGCTTCATCGCGCCGAAAGGGCCAGGAGGGCGGCGCCCAGGGTTCCCCCGTCCTCCCCGAGGGTAGTGGTGAGGATCCTGGCATGTTTGCGGCTGATGGGTATGGCCATGCCGTCGATGGTCATGCGCATCTCTTCCTCCATGAAGGGGAAGCACCCCAGCAGGCCCCCGCTGAGGGTCACGGCGTCGGGGTTGAATATGTTGATGATGGAGGTTATCCCCACTCCCAGGTGCTTGCCGGCGTCCCGGAGGATGGACAAGGCCAGCCCGTCTCCTTCCGAGGCGTGGCGCCCCACCGCCTCGGCGCGGAAGGAAAGGGGGTCGGCGCGAAACTCGTCCAACATGGGCGACCTCTTCTTGGTCCAGGAGAGTTCCTCCACGCGCTTGTATATGGCCACCCCGGAGGCCAGGGCCTCCAGGCATCCCCGGGCGCCGCAGTTGCAGATGGGCCCGTTCTCGTCGATGATCATGTGCCCCAGCTCCGCGGCCGCGCCCTGCGCTCCCCGGTACACCTCGCCGTCGATGACGATGCCCCCTCCGATGCCCGTTCCCAGCGTGAGGTGAACCAGGTAGCGGGAACCCTTGCCGGCCCCCAACCGGGCCTCGGCCAGGGCGGCCACGTTGGCGTCGTTGTCCACCGCCACCGGGATGTCGAAGGATTCCTGGAGGATATCCCTGACCGGGGTTTCGTGGAGGGGATGGTTGGGAGCCTCGGTGACCACGCCTCGCTCGAAGTCGATGAAGCCCGCGATCCCCAGGCCGATGGAATCCACCTTGACCCCGTGGGCGCGGGCCGATTCCAGGAGGCTGGCGCAAGCGCTCAAGATTCCCTGGATGACCGTCTCCGAGGAGGCGATGTCCGTGGTGCTGAGGTACCTTTCCACCACCTCGCCCTGGTGATATATGATGCCGGCCGTCTTGGTCCCGCCGAGGTCGATACCCAGAACCGCCAAGGCATACCTCCTATCTTTTCCGTGTACGGGCCTCGATGCCCGTGCTGCCGCGCCGCGTTGAGGCAGCGCCGCAGGTTTTGAGCCGCGCAAACGGCTTTGTTTTCATCCCCGTTTCGTGAGGGGATTGCTTGGCCACACCAGCTTCCTACCCTGCGAGGAGTTTGCCCCCGCGCAAGGTGGGGTCAACCTTTTTATATCAATCATTCCCCTGAGTCGACAACAAATTGACCGTGGCCCGTGGCCCCACGCGGTCTCGCTCGATGCCGGGCACAGGAGCCGGGAAAAGGCGGGGTTCGCGGCCGTGGTGTCGAGCCTTTGATCGCCGTTGAGGGTCAGGCGATGGGATAAGGCGGAGCATCAATTGTTTATGCCCGCGCCGAGCATCCGGGCCCGCGATGAAACGGGTGGGAACCGCTGGGCCTTCTTCGACGAGGTGTCGTATTGAGGGAAGAATTTTGTGGTAAAACGTCCTGCCAAACCAGGGCGGTACTCCGGGAAAGCGCTCCCACCGGTAGCCTTTGTCAATGCCCGGGCAGCCGATTTGCGGTCTCGCCGGCCGGTTTTCGCCTCAAACCCCCAGCTTCGGGCATTCCCCGACCCGTTGGCGGTCGGGTTGGGATACAATGTTCGTGCCTCGGGTTGCTTGGCCGGAGAGGGTGGATAAGGGCAAGACCCGGGTCGCGTGGGGAGGTCGGCCTGGAGAGGGAAAGGAGGAGGCCTTGGAAGGAAGCAATGCTTTAGTGAGCGAAGAGGCTTACCGGCTGGCGAAGGAGTACGAGGCCACATGCACCGGGTGCGCGCAATCGGTGGTCGCCGGGCTCCTTGACGCCATGGGCATCCAGGAGGAAGGGGTCTTCAAGGCGGCCAGCGGCCTGGCGGACGGCATCGGCCTGACGGGGGACGGATCCTGCGGCGCCCTGACCGGAGGCTGCATGGTCCTGGGCCTTCTCTTCGGGAGAGAGCGCAAGGACCACCAGGACATGATGAAGCCCATGCGGTCCTACCTGCTTTGCAAGGAGCTCCACGGTTTTTTCGTTGAGAACTACGGTAGCGCGAGGTGCCACGACATCCAGGAGAAGCTCATGGGCAGGACTTACAACCTCTACGATCCACAGGAGCTGCAGGAGGCCTTCCGCTCGGGAATGCTGGAGCACTGCTCGGAGGTGGTGGGGCGGGCGGCCCGGAAGGCGGCGGAGCTCATCATCGAGGAGCGCGAAAAGCAGGAGCCCGACGAACAGGGAGCATGAAGCCCGGGGAACGTCATAGGGCAAGGGACCCTCGCATTCAGCGAGCCCGTGGTGCAGGGCGTGCTGTTTATCTCCCCGGATCTTCCCGGGAACGTCGTCAAGAGATGGGCGCCTGGCCATCGGTTATTAGCGGAGTTGGCGGAGGACTGCCCGCCAACGGGCGTTGAAGGCGGATCGGCGATATCGTCGTCGCACGGGAAATCGATTGCCCTGGGAAATAAGCGCGGAGGGATAGCCGGGATGAGTTGGCAAGAGCGTGGTTTTTGGGGCCGTGATTAAGGCGGCGATGCGCTGGAAAGGGGGGAGGCGCCCCTCTATAATATTAATTTGCCACCGCGGTTCGCGGAGGCAGCATAAAAGGGACGCGGAAGGGTGTCCGAGTCTGGCCTAAGGAGCACGACTGGAAATCGTGTGGGTGGCGAAAGCCGCCTCGAGGGTTCGAATCCCTCCCCTTCCGCCAGGAAAAAACGCTCGGGGAACAAGCTCCGAGCGCTCAATATATTGAAACACTTTTCTGGGTCGCCGACTGAACGATCAGGGTAGGGTGGCGAAAGCCGCCTCTCCCCACGCCTGGCTTCAACGTTCGACCAACCTCACCAGCCGGTACCTCAAGGGCCGGGGCAGGGAAAGCAGGAAAGAGGCGAAAAGGCGCTGCTTCCATCCCGGAACGCACACCACGGTGCCCTTCTCGAGTGCGGAGAGGGAGGCGTCGACCACCTCCTCGGGGGTCAGCCAGAAGGGTTCCGGTATCTTCCGATCCACCCCTATGGCGGCATGAAACCCGGTATGCGTGTATCCGGGACATAGGGCCTGCACCCTCACGCCCGTGCCCTGGAGCTCCTGGTGGAGACCCTCCGAGAAGAGGACCAGGAAGGCCTTGGTGGCGTCGTAGATGGCGTTATAGGGGGCGGGGACCAGCCCCGCCATAGAGGATACGTTTATTATGCTTCCCCTCCCGCGAGCCAGCATTCCCGGCAGGGCGGCGTGGACCAGCCGAACGGCGGCCAGGTTGTGGACGCGTATCATGCGCAGCTGGCTTTCCAGGTCCGCCTCCACGAACCTCGCGGCGGTGGAGAACCCGGCGTTGTTCACCAGCATGGATAGCGGCTCGGTTTCCCTGACCCGCTCGACCACCCGCTCCACATCTGCCTCGGAGCTGAGGTCGGCGGGTTCCACCTTCACCCGTACGCCGTGGCGCCCCTCCAGCTCTTCGGCCAGCTTTTCCAGCAGCTCCAATCGCCTGGCCACGATGACCAGGTCATGGCTTTCCGCGGCCAGCCTCCTGGCGAAGGCCTCGCCGATGCCGCTCGAGGCTCCGGTGATAAGCGCCCATCCCTTGGTGGAGTCGGTCATACCGTTAACCTCCCCGAAGTGACCTCCAGATCGCGCATTCGCCGCATTCTCATGGCTGAAGCGGGCCTTTTTCAATGACTGCAGTGATTTTACTACATTTAAGAGGCCGGCTTTTCCGGCGGACACACTCGACACGTGGCTCGAAATGGGTGAAACTGGGAACGAGACGCAGGCGTTTTTTCTCACAACGGCGGTAATCCACCGGGGGGCGGGTGATGCCGGAGAAGGGAAAGTGAATTCCGGGGAACGAGGAGAGGAAGGAAAGTGAAAAAGCGGGGGAAAAAGCGCGTCAAGGTCCGGGCAGCGTGGTTTTTCCTGGCTATCTTCGCGCTGGCCATCGGCCTATCCCTCCTGTGGGAGGGGCCGCGGGCGGTATACGTCCACGCGGTGGTCATCTGTTTAGACTGCATCGGCTTGATATGACACCGGGTGGGCGAGATGCGGAGCAGGCGGATTTCTCAACTGGTGGCGCTCCTGGCCATAAACCCCTATTTCCCTTATCTCTTTTCCCGCTCCGTTTACCGGGGAACCCTGAAGGGAATTTGCGTCCCCGGCCTGAACTGCTACGCTTGCCCCCTGACCGTCTTCGCCTGCCCCATCGGCAGCCTCCAGCACTCCTTCACCCTTATCTCCGGGAAGGTGAAAGGCTACATCGCTCGGGGATTCGGTGCCCTACTCTACGTGCTGGGGTCCGTGGGGCTGGTAGGGGCGGTGGTGGGCAGGATGCCCTGCGGGTGGATATGTCCCTTCGGTTTTTTCCAGGACCTTCTTTATAAAGTACCGGTTCCCAAGCTGCGCCTCCCGCGGGAGGTGAGATGGGGAAGGTATGCCTTCCTCCTGGTGCTGGTTATGGCGGTGCCCTTTGTTACCGGCGTGAACTGGTTTTCCCGCCTCTGTCCCATGGGGGCCCTGGAAGGGGGCCTGTTTTTAAAGGCGGCGCCACCCAGGGATCCCCTGCCTCCCACGGGTTGGTTCTTCTGGTTGAAGATCGCCGTTCTGGCCTTTTTCATCCTGTGGTTCATGTTTTCCAAGCGCCCCTTCTGCCGGGCGGTATGCCCCCTGGGGGCCATGCTCGGCCTCTGCAACCGCTTCAGTATCTACCGCCTGCGGGTGGACGAGGGGCTTTGCGACCGCTGCGGGAGGTGCCGCCGGGTTTGCCCGGTGGACATCGACATCTTCGAGGACCCCGACTCGCCGGACTGCATAAGATGCCTGGAATGCCGTAAGGCCTGCCCGCGGGGCGCGATCGAGGGCAGCTTCCGGGAATCCCCCCTCACCCTTCCCCGGGGCAGTAGCGACCCTTAGTCCCAGGTTCGGGGACAGGACCCCTTGGCGCATGACCGTGCCATAAAAGCCACGAGGAAGGAATTTTGAGTGAGTGGAGGATATTAGCGTAGAGGCGAAACTCAGAGTAGACTATGTGCCATAAAAGCCACGAGGAAGGAATTTTAATTGAGCTTTAACATATTCTTAACCGGGGCCTCCGAGAATTTGGGTTAGAGAAGTCGCGGGAGGGCAAACCGGTTTTCCGCGGAAGGAGGCGGGAGGGAGACGGGACTGAACCGGAGCTCGCACTTGGGAATCGCGGAGCCCTTGCCAAGCTCCGCGGCCGTATCCGGGCGCGGAAAAGGCCAAGGTAGATCTACGAGCGAAGAGGAGGGATGCGGCATGAGGAAAGCGTTATTGCTGGCCGGCGTGGTAGCCCTGCTGCTGGTCTGCTCGGTGGTTCCCGCCCTGGCCCAGGAAAACCAATCCGGCGAGGAGGGTCGCCTGCGGGAGAGGCTCCAAGAGCGTTGGGAGTTCCTCCAGCAGCGTATCGAGCTCATCATCGCCCGCTTCAACAACAACCAGCAGAGACACCAGAAGGTGTACGAGCAGGTCAGGTCCGCGGTTAGCGAGTTCCTGGAGAAGATGAAGGCCAAGGGCTACGACGTCTCCAAGCTGGAGCAGGACCTGGCTACCTGGGAGCAGATGTTCGAGAAGTTCGCCCAGGATTACGCGGCCTTCATACAAAAGCTGGAGGAGATCGCTGCCCTTTCCCCCGAGCAGGCCCAGGGTAGCTTCTACTCCCTGCTCCGGGAGGCGCGCCAGCTGCTCCGGGTAGTGAGGCAGGACGCGATGGATATCCGCCTCTTCTACCAGCAGACCATCCGCGCCGACATCCAGGAGCTGCGGAACCAGCTACCGGAGTCGGTCTGACCGTTCGTGGCGGGAGCGGGTCGAGGGCCTGTGATCAGGCATAAATACGCTGCCGTCGTAATAGAGGCAAGGGGTGTAGATGGCTTGAGGGGGTGCGGAAATGGAGAGAAAAAGGATCCGCAGGGCGATGACCGTTGGGATGGCCTCGCTGGTGCTCCTGGCCTTTTCCCTCCTGGCCGCCTCCTGCTCGAAGGAGGAGGGCGGTAAGGAGCCGGCGCCATCGACTGGCGAGGAGATCCAGGTGGAGGTGGGCAAGAGGTCCGACGTGGATTCCCTCCTTCGTGACCTGGACCAGGCTATGGACTCCGTGAGCCCGGAGGACTTTTCGGATGCCCAGCTCGAGGACAGCGCGCTGGGCCTCTGATGCGGGCGGATGCATATCGTTCCGGAAGGCGCCCCCGGGCTCGAAAGCTTGTGGGCTAGTGCTTACATCCTGGGAGAAAGTGGATTTAACATGAAGATCGAAGGAAACCCCAAAGACTTGGTCATGGTTAGACGGTGTTACGTCTGATCTCGCGCGATGTTGGACTGGGGATCTCGGGGGCAATTACAAGGCCTGCTTTATGCAGCCCGTCCATTTAAAGAGGTCGGGAGAAAGGCAAGGTTGATGTTAAGTCCATCCTCTCGAAAAGATTGGGGGAAAGGCGGGGTTGATATATAATATCTCTTGGCGGTGCCTGTGGACGGCGCCGGATGTGCGCCCGTAGCTCAACTGGATAGAGCGACGGACTACGGATCCGTAGGTTGGGGGTTCGACTCCCTCCGGGCGTGCCAGGGACAAGCGGGCCGGGGAATCTGCCCGGCCCGCTTTTTCGCTCTCCCGGGGGAGGGATCGACCGGAGGCCGTCGGCCCTCGTTCTCCGAGGCGGGGCCGGCGCGTTGCAGGCCCGGCAAAGCCCCGCCACAATCGCGGAACACTTGGCGACCGGTAACCTCGTTCCCCGACAAGACCGAGGATACTCGCAAAGGATCGCGGTTGAAGGTTTCGCTCACCATCGCGGGGCCATGGCGCGGCCGAGGGCGACTCGGGCGCCCGGGATCGTAGGTGCCGACGGGCGGGAATATAATTAACCCGTAAGATTAAACCGTGAAAAAAGAGGCGCATACCGGCATGAAGGGAAACGGGAAAGGGGTGGCCATCGTCCACTACAGCGCGCCTCCCGTGGTTGGGGGAGTGGAGACCATCCTCCGCAACCAGGCCTGCTTTCTGGCCGACTGCGGACTGCGGGTGCGGGTGCTGGCTGGTGCGGGGGGAGATGTGGCTCCCGGCGTGGAAACCAAAATCATACCTGAGCTCTCCTCCGCACATTACCGAACCCGGGATCTCGCGGAGACAGAGTTCCGCCGGGAGGTGGAGTTGTTGCTCGGCAAGCTGAAGGAGGCAACGATAGGCTTCCACGCTCTCATCGTGCACAACATGTTGACCATGCCCTTCAACCTGGTGGCCACCGCGGCTCTCAGGAATCTCATCGAAGACGGCTCCCTACGGGCGTTGGTCTGGTGCCACGATTCCCCTTACTTTGACCCCGCCTACCGCCTCCCTCGGGGCGAGTATCCCTACACCCTCATAACTTCTCCGGTCAGGGGAGCCAAGTACGTGACCATCACCGAACACCGACGCTCCTTGTTCGCCCGCCTGCTCGGACTTCCCGAGGAGGAGATAGAGGTGGTGAGGAACGGCATCGACCTCTCCCATTTCCTGTCCCTGGCCCCCCAGGCGGCGGTATTGATAGAGGAATTCTCGCTGTACGAGAGGGATCTCAACGTGATATCTCCGGTACGCATAACGCCTAGGAAAAACCTGGAAATGGCCATCCGCATCTGTCACGCACTCCTTTATTACTACCCCGGCCTTCTGCTCATCGTCACGGGATACGTCGATCCCCACAACACGGAAGCGGGTGCTTATTTCCAGCGCTTGAAGAGGTTGGTGGAGGAACTGGGGATGGCGGAGCACGTGCTCTTCCTGGGCGAACACCGCATGCCCGACGGTACTCCTACCGTGGCTGACTGGAAGGCCACCCGGGATATATATTCCCTGGCCGACGTCCTCCTGCTTACCAGCTACGCCGAGGGCTTCGGTTTGCCGCTCCTTGAGGCGGGACTCTTACGCATGCCCATCGTGTGTTCCGACATCCCCACCCTGCGGGAGATTCTCGGCACCACGAGGAACGCCATAGTGGTGGGCTTGGAGGAAGATCCCCGAGCCGTGGCCGGCCGCATCCACGAATTCCTCTCCACCCACGCCACCTTCCAGCACTTCAAGCACGTCTTCCGCGAGTATCATTGGAAGGCCATCGGAAAGAGCAAGCTCCTTCCCTTGTTGGGCCTGGGCGGCGGCTCCCCCGGGTAAGCCCCGGAAGGCAGATGAGGCCGAGGGTTTCGGCCGGCCGCATCCACGAATTCCTCTCCACCCACGCCACCTTCCAGCACTTCAAGCACGTCTTCCGCCAATATTACCGCAAGGGGATCTGTGGGAGCCGACCGCACCCTTTCCGGTACCGTCGGCGGGGGCCCCTTCCCGGCCCTTCCGGTCAATGTTTTCGCTTTCCGCCGGATTTGCCGTGGCCTCTCCAGCGCTCCTTCTCGCCCCGCTTCCAATCGGAGATGAGGGCCTCCAGGCGCGGATCCTTCGGTTGTCTGCGACTCCGGTCACCGGTTTTCGGTCCGGCGGCGTGCCCCTTGTCCTTCCGGCCGGCCGGCGTGCTTTCTTCCACTCCATTCTCCCTTGATCAAGATTCGGGTATCCGTTCAACCACGGCCGGCCTCGCGGAGGCCGGGGTCGGCCGGCACTATTCCAGGACGTCCTCGATGGTCACCTTGAAGCGCAGGACCTTGCCCGCCAGCGGGTGGTTGAGGTCGATCTCCACGTTCTGGTCGTCCATGTCCGTGACCGTGAAGTTGACCACGTTCCCCGCGTCCGTCCTGCCCGTGTAGGCCATGCCCACCTCGAGTTCCGCCCCGCCGGAGAACATCTCCCGCGGCACCCTCTGGATGAGGTTGGGGTTCTTGGGGCCGTAGGCGTCCTCGGGCTGGACGACGATCTCCTTTTGCTCCCCCGGCTCCATGCCCTCCAGCTCCCTCTCCAGCCCGGGGATTATGCTCCCTTCGCCGAAAACGAAGCTGAAGGGATGACCCTGCGGCGAGGAGTCGATGAGCTCCCCTTGCTCGTCGAAGAGCTCGTAGTGGAGCAACACGTTCTTGAAGGGTCCGACCTTCATGGGCATTCTCCTTTCTTTTCGTCCGTAAAAAGACCGGAGGCCCAGGCCTTCAGGGCTTGAGCCTCCGTTCAAACCTCCTCACTTACCTGATATGACCTGTAAAGACATGATATAACCTCTCGCCCACGGTTGGCAAACCGCCCTCAAAGAAGGCCGGCCACTCGGCATGCGGGTGAACCCCATAGCGCGGCATTCGATAAAATTGCATGTTTGACAAGTGGCAGAGATGCCACTATTATGGAGCCGGTTGATATAATATCGTCGACTCTTGGAGGGGGCGCAACACCGCGCTAGCGATCACCGTTTGGGGGATGGTGAGAGGAAAAGGACGTTAAACAGCGGAATTCCAATTAGCATAAACCTCTCTCGCGATTGCCGGTCGGGGGACGAGAAAGGGGGAGACCATGCAAAAAGCCTTCCGCATCCTCATCGCATCCTGTTTCGCCGCCCTGCTCATCTGCGCCGGTTGTTACCAGCCCGGGGGTCCGATACCGGAGGATCCACATCCTCCAGCGCCGCGGGCCTGGAGCGAGGCGGACGTGGATGCCGCGGTGACGGTGGAGGAACAGGCCGTATATTCTCCGGCCCCGCGGGACAACGGGACGCCGCCGCCGGAGTGCGACTACATTCACTTCCTGCGTTTCCGCCCCTCCGACGGCTCCACCCTGGACCCGGAGGACCCGAAAAAGGTAGACCCCGAGGGCACCGACGCCATGCTGGTCATGCTCCCGGGCATCCTGGAAGGGGCCAACGGGTTCGAGTACCTGGGACGCCAATTGGTATATATTGCCAAGACCCAGCGGGGCCTGAACCTCGAGGTCTGGGCCGTGGAGAGGAGGCCCAACACCCTCGAGGACCTCTCCGTGGCCAATTACCTGGAGGGGGAGATAGAGGCGGGCCGGATGAGCGTTGAGCAGGCCGCCCGCGTGGCCATCGACTATTACTACCTGGGGAAGGAGGTCAACGGCCGCACCTTCCGGGGATGGCTGCGTGACCCCGACGTGCCCTTCCTCTCCGAGTTCGGTCTCAAGCTGGCCACCGAGGATGTCTTCCGGGTCATCATGACCATGGTGCCCGACCCGGAGGTGCGCAGGCACAAGGTATTCGTGGGCGGCCATTCCCTGGGGGGCATCATGACCTCCATGTTCGCCGGGTGGGACCTGGACGGGAACCCGGAGACCCTGGAGGACGCGGGCTTCAACAACTGCGCCGGGATCTTCGGGCTGGACACCACGGTCACCCCGGTGAGCGAGATAGTCTGGCCGGTCCTCCGGCAGCTCCCCCAGGGCATCCAGGACATGTTGCGGGACATCACCGCCGACAACTACGCCACCCTGGTGCGTCAGCTGCGCGTGGACCCCAACTCCAACCGCATCCTTCCCTTCCCCTTGATCAACGCCGAGTCCATGGCCCTCCTGGAGGCGGTGGGGATGATGGCCTATTACGCGCCGGATGAGGAATGCTCCGTGATGCGCGAGACGCCCTTCTCCGGCCAGGCCCAGATGCTCCTGCGCTTCATGCACTCGCGCGACCTCCAGACCTTCATGGACGGAGTTCCCCAGATCACCGACTTCCGTTACACCAACGAGGCCATGCTGGGGGTGGTCTTCGACGATTCCTTCGCCCCGGTGGGCATGATCCAGAACAGCATGGGATTCCTGGGAGGGGGCACGGTGGTGAAGAAGGAGTTCCCCGCCTCGGGGCTCATCCAGGGCATCCCGGTGATCGGCGAGCTGGCGGGCGGCATGCTGGGGCAGGGGCCGTATTACATCGCCAACGACGCGGGGCCGGACGCCCTGCACCTGAGGCAGGGCCCCCTATACCGCTGGGTTGATTTCGACGAGACAGGGGACGCCGCGGACCCGGATTTTCGTGACCGGGAGGGAGAAGTCGTCTACACCACGGTGGAGAACGAGGTGAGCGACATCCACGACGTGGCCCGGGTCATCTTCAAGGGGCCGCTCAACCTCACCGAGTGGTACTTCTCCACCCGGCAGGTGGTGGACCTCGTGGCCGCCCTCTTCCCCTTCGCCCGCGATTACGGGATCAATTTCCTCCACGGGGACCGGGTGGAAAGCCTTCCCAAGATCGAGTTCATCGCCGAGCAGGGTGTGTTGAGCGGGGGCACCTTCATGTTCTTCCCCGTGCCGGGCGAGAGGAAGCTCATCAAGGGGTACAACCACATGGACGTGCTCACCGCCTGCGCCAACGCCCCTTCGCGGCGTCCCAACGAGGTCATCGCGCCGCTCATCGACTTCGTGCAGGAGAACGTCGGCGGCGGGAACCTTTGATTTCCAGGTCAGGAACGCCGGCGCGATAGGTTGAAGATCCAGGCGGCCAGGGAGAAGAAGGCCAGAGAGAAAAGGGCCAGGACCAGGAAAGACAGCCAGGCCGGGTAATATCCTTCGAGCCCCAGGCTTCGCTTCAGGAGGTCATTTCCGTAGGTCAAGGGGGATGCCGGGGATTCCGGTCTCGCCCTATTATCGGCGACCTCGCTCTGCTCATAGGGTGTACCTTGAGCCTGGTGTGTCCTTTGCATGATGTAAATTTTATCCATTTTTCCATGGAAGCCGATATTGATCGCGTATGGCGAAGAAAAGAACCAAGGGCCCTTCGGCGTAAGAGGACGTCGTTTCCTTTTTGACGCGGAGACGACCTGATCCATGGCATGGGTGGGGGTTGCCGAAGCTTTTAGCCGTGGCCTTCCAGCTCCTCGACCAGAGAGGCGACCAGCCTTCCGATCTCGTCCCGGACACGGCGCATGAACTCCAGGTCGCCCTTCCCGGGATCAGGGAGGGGCCACTCCTCCAGGCGTTCCCGCGCCGGGAAGGCGGCCCTGGCGATGCAACCGAAGGAGATGATGCGCTCGAACTCGTCCAGGCGCCCCAGGTCCAATGCCTTGGGGTGGGCGTCCGAGATGTCCAGGCCCACCTCCTCCATGGCCCGCACGGCCAACGGGTTCACCTTCTCCACCGGGAAGGTCCCCGCGCTTTCCGCCCGCCACTCCCGGGCAAGGTGGTTGAAGAAGGCCTCGGCCATCTGGCTCCGGGCGGCGTTCTCCCCGCAGACGAAGAGCACTTTTTTCAACTTCGCCCTCCCTGTTATCAGAGATATTACCATCCTCGCCGGACCCGGGGGCTTGGCAGCAAGTCATTGACACTCATCGAGGAATGATTATACTACAAATATAGATATGTACAAATATATATTAGTGAAGATCGGGAGAGGGGAGATGTCGAGGAGAACCATCCTGAAATGCGTGGAGGACCCGGGAATCCTGGAGCTGGCGGAGGGCCTTAAGGTTCTCTCCGACCCCAACCGTCTGCGCATCCTCTGCCTCCTCTTGCGGGGCGAGAGATGCGTATGCGAGGTGGAGAGGGAATTGGGCATCTCCCAGCAGCTGGCTTCCCACCATCTCAACGTCCTGAAGGAAGCCGGCTTCCTGGCCTCCAGGAGGGTGGGGACTTCTTTCTACTATACCGTGGTTGCCGGACGGCTGGAGGGCATTATGGAGGTCATGCGCCGCTACCTCGGCCGCGAGGGAGGTGGCCGGGAGGAGGCCTCGAGATACTGCTGCGGTAGCGAAACGAGCGCCGGGGCGGGGAGGAGCGGGGAGGACGAAGCACGGCCTCGCGCGGCCGTCAGCCGGGCCGGCGTGAAAACGCGGGGAGGTGGGGGAAGATGAGGAAGATAGCCGTATCCCTGGGCGAGGAGGAACTGATCTGGCTCAAGCGCATCCTGGCCGACGAAGACCGGGAGGAGGCGCTCAAGTTCATCCGCGAGGTCCTGGAGAAGAAGGTCAAGGAAGCGGAGCTCCCGCATTGCGTGCCGGTGTTCGAGGAATCCTACCGCCCCAACCAGGGAGAGATAGTCACGGGGAAGAAAGGCGCCGGTCGGACCGCATCCGGTGGTTGATAAACAACGCGCACGCGGCCGCCGTGGAGATGGCGTGGCGGAAGGCGCGAAAAGGAGAGGGAGATATGTTGATCAAGGACTACGAGCTGGAGATGTTCTCGCCCCCCTGCGACCCGGGCTCGCCCGTCTGGGTGGCCAGGGTGAAGACGGACGCCGACCTGGGGCCGATCATGCCCTATGTGAACGCGGAGGTGAAAAACGCCTTCTACGATCCAAAGGTGCCCACCATCGTTTGGAGGGAGGGCGCCCACAAATACGCGCTGCGGGAGAACGTGGTAAGCATCAACAACCTCAAGGATCGGGCCCACGCCGAGAGGACGGCGGGGAAGATCATAAAGCGCCTGAACGATATCTGGGAGCGGAGGGAGGAAATAGAGCCCGACCACACCACTCGGGTCCCACCCAAGCTCCTGGACATCCTGCGCCACCTTCCCCGCACCAACTGCGGCAAATGCGGAGTGCCGTCATGCATGGCCTTTGCCGCCCAGCTGGTGGAGGGCGAGAGGTGCGTGGAGGACTGCCCTGCCCTGCTCGAAGCGGGTATGGAGGAGCGGCTGGAAAAGCTGCGGGAGTTGGGCCTCTGAGGAGGCGGAGGCGAGGGGCCGGTGACGGGCCCGCCGATGAGTGAAGGTAAGGCGCGGGATCGTTTCCGCGGGGAGAGGCGAAAAGATTCGCAGCACCCGTGTTCGGGTGGCTCACGATGCTCGGAGGCACGGGATTGTTTACGTGAGAAAAGGCGAAAGTCTTGGATGAAGGTGTAGACAACATGAAAAAACGGAGGTGAGAAGCGTGGAGATCAAGGTCCTGGGACCCGGATGCAAGAAGTGCATCGCCACCAAGGAGGCCATCAGGGAGGTGATCTCCGAGCTGGGCCTGGAGGCCACGGTGGAGGAGGTCACCGACATGTCGGAGATCATGAAGTACAACGTCCTCACCACCCCGGGAGTGGTCATCGACGGCAAGGTGGTCTCCAAGGGTAAGGTCCCCTCCAAGAAGGAGATAGAGAGCTGGCTCAAGGCCTGAGACGGGCCTGCGCCCCAACCGTCGGGCGGGTGGGCCCGCGGCGGGAACGTTGACAGTCCGGGAGGTGCCGCCCCGGTTCGTTGGAGGCGTTTCGCCCCGCGGCCGCTGGAAGCACAAGGCCCCGAGGAGCGTCGTCGTGCTCGCCCCGCAAGAGGGACACAGGAATAAAAGAAGGAAGTGGTGGAGATGACTTTCGGCGGGCTCATGATGGAGGGCCTGAAGACCCTCTACGAGTACGTGGCCCAGCATACCCTGTTCTGCCTGGTGCCCGCCTTTTTCATCGCCGGGGCCATCGCTGCTTTCTTGAACACGGCGGCGGTGATGAAGTATTTCGGTCCCCGGACCAACAAGGTGCTGGCGTACTCCGTGGCCTCCGTGTCGGGGGCCATCCTGGCCGTGTGTTCCTGCACCGTGCTTCCCCTTTTCACCGGGATAAGGGAGAAAGGCGCCGGACTGGGGCCGGCGGTGGCCTTCCTCTACTCCTCCCCGGCCATCAACATCCTGGCCATGACCTATTCCATCCACCTCCTGGGCTACGACCTGGGTGTGGGCCGCATAATCGGGGCGGTGGGCTTCGCCTTCGTCATCGGGCTGATCATGGCCGCCATCTTCCACAAGGAGGAGGAACGCCGGGTGCTGGAGGCCGAGGCGGAGGGAGCCTTCGCCTACGACGACGGCAGCCGGGTGCGGCCCGGGCACCAGAACCTGGCCTACTTCGGGGTGCTCATCGCCATCCTGGTCTACGGCACGGCCAAGATGCCCTCCCTCTATAAGTACGCCGGGGAGGTATTGCTCCTCGCCCTGCTCATCTACCTGGTGAAAAGGTGGTTCACCCGCGAGGAGGTCAAGACCTGGTTCCTGGAGACCTGGCGCATGGTGAAGATGATCCTGCCCGTGTTGCTCCTGGGGGTCTTCCTGGTGGGCGTGGTGAAGGAACTCATCCCGCCGGAGGTCATCTCCCGCTACGTAGGCGGGAACACCATCGGAGGAAACGCCATCGCTTCCGTCTCCGGGGCCCTTATGTACTTCGCCACCCTCACCGAGGTCCCCATCGTGCGCGGCCTGCTGGACCTGGGCATGGGCAAGGGACCGGCACTGGCCCTCATGCTGGCGGGACCGGCGCTCTCCCTGCCCAGCATGATCGTACTTATCCGTGTCATGGGACTGAAAAAGGCCCTGACTTATATAGCCCTGGTATGCCTCTTCGCCATAGGCACCGGATACGTCTTCGGGATGTTCGCCGGGTAGGCATTGCGGGAAAGGCGAGCGTTCGCATGCCCGGCACGGGTCGCGGGACCCCGGTTATCCGCGAGGGAGGGGCCGGTGGCCTCCGCCGGCGAAGCGGTGGCCACGCATAAAGGAAGATCATGGAGTTTGCCTGGAGTCGGAAGGCGGCGGCGATGACTCAAGACGGAAGGGAGGTTCCGGCATGGCCGAGTTCAAGGTCGTAATCGCCACCTGCTACGGGGCCGCCAATACCGGGCAGCTGGCCGGGGCGGTGGCCACGGAACTGGTGAAGGAGAACGAGGATTACCGCCTGGTGTGTCTGCCGGCGGTGGCCATCGACAAGGACACCGGGCTGAACAAGATAGCCGGGGCGGGGCTCTTCGTGATCATCGAGGGCTGCCCGGTGACGTGCTGTTCCAAGATCGTGGAGGAACATTCCGGGAGGAAGCCGGACATCCGGGTGGAGATGGTGGAGGATTACGGAGTGAAGAAGGCCCCCGTCCTTGATTACGACGAGGAGGAAAAGAAAAGGATCAAGGCGGACGTCAGACGCCGCATCGAGGAGGCCCTGGCGGCGGGAGGACAGGATTGATTCGAAGGCGGGAAGGTGTAGCTGGGCAATTTCTTCAAGTCGAGTAGCTCACTCGCGGAGCTTGTCCGGCAAGTCGCTTACCGTGCGGGCGTAAACGTAGATGGATAAAAGATGATTGCCTACCGGTTGACCAGCATGTCGGGAGAAGGAGAAAGCACGGCCCAGGTCTTCGTGGCGGCGTGGCTGGTGACGATGTTATGGAAAGGTTATATAAGCGATGCAAGCAGACATGGACACGGATTCTCGGAAAAAGCCGGTGATGGCGATGGGGTTGTAATTTCGCCGTTTGCAATTTATATAAAATAATATTTATATAAATCTTGTTTTATATAAATGCCTGTCAAGGAGTAAAGGATGTCTGCCGGCAAGAAGCTCGCCGAATGCATGAACAAGGACGAGATACTCAGGCTCTACGGGATGCTCAGGGTCATCGCCGACGTGAACCGGTTGCGGATTTTATGCCTCCTTTTCAAGGGCGAGAAATGCGTCTGCGACATAGAGGAGCAGTTGGAGATCTCCCAACCCCTTGCCTCTCACCACCTGGCGGTATTGCGAGAAGCGGGCTTGGTTGAAGTGCGGAGGGAGGGGACATGGTGCTATTACTCCCTGGTTAAGGCTGCCATCGAGGAGCTGAACGATATGTTTATGCAGATACTGGGAGTACACAGGTTGCCGGCAGGTTATCCGGCGAGGGAGAAATGCGGCAAGACAACCTAGTTTCTTAGGGATTTTTTCCACCTCGCATGGGCGGAAGACCGCAATGATCAAAGCAGGTCCGGAAGGAAGGGGAAAATGGAGGAGGATCGGGAGCTTGTGGAGCAGCCCAAGGCTGCGCGGAGGCTGGGTTTCTTCGAGAAGTACCTGACCATATGGGTGCTGGTGTGCATCGGCATAGGCATTCTCCTGGGGAAAGCCTTCCCCAGGATGGGCCCAGCCCTGGACAAGATCTCCGTGGCCCAGGTGTCCATCCCCATCGCCATATGCCTTTTCTTCATGATGTACCCTATCATGGTCAAGATCGACTTCGCCGAGGTGGTCAAGGCGGGCAAGACCCCCAAGCCGGTGCTGCTCACCCTCTTCGTCAACTGGTGCATCAAGCCCTTCACCATGGTGGCCATCGCTACCTTCTTCCTGGGCTTCGTTTTCAAGAGGTGGATTCCCGGAGCGGATTTGGGCACCCACTACGTTCCCGCCACCGGCGGCATAATGGTGGACGGGGCCCTGAAGCCCGAGCTCTTCCGGTCCTACATCTCGGGGTGCATCCTCCTGGGCATCGCCCCCTGCACGGCCATGGTCCTGGTGTGGTCCTACCTGGCCAAGGGCAACGACGGGCACACCCTGGTCATGGTGGCCATCAACTCCCTCACCATGCTGGTTCTCTATGCGCCCCTGGGAGGGTGGCTCTTGGGCGTGAACAGCATGCCCGTGCCCTGGCTGACCATCGTTCTCTCCGTGGGCATCTACGTGGCCCTTCCGCTCATCGCCGGCTATTTTTCCAGGAAATGGATATTGAAACGCAAGGGCATGGAATGGTTCCAGGAGAAGTTCATCCACTACCTCACGCCCATAACCATAATCGCCCTCCTGGCGACCCTGATCATCCTCTTCAGCTTGAAGGGGCAGCTGATCATCGACCAACCCATGTCCATCCTGTACATCGCCATACCGCTCTTCATCCAGACCAACCTCATCTTCTGGATAGGGTACGGGCTGGCGAAGCTCTTAAGGCTCAATTACCGGGACGCCGCACCCTCGGCCATGATCGGCGCCTCCAACCATTTCGAGGTGGCCATCGCCACCGCCACCGTGCTCTACGGCATCGCCTCCGGGGCCGCCCTGGCCACGGTGGTCGGGGTACTCATTGAGGTGCCGGTCATGCTCCTGTTGGTGAAGATATGCCTGCGGACGCAGCACTGGTTCCGGGCGGAGGGGGTGCCGGCGGTGACGGCCGCCGACGGTGGTTCGCTCCAGGAGAAGCGGTAACAACTCCCGCAAGCCTTCGAAGCCTAATGATGGGGTGGCAAAAAGGGGAGGTCCCGCCGCTCGATGGGTTTGCCGGGAGGAGGCCCGGCAAGATGTGGGACAGGCGCGGTCTCCGTGGCGGCGGATAGGTAAGTCATGGGTAGCAGTATAAGCTGTTGCAGGAAGATCATCATGGCGTTGAACTCGAGATCAAAGGCGCGGTTTTCATGGGGCAAAAAGGGAGACCTCGGGCTCCGTGGAAAATGACGCTGATGGTAAAAATAGGGATGGTTGGTTCCTGGTAATCAGGAAAAGGGTCTCCCGGACGACGCCTTTCTGAATGCGACTTAGGGAAAGGTGGGTGGGCATGGGGGTCGCAGGTCACAGGGTGGAGTTCTTCATCCCCGCCCCGGCGTGCTCCTGTGCCGGGCCGGTCTCCCTGCGGGAGGCGGAAAAGCTGTCCCGCCTGGAGGTGCTCATGTCCAAGGTGGAGGAGAGGTTCCCCTCGGCGGAGATAACCCGCTACTCCATGGCCGATGACCGCGGCTACACCGAAGGCCTGGCACGGCTGGCCGCCTACCTAAGCCGGGCGGGGGAGGAAGACTTCGCCTCCCGGGTGGCCTTCTCCCTACGCTACGTGCTCCCGGCGGTGGCCGTGGACGGCAGGCTGGTGGCCTATGGCAGGGTGCCCGACCTGGAGGAAGTGGAACAGGCCGTGGAGACCGGCCGGGTGAGGCGGGAAGAGTAGGCCGTGGCCGGGAAGAGCGAAGCGGTTCTCGTCTTCCCTTCCACCCATCACATGCTGCGCGCCGAGGCGCTGCTCAAGGAGGGAGGGTTCCGCGTCCGGCTGGTGCCCGCTCCTCCTCAGGCCGGGGAGTTGTGCACCACGGCCGTAGCCGTGCCCTCCCAAGAAGGGAGGAAGGCGGCGAGTCTTCTCGAGGCTCGGGGCGTGCTCCTCAAGGCGGTGCTATTCCCGGAGGAAGCGGCCGCCGCGATCCAAGGCCGTTTCCCGGTGGAGGCGGCCGAGGAGCTGGCGGCGTTACCCGGCCTCGGCGGGATTGTGGAAAAATTAACCAGGCAGGAGGCGCTGGGTCGCCGCGATATAGTCTCCCTTCTGGGGCTGGAAGGCGAGGAGGGTCGCCTGTGCCGCGCCGCGGAGGCACTGGCCGGCGGGCTCGCGGGCAGGGAGGCGGTTCCCGCCTTTGTCCTGGACCTGCGGGGCGGCGCGGCGGGGGGCCGGAAAGCGGGGAAGCGGCAAGGGAAGGGCCAGGCCCGTGACCTCGAACGTTTGAGGGCGCTCGCCGCGGAAATGGCTTCCCTGGGCCTGGCCTATCTGATCCTTGACCTGGGCGGAGGAGAAGGGGTTCCCTGGAGCGCGGAGGAGTTCCAGGAGGCGCTTCGAGGCGAAGTGGTGGCCGTGGTGCATGCCGACAAGCTTCCCGGGCATGCGGGGGAACTGGTGAGGGGCTACGGGGTGCGCCAGGTCCTGCTCGGGCGGGGAGGGCTCCGCCGCGCCGGCCCCCAGGAGCTGACCGACGAGATACTCTTCCTGCGCGACAACCGCCCGGGGCCGGTGGGGAGCGGGAACCTCGTCCCCCTCCTTTCCCGTGGCCTTGAAGTAGGCGAGGAGGAAGGGAGGGCGGTTCGGAGGGTCCTGGCCGTGCTTCGCCTGGTCCTGGGCGAGGCCTTCCTCCCCGTCCCCGAGGCGCTGTGGAGACGCGGGGAATTGTGCGGAGGGAACCTCGTTATCCTGGAGGGGGTGACGGAGAGGTTGCGCCAGGCGTTGCGGGAGGCGGAGGACATACTCTCGACGAAGGGGTGGTCGGTGAAGCGGGTGAAGAGCGGCCGGGGAGGGTCCGCGGCGACGCGGTGACGTAAATGGTGATAAGAAGGGATGGGAGCCCACATGGGTGGCGCAAGCCGCGCGTTTCGGTTTTGCGCGGGCACGGAGGATATCGCGGCTGGCGCGCCCTTCCTGGTGGTTAAGCGCCCGGGCATGGATCGGGTATCGGCGGGAGGAGAGCACGCGGCAGGAGCATCCTCGCTGCTGGGGCGGTGCGCCGACGGAGGAAACGGTCTCGGGAGCGTGGGGTTTTGGTAAGGGGGAGCGTCGAGGCGCGCGGCAAGCGAAAGGACGACCCTGGGGATACAGTGCCGGAAACCGTGCTTGGCATTTCGCCCTGGCGGCGCGTTCCCACCGGGCGATGGGGCTGGACCGCCGGGATGATCTCGGATCCCGGGGATACGCGGGAACCATGGCCAAGTGGCCCGGTAATCAACGGTTTCGAGGGGCCTCCCTTAAAGGCGGGCCGCACGGCCGGGAGGAGGACGCATGCTCATCGAAAGGATCGAGATCGAGCAGGTGGAACCCTGCTTCGCCGACGAGACCAAGATCCGGCTCATAGCCCGCATCCCGGTGGACGTGAGCGACCTGCTGCCCTACCTGAACGCCGTTCTGGCCAACGCCACCTACGTGGGGGAGGGTGGGGGAAAGGAAAAGGACGGGGAGGAGGGGGAGGCCCCCACTTATGCCTCCGACCGACCGGCCCTCACCTTCACCCGGGGACCGCGGCTGGTGACCGTCTACCCCCGCAGGGTGACCATCGCCAAGGCGGACGACGTTGCCGACGCCGAGGAGGTACTGGCCTGGCTCGCGGAGCGCCTGAACCACGTCCACGAGCGCCGGGGGGAGATAGAGCCGGTTTACGAGGGAAAAATAAAGATAAAACCCCTGGACATCTACGGGCTCCTCCCCCAGACCAACTGCCGTGAATGCGGAGAGCAGGGCTGCCTGGCCTTCGCCCTCCTCCTGCTGCAGGAGAAGCACCGCCTCCGGGACTGCCCGCCCCTTTTCCGCGAGGAGAGGTGGAGGGGGAAGCGGGAGAGGCTGGAGGAAGTGGTCGACTCCCTGGGCCTTCAAAAGTAGAGCAAGCGGCCGCTAAGTCGTGGTCGCGGCCCATCCAGCCAAGCGGTTCCCACGGGCGATAGGGTGGTCGAAAACGGGATCCAGCCACGGCACGCGTCAAAGGTTATGGTCGACCGGGGGCTTTCATGGCGTGGAAGTCCCTTTCCGTGAACGGCAATGGTTGGAGATCGCATACCGGGTATGGTGAGGTGCGGAGAGGGCGATAAGCGAAAGCGCCGACCGGACCTCCCATTGCCGGGCCGGCTGACTTCCGGGCTAAGACGTTAAGCGCCGGAGCCTCGATTACTCTTGGTGACGAGGGAAGGGCCTTGTGGGTGGCCGGGTGAAACAGGATGGTCAAGCCGGAGCCGCAGTGTTCGGCGGCTTAGCGGTCAGGACTTGAGCGCTTTTATTCTTTCCGCGAGGTTGGCGCCCACGTCCTTTCCGGAGAAGAAGGAGACCGACTTGCTTATCTTTTCCGCCAGCTCGGGAAGCTGCGCCGGGGTGAGGGTGTCCGGGGTGCAGCCGATGAGCTCGCAGTTCTTCTTGACCGTGGCCTTGGCGATGAACTCACCCACCGCCTCGGAGAGGATCTTCTCTATATCCTGCGCCAGCTTGTTGGCCACCTCGCCTCCTCCCGGATAATCCGCTTCCTGTTCCAAGACGCTCACCGAGGGTTAATCATACAATATATCGTTAAGCGGGTCGGTAAACTTTATCCTTATTAAGACCCGGCACCTTTTTTTAACCGTCGTTCTTATCGCGGTTCCATTTCCAGGCGCTCGAACCTCACCGCCTCGACCCGGAACTCCGGGGGGTAGGGTTTTCCTGGTGCTATGCTCTCTCCTTTTTTGAGGGATCCATTATCCCTCGGCCCAAGGCGTCAACGAAAGCGGGTCAACTCCAATATTGTTTTAAAAACTTGTGCGCCATCTCCTATTTCAGGCCGGCGTCGGGCGACGGATAGAGCCGGCGCTTATCCCTCCAGTTCTTTTTCCAGGCGCTGCAGGACCTTCTGGCCGCTCCTCAGGAGGGCCTGCAGCGGAGCATAGGCGCTCCTCTCGTCGATCTCCACCTCGCCGGCGAAGGTGCCCTCCATTATTTCCTGTGCCTGGCGGTTGAGTCTCTCGATGGGCTCCACGACGTACTTGCGGGTGAAATAGCGCAGGCCGAAGGTGGTCAGCAACAGGGAGGCGACCACCGCCAGGACGGCGGCTATGGTAAGGCGTAGAAGAAGGCTGTTCCGCTGGTCTCGGAAATACTTCTCCACCTGGGCTATCTCTTCCGTGCGGTCGACTACCATGTTCATCAAGATCTTTTCGTCGCCGAGCCCCAGCTTGCTCAGTTCCACCGGCAAAAACACGGAGACGAAAAACCCCTCCCGATTGCCGAGTTTGTCCAGGATTTGATAATCACCTTCCGGGGGTTCCAGGGGGAGCTCGTAAGGGTCGATCTCCATTCCCTTTCTCGCCCCGTATTTCAAGACCTCCCCTTCCGCTATGAAAGCCACATAGTCTATGGGATAGAAGGTGAGGACGATCTGGGTGGCGTACCGGTACAAGACATCCCTGTCGCCTCCCGCGATCTGCTTCAGTATCTCCTGGTTGAATATCTCCAGGTATTGGGGACTGAAATCGCCCGTGATCAGGGCGCTTTTCATATCCTGCATGGTGCGCACGGACTCCGCGATGACCTTTTCCCGGTTATCCCTCATATTGCGGTCGGTGGTCACGGCGACATCTACCATGTAGTAGGCGATCACGGCCAGTAGCAGGCAGAGGACCGAAAGAGAGACCGCCACCGCCAGCCTGCGCATTTCCCTCCCGGAGGTCATTTTCATCTCCACCCTCCTTAAATAACCGGGCGTTGGGTTCGTGGAAGCTGCCAGGAATTTTTTTCGGAAAGATTCAGACATTCCTTTACATACCGACGCGCAAAGAATGAGGCCAAGATTGGGAAAGCACGCCCGGCTCGGCGTATTGGTTCAAGGTATGCTGCTTTACTGATCCGGTTGTCAATAATTTCCTGCGGCTGGAGAGAGGATCGCGGTGGGGGAAAGGCCTGGCGAGGATGGTATCATATGTTTACGCTGGGTTCAGGGACGCGGCGCCTGTTTCTTCGCCGTCGAAAGGTATCCGCTGGGAGGATGGCTAAGGCTCCCACGGGACGGAAGGGGCGGGAGGGAGGAGATGATCCACCGCGCAGACGCGTGCACCGGGTGTCGTAGCTGCCAGCTGGCATGCTCCCTGTATCACGAGGGGGAATGCAACCCCTCCCTTAGCCGGGTGCAGCTGCGTTGCCAGGGGCTGGAATGCACGGCGTTTTTCGCCCCGGAGTGCGACGAATGCGGGCGCTGCGCCGCCTACTGCCCTTACGGAGCCCTGGAAAAGTCCGGGTAGGGTGACGGAGGAGGGGAACGATGAAGGGCGGGTACACGGGGCGGGTCCTGGTGGTGGAACTGGACAGCGGGGAGATCTCGGCCCGGGACTATCCCCTTGCTTACGCCGAGGATCACCTGGGAGGTTTCGGGGCCAACAACCGGTTTTTCCGGGAGTTTTCCCAACCGGGAACGAATCCCCTTTCCCCCCAGAACCCGGTCATCCTGGGGGCTGGGCCCTTCGTGGGGACGCCGGTGCCGGGCGCCTCCCGGGTGATGGCCAACGCCAGGCTTCCGCTCACGGGCGCCGTGGCCTCCGCCTCGGGGAGCATGGGGCTGGGGGCTAATCTTAAATGGGCGGGATGGGACCACCTGGCCATAAGGGGCGCCGCCCCCTCCCCCGTCATGCTGGTGATAGAGGACGAGAAGGTGGAGTTGGTCCCCGCCTCCGGCCTGTGGGGGAAAGGCATCCTGGAGACCACCCGGTCGCTCTGGGAAGGTTACCCGGGGTTCTCCGTCCTGGCCATCGGGCCGGCGGGGGAGAACCTGGCGCACTCCTCCCTGGCCATGATCGACGCCTGTGCCACCTTGGGACGGGGAGGCCTGGCCGCCGTCTTGGGATCGAAGAACCTCAAGGCGGTGCTGGTCAAGGGAAACGGAGGAGTGAGGATCGCCGACCCCGAGGGGTTGCGTAAATTGCTGCGGGGCCTCTTCGACCGCTTGGTAAAATATGACATGAGGCAGGCCGCCGCCGAGCTGGGGATGATCGGGGCCTGGCCCATGTACGCCGCGCAGCTCCTGCCCTACGGGTCTTCGGAGGAGGAGCTGCAAGGGGTGACCGAGAGATTCGGACCATCCGCCTACCTCGGGCTGAAGAAGCGGCGCATATCCTGCCCCTCCTGTTTCCTGGCCGACAAGGACGAACTTCTCCTGCCTTCGACGGGAGAGACGGTGTATTCCACCTCCTTCCTCAACGCCGCAATCATCGGCTGCGCCCTGGGCATGAGAGACGCCGAGGAGGCGGCCTCCACCCTGGCCCTCCTGGACGACCTGGGCCTGGACTTCATGACCCTGAGCTGGCAGGCCGCCTACCTGCTGGAGCTGCGGGAACACGGGATCCTGCGCGGGCGAGAGGCGGAGGGCATTCCCCTGGAAAGGGGAGCGGGCATCCTGCGCGAGCTGGCCCTGCGGGTCACGGAGCGCCGGGGGGAGATAGGAGATGCGCTGGCCGACGGTTGGAAGGGCGCCCTTTCCCTCTTCGGCGAGGACACCCGCCGCTACACCATGCTGGTCCGGGGCCAGGACTGCCTCTACGACCCCCGGGTGAGCGGGCTGGGGACCATGGAGTTCGAGCAGATCGTCTCCCCGCGCGGGCCCACCTCGGCCAGCGCCGGATCGGCGACCTACGTCCCCGGCCTGCCCGAGGAGAGGCTGCACCGCCTCACGGAGAGGATGGGGGTGGGGAAGGAGGCCCTGGAACGGATATTCTCGCCCCCCTGGGGCTTGAACGTGGGGCGGCTAACCCGCTATTCCGAGGACTGGTTCAGCCTCTTCAGCTCCCTGGGGATATGCAACCGTTTCCAGATCAACCGCTTCTACCACGCGGGGCTCATCCGGGACCTTTTGGCCGCGGTGACCGGGATGGAGCTCTCCGTGGAGGAGATGATGAGCAGGGCCGCCGCCTCCTGGGAGCTCTACCGGGAGCTGAACGCCGGGGAGGGGCTGGGGCCGGAAGAGGACCGCCCCCCCGAGGCCTGGTTCAGCGAGAAGCCCCTCTGGGGGCGGGGAGGCCGCCTCCATGACTACTTCGGCAATCCCCTCACCCGCGAGGACGTAACCCTCCTCCTCCACGACTATTATGATGAAAGGGGTCAGGTCTCGAATTTTGATACCTATGGGGGTATTTAGGCGGGAGAGCGGCCGCCCGGGGTTATGAATTCCCGCCGGAATGAAAGGATCGCGAATCTATAGCTGGTAAAGTTTGGAGGCGGAGGTTAGGAAAAGGGATCAGGCCTTGAAGTTAGATACCCACAAAGGTATCCAATCAGGTGAGCTGCGGTAGGGAGTTATGAATTCCCGCCGGAACGAAAGGATCGCGAATCGATTACTGGATAAGGCGGGAGATGGATAGGATTCGCGCCCGGTTCGGGCCGACAAGGGGTAGCTGCCCATAAGCCGGCAAGGCTTCACCTCGGGTCTCTTTGGCTCGGCGGATGCGGCTCGAGGGGGCGTATAGTCAACGGGCGAAGGAGAACTTAGCGCGGCATGAATGACAGGGAGTTCATGCGACTGGCCTTAAGGGAAGCCCGCCTGGCGGCCCGGAAGGGCGAGGTCCCGGTGGGGGCGGTGCTGGTCAAGGACGGAGAGGTCATCGCCTGCGCCCACAACCGGCGCGAGGCCACCGGCAACCCGCTGGACCACGCGGAGATGCTGGCTCTCGCAGAAGGGGCAAGGCACATGGGGGGTTGGCGGCTGGAGGGCACCACCATGTACGTCACCCTGGAGCCCTGTCCCATGTGCGCCGGGGCCCTGGTGCAGGCGCGCGTGGGACGGCTGGTGTTCGGAGCCCGGGATCCGAAGTTGGGCGCGGCGGGGAGCCGATATAACCTGGTGAACGACGAGGCGGTCCACCACAGGCTGGAGGTCGTGGAGGGCATCCTGGAGGAGGAATGCCTCGCCGTGCTACGGGAGTTCTTTTCCTCGCGCCGAGGACGGGATCGCCTTGAACGGTAGGCGATCGATTGACGTCCACCGCATCCGTGGCGTCCCCGGGAGGGACAGGGAACCGCCTGGCAAAGCGAAAAGCGCGTCCAACAGCCGGATTTTTCGCTGATGACACGAGTATTCCGATATAGGGAGAATGCCGGAGGGTGGACGGAAAGCGGTTCTCGTGGCGCTGAAAGGCGGGGGAAAAAATGGATCGATGCGGCGTTGGCTTAAGGGCTGCAGGCCTCCTTTCGGCTGTTGTCTTGCTTGCGCTGACCGCGTGGGGGTGGACGGCGTCCTGTGGAAGACGGGAACCGACACTTCCGGGGGCGGGGGAAGGAGGATCCCGATCCGTGGCCGGCGTGAGAAGCCTGGAAAAAATTGGGGAGGGAGCGTTTCCCAAATGGTCCCCCGACGGTGAGGTCATCGCCTTCACCAAGGAGGAGAAGGACCCCGAAGACCCTCTGGGCATCACCTACCACATCTACACCTGCCGTCCCGACGGGTCCGATGTCCGGTGCCTGACGCGCGGAAAGCCGGACCTGTCGGGCACGGGATGGAAGGGCCAGCCAAGCTGGCATCCCAGCGGGAAATACCTGGTTTTCACCGCCGAGAACGCGGCATATCCCCGGATAGGTTCAGGAGTCACGGCCCGGCCGGGCCTGGGCCGTAATCACGACGTATGGATAATGACCAGGGATGGAGAGCGTTTCTGGCGCATCACCGATTACCCGGAGAACTGGGGCGTCATCAGGCCGAGCTTTTCCCATGACGGTGGATTGCTCTTCTGGAACGAGGAATTCTCCATGGAGAAGTACCCGCGGGGAAAGCCCACCGACCCCGACGAGGATCCCGACACCCCGGGCCACCAGGGGCATCCGGGCTCATACTGGGGGTATGAGAATTTCCGCTACCGGCAGGGAGAGGAACTGGGAGCCTGGAGGGTTAAGCTGGCGGACATCTCCTTCGAGGGAGGAGAGCCGCGGATCTCCAACATCCGGACCGTCAACCCCCCGGACGGCTTCACCCTCATCGAGGGGGCGGGCCTCGCTCCCGGGGACGAGCGGTTGGTATACAGTTATGCCTGCCTGGAAGAGAATGGGAACCGGGGCCTATGGGGGGACATCTACCTGAGCGACCTGGCCGGGACTTCCCTGACCCGCCTGACGTCCACCCCCTTTGTCCACGATGAGAACCCGGAGTTCTCCCCGGACGGCGGAAAGATACTCTGGAACGCCTCCCAGGGCGACCCGGGGGAGGGCGAGGAGCTCTGGCTGATGGATGCGGACGGGGGGAACAAAGTCCGGTTGACCTATTTCACCGACCCCGCCCACGAAGAATACGACCCGCTGGCTCGGCAGATAACGGAATCGACCTGGAGCCCGGATGGAAGAAGGATCGTTTTCGGACACGTGAGCCAGGAGGAGAGGGGAGGCATACATATCCCCTCCACCCTTTATCTGCTGATCCTGGAGTGAATCAGGCGCCATTGACCGTGTTTTGGCCGCATCGAGCGCAGATTGCCGATTCCCAGGTGGAAAGGCCGAACCGGCCAACCTATAATATGGGTGCGCGGAGAGGTGCCAGAGCGGACTAATGGGGCGGTCTCGAAAACCGTTGAGCCCTTCGCGGGGCTCCGTGGGTTCGAATCCCACCCTCTCCGCCATCTCTATGGCGTTCGGCGCGTGGCCTGTCCCCTTCAGTCCTTGCGCGGCGGGGGGACGAAGACGCTGCGCATGCCGGTCCGTTTCAGGGCCACGGCCTCGCCGGGACAGTGATGAGCGCACACCCCGCACCCGATGCACTTCCCCTCGTCCACCCGTGCCGTGTCCCCGTCCAAGGCGATGGCCTCCATGGGGCACCTCTCCTCGCAGACCCCGCAGCCGTTGCACAGGTCCGCGTCGACCACCGCCAGGTGCGAGGCGTAAGTGGCCATGGGCGCCGCCCCGCGGTAGTACAGGTCGAAGGTCCCGCAGCAGCACTTGCAGCAGTTGCAGATGGCGAACTCGTCGCGCAGGGGGTCGTTCTTCTCGTGGAAGAACTTGTGCACCAGCCCCGCTTCCTCGCATTCCCGGAGGATCCTTTTGGCCTCCTCGGCCGTGATCTCCTTCCCGAACCCGTAATCGATCATGAACCTGGCCGAGCGCCCGAAAGTCAGGCAGTTCACCTTCTCGTCGGTCACCCGGCAGGGATTGCCGAGGAGGTCCTTGTGGTGGCGGCAGTAGCAGTAGCTCACGGCGAAGGTGTCGAACTTGTCCACGATCTTCATGGCGTCCTCGTAGGGCAGGACGGCGTCCTGCTTCGCGTCCACCTCGCATTCCACGGGGACCACCCGGGTGATGGGCGGCACGGACTTGAGCACCTCCATGGCCGGTTCGTAGTTGGCCTGGATGAGTCCCGAGAGCTCCTGGAAGAGCTTCTCGAAGAGGACGGCGAGCTTCTTCTCCTTCTCGCCCGTCCCTCCCCGCACCATGGTCAGCTCGAAGAGCCCGGGGAAGGGCGGCATGAGGTGGTAGACGTCCACCCCCGTGCTCCTGCTGCGGCTGAGCATGAGGGCCCCCTTGTGCAGCAGGCCGTCCAGCATAGCCGCCAGGGACTCCTCGTCCAAGCCGCAGCGCTCC
The DNA here is from genome assembly GCA_014360685.1 of Actinomycetota bacterium. Classification (GTDB taxonomy): domain Bacteria; phylum Actinomycetota; class Geothermincolia; order Geothermincolales; family RBG-13-55-18; genus Solincola_A. The sequence continues at coordinate 53,366 of JACIXB010000011.1, read as the reverse complement.
CTTATCTCCTGCAGGTTCAACGAGGGTTTGTCGAAGACGGAGATGAATTCGGCTTCCTCCTCGTCCAGGATGGTCTGCAGCAGCTCGATGAGTGTCCCGGTAACCGGCATGGGGACCTGCCCGGCGGCCACCATCCGGTTGGCGGCCCTGTTCCACGCTTTCTCCTCGGACATGGGCACCTCCCTCCTGTCGCTTTTCGCCCGGGTTCATTATAGCGGCGGCCGGGCCTCGGTGGAACGAGAGGCGACAAAGAGGCCTTTGACCCGCCACGTTAAAGGTTCCGCGGAGTTGCCGGGGCGACATCCGGATGGCAAATAATGGGAAGTAAGCCTCGCACCCGCCGTGGGTCGGGCTCTGATGCCGGCGCGGGTCCCTTGGGCATGGAGAACGCCGTGCATATGCCGGTATTTACCATGAACCCGCCACGCACCACGCCGCGTTCGTCGATGGCGGTTTTCCACGGGACGGTGGACCAGCGTCCCGGCCTCCGCGCCGCCGCTTTGACCCCGCTCCTTTCCGGTCCGCCGGCGTGATGCGCCCGCCGCAACTTCACCGCCTGCTCACCCGGCGAGCAGGGACCCCATGGCCCTGACCGCCACCGCGATGGCGTTGGCTTCGGCCTTTTGCAGCGCCTCCGGGGTGATGCGGCCTCCCTCCGCGTGGCGGTCCACCACGCCCGTGACGCACCCCCCTCTAAGCCCCAGCACGCCGCACATAGTGAGCAGGGTGGCCGCTTCCATCTCGTAGTTGAGGACGTTCATCCTCCGCCATTCCTCAGTCATGCCCCGGAAGCGGCGGGGGATGTATTCCCGGAAACCGTCCCGGCGCTCCTGGCCGGGGTAGAAAGTGTCCGAGGAGCAGGTGATGCCCACGTGGTGGGGGATATCCAGCTCCCGGGCGGCCGAAAGCAGCGCCTCCACCACCCGGGGATCGGCCACCGCCGGGTACTCCAGGGGCGCGTAGTGGGTGGAAGCCCCGTCCAGGCGCACCGCCCCCGTGGTGACGACCACGTCGCCCACCCCGATGTGGGGCTGGATGGCCCCCGTGGTGCCGACGCGGATGAAGGTGCTCACGCCCAGTCGCGCCAGTTCCTCCACGGCGATGGAGGTGGAAGGCCCGCCTATCCCCGTGGAGGTGATCAGCACCGGGGTCTCTCCCAGGTAACCCAGCCAGGTGCGGAACTCCCGCTTCCAGGCCAGCTGGCGGCAGTGCTTGAAGGGAGGGGCGGAGGCTATGGTCTCCACGCGCGCCGGATCCCCCGGCAGCAAGGCGTACCTCGCCCCGGCGACGTCCTTTTCGCGGAGGGAGAGGTGATAGACGGTCTCCCCGGGGGTCGTCTCCTTGCCTCCCCCGGACCCTGTTATCTCGCTGCTTTCCATGTCCCTTCCCACCTCCTGGTGACTAAATGCGTCCCGCGCGATCCGCTTCTCCGGTGGTCGACAAAAATATCCCCCTTCAAACGAGGCCTGAAACCTCACCCAAAATGCATCAAGCCTTTCGAGCCGCGGTTTCTACGCCCCGGGTTTTATTGAGAATCCGGAGACACGATCGCATGCTACCGGGGCGGTTCAGCGTATCAAACTTGACGGAACGGACATCCCGGCTTAACGCTGGTTCCCGAAAAACCCGGGTTCGGCGTGGTCACTGGACTTAAGGTTTGGAAAGGGTTGGGGAGCGGTTGAAGTTCGGGATAGGAGAGGGGATGAGTGTCGAAGAGCGGAAACCCTCCATTCGGTCGGCACACGGAATGGGCGTCCGGAGACAAAGTCGGTACGCTGTGGGCACTTGTTTTTCCGGGATTGTTTTCTGGGCGGTGTGGGAATATCGACCATGGCATTGAAATATATGGTGTCAAGGGCGGTTTCTTTAAGGACGTCACGGGGTCCGGTGGGGAAAGATTACCGTTATACACAATCTCGCCCGGGGAGCCGGGGACCTGCCGGGTATGGGCCGGGATAGGAGGGCCGTTTGTGTTGTCCGGCATGAGGGAGGGCCTTGAAAAGAGGCCGCTTCCCCGTTGCCCGCATCACGAAACCAACCCCCTCCTGTGATCCTGGACGTGGAGAAGGCCTGATCCAGCCCGGAACGGTGGCCCTTTGCCGGCCGCGTGGAGAAGTCTTATCGCTGTCTCTACCCTTTACTTATCCCGTCCTTTTGCCGGCCGCGTATAGGGAGCGTTTTTCAGCTTCCTCTACGGGAAGTCGGATCAAAGCCCTTCTTGCCTCGTTGACCGGGCCTGGCTTTTTCGATAAAATAAACCGGCGGTCGGTATATTATTCGGAGAAAGGGAGACGCCGGTGGCCAGGCCGAGGAAGGAAGAGGCCCGGGAGGACACCCGGGGGGAGATAATCCAGGCCGCCTGGAGGCTGTTTTCCTCGTCGGGCTACGACGCCACCCCGTTGGAATCAATCCTCTCCATGGTGGGGATTTCCAAGGGAACCTTCTACTATTATTTCTCCGGCAAGGAAGACCTCCTGGACGCGGTGGTGGAGACGGTCATCGAGCGCATCGCCGCCCGGGTGGAGGGAATGTCCCGGGATGAGAGCATTCCTCCCCTGGAGAGGATGCGCCGCTTCCTCGAGGGCATCGCCGTCTGGAAGATGGACAACCTGGAGATCGTCCGGGAGGTGGCGGAGGTGGTTTATCGGCCGCAGAACGCCATCATCCGGGAAAAGATGAACCGACGCACGGTGGAGAAGCTGGCTCCCGTGCTGGCGGAGATACTGGCCCAGGGAGAGAGGGAGGGGGTCTTTTTCACCGGCGCCCCCCGGGACATGGCCGAGATAGTACTCCGCTTCTTCGCCGCCATGGCCGAGCTGCAGGTGGAGGACTACCTGCGGGCTGCGCGGGAGGGGGCCGCGGAGGCCGTCGAGCGCCTGGTCCGCCGTGCTGAGCTCTACATCAGGGCCATGGAGAGGATGCTGGGGGCGGAGGAAGGATCCGTCTACACCCTCGACCGGAGAATGGTGGAGAGGGCGGTGGGTAAGGCGGGAAATAACCGGTCGGGGCCGAGGGGCCGATCCTCTTCCCGCGCTCTGGACCGCCGGGCCTCCACGGGAAAGGCGGTTGATACGGGGAAGGGATCTCCTGGGCGGGGAAGGGGACGCGCCAAGGGCCACCCGGGCGGAGGTTAGAAGGTGGCCGCGCCGGTCGCGGTGTCGGCCGGGACGGCGACCGGCTGCGGCATTGAGTCCGAGGCAACGAAGAGGAAGGTGGGTGATGGAAAGCGAGATCCGCATCTCGGCCGAGAACATAGCCTACTCCTATGACGGCCGGCCGGCCGTGGACCACATCTCCTTCCAGGTGGGGAAGGGCGAGGTCCTCGGTTTCCTCGGCCCCAACGGGGCGGGAAAGACCACCACCTTGAAGATGCTGGTAGGTCTCCTGGTGCCCCAGGACGGCAGGATCACCATCCTGGGCCGGGACATAGTCAAGGAACGCGCGGCGGTGCAGGCGCAGATAGGCGTATGCTTCGAGGAGAAGTCACTGTACGAGGACATGTCCGCGGCGGCCAACCTCAAGTTCTTCGCCTCCCTCTTCGGTGTCCGCGACCCGGACATCCCGGGCCTGCTGGGGAGGGTGGGCCTCCCGGTGGACCGCAAGGACCGGGTCTCCAACTACTCCAAGGGGATGAAGCAGAGGCTCATGGTGGCCAGGGCCCTGGTAAATAATCCCAAGGTGCTCTTCCTGGACGAGCCCACCGACGGGTTGGACCCGGTGTCCTCGGAGGCCATCCGGGAGGTCATCCTCGAGGAGAAGGAGAAGGGCGTCACCGTCTTCCTCACCACCCACGACATGATGGAGGCGGACAAGCTCTCCGACCGGGTGGCCTTCATCAACGAAGGGAGAATAGCCGCCCTGGACACCCCGGACAACCTCAAGCACGAGTACGGGAAACGGATCCTGAAGGTCCGTTACCGGGACGGCGACCTGCTGAGAGAGGAAGAGATCCCCCTGGAGGGCGAGGGCTCGGGGCGGCGCATCCAGGAGATACTCCGTGAATATATGGTCCTGGACATGCACACCGAGGAGGCCACCTTGGAGGATATCTTCATCCTGCTCACCGGGAAGAAACTGGAATGAGGGCGCATGGTGGCTTGCGGATCCGATGGGCGTTTGCGTGGCGGAAGCCCCACGCCGGGGGAAGGTCCAACTCCTCGGTTCCGGTTGTACATGGTGATGCCGGGAGCCGATGCGGACCGGGCGCGGCCGGAACGGCGGGGTATTTGGGAGTCTTGACATGGCAGGGATACGCGTGAAGATCTCGCGCATGGCGGCGATGGTCGGGAAGGACCTGGGCCAGGTCTTCCGTAACCGGTTCATGGCCGTGATCTCCGTGCTGCTCATCCTCCTATATGCCCTGCTCTACAACCTCATGCCCAAGCAGGTGGAGGAGACCTTCAAGCTGGGCCTCTACCTGGAGGGCGGCGATCGAGCGGTGGCCGAGGGGGAGGTCGAAACGTCCGGGATGGGCACCGGAACCGGCTTTCCCGCCCCCGACGCGGTGGAGGCGGCGAAAGAGGGGGAGGACCTTATCGCCTCCCCCGAAAACCCCGGGCCCCCCGGGGGGAAGGCGGTAAGCGCGCCCGGTGTCCCGGGTACGGCTGAACCGGCACCCGAGGAGGGGACCGCGGGATTGGGAAGGGGCGTGGAGCTGGTGGAAGTGCGGTCTCTCGAGGAGCTGCGCGGGTTGGTGGAGCGGGAGGAGGTTGCCGCCGGCCTCCTCCTGGACCTGGGAGCGCAACCCCCGCGCTTGGAGCTCTACGTCACCTCCCGCGCCCCGGAGGAGACGGCGGAGGCGGGGGAGGTACTCTCCAGGGAGATCGCCTACTCGCTCCTCGGGCACCGGCTGCCGGTGGATTTCCACGCCGTGGTCCTGGGACCGGACATGGCCGGCCGCCAGATCCCTCTACGGGACAGGCTCCGGGTGCTGATCCTGGCCTTCGTCTTCCTCCTGGAGCTCTATGCCCTGGGGAACCTCCTGGTGGAGGAGATACAGCGCCGCACCGCCCAGGCGGTCCTGGTCACCCCGGTGAGTCACGGGGAGTTCATCGCCGCCAAGGCGCTGACCGGCATGGTCGTCGCCTTCGGGGAGGGGCTTCTTTTGGCCCTGCTCCTGCGGGCCTTGGTCGCTTCCACGTGGTTGGCCGTCCTGGTCTTCCTGGTCCTGGGGGCGAGCCTGGTGGTGGGCTTTTCCTTCATCCTCGGGGCCGTGAGCCGGGATTTCATGTCCATGGCCATGATCTCGCTGGTCCCCTTCCTCTTGCTCATGCTGCCGGCCTTCGTTCTTCTCTATCCCGGCTTCACCTCCCCGCTGCTCAAGGCCGTCCCCACCTACTACCTGGTGGAGCCCCTCAACGGTATACTCAACTACGGCAAGGGGCTTTCCGATTACCCCTTCTCCATTTTCGCCCTGTGCCTCTTCTCCTTGTTCTTCTTCTGGCTGGGATGGTACATCCTCAGGAGGAGGTTGACATGAGCGCGCGGCGTATACTGGTCCTGGCGAAGAAGAGCCTCAACCCGAGGAATCCCTATCTCGTCTTCGCCTTCCTGGCCCCCTTCTTCTATGCGGCCGTCTTCCAGTTCGTCTTCAACCTTGGGAAGGACGAGCCCCGGCTCGCCGTATACGAGGAGGGGGAGCCTCGCATAGTCTCCGCGCTGGAGGGGAACCAGGGGCTGCGGCTCACCGTCGCGGAGTCCGGTGAGGACCTACGTCGCCTGGTGGAGGAGAAAAAGGTCGACGTGGGGGCCATCATCGACCGGGAGGACCTGGAGCGGCTGGAGGCGGGAGAGGAGGCCACCCTGGAAATATATGTCAACGGGGAGAGCCTGGCCAGGAACCGGTCCATCGCCCTGGCCTCGCTCATGGACGCCCTGCGAGGCGTCTCGCCGGGAGCGCCCAGGGTGAGGGTGGAGACGGTGAGGCTGGGGGAGGAGAGGCCGCTCTCGGTCATGGAGATGTTCCTCCCCTTCATCATCATCATCGTCATCGTGGTGGGCGCCTATTTCCTGCCCGCCAGCTTCCTGGTCACCGAGAAGGAGAGGAGGACCCTGGAGGCGCTGTTGGTGACCCCCGTATCCCTGGCCGAGGTGCTGGTCGCCTTCGGTCTCACCGGCCTGGTCATCTCCCTGGGCATGGGGATCGTGCTTCTCCTGCTCACCGTGGGGATTCCCAACCCGCCCCTCGTCCTCAGCGTCCTTTTCCTGGGGTCGGTGCTGGCCGGGGAGTGGGGGTTGATCATGGGCTTGGCCTCCCGCGACCAGACTTCCATGGTGGCTTACATGAAGTCCATCAATATCTTCATCGTCGGACCGGTGCTCTTCGTCATCTTCCCCAGCTGGCCGCAGTGGATCGCCCGCCTCTTCCCCACCTACTACATCGCCAACCCCATCTTCCGGGTGGCCATCTACGGCGAGGGCTGGAAAGAGGTCGGCTGGCAGGTTCTGGTACTTTTGGGCTTCACCATCCTCTTCCTCGCCCCTCTGGCGGCCTTCGTAGCCCGCTTCGGAAAGGCCGGCCGCCGCAGGGGAGCGCTCTCCCTGTCGGCGTAGGGGGCTGGGCTCGAGTCAGGCGGACCCTCCGCATAGGCGGAGGGCGGCTTCCCTTATGCGGCGACGATTGGGAAGCACCTCGTCCTCCAGGCTCCTGGCATAGGGTACCACCTCCTCGGCGCACACCCGGGCGAAGTCCACCTTGAGGCCCTCCTCGGACAGGAGGGCGGCGACCTCCCCGCTGAGGCCGTAGCCCGCGTAATCCTCGTCCACCACCAGGACCCGGCCGGTGCGCGAGGCCGAGGAGAGGATCATCTCGCGGTCCAGGGGACAGGCGCTGCGCAGATCCACCACCTCGGCGCTGATGCCATCTTTTTCCAGTTCCTGGGCGGCCTCCAGGCAGCGGTGGAGGCTCACTCCCAGCCCGAACATGGCGATGTCGCGGCCCTCCCTGGCCTTCTTGGCCTTGCCGATGGGAACCGGCGCAGGGGGCTTGGGCACCTCGCCCCGGGCCCCGGCCTCGGGGACGTCGAAGCTCACCGTCTCCCTTCCTCCCCTTCCCAGGTAGTCCAGCCAGTAGTCGGAGAGCAGCTTGTGCTCCAGGAAGACCACCGGTTCGTCGCACTGGATGGCCGAGAGCATGAGCCCGGCGGCGTCAGCCGGGTTGGAGGGAACCAACACGGATATGCCGGGCATCCCGGAGAGGAGCCCCCAGAGGCACTGCTCGTGCTGGCCGGCGTCCCCGTAGCCGCCCCCGCAGGCCGCGCGCACCACCAGGGGGACGTTCCACTTCCCGCCCGAGAAAGCCCGCACCTTGGTGGCCTGGTTCAGGAGGGCGTCCAGGGCCACGGCGATGAAATCCACCATCATGATCTCCACCACCGGGCGCAGCCCGGCCATGGCCGCCCCCACCCCGGCGGCCAGGAAGGCGGCCTCGCTTATGGGGGCCTGGAGGACCCGGGAGGGGCCGAAACGCACCAGGAGCTCCCGCCGCAGCATGGCCACGTCCTCCCCCAGGGTGATCACCCGCTCGTCCGCGGCCATGGCCTCTCCCAGCGCGTAGTCGATGGCTTGGGCGAAGGTCATCTCGGGCATGGGCTCACCTCCCCTCCACCGCGGCCAGGGCGGCCCGGGCCGCCTCCTCCACCTCGCGGCTGGCCTCATCCTCGATGCGTCTCCTCGTTTCCTCGGAGAGCAGAGCCGCGGCGCGCCGCAAGGGGTCCCTTTCCAGGACGTATTTCTCGACTCCCAGGGTGGCAAGGGCCTTTCCGATTATTCCCATGTGGAGCGCGCGGGCGGGCAGGGCTGCCAGGGGCCTGGAGAGAAGGGCCCGGGCCAGCGGAGGCCCTATCTCCAGGGTCTGGCGTACGGGTTCGCGGAACACCCGGAGCATGGGGTCACCAAGGAAGTGGCCCTCCATGCGGGGACAGGAGGCCAGGATGAAACCGGGGCCCCTTCCGGCGCGAGCCCGCCCAACCGCCTTCCCCGCCGTTGCCCAGACTCTCTCCACCCGGGTGCCGTCGACGCGGAAGGCGCGCAGGCCGAAGGAGCGCGCCCGGCGCAGCAGGCATCCCCCGGTCACGGAGCGGGATCGGGTGGTGATGGCCCAGCGGTTGTCCTTGCACACGAAGACCACGGGGAGATTCCAGGCCACGGCCAGGTTGAAGCTCTCCAGGAGCATCCCCTGGTTGGCCGCCCCCTCCCCGAAAAAGGCTACCGCCACCTTCCCGGGGCGGAGCTGCCGGGCGGCGAGAGCGAACCCGCAAGCCAGGGGAGCGGAGGAACCCACGATCCCGGAGGATGCGGCCAGGCGCTCCTTCGAGAAGAGGTGCATGTGCCCCCCGCGGCCGCCGCAGAGGCCGTCCGGGTGCCCCATCATCTCCAGGAGGAGGGATTCCATGTTCACCCCCCTCCCCACCAGGGGTGGCGTGGAGCGGTGGTCCAGGGCCATGGCGTCGTCCTCCTCCAGGTGGGCCAGGACCCCCGCCGCCACCGCCTCCTCCCCCACCCCCAGGTGCATCTCCCCGGAGATGAGGCCGCGGTTCCACAGCTCGGCCAGCTTTTCCTCGAATCGCCGCATGCGCGCCATCTGGCGGTACAGCTCCTGCACGTCGGGTACCATCTTCCACCTCCCAGGAAACGGAGCGTCGATGACTTGAGACGCCTCAAGTTGATACAGCGTTTTCCCTATCTATCCGGGAAGCCGTCGCCTCGGTTTCCATCCCGCTAACCGGTTACCGTGTCTTTCCAGCCCATTCTGACGCGCTGCCGCGTTCCCGACCGCGTCTCTTTCGCGCCGTCCCGTATGGTGAGCTCCCCGTCCCGGCTCACTCCTTGACCAGGCCCGCGGACATGAGGCGGTCCAGGGCGCCGAAGGCCCGGAGGGCCAGGGAACGCGCCAGGTCGCTGGCCCGGGTGGCCTGGGGACGACGGAACATGTCCACGCGGCGCCGGCGCCGGCGCAGGCTCCCCTCCGGGCGGTAATCTATCTCCTCCCGGGCCCGGTCCGCCCATTCCATGCGCAGGGCGTCGCCCACCCATACGGGGACGTACTGGTGGCGGCAGGGATTTCCCGGCGTGATGTAGATGGTGCACCGCCCGGGGTCCATGATGATGGAGTTCAGGGTGCGGGCCACGTTCATCTCCACCAGCGCCTCCACCAATTCCCCCCTCCGCAGGTGGCGGAAGAAGTTCCAGGGGTGGCAGCAGATGGTGGCGTCGTCCACCCTCTCGCCGTAGGGGTCGGGACGGAGGCCGAATTCCTCCAGGGTGGAGTAGTTCAACCCGTGGTCCCGGGCGATCATGCGCGCCGTGTATCGATCTATATCCCCCCGGAACATCTCCAGGAGCTCCCACATGCGGGCCAGGCGGGCGTAGGAGCCGGCGATGAGGGGCTCCTTCACCGGGTCGGCCCCGCCGGAGAGGGACCGGTCCAGGAACTGGTGGTGGTTGGCGGAGGCCAGCACCCCGCCGTGGTCGGAGGCCCTCTCCACCGCCATGTGGTTGTGGGAGTGCTCGATGACCACCGCCTCCCCGCTCATGTCCGCGAAGATGTCGTTGGCGTTCATGATGATAGCCATGGCCAGCCCGGGGAGCACCTCGCGGGGGTTGTTTCGCCACACCTCCACCGCTTCGTCCACCGTGGAGCAGGTCTCCATGGCCAGGTTATTGAGCTCGAAGAAGGTCAGGCCCTCGCCGCCGTCCGTGCACCCCACCGAGTTGACGCAAGAGCACAAGCCGTCGCCGTTCATCACCCCGATGCCGAAGAGCACCGGGAGACCCATGCACACGTAGGGCTTGTTCCCCGCTATGTCCCGCACGTAAAGGGGCATGCGCCCCAGGAGGAGGCGGAAGAGAGGGGAGAGGTCGAAGTTCCAGGAGACGTACACCTTGCCGTCGGAGGTGGCCGGCGGTACGGCGGCGAAGTTGGTGCAACCGGTGCCGGGCAGGGAGGCCAGGGCCAGCGAGGCCGTGGCCATCTCCACCACGTCCGTCCCCAGTGCGCGTGCCAACCCTTCCATCCTCTCGCGCTGCCGTGGATAGTAGTTGGAAAGTATTGCCAGATGTCGCCGGGCCCTTTCCCTTGCGCGGGCGGGATGGGCCCCCGTCTGGCTGAGCCACGAGGCGGCCCGGGTCAGAGCCGCGCGGTAGAGCCTCTCGCGCTTCCTTCCCGCCGCGTAGCCGAAACCGAAATCGTCCTTGGAGACTATGGTCCAGAGCATCTCCTCCTCCTTTCCGTATCGGGCGGGCCGAAGGCGAATCCATCGGCCGCCTCCGCCGGCGCCCTTGCCGGCGGGACTCCAGCGCCCGGCGCCTCGACGTCAATCGGAGAAAACCTCCAAGAAGCGCCGGGCCGGGTCGTCGAACCCCACCTCTTGCGGGTCGAAGTCCCGGGGATCGAAATCGCCGCCCAGCCACCGGAGGTACTCCTCGCGTTCCGGGTGGGAAGGGTCGGCGAGGATGCGCAGCATCCGGTAATACCCGTCGGTACCCCCGCAGTCCTCGGGAGGGCAGGCTCCCCATCCATCCAGGCAGCGGGGGTAGGATGCACCCGGCTCCCTGGGCAGTATTTCCTCCAGCTCTATTCCGTGGACCCAACCGTCGCCGAAGTCGTACTCGTAGGAGGCAAGGGCGTTCTCGGGCGTGAACCAGTCGGCGATGTTCTCCTCCCATCCCGGGAGCAGCGGAAAGGGTTCCCCGAACGCCCCGATGTCCAGGTCTTCCTCGTCGGGTATCCCGATGTGCTCCAACTTGATGCCGCCCGGACGCGGGAGGGAGAACATGTGCAGATGGTAGTCGAGCCAGCCCATGGCGTCCTGTATGGCCACGTGAAGGTCCCAGAAGGTGTAGTCGCCCGGCACCTGAATGCGTCTCCAGATCAGCGGGTCGCTTTCCACTAGGTAGATGCGGAACTGGTATATATTGGTATACTCCCGCCGCCAGCCGGACCTGGCGCGGGCCCTTTCCCATCCCCGGCGGCGGCTTTCGGCGATCGCCCGCGTCACCGAAGCCCCCTCGGGAAGGCTTGATGGGTACAGGAGATCGGCGAGGTTGCCGAAGATCATCGCCATGGTGGGGGTGGAGAATTCGCGTTCCAGGGTCTCCATCCCGAAAAGGTCCATTATTTTCCTGGAGCGGGCATGCATGGAGCTGTAGGAGATGCCGAAGAAGGCCGTTATCTCGGATACCGCCACGTAAGGCTCGCACCAGGTACTGAAGAGGAGGTTATTGCTTCCCAGGGCATGGATGATCCCCGCCGCCCAGGCTTCCGGTTTACCCTTGAGGAAGGACTCCTCCTCCGCGAGGCACAGCTTTTTCACCATCTTCTCGCACAGCATCCGGTATTCATGATCCAGGTAGCGCCGGCAGAAGGAATTGGTGAGCCGCAGGACCTCATCCTTCCTGGCGGCGAAATCCCCTTTCTTGCCCGCCTCGGTTTTGGCTTCCGCTGCCGGCGCGCCGCCGCCGAGGTCAAGGAAGATCGTCTCCAGCGCCTTTGAGGAACGGTTCCAGATGGAGTGGGGCGTGCCGCTCGGGATGAGGACCACCCCTCCCTCGGCAAGCTCGCGATCACCTTCCCTTGTTCTCACGGTGGCCGTGCCCCGGAGGACCACCACGACATGGGCGTGGTCGTGAGCGTGCGGCCTTCGGGGCCCTCCCTTGCCGGGATCCAACCGGCAGAGGAAGCAGGTCATGTCCCTTCCCTCTTCCTCCTGTAGGTCGATGGGCTGAGCGGGACCGTGAGGTGACAACATCTTACCCTCCTTCATCTCCTGGGCGGCCGGGCGCTGGCCGAGGAACCTCGGTGACCGGCACCGGATCGAAGATTCCGGCCCGAATCCCCGTGGTCCCGATCTCAGTCTCGCTCGCATGTCGGGCTCAAGACCCGGTTCCGCGTCGTCTCGCGGAAAATATTGCGAGCATCCCCCAACCGATTTTTCATTTTCCTATTCTCCACCGGCGAACACAAGGCTCCGCACCGTTTTCTTCGTGTTGCCGGGTAGATAAGTGGTTTCCCGTTCTTTTCCAACCCCGAAAGCGCCCCCGGATAAGGTATGGCATAGGGTAGGACCGATCTCCGAGGATGCGAACCGGTGGGTCACGGGGTTGGAAAACCTTGGGCAACTTCCTTAACCGGCGTACCTCCGCCGGCCGCCACAGGATCGAGGATTCCGACTCTAATCCGGCCGCTGTGAGGCTCGCCGGCATGCCGAGCTCTCCAGGAATGGGAGGTGGTTTATCGGCGTCGGGCGTTTCCGGATTTTGTCGTTGCCCCCGTTTATCATCTTCCCGAAGGGTGAGATGTGAGGTGATCCCCCGGGACCGGCTCACCGGAAGCGGCGCCGGCTTTATCCACCTAAGCCGAGGCCCCCGGTAACCGTGCGGCGACGGGGATGGGCGGCGCCGGCGGGGGTTGCCCCGCGGCGGGAGAGAGGTACCGGCGGGGATCCTCTTGGCCGGCGGCGCGGTTCGGCGGTCACCCGCGGAGGGCAGGTGGGACGCTTCAGGCGCCCATCCCCGGGTGCGCCCCAAGGAGATGGGGGCCGGGGAAAGAAATTACAGGTAGAGGGTGTCGCGCGGCCGCGGTGTGGATTTCCGGCCGGTCGATCTGGAGGACGGGAGGACGAGATGTCCAAGCAGCTGGTCAGCGAGCTGGAGCCCGGGGAGGAGGTAAAGAGCGTTTTCCTGGTCACGCGCAAGGAGCTGCGCAGGACCAAGGCGGGAGCCCCCTACCTGGCCCTGGAGCTGACGGACAAGAGCGGCAAGGTGGAGGCCCGGGTGTGGGACAACGCCCTGCGATACCGGGATGCCTTTTCCGAGCGGGATTATGTGGCGGTGAGCGGTAGGGTGGAGAGATACCGTGACCAGGTCCAGGTGGTGGTGAGTTCCCTGCGCCGCTGTGCGGAAGAGGAGGTGGACGTCTCCGACTTCTTGCGGGTGGTGGGGACGGACCGCGCGGAGCTGGAGGGAGAGCTCCGCCAGGCCGCGGACGAGATCCGGAACTTCCACCTCAAGAGCTTACTCCTCAACTTCCTCAACGACCCGGAGTTCATGCGCCTCTTCACCCGCGCCCCGGCTGCCAAGAATTACCACCATCCCTACCTGGGTGGACTCCTGGAGCACACCGCCAACACGGTGCGCATCTGCCGCATGGTCTGCGAACTCTACCCCGAGGTGGACCGCGACCTCCTCGTAGCCGCGGCCATTCTGCACGATATAGGAAAGATCCACGAGCTGGAGTACGACCGGGCCATCGACTACACGGACGCCGGGCGCTTCCTGGGCCACCTTCTCCTCTCCGATCAGATGATCCGGGAGAGGATAGCCGCCATGCCGGGCTTCCCCGAGGACTTGGCCATGCGCCTGCGGCACGCCGTCCTCAGCCACCACGGGGAGCTGGAATGGGGTTCCCCCAAGCGGCCCAAGACCCTGGAGGCCATCCTCCTCCACCACGTGGACAACCTGGACGCCAAGGTGAACAGCTTCCGCGAGATAGCGGAGAGGGCCGGGGAGGGCGATTCTCCCTGGACGGACATGAAGAACCTCTTCAAGCGCCCCCTTTACGTCCCCCGTGCCATGAGCCAGGAGATGGAGCTGGACCTGGAGGAGGAAGTGCCCCACTAGCGCCCCAGCCCTTACAGCTCCGTCGCCGCGCGGCCTGTACCGGGCAACCGCGGCGGAACGCGCCCGGGAAGTGGAGGAGCCCCCGCGCTTCTGCGCGTTGCGTGTCGTGGCTCCGCTTTTCCCCGTGGTTCAACGAAGGACATGCCGGGGGGCGTGCATGCGCCGGCAAGGCACGTAGAAGAACCGGGAAATCCCTCGCGTTTTATGTGCCCCGGCGGGGTTTTTCTCTCGGGGCGCGGACCTGGGGCTGCCTCACGCGCTTCATCATGGTTATTAAACGTTGTCCGTCCCGGGGCGCGGACTTGCACCGGATCTCCGCTGCCCGCTTTTTCGCAAGGCGATACCGCGGAGGCGGCGGATGGGGCGGTGCGCGGAGCGCAGCCCTTCCAGGGCGCGGAGCATACCCGCGCGGAAGCGATCCAACTCCTCCCCGTCGAGGGCGCGCCCGCCGTAGCGGGCCCTCTCGTAGAGGAAAAGCTCCGTTCCCAGGTCCAGGGCGGGGACCTCTTCCCGTAGCATGGAAAAATATTCCTGGATTGTCCATCCAGGCGGTCGGGGGCGGATAAGCCGGCCGACTTCCTCCAGGAAGAGGCCCATCAAGGCCCGCGGATCGCCTGCGATGGACGATGTGAAGGCGTACCGTTTAGGCGAGCGACGCCGCAGGGCGATGCCCGCCAGGACGAGCAGGGCGAGGGCCGCGGGGAGCCAGGGCGCCTGTCGCGAGGAATAGAGCACCCCCGAGGCTAGGGCTCGCAGTCCCCTGCCCAGTGCGGAGACCCCCCGCTTGAGGGAGGAACGCACGGCGGGCGGGAGGATGGAGGAAAGGTTGCGACCCACCCAGGCGAAAAAATCGCGGAATACCCAAAAGACGCCGTAGGACCCGTGGCCCTCGGGGAGGGTGAAGCCCGGCGTAGGTTCCCTGGTAACCCATCCCACGCCGGCGAGATAGACCTCCACCCAGGCGTGGGCGTCGTCCAGGCTTACCTCGTAGAGCCCGGTCAACGGGTTGTAATCACCGGTAGCGTACCCGGTGGCCACCCGGGAGGGAACGCCGGCCAGGCGGCACAGCACGGCATGGGCGGTGGCGAAGTGCTCGCAGTATCCGCGTCGCGAATCGAAGAGGAAATGGTCCACGGCGTCCCCTCCCGGAGGCAGTGGCGGGACGTCCAGGGAGTAGGCGTATTCCCGGGCCAGGAAGTCCTCGATGGCCTTGACCCGTTGCATGGGCGCGGCGTCGCGGGGGATTATCTCCCGGGCCAGCTGGATTACCCTGTCCGGGAGGGGCGGCAGTTCGAGGTAAGCTTGCTTGTCGCCCGCCACCACGTAGGGAGGGTCGCCCAGCCTGGCTTGGGAACCCGGCGCTTCCAGGTAGGGGTGGAGGTGACCCTGCATCACGGAGCCGCCCAGGGAGGAGAGCCGTTCATCGTCCAGGTCGATGCCGAAGGAGACCGCGCTGTAGACCAGGCCCTCCGCCAATTCGAAGGGGCTCCTGATGCCGCAATCATCGTAATATAGGTAATCGGAAGGATAGTAGAGCAGGCTGGGACGGTAGGCGGTGAAGACCACGTTGGGCTGGTCGTTCTGCAGGTAGAAGGTCTGCAGGATGGTTTTCATCGCCAGGTGGGCGTCCTTTTCCGGGGCCGGGAGGTTGAAGGGCTGCTGGTCGGCGTGGAGACGGGGGGGCTCACCCTCGGGTAACAACCAGGAATACCCGTTGTAGGTAGTGAAAGCCAGCCCCCTCCAGTATGCGGGCTCGGTGGATCGTACCCGCATCACCGGGAGATCCATAAGCTTTCCCCTGGCGCGCAGGTCCAGGTAAGGGCCGAAACCGAAATAGGCCTCCGGGTTGACATCCAAGGGGTGGTCGGGTGGTTTGACGGGGAGCTGGGGATATCCCGGGTTGCGCACGGAATAACCCTGGGCGGAGAACCAGGGTCGGCGCAGGGAGAAGGGAAGGGAGCGGATGTAGGTGGCGGGAAAGCGGGGTATGAAGGCTCCCACCAGGAGACCGATGATAAGAACCGCCGCCAGGAGCATGCTGAGGGCGGCGGAAGCCCCTTTAAAGGCCGCCCCTGAGGGGCTTTTTACCGGATCGTTGCTGGAGAAGCTGGAAAGACGGGACCTCTGGGCGAGATAGAGGGAAGGGGCGGCACAGGCCAGCCAGAGGACCACCATCCAGGCGAAGGCGGCGGACAGGGAGTACGACGCGGCCAGGGCCAACAGGATAAAAGAGCTGACCAGGGAGAAGAGCAGGTCCCTGCGGCGCGGCAGGTCGAAGCTGTGCAGCGCCTGTACCCAGAGGAATAGCTCGGCCAGCGGGGTACGGGTGTCGTAAGGCTGCAGGTAGGACTGCCGCAGGAAGGAAGCCAGGGCCACCAGGGTCAGCGCGGCGACGGCCAGCTTGAGCGCGATGTTGGGCCGGGACCGCCGCCACCAGCTGAAGAGGTTTCCCGCGGTGATCAGGAGGATGGAAGACAGTACCACGGAGGGGTTGACCACCTCCTGGAGGGCCAGGGCGGCGATGGACACGCACACAGAGGCCCATACGGCCAGGCGCAGGCCGCGGGACTCTTCTATTTCCCTGGGTACCGCCAACCTGCGCAGGTTATGCAGGGATTTTCCAAGCATTTCCTGAGGTCCTCTCCTTCACCGCACACGGCGATTCCTTCGAGAAAGTCGGGAAACCAGGCTTGCCCCTGGTGCAGCAGTTCCTCGAGAGCATCCGTCCCTCCAACGATGGAATTGCATGTTTTACCATGTGATGCCGTTACCAGTATCCATGCCAGCCGCGATCCCCTGGGCGGGGAGGATGAAAACGGCAGCTCGCCGGGAGAGCCTATGGCCATTACTTGGCACACGAGGGCGTTTCCGGGAAGCAAGGGCAGCAGCCCCTCCAGCTGTTCCCGCGGGGCCGGTATCCCATCCGCCTCCAGGGCCGCCAGCCATCCGAGGGCGGCCTGGAGGCCCGGGGCCTCGTGGATCGCCGGCGTGGATCCGCGGTAGGCGGCCAGGGTTACCGGGCAACCGGCGTTAAAGGCGTAGGCGGCTATGCTGGCCGCCACCCGGGCTTGCAGGTCCAGGCGGTCCCTGGCCCTCCAGGCGTCCGCATCTCCGCCCCGGTTGTCCAGGAGGATGGCCAACCGGGTGGTCCTCTCGGCCTCGAATTCCCTGACCGCCAGGTCGCCGCGCCTGGCTGTGGTCCGCCAGTGCACCCGGCCCAGGGGATCGCCCGGTTGATACTCGCGCACCCCGTAAAAATCCAATCCCTCCCCCCGGGAGGCGACGGGGAGGAGTTCGCGCCAGGGGTAGATCAGGGCGTCAAGGAAGGGGAAGGCCGAGAGCTCCACATAGGAGGGGTGGACCTCCAGGCGGGAGGCCGGCCGGATCCGGCTGGAGTGACGGGAGAGTCCCAAAGTACCCTCGGAGTAGAAGTAGAGAGGCCAGTCCCGGTAGATGCCGCGGCGCAGCCCGCCCCTCCTGTACCTGAGGATGACTTCCTCCCTCCCGGCCAGCCGGGGCAGGAGGAGGACCGCCGGCCCACCCGGCTCCTGACTCACCTCCCCGGGTTCATCTTCCCCTCCGGCCAGCGTCTCGCGGAGAACCTCTCTCGCGCTCCTCCTGGTGGATTTCAGGGAGAACCTGGCGGGCGTCTCCTCGGCGCACGGGTCCGCATCCACCACCGCCAGCAGGTAACGGGCTAAACGCCCCCCGTTGCGCACCCGGAGCTCCACCTCCAGGGGCTCGCCCTCAATGGCCCGGGGCGGGAGCGTCCGCTCCGCGTGGAGGTTGCGGACCAGGAGCAGGGACTCCAGCCAAGAGACCAGGAGGGCGGCAATGAGAAGTCCCGCCAGCCAGAACAACCAACCGGACTGGGAATTTATGCCGATCAGGAGCAAGGCCATGGACAGGGCCACCAGGGTGAGAGAACGCGTGGAAAGCAAGGCCACCTCCTTAAAGGACGGGCACCGGAACGCGCTCCAGGACTTCCTGGATGAGGCGCCGGGCCTCGGAGAGGGCCCGGGAACGGGCGGAGGGGATGACGCGGTGGGCGAGCACCGGGATCGCCAGGGCCTTGACGTCGTCCGGGGTCACGAAGTCGCGACTTTCCAGGAAGGCCCTGGCTTGTGCGGTCCGGACCAGGAATATGGTACCGCGGGGGCTGGACCCCAGGTGGAATCCCTCTCCTTCCCGGGTGGACCTCACCAGTTCCACGGCGTAGGAGAGCACGTCCGGGTGAACGGTAACCTCGCGAACCCTCTTCTGCAGGGCGGGTATGTCATCCGCCTCCAGGACGGGGCCCAAAGCGTTGACCGGGTGCTCGAGGAGCTGGGCCTCCACTATCTCCCGCTCCACTTCCGCGGACGGGTAGCCGAGGGTGAGGCTCATGCAGAAGCGATCCAGTTGTCCCTCGGGCAGGGGGTAGGTTCCGTGGTACTCCACGGGGTTCTGGGTGGCGATGACGAAAAAGGGGCGGGGGAGTGGGTAGGTGGTGCCGTCGGCGGTGACCTGGCCCTCGTCCATGGCCTCCAGGAGGCTGGATTGGGTGCGCGGGGTGGCGCGGTTTATCTCGTCGGCCAGGACGACGTTGGCGAATATGGGCCCCGGCTTGAACTCGAAATCCGCCGCCTTCTGGTTGTAGATCACCGTCCCCGTGACGTCCGAGGGCAGCAGGTCGGGGGTGAACTGGATGCGGCGGTAGGTCCCGTGAATGGACAGGGCCAGGGAACGGGCCAGCATGGTCTTTCCCACCCCGGGCACGTCCTCCACTAGGAGGTGCCCCCCGCTGAGCAGGGCGACCACCGCCAGGGTCACCTGTTCATCTTTGCCTCGGATCACCCGGCGCACGTTCTCCACCAGGGCCTTGGCCGGGCCGTTCCCCGTGCCGTATTTCTCCATGTCCATGTCGCGCTTCCCTTCCTACCCTTCCGGGCCTGTGTTCTCGCCCCGCTGGGCGTTCCTCGAAATGAAGGCCGTCTCCCGCAACCGGTATTGAACCCTTGCGGCTCGCTTCATCGCTTCACCGGTTGTTCTCTCCCGGGCATCCCGGCCGGCCGTTTCGTTCCGGTCCTTCTTCAGGCGGGAGTCCAGTCAGGCGGGAGTTCAGTCCGACCTCTCCGCTGCGGCCTCCCTCCAGATGGGAGTCCGGTCCGGCCGTTTCCCTCCGATTCCCCTCCGATATGGAGCGGCTCGCGGTTACCCTTCACCAGCCCCTCCCCTCAAGACCTGACCCCGGAACGGGTGGGGCTCGACCTTTAAAGGCCTCAATTCCTAATATCGAGATTAGGAGCAACGATGTTGAGACACAACGACGCCTTCGCCTTTGGGGTCAGGCCTTAAAATTTGATACCCATGGGGGTATAGAGATACGGCGAACAAATAAACCCCGACATCGGGACTAGGGAATGCGGTGGCAAGAAGCAGCCGGGGGGATCAAAGAGCGTCGCGCCCGTGACCTCGGTTGGTGAGGAACAGGTTCTTATCACCCTTGAGGTTTGGAGGAAACGACCGAGTGACCAACTGAATCGCTTTCTCAAAGAAGATCCGGGCGTCACCGGGTATTTCTGTCCGGGCGTCACGGGGTATTTCTGTCAGGTCGGAATCGCCGGCCAGTTTCAAGCTTTCTCCGTTGTGGGGATAATGGAAGACGACGAACCAGGGGCCGGAAGGACGTGGGTTTGAGGGCCGTTAGGACATGGAGTCACCGAAATACCACTTGGGGGACCAGGTGATCCCCTCGCGGGGACTGCCCCGGCCGGGGACCTGCGACGCGGTTGTGGAGGTGGCCGGAAGGGACAGCGTGGGGGCGGCCGTGACCCTTGCCCGCGAGGGAAGGATAAGCCGCGTCCTTCCCACCTTGGCCTACACGGGCACCGAGTACGGGGACCTGGATTCCCTGCGCAGGAACGTCGAACGCCTGGTTGGGTTGCTGAAAAATGAGGGCGTGGCGGTGGAGGAGCCCGTGGTTCTGGGCTCCCCGTCTTGGTGGCGGGCCACCGTGGGGAGGGTCAACTCCGTCCTTTCCCGGCGTTACGGTCCGTGGCACATATGCCTGGGATGCCACATGTACCTCCACGCCCTGCGCATCCCCCTCTGCCGCCGGCTGGAGATCAATACGTTGGTGGCCGGGGAGAGGTTGGGGCACGCAGGGCGGGAGAAGGTCAACCAGGGACCTGAGGCGGTGGCCGCCTACGCCCGGGTGGCGGAAGCCTTCGGGGTACGCTTGGAACTTCCCATCCTCGGGCTGGACGACGAGGAGGAGATGGCCTCCCTGGTGGGAGAGTGGAGGGAGGGGGTGGAACAGCCCTCTTGCGTGCTTTCCGGAAACTACTTGGACCGGGAGGGCGGTGTTTCGCTCGACCGGGAGAGGTTGCGCACCTACTTGGACGAGTACCTGGTCCCGGTCACCGTGCGCATCCTCTCGGAGATCATGGAGCGGGGTGAGGCGGATTACCAGGCTTTGGTGTGGGAGGTAATGGATAACCTGCCCGCGGGGTAGTGAATCACGGGGCTATGTTCCGCGCCGGGGGACCATGATTGAGATGCTTTTCGAGGGGATCGGCGCGCCGGGATCGGTAAGGGCTCCCGGGGGTGCGCATGTTGGAAAGTGAACCCTGTGGGGGGATGAAGCGGAAGAAGCATGGATGGGGACGATGGGCGGCACGGTGTGCGTGCGTGACGGGCACATGATATCGATGCGTCAAGGCGGTACGCGACCATAGAGCGTCGCCAAACTACCTCCAGACGGTGGGTTTGAAGGGGGTTCAACACACCGGAAATGGCCATGGATTACCCCGGCGTGTGAGGTTGAAAGCGAACCCCTCGGGTTTGGGTGGAAGGTGGCGTAAGGATGCTGTCCGGCGGTCAGCGGCCCGAGCATGCCCTATTGGTAATTAAAGGAAAGGAGATAAGGGCATGAAAGTCCTCTTCCTGGTCCTGGACGGTCTGGCGGATATATCTCATCCGGAGCTCGGCGGGATGACACCGCTCCAGGCCGCATCCACTCCTAGCCTGGATCGGTTGGCGGAGGAGGGATGCTGCGCGTTAATGTACACCCTGGACCCCGGGGTGTGCCCCTCCAGCGAGGTAGCCCACTGGAGGATGTTCGGCTTCTCCCCCGAGGAGTACCCGGGACGCGCTTACTTCCACGCGCTGTCCGAGGGGGTTCCCTGCCGGGAGGGGGACGCCCTCTTCATGTTCAACCTGGTACCGGTGACCCGAAGGGGCGGCGACGTGTACGTGGCTGATGAGAACGTATCCGCCGCGGCCGAGTTCTGCGCCCGCTGCGGGGAGGACCTGGAAGCCGCGGCCCCGCCGGGGGTGGGGCTACATTACGTGGGAAACATAGAGTTCCTGGCCGTGGTGGAAAAGGGGTCGCCCCACATCCTGCCCTCCGACCCCTTCCTGCATCACCTCCCGGTGGGGGAGATCGCGCCCCAGCCGGGATGGGAGGAGGACGGGGACACGGTGCGCACGGTGCGCCTCCTGCGCGAGTTCAAGGATAGAGCGGAAGTGGCAGTGGCGGGAAAGGCCGGGTTGGGAGGTTACCGGGCGGGCCTGATCATGAAATGGCCCTCGCGGGCTATGTCCCCGCTCTCCTTCCATGACCGTTACGGAATGGCAGCGGCGGCGGTGGTTTCCACCCCGTGTTTCCGGGGCATGGGGTCGTTTCTGGGCATGCGGGTCATGGTCATGGGGGGAAAGGAAGCCGGAGCCGACCTGGACGTTAAACTGGGCGCCGTGCGGGAATGGTTTCGGGAGGGCGGGGATTTCGCTTTCGTACACACGAAACACGCTGACGAGGCCGCCCACGCCGGGGATCCCCGGGGGAAGGCGGAGGTCATCGAGGCCATGGATCGCGCCCTAAGCAACCATGCGGGGTTGGTCTTTTCTCCCGAGGTTCTCACCCTGGTCACCTGCGACCACTCCACCCCCACCACCCGCGACCCCCGCGTCATCCATGGGGGCGACCCCGTTCCGGTGCTCTTTCACGCCCCCACGGTGAGGAAGGATGCGGTACGGAGGTTCGACGAGGTCAGCGCCGCAGGGGGCGGCATGGGGCAACTGCGGGGGGAGGACCTCATGCCCCTGGTTTTATATTTCTCCCGCCGCGCCCCTTACGGGGTCAGGTCTTGAATTTTGATACCCTAAGGGGTATATAGATAGGAAGATCAACTGGCGACGGCCTTTACCGTACCCTCTTCCGGAAAGGAAGGGATGGCTGATCTCGCTCCACCAGTTCCATGTCGCGTATTTCTCGGTCTCTCGTTCTCCTTCTGGAAATGCGGGGCTTGCTCATACCGCTCCATAGGCTCTAATGTCTCCGAAACGCCATCCTAAATGCTAAGCCCTTCCTCCCGGGCGCATCCAGGTTGGGAACTCTCGAAATTGTCTGGTTTTTCCAACCAGGGTTCCGGGGGTGAGCTCCGCCAAATGCCCGGTAGGCCCTTGGGAGAGAGGTTGCGGAGGAGGGACATTTAGCCTCACGATCCTTCTTTGCAGGTCCGGTGTTTAGCCTGTCCGGTCACCGTGCAAGGGCCCGGAAAGGGAAAGGGACTGACCCCCAAATCTGTTTGACACCGTGCAAGGGTCCGGAAAGGGAAAGGGACTGACCCCAAGATCTGTTTGTGTTGTTGGCGGGTTTGTTTATATTGTTGAGATGACGGATCAGGCACATTTTAATGGAGGGCGGAAGGCGGAAGTGGAAACGCGGGATTTTGAGCTGACGGCATCCGGCGTGGTGTTGAAGGGCAAGGTGCTCCTGCCTACCGCAAGGGGACCGGTACCCCTGGTCATCTTCTGCCACGGAATCCCCAGCGGGGAGCCGGCGCTGCCCGGGGACCCGGGCTACGAGGCGCTGGCGGAGCGTTTCCTGGGGAGAGGGGCGGCCGCTTGCATCTTCAATTTCCGGGGCACCGGGGAATCGGGGGGCGATTTCTCCCTTCCCGGGTGGATGGAAGATCTTACCACGATCCTCGAGAAGGCCACGTCGGGGCGAGATGCCTTCGAGGGGTGCGATCCCGTCCGCGTGGCCCTGATGGGCTTCAGCGGCGGGGGCGCGGTGAGCATCGTCTGTGCGGCGCGCCGGCCGGGATTGCGGGCCCTGGTCTCCGTGTCCTCGCCGGCGGACTTCGCCCACCTCATCACACGGGAGGGCATAGGGGGCTTCATCGCCCACGCCCGGCGCATCGGTATCATCCGGGACCCGTCCTTCCCTCCCTCGGAGGAAGGATATTACCAGGGGATGCGCGCCTGCCGTCCGGTGGAGGTGGTGTCCCGGGTTTCCCCCACTCCCTTGCTCATCGTCCACGGTTCGGAGGACGAGACGGTGCCCGTGGGCGAGGCCCGCCTCCTCTACGAGGCGGCGAAGGAACCCAAGGAGCTCTACATCGTCCCCGGTGGGGGCCACAAGTTAAGGCACCACGCCGAGGCCATGGAAAGGGCCGTGAGCTGGATCCTCGAGAGGCTGTGAGGCCGTTACCTGTTGCGCCCGTACTGGCCGTTTTTCGGTCGTCTATTCCGATCAAGGTTTCGGTTCCCATGGTTGGGCCTGCTCGAGCCCGTATTGACCTTTTTCCTGCGACCTGGCGGACACGGCGGCGTTCTTCATGCCTGGACAGGCTTTCGTGACGCCTGGAGGACGGTAGCGCAGGCGTCTCCATCCCTGGCTCCTCTTCCGGCGGCGGAAGAAGTGATGGGCGCTAGTCCGGGGATCCGTGAAGCAGGCTTTTCACCCCTGGGCGCGGGCACGGTTTCCGCGAGTCCTCACATGCTTTCCGGGGCGGAGACCCCCAGGATGGAGAGGCCGTTGCGCAGCACCTGGAGGGTGCAGCGCACCAAAAAGAGGCGGGCCGCGGTGAGCTCGGCGTCGTCGCTGATCACCCGGTGCCGGTTGTAGAAGAGGTGGAAGGCGGCGGCCAGCTCCTCGAGGTAACGGGTCAGCCGGTGGGGCGCGCGGTCCAGGGCGGCGTCGCGGATGAGCTCCTCGAACTCGAATATCTTCAGGGCCAGGTCCATCTCCTCCTCCTCGCCCAGCCGCCGGAGGGTCTGGAGGTCGGGTATCTCCTCGCTCAACTCCACGCCTCTACCCAGTCCGTAGCGGAGGATGCTGCAGATGCGCGCGTGGGCGTACTGCACGTAGTAGACCGGGTTTTCCATGCTCTCCTGGACGGCCAGCTGGATGTCGAAGTCCAGCGCGGTGTCCTGGCTGCGGGTGAGGAAGAGGTAGCGGGCCACGTCTCTTCCTACCTCCTCCACCAGCTCGTCGAAGGTGACCATCTCCCCGGTGCGCTTGGACATGCGCACCGGCTCGCCTCCGCGCTTCAGGTTCACCAGCTGGCCCAGGATGACCTCCAGGACCCCCGGATAACCCTTGGCCTCCAGGGCGGCCTGCATGCGGCGCACGTAGCCGTGGTGGTCGGCGCCCCAGATGTTGATGAGGTGCCGGTATCCCCTGGAAAGTTTGTTCAGGTGGTAGGCGATGTCGGCGGCGAAGTAGGTGGGCGCCCCGTTGCTGCGCAGCAGTACCCGGTCCTTGTCGTCCCCGAAGCGCGAGGTTGCCATCCACACCGCGCCGTCTTTCTCGTAGGCCAGGCCTTCCTCCCGTAGCCTGCGGATCTCCTCCAGCACCGCCCCGCTTGCGTGCAGCTCCCTCTCGCTGAACCAGTTGTCGAACCGGACCCCGAAATTGTCCAGGGATTCCCTTATCCTCTCGAGCATGAGGCGGTAGGCTCTCTCTCCCAGCTCGGCCCGCCGCTCCTCCGGCGGGGCGTCCACCAGCTTGCCGCCGTCTTCCTCCATGAGGACCCGGGCGATGTCCATCACGTAGGAGCCGTGGTATCCCTCGGCGGGGAATTCCACCTCCCTCCCGGCCAGCTC
Source organism: Actinomycetota bacterium (assembly GCA_014360685.1). Classification (GTDB taxonomy): domain Bacteria; phylum Actinomycetota; class Geothermincolia; order Geothermincolales; family RBG-13-55-18; genus Solincola_A. The sequence continues at coordinate 28,874 of JACIXB010000011.1, read as the reverse complement.
CAGGTAGCGGGCCTCCACGGAGGCGGCGAAGACCTCCATCTGGGTCCCGTAGTCGTTAAGGTAGAATTCCCGGTCCACGTCGTATCCCACCGCCTCCAGCAGGTTGCACAGGGCGTCGCCCAGGGCGGCCCAGCGTCCGTGCCCCACGTGCAGCGGGCCCACCGGGTTGGCGGAGACGAACTCCACCAGCACGGGGAGCCCCCCGCCCAGGTTCCAGCGCCCGTAGGACTCGCCCTCCCCGGCCACCCGCATGAGTTCGAGCAGAACGCGGTCGCGGTCCAGGGTGAAGTTGATGAAGCCTGGGCCGGCCACCTCCACGGCGCTGAGCACGGGATAATCGCGGCCTTTCCCGGGACGGCAGGCTCTTTCTTCCAGGTGGGGAACCAACGCGGCGGCGATCTCCCGCGGGTTGCGTCCCGCCCGGCTGGCCAGGACCAGGGCCGCGTTGGTGGCCCAGTCCCCGTGGGCCTTGTGGCGGGGGCGCTCCAGGACGTATTCCACTCCTCCCGGGTCAGGGATCTCCCCCGCCTTCGCTGCCTCCACCAGGGACTCCTCGATGATCTCCCGCAGCTCCTTGACGATCAATGCGCTCTCTTCCTTCTCGGTATGTTCCCGGACCGGGACACGGTCGGGTGATCGACCCATGTTCATATATTTTAATGGAAAACGGTCCCTTCCCGTTGGCTCGTGTGAAAGATCCTCGCCATGTGTACGGCAAGGCCGCTTCCTATTCCGGCGGGCGGGAAAGGCAATGCGGCCGCCCGTGGGACGGCCGCATCCATCAGGGGGGTGCGTGGGGAGAGTCCGTGACGCGCAGCCTCTTCCCGTTCGTTCTTCCCTGTCGTCCGGCGTCGTCATGATTCCGAGGACGGGTGCCGCCTTCGGAACCCCCTATCCTTGGCGCCGGCGATCCTGGGCGAGACGTGATGAATAGTGGGCGGGGCGCCCGCCTCCGCGACTCCCTGAACCGGTCCTGCCCCGGATTCTCACCTCCACGGTCCCCGCCTGGCGCGCAGGCCTCCGTGCACGAAGAGGAAGGCCATGGCCTCGGCGCGTGATTTCACCGCCTCCGCCTGGGATGCGGTGAGGGTTCCCTCCGAGGCCAGCCGGTCGGCGATCTCCTCTATTCGCGAGGCCAGCGTGTCCACCAACTCCTCGGTGGAGAGCCCCTTCTCCTCCGCCAGGTCGGCGAGGGTCTCCCCATCCTCCAGCCGGTCCTCGAGCTCCCCGGGGGACATCCCCAGCTCTGAGGCGGCCAGCTCAAGGAGCTCGTCCCGCGCTTCCTGCAGGACCCTCGTCCTTTCGGGGCGGGTTTCCATTTGCTCCCTGGGACGAGGATAAGGCTGGAGGGGCCGGGATTCCCTCCAGGGCCTCCCATACCCGGGTACCGCGGGCACCGGCTCCTTGCGGTTCGGCCTGCCCACGGCGTAGCCGATGGCGAACATTCCTCCGAGGAGGGCTATGGTTACCAGACCGGCGAGTACGCCCGTAAGTACCTTGTGGCGCCCGAACCACCCTCCAGGCCTTCCGCCTGGGATCCCGGCTTGTCCTTCCGGGGCAACGGTTTCCACGCCAGGCCGTGCTTCAGAGGCGGGAAACGCCGCGCCTTCCGCCGTTTCCTGCGGCGAGGCCCCGGGCGCGGAAGGCGCACCCTCGACGGGTCTTTCCGGGGGCGCCTGGTGAGCGCTCGAACCGGAGGCCTCCTGGGGCGTTTGGCTGGCTTCCCGACCACCGTTTCCCGTGTCCATCCACCTTCACCTCCTTTTTCGGCCCTCTATCGGGCCCTCTATTTCGACGGTCCGCTTCCGGGCCGGGTTTCTTATGGTTTGGCCGTCGAATGTCCGGCTTACCATTTGCTGTCCATCCTCTTCCATTCCCGCTGGTATTCCCTTTCCAGCTTCTCCCATCTGGCTCGCGGTCTCCTCGCCGCTCCGCCTCTTAAACCCCGCTTTCTCGTTATCGCGTGCCTTGCCCGCGCGGAACCTCCGCCGCGGAACGTGCCCCGGTCTCGCGATCCCGTACCACAACTCTCCCACGATTGCTTCGAGCACTACTCGGCGGACCGTGATGTCTCAACCGCAGCTCGGTGGCCTCGAAACCGATCCATGGATTCCGGCTCACCTTAAATCTCGATCCCTCTCAACTGGCCGTCCCGCATCTGGTAGGCCCAGTCCGCCGCCCGCAGCATGCCCTCGTCGTGGGTCACGATGATCACGCATTTCCCCTCCCGTTTGGCCAGCCCGGTCAGGATGTCCACCACCACGCGGCCGGTGGCCGAGTCTAGGTTGCCCGTGGGCTCGTCGGCCAGGATGAGGTCGGGATCGTTGGCCAATGCGCGGGCGATGGCCACCCGCTGTTTCTCACCACCGCTCAGGCGGCTGGCCCTGGCCCGGAGCAGGCGCCCCTCGATGCCCATGCCCGCAAGGAGCTCCTCGGCCCGGCGCCGCTGTTCACCGGCTGGGACCCCGTCCAGGTCCATGGGGAGGGTCACGTTTTCCAGGGCGGTGAGGGAGGGGATGAGGTTGAACGTCTGGAAGACGAACCCCACCCTTTTTCTACGGTAGGATACGAGGTCGGCGTCCGGCCTGCAGATGTCCTCCCCGAACACGTTTATCTCCCCCGCATCCGGCCTCTCCAGGGAGCCGATGAGGTAGAGGAGGGTGGTCTTTCCGGAGCCCGAGGGCCCCAGGATGACCGTGACCTCTCCCTTTTGGGCCCTGAAGCTGGCTTCATCAACCGCTTTAACCTCGGCCGATCCCGAACGGAAGGTCTTGCTCACCTTCCTGACCTCCAGAAGATCCTCCTTCTCGTACATGGAAGATTCCTCCATACCCGTCGTTCACTCCATGGCCAGCACCCTGGCGGGACGCAGCCGGTTTATCCACACCACGGGAACCGCCGTCCCCAGCAGGCTTATGCCCAGGAGGATGAGAATGCCGTAAACCAGGAGGATGCCCCGGTAGATGACGTCCAGTTCCGCGGTCTGCCGGGTGGGGGAGGAGGAGAAGGAAAACCGGCCCCCTTTCTTGTAAAGGTTCTCCTCCATGTTGCGTAGAGCGGGTATGCCCGTTCTTCCCCCGGGAAGGTCTCCGGGACCCTGCGCCTGCGACGCCTGGTCGGCGGCCGCCGTGTTCTCGCGGAGCAGCCAGTCCCCCAGTTGCTGGGAGACGACGGTCGAGGCCCCGGCGGCCAGGACGGCGGCCACCAGGCATACGCACAATACCTCCGCGGCGTACTGCAGGAGCACCTGGCGGTCCGTGGCCCCGATGGCCTTGAGCACGCCGAGTTCCCGGGTGCGGCCGCCCACTATGATGAACATGGCCAGGACGATGATGAGCGCGCACGCTCCCAGGGCTCCAGCTAAGGCGATGGTCGAGGTTCTGCTCACCTTCAGCAAGGGGTCGGAGATGGACTCGAAGTCGGAGTAGTCCGTGGCCAACTCGTATTTGTCGCCTTCCACCAGGCCCTCGCTTACCATATCCTGGAAAGCAAGGCTCAGGGTTCGCGAGCTGTCCGCGCTGTCCAGGTAATAGGAGCCGAGTTCCACGTAACCCGGGGTGCTGTTGAGCTCCTGGACCACGGAAAGCGGGGCGTAGAACTTGTTGCCCGCGGGGTTGAAGGTCTGGAAATCCTGCCCGGTGCCCCCGGATTCCGCCTCCACCGTTTCATAGATTCCAATTACCGTGAGCTCCATCTCCGAGTCTCGCCCCTCGGCTCCGGTGATCCTGGCTGTGATGGCGTCTCCCACCCGGAGACCGTTCTCCTCGGCCAGGGTCTTTTCCACCACCACCACCGGGTTGGCGTTCAGGTAGTCCTGGTAGGTGTAGAGCGAGCCCTCCACCAGTCTTTTGGCGCCCCGCAGGAAGTCCGAGGCCGAAGCCCCATGGGTGTTGCCTTCGAAGAGGAAGGAGGACCCGCCGGCGGAGGAGGAGGCCTGTGCGGATCCCGGCGAGAGTCTTCTGCGTAGCGAGAGCAGGGTCTCTACTCCCGGGCCGGTTATGTCCGGGAGGACGACGACGGCCTCCAGCACCTTGTCGTAGGATATGATCTCCGGTCGCATGGAGAAATCGTCCGTCACCTGTTCGGGAACCAGGATCTTGGCGCGCTCCTCCAGCAGTTCCTCCTCGGACATCTTGCGGGCCTCGGCTTGGCGCTTGGCGGGGTCCTGTCCCCGCTGCTCCTGGTAGACCTGCATCTGGTGTTCCAAGCTCACCCTGAGCTCAGCGTAGTTCCCCACGCTCCGCTTGACTTCCTCCACCTGGGAGTCGGCGGCCATCTTCACCGCCAGCATGGATAGGGAGAAGGTTAGGCAGACGAAGAGCAGGAGGACCACCACCAAATTGGCCAGGGGGTGGCGGACGAAGCTCCGGAGGCCTCGCTTTACGGAACGCATATCCTCTCGACCTCCCGGTACGCCTCAGTCCGGGAAACCGGCCAGGTTTACCTCCGTCTTCGCGCCGGTTTCAGTATCGTAGATGACCAGGTTGGAGCCCTCCTTGGTAAAGCCCTGGTTCCTGGACACGCTCAGGGGATTGAGGTCGAAGAACAGGAACACGTCGGCTGTCTCCTCCCCTATTCTCAGGGTGGTGGTCACCTTTTGCAGGGTGGCGTAGTCGAGGAGAGCGGCGGAGATGATGTTCGTGGATACGTAACCTCCGTAAGTGGTGACGCTTCCGTAATAGTCGTCGTAGGTGGCGGCGTCGATGTGGGGGTTCCAGAGCCGGAACGAGAAGCGGGACAGGCTCACCAGGGAACCGCCGGCGTTCTTGATCTTGAGCTCCACCTCCAAGAAGTCCCCGTTGACCTCCCGCGTTCCCGAGGAGGCCACCAGTTTGTTGTTCTCCTCGCGCCTGGCCGCCACCACCGTGAATTCCACACCGGAGAGGGTCGCCGTTTTTCGCGCCGAGGCCTCGGTGCCGGATTCCCCCGCTGCCCCGGACGAGGTCTCGCTGCCGGCCGCCGGTGCGCCTCCCTCCTCCCCGGAGGTCTTCAGGTCGGAGGAAGGGATCTCCTCGTAGGCCGTGTTCTCCGATCCCGCCATCCCCGGCGGTAGCTTGGTCGTCGCGGAAGAGGATTGCTTCGTCTCCCCGCTTCCGCAGGAGGATGCGGCGAGGAGGACGGCCAGGGTCACCGCCGCGGCGACGACCGTCCTTAAGATCGATCCCTTCCTCAAGGCGACCTCCGCTCCTGTATCCCCTCCAGGGCCTTTGCGTTGTTGATGTTCATCAATGCCCGAAACGCCCGCCTCACCTGCCTGAACATATAGCCTCTCCATGACCTTTATGAGGTTGATGTTGGCATGAGGATGTTAAGAATCTGTTGAGGAACGGAGAAAAATCGATAAAGGATACCGGCGGACGCCCCGGGTGCGCCGGGCCGAGCCAGCATTCGAGCACGAAAGGGCCGAGCCTGAAGGATCCCACTCCCGACGCCATACGGAGACTAGCCCGCACCCTCCGTATCAGAGGTGATGGATGGCCCGCAGGAGTCCGGTTGTAAGAAAAGATTGAGAGGAGACGAGCCCGCCGCCTCCGGAATCACAAATGATGGGCCCAGAGGTGGGGCCGGCCGAAGGGGCCCGTATCCGGTCACCGGGAAGACAGGGTCGTGGGCCCATCCGCCCACCCTTTATGACCGCCGGGCCCGGAATCCCGATCGCCTCCAGGGCGTGCCGGGCTTGACGCGGGGCCGGGTAGTCCCTGCGGAAGGGACCGGGGAAAACGGAGCCTTAGAACGAAGGCGGTTTCTCCTCCAACGTAGCCTTGGTGGCCTTCTTTTCCTTTCCCCGGTAGTACTCTATGGTCACCTCGTCTCCCGGCTGGTGCTTGCGGATCTCGATCATCAACGCGTCCATGGAGTCCACGGCTTTCCCGTCGATGGAGACGATGATGTCCCCCGACCGGAGGCCTGCCTTGTCCGCCGGGGCATCGGGCACCACCCGGCGCACGATGGCCCCCTTGTCCACCGGGAGGTCATAGATGCGGGCGATATCCGGGTCCAGCGTGCTTCCGAGGAACCCGAGCCAGGCATGGATCACGTAGCCCTTGGAGATGAGCTCCTCCACTATGGGCTTGGCGTTGTCGATGGCGATGGCGAAGCCCAGTCCGTCGTAACCTCCGCTGGCCGTCTGAGAGTAGATGGCTGTGTTGATCCCGATGACCTCCCCCACGCTGTTACACAGAGGGCCGCCGGAGTTGCCGGGGTTGATGGCCGCGTCGGTCTGGATGACGTCCAGGAGGGGAGTGTTACCGATGATGATGTTCCGGTTTAGGGCGCTGATGATCCCCGAGGTGACGCTGCCCTCGAAGCCCTCCGGACTGCCCACGGCCACCGCCAGCTCCCCCACCACCAGGTCCGCGGAGGTTCCCAGGGGAGCCGCCGGAAGGTCGGAGGCGTCGATCTTGATCACCGCCAAGTCGGTATCCGGGTCGGTGCCCACGATCTTGGCCTCGTAGATGGATCCGTCTCGCAGGGAGACGATCAGTTTGGTGGCGTCCTGCACCACGTGGTTGTTGGTGACTATGTAGCCGTCGGACCGCCATATGAAGCCGGATCCGATCCCGCCCTGGGTTATCCCGTACTGGACCTCGATGTTCACCACGGAGGGGAGGATGCGTTCGGCCACCTCCACCACCGCCTCCTGGCCCGCCTTGACCACTCGTTCCTCGACCGTTTTCACCTCCTGGATCTGGGTGGTTGAACCCTTGCCCCGCAGAATGTCCACGGGGTTACCACCGAAGAAGAAGGGCAAGAGGAAGATGACGAGCAGGGCGACGATCAGGGAGACGGCGGCGGAGAGAACCACGGTTCTTATTCCATTCCCGCCCCACCGCCTCTTGACGCCCCTGTAGGGGTGAGGCGGGGCGGGGGTCCCGGGTGGGGGAAACATGGGCATAGTCGAGGACGGCGGTGGTGGCGGAGAAGGCGTGGACTGCGGCGGAGGGAAAGCTGAGTCGCGGTATTCGTTCGGGCTATCGTTCATCTCCATCACTCCTTATGCTGACGGATTCCAGGATTCTACCATTTCATGCGGACTTTGCCCGGCTTTACTTTGGCGAACCTGTCGCCCCGGCGGCATGGCTTCGCTTTTCCATCGCCTGACTTAGCCGCGGCGAGAGCCTTTCTCCCTTGTATTCCTCCCACGCATGCATATAAAGCTCATCCAACGAGGTTTATTTCGAGTCCTCGTCCCCGAAGAATCGTATGGCCCGCGACCCTCTTTGACCTCCAAACACTCCTCCTATGAGTTTATCTCGAGTCCTCATCCCCGAAGGGCCTCATTCCGGCGACGGCGACCCATGCGCGCCGCCGGATACCCGCCTGCCCCGGGGTCCATACCTACCCCGGGGCCGACAGCTCTTGCCTCCCGCGTGTCCTCCCGGAAAAAGACGGTAATGTGCTCGATAAAGCCTTTTTGTTTTTCTAAACCACAACCTCTTGTTCCCTGCATTTGCCCGGGGAGGCTTCGCCGTTCGCCGGTTTCGAGCATTAAGCATTTCCGGATGCGGCAGACCTCGTACGAGCACCCGCATACCGGCGGGAAACGGTTCGTTGCTCCACCCGGCGCTTCTTCATCCTCTCTTTTCCACACATGCTGTTCTCTAACCATTATATTTCCCGCTGAGCCGCTCCGTTCCCTACCTCTCCTCACCTCCCTCCCCGGAAGGCGCTGCGTCCAAGACTCGGTGCCTGGCGGCGGTCGTACCGGATGATGTCCATCCCTCGTAACCTTCCGCGCATCTCGCTTCAGCATCACGAACTTTTCGCGCATCCGACGCCCGCCGGACCGCCGGCGGTTCCCTCACCTCCGACCGGAGGGAATGGCGTTTCTCACCCTTTTTCAAGGACGAGGTTAATCCCTCACCGTTAAGGATGTGTAAAAGAAACATGTATTTTTTATGAAACACGGTTTTTCCCGGCCCGCGGGAACGTTGCAGGGTTTTCCGCTATCCTAAAGAAGGATTATGCGACGGAGGTGATGCCCATGAGTCACAGGGACGAGCAGGGAATACCGCCCGGGCCCTCGGAAGGAGCTTTGCCGGGGGAGGCGGTCCCCGGGCCCCGCAGAGATAGGGTCCGGACGGAGAAGAAAAGGCGCAAGGTCAGCCTCATCGCGGCCCTGGTGGTCAACGTGGTCACGGTGATGGTGGTGGCCATCGTCATCGTGGCCATCCTCCTTCCCGGCTACCGGAGGTCCTTCACCATCGCCAAGGCTCTCAAGGGGGCGGACGGGGTCCTGGTGGTGGTGAAGAACAGCGAGGTGAACATGAGGGATAACCAGACCGATTTTATCAGGGCCCAGGATGGCCTCAGGAATTCCCTCCAGGAACTGGTCAAGAGCGGCGGGGAGAACGTCTACGCCTACGTGCGGGATGGTTATCCCGACTGGATCTGGGTGGAGAGCAACCTTCCCCAGGAGATGCAGGACTGGCTGAGGCGGTTGCCGCCCAAGCCGGAGGTGGTTGCGGATGAAGAGGCGACCACGGACGAGGCCGGGGGAGGGAAACAGGTGGAGATAAAGCCTTAGCGGCAGGCTGCTCGATGTCCATGCAGCCAAAAAGGCCGTAATCCGGGAAGTGAAGAAGGTCGAGGTGAAGCTTTAATGTTGACCGCCAACGTAGTCCTGGACGCCTTTCGCGACCTTTGGGACGGTTTCATGTCCCGCCTGCCCTCGCTGGCGGTAGGACTGGTAGTGCTCCTGTTTTTCTATTTCCTGGCCCGCCTGGCCCGCTTCCTGGTATCCCGTTCCATAATGAAGATCCGCGCCAGCGAACATGCGACGCGGGTCGTTTCGCGCCTGGTGTTCACGGGGATTTTGGTGCTGGGCATCCTGGTATCCCTGGGTGTGATGGGAGTCAACCCCGGGGCCCCGGTGGCCTCCCTGGGCTTGGTCAGCGTGGGGCTCGGCTTCGCCCTCAAAGACGTCATCGAGAATTTCATAGCCGGCATCACCATCATCCTGCAGAAACCCTTCGTCATCGGCGATGTGGTCCGTTTCGGTGACGTCGAGGGGGTGGTGGTGGACGTCCGGGTGCGGGACACCATCATCCGCATGTTCGACGATCGCGAAGTGTTCGTCCCCAACCGCTCCCTCTTCTCCGGGGTGGTCATCAACAGCACGGCGAACCGCAGGCGGCGCTTGGATTTCCAAGTGGGGGTGACCTATGACGCCGACCCGGCGCGGGCGGCCCGGGTGGCGGAGGAAGCCTTGCGGGGCTTGGACGGCATACTGGACGAACCGGCTCCCCTGGTGGTCCTGGAGAGCCTCGGGGAAAGCTCGCTGAACCTGAGGGTCTATTTCTGGCTGGACCTCACGACCCATAATCTCCTGGAGGTCAAGTCCAGGGCCATCTCCGAGGTCAAAGCCGCGCTTGAAAAGGAAGGAATTACCATCCCCTATCCCATAGTGACGGTCAAGTCCGGCACCTGATCCCAGGGGGCGAGGTACACCGCGAATCGAAAGGACCCTTTGAGCACGACGACCTTGGTCATTTAAATCCCCCGCGCCGTCCCTCCCCGCCTGCGGTAAGGCGCCCTTTCATAAACTTCTCAGGTAGGTGACGGAAAGGTCGATGTTCAAGCAAAACGCAACATCGGGCGTTGCCTCAGGGAGGTTGAGAGGGGCGACGCTCCGATGCTTTCAACAGAGGGCGATGCCCAGGCGGGCGGCGATGGCCACCGCCTCGCGCTTCTCCTCCCCGGAGGGGCGGCGGTTCATCTCCGGGTAGAGGGCGGCCTTGTACTCGGGCCGGTACTGGAACATGAGGTTGAAGTAGACGTCCGGCATGTTCTCCGCCACCCACTCCATGATCCTCTTCGTGCAGCAGTGTAGGTGGCTGGGCAGGAGGAGCTGGCGCAGCATGACCTCCCCCTGGCGGTGGGCGATGGCGAAGTTCCGGCTCACCACCTCGAAGTAGCGCTCCACGTCGGAATATTTCCGGGCGCACTCGTCGTTCCCGTAACGGAAGTCGGCCAGGTAGACGTCCATGACCCCCTCCAGGAGGCGCATGGCCTCGAGGGAGGTGTACATGTTGGAGTTCCAGACCATGGGGAGGTTCTTTCCATCATCTCCCAGGTGGACGATGGTCTCCAGGATGGTGTGCAGGTTGGGGTCCGGGTTGCCCCCCACGAAGTTGGCGTTGCGCGAACCCTGCCTCATGCCGTGCCGTAAGGCCTCGGCCAGGTAGGCGGGATCGGCGGGGCTGCCGGTGCGGGCGTCCATGGCTATGTCCCAGTTCTGGCAGTAGACGCAGCGGAAGGTGCAGCCGGAGAAGAAGATGGTGTGCGAGGGCACCAGCTCCGGTTCCTCGCCGAAGTGCAAAAAGATGGAGGCTACCCTGGAGGTCTCACCCACGCCGCAGTAACCTGTCTTTCCCGCGGTGCGGTCCGCCCCGCACCGCCTCTCGCACATGTGGCAGTCCCGGAGCATGCGGCGGGCCAGCGTCACCTTCAGGTCCAGGAGGGAGGGGCGTGCCCGCTCCGGGGGCCAGGACCGCTCCTCCCAGGAACTGCGGAAGGTCTCCATGGCCCGGTCGTGGAGGCCCCACAATTCCTCGTCTGGGAGTTCCTCCAGGTTGTCGGAGCCAGCAGGCAGACGGCTGCTCACCCAGTGTCGAGCCGGCCTCTCCCCGCCCAGTATGGAAAAATAATCACCCAACATCGCCTTGATAATACACCACACACCATTTGGGGTCAGTCCCTTTCCATTTCCGAAAACACCATTTGGGGTCAGTCCCTTTCCATGTCTGGAAACATGTCAGCGTTTAGTTTGAGTTTTTCCGTATGGTTGAACCAGTGCCGGGTATCACGCTTCAGGGAACCGCTGCTCCTCCAACACCTCGTTCTGAAGCGCGTAAATTAAAATCGGCGAAGATCACATTTCAAGGAATCCCGTATTTCTTTAGGTATGGATTCCTATCCTCGGTTTTAGTTCCGCTTAACGACCGATACGATAGTCGAGGCCGTTAAGAATCTGTAGGCAGTTTTAAAGCCGGGAGTGCGTGGTCTTTACGGGGTAGGCGTGCCGGCGACAGCTCAAGCGCCTTATGGCAATCGTACAAGGCGGATCTATAACGCTTTTGGCTTCCATGAGCCACATCGCGATAGATGAGCCCCATCTTTATAAAACGTAGTCAAGTCTGCGTGTTCTATCCCATACCCCCGAGGCTGTCAAGGATAAAGGCTCGGCCCTTATATACCCCCATGGGTATCACGATTCAAGACCTGACCCCTTAATATAACGACATGGTCGCATGGGTAATGATTCTCGGGATGGTCACCATCATCAACGTAACCATGGTGGGGGCGGTCATGCAGCTGGCGGGACATGTCCCCGACGCCTCGCTGCTGGTCATCCTCTCCCGTTACCTGAGGAGAAGGGAGGAACCCCCGGAGGCCCTCCTGCTCCCCGTGGAAGCCTCTTTCCGGCTGCGGAGGTTGAGGAAATTTTCCGGCATCCTTGCCCTTGCCGCCTGCGTGCCTGGCCTGGCCTTCACCATCTGGGCCTCGGCGGTAGGCTGGGGCGCGGCGGCTGGGGCCGCCCTGGCCTTCTGGGTGGTGGCCGCCAACCTCGGCTTCCTCACCATCCCCCTGGCATCCCTGGCCAGGAGGGCGAGCCGCATACGTTTGGAGGAGGAGCCGGGGCATACGCCGGTAGGGGAAAATACTGCCCATTCACGTCATCCCGGGAATGCCGGGGCGGAAAAAAGCGGGTCAAGCGATGCAAACCTCGATTCACCGGCTGGGGAGGGCCAGAACGAACCGGGGCCGGATTGACCGATGAACGCGGCCTCCGGAAGGAGTGAGAACTCTCTTCGGCGTTGAAAGGCCTCATCCCGGGATTTTCCGGGAGGAGTACCTCGGGAGCCGGCAGTGATATTCCGCGCAAGGCCCCCTCTCCTTACTTGATGCTGGCCGCCGCTCATGACCGCCCGCTATCGGCCCATGGTGGATGGAAGAGGCGCTGTCCTTGCCTTAGTTTTGCCTTCGCCATGTTTTCTCCCGTGCCATTGGAATCTCGTTCCCGAGAGCGTGGTGGCCTTCTCGTACCCCCATCTCTTCAAGCCGTTTTCCTAAGGGGGAAGCTTGCCGTTACATCGGTCTATTTCAGCAGGGATCCCGCGGGGCCCCCTAATGCCTGGAGCACCTTCCTGCCCGAGATTGCGCGGGCATGACCACGGGATTCCGTCACGGCGGACGCGGTTCATTTAGGATAGAATTTTATTGCCGGTTTCCCACGCCTCCCGGAAGGGGAAAGCGGGAGGGCCGGGAGGCGATTGGCGTAAGACGCGGAGACGGCTGAAGCGCGTGGAGGCAACCATATCGGATGTCACCCCGGAAGCGGGTGATGGAAATCGGGAAAGGCCCGAGATTTGCTGCCGGAGGAATACCGGGAGGCCAGGGAGATCTCCCTGCGCATAGCCCGAGAGGTCGACCCGCCCCGCTTCTATGCCGATAAGGGCGTAGAGGTGGAGGCCTCGCGCCTGGCCCTGGAGAGCCATCCCATGGCCCGCATGGCCCTCTCCCTGGTGGAGGAGAGGGGGGAGCGGCTGGGGCACGGGGTTTCTCATGTGGTAAAAGTGGCGGTGGACGCCGGGGCACTGGTGCTCATCGAGTCCGCTCCATCGCTCGACGAGGAGAGGAGGGAAAGGTATCTCTTGCTGGCCCACCTGGCGGGACTCCTCCACGATATAAGAAGGGAGGAGAGGGACCACGCCCGCAGGGGCGCCGAGGAGGCGAGACGCATCCTGCTCGGTTTCGACCTGGAAGCCGGGGAGAGGGAGGCGGTGGCCCAGGCCATCCGCAACCACGAGGCCTTCCGGCCGGAGGAACCCCTCGAGGACCCCGATCTCCAGGTGCTTTCCGATGCCCTCTACGACGCGGACAAGTTCCGTTGGGGGCCGGACAACTTCACCGAAACCCTGTGGTCCATGGTGGGACCAACCGGCATCCCCATGGAGGCCCTGCTGCGCCATTTCCGGACCGGCATGGAGGGGATCATGCGGGTGGCAGGCACCTTCCGCACCCCCACGGGCCGCGTTTACGGCCCGGATTTCATAGCCCGGGGCCTGGAGATAGGGGAGAGGCTCTTCCGGGAGCTGGCCCACATGTACGGCCTCGAGGAATAAGGTGCGCGTCCGCGGGAGAGCGCAGAGCGGAGACACGCGTAACGGGAAAGGAAGTGTAAGCGACATGTTCGAGAGCATCGAGGAAGTACAGAGGAAGCTGGTGGAGCAGAAGTACATCTGCGGCAAGGAGATAGCCACGGTCGTCTTCCTGGCCGAGAGGCTGGAGAAACCCGTCCTGGTGGAGGGTCCGGCGGGGGTGGGCAAGACCGACCTGGGCAAGGTCACCGCCGCCGCCCTGGGACGAGAGTTCATCCGCCTGCAGTGCTACGAGGGGCTGGACGAGTCCAAGTCCCTCTACGAATGGGAGTACGCCAAACAACTCCTCTACACCCAGATCCTAAAAGACGTCCTGGCCGAGGAACTGGCCGGGGCCCGCGACCTGGCCGAGGCCGTGGAGAGGGTGGCCCGGCAGGACGAGGTCTTCTTCTCCCGGAAATTCATCGTCCCCCGGCCGTTGCTGCGGGCCATCCTCTCCGAGAAGCCGGCCCTCCTTCTCATCGACGAGGTGGACAAGTCCGACCCGGAGTTCGAGGCCTTCCTCCTGGAGATACTGAGCGACTTCCAGGTGAGCATACCGGAGCTCTCCACACTCAAGGCCAAGCACATCCCCATGGTAATACTTACCAGCAACAACTCCCGGGAGTTGAGCGACGCACTCAAGAGGCGCTGCCTGCACCTTTTCATCGACTTCCCCTCCCCGGAGCAGGAGCTGGAGATCGTGCGCCTCAAGGTACCGGGCATCTCGGAGAGGCTGGCCGAACAGGTGGTAAGGGCGGTGCACCGCCTGCGCAAGCTGGACCTGAAGAAGGTCCCCGGCATCAGCGAGACCCTGGACTGGGCCCGGGCCCTGGTGGTCCTCAACGCCGAGAGCTTGGATCCGGACCTGGTACGGGATACCTTGAACATCGTCCTCAAGTACGAGAAGGACATCCAGAAAGCCCGGGAGAACCTGCATCACGTGGCGGCGGATTAATTAGAGGGAGGTGCGCCTCGAGGCCGCCACGGAGCGGAAAGGGTCAAGGATTCATGGAAGAGAGGGTGCTGGAGTTCGTCAAGGGGTTGCGCGGTAGGGGGGTTCCCGTCTCCACCGCGGAGAGCATCGACGCCCTGGGCGCCGTGGCCGAGGTGGGCTTGGAGGATCCGGAGGCCTTCCGGGCCTCCCTCAAGGCCGCCCTGGTGAAGACCAGGAGGGACGGCGCGGTCTTCGACGAGCTCTTTCCCCTCTACTTCTACGGGCTGGAGGGATGCGGGGAGGTGGAGGCCCCGGACGAGGAGCTCCTGGCTCGCCTGGAGGAGGCATTGAGGGCCATGGCGGCGCAGAACGGCCACAACCCGCTTCTCATGCTGCTTCTGGCGGGAAGGGGCGGGGAGTTCGAGTCCTTTATCCGTGCCGCCGCCGGGGCGGTGGGGACCTCGCAGCTCACCACCCGCATGCAGGTGGGCATGTATACCCGGCGCATCTTCGATTCCTTCGACTGGGAGAGGATGGACGAGGACTTCCGGGAGCTCCGGTCCCGCCTGCGGGAATCGGGTTGGACGGAGGAGGAACTCGCGGAGCTGGAGAGGATCTACCAGGCCAACCGAGAGGCCCTGCGCCACCAGGTGCGCCGCTACGTGGAGCGGGAACAGGCGCGCAATGTGGACCGCGTCCCCAGCTCGGAGCGCATGGATCGCCTCATACAGAGGCCCCTCTCCACCCTGGACGAGCATGAGCTCCAGCAGATGCGCCGGGCGGTGGACGTCCTGGCCCGCAAGTTGCGCAACAAGCTCTCCCTGCGCGAGAAGCGGATGCGCCGGGACAAGCTGGACGTCAAGGCCACCCTGCGCAAGAACATGCGCCACGGGGGAGTCCCCTTCCACCTGGTCCTGCGCACCAGGCGCCTGGAGAAGGTGGAGCTCATGGTGCTCTGCGACGTGTCTTCCTCGGTGGCCCGGGTGTCCCAGTTCATGCTCCAGTTCGTGTACACCCTGCAGGATTGCCTAGCCAAGGTTCGCTCCTTCGTCTTCGTGGACGAGCTGGGCGAGGTTACCGATTTCTTCCATGAGGAGGACATCGAGAGGGGGGTGAAGAGGGCTCTCACCGAGGCGGGCATCGCCTACCACGCGCGCAGCGATTTCGGCTGCGTCTTCCGCCAGTTCTGCGAGAAATACCTGCAGGACGTGGGTTACCGCACCTACATCCTCATCATCGGGGACGCCCGCAACAACTACAACGACCCCTGCGCCTGGGCCCTGGAGAAGATGCGCGACCGCAGCAAAGGCATCATCTGGCTCAACCCCGAGACCCAGCCCTTCTGGGACACCGGAGACAGCGTGATGAGCGAGTACGCCCCCTACTGCCGCGAGGTGCGGGTCTGCCGCACCCTCCGCGACCTCGAGGACACCGTCTCCAATATAATGGGGTCAGTCCCTTAACCTTTCCACAGACAGATTTTGGGGTCAGTCCCTTTCCCTTTCCGAGAGACCGGCTCCCCAACTTCCCCGCTTCAAGCCGGCGGGGGTCCCGATCCCGCGTCGTGACGCCCCATGACCGCACTCCTGCCTTTTATCGCTCTATCATGTTCGGTCTGCCCGGAGCTTTAAGGATTCCTCGCCACTGGATGTGCGGCGCATTCTTTGGTAAGCAATGTTCGTGGGGCATGCCGAGAAGCGATTGTGGTCGGCAACGCTCAAGCCCGGGGTTCGGAAAGAGTGGGAGGCCATTGGTTGTAAACCGATTTTTCGGAGGCGCCTTTGGTCTCCAGGCCGGACTTGTAAGAATACATCCCGTGGAATGCCCCTGTGAGGCGATCGATATCTATTGATCCTCGACCTAGCTTGAAAATCGGACCAGCTTGAGAGCCGACCTCAGTGCTTTATTCCCGGTCATGACCTGGAGCAGGTCGCTTCGCGCCAGTTGGTTTATAATCAAAGAATCGAAGAACGGACCGGGTTTCCGGGATCGACGGCCTGGCGGAAGGCCCGGCACGCGAAAACCGGATCGGACCGCCAGCGGCCAGGAGTGGAGCCCGGGAGCGGCGGAGCGAAGTGAGGAAAAGGAGCGAAGCAAAGAGGCCGGGAAGCGAGGAAGGTGGAAAGTGGAGGACGGTGCCATGGAGAAAGGCGGTGCCGTGAAGAATAAGCCGGACGGCGCCGTGAACGAGAACCCGAAGTGCGGACGGCGCCGTGAACGAGAACCCGAAGTGCGGACGTTGCCATGAAGGAGAATCGAGACAGCGGCGTGGAGAGAAGCCTCACGGTCCCATGGATGTCATGAAGGAAAATCCGGGAGAAGTATTGGACGTGGTGGTGGTGGGCGGGGGACCCGCCGGCCTCACGGCGGGGATCTACCTGGCCCGGGCGCGCATGAACGCCCTGCTCATCGAGAAACAGTCGCCGGGAGGCGCGCCGGCCCTCACAGAGCGCATCGAGAACTACCCCGGCTTCCCGGAGGGCATATCCGGTTACGAGCTGGTGGATCGCATGAGGCGCCAGGCGGAGGGCTTCGGCCTGCGCATAGCCTCCTTCAACCCCCTCCGGGGCCTGCGTGAGGAAGACGAGGGAGGGGAGGTCAAGGTCCTCGACACCGAGGAAGGCGAGCTCCGCGCCTACGCGGCCATCCTGGCCACCGGCATGAGGCCGGCCAAGCTGGGGGTGCCCGGCGAGGAGGAGTTCCATGGCCGCGGCGTCTCCTACTGCGCCACCTGCGACGGCGCCTTTTTCAAGGACAGCGTGGTGGCCGTGGTGGGCGGGGGCAACTCCGCTGTGGAGGAGGCCCTCTTCCTCACCCGCTTCGCCCGCCGGGTGGTCATCGTCCACCGGCGCGATCGCCTGCGGGCTGGAAAGATCCTCCAGGAAAGGGCGCTCTCCAACCCCAAGATGGATTTCAAATGGAAAAAAGTGGTGAAAGAAATAAGGGGCGACCAGAAGGTCACCGGCCTACTCCTGGCCGACGTGGAGAGCGGCGAGGAGGAGGAGCTCCCCGTGGACGGCGTCTTCCTCTACGTGGGAAATCTTCCCAACACCGAGGAGCTCAGGGGCGCCGTGGACCTGGACGAGAGGGGCTTCATCCTCACCGACGCCGACCTGCGTACCAGCATGAAGGGAGTCTTCGCCGCCGGAGACGTCCGCGCCGGAGCCGTGTGGCAGGTGGCGGCGGCGGTGGGGGACGGGGTTCGCGCGGCCCTCAACGCCCAATTCCACGTGGAGAACCTGAGGGGGACCGCTTACATATGAGGCGCCGCCATGAAGAATGCCGCCGTGATGCATGCGGATACGGGTATGGGAAAATGGGCGGAAGGGCACGCGATATCGGGCGCTATTCAGCCTGAAGCGTACGCCATTCAGCCTGAAGCCCGTAGCCGGCGCTCACCGGGCGGAGACGGGTTGATGGCCTGGCGCGGGGCGTGGATGGATATAAAAGGAAACAACCACGAGGAGGTGTGAGGAGTGGCCGGTAAGGTGATAGAACTAAACGACGGGAACTTCGAGCAGGAGGTGCTGAAGAGCGACAAGCCCACACTGGTGGACTTCTGGGCGCCCTGGTGTGGTCCCTGCCGCATGATGGCCCCCATCCTGGAAGAGGCCGCCGAGGAGTGGGAGGGGAAAATCAAGGTTTGCAAGCTCAATGTGGACGAGGCCATGTCCACGGCGCGCAACTACCAGATCCAGTCCATCCCCACCATGATTCTCTTCGAGAACGGCGAGCCGGTGAAGCGCCTGGTGGGCGCGCGGCCCAAGCAGGCCTTCGTGGAGGAATTCCGCAGCTGGCTGTGACCCCGGGTCTCAGACCCCTGAGTCATGGCGCCAAAGAGACGGGGAGCTATGATGAAGATCGCCGTGGTGGACGGAATGGGGGGCTCCATAGGGCACCAGATAGTCCTGGAGCTCCGGCGTAACCTCCCCGAGGACACGGAGATCATCGCCCTGGGGGCCAACGCCATCGCCACCGGAAACATGATGAAGGCGCGGGCCAACCGCGGGGCCACGGGGGAGAACGCGGTGCGGGTGTGCATCGGGGAGGCCGACGTGATCATGGGAAGTCTTTCCATCCTCATCCCCAACTCCATGATGGGGGAGCTCACGCCGGGGATGGCCGAGGCCATCGCCTCCGCCCCGGGGAGGAAGATATTGCTGCCCCTGACCCACCCCCGCATAGATATACTGGGGACCGGGGATACCCCGCTGCCCAAGCTCATCGAGCAGGCGGTGGAGATGGTGAAGCAGATGTGCGAGGAGGCCGGGAATTCCAAGGAGGTCGAGAGGGATGTGTGAAGCCGCCGTTTACATAGATCGGGGCGGGGAGTTGGAGAAGATCATGGACGACGTGGTCGAGGTCCGTCCCGAGGAGGGCAAGCTCCTCCTGGTGGACGTCTTCGGCGAGCAGAAGCTGGTCTCCGCCCGCATCGCCGAGGTGGAGCTCCTGGACCACCGCATCGTCCTGCGCGAGCCCGAGTAGGGTTTCCGGCCCCGGGGATCTCCGGAACCTCCGGATCCGGGGATCAGCGCGAGGCGGCTCTCGCCGCCCGGGTGCCCGGGAGGTCCACCTCCCACTTTCCGCAGCGCCCGCCCCAGCGGGCCAGGGTCTCCCCCTCCACCATGATCTTCACTATCTCGCAGTTGTTGGAACACCCCTTGCAGTTGAAGCTGGAGGTGCGGTACTCGATATCCGTCACCCGGAACCCCTTGAAGTTGGTTACCGGCGGGTTGAGCTCCCGCGCCAGGAGGGCCGCCCCGATGGCTCCCATGACGTTGTAGTGCGCGGGGACCACCACCTCCATCCCCAGGGCCTCCTCGAAAGCGCGCTTCATGCCCACGTTGGCCGCCACCCCGCCCTGGAAGACCACCGGGGGCTCGATGGACTTCCCCTTGGCCAGGTTGTTGAGGTAATTGCGCACCAGGGCCTCGCACAGCCCGTAGATGATGTTCTCGATGGGGTGCCCCACCTGTTGCTTGTGGATCATGTCCGACTCGGCGAACACCGAGCACCGGCCGGCGATCTGCACCCCGGTCTCCGCCCGCAGGGCGTAGTCGCCGAACTCCTCAATGGGGATGTTCAGGCGGGCCGCCTGGTGGTCGAGGAAGGACCCCGTCCCGGCGGCGCACACCGTGTTCATGGCGAAATCCACCACGATGCCGTCCTGGAGGATGATGATCTTGGAGTCCTGCCCCCCGATCTCGATGACCGTGCGCACCTCGGGCACCACGTGCAGGGCGGCCACGGCGTGGGCGGTGATCTCGTTTTTCACGATGTCCGCCCCCACGATGATGCCGCTCAGGTGGCGGGCGCTCCCCGTGGTCCCCGCCCCCAGCACCTCCACGTCGGGGGGCAGCTGGGCCCCAAGCTCCTTGAGCCCCTCCTGCACGGCGCGGATGGGCTGCCCCTGGGTGCGCCGGTAGACGGAGGCCGCCACCTCCCCGTTCTCGTCCAGGAGCACCAGGTTGGTGCTCACCGATCCCACGTCCACTCCCAGGTAACCGCGCACGGCCGTCCTTCCCGTAATCCCACTCAACGGATCGCTACCTCCCCGCGACCTTCCAGCGCCCCGGGATAGCTTTCCACCGCCATCTTCCAACGACCCGTTTACCCTTCTTAATCTAACACATCGCCGGAAGCCGCCCAATGTTTGAGGGACACGCCGGGATGGAAGAAAATAATCTGGGTGGAGTTTGGGTAGTCCGCGCGGGTACCACGCGCTGGGAACGCGAACGCGGGAGGTGATCTTATGCATCACGATTTTTTCGAGGGCGTGGAGCAGGTGGAGGCCACCCTGCTGGGGAAGAAGGTAAAGCTCCCGGTCTTCTACCGCAGCGCGCGGTCCATGACCGCGGTCTTCCCGGCCACGCTGCCGGCCCTTAAGAGGCTGGTGCCGGACGCGCGCTATGCCCCGGCGCAGGTGGTGCCGGGCATCGGGGCCGTACACCTCACGGCCTTCGAGTACTACGACACGGACATAGAGCCCTACAACGAGTTCGCCATCGGGGTGCTGCTCAACGACCCCCTGGTCCTTCCCCTGCCGGGTTACAACCTCCTGCGCCAGCTCGTCCGCAGCGCCTTCCACACCTACATCCACCACCTGCCGGTGACCACCGAGCTGGCCCTGAGGGGCGGCATCGACATCTACAACTACCCCAAGTTCCTGGCGGGGATCGATTTCTCGGAGACCGAAAGCGAGCTCACCTGCCGCCTGTCGGAGAAGGGGGAGCACATCCTCACCCTCCGGGGCCGGAAGGTGAGCGCCCAAAGGAGCGGTGTCCTCAAGTACTTCTGCCACCTCTACCAGTTCAAGCAGCCCCAGGGGGCGGAGTTCAAGGTCAACGCCATCCGCTATTCCCTGGTGCCCGGCTGGGGCAAGGCCAACCTGGAGCTCGGCGACTCTCACCCCGTGGCCCGGGAGCTGAGGCGCACCCTGCTCTCCACGCAGCCCATCCTTTACTTCTACATGCCGGAGATACAGTGCATACTCTACGGTCCGGAGAACCTCTCCCTGCCCCTCCTGGCCCGGCTGCTGCGGGAGAACATGGGCATAGCGCTGGAAGAGCTGGCCGCCAGGTAAGCGGGTGCGGTGATGTTCACGGAATGAAACGCGATGGCCTGAACCGCGGCCAGGGCTTACTGAACCGCGGCCGGGGCTCCGTCCCCGGCCGTATTCCATGCTCCATCTGGCGCTACTTGCCTTTCCTTTTCCTTCCCCGCGCCATCTCATAAAATTGAACGGGAAACGCTGGAGGGAGCGGGAAGGCGAGAGGATCTCATGGAGAGGGCGAGCAAACTCTGGCGCCTGCTCAAGGTCTTCACCCTCATCGAGGGCAAACCGGGCATCGGGGCCGCCGAGCTGGCCGAGCGCTGCGAGACCTCCCTGTGCACCGTCTACCGCGACGTCTACCTCCTCAAGCTGGCGGGCATCCCCATCTATTACCAGAAGGGATACCGTATCTCGCCCCATTTCTTCCTCCCCCCGGTGCAGTTCGACCTCACGGAGACCCTCTCCCTGGCCATGGGAGCGGAGATCCTCTCCCGCCAGAGGGGGACCCCCTTCCAGCGGGGGGTGGAGAGGGCCATGGAGAAGATCTACGCCGCGCTTCCGCCGGGCATCAGGGAGGCCGTGCACCGGGAGGCGGTGCATTTCAGCCCCGCCTGGGAGCCCACCGTGGATTATGAAAAGCGCCTCCCCGTCCTCGAGCTCCTGGAGAGGGGGGTGGAGGAGAACCGCTCGGTCACCATCTCCTACCATTCGCTCTCCCGGGACGAGGTGACCGAGAGGACCGTCGACCCCTACGGGTTCCTCTTCCGCAGCAACGCCTGGTACCTGGTGGGGTACTGCCACCTCCGGGGGGAGATCAAGATCTTCAAGGTGGACCGCATCCTGGAGGCCGAGCTCCTGGAGGAGACCTTCCAGCCCCCGGAGGACTTCAACATTCGGGAGTACATGGGCGACGCCTGGCAGGTGCTGCGCGGGGAGCCCCGCGAGGTGGCGGTGAGGTTCAGCCCCCAGGTGGCCCCCTACGTCAAGGAGTGCATCTGGCATTTCAGCCAGCGCTGCCGCGACTGCGAGGACGGGGGAGCCGTCCTCACCTTCCGGGTGAGCGGGCTTTCCGAGATCTGCTCCTGGATCATGGCCTTCGGCGGCGAGGCGGAGGTGCTCGAGCCCCCGGAACTCAGGGACATGGTCCTGGAGCGCGCCCGCGGCATCGTGGAGAAGTACTCCGGGTGAGGCTTTCCCGGTCTCGAGCGACCGAGGCGCGCCGGTGGGCGCCACTGAGCGAAGAGAAACCCTGTTGCCCCACGATACTATGGACTCTCCAAGCCACACACATGCCCTCGCTTCGCCTTTCACCCACGTTTTCCCGCGAGACTGCCAGACAGACCCGACGGGAGCGTCTATCCCAAGCGCTTGCTCGCCTTTCGCCCACGTTTTCCCGCGAGACTGCCAGACAGTTGGCAGTCTTTCACCGAAAATCTTAAAAACGCGTTTTTCAAACTGCCAACCAGTTGGCAACCCACCCTCTCATAATGGAGCTTGCCGACCGAAGCCCCTCGCCGCGGTCATGGGAACCGGTGGCGTTGGAATGAAGGGCAAATACCAAGTTGTGGTTCATCGTTCCGCGGGGGTGGAGAGCGAAGGGGCCAAGGGTTACCAGGAGGTGGTCTTGGTGCCTCTTCCCAAGGGCATGGGGCCGGCAGCGTTGTAGCAAGGCGCAAAGACCACGTTAGGTCGCGTCTCCGAAGCTCTGTAGGCTGGCGGGGGGCGCGAGGCGCCTGGAAGTTAGCGTCGCCCACCACCTTGCCCTGGGTGGAAGCGAGATATATCGAGGTGGCGCAACCGTGAAGAGTGTTTGCGAATCGGGCTTTGCGCGGACGGCGGAAAAATATGTCCCCATCCGGATCCGCCGACCCGCAAAGCCCACGCACAAGAACACCCGTTTACAAAAGTCCGCGGATGTGATATATAAAGAAGCGCTACCGATGAGCGTCTCCTTTGAGGCGTTTGAAAGGTAGCATTTTATTTTCGCTCACCGGCATTCAGCCGGTCCGGCCCTCAGGCCATTGGTGAGGGAAGGCGCCGTTGCGCCTTCAGAACGAGAAGTTTTTGCCTGAGGAGGCCGGCATGAGCGAGATCAGCGCCACGATATCAGCTTCCGGAGGCGACAGCCTAAGGGAGGGTGAGGCTCGCTTCAAGTGGAACGAGGCACGAAGCACCGCCGAAGTCCTAGCCGATGCCTACCTGAAAGCCCGCCGCAGGTTTATGTCCGGAGGCTTGCCGAAAAACCGCTGCCTGGGCTGGCAGGACGAGGAGGATCATCTCCAGGAGGCGGCCCTGAAAATATGGTCCGGCGTTTGCGAGGGTTCCCTGTCCCCGGAGAGCGAGGACCATTTCGTCAATCTTCTGTGGAAAACCTCCCTGCACGCGTATATCGACGCCTGGAGAAAGGAAACCCGCCGCGGGCAAATCCGCTTGGACAGCTTGTGTGCGTTCGAGCCCGTAAGCCTGGAGATCCAGGACGAGATCGTCATGCCCTTCGATATGGGCGGCATCCTCGATCATCTGTCCGATGAGGAGAGGCGCCTCCTGTTCATGCGCGCCGTTCTCGGCTTGAACTGGAAGGAAGTTTCCCTCCAAATGGGTATATCCGAGCAGGCGGCCAGGACGCGTTTCAGCCGGCTGCGGAGGAGGATGGCGGCCTTGATCGCGGAAAGCTCTGGCGGAGAGGAGGTTCGTTTCCTTGGCCCGGGCTCCACATGATGGAGGTGAGTCTTGAAAATGCCCCTTCTGCCCAAACGGCCGGTTTCTTGGTTTTTAGCCAATGCTTTAATAGAAAGGGGTGGATCTTTACTTTCTCCGTTCTTTCGCACGGGCGGGCTTGTGAGTCTTAAACCACGCTCCACTGAAAGGGCTTGGCGTAGGTGGTTACTGCCGCAGGTCGAGGTATCAAGTGAAACGGTTGCGTCCGCCCCATGTCCGGCGCAGGGTGGCCTTTAACCTATCATATGGTTATAAGATTAAGGCGAAAAGAGGGCTGAAAAGGAAGGTGAGAGCAAAAGCAAAGCGGGCATATAATGGAAAGGATCCCCCAAGGGGAAAAAGGTCATGCCGGCTTTTGTCCGACGGTCATGTCCTTCGAATCACCATGGCTCGTCGGAATTTTCCTCGAGGTCACAAGGCTTGTACCGACCTTTGGCCGGGAGCGCGGATGGAGGAGGGAGATGAAAAAAGACGGGCTGGAGGAGATCGCCGAGCGTTGGCTGTCCGAGGCTCGGGAAAGGGGCCTGTCCAAGGTACAGGATGATTACTGGAGCCGGGTTTTTCCGCTGGTAAAGGAGAGGTTCGTCGAAGATAACCGTGGGCGAATAGGTTCCTACAACGCCCTTATCCTAACCCTGGGCACCTCTCCTCAGCCGCTGATACTGGTTCTGGAGGCGCTCCGGCCCCAAAAGGTCTACTTCCTCTACACCCCGGAGACGGAACAACACCTCTCGCGGGTGATAAAAGAGGTTGACTACCTCAGGAACCACGAGATCGCCTATGATCGCGACCGCATCGACGCTGACAATCCCCTGGAGCTCTATGAAAAGGTTGGAAGAAAATGGATGGAATGGTCCAGGAACCCGCGGTGCCTGTGCGCGCTGTGCAACACCGGCGGGAAGAAGTCCATGGTCAGCGCGTCGGCCGTGGCCGCCTACTTCTTGGGGATGGACCTCATCTACGTGGACCACTCGGAATACGTGGAGGACCTGCGTATCCCCAAGCCCGGAACGGAATACCTTACCGTGTTACCCAATCCCCTGGTGGCTATGGGAGAGCTCAAGCTCAAGGAGGCCAAGAGCCTGTTCAACGCGGGAAACTTCGAGATGTCCTTGAGAGTTCTCGGCCAGATCGGGGAAGAGCTGAGGGGACGCTACGCCCTTCCGGTCGGCACGATGGTCGGCGTGCTTTCGGAGCTCGTCCAGGGCTACTCCTATTGGGACAGGTTCCATTATGGGAAAGCGAAGGAAAAGCTGGAATCAGCCCTGAGGAAGGTGATTCAGTTCGATTTGGGCATAGATGTCACGCAGCTGGAGAAAAACCTCCGCGCCCTGGAGCATCTATCCCTGGAAAAACGGGGACAGTCGCTTTTCTCCGTACTCAGGGACGAACCGATATTCGGTTTTCGCCTGGCCGTGGACCTCTACCTCAATAGCCTGAGAAAGGCAGAAGCTGGACTACCGGACGACGCCGTCGTGCGGCTGTACCGCTGCCTCGAGTTGGTGGCTCAACTGCGGCTCTCCCAGGTGCCGGAAAAGATGGGGGGACCCTTCAACACCGATAATTTCGAATGGAGGAAGCTCGATCGGAGGATCATGGCTAGATACCTGGAGGTTTCCGCCCAGATCTATAAACGCGCATGGAGGAATCCGGACCCGGAAAGGATGCCCACGGACGTAGGGCTCATGGCGGGGCACATACTCCTTTTCTCCATGGGCGACCCCTTGTGGAAAGGAAAAACCGTCACCGACCTCGGCAACTTCCACGCCGCTATAAAGAAACGCAACGAGCTCATGCTGGTGCACGGGAAGAAAAGGGCGGCAGATGGGGACGTGGCAACGCTCGCCTCTCACGCCGAGACTTTTCTCCGGGAATTGTCCAGGGATTTTTCGGCGCCTTGGGACGAAGTGCTCGAGGAGCACACATACGTAATCCTCTGATGACCACGATGGAGGTTTCGATTTGAAACGCCACGCAGAAGAGCACCGGCTCCTGGAGACTAGGTTGTTACTACGTCCCCAGGGGGAAGGGCCGATCGCCTCCGGAGGAGGGCAGCGGTTCATGGCCGTTTTTCTCGACCTGGTGAGGG
Source organism: Actinomycetota bacterium (assembly GCA_014360685.1). Classification (GTDB taxonomy): domain Bacteria; phylum Actinomycetota; class Geothermincolia; order Geothermincolales; family RBG-13-55-18; genus Solincola_A. The sequence goes on along the minus strand of JACIXB010000011.1, from coordinate 3,435 downwards.
ATGTGGACCCGGAGATGGCCCAAACCCTCCACGACTCCAGGGGTCAAAAGCCTTTCACCGTTTCCTACCTGCTCGGGGATTTCCCGGGCGAGGGAGCGCAAGAGGTGCTGCTCGACCCGGAAAAGGAATACGCGTTGCGTGTAACCACCTTCGATGCGCGGCTGGGCGAGATATGGAAAAAAGTCGTCTTACCTGGCGTGGAGGGGAGGCGGGTGCGCATAGGCCGGGAGAGTTTCCTGGTCATGGGCTTCACTCTTGAAGAGGAACCGCTCGCCGAGATCTATCGCCGCCATATAATCGAAGGCCGGGGCCTCTCGGATAGGCTGGTCCTGCATTTTCATACCCCCACCTCTTTCCGCAGCGGGAGATCCAATTTCCTCTTCCCCCTACCCCGCCTGGTATGGCTTAGCCTCAACAAGAGCTGGTCGATGGTGGCTCCCGTCGAACTGGGGAAGGACCTTCACGTTTGGGCGGAGAGGGAGATTAAGGTAAGCAGGTACGAGCTCCGGACCAGGATCCTGCACTTCGACCGCTACAGGCAAGTCGGCTTCACCGGCTTCTGCGAGTACCGTTTGGATCCCTCGGACCACGAGCGCCTTCGCGTTTACCGCCTGCTGGCGGACTTTTCCCGTTACGCCGGGCTGGGGATGAAGACTACCATGGGAATGGGTCAGGTAACCTGCCACATGTAACGTTCCGGGTTTCGATTTCGAAACAATCAAGTGGAGGATTGTCGGCCATGGCTTTTCTTTACCTTTTGGACCAGGGGGCGAAGGTGGGCAAAGTAGGCTTGCGTGTCAAGGTGCAGAAGGAGGATGTGGTTATAGCCGAGGTCCCTTTGATCAAGCTGGAAGGGGCCTTGGTTTACGGAAACGTCTCCATTACCACCCCACTTATAGCGCACCTTTTAAGAGAATCAATCCCCGTGTACTATATGGATTCTCGCGGTAGGCCCAGGGGACAGCTACGCCCAACCTTCACGCCTCACGGTGAGCTGCGCCGGGCCCAGACGCTGGCCCGGCTGGACGACGGGAAGTGCTCATCCCTCTGCGCTTCGGTGGTCTGGGGAAAAGTAAACAACCAGAAGGTGCTTTTGCAAAGGCACAATCGAAGGAAGGACATCAAGAGAGTGGGGCAGGTCGTGGAATTCTTGAACCAATGCCTGGAAAAGCTCAGGGATACCGCGGACGTTAACGAGATTAGGGGAATGGAGGGGTACTCCTCCGCCGTCTATTTCTCGGCCCTTAGGAAATTGTTGCCCGAGGACATGGGCTTTCTCCTGAGAACGCGGAAGCCGCCCAAGGATGCCGTGAACGCCATGTTGAGCCTGGGGTATTCGTTACTTCTCAACAACATCCTTGGAGCGGTGGAGTCCGTGGGCCTCGATCCTTACCAAGGTTATCTCCATGCCCACAAGTACGGCAAGCCCTCCCTAGCCCTCGACCTTATGGAGGAATGGCGTCCGGTTGTGGTGGATTCCTTGGTGCTCACCCTCATCAACAGAGGGGCATTCAAGATTTCCGACTTCGTCATGGAGGAAGATTCCGTCCGGTTCGAGCAAGATGCCCTTCGCAGGTTCATCTCTTATTACAACGAGGCGGTCTACCGCCGTTTCCAACATCCCGAAAGAAAGGCGCCGGTTACTTACCTGGAGGCGTTCCACATACAGGCGAGGAAGTTGGCGCGTTTCCTCCTTCATGGAAGCCCCTACCGCCCCATGCTTATCAGGTGATACGGGGGGAAACTCGCCAAAGGAGGTAGATAGCGGGGCAGGTGAAAAAGGCCGGTTATGTGAGAATAAACACGGAGACGAGCCTTGGAGGAAAAGACCTTTGTGGTGGTGGTTTACGATATAAAGGACGACCGGACCCGGACCAGAGTATGCAACACGCTCAAGAATTACGGGTCCCGGATCCAGCTAAGCGTCTTTGAGTGTCACCTCAGCCGGAAGGAATACGAAAAGATGAAGGAGGAGGTGAAGAGGCTGCTGGACCTGGAGGAGGACTTGGTCCGCTTCTACCGCCTATGTAAGGACTGCTTCTCCAGGGGGGAGCTGTTAGGAGAGGGTTCTTTCACCGAGGAGCTGGACATCTACCTGATTTGATGAAACCGGGAAAGGATTTTCTGCTTTTATTTAGAGGAGGAATATCCGTGTACCGGATAGAATCAAGGGGATGGAGGTTCATGGAGAGCGTGGATAGCCCCTTGACAACCTCATAGCGTTACCAAAGCGGGGGCGGGAGGTCGTCGATGGCCATACATATACGTTGAAAAATATATCTTTGTTCTGGTAGATGGGGCAGTGCCCATATGGCATTCGAGGATTCGAACATCCTCTGCAGGTCCTCCTCCCGCCTTCCAGCCCCCGGTTTTTGGGGGTCGTCGATTTTGCTTGCAAAATCCCAGGTAAAAGGGTATAAAATCTTCTGGGGGTGGAAATAAAAAAATCTCCGCGAAGGAGATTGAAACTTGCCAATAATTTGTCAATCCCCATAGTCCTCCTCCACCCTGGTGGAAATAAAAAAATCTCCGCGAAGGAGATTGAAACCTACGGTTATGGCATGCCATTGCTCATGGCATGTTGCACAAGTGGAAATAAAAAAATCTCCGCGAAGGAGATTGAAACGCGGTCCCCCTTCTTTGGCCTGAGGTCGACCTTCATGGTGGAAATAAAAAAATCTCCGCGAAGGAGATTGAAACCGGCGTGGCCTCTCGATTTCCCACCAGGCGGTGTTCCCTCGTGGAAATAAAAAAATCTCCGCGAAGGAGATTGAAACCGCTTGCCGGCGTTATACAACTTTTGGATAGTTTCCAGTGGTGGAAATAAAAAAATCTCCGCGAAGGAGATTGAAACATACCTTTACCTTGTAGGCGGGAAGCGAATAATACACGTCGTGGAAATAAAAAAATCTCCGCGAAGGAGATTGAAACCGGTATCGGCCCAGTCCAGACAATTATCCCCAGTGTAAGTGGAAATAAAAAAATCTCCGCGAAGGAGATTGAAACGGTTATCCATCTATCGCCGTCCAGGTCCTTTAGTAGTCGCGTGGAAATAAAAAAATCTCCGCGAAGGAGATTGAAACAAGTAAGATTCAATCACGTCGGAAGCGTAGGTAATAAGGGTGGAAATAAAAAAATCTCCGCGAAGGAGATTGAAACAAACCCGTAACGGACGGCTTCGATCATGTTGAGTAGAGGTGGAAATAAAAAAATCTCCGCGAAGGAGATTGAAACTACGGATGGTAGATGGGCTTAGGCGCAAGATTTTCGCTAGTGGAAATAAAAAAATCTCCGCGAAGGAGATTAAAACTCGATGTAATAACCCTCGAGCATCCTACACCTCCTTCGCTTCGGTGGAAATAAAAAAATCTCCGCGAAGGAGATTGAAACAAACCCGTAACGGACGGCTTCGATCATGTTGAGTAGAGGTGGAAA
>JACIXB010000010.1 GCA_014360685.1 Actinomycetota bacterium | reverse complement strand
TCCACGTAGTTGATGTTCTCGAAGTGGTCCATGTTGCCGATGACGATGGCGTCGATGTCCTTGATGGTCAGCTCGGCGTCGTCCAGGGCGCGGGTGACGGCCTCGGCGATGAGCTCCACCCCGGAGGCGTCCAGGCGCTTGGCGGCGTGGTGGGTCTGTCCTACCCCGATGATCCCTACTCTTTTACCCATGGCGCGTCACCTCCTCATCTGCCCAGGATCCACACGCAGTGGGACTGGCCGCACATGCCGTTGACGCCGTGGGCCAGGGCGACGTTCACCTCGCCCACCTGCCGGTCACCGGCCTCCCCGCGTATCTGGAGCACGCATTCCGCCAGCTCGGCCAGGCCGGCCACCTGGACGGGGTGGGCGGAGAGGCGTCCCCCGGAGGGGTTCACCGGCAGCCGGCCGTCGAAGTTGAAGTAGCCCCGCTCCAGGTACTCGCAGCCCTTTCCGTCGTCGCAGAAGCCCAGGCCCTCCAACCATAGGGGTTCCATGTAGGAGAAGGCGTCATAGACCTCGGCCACGTCGATCTCCTTGAGGGGGTCGACGATGCCGGCCATGGAGTAAGCCCGCTTGGCTGCCGCCTTGAGGGCCCGGGTGTCCGCCAGGTCGCGGTCTCCCAGCCGGAAGGCATCGGCGCAGTGGCCAACCCCCATGAGCCAGACCCGCTTCTTCCGCGTGGAGAGCTTCTTGGCCTGCCTCTCGGCGGCGAGGATCAGCGCCGCGGCGCCGTCGGTGACCGGGGAGCAGTCCAGGAGCTTGAGGGGGTCGGCGATCTTACGCGAGTTCATCACGTCCTCCACGGTTATCTCCATGGGGAAGAGGGCCAGGGGGTTGCGTACGGCGTTGCCGTGGTTCTTCACCGACACCAGGGCGAACTGCTCCTCCTTGAGGGCGTACTTGGTCATGTAGCGGCGGGCCTGCAGGGCCGCCGAGGAGACGGCGTCGATGCCCAGCTTCCTCTCCACCAGGGGATCGAAGGCGCAGTTGGTGATGCCGTTCATGTTGCTCTCCGTCCCCTTGTGGTGGGCCACCACCACGGTCACCCCGAAGCTCCCGGAGAGGATGCGCATCATGCCGTAGAGGCATCCGAAGGTCCCGTCACCCTCCACGGTGGTGATGTCCTTGCCGTAGGCGCAGGCGCTGTCCTGGACGGCCATGCTGGAGATGGTGCGCCCGTCCCAGAAGTCGCTGGACACGGTGACCACGTTGTCCACCTCGTCCTTGGTGATCCCGGCGTCCTCCAGGGCCCTCCTGGTCACGTCGTAGACCAGCTCGGCGAAGGTCTCCGGCTTGTTCTGCTCGTACTTGGTCTGGGCCACGCCTATGATGGCAACTCTTTCCATTTCCTTCACCACCTTCCATCAGCCCAGGGGACGGAAGTGCTTGATGTCGAGGATGTTCCCCTCGCGCTCCTCCGCGAGCACCGCCTCCACCCGCATGCCCACCTTGACCTTCTCCGGCTCCACCTCGTCGATGAAGTGGAGCAGGCAGGTGTCGGCCCCGTCCATCTTGATCAGGCCGTACACGAAGGGGGCCTTGCGCGGATGGAACGCGGGTTCCTCGTAGCGCACCACGGTGTAGGTCTCCACGGTCCCGGTCCCCGGCAGCTCCACCCAGTCGTGGGGTTCCAGGTAGCAGTGTATGCACTTGGCCTTGGGGGGCACGAACACCGTCCCGCAGCCGGGGCAGCGGTTGGCCCAGATCTTGCCGTTGTCGCGCAGCTCGCAGTACCAGCGGCTGAGGGTGCTTCCCACCGTCCACGAGTAGGGGACGCTGATCTTTCCCTGGTGGACCAGGACTTCCACGTCCTTCTTCCAGTCGGACATTACCTCACCTCCCTTGGTCGTCCCGGCTGTGGCTTAAGGTGCGTGTCTGGTTCGTACATCCATCACCTCCTCCGAGGAACCGTCGGCTGGTGCCTGAGTCGCCGTTCATACGCTTGGATGAAAATCGGGGTTTAACGGAAACGGTGTCGCGTCCGTTTTGTCGACCTCATCCTCTCCCTCAAGACCGTCCCGGGATCCGCGCCGGCCCTTTCCTCCTCGCCTGGCCCGGTATGTCCCGTGGCTGGGGATGGACATCGCCGCTCCGCAATCCAGGAGGGTATGCCCTCCCGCCCCGCAGCCTCGAAACGCCTAACGCTTCCCGCCGTCCACTTACGCCCAGCCCCAGGGGTGGAGCCCAGAGCAGCAGGCCAAAAATAATATTAAGTCAGCGTTAACATTTTAATACGTTTCTTCCCTCGAGTCACCCACGTTTTTACCATCTCCTGCACGCCAACCGCTTCCCTGGTCGGAACCGGTACCAAGGATGATATATCGATCGCCCGCCGGGAAATGCGATGGCCACCGGTTTCACCCCCTTGGGCGGGGGCGGACCCCCGATGACCGTCTTTTCTTGAGCAAGGAACGATTCCCGGCGGGGTGAGGTATGGCGAAAGACTCCCGGATGGCAAACGCCTGCGACTCTTCTGCGCCTGCTCCGTGATTCAAGTATCGACAGGGGAGCGGGGTGTTTCCCGCTCCCCGGTCGTCCCCTCCGGTAAACCCGGAAGGCCTCCTTTGCCCGGCCCCTGGGCACCCGGGAACCCTTGATCTGGGCACCGGTTTACCTCGGGCCCGCGCGGTGCAGGCTTGCCCCCGCCCTCAGAGGCCCAGGCGGTCTGCCAGGTAGCCCAGGCCGTACTTTTCCAGGGTCTCCCGGGTGGGCATACCGTCGGGGGTCATGCCCCGGTACTCGTAGAACTCCCGAAGCATGGTCTCCATATCCGGGACGGACCCGGCGATCCCCCCGTCCTCCACGGGGGTCATGATCCTCCGGCCGATGCGGTCGTCGGCTCCCGTGGCCCCCCAGATGTGGCCCAGGCAGCGCTGCAGGAACCACACCCTGGCCCCGGCCTCCATCATCTTCCGGTAATCCCAGCCGTACCCGGCCACGGCGTCGAAGAGCTCCGCCCACTGGGTTACGGAATAGATGGTCCCCGGGAACTCGCACCAGCAGGCGGAGTTCATGATGCATCCCAGGTCGGCGGTGAGGGCCACGGCCTCCGCCTTGTACTCCGTGGACTGGGGCTGGTAGTTCTTGTCCAGCCCTATCTCCGGGTACTCGATGGCTCCCCACTCCAGGAGGAAGGTGAGGTTGGAGACGTGGCAGGCCCCCCGGATGGAGACGGCGTAGGCCAGCCCGTCGCCCCAGTTGCAGCGGGGGTCGTGCATGGGGGCCTCCAGGCCCTTGGAGTCGGTGAGGTAGGCGTCGGCGCCGTTACCCACTTCCTCCGCCGCCTTGCGGGAACCCTTGGCCAGCAGGGCGCCAAGTTTTCCCTCCCGGTTGACGATCTTGGGGAGCAGCTCGATGACCGTGTCCACGTCCCCCCACTTCAGCTCGATGCCGTCGTAATCCTCCGGCTTGAGGATCCCCGCCTCGTAGCAGTCCATGGCCCAGGCTATGGTGGAGCCGCAGGTGATGGTGTCCATCCCGGCGCGGTTGCAGTAGTCGTTGATCTTGCACAGGGCGGCCAGGTTGTCGTTCATGATCATGGTCCCGAAGGAGGCCTGGGTCTCGTACTCCGGCCCCGGCCCCGGCCCCATGGCGTAAGGACCCTCCTTGACCTCCACCACCGGCTTGCAGCGCACCGCGCATCCCCGGCAGCTCCCGTGGTCCACGATGAAGTTGTCGGCCAGGGCTATCCCGGAGAGTTTTTCCGCCCCCTCTTCCCACAGGCCGCGCCCCCAGTTGCGGGTGGGGACGTCACCCTCGTACATCTTGGCCTCCATGTTGGCCCCGGTGCCGAAGGCGGAGAGGGCCCCGCAGAAGACGCTGTCCTTAACCAGCTCCCGGAACTCCTCCTGCATGGCCTTGACCTTCTCCGGGTCCTTGTACTCCATCTTCTTGGTCCCCTGGGCCACGATGGCCTTGACCCTCTTGGAACCCATGACCGTGCCCATGCCCGCGCGCCCGAAGTGGTGCCCGTAGTCGTTGACGATGCTGGCGAAGGGGATGAGATTCTCCGCCGCCGGCCCCACGGCCAGGACCTTGGCCTGCTTCCCGTGACGCTCCTTGAGGATGTCCGTGGTTTTGTAGGTGTCCTTTCCCCAAAGGTCATCGGCCGGGGCTATGTCCACGGAATCATCACTCAGGACGAGATAGACCGGCTTCTCCGACTTTCCCCTGAGGATAAGGGCGTCGTAGCCGCACCGCTTGAGCTCCGGGCCGAAGTTGCCCCCGCAGGAGGCCTGGCCCCATATCCCGGTGAGGGGAGAACGGGAGCCTACGGAAAGCCGGCTGGAGCCCGAGAAGCCTATCCCGGTGAGGGGTCCGGTGGCGAAGATCAGGAGGTTGTCCGGGTCCAACGGCTCCGCCTCCAGGTTCCCGCGGTCGTAAAGGAGCTTGGCGGCCAGGCCGGTCCCGCCTATGTAATCCCGGTATATCTCCTCCGGGATCTCGAACTCGGTGACCGTCCCCGAGGCCAGGTCCACCTCCATGCCCTTGCCCATGTTGCCGAAGGTCATGTGCATCACCTCTTTCCGGCTTAGAGTGCGACCTTTAACCCCGCCTTCCCCCCGCGGGGCACGCTGATCGCCTGATCCTTTGCGGAAACGGGTCGTCTCCGGGGAGGTCATGCCTCCCGGGCCGGCGACCGGTTGCCCTCAGCTGAGGGATACCCTCAGCTGAGGGACATGATCTTGGTGAGCCGGGTCAGGGCCCCCAGGTGAGTGAACATGCCCTTGATCTTGAGGTCCCCCTTGAGGAGTTTCCTGACCACCCCGAGACCCGTCTCGTCGAAGTACCAGGGCATACCGTACTTGATCTTGAGGTTGGCCAGCTCCAGAAGGGTGGTGGAATCGGTGGCGATGGCGATGTCCGGCTTCCCGGCCTCGCCCCCGTACACGGTCAACCTGCCGCGGTCGAAGTCCATGGTGATCTTGGCCTCGGCGTCAACGGCGTGGATGAGCACCTTGGCCTTCAATTTCTCGAAATCCCGCTTCTTCTCCGGCTTCTCCAGGTTGGCCTTGAGCATCTCGGCGAGCATCCCCGCCAGGGGAACCTCCTCGGCTCCCGGTCCCAGGCTGATGTCGGCCATCTTACCTCCTTTCAGCGCGAGATCCTGTTCCGTACCCCTTCCTGTACCGGAAATCACGCCCTCTCATTTGGCGGAGCGCTTTTCGCCCCCTATGCCGCCATTTGGCTTGCCGCGCTCCCCCTCCTTTTCAGAAAGCCTCCTTGTACACCTCCAGTACCTGCTCGGCCTCGAAGATCATCTTGGGGTTGTACACTAACGAGCCGTCGCTCAGGGACATGTCCGCTGCTTGCGGGAGGACGTCCTCGGTGACCCCCACCTCGCGCAATTTCTGGGGTACCCCCATGCGCTTGGTCAGCTCCCACACGGCGTTGATGGCCGCCTCCGCCGCCTCCTCGTCGCTCATACCTTTTTCCTTCACCCCCATGGCCTCGGCCACGAAGGCGTAGCGGTCCGGGCACTCGTCCATGTTGTACTTCATCACGTAGGGGAGGAGGATGCTGTTGGCCATCCCGTGGGGCACGCCGCACAGGGCGCCGATGCTGTGGGCCATGGCGTGGACCAGGCCCACCTGGGCGTTGGAGAAGGCCACCCCGGCCATGGTGGCGGCTATCTGCTGTTGGCCGCGGGCCACCAGGTCGTCCCCGTTCTCCACGCACCGGGGAAGGTACTCCATTATCAGACGGATTGCTCCGAAGGCCATGGTGTCGGAGATGGGCTCCGCCTGCAGGGCATGGATGGCCTCGATGGCGTGTGTCAGGGCGTCCATTCCCGTGGTGGCGGTGAGCATGGGCGGAAGGCTCTGGGTCATCACCGGGTCCAGGATGGCCGTGTTGGGGATGATGTAGTCGTCCCCGTAGAGTAGTTTTTGGTTCTTCTCGTAGTCCTTGAGTACGAAAGCGTAGGTCACCTCGCTTCCCGTACCCGCCGTGGTGGGGATGGCGATGTGGGGAGTCTGGGGCCGGGTGAGCAGCTGGAACCCTGAGTAATCCTCGAGCCTGCCGCCCTCCTTGAGCAGGATGGCCATTCCCTTGGCGGTGTCGATGACGCTTCCCCCGCCCACGCTGACCAGGCAGTCGGCCCCCGCCTCGCGGGCTATCTCCGCCGCCTGGTTGGCGATGTGGTAGCCGGAATCCTGAGGGCATTCGTCGTAAATACCCACGAACCTGTTGCCCAGCGCCTTCTGTACCTTCTCCACCAGGCCGGCGGCCTCCACTCCCTTATCGGTGACGATAAAGGCCCGGGAGCACTTCAGGTGGTCAACCTCCGCCCCCACGTCCTTCACCGAATTGATGCCGAAGATTATCCGGGTGTAGTTCTTGTAGATGAAGGAAAGATCGGCATCGTAAGCCATGAAGATCACCTCCTGTTTTTCCCCTGCTCATGGGCGGCGACTCTCTTGCGGACCCGGTGCGCCTCGAGATCTGCAGGGACCTCTCCCTTCCCGGCCGACCACGGGCTTCCGTCTGATTCGTGGGTTCCCGGCTCTCCCTTCCGGGAACCCACGATCTTGATCTTTTCTTTCCCGGTCCCGTTATCCGATCTGCCGTTCCCGGGGAAACCTCGGCATCAGATGCCGAACTTTTCCTTGGCTTCCTGCAGCAGCTTGCGCAGGCCTTCGATCTCCTCGGGGCTCAGCTCGTCCGGGAAGCGGGGCTCGGTGGAGGCGGAGAGGTCCACCAGGCGGCTGGCCGCCTTCACCGCCCGCACGATGGAGGGGAGGTCCCCCTTGAGCTTCAGCTTGCCCTGCATCATGGCTTTGACCGTGTCCAGCTCCTTGGCCATCACCGACTTCCAGCGCTCGTATTCCCCGGTGATCACGTAATCTCCGGATTCGCCCACCTCGGGGGGGACGAGGCGGATGTAGCGGCAGTCACCGTGCCAGAGATCCATGAACATGTAGAGGTCGCTGTCCAGGCCGATCTCCGGTTTGGCCAGGATCTTGATGACCACCGACCCCTCCCAGTCCTTGGCCGCCTCCTTGTACTCGGCGTCGTTCTGCACCAGCTCCTCGTACTGGGCCACCCATTCCGGGGTGCCCATGATGTAGGGCTTGGACTGGGTGGCCTGTCTTTCCTTTACCAGTTCCAGGTAAGCCTTTTCCCACTCCTCCGTGCCGTAGGTCAGCGAAGCCATACCTTCTCCCTCCTTTTCTCTTCCAGTGACAAACTTTTCGCGCGCCCGATCCCTTGTCGCCCAGACCGAAACGATCTCCATAATCATATAGTTGTTCAAGCCAAAACGGAATAAATCGCGGGAAAATCCCCGCTAGAGCCTCCCGCTTCGAGTCTTTATCCGGAAGTGATGACAAGGCCTTCACTCACAACCGGGCACCACTCCGCGAACATCTATATCCAACACCTGTATATTACGTCCCCCCCCGGCTTCCCATTCGCTCAAGGTCCCCCGCCTGGGTCCCGTTTGCCGGCCGAGCCCGCGTTTCCACCCCGTGACCCGACTTTCCCGGCGGGATACGCCGAGATGCCGTGGCGCGTTTTGTATGCTCCCTTTGCCTCCGTTCACATGACGTTCGAGTACTGATTAAATACCCTGGCGTCCCCGGGGTTAAACATCGCTCCCGAGGCGGGGGCGGGAGTGGAAATGGCTCCTGGGGAACCGCCCGCTCAGGGTGTATCCCCGAAAGGGCGGAACCCGGGAGCCGGGAGGCATGATACCCGCCTCCGTGACGGGGTTTCTTATCCGGGGTCGGTAGCCTGGAGGAGTCAGAGGGTCGGGGTGGGAGAACGATTCCCGGCTTACGTTTAAGGTCGCATCCTCGCGCCGAAAGCCTTATCCCTCCAAGGGAGCGGGCCGGGAGAAGCGCCCCATATGCCGAGTACCGGGTTGCTGGAGCTCACGTCGAGATCCTTATCCCTCCCCGGGGGCATGCCGCCACGCACTCACCGCATCCGTCGCAGAGCCCCCGAAAGCGGGGAACGATGCGGTATCGGGGATGCGCCGCGTGGCGTCTGCGGTTACGGTGGCGGGGGACGGCCAGGAAAACACCGTGGGGACACGTTTCCTGGCAGCGGAACCCGCAGCTCTCGCTGTCGCAATCCTCGACCTTGATCCGGAAAGCCCTCTTCCCGTTCATCTGCCGTCCCCCGCTTGAGCATTCCGGGCTACGATCCCGAGCTCACCAGAGCCCCGCGGCGGCGGGCACCTCTTCCCTGGGGACCAAGGAGAGGGCGCCGCGGGGACAGGCGCTGCGGCACAGGCCGCATCCGAAGCACTTCGACTGGTCCACGTGCACCCTTCCCGCCTCCGGGTCGAAGCTCAAGGCCCCGAAGCGGCAGCGGGAAAGGCACAGGGGCTCCTGGCAGAACCGACAGGTGGCCGGATCCGCGGCGCAGACCTCGTGGCCCTTGAGGATGGCCACCTCCACCCCGTTGGCCAGGCGCTGTTTGAGCGAAGTACAGTACCGGGCGTCGCAGTTGCATATGCATATGGGAAAGGGGACCTTGGCGTACAGGACCTGGTGAAAATGGCCCCTTTGGTCGCATTCCCGGAGTACTTCCCGCGCTTCCTCCGGGGAAAGTTCCTCCATGGGGCCCTCGGGTAGGAAGCGCCGCTGCAGATCCTTGACCGGGCCGAAGTTCAGGCACACCATGTCCTCGCGGTGCCCCACCAGCTTGCGGCACGCGCAGGGCAGGAGCACGAAATCGCGGGCATAGGAGAGAAGCTCCAGGGCGTCCTCGAGGGACACCACCTGGCCCCCGTGTTCCCTGGGAGCAAGCCGGTTGACCATGGCTTTCACCGCCTTGCCGATGACCGGCCAGTCCACGAGCCGGGTGACCCGGGAGGTGAAGTCGATGTAGTACTCGATGCCCCATCCGGCCACCTTCTCCAGGGTTTTCACCCTCTGGGGGTCCTCGAGGAGCTTATCGGAAAAATTTTCCGGGTTGAGATACCAGCGGTTTCCCCTCCCGTGTCGGGAACAGAACTCGCACATCAATGCCTCACAAGCCGCAACCTACCTGCGAATGGATTATAACACGGGCTAGGGTGAGGTTTTCGTCCCGCATTCCCTCACGGACGAACGAACATGGACGGGCATATCTCCTTTGTTTGGCAAGGGAAGCGAGGCGAAATCGATTGCCACGGGGTAGGAGGTTCCCCTACGGAAAACCGCGGTCCGTCCGGGGTAGAAGCACGAAGTTCCCGCGGGCGGGTAAGAGGACCTTTTTTAAAGTCCTCGATCTCGTAGCCGGGAACACGTTCTTACCCCTGCCGGCGGACACTGTCAAGCTACACCGGTTAAAAGAGTTCAGGGCGGCTTCGCCGCTGAATAAGGATAAATTGTGATAAGATAGATGCGCGTTCTGGTTATGAGCATAAGCAAGAATATGCGCCGGTTGGCGGCGGCATGATCAGGCGAGGAGGGAGAGATGTTCAAGAGGGACCTTTGCGACCTGTGCGGCGACTGCGTTTACCTCTGTCCCTACGTGGACTACGACCGCGAACAGTCCGTGGAGCAGTTCCGCCGCCTCCTGGAGGGAGAGACGCCGGAGATCGTCAGCCGGTGCGTGACCTGCGTGGCCTGCAACTGGTTCTGCGAGAAGGGGGCCAATCCCTTTGACCTCATACTGGAACGCCAGGAGGAGACCGGAATCCTGAACATACCGGAGCAGAACATCCAGCTCTTCCGGAACCTGCCCAACGCCCCCACCGAGATCCTCGAGGGAGAAAAAGGGCGCCCGGTGATCTCCCTGTGCAGCGTGGGAGACCTGGTCCCCGGCCTCTTCGAGGGGAGGCTCTTCGAGGGCTGCACCTTTCTCAAGGGAGGGAAGTTTTTCTGCAACGTGGGATGGGTGCACCTGGGCTTCCATTCCCCGGTGCGGGAAGGCGCCGGGCAGGTGGTGGAGAACCTGGCGGAGACCGGCGCGTCGGAGATCGTCTTCTACCACGACGACTGCTACGCGCTGCTGGCTTCCATGGTCAAGGATTACGAGGTGGAGGTCCCCTTCAAGCCGGTACACATCATCGAGTACCTTCTGGATTACGTCAGGGCGCATGGCTCAGAGGTCAGCCCGCTGGGCATCAGGGTAGCCTACCAGCAGCCCTGCGCCTCCCGCTACACCCCCTGGAAGGACGAGTGGTTGGACGAACTCTTTTCCCTCATCGGGGTGGAAAGGGTTTCCAGGGAATACGACCGCAAGTTCGCCCTCTGCTGCGGGTCCCCCATGATGCCCAGGGACCGGGAGAAGGCCATGGAGATCAAGGAACGCAACATCCGGGACGCCGTGGAGCACGGAGCCCAGGCCATGGCCTACCTCTGCCCCCTCTGCGTCCTCAACCTGCGCAAGGTGGCCTCCGCTTCCAACCTGGAGAATTATCACCTCATCGAACTGGTGAGGAAATCCCTGGGCGAGATCTAAGCCCGGAGACGAAAATCCCCCTTCGGCCCGCGGGTTCCCGGGAGACCGTCGGACTCGTGGATGGGTGGCTGGTACCGCGGTTCGGCGACGCGAGGTTTCGAATCGGCGGGGTCCTCAAACGCTTTCCTCATCCACCGATTTTCCTGGTTATAATGGCCATAATGTATGACAGCGAATAAACCCGCCGAGAATGTCCGCCGATATTCCTGCTGGAGAGACGAGGAGAGGTCGTATAGATGACCGCCTTCGGTTTCGGAGGGCGCCGAGGGGGAGAGGCGGCGGTCGGCGGTATGAAGCGCGGGCATGAAGCGGGAAGGAGGAACCCGGGCTTGTGCGGGGTTAAACGTTTCCGGCCTTTCTTCCACCGCCCATGCCGGAGGCAACGGCGCTGTCTTTATCCCGCCATTGCCCGTCCCGGAGCGCGCACCTTCCTTTTTTTCCTTCCCCTGGTTCTCCTGCTCCTTTTCCCGGGCGCCCCGGGGAGCCCGGCGTCCGCCTCACCGGGTCCCGAAAGAACCTCGCTCCCCTCCGGCGTGGGAGACAAGTTCGGGGTCGCCTCCAGCCACCTCAAGCTCTACGGGGAGGAGGAGACGGCGGGGGAGCTGGACGCCCTGGCGGAGGCGGGGGCCAAGTGGGTGCGCTGCGATTTCGCCTGGGCTGACCTGGAGCCGGTGCGGGGCGCCTGGAACTTTTCCGGCGCCGACGCGGTGACCGCCGAAGCCGCATCCCGCGGGTTGCGGGTGCTGGGGATACTGGGCACCTCACCGCCCTGGGCCAATGGCGGGAAAAGCTGGAACTATCCCCCCACCGACCTCGAAGCGTGGCGGAATTACGTGCGTACGGTGGGCGGGCGCTACAAGGGCTTGGTCTCCGCCTGGGAGATCTGGAACGAGGAGAACATACCCCAGTTCTGGATGCCGGAACCCGACGTGGATGGCTACCTCGAGCTGCTGGCCGCCGCTTCCCGGGAGATCAGGTCTGTGGACCCGGAGGCGAAGGTGGTCATGGGGGGGATGGCCGGCCTGGGATACGATTACCTGGACCAATGCCTGGCCGGGGGAGCCGCCGATCTCGTGGACGCGGTGGCCTATCACCCCTACGCGGAGACCATCGGGGTGGAGGGGCAACCCGAAGAGGACCTCTACCGACCCAAGGAGCCGCTGTGCCGCGCCCTGGTGGATTTCGTGCGCGGGTTGGTATCCCGGTACACGGAGAAGGACCTCGAGGTGTGGATTACCGAGGTGGGATGGACCACCTGCGCGGATTCGCCTCCCGGGGTGGACGAGGCCACCCAGGCCGCCTACCTCATGCGCACGGTGATCAATTACGCGGGGACCGCCGCGGACCGCGTTTTCTGGTACAGCCTCCGGGATGACCGCACCAACCCCTGGGACTACTACGGACTCCTGGACCATGCCTTTCGCGCCAAGCCGGCCTTCCACTACCTCCGGACCTTCGAGGAGGTCTTCGGGCCCGCCGAGTCCGCGGAGCCGGACGCGGTGACCGTCACCTCCGGGATGCCGTCCACGCTGGAGGCGCATTGTTTCCGCCGCCCCGACGGGAGCCTGGCCCTGGGGATCTGGAAATCCGACGACTCCCCGGATACGGTGACGGTGACCGTCAACGACCTCTCCCTGCAGGCCGCCTGCCTGGTGGACAACCTCAGCGGAGCGAGGACCCCGCTGGGATGGGCAAGTCGGGACGGGGAGGGGAGACTGGTGGTCGAGGGCCTCCGGGTGGGAAAGGATCCCCTGGTCCTGGAGATAGAGGAGGGGGAGCCCGAACCATCCCCGCCCACCGCCACCTCCCTCCTCTTCGCCGAGGGCTATACCGGGGAGGGCTTCGAGGAATGGCTGTGCCTCTTCAACCCGGATCCCCAGAAGACGGCGCGGGCGGAGATCACCTACTGCTTCGGGGACGGGAGCTTTCGGGAGCAGTCCCTGGAAGTCCCTCCCATGACGCGCCGCACCCTCTTCGTCAACTCCCAGGCGGGGCCGGGAAAGGAGGTCTCCATCCTCCTCCGGAGCGACCTCCCCCTGGCCGCCGAGCGCCCCATGTACTTCGACTACGGGGGGAAGTGGACCGGGGGACACGTGGTCTCCGGTCTCCCCCAGCCCGCCACCTCCCTCCTCTTCGCCGAGGGCTATACCGGGGAGGGCTTCGAGGAATGGCTGTGCCTCTTCAACCCGGATCCCCAGAAGACGGCGCGGGCGGAGATCACCTACTGCTTCGGGGACGGG
>JACIXB010000001.1 GCA_014360685.1 Actinomycetota bacterium | reverse complement strand
GAAGCCGGTGAGCTAACCCGCAAGGGAGGCAGCCGTCGAAGGTGGGGTCGGCGATTGGGGTGAAGTCGTAACAAGGTAGCCGTACCGGAAGGTGCGGCTGGATCACCTCCTTTCTAGGGAGTGCACGCCGGGCGAGAGCCCGGGGCACGAAATACAAAAGCGTATCCCTCTCTCCCCTGGCGCTGTTTAGTTTTGAAGGAGCGGGGTTGGGCGCCGCTCTTTTTTCACCCAGGAGCGCCTCGACGATCCGTTTCGCCGGGTGGGACGAATCGGCCAAACTGGTTTTCCATTACCATTCCGCGTGGGAACAGGAAGGTGGGCGTGGGGGGCAGGTGGCCCATGAACCCGGGGAGGATTGCCGGCGGTGCGGGTAAGGTGAAGCCCCCGGACGACACGCGGATCTCGATGGGAGAACGACGCGGAACGGGGGTTTGAGCAGGTCCGGGCGGTGGAAGAATGATAGAGGTCGGCTGGATTAATGGATGGGCCACCTGGTGAGGCAAGATAGACGGAGGCGCATCGGGGATAGACGGTCGGTGGGCCGGGTACCGGGGGGTTCTTGAGCGGGGATGGAAGGGATAAGGGATTTGAGGATGGCCGTCGAATATAGAGTTTGAATTGATGAATAGAAAACTGCGCAGGCAAGGAGTAAAGGTTCGCAGAAGCGAGAGGAAAGGAGTGTGAAAGATGGTACAGCAACCGCCAGGAACTCCACCGGGAGGTATGCAGCCGCCTCCGCCACCGCCGCCGGGGCCACCCGGTATGCCGCCCCAGGCCCCCATGGGGGGCCAGAGGCCACAGCTGGACACCTCCAAGCTGCCCATCCCGGACATCGTGGTGGCCGCGGGTGCCCTGCTGGCCTTGATCTTCAGCTTCATGCACTGGTACAAGGTGGAGATCTTCGGCTTCGGAATAGGGGCCTCCGGAAGGGGCGGCTACCAGAACTGGCCAATGATCATCTACCTGCTGCTGCTCATCTTCGCCGGCTTCTTCGCCGCCAACGAGATGGCCAGTTTCGTGGACATCAGCATTCCGCTGGGGCCCATTTACCTCATATGGTCCATAGCGGGTACCTTCTTCACCCTCCTGGCCTTCGTCATTCGCCCCGGGGACTGGGACTACGTAAAGATGAACTGGGCGATATGGATCATCATGATCATCGTTTCCCTCATCCCCATCGTGGGCGGATACCTGAAGATGCAGCAGAGTTGAGGGAGGCGAAGCAGCAGGGAAGCAGAAGCAGGTTCCTCGTTCTACCGGCGATTCGGAATCCCTGGCGCGCCAACATCTTGGGAGCAGTTGATGGAGGAAGAGTGGAGACGGCGGAGGTGAAAAAAGAAAAAAACCATCCTGACACCTATTGACCTTAGGCGTATAATTAAGATAGGATTCGATTTTGGGCGCGCCTTTAAGGTGCGCCCAAGCAACTGGATATCGCACCTTGAAAACTGCACAGTGATCGAAGAGGTTGATTCAACCAAGCTACTAAGGGCATACGGTGGATGCCTAGGCGCCAGGAGCCGATGAAGGACGTGGTAGGCTGCGATAAGCTCCGGGGAGCCGCCGAACAGGCTTTGATCCGGAGATCTCCGAATGGGGG